>NZ_JBIAPF010000017.1:0-165857 GCF_042888135.1 Streptomyces sp. NPDC003247
GCAGGGGGGACCCTGTGGGAGAGTAGGACGCCGCCGAACAATTTTTGAGAAATCCCCCGTGCCGGACGGCACGGGGGATTTCTGCGTTCAGGGTCGAGAACATGGACTACGGGCTCTCCTGCGAGAGCCCGTTTCTGCGTTATAGACGTCCGGCCGCTTTCAGGGACAGATAAGCGTCCACCAGAGCCGGCGCCAGTTCGTCGGGAGGCGCGTCGACGACCGTGACTCCATGGCGGCGGAGCTGTTCGGCGGTGCGGTGACGTTCTGTCTGGGCCTGGGCGGCCGCCGCCGCTTCGTAGACGGCATCGATGGTGCCGCGGGCCTGAGCCATACCGGCGATGCGGGGGTCGGCGACCGAAGCGAGGAGAACGGTGTGACCTCGGGTGAGTTGCGGGAGGAGCGGTAGCAGACCCGCCTCGATGGGGGCGGCGTCCAGCGCCGTCAGGAGCACGATCAGCGAGCGGCGAGGGGCCGTACGAAGGGCGGTGGCGATGAGGCCGCGGGCGTCCGTCTCGATCAGCTCCGGTTCCAGGGCTGCCGTCGCGGCGACCAGTGACGGGAGCAAGTCACGGGCCGTTCTGCCCTGGACGACGGCGCGTACTCGGCGGTCGTAGGCGAGGAGGTCGACGTGGTCGCCGGCGCGGGAGGCCAGTGCGGCCAGAAGCAGGGCCGCGTCCAGGGAGGCGTCGAGGCGGGGGGCGTCTCCGACACGGCCCGCGGACGTGCGCCCGGTGTCCAGGACCAGGAGGAGGCGGCGGTCGCGCTCGGGGCGCCACGTGCGGACGGCGACCGTCGACTGACGCGCGGTGGCACGCCAGTCGATGGAACGGGTGTCGTCACCGGGGACGTAGGCGCGGAGACTGTCGAACTCCGTGCCCTCGCCTCGGGTCAGGGCACTGGTGCGGCCGTCGAGCTCGCGGAGGCGGGCCACTTTCGAGGGGAGGTGCCTGCGGCTGGTGAACGGAGGGAGGACCCGTACGGTCCAGGGGACTGTGTGGGTGCCCTGGCGTGCGAAGAGGCCGAGAGGGCCGTACGAGCGGATGGTGACGCGGTCGGCGTGGCGGTCGCCGCGGCGGGTCGGGCGCAGTCGGGTGGTGAGGCGGCGCCGTTCGCCTGCGGGGACCGTGAGCCGGTGGCGGGAGGCGGCGAACTCGGTGCCGGGCAGCCAGCTGCTGGGGGGCCAGGCGTCGCGGAGGCGGGCACGCAGGGGGCGGCCGGACGGATTGGTGATCGTGAGGGTGACGTCGGCGGTGTCGCCGAGGCGTACGGAGGTGTCGCCGGAGCGGGTCAGGCGCAGGCGGCGTACGGGGGCGGCGAGGGCGTAGTCGCAGGCGCAGGCCGCGGCCAGGGAGGCGTTGACGGCGAGGATGCCCGTCCAGCCGGGTGCCCAGACGCCGACGGGGAGGGAGCCGAGGGCCGCCAGGAGGGCGGCGCGTCCGGTGAGCGCCATCAGCGGGGGACGGGAACGTGGGCGAGGACGGCGTTGATGACCGAGTCGGCCGTGACGCCCTCCATCTCCGCTTCCGGGCGGAGCTGCACGCGATGGCGGAGGGTCGGCAGGGCGAGGGCTTTGACGTCGTCGGGGATGACGTAGTCGCGGCCGGTCAGCCATGCCCAGGCGCGGGCGGTGGACAGCAGGGCCGTCGCGCCGCGGGGGGAGACGCCGAGGGTGAGGGAGGGGGACTCGCGGGTGGCTCGGCAGATGTCGACGACGTAGGCGGTGATCTCCGGGGCGACGGTGGTCCGGGCGACGGCCGCTCGGGCTGCTTCGAGGTCGGCTGCGCCCGCCACCGGGCGTACGCCGGCGGTGTGCAGGTCGCGCGGGTCGAAGCCCTCGGCGTGGCGGGTGAGGACGTCGATCTCGTGCCGGCGGGAGGGGAGGGGGACGGTGAGTTTGAGGAGGAAACGGTCCAGCTGGGCTTCGGGCAGGGGGTAGGTGCCCTCGTACTCGACCGGGTTCTGGGTCGCGGCGACCAGGAACGGGTCGGGGAGGGGGCGGGGGGTGCCGTCGACGGTGACCTGGCGTTCCTCCATGGCTTCGAGGAGGGAGGCCTGGGTCTTCGGCGGAGTGCGGTTGATCTCGTCGGCGAGGAGGAGGTGCGTGAAGACCGGGCCGGACTGGAAGGAGAACTCGGCGGTGCGGGCGTCGTAGACGAGGGAGCCGGTGACGTCGCTCGGCATGAGGTCCGGGGTGAACTGGACGCGTTTGGTGTCGAGGTCGAGTGCCGCGGCGAGGGCGCGGACGAGCAGGGTCTTGGCGACGCCGGGGACCCCTTCGAGGAGGACGTGGCCGCGGCACAGGAGGGCGACGACGAGGCCGGTCACGGCGGGGTCCTGGCCGACCACGGCCTTGGCGATCTCGGCCCGCAGGGCTTCCAGGGACGCGCGGGCGTCGCCCGGGTCCCCGGTCTTCCCGGCGTTGTCAGTGGTCGGGTCCATCATGGACGGCGTACCTCTCTTTCGAGGGCGTCGAGTCGGTCGGCGAGCGTGATCAGTGCTGGGTCGTCGCCGGGGGGCGGGCCGAAGAGGAGGGGGTGCAGGGCCTGTCCGTCGCCGTGGAGGTGGGCGGACAGGGCGGGGAGGAGCGTCTCGGGCGTGTGGGCCTGGGCGACGGGGAGGCCGACGAGAGGGGCGAGGCGGGTGCGGGTCGTGGAGCGAAGAGCGGTGGCCGCGCGGTCGCGTGCGCGGGTCTTGCGGTAGAGGCGGGCGCGGCCTTCGGCCGTTTCGGAGGCGCGGATCGCGACGGGGAGTTTCTCCGGCACGAGGGGGCCGAGTCGGCGTGCCCTCCACAGGGCGGTGAGGGTTGCCGCGACGAAGAGCTGCACGGTGCCCCAGAGCCAGCCCGCGGGGAGCAGTTCGACGAGGCTCTTCTCGTCGTCCGGGGCGGTGGCGGAGGAGTCGGAGAGCGAGGGGAGGTACCAGACCAGGTGAGGGCGGGAGCCGAGGAGTTGGAGGGCGAGCGAGGCGTTGCCCTGTTCGTCGAGGCGGTCGTTGAAGAGGATGTCGGGGGCGCCGAGCACGACGGTGTCGCCGTCGCGGGAGGGCGCGGGGAGGCGCAGGAGGGTGGCGAGGCGGTTGCTGGGGTAGCACTTGTCCGCGTCGCGGAGGGTGGTGGTGTAGCGGATGCCGCCGGTGTCGGCGGTGCCGGCGCGGCGGGCGGCGGGCAGGGCGCAGGCCGGGGAGAGGGTGGACTCGCGGCTGGCGGCGGGGTCCGCGGCGACGCCGGGTGCGAGTGTCTTCACCGACCAGCTGCCGGGGGCGACGAGGACGGTGCGGCCGCCGGAGTCGGTGGTCGCCGCGTGCAGCCGGCGCTGCTGGCGTTTCGTCAGGAGATCGGGGTCGGCGACGAGGAGGGTGGTGTCCGGGCCGGTGGCGGTTCGGGCGTCCGCCAGAGTGGTGACGACACGGGTGGCGACGCCGTGCCGGGAGAGCAGTTCGGCCACGGCGCGGCTGCCGTAGGGGTCGGCGGAGCGCGGGTCGAGGGCGCCGTGGCGGGCGTCGGAGCGGAGGGCGGCGAGGGCGACGGCACCGGCCAGCAGGAGTACGAAGGCGAGGGCGATGCCTCGGGCGTGGGTCCACAGGTGGCGGGCGGTGGGCGAGACCGAGGTGGACGGGAGGGCGGCCTCGGTCGTCATGCGGGCGCTCCGGGGCGGGTGTGGTGGTCCGCGCTGGGGGTGCTGCTGTGGATGGCCTGGGGTGTGGTGTCGTCCAGGTCGCGGTCGAGGCCGGTGATGCGGTGGTACGCCTGGTCGGTGGCGGTGCGGCCGCCGTATGTGACGTCGTCGAAGTCGCGGGCGGCGGCGTGCAGCCGCTCGGTGTGGGCCGGAAGGGAGCGGCCCGCCTCGGCGGCGGCCTCGTCGGCGGTGCGGCCGGGGCGGACGTCGAGGAGCGCGCGTTCCTCCAGGGCGCGGACGATGGCGCGCATGCGTTCCTGGACGGCTTGGGTCCAGTGGCCCTGGGCGGCGTGTGCCTCGGCGGCCGCGCGGTGGTCGGCGGCGCTGCGGGGGCGGTCGTCGAACAGGGCGGCGGCGGAGGCGGGCCGGCGGCCCGGGGTGCCGAGGCGCCACCAGAGGGCGGCCAGGGCGGCGACGGCGGCCAGGACGATCACGACCAGGCCGACCGCTCCGCCCGGGGTGGCGGTGGAGGCGGCGGTGAGCAGGTCGCCGATCCAGTCCCACAGGCCGTTCAGGAAGCGTTCGAACAGGCTGGGGTCGTTCTCGTGGTACAGCCCCTTGGACAGCTCGCGCCGGGCCGCTTCCCGCGCCGGATCGCGGGGGACGGTCACCGGCGGCTCGTCGCTCCGCAAGGACACGGGGAGGCCGTCGCCCGCCCGCAGCAGTACGCGTACGGCCCGGTCGGCGGCGTGTGAGAGGGACGACGGGGCGGAGGCGGGCGTGCCGTGCGGCACCGTCGCGGGCACCGGGCCGCCCGGCGGTGCCGGCAGGGCTGTGAGGACTCCCCCCGTCGGGCTCACCGCATCAGCTCCGCGGCGGGGTGGCGGGGGAGGCGGTCCCGTAGCCCTGTATGCCGGCGGCGTCGGCCAGATCGAGGTCGAGGGCCTCGCGGCGGATGCGCAGGTCGACGTAGAGGAGGGCGGTCACGCCCGCCGTGATCGGGAGCGTGATCATGGAGCCGATCACCGAGCCGATCCCGCTGACGACGAGGTACGACCAGCCGAGGTCGGTGTCGCCCTGTGTGAAGGCGGAGATTCCTCCTTCGCCGAGGGCGGCACCGAAAAGGGCGAAGGGGACCACCACGATCGTCGCGATGAGGTTGGCGAGGATCATGGAGAGCAGCTGGATCCCGAAGACCCGCCACCAGGAGCCGCGCACCAGCTTCGCGGAGCGGGCGAGCGCCTTCTTGATGCTCTGCTTCTCCAGCATCAGCGCGGGCGAGGCGAGCGAGAAGCGGGTGAGCAGCCACGCCACGACGACGAGGGCCGCGATGACGCCCAGTGCGGACAGCCCGTCACCGGCGGCACCGCCCACCAGGGCGCCGGGCAGGGCGCCCACGACGACGATCGCGACCGCCGTCAGCATCAGGAAGAAGACCAGGCCGAACAGTCGCGGTACCTGGGGGCGGGCGTCGCGCCAGGCCTGGCCGGTCGTCACCGGCC
Organism: Streptomyces sp. NPDC003247; assembly: GCF_042888135.1. Lineage (NCBI taxonomy): Bacteria > Bacillati > Actinomycetota > Actinomycetes > Kitasatosporales > Streptomycetaceae > Streptomyces > Streptomyces sp. NPDC003247. Next base: position 5,117 of record NZ_JBIAPF010000017.1, read on the forward strand.
TGCCGATGACCGCGCGGCTGGTGACGGTCGTCAGGAGCGCGGTCGCCGTGATGCTGCCGACGAGGGCGATCAGGAAGACGACGCCCGAGTCGCGCGCGACGTCGACCATGGCGCGCCACTTCTCGTCCATGGTGGCGTACGGGTCGCTGAGGGCGGCCGTGCTCGCGCTGTCGTTGAGGAACAGGCCCTGGACGAGGACGACGGCGACCTCTATGACGACGGCGACGGTCAGGGAGATGCCGAGGACGGTGCGCCAGTGGGCGCGCATGGTGGAGACGGCGCCGTCGAGGATCTCGCCCACGCCGAGGGGGCGCAGCGGGATCACGCCGGGCTTGACGGCGGGCGGAGGGCCGCCCCAGCCGGCACCCCAGCCGCCGTAGCCGCCATGGCCGCCGTGTCCGCCGGGGGTGCCGTAGCCGCCATGGCCGCCGTATCCGCCGGGGCCCGTGGGACCCGGGGCGCCGGGCGGGCGGGTGCCCCAGCCGGGGGCGGGCGGGGGCGGCGGGGGAGACTGCGCCGGGTCGCGGGGGCCTGCGGGCGCGGACCACGGGGCCGGTGGCGGCTGTTCCTCGGACCACTTCGTGCCGGGGTTCTGCGGGTTCGCGGCCGGCTGGTCCGTGGGCTGCGTACCGCCGGGTCGGTCGGCGGAATCGGCAGGGTGGGACACCCCGGGCTCCTGTCCGTCGGACGGGGCGGATCCGGGCGATGCCCAGCCCGGGGTGTCGTTCATCGTTGCTCCTTCACGGTGCCCGACCGCGGGCGCGGCGGCAGTTCGGGAGCCATCGTGCCATGGGCCGGTCGTCGAGGGACCGGCCGCGGTCGGGGCTGCACAGCATCAATTGTCCGCCGGATAACGGGCAGACTGACGGCATGGCTGATCCGTACGCGCGACCTGGCGAGCACAAGCGGCCCACCGGCATACCGGCGATCCGCTGGGAGGAACCACCCGAAGGCCCGGTACTGGTGCTCCTGGACCAGACGAGGCTGCCGGCCGAGGAACAGGAACTGGTCTGTACGGACGCGTCCGCGCTGGTGGAGGCGATCCGCTCGCTCGCCGTGCGCGGGGCGCCGCTGCTCGGCATCGCCGGGGCGTACGGCGTCGCGCTCGCCGCCGCGCGTGGCTTCGACGTGGACGAGGCCGCGGCCGCGCTCGAAGGGGCCCGGCCCACCGCGGTGAACCTCTCCGTCGGTGTGCGCCGGGCCCGCTCCGCCTACCGGGCGGAGCTCGCCCAGGGCGGCGGTCACGAACAGGGCGCCCGGGCCGCGCTGGCCGCCGCGCGCCGGCTCCACGAGGAGGACGCCGAGGCGAGCGCCCGGATGGCGGGGCACGGACTGGCCCTCCTCGACGAGCTGCTGCCCGGGGGCGGGCACCGGGTCCTCACGCACTGCAACACCGGTTCGCTGGTGTCGGGCGGGGAGGGGACGGCGTTTGCGGTGGCGCTCGCCGCGCACCGGGCCGGGCGGCTCCGGCGGCTGTGGGTGGACGAGACGCGGCCCCTGTTGCAGGGCGCCCGCCTGACCGCGTACGAGGCGGGCCGCAACGGCATGGCGTACACGCTGCTCACGGACAACGCGGCGGGGTCGCTGTTCGCGGCCGGCGAGGTGGACGCCGTGCTGATCGGGGCGGACCGCATCGCGGCCGACGGCTCGGTGGCGAACAAGGTGGGCAGCTATCCGCTCGCCGTGCTCGCCCGCTACCACCACGTGCCGTTCATCGTGGTGGCGCCGGTGACGACGGTGGACCCGGACACCCCCGACGGGGCGTCGATCGAGGTCGAGCAGCGGCCGGCGTTCGAGGTGACGGAGGTGACGGCGCCGCAGGTGCCGATGGCGGGTGCAGGCGGGGGGATTCCGGTCGCGCCCTTGGGGACGCAGGCGTACAACCCGGCGTTCGACGTGACGCCGGCCGAGCTGGTGACGGCGATCGTCACGGAGGACGGCGTGGTGTCGCCGGTGACCGCCGAGGGCCTCGCCGAGCTGTGCGCCCGGCCTCGCCGGGTGACGGCCGGCTGATCGACGGGACGGTCTGGGCGGGAATCGGCCTGTCCGGCTGTGGGAGTCCCGGTCTTGGGTTCCGTGTCCGATGGTGAAGGGGCCTGAAGAAGGGTGAACCGACCACCGCCACCCGAGCTTCCCCCTCCTGCCCCGCCTCCCCGGCCTGCGCCGGAACGCCGCCACCATCGGACACGGACCCCGGCCGACGACGTCCACTTCGTCGGAGGGCCTCCGTACGGGCGAACCAGCGGGGCCAGTTCTCCGGCCGGGCGGCGAGCTGCTCGAAGACCGCTCCGGCCGGTGCCGGCAGCTCGCCGGTGCAGGTTCGCCGGAAGGGAGCGCGTTCGAGGAATCCGGGGTCTTCGGGCCGCAGCCGGTGCTTCATGGTGGTCGGTGCCCTTCCGGGGGCTGTCGCTTCGGCACTGCGCCGCAGTGTTCAACGCACGCTGAGGAGACACGAGGTCTACGGTTTTCTCGGTGGCGAGGCCGACCAGTACTACCCCGACCCATGCCGTTCCGGGCAGGACCGCTCTCCGCGGTGAGCGCGGGCGAGGTCCCGGTGCGTGGTCCGGCCACCGCCGCCGCTGTGCCGGGACGCTGCCGTGAAGGGCCGCAGCAATGACCCCTGTCCTCGGACATCGCGTCGTCCCTCCTGGGGGTGGCGACTGCTCAAGGCGATTGTGGATCAGTGCCGGTCCCCTGCGGGCGGTGACACGGTCCTGCCGCCGCGGCCGGTGAACGCGTCGCTCCGCGTCACCTCGAGGCGGCGGTCTCGAGACGCCGAGGCTCTGCGCCGAGAGCGTCCGGGCCGGCCGGCCTCACGCGGTTACCTGCGCACCCTGCCCGATCTGCCGCAGGTCGGGCAATTGTCCTTGAACCACGTACCTCTTCCTCGGCACACACCGCACGTCCCGGGAGGCAGCGGGCTGCCGTACTCCACGGTCAAGCCGATGACGACGAAGAGGACTACTAGGATCACGGTCACTGTCATCGTGAGCGCCTCAGGCCTGCGGACCGGGCTTTCAGCGTGCCGACGACCCCGCCATGGGGGAAGGGCAGCGTGCGGGGCGTGCGGAGGCACCGGCCCCCACCCCTGACGGCAACACCAGGCCCTTGCGCCCAGCAGTCGTGGGGGGGCGACCGGGGACGTGGCAGGGCCTGTCCAGGAGGAACGATCCTCTGGCCGCCGGGCCGACATCGGTGCTGACATCAGCGGCGGGGGACGGGGGCAGACAGTGACGGTTCGGTGCGACTAAGGTCACTGGCCGGTGACGCTGCTCACCTGCGCCACCTTCACCGTTATGAGAATGGGATGATGTCGTTTATGAAGGGACGAGTCCTTGTCGTCGACGACGACACCGCACTGGCCGAGATGCTCGGCATCGTGCTGCGTGGTGAAGGTTTTGAACCGTCTTTCGTAGCCGACGGCGACAAGGCGCTGGCCGCTTTCCGGGAGGCCAAACCCGACCTGGTGCTGCTGGACCTGATGCTGCCCGGGCGGGACGGTATCGAGGTGTGCCGCCTGATCCGGGCGGAGTCCGGGGTGCCGATCGTGATGCTCACGGCCAAGAGCGACACCGTCGACGTGGTCGTCGGGCTGGAGTCCGGCGCCGACGACTACATCGTGAAGCCGTTCAAGCCGAAGGAACTGGTCGCCCGGATCCGGGCGCGGCTGCGGAGGTCGGAGGAGCCCGCGCCGGAGCAGCTCGCCATCGGTGACCTCGTCATCGACGTGGCCGGGCACTCCGTGAAGCGGGACGGGCAGTCGATCGCGCTGACGCCGCTGGAGTTCGACCTGCTGGTCGCGCTCGCCCGCAAGCCCTGGCAGGTGTTCACCCGGGAAGTCCTGCTCGAACAGGTGTGGGGCTACCGGCACGCGGCCGACACCCGCCTGGTCAACGTGCACGTACAGCGGCTGCGGTCCAAGGTCGAGAAGGACCCGGAGCGGCCGGAGATCGTGGTGACCGTCCGTGGCGTCGGATACAAGGCAGGACCGAGCTGACATGTCCGGAGACAGCGCCGCTTCGGCTCCCGGCCGGTCCGGGGCCCGCCCGGGGCGGCCTGTCGGCCGGAAGGCGGCCGGACCACGCCTCCGGCACCTCTTCGACGGAGGGCTGCTGCACGGCGGGATCCGCAACAGCCCCGTCCTCAGGCTCCTGCTGCGCTGGGTGCGCCGGCCCCTGCTGCCCGTCATGCGGCTGTGGCGGCGCAACATCCAGCTCAAGGTCGTCGTCACCACCCTGCTGATGTCGCTCGGCGTCGTCCTGCTGCTCGGCTTCGTCGTCATCGGACAGGTGCGCAACGGACTCCTGGACGCCAAGGTCAAGGCCTCCCAGAGCCAGGCCACCGGAGGCTTCGCCGTCGCCAAGCAGAAGGCCGACGAGGCCGCCAGCGCCGCCGCCGACGACGACAGCGCCGTGGACGGCGGAACGTCCCAGAACGTCATCGAATGGATGAGCGAACTCGTGTCGTCGCTCTCCAGTGGCGGCCAGGGCGCCTTCGACGTCGTCACCCTGCCCCCCGGCGACGACAGCGGCGGCGGACGCGGACCACGCGCCTCCGGCTACGTCGACCCCAACAAGAGCGTCCCCGACGACCTGCGCACCCGCGTCAACACCAGCACCGGCGCCGCCCAGAGCTACACCCGCATCATCTACAGCAACGACAAGGAGTCCCAGCCGGCCCTCGTCATCGGCAAACAGCTCAACGACCCCAACGGCGAGTCCTACGAGCTGTACTACCTCTTCCCGCTCACCCAGGAGGAGAAGTCCCTCAGCCTCGTCAAGGGCACCCTCGCCACCGCCGGCCTCTTCGTCGTCGTACTCCTCGGCGCCATCGCCTGGCTCGTCGTACGGCAGGTCGTCACCCCCGTACGGATGGCCGCCGGGATCGCCGAACGGCTGTCCGCCGGACGCCTCCAGGAACGGATGAAGGTCACCGGCGAGGACGACATCGCCCGGCTCGGCGAGGCCTTCAACAAGATGGCGCAGAACCTCCAGCTGAAGATCAACCAGCTGGAGGACCTGTCCCGGATGCAGCGACGCTTCGTCTCCGACGTGTCGCACGAACTGCGCACCCCCCTGACGACCGTCCGCATGGCCGCCGACGTCATCCACGAGGCCCGTGAGGACTTCGACCCCGTCACCGCACGGTCGGCGGAACTCCTCGCCGACCAGCTCGACCGCTTCGAGTCCCTCCTCGCCGACCTCCTCGAGATCAGCCGCTTCGACGCCGGCGCCGCCGCCCTGGAAGCCGAACCGATCGACCTGCGCGAAGTCGTACGCCGTGTCGTCAGCGGGGCCGCACCGCTCGCCGAGCGCAAGGGCACCACCGTACGGATCCGCGGCGACCAGCAGCCCGTCATCGCCGAAGCCGACGCACGCCGCGTCGAACGCGTCCTGCGCAACCTCGTCGTCAACGCCGTCGAACACGGCGAGGGCAAGGACGTCGTCGTCCGGCTCGCCGCCGCAGGCGGCGCGGTCGCCGTCGCCGTACGCGACTACGGCGTCGGACTCAAGCCCGGCGAGGCCACCCGCGTCTTCAGCCGCTTCTGGCGCGCCGACCCCGCACGCGCGCGCACCACGGGCGGCACCGGACTCGGCCTGTCGATCGCCCTGGAGGACGCCCGGCTGCACGGCGGCTGGCTCCAGGCCTGGGGCGAGCCGGGCGGCGGCTCACAGTTCCGGCTGACCCTGCCCAGGACCGCCGACGAGCCGCTGCGAGGCTCCCCCATACCCCTGGAACCCAAGGACTCGCGCCGCAACCGCGGAGTCGACGACACCGGCCCGCCCCGCGGCGCGGGCGAGAAGAGCGCCACCGTGCCCGTGCAGCCCGCGGCCGGTGAACAGCGGCCCTCGCTCACCCCCCGCCCCGCCCCGCCCGCCCCCACCGCCGACCCCACCGCGCTGCCCGGCAACGGCGCACGCGTCGTGCCCCGGCCCACGACCGGCACCCGCCGACCGGACGAACCACCCGCCACCGGGACGGCACACGGGGAGACACCCGAGCGGACGGGCACACGACCCGCCGGCCCGGACCAGCGAGGGGAGGCATTCCGTGAGCGCTGACCGCGACGGGAGACATGTGGTGGGCGCTGACCAGGAGGGGGAACGTACGGTGCCGTCTGCGGTGCCCACCGGCCGTGAGGGAACACCTGCCGTAGGCGCGGGCCGCCCCAGGGGGAGCCGTCGGCGCACGCCGGCGCGCGCGATGGCGTACGCCGCCTGCGGTGCCGTCCTGCTCGCCGGCTGCGCCTCCATGCCCGACAGCGGGGACCTCCAAGGCGTCGAGTCCACCCCGCGCCAGGACACCCAGGTGAGGGTGTTCGCCATGCCGCCCCGCGACGACGCCCCGCCCTCCGAAATCGTCCAAGGCTTCCTCGAAGCGCTGACCAGCGACGACCCGCGCTACTCCACCGCCCGCCAGTACCTCACCACCAAAGCCGCGCAACGCTGGCAACCCGACAGCTCCACGACGGTCCTCGCCGACGGGCCGGGCACCGAGGTCGTCCAGTCCGGCGACCGCGACGACGGCGACGACTTCGCCTTCGAACTCACCGGCACCGAAGTCGCCACCCTCGACGCCCAGCAGTCCTACGCACCCGCCTCCGGCAACTACCGCCAGACCGTGTACCTCACGCGCGACAAGAAGACCCGGCAGTGGCGCATCGACGCACTCCCCCAGGGCATCGTCATGGGCAAGTCCGACTTCCAGCGCAACTTCATGTCCGTCAACAAGTACTACTTCGCCTCCAACACCACCACCACGGGCGCCGGCCGGACCATGGCCGTCGCCGACCCCGTCTACGTCCGCGAACGCGTCGACCCCATGACCCAGATGGTGCGCTCCCTGCTCAACGGGCCCACCAGCTGGCTGGAGCCCGTCGTCCGGTCCAGCTTCCCCACCGGCACGGCACTCACCCAGGACGTCACCGCGCTCACCCTGGACGACCGCAACAAACTCACCGTGCCGCTCAACGGCAAGGCCGCCCGCATAGGCCAGGGCAAGTGCGACGAGATGGCCGCCCAGCTGCTCTTCACCCTCCAGAGCCTCAGCCCCGCCGTCGACGAGATCGAACTGCGCGCCGGCGGCCGACAACTGTGCACCCTCAGCGACGACCGCGCCACGGCCGTCGCCGACCGCGGCGCGGAGAACAGCCCCGACTACCTCTACTTCATCGACGGCGGCCACCGGCTCGTCCGCATGCCCAACAGCGGCAGTGGCAGCGCCCGGGCCGAAACCGTGCCCGGAGCGCTCGGCGACGGCAGCAAAGAGCTGCGCTCCGTGGCCGTGGCCCGCGACGAGGACACCGCAGCCGGCGTCTCCCTCGACGGCAAGGCCCTCTACGTCACCCCCACCACGGTCGGTACCGCCCTCGGCCAACCCCTCCTCCAGAGCAAGGGCAAGACCGAGGCCGACCGGCTCACCACACCCAGCTGGGACGCCCAGGGCGACCTGTGGGTCGCCGACCGCGACCCCACCGCCCCCCGGCTGCTCCTCCTGGAGAAGGGCACCGGCCAGCCCCTCACCGTGCTCACCCCCGGCCTGGACGGACGGATCAACGCCGTCCGGGTCGCCGCCGACGGAACACGCATCGCGCTCGTCGTGGACAAGGACGGCAAGCAGTCCCTGCTCATCGGACGCATCGAACGCGACCGGACCGGAACGCAGCCCACCGTCAGCGTCCAGGAACTGCGCTCCGCCACACCCGACCTCGAACAGGTCACCGCCATGTCCTGGGCCGGAGACAGCCGGCTCGTCGTCGTCGGGCGCGAGACCGGCGGCGTCGAACAGGTGCAGTACGTGCAGTGCGACGGCTCCATCCCCGAAACCGGCACCCTGCCCGGCCTCACCGAAGTCACCAGCATCGCCGCCTCCGAGGACAGCGACGCCCCGCTCTTCGCCACCTCCAAGGACGGACTGCTGTGGCTGCCCGGAGGAAGCGGATGGCGGACGCTGAAGGAGACCGCTTCGGTGGCGTTCTATCCGGGATGAGGGCGGTGTTCCGGCGGGGGTGGTTGTTCTCGGAGAAACGCGAGAGGACTTTGCCTTGCATGTGCGCGGCTGAGCTGGATCGGTCGTACGACTCGTCCATTTGTTCGTAGAGCCGGTTTCTTTCGAGCCGGTTTCCCGCCCCGCCGCCTTTCGGGACTTTTCCACAGGCGTTTTCCACAGGGGTGGTCGACTCACTCCCGCCCCGGCACAGTAGTCCCCATGGAAGGCCTTCGGCAGTGGTGGCAGGAACTGGCCGGGCTCGTGCTGCCGGCCGACTGCGCGGGCTGCGGACAAGCCCGTACGGTGCTCTGCCCCGAATGCCGTACCGCACTCGGCGCAACCGCGCCGCGCCGCGTACGGCCGGACCCCGAACCACCCGGGCTGCCCGCCGTGCACGCGGCGGCCCGGTACGCCGACGAGGTACGCGCCGTGTTGCTGGCACACAAGGAACGCGGGGCGCTGGGCCTGGCACGGCCGTTGGGGGCGGCGCTGGCGGGGGCGGTGGGGGTGGGGTTGGGGGAGGGGGAGGGGCCCCCACCCCTCGGAGAAGCCGGAGAGAACACAGCCGGAACCAGCCCCAGCCCCAGCCCCAGTCCCATCCCCCGCACCGCCCCCGCCGCCGTCCTCCTCGTCCCTCTCCCCTCCTCCCCCCGGGCCGTCCGGGCCCGAGGGCACGATCCGGCTCGTCGTATCGCCCTCGCGGCCGCCGCCGAGTTGCGCAGGGCAGGGGCGTCGGTGCGGGTGGCCGCGGTGCTGCGGCAGCGGCGGGCGGTGGCCGACCAGTCGGTGCTGAGCTCCCGGCAGCGGCTCGAGAACCTGGTGGGCGCGCTGGCCGTGGTGCCCGGTGGGGCGCGGGTGTTGTGCGGCGGTCCGGTGGTACTCGTCGACGACCTCGTCACGACGGGTGCCTCACTGGCCGAGGCGGCGCGCGCCGTGCGTGCGGCGGTGGCCCGGGAGCGGGAGACGGAGAACGCGGCCGCCGCACGGGTCGCCGGTGCGACAGGCCCGGCCGGGTCGGCCGGGTCGGCCGGGCGGAACCGGCCGGCGGGTGCGGTCGGGTGGCCGGCACGGGTTGAGGGCGCGACGGCTGTGTACGGGCGCGTCACCCGGGAAGGCAGAGAGGTACGGCCGTCCGGAGCACGGGAGGGAGGTGCGGGACGGGTGCCGGCGGGGACAGCCGGCGTCGGCGGTGCAGGTCAGGTGGTCTGCGCGGCCGTGGTGGCAGCGCCGCCGGACGCTTTCGAAATAAACCGGAACCGGCGACGGAGTTGAGTCGTTGCAGGTAATAGGAGCGTGAATTCACCTGAACGGAGGTACGTCGCGGTAGAGGGTGACGACATCCGTCCGGGCGAGATATGTTCGGTTGTGAGGGAAGCCGCAGGCCACACCCCTCCATTGCGAATGCCGTGCTGCGTGCTGCGGTTTTTGTTAATCACCCGCAGCACCTGGGTGGAGATCTCGCCCATGGGGGAGGAGGAGGTGGAAGTCACCGAGTCCGAGGTTCCGGTGCTCGCCGGAGTCTGGTGCAAAAGGGAGATGCTCCGCCGTGGGTGCGGAGCGATCCGGGAACGGAGTTCTGCGTGGACATCGTCGTCAAGGGCCGCAAGACCGAGGTGCCCGAGCGGTTCCGCAAGCACGTGGCCGAGAAGCTGAACCTGGAGAAGATCCAGAAGCTCGACGGCAAGGTGATGAGCCTCGACGTCGAGGTGTCCAAGGAGCCCAACCCCCGACAGGCCGACCGGAGCGACCGAGTGGAGATCACGCTCCGCTCCCGTGGCCCGGTGATCCGGGCGGAGGCAGCGGCCAGCGACCCGTACGCGGCACTCGACCTGGCGGCGGAGAAGCTGGACGCCCAGCTGCGCAAGCAGCACGACAAGCGTTACACGCGGCGCGGCGCACGCCGGATCTCGGCTGCGGAGGTCTCCGACCAGGTCCCGGGTGTCGCGACCCTCGACGGCACCGGCCGTCTCACCTCGGCCGAGGAGGCGGAGAGCGTCCCCACCAAGCGGATCGGTTCGCTCGAGGTGCAGGGCGACGGCCCCCTCGTGGTGCGCGAGAAGACCCACGTCGCCGCACCCATGACCCTTGACCAGGCCCTCTACGAGATGGAACTGGTCGGGCACGACTTCTACCTCTTCGTCGACTCCGAGACGAAGGAACCCAGCGTCGTCTACCGGCGCCACGCCTACGACTACGGCGTGATCCACCTCAGGACGGACACGATGGTCACGCAGACGCACGCGCCCGAGGCGGGCGGCGCGCTGGGCGGCTGACCCGGTCCCGTGACAGCTGAGCGGGTGCCCCTGGAGCGCTGGTATGCGCCCCCAGGGGCACCCGTGTGCGACCCCTTCGCGCACCGCTCTGTCACACCGTTGTCGTCCTGGCATGGAATCATGGCGGCAACGGCTCAACCGGTGGGCCGTTGCCTTGCGTTGGCGATGGCACTGGACCACGGCCACAGCCTTCAGGGGGAGGAACGATGGCGGACAGCTTCGGACCGATGCATGACGGGGATGCCGTCGACGGCGTCGTCGGCATGGGCCCGGACGCGGGCACTCCCCGCAAGGAGCCGATCAGAGTCCTTGTCGTGGACGACCACGCCCTGTTCCGTCGCGGACTGGAGATCGTGCTCGCGGCCGAGGAGGACATCCAGGTCGTGGGTGAGGCGGGCGACGGCGCCGAGGCCGTGGACAAGGCGGCCGATCTGCTGCCGGACATCGTGCTGATGGACGTGCGGATGCCCAAGCGCGGTGGTATCGAGGCGTGCACGTCCATCAAGGAGGTGGCCCCCAGCGCGAAGATCATCATGTTGACGATCAGTGACGAGGAGGCCGATCTCTACGACGCGATCAAGGCGGGCGCGACCGGATACCTCCTGAAGGAGATCTCCACGGACGAGGTCGCCACGGCGATCCGCGCCGTGGCCGACGGGCAGTCGCAGATCAGCCCTTCCATGGCGTCGAAGCTGCTCACCGAGTTCAAGTCGATGATCCAGCGGACCGACGAGCGGCGGCTCGTTCCCGCACCCCGGCTGACGGACCGTGAGCTGGAGGTGCTCAAGCTCGTCGCCACGGGGATGAACAACCGGGACATCGCCAAGGAGCTGTTCATCTCCGAGAACACGGTGAAGAACCACGTGCGCAACATCCTGGAGAAGCTTCAGCTGCACTCCAGGATGGAGGCGGTGGTGTACGCGATGCGGGAGAAGATCCTCGAGATCCGCTAGCGATGTGATCCGGCAGCGATCCGGTGGCGCCGTCGCACATGGAACGGTCCGGTGGCGCGCCGTCGGTCAGGCGAGAGCGCGGGCGAGTTCGTGTGTGAGGGGCTCGCGCAGGTCCGGGGCGTCGACGCGTTCCACCCGTACGTCCGTGCAGTCGACCCAGGTCGCCGCCTCGACCAGGGCGCGGGCGACCGCCGGGACCGCCTTCGGGCCGTCCAGGGTGACCTGCCTGACGACCAGGGTGCGGCCCTCGCGGGCCGGGTCCACGCGGCCGACGAGGCGGCCGCCGGCCAGGACCGGCATCGCGAAGTAGCCGTGGATGCGCTTCTGCCGGGGGACGTACGCCTCCAGGCGGTGGGTGAACCCGAAGAGCCGTTCGGTCCTGGCCCGTTCCCAGACGAGGGAGTCGAAGGGGGACAGCAGGGTGGTGCGGTGGCGGCCGCGCGGGGGTGTCCGCAGGGCCTCCGGGTCGGCCCAGGCCGGTTTCGCCCAGCCCTCGACGGTGACGGGGACCAGCCCGGAGTCGGCGATCACCGCGTCGACCTGGTCGCCCCTGAGGCGGTGGTAGTCGGCGATGTCGGCGCGGGTGCCGACGCCGAGGGACCGGCCGGCCAGGCGGACCAGGCGGCGCAGGCATGCGCGGTCGTCGAGCTCGTCGTGCAGGAGGTCGGCCGGGACGGCGCGCTCGGCCAGGTCGTAGACGCGTTTCCAGCCGCGGCGTTCGACGCAGACGACCTCGCCGTACATCAGGGCGCGTTCGACGGCGACCTTGGTGCCGGACCAGTCCCACCACTCGCTGGTCCGCTTCGCGCCGCCCAGTTCCGTCGCGGTGAGGGGGCCCTCGGTGCGCAGTTGCTTGACGACCTGGTCGTAGGTGCCCTCGGGGAGGTGGTGGTTCCAGTGGGGGCGGTTGCGGTAGGCGCGGCGGCGGAAGGCGAAGTGGGGCCATTCCTCGATGGGGAGGATGCAGGCGGCGTGGGACCAGTACTCGAAGGCGTGGGGGCGTGCCGCGGACGTGCCGGGGGACGGCTTCCAGTAGGCGTCCTCGACCGTGCCGCGGCCCACGGCTCCCAGGCGGGCGTAGGGGACGAGTTCGTGGGACCGGGCGAGGACGGAGATGGTGTCGAGCTGGACGGCGCCGAGGTGGCGCAGGACGCCGCGGACGCCGGCTCTGCGGTCGGGGGCGCCGAGGAAGCCCTGGGCCCGCAGGGCGATGCGGCGGGCTTCGTCTGCGGAGAGCTCTGCGGTCGCGCGCGGGGTCGTCATGGTGCGCACGATAGGGGGTGGGTCTGACAGTGGGGCCGTCCGGGACGGGTCAGGGGTGCGGCCCGTTCGTGGGTGCCGGGAGGTACGGGGCGGTCGACGGCAGGCCCAGGTCCGACGGGAGCAGGGAGCCCACCCAGCAGTCGCGGCGTACCCCCTTGTTGTCGATGGCGGAGCGCAGGGTGCCCTCCAGGGTGAAGCCGGCGTGTTCGGCGACCGCGCGGGAGGCGGTGTTGCCGACTTCGGCGCGCCATTCGACGCGGTCGACGGAGAGGTCGGTGAAGGCCCAGCGGGAGGCGGTGCGGGCGGCCTCCGTGGTGTAGCCGCGGCCGCGGTGTTCCTTGGTGGCCCAGTAGCCGATCTCGGCCGTGCCCAGGGAGCGCCTCATGAGGCTGTTGACGCCGACGAGGGTGCCGTCGGGGAGGAACACGCCGAAGGTGAACAGGGTGCCGTCGGCCCAGCCCGCCGGGGCGACCTCCTCGGTGAAGGTGCGGGCGTGCTCGGGGAGGTAGGGGGAGGGGATGGTGGTCCAGCGCTGGATGTCGGGGTCCTGGGCGGCGGTGTGGACGGCTTCGGTGTCTTGGGGGCCGACCGGGCGCAGGACCAGGCGGTGGGTGGTGAGCGTGACGGACTGCATCGGCCGATTCTGCGCGGGGCGGGGGGCGGGCGCCATGCGTTTGCGGCGGGTGAGCGGGTGATCACAATTCGCGCAATTCGTCTGCGGGGGGCGGCACCATCCGCGGGGCCCGGCCGTTGTCCTTTTCGAAGCCGAACGTGAAGTCGCGCGCGGCGGCGTGCGGTCCTCGTCACGCCAGACCTCCCGGCGTGGTGGGGTCCTCGCATACGATGGCCGTTGCTCAGTAAGTCAAATGGAAACCGACCGTCCCAGGCCCGACCGGCAAGGAGACCAACCCCCGTGTCCGTCCTCTCGAAGATCATGCGTGCAGGCGAAGGCAAGATCCTGCGCAAGCTGCACCGCATCGCGGACCAGGTCAACTCCATCGAAGAGGACTTCGTCGACCTCTCCGACGCCGAGCTGCGGGCCCTCACCGATGAGTACAAGCAGCGGTACGCCGACGGCGAGAGCCTCGACGACCTGCTGCCGGAGGCGTTCGCCACGGTGCGTGAGGCGGCCAAGCGGGTGCTGGGCCAGCGTCACTACGACGTGCAGATGATGGGCGGTGCGGCCCTGCACATGGGGTACGTCGCCGAGATGAAGACCGGTGAGGGCAAGACCCTGGTGGGTACGCTGCCGGCCTATCTGAACGCCATCTCCGGGGACGGCGTCCACCTCATCACGGTCAACGACTACCTGGCCGAGCGCGACTCGGAGATGATGGGCCGCGTCCACCGGTTCCTGGGACTGAGCGTCGGCTGCATCCTCGCCAACATGACGCCCGCGCAGCGTCGCGAGCAGTACGCCTGCGACATCACGTACGGCACGAACAACGAGTTCGGCTTCGACTACCTGCGCGACAACATGGCGTGGTCGAAGGACGAGCTCGTCCAGCGCGGGCACAACTTCGCGATCGTCGACGAGGTCGACTCGATCCTGATCGACGAGGCCCGTACGCCGTTGATCATCTCCGGTCCGGCGGACCAGGCCACCAAGTGGTACGGCGACTTCGCGAAGCTGGTGACGCGCCTGAAGCGGGGTGAGGCGGGCAACCCGCTGAAGGGTCTCGAGGAGACCGGCGACTACGACGTCGACGAGAAGAAGCGCACGGTCGCCATCCACGAGGCGGGTGTCTCCAAGGTCGAGGACTGGCTGGGCATCGACAACCTCTACGAGTCGGTGAACACGCCGCTGGTGGGCTACCTGAACAACGCCATCAAGGCGAAGGAGCTCTTCAAGAAGGACAAGGACTACGTCGTCATCGACGGCGAGGTCATGATCGTCGACGAGCACACGGGCCGTATCCTCGCCGGCCGCCGTTACAACGAGGGCATGCACCAGGCGATCGAGGCGAAGGAAGGGGTGGACATCAAGGACGAGAACCAGACGCTCGCCACGATCACCCTCCAGAACTTCTTCCGCCTGTACAGCAAGCTGTCGGGCATGACCGGTACGGCGATGACCGAGGCCGCCGAGTTCCACCAGATCTACAAGCTCGGCGTGGTGCCGATCCCGACGAACAAGCCGATGGTCCGCAAGGACCAGTCGGACCTGATCTACCGCACCGAGGTGGCGAAGTTCGAGGCGGTCGTCGACGACATCGCCGAGAAGCACGAGAAGGGCCAGCCGATCCTGGTCGGCACCACGTCGGTCGAGAAGTCCGAGTACCTGTCGCAGCAGCTCAGCAAGCGGGGCATCCAGCACGAGGTGCTGAACGCCAAGCACCATGAGCGTGAGGCGCAGATCGTCGCCCAGGCCGGCCGCAAGGGTGCCGTGACCGTCGCCACGAACATGGCCGGCCGTGGTACGGACATCAAGCTCGGCGGCAACCCCGAGGACCTCGCGGAGGCGGAGCTGCGGCAGGGCGGCCTCGACCCGGAGGAGCACATCGAGGAGTGGGCCGCGGCCCTGCCGACCGCCCTGGAGAAGGCCGAGCAGGCCGTCAAGGCGGAGAAGGACGAGGTCGAGGACCTCGGCGGGCTGTACGTGCTGGGCACCGAGCGGCACGAGTCGCGCCGTATCGACAACCAGCTGCGGGGCCGTTCCGGCCGTCAGGGCGACCCGGGCGAGTCGCGTTTCTACCTCTCCCTGGGCGATGACCTGATGCGGCTGTTCAAGGCGCAGATGGTCGAGCGCGTGATGTCCATGGCGAACGTGCCGGACGACGTGCCGATCGAGAACAAGATGGTCACGCGGGCGATCGCGTCCGCGCAGTCGCAGGTCGAGCAGCAGAACTTCGAGACGCGGAAGAACGTCCTGAAGTACGACGAGGTCCTCAACCGGCAGCGTGAGGTCATCTACGGTGAGCGGCGCCGCGTCCTGGAGGGTGAGGACCTCCAGGAGCAGGTCCAGCACTTCATGGGCGACACGATCGACGCCTACGTCACCGCGGAGACCGCCGAGGGCTTCGCGGAGGACTGGGACCTGGACCGGCTGTGGGGTGCGTTCAAGCAGCTCTACCCGGTGAAGGTCACCATCGAGGAGCTGGAGGAGGCGGCCGGGGACCGGGCCGGTCTGACCGCCGAGTTCATCGCCGAGTCCATCAAGGACGACATCAGCGAGCAGTACGAGGCGCGTGAGGCGCAGCTCGGCTCCGAGATCATGCGGGAGCTGGAGCGTCGGGTCGTGCTGTCGGTGCTGGACCGCAAGTGGCGTGAGCACCTCTACGAGATGGACTACCTCCAGGAGGGCATCGGTCTGCGCGCGATGGCGCAGAAGGACCCGCTGGTGGAGTACCAGCGTGAGGGCTTCGACATGTTCACCGCGATGATGGAGGGCATCAAGGAGGAGTCCGTCGGCTACCTGTTCAACCTGGAGGTCCAGGTGGAGCAGCAGGTCGAGGAGGTTCCGGTCGAGGAGGCCGCGCCGGTCGACATGGAGAAGCAGGACGTGGTTCCGGCGCAGGCGAGCGGGCGGCCCGAGATCCGTGCCAAGGGCCTGGACGTGCCGCAGCGGCGGAACCTGCACTTCTCCGCGCCGACGGTGGACGGTGAGGGCGGCACCATCGAGGGCGATCTCGTCGACGAGGAGCCGGTGCGGTCCGAGGCCGACGGTCTCACGCGTGCGGAGCGCCGCAAGCAGGCCAAGGCGGGGCGGCGCCGCAAGAAGTAGGAGCAGGGCGCCAGGAGCCCGCTGAGGCTTCGTAGGGCGTGAGGGCCGGGTCACCTGGGGGTGGTCCGGCCCTTCTGCGTGTGCGTGCGTCGCCGGTGCGGGAGGGGGCGGGGTCAGTCGTCCGTGGGGCGGGGGTTGCGGGGGCCGCCCAGTTCGACGGCCGTGCAGCGCCAGCGGTGGTCGGTGCCCAGTTCCAGGCGGAAGGCCATCGCGCGCAGGCGGTCGCCGGCGCTGATGCGGGCGAAGGCCTCGATGGCGCCGGGGCGGGGCATCTCGTAGCCGATGTCGCGGACGACCGGCCGGAGGCCGTGGGTGGTGCGCAGGGGGCCGCGTTCGGCGAGGTGGGCCAGGTCGTCGTAGGCGTGGCCGAGGGTGTGGCGGAGCATGGCGTGGACCGGGCGCTGGCCGCTGAGGACGGCGACGAGGAGGTCGGCGAAGAGGTCGGTGGGGCGGGGCTGGGGCCGAGGGGGCTGGGGGAGGTGCCGGTGAGGGGTGGGGGCCGGGGCGGCGGGGGACTCGGGGCGCGGGGTGGTGCGGGGGGTGCTGCCGTTCGGGGAGCGGGGTGGTGCGCCGGCGGGGCGGCGGGTGTCACGGCGGCCGGGCGGACGCGTGCCGGCCGGCCGGGCGCCGGGCGGCCGGGCGCCGGGGGTGTGCTGGGCCCTCGTCATGACCTTGTTCATGGGTGTCCCCGTTCGGTGGCTGCCCGGCCGGTCGTCTACCGGGCGGTAACTTCCTGTTGTGGATCTTGTACGGGGTCGCGGTGCGTGAGGGCAAGGCGGCGGAGGGTGCCGGTGGCCGGGCGTGCGGGTTCACCTATCAGGGTGGCCGGGGAGGGAAAGTCCCTGGAAGACGGGGCGGGTGGGGTGAATCGGCGGGCTCGGGGCTGACGTGTGCGGGGGCGCGGACCGGGACTCGAAAGGGGACTCCCGCACGTATCCTGAAGGCGCTCCGGAGGCGCGGACCGCGCCCTCCCCGGGGCCTCGAACGGAGCCTCCGACCAGGAAAGAGCGGCCCACCATGCGTGTCTACGTCCCCCTGACCCTCCCCGGTCTCGCCGAGGCGCACGAGACGGGGCGGCTGGGGGTGGCCGGGCCGCTCGTCGCGTACGCCGTCACGCCCGCGCTGTGCGAGTGGTACCTCTCCGACGACATGGAGGAGCTGGAGTACGCGGCCCTCGGCCGGGCCGCGCTCGCCTCGCTGCGGCTGCTGGCGGCGGACCCGGGCGCGCCGCGCCGGCGGGTCGTCGTCGCCGTGGACGTACCGGACGGCGCGGCCACGGCCGACCCCGACCGGGGGGCCGACCCGGCCGCGCCCGGCGAGGTGCGGGTGGCCGCCGCCCTGCCCCTGGCCAAGGCGGCCTCGGTACACGTCGACGCGCCGGACGCGGAGACGGACGTGACCGCCGCTGCCCGGGCGCTGGCGGCGGCGGACGGCGGCGACGACGACGCGCAGTCCGTCGTGGACGGCGCCGAGGACCACGAACTGCTGTGGTTCGCCACCCAGGAGATTCCCCACCTGGTCGGACCCGGGCACTGAGACCCCTCCGGGCCCGGCCGGCCGACGGCCACGGGCCCCGCGCTCTCTTGCCGGGCCCGGCCGGCCGACGGCCGCGGGTCCGGGGCTCTCTTGATTGTCGGTGGCGGCGGGTACGTTTGCGGACATGGGGAAGTCAGCGGCGCACATCGTCTGGGACTGGAACGGCACGCTGTTCCACGACAACGACGCGATCATCGGGGCGACGAACGCGGCGTTCGTCGAGCTGGGGCTGGAACCGATCACGATAGAGCGGTACCGGGCGCTCTACTGCGTGCCGGTGCCGAAGTTCTACGAGCGGCTGATGGGCAGGCTGCCCACCGACGCCGAGTGGGAACTCATGGACGACGTCTTCCACCGGTACTACGCCGAGCACCGGGTGCGGTGCGGGCTCACCGAAGGGGCGGCCGACCTGCTCGCGCGGTGGCGGTCGGAGGGGCGCAGCCAGTCGCTGCTGAGCATGTACGTCCACGAGGAGCTCGTTCCGCTGGTGCGCGGTTTCGGGATCGAGCCTCATTTCCTGCGGGTCGACGGGCGGACCGGGCCGTCCGGGGGCAGCAAGGCGGAGCACATGGTGCGCCACCTCATGGCGCTGGCGGACGTGGACCCCGAGCACACGGTGGTGATCGGGGACGCCGCCGACGACGCGGTGGCGGCGCTGCACGCGGGGGCGCGGGCCGTGCTGTACACCGGCGGCTCGCACGGCCGGGCCAGCCTCGAGGAGGTGGGCGTGCCGGTGGTGGACTCGCTGGCGGAGGCCGTGGAGGTGGCGGAGCGGATCGCCGCGTGAACCGGACGCCGGCCGGTGGGGTGCGGCGCCTCCGGGAGGCACCGCACCCGTGCCTCCGGGAGGCACCGCACCCGTGCCTCCGGGAGGCACCGCACCCGCGGACACCACGGTCCCCGCACCCGTGCCTCCGGGGGGCCGGTGGTGGCTGCGGGGGCCGTGGTGTCCGGGGGCGGCTCAGGCCGCCGGTGCCTTCGCGCGCAGCACGGTGAGGAACTCGCGCATCCAGGCCGGGTGGTCCGGCCAGGCGCGGGAGGAGACCAGGGTGCCGTCGACCACGGCCTCGGTGTCCTGGAAGGTGGCGCCGGCGGTCTGCATGTCCGGCTCCAGCGCCGGATAGGCGGTGACCCGGCGGCCGCGGAGGCTGTCGGTGGCGGCGGTGAGGAGGGGGCCGTGGCAGATCTGGGCGACCGGCTTGTCCGCGTCGAAGAACGACTTGAGGATCTTGCGGAGTTCGGGGTCGTTGCGCAGGTACTCGGGGGCGCGGCCCCCGGGGACGACCACGGCGGCGTACTGGCCGGGATCGACCTCGGAGAAGGCCAGGTCGGCCGGCCAGGTGTAGCCGGGCTTCTCGGTGTAGGTGTCGAAGCCGGGCTCGAAGTCGTGGACGACGAAGCGGAGCCGCTTGCGGGTGGGGGCGGCGATGTGGACCTCGTAGCCCTCCTCGCGCAGGCGTTGGTAGGGGTAGAGGACCTCCAGGGACTCCGCTGCGTCGCCGGTGACGATGAGGATCTTCGCGGTCATGACGGACGGCTCCTCTCGGGCGGGCGCTCTTGCAGCAACGTGCCTCTTGGTGGCGGCCCTGCCAAGAGGTGGGGTGCTTTCAGGTTGCCCCGGCGGCGGGCCGCGCGTCGACTTTTCCCCTTGAGGCCCGAGGGCGGGGGCCGGCCGGCGGCCGGCCCCTCACACACGGCCCCCCGCCCCGCCGCTGTGCAGAACGTCAAACTTCCCGCCCCTGTTTTGTACACATACGGCTCATGACGGGCCCCCGGTGGAGAGCGATAGCCTTGGTGGCGTGATCAGCGCGATATCTCGCGGGGGCGCTGCTGCCCCTGCCCCGCGCCCGGTGACCGCGGACGACGACCGCGACCGGGTGGCAGTCGCTGGTCCGCACGGGCGGGACGGGGCCGCGAGGGCCCCCAGGACGCCGTACACACCCCGGGCGCAGGTGGCGCGGAGATCAGCGTCACACCCCGGAGCGGCGTCGAGAATGGCTGATAACGCCCCGCTCATCTCCCCTTGCGGCATAGCGTCGGAGCAGACCGGAGACCCCGGGACGTGGCGTCGAGCCGCAGGGGAAGAGACCGTACTTCCTTCTACGTCACGCAACGGCGCGCGACAGGAGTCAGAGGACAATGCAGACCAAGCTGGACGAAGCCAAGGCCGAGTTGCTCGAAAGGGCGGCCCTGGTCGCTGAGAACAGCCCGGTCGGGGGGCACCTACCGACCGGGACGACGGACGAGGGCACTCCGGGGATCCCGGACCGCGACGCCGTGCTGTCGTTCCTCCAGCGCTACTACCTGCACACCGCCCCGGAAGACCTCACCGGCCGCGACCCGGTCGACATCTTCGGAGCCGCCTTCTCCCACTACCGGCTGGCCGAGAACCGCCCGCAGGGCACCGCGAACGTCCGCGTGCACACCCCGACCGTCGAGGAGAACGGCTGGACCTGCTCCCACTCCGTCGTCGAGGTCGTCACCGACGACATGCCCTTCCTGGTCGACTCGGTGACGAACGAGCTGACCCGGCAGGGACGGGGCATCCACCTCGTCATCCACCCGCAGGTCGTCGTCCGCCGCGACCTCACCGGCAAGCTCGTCGAGGTGCTCACGGCACCGCCCGCCGAGGGCCTGCCGCACGACGCGCACGTCGAGTCCTGGATCCACGTCGAGACGGACCGCGAGACCGACCGCGCCGACCTCAAGCAGATCACCGCCGACCTGCTGCGCGTCCTGTCCGACGTCCGCGAGGCCGTCGAGGACTGGGAGAAGATGCGGGACGCGGCCCTGCGCGTCGCCGACCGGCTCGAGGACGAGCCCGTCCCCGGCGACCTGCCCGGGCCCGAGGTCGAGGAGGCCCGCGAGCTGCTGCGCTGGCTGGCCGCCGACCACTTCACCTTCCTCGGCTACCGGGAGTACCAGCTGCGGGAGGACGACTCCCTCGCCGCCGTCCCCGGCACCGGCCTCGGCATCCTGCGCTCCGACCCGCACCACGCCGAGGGCGACACCCACCCCGTGAGCCCCTCCTTCGAGCGGCTCCCGGCCGACGCCCGCGCCAAGGCGCGCGAGCACAAGCTGCTCGTGCTGACCAAGGCCAACAGCCGCGCCACCGTGCACCGGCCGTCCTACCTCGACTACGTCGGCGTCAAGAAGTTCGACGCGGACGGCAACGTCGTCGGGGAGCGGCGCTTCCTCGGCCTGTTCTCCTCCGCCGCCTACACCGAGTCGGTGCTGCGCGTGCCGGTCGTCCGGCGCAAGGTCGACGCCGTCCTGACGGGCGCCGGCTTCTCGCCCCACAGCCACGACGGCCGCGACCTGCTCCAGATCCTGGAGACGTACCCGCGCGACGAGCTGTTCCAGACGCCGGTGGGCGAACTCCGGTCCATCGTCACCTCCGTCCTCTACCTCCAGGAACGCCGCAGGCTCCGCCTCTACCTGCGGCAGGACGAGTACGGCCGCTACTACTCCGCGCTCGTCTACCTGCCCCGCGACCGCTACACCACCGGTGTCCGGCTGCGGATCATCGACATCCTCAAGGAGGAACTCGGCGGCATCAGCGTCGACTTCACCGCCTGGAACACCGAGTCGATCCTCTCCCGCCTGCACTTCGTCGTCCGCGTCCCGCAGGGCACCGAGCTGCCCGAGCTGTCCGACGGCGACAAGGAGCGCATCGAGGCCCGGCTGGTGGCGGCGGCCCGGTCCTGGGCCGACGCGTTCTCCGAGGCGCTCAACGCCGAACTGGGCGAGGAGCGGGCCGCGGAGCTGCTGCGCCGGTACGGCAACGCCTTCCCCGAGGGCTACAAGGCCGACCACATCCCGCGCTCCGCGGTCGCCGACCTCGTCCACCTCGAACGCCTCGACGAGCAACGGAACTTCGCGCTCAGCCTGTACGAGCCGGTGGGCGCGGGACCGGACGAGCGCCGCTTCAAGATCTACCGCAAGGGCGACGCGATCTCCCTGTCGGCCGTGCTGCCGGTCCTCAACCGGCTCGGCGTCGAGGTCATCGACGAGCGGCCCTACGAACTGCGCCTGGCCGACCGCAGCGTCGCCTGGATCTACGACTTCGGTCTGCGCATCCCGCGCTCCCTGGGCGGCGGCAACGGCGACCACCTCGGGGACGACGGCCGTGAGCGGTTCCAGGAGGCGTTCGCCGCGACCTGGACCGGCAAGGCGGAGAACGACGGCTTCAACTCCCTGGTGCTGAGCGCCGGCCTGCACTGGCGGCAGGCGATGGTGCTGCGCGCGTACGCCAAGTACCTGCGGCAGGCCGGCTCCACCTTCAGCCAGGACTACATGGAGGACACCCTCCGCAACAACGTCCACACCACCCGGCTGCTGGTCTCCCTGTTCGAGGCGCGGATGTCGCCGGACCGGCAGCGCGCCGGGCACGAGCTCGTCGACGCCCTCCAGGAGGAGCTCGAGGCCGCCCTCGACCAGGTGGCCTCCCTCGACGAGGACCGCATCCTGCGCTCCTTCCTCACCGTCATCAAGGCGACCCTGCGCACCAACTTCTTCCAGCGGACCGACGACGGCACACCGCACGGCTACGTGTCGATGAAGTTCGACCCGCAGGCCATCCCCGACCTGCCGGCGCCCCGCCCCGCCTTCGAGATCTGGGTGTACTCGCCGCGCGTGGAGGGTGTGCACCTGAGGTTCGGGAAGGTCGCGCGCGGCGGTCTGCGCTGGTCCGACCGGCGGGAGGACTTCCGCACCGAGATCCTCGGCCTGGTCAAGGCGCAGATGGTGAAGAACACCGTCATCGTGCCGGTCGGCGCCAAGGGCGGCTTCGTCGCCAAGCAGCTGCCCGACCCGGCCGTGGACCGCGACGCCTGGATGGCCGAGGGCGTCGCCAGCTACCGGACCTTCATCTCCGCCCTGCTCGACATCACCGACAACATGGTCGCCGGCGAGGTCGTGCCCCCGGCGGACGTGGTCCGGCACGACGAGGACGACACCTACCTGGTCGTCGCCGCCGACAAGGGCACCGCCACCTTCTCCGACATCGCCAACGAGGTCGCCGAGACGTACGGCTTCTGGCTCGGCGACGCCTTCGCCTCCGGCGGCTCCGCCGGGTACGACCACAAGGCGATGGGCATCACCGCGCGCGGCGCCTGGGAGTCGGTGAAGCGGCACTTCCGCGAGCTGGACGTGAACACGCAGGTCGAGGACTTCACGGTCGTCGGCATCGGCGACATGTCCGGTGACGTGTTCGGCAACGGCATGCTGCTGTCCGAGCACATCCGCCTGGTCGCCGCCTTCGACCACCGGCACATCTTCATCGACCCGAACCCGGACGCGGCGACGTCGTACGCCGAGCGCCGCCGCCTGTTCGACCTGCCCCGCTCCAGCTGGGCCGACTACGACACCGCCCTGCTGTCGGCCGGTGGCGGCGTCTTCCCCCGTACGGCGAAGGCGATCCCGGTCAACGCGCACGTCCGCGAGGCCCTCGGTATCGAGGCGGGCGTCACCAAGCTGACCCCGGCCGACCTGATGCGGGCGATCCTCGCCGCGCCGGTGGACCTGCTGTGGAACGGCGGCATCGGCACCTACGTCAAGGCGTCCACCGAGTCGAACGCCGACGTCGGCGACAAGGCGAACGACGCCATCCGCGTCGACGGCGCCGACCTGCGCGTCAAGGTCGTCGGCGAGGGCGGCAACCTGGGCCTGACCCAGCTCGGCAGGATCGAGTTCGCCCGGCGCGGCGGCCGGATCAACACGGACGCCATCGACAACAGCGCGGGCGTGGACACCTCCGACCACGAGGTGAACATCAAGATCCTGCTCAACGGCGTGGTCGCCGACGGCGACATGACCGTCAAGCAGCGCAACAAGCTGCTCGCCGAGATGACCGACGAGGTCGGCCGGCTCGTCCTGCGCAACAACTACGCGCAGAACACGGCGATCGCCAACGCCCTCGCCCAGTCCAAGGACATGCTCCACGCCCAGCAGCGGTTCATGCGCCACCTGGTGCGCGAGGGCCACCTCGACCGGGCGCTGGAGTTCCTGCCCGCCGACCGGCAGATCCGCGAGCGCCTCGCCGCCGGCCAGGGCCTGACCGGGCCGGAGACGGCCGTCCTCATGGCGTACACGAAGATCACGGTGTCGGACGAGCTGCTGCACACCTCGCTGCCCGACGACCCCTACCTGCGGACCCTGCTGTACGCCTACTTCCCCAGCGCGCTGCGCGAGCGGTTCCCCGAGCACATCGACAACCACCCGCTGCGCCGCGAGATCACCACGACCGTCCTGGTCAACGACACCGTCAACACCGGCGGTACGACCTACCTGCACCGGCTGCGGGAGGAGACCGGCGCCTCGCTGGAGGAGATCGTGCGGGCGCAGACCGCGGCCCGGGCGATCTTCCGTTCGGCTCCCGTGTGGGACGCGGTGGAGGACCTCGACAACAAGGTCGAGGCGGCTGTCCAGACCCGTATCCGCCTGCACTCGCGCCGTCTGGTGGAACGCGGCACGCGCTGGCTGCTCAACAACCGGCCGCAGCCGCTTCAGCTCGCCGAGACGGTGGAGTTCTTCGCCGACCGTGTCGAGCAGGTCTGGTCGCAGCTGACGAAGCTGCTGCGGGGTGCGGACCTGGAGTGGTGGCAGATGATCCACGACGAGCTGACCGGCGCCGGCGTGCCCGACGAGCTCGCCACCCGGGTGGCCGGGTTCTCGTCGGCGTTCCCGGCGCTCGACATCGTGTCGGTGGCCGACCGCACGGGCAAGGACCCGCTGGACGTCGCCGAGGTGTACTACGACCTCGCCGACCGGCTGCACATCACCCAGCTGATGGACCGCATCATCGAGCTGCCGCGCGCCGACCGCTGGCAGTCCATGGCCCGCGCCTCCATCCGCGAGGACCTGTACGCGGCCCACGCGGCGCTGACCGCGGACATCCTGTCCGTCGGCAACGGCACCTCGACGCCCGAGCAGCGGTTCACGGCCTGGGAGCAGAAGAACGCGGCGATCCTGGGGCGGGCGCGCGTCACCCTGGAGGAGATCCAGGGGTCGGAGACGTTCGACCTGGCCAACCTGTCGGTGGCGATGCGGACGATGCGGACCCTGCTGCGGACGCATGCGTAGGGCGTGACCGCACCGCGTGAGGGCGCCCCCCCGAGGTATCGGGGGGGCGCCCTCACGTCCGACGGGACCTACGCCGGCTTCGGGCGCGGCTTCTTCTTCGGCTTGTCGCCGGTGAACGCCTCGTAGGCCTGCATGACCTCCTCCGTGGGGCCGTCCATGCGCAGTTCGCCGCGCTCCAGCCACAGCACCCGGTCGCAGGTGGTGCGTATCGTGTTGTTGCTGTGGCTGACGAGGAAGACGGTGCCGGCGTGCCGGCGCATCTCCTGGATGCGCTCCGCCGACCGCGTCTGGAAGCGCGCGTCGCCGGTGGACAGCGCCTCGTCGATGAGCAGGACGTCGTGGTCCTTGGCGGCGGCGATGGAGAAGCGCAGCCGGGAGCCCATGCCGGAGGAGTAGGTGCGCATGGGCAGGGAGATGAAGTCGCCCTTCTCGTTGATGCCGGAGAAGTCGACGATCTCCTGGTAGCGCTCCTTGATCTGCTCGCGGGACATGCCCATGGCCAGGCCGCCGAGGTAGACGTTGCGCTCGCCGGTCAGGTCGCCCATGAGCGCCGCGTTGACGCCGAGGAGGGAGGGCTGGCCGTCGGTGTAGATCTTGCCGCGCTCCACGGGGAGCAGGCCGGCGACCGCCTTGAGCAGGGTCGACTTGCCGGAGCCGTTGGTGCCGATCAGCCCGATCGCCTCGCCCTTGTGGGCGACGAAGGAGACGTTCTTGACGGCGTGCACGGTGCGGACGCCCGCCGCCTTCTCGGTCTGCTTGCGGCGCAGGATGCGGTTGAGGGCGGCGGTCGCGGAGCCGCGTCCGGCGCCGGTGCCGTTGACCCGGTAGACGATGTCGACGCCGTCCGCGACGACGGTGGGGACGCGCTCACCCGCGGGGACGTGCCCGCCGGTCGGTGTCGGCTCGGTGAGTCCTGCGGTGTCAGCCACGGCCGTACGTCTCCTCAGCCTTCCAGAAGTAGATGAAGCCGCCGACGCCGGCGAGCAGGGCCCAGCCGGCCGCCCAGGCCCACACGTGCGGGGGCAGCTGGCTCGCGGTGAACGTGTCGATCAGCGCGAAGCGCATCAGGTCGATGTAGATGGCGGCCGGGTTGGCGCGCAGCAGGTCGGCGATCCAGGGCGGCAGGTCGCTGTGCTGGCTGAGCAGGTTGTCGATGCTCCACATCACGCCCGAGGTGTACATCCAGGTGCGCAGGACGAACGGCATCAGCTGGGCGATGTCCGGCGTCTTGGCGCCGAGGCGGGCCAGGATCATCGAGACGCCGGCGTTGAAGACGAACTGGAGCACCAGGGCGGGCACCGCCAGCACCCAGGAGACGGCGGGCGGGACGCCGACGCACAGCAGGATGACCACCAGCGCGGCCATCGAGAACAGCAGCTGTTGCAGCTGCTGGAGGCAGAAGGAGATCGGCAGGGCGGCGCGCGGGAAGTGCAGGGCCCGTACCAGGCCGATGTTGCCGGAGATGGCCCGGGTGCCGGTCATGATCGAGCTCTGGGTGAACGTCCACACGAACACGCCCGTGACCAGGAACGGGATGAAGTCCGGCACGCCGTCCTTGGTCTCCAGCAGGACGCCGAAGATGAAGTAGTAGACCGCCGCGTTCAGCAGCGGGGTCATGACCTGCCAGACCTGGCCGAGCTTCGCCTGGCTGTACTGCGCGGTGAGCTTGGCGGTGGCGAACGCGCTGATGAAGTGGCGGCGGTCCCACAGCTGACGGACGTACTGCGGCAGGGACGGGCGGGCGCCGCTGACCGAGAGGCCGTGCCGGGCCGCGAGAGCGGCGAGGTCTTCGTGGACCTCGGGCCGCGTCGGGGGCGGTGTGTGGAGGACCTGGCTCACATCCGCTGCTTTCACTCGGGGGGTGGGGTGCGTGCGTCCGGCGTGCGCCCGTCGTCGCCCGGCGTTCTCTTACGCTTCTCTTCACGTTCTCTTACGTCGGGACGGGACCGTATCGTCGCAACGTGAGCGTAAGGCGAGCGGGCGTCGGAACGCAACCGTTTCGTCGTCACGGCGGCGCCGTCCCGCCGGGCCGCGCGGGGGAGGGGGCGCGGCGGGCGCGTGGGGGAGGGGGGGGAGGTGCGTGAGGAGGGGCGCGGAGGGCGCGTGAGGAGGGGCGTGGAGGGCGCGTGGGGACGGGCCCGTATCGTCGCAACGCCCTATGCTGTCCGCATGACGACGAACGCCGACGGTCCCCAGACGCGTCCGCGCCGCCGGACCCCCGCCGGAGCGGCCGTGCTCCGGGAGGACGTGACGGAGGCCATCCGGGCGGCCGTGTTCGAGGAGCTCGCGACCGTCGGCTACGCGCGGATGTCCATCGAGGGCATCGCCCGGCGCGCCGGTGTCGGCAAGACCGCGGTGTACCGGCGCTGGCGCTCCAAGCTGCACCTGGTGCTGGACGTCGTCTCGGCGATCGCCGTGCAGGGACTGCCGGCCCCGGACACCGGGAGCCTGGAGGGGGACCTGCGGCTGCTGTACGAGGTGACGTCCCGGGCGCTGCGGCATCCGGTCGCCTCGCAGATCATCCCCGACCTCCAGGCCGAGGCGGCCCGCAACCCGGAGATCGCCGAGGCGATGCAGAAGGCGCTCCGGGACGGGCAGGAGGGGGTCGCGCTGAAGATCGTGGCGGCGGCGGCCCGGCGCGGCGAGGTGCGCGAGGGACTCGACGGCGAACTGGCGCTCGACCTGATCTCGGGGCCGCTGTACTGGCGCTCGGTGGTGATCCGCGCCCCGAAGCTGCCCAAGGGGTACCTGGACGCCCTGGCGCGCGCGACCGCGGAGGCGATCAAGGCCCTGTGAGGGAGCGGGGCCCGTGTCCCGCCGTTCCCGCCTGCGCCCGAGGGCCCCACCCGAGGCCTACGCCCGAGCCGCCTCCGGATGCAGCCGCACCCATCCCTCCCAGGCGGAGACGATCATGTCCTGGACGTCGTGCTTCGCCCGCCAGCCCAGTTCGGTGGCGATGCGGTCGGCGGAGGCGACCACGCGCGCCGGGTCGCCGGGGCGCCGCGGGGTGACCGTCGGCGGGCGGCCGTAGCCCGTGACGGCGTTGACGAGGTCGATCATCTCGCGGACGGAGACGCCCTCTCCCCGGCCGATGTTCAGGGTGAGGGAGTGGCCGGGCGACGCCTGGAGCGCGCGGGCGGCGGCGACATGGGCCTCGGCCAGGTCGGTGACGTGGATGTAGTCCCGGACGCAGGTGCCGTCGGGTGTCGGGTAGTCGTCGCCGAAGATGCGCGGCGGGGCGTGCCGGGTGAGCCGTTCGAAGACCATGGGGACGAGGTTGAGGACCCCGGTGTCCGCGAGGTCGGGGCTCGCCGCGCCGGCCACGTTGAAGTAGCGCAGGGAGGCCGTGGACAGGCCCGTGGCCCGGCCGGTCGCGCGGACCAGCCACTCGCCGGCCAGCTTCGTCTCGCCGTAGGGGGACATCGGGGCGCAGGGCGTCTCCTCGGTGACCAGGTCCACGTCCGGCATGCCGTAGACGGCGGCGGAGGAGGAGAAGACGAACGACGGGACGCCCGCCTCGGTGACCGCCTCCAGCAGGACGCGCAGCCCCTCCACGTTCTCCCGGTAGTAGAGCAGGGGCCGCTCCACCGACTCCCCGACCTGCTTCCTCGCCGCCAGGTGGACGACGCCGGTGACGGAGTGCTCGGCCAGGGTGCGGGCCACCAGGGCCTTGTCCAGCGTCGAGCCCGCCACCAGCGGCACCCCCGCAGGGACGCGCTCGGCGACGCCCGAGGACAGGTCGTCGTAGACCACCACCCGCTCGCCCGCCTCGGTCATGCCCCGTACGACGTGCGCCCCGATGTAGCCGGCGCCGCCCGTGATCAACCAGGTCATCCGTGCCTCCCCCTCCTCGGCCGCGCGTCGTCTCACAGTCAAACAGGCGGCCGGCCCTACCGCACCGGCTGGTCGCGGCCCTCCTCGCCGTCGGCGTCCGCCGCCACCGCCGCCGCGTCCAGCGCATCGGTGAGCCGGTCGAGGCGTTCGCGCAGCTCGCGGATCTCCTCCAGGTCGAAGCCCGTGGCGCCGGCGATCCGGCGCGGCACCCGCAGGGCCCGCTCGCGCAGCGCCGTGCCCTCCTCGGTCGGCCGGATCACGACCGAGCGTTCGTCGCGCGCGTTGCGCTCCCGCCGGACCAGGCCGGCCGACTCCAGCCGCTTCAGCAGCGGCGAGAGGGTGCCGGAGTCCAGCCGCAGGTGTTCGCCCAGCTTCTTGACGGGCAGCTCGCCCTCCTCCCAGAGCACCAGCATCACCAGGTACTGGGGGTAGGTCAGCCCGAGGTCCTTGAGGATCACGCGGTAGACGCCGTTGAACGCGCGTGAGGCGGCGTGCAGGGAGAAGCAGATCTGGCGGTCCAGGCGGAGCCAGTTCTCCTCGGGGGCGGCGGCAGCGCCGGTGTCGGGCGGCGGGAGCGGGGTCATGGCTCCAGGGTAGCTCTTGGAGGCCATTTAGTTGTGCACAATTTGATTGTGTGCTTCACTTCTCGTGGGACGGCCCGGACGCCACCGCGCGAGGGCCGGCCACCCCCGACACCGATCTCCGTAAGGGATGGTTCATTCCATGGACGCGCTCTACACCGCGGTCGCCACCGCCACCCACGGCCGCGAGGGCCGCACCGTCTCCTCCGACGGCAGGATCGACCTCCAGCTGGCCATGCCGGTGGAGCTCGGCGGCAACGGCCAGGGCACCAACCCCGAGCAGCTCTTCGCCGCCGGGTACGCGGCCTGTTTCGGCAGCGCCCTCGCACTGGTCGGCCGCCAGGCGAAGGCCGACGTCAGCGACGCCGCGGTGACCGCCGAGGTCGGCATCGGCAAGCAGGGCGAAGGCTTCGGCCTCAAGGTCACCCTCCGCGTCGAGCTGCCGGACACCGTGGACGAGGAGACCGGCCGCAAGCTGGTCGAGCAGGCCCACCAGGTCTGCCCCTACTCCAACGCCACCCGCGGCAACATCGAGGTCGACCTCGTCATCGAGTGACGGCCGGGAGCCCACGGTGACGGCCGGGAGCCCACGGTGACGGCCGGGAGTCCACGGTGACGGCCGGGAGTACACGGTGACGGCCGCGGCGACCGCCGGGAGTACACGGTGACGGCCGCGAGTACACGGTGACCGCCGCGAGTACACGGTGAGGCGCCGGGAATCGCGGCGCCTCACCCGACCCGCGCCAGCACCTCCCCCGTCCGTCGGCTCCACGCCACCACCACCGCCTCCTCGGGCACCCGCTGCCGGCGGGTGAGCAGCAGCCAGCGGACGCGGTGGCGGCGGACGATCGCCGACCGCTCGGCGCGGGTCGACGCCGGGGAGAGGTAGGCGCGGACGTCCGCGAGCCGCCGCAGCCGCTCCCCCTCCCCGACCGCCGCGTCCGGCCAGGCGGGCGCGGCGAGGTTCGGCCCGTACCCGGCGATGGCGTGGACGGCGTAGTAGCCGTCGGTGATCACCACCTCGCCGGGCCGGATGTACGGCGCGGCCCAGTCGTACGCGGGCCAGCGCGGCGGCTGCGCGAAGCCGACCGGATCCAGCGAGCGCGGTACGACCGCCCCGGCGTGCACGGTCAGGAAACCCAGGCAGGCCGCGCCCGCCGCGGCCGCCCCCAGCACCCGCCGCCCCGCGCCCCACGGCCGGGGCGCCGCCAGCTCCACCGCCAGCGCGAACTGCGGCGCCACCAGCGTCAGCCCCAGGATCCGCCCGTAGGTGTAGTGACCGCTGACCCAGCCGTACGCCACCACCAGACAGTCCGCGGCGAACATCAGCACCAGCGGATCGCGCGCCGAGGCCCGCCCGCGCAGCCACAGCGCCGGCAGCCCCAGCAGCGCCAGCCCGAAGTGGTCCACGAGCCCCTCGTACAGCCGCCGGTGCATCGCGTCCACGCTGCCGTCCCCGGCCAGCGCGAACACGTCGAAGTACGGCCAGGACGCCGCGACGAGCAGCGCCGCCGCGCCCGCGGCCGCCCACCGCAGCACCACCGCCGGCCGCCACCGCCGCTGCCGGCCCAGGACGAGGGCCGCGCCCCCGGTCACCGCCGCCACCGACGTGATCGGATGCACCAGCAGGACCACCCCGTACAGCGCGCCCACCGCCGCGTAGCCGGTGAAGCCGCGCAGCCCGCCCGGCCCCACGAACCGCACCCGCCGCGCGTCCCGCGCGCGTGCCCCCGTCAGCGCCCACGCCCAGAAGGCGAGCCCGATGGCGAACGTCGACGGGTAGCCGAGGTTGCCGGTCATCGACATCAGGCCCAGGTAGCCGCTCCACCAGGCCCGTTCGGTGCCCCACAGCAGGGTCATCGCGCCCAGCGCGAACACCGGCGCCCACGGCCGGGGCGTCAGCACCCGCGTGAAGCGGCCGATCCCGGTCAGCAGCACCAGCAGGTTCACCGGCCCCGCGACCCGCAGCACCTCCCAGCCCCGCAGACCGGTCAGCCGGGCGAAGGCGCCCTCGGCCACCGCGTACGGCGAGTAGTAGGGGCTGCCCGCCCCCGGCAGGTCCGCCGTCGGATGGCGCGGCCGGAGGAGGTCGGCCCTCAGCCGTTCGACGACCGCCGCGTGCTGGCCCGCGTCGCAGCACAGCGGCACCCGCCAGAACGCCAGCGACACCACCAGCCAGAACAGGAACCCGCACACCTGGTACGGCGTCGGACGCCACAGGCGCCCGCCGCGCAGCGCCGTCGCCCCGCGCACCGGACGCCGGATCAGTACGCCGACGCTCATCGGACCGGGAGGAGCGGGAACAGGGGAGGGGCCATGGGAGACATCGGCCGTATGTGTTCCCGCCCGCGTCAACAGCCTTGCCGACTGTCACCTCATCGAGTGAGCCTTGACGGTTCCGGTCCGCTCCCGGGGCGCCGGCGGCACGGCCCGCTCCCGGACCGCGGACTGAAGCAGCAGCGGCAGGCCCAGCACCGGCAGCAGCCAGGCCAGCACGATCAGCCGGCCGCCCCAGATGACGATGTCCGGGTGCCCGGCCTGGGTGAGGACCCCGGTGCAGGCGGCCGCCACCAGGAACACGCCGAACGTCCGCCGCCGGCCGCCCAGCGCCCCCCACGCCCCCGCCGCCAGCGCCGCCGGGAACAGCGGATCCCCCAGTTGCCGCCGCGCCCACTCCCCCCAGAAGTTCCCCTGGAGCTGCCAGAACTCCGGCCAGGGACGGACGCGGTCGGGCCGGGTGAAGTGGTGGGTCAGCAGGTCCTGGAGGCTCTCCGACGCCGACGGGTAGCGCAGCAGCCACGCCAGCAGCACCGTCCCCAGCACCCCGCACCCGCCCGCCACGCCCAGCACCGCCACCCCGCGCCCCACCGGCCCCCCGCGCCGCCGGCGCCGTACGGCGACCAGCGCGCCCGCACCCGCCAGACACAGCCCGAGGAACAGCGCCTGCGAGTGCTTGACCGCGAACAGGGCGGCCAGCGCACCGCCCACCAGCCCCGCCCCCCACCGCACCCGCCCGTCCAGGGCCAGCGCGCAGCCCCACACCGCCGTCAGCGTCAGCGCCAGCAGCAGCCCCTCGGTCATCGGGCGCATGGCGGTCGCGCCGCACGGCAGGACGTAGTACAGCACCTGCCCGGTCAGGCAGAACCGGGTCGGCGCGCGCAGTGTCCGCAGGATCAGGAACGCCAGCACTCCGCCCGCCACGGTCACCGCGACGCCCGCCGCCCACATCCCCCACACCACCCCGAACACGGTGACGAACGGGACGAGGAACACCGGATAGCCCGGCCGCACCTCGAAGATCCGCATGAAGCGTTCCGACATGAACGGCACGGTGTGCCCGCCGGTCTGCCCCGCCGCCAGCCGCGCCCCGGCGTTGCGCCACTCCCGCGCCCGGCAGTCGCCGCCGACCCGGGCGCCGGGGTCGGGACGGTGGAAGCGGATCACGTCCACGCGCTGCCGCCGGACCGCGATCGAGGCCTGCCCCGCGCACGCCCAGTCGATCGTGGCGGCCGCCGCCTCCCGCTTGCCCTCCCCGCGCAGGCTCAGCGCGTACGACAGGTAGTTCTTGCTGTCCGGGGTGTCCCGGCCGGTGACGCTCGTGAGCTGAAGCAGCGCGAACACGACGGCCAGCACCAGCACCCAGCCCCGGGGCCGCGGACGGAACCAGGCCCGGCCGCCGGCGGGCCGCGGGCGGAACCACCCCCGGCCGTCGGCGGGCCACGGACGCGTCCCCACCCGGCCACCGGCCTGCCGCGCGCGGAACCACATCCGTGCGTCGGCGGGTCGCGGGCGGAACCACGCCCGACCGCCGCCGGGCCGCGGACGCGTCCCGACCCGGACGTCGGCCTGCCGCGGGCGGAACCACGCCCGTGCGTCGGCGGGCCGCGGACGGAACCAGGCCCGACCGCCGGCGGGCCGCGGACGCGTTCCCACCCGGACGTCGGCGGGCCGCGGACGGAACCAGGCCCGACCGCCGGCGGGCCGCGGACGCGTTCCCACCCGGACGTCGGCGGGCCGCGAGCGGAACCACGCTCGGACGTCGACGAGCCGCGGGCGGAACCACACCCGTGCGTCGGTGGGCCGCGGACGGAACCAGGCCCGACCGCGAGCGGGCCGCGGACGGGTCCCCACCCGGCCACCGGCCTGCCGCGCGCGGAACCACATCCGCACGTCGACGGGCCGCCGGCGGAACCACCCCCGGACGCCGGCCGGCCGTGGCCGCGTCCCCACCCGCTCACCGGTGGATCGCGGGCGCACGCTCACGTGGACGCCAGCAGGTCGCGGGACGTCGCCGGGCCCGGGACGTGTACCCGCGCCCGCTGCGGCATCGGCTCGCCCAGCAGCAGCGTCCGTACGA
Source organism: Streptomyces sp. NPDC003247 (assembly GCF_042888135.1). Lineage (NCBI taxonomy): Bacteria > Bacillati > Actinomycetota > Actinomycetes > Kitasatosporales > Streptomycetaceae > Streptomyces > Streptomyces sp. NPDC003247. The sequence continues at coordinate 38,710 of NZ_JBIAPF010000017.1, forward strand.
CCCGCTCGGCCGCCCGCCCGTCGTCGAACGCGCAGAACCGCTCCCGGAAGGCCGCCCGCAGCCGCGCCGACTCCTCGTCGCGCCAGCCGCCCGAGGCGAACAGCCGGGCCAGCTCCCGGTAGTCGCGCGAGACATGGCCGGGCGGCTCGGCGGTGACGTCGAAGTAGACGCCCCGGCTCGCCGCGTACGTGGTCCAGTCGTCGGCGTGGACGACGACCGGCCGGTCCAGGTTGGCGTAGTCGAACATCAGGGCCGAGTAGTCGGTGACCAGGACGTCGGCGGCGAGCAGGACGTCCTCGACGTGCGGTTCGTCGGTCGCGTCGACGAGGATCCCGCGCCGGTGCAGCTCGGCCAGGCCCGTCCCGCGCGCCGGACCGGTCGCCAGGGAGGGGTGCAGCCGCACCACGAGGGTGTGGTCCTCGCCGAGGTCGGCGGCGAACCGGGCCAGGTCGATCCGGTCGACGTGCCCGCCGCGCACGTACTCGCGGCGCGTCGGCGCGTACAGCACGACCGTGCGGCCGTCCGGCACGCCCAGCCGCGCCCGCACCGCCGCGCCCGCGCCCTCGCCCGCGTTCACCAGCACGTCGTTGCGCGGGCTGCCGGTCCGCGCCGACGCGAAGTGGCACGGGTACGCCCGCTCCCACACCAGCTCGGAGTGCGGGTTGGCGACCAGGCTGTGGTCCCAGCGGTCGGCGCGGCGCAGCATCTGCGGCACGTCCACCCCGTACCGGGCGCCGGGCCGCTCCAGCAGGTCGGCCGCCATGTACTTCAGCGGGGTGCCCTGGTGGGTGTGGATGTGGACGCTGCCGGGGCGCTTGACGAGCGAGCCGGGCCAGTTGACGTTGTTGACGAAGAAACCGGCCCGCGCGGTCACCCGCCGGTAGGCGGGGGAGTCCAGGAGCACGTGCTCGACGCCGTCCGGGAGCCGCGCGGCCGTCTCCTCGTCCCGCACCACCCACACCCCCCGCAGCTGCGGGGCGATCTCGCGGGCCGTGAAGTAGACGGCCCCCGGATCGCCGAGCACGCCCCGGTGCGAGAACGCCGAGTACACGACGAGGTGCGGATCGAGCGGGCGCCGGGCCTGCACGGCGCCCACGGCCCGCTGCGCCCGCGCCCCCGCCGCCGCGCGCGCCTGCCCCCCGCGCCGGGCCAGCTCGCGCCCGGCCCGCCCGGCCAGCCGCCGGGCCCGGTAGGCCTGGTAGCCGCCCTCCAGCACGCGCAGCTCGTCGGGGACCGGCTCGGCCGTCCGGTGGGCGCGGAACAGCTCGGCCGTACGCCGGAAGAACTCGCCCTTGTCCGACGGCGGCAGCCGGTCCGGCTTGGCGAGGATGTCCAGACAGTGCTCGCCCATCTTGCGGTGCAGGTAGGGCCGCCAGCCCGCCAGCTCCGGACGGGAGCCGACGAACGCGAACACCCGCTCGTACTGGTCGTGGACGTCGAAGTGCTTGCGGCTGGTGGTGGACAGGATGTTGCCCTGGCGGCGCTGGCGGTAGTACAGGCAGATCCGGTCCAGCGTGGCGATCCGCTCCGCGCTCAGCATCACCGGGAACGTCCAGGGGGTGTCCTCGTAGTAGCCGGGCGGGAAGCGGAAGCCGTTCGACTCGACGAAGTCCCGCCGGTACACCTTGTTCCACACGACCATCAGCAGGTCGAGGATCTCGGGGCGCTCGGCGGCCGTGAACGTGTCCTGGCCGCAGTCGGCGAGGACGTGCGCGAGGGCGTTGCGGCGGGTGCCGCCCCACCAGTAGGTGCGGGCGTAGTCGAAGACCAGGACGTCCGGGTCGCCGGTCTCGTCGAGGCGGTCGGCCGCCGCGCGCAGCGCGCCCGGGGCGAGGGTGTCGTCGCTGTCGAGGAAGAAGAGGTAGTCGCCGGTGGCGTGCGGCAGTCCCGCGTTGCGGGCGCGGCCGAGGCCGACGTTCTCCGGCAGGTGCAGGACCCGTACCCGGTCGTCGCGGGCCGCGTACGCGTCGAGGATCGCGCCGCAGCCGTCGGGGGAGCGGTCGTCGACGGCGATCACCTCGAGGTCCCGGTACGACTGCTCCAGGACGGAGTCGAGGCACTCGCGCAGGAAGCCCTGCACCTTGAAGCAGGGGACGATGATGCTGAAGCGGGGCACTGCTGCGGTCAGCTCCTTACGAGGGGGGAGGCGGCGGGGGCCGGGACGCGCTCGGTGAGCGGCCGCACGGGCGGGAGTGCCTCCGCGGGCTCGCCGAGCAGCACCCGGCGCACCACGCGCTCGGCGGCCCGGCCGTCGTCGAACCCGCAGAAACGGGCCCGGAAGGCGGCCCTGAGCTCCGTGGACCCGGCGGAGGCGTACGAGCCGTCGCGGAAGACGCGCGCCAGCTCCCGAGGCGTCCGGGCGACCGGTCCGGGCGGGGCCGCCATCAGGTCGAAGTACACGCCCCGCGTCTCGGTGTAGACGTCCCAGTCGTCGGCGTACACCACGATCGGGCGGTCCAGGTTGGCGTAGTCGAACATGATCGACGAGTAGTCGGTGACCAGCGCGTCGGCGGCGAGGCACACCTCCTCGGTGGAGGGGTGGCCGGTGACGTCGATGATCCGGCCGGTGCCGGCGCGCACCCCCCGGTCGTAGAAGTAGTGGGCGCGCAGCAGCACCACGACGTCGTCGCCGGCGGCCTCGCAGAACGCCTCCAGGTCCAGGCCCGTGTCGAACCCGGTCCGCCAGTCGCGGTGGGTGGGGGCGTACAGGACGGCCGTCGTCCCGTCGGGCACGCCCAGCTCCCGCCGGATCCGGGCCACGTCCTCGGCGGTCGCCGTGCAGAAGACGTCGTTGCGCGGATAGCCGTACTCCAGGTGCTCGTAGGAGCCGGGGAAGGCGCGTTCCCACATCTGGGTGGAGTGGGTGTTGGCGGAGAGGTTGAAGTCCCAGCGGTCCACCCGGCCCAGCAGCTTGGTGAAGCTGCCGCTCGCGGCGGCCACCACCGGGTACGTCGACTGGTCGACGCCCATCTTCTTCAGCGGGGTGCCGTGCTGGGTCTGCACGTGCACGCTGCCGGCGCGCTTGACGACGCCCTCCGCGAAGTTGGCGTTGTTGACCAGGTACCTGGCGCGCGCCAGGACCCGCCAGTACCGGCGGGAGCCGATGACGGCGTGGTCGACGCCCTCGGGGAGGGTGTGCGCCCGGTCGGCCTCGACGAGGAACACCGACCGGATGTGCGGGGCGAGTTCGGCGGCCTTGGCGTGGATCGCGGCCGGGTTGCAGGCGTATCCGCGCCCCCAGTAGGCGCAGTACACCGCCAGGTTCGGGTCGATGCGGCGGCGCAGCTGCATCCGGTAGTACAGGCGCGTGCGCAGCCCCCGGGGGCGCGGGACGCGCCGGACGGCCGCCGACGCCGTCCGGTTGGCGTCCCGCAGCGCGCGGAACGCCGTGTACGCCCCCGCCGCCAGCAGCCGGTGCTGCACCCCCATGCTCCCGCCGGGCCTGCGGAAACCGGCTGGGCGGTGGAGCCGGTACAGCCGGGCCGCCCGGCGGAAGAAGGCGCGGCGCAGCGGACCGGGCAGCCGTGCCGGATGCGCGGCCGTCTTCAGGACGGCGGCGAAGAGCTGCTCGAAGAGCGGCCCCGACCGCCCGGCCGGCACGGACAGCTCGGCCGCCGCCGTCAGCACCGCCTCCGCCCGGTCCAGCAGCTCGGTGTGGTGCTCGCCCGGCAGGTTGAGCCGGCCGCCCTGCCGGCGCAGCCGGTGCCGTACGACGACCCGGCGCAGCACCGCGATCCGTTCGGCGCGCAGGGTGACCAGGCCGCCGAAGCCGATGTCGGTGAAGTGGCCGTCGGGGAAGGCGAGCCGGTGCCCGGTGAGGAAGGACCGCCGGTAGGCCGCGCTCCACGCCGGCAGTTCCACGCCGGTCACCCGGGGCGCCTCGGCGGGGGCGAAGGCGCCCCGCGGCGCGCCCGCCAGCAGCGGGGCCGCCGGGTTGGCCGGCTCGCCCTCCCACCACGGGCAGCGCTCGTGCTCGGCGTACAGGACGTCGACCTCGCCGGTCTCGGCCAGGCGGGCGTCCACGGCGGTCAGCGCGCCCGGGGCGAGGGTGTCGTCGCCGTCGAGGAACAGCAGGTACGCGCCGGTCGCCGCCCGCAGCCCGGCGTTGCGCGCGCCGGCCAGGCCCGCCGACGGGGGCGAGTGCACGGGCGTCACCCGGGGGTCCCGCGCGGCGTACCCGGCGGCGACGTCCGCGGCCGGGGTGCCGGGCGCGTCGCAGACCGGGAGCAGCTCGAAATCGCCGAAGGACTGGGCGAGGACGGAGTCCAGCGCCAGGGACAGCCGGCCCGCGACACCGTGGGACGGGACGATGATGCTGAAGCGGGGCATACTGCTCTTTCTCTGTTCTTTCGCTGTCGAGGGTCCGGAGAGGCCGGAGGGTCCGGAGCCGCCGGAGTCGCCGGAAGGGGCCGGAGGCCGGGCCCGGCCGGGCCGCGGGGGCGAGCGGCCCTCGGAGCCGGTCGGTGACGGTCAGCGCCGGGGTCGGTGACGGTCAGAGCCGGTCGGTGACGGTGCGGCGGTCGGACGGCTGCGGACCGGACGGTTGCGGCACGGTGGTGAGCGGGGTGCGCGTGAACGCCGAGGCCGCCGACGGCACGGGCCGGCGCTCGGCGAGCGGCACGACCGGCGGCGGCGTCGTCTCGCCCAGCACGACGTGCCGTACGACGCGCTCGGCGGCCCGTCCGTCGTCGTACGGGCAGAACCGCTCGCGGAACGCGGCGCGCAGCTGGGCGGAGCGGGAGCCGCGCCAGTGGCCGGTGGCGAAGATGTCGATCAGTTCGTCCTCGCTGCGGGCGACCGCGCCCGGTGGGCAGGCCCGCAGGTCGAAGTAGGTGCCGCGGGCCGCCTCGTAGGCCGCCCAGTCGTCGTCGGGGGCGTGGACGACGATCGGGCGGTCGAGGTTGGCGTAGTCGAACATGATCGACGAGTAGTCGGTGACCAGGACGTCCGAGGCCAGGCAGAGGGACTCCACACCGGGGTGGCCGCTGACGTCGAGGACGCGGCCGTCGCGCGGCGGCGGGGCGGGCTGCCAGTAGTGGGACCGGGCCAGGATCACGAAGCGCGGGCCCAGGCGGCGCAGGATCCGCTCCAGGTCGAGGACGGCGCGCTGGGTGCGGCGGTGGTCGCGGTGGGTCGGCGCGTAGAGGATCGCGACCGTGTCGCGGGGGATGCCGAGCGCGTCGCGCAGCCGGGTCACGTCCGCGGCCGTCGCCTGCTGGAAGACGTCGTTGCGGGGGTAGCCGTACTCCAGCGTGGTGTACCCGCCGGGGTAGACGCGCTCCCACGTCAGGGTGGTGTGGCGGTTGGCGGACAGGACGTAGTCCCACTTGTCGACGCCCCGCAGCAGCTCGGCGAAGTCCATGTCCCGCGCGGCCGCCGGGTATTCCTGGAGGTCCAGGCCCATGCGCTTGAGGGGGGTGCCGTGCTGGGTCTGGACGAAGACCTGGCCGGGGCGCTTGACCAGCCGGCGGTCGAAGTTGACGTTGTTCACCAGGTACTTGGAGCGGGCCAGCGCCGTCCAGTAGGCGGCGGTGCCGGGGCGCAGCGGGCGCGGGCCCGGCGGGATGTCCCGCCGGTGCTCGGGACGGGCGATCCACGCCGTGCGCACGTGCGGGGCGAAGGTGCGGAACGCGGCCTCCAGCGCGCCCGGGTTGCAGCCGTGGCCGCGCCCCCAGTAGGCGGCGAAGACGGCCCGGTCGGCACGGAGCGGCAGCCGCAGCTGGATGCGGTAGTGGGCCTGGAGCAGGCCCGCCCGCAGGGCGTGGCCCAGCGTCCCGGCGAGCCCGCGGGCGCGGCGGGCCGCGGTCTCGGTGGCCTGGAGGGTCCGGTAGGTGCGGTGCAGGCCGAGGCGGACGAGGGCGTGGCGCAGCCGGGAGCGGGGCGGGACGGGCGCGCCGGGGGCCCGGTAGCGGCGGTAGTGGGCGCGGGCCCGGCGCAGGAACTCGGCGCGCGCCCCGCGGGGCAGCCGGCCGGGCCGGGTGAACACGGTCGTGAAGTGGTCGACCATCCGGCGGAACAGCACCGGCCGCCACCGGGCGAGCGCGGGCCGCTCGTCGAGGAACGCGAAGACCCGGTCGTACTGGTCGAAGACGTCGAAGTGCCGGCGGCTGGTGGTGGACAGGATGCTGCCCCGGCGGCGCTGCCGGTAGTGCACGCAGACCCGGTCCAGCGTCGCGATCGACTCGGCGGTCAGCAGCGCCGGGTACGTCCAGGGGGTGTCCTCGTAGAGGCCGGGCGGGAAGGTGAGGCCGGCGCGGGTGACGAAGTCCCGCCGGTAGGCCTTGTTCCAGGCCACCATCAGCACCCGGAGCAGGCCCGGCCGGTCCTCCAGCCGGAAGGGCGCCGGGCCCTCCTCGGTGAGCTGCGCGGCGAACCGGTGGCGCCGTGCCTCGCCCGTCCAGTCGGTGGTGGCGTAGTCGTAGACCAGGACGTCCGGCTCGCCGGTCTCCTTCAGCCGGTCGGCGATGGCCTCCAGCGCGTCCGGGGTGAGCGTGTCGTCGGAGTCCAGGAAGAGCACGTAGTCGCCGGTCGCCCGGGCCAGACCGGCGTTGCGGGCCGGGCCCAGGCCGGCGTTCTCCGGCAGGTGCAGGGGGCGCACGCGCGGATCGCGCGCCGCGAACTCGTCGATGATCTCGCCGCAGGCGTCCGGCGAGCGGTCGTCGACGGCGATCACCTCCAGGTCGGGGTACGACTGGGACAGCACCGATTCGAGGCACTCGTGCAGATACGCCTGAACCTTGTACGCGGGGACGATGACACTGAACCTGGGCAAGGGACATCCATGGGTCGGCGCGGGACGACAGGGCCTGGCCCGGCAACGGCCGATGGAGTGACTTGGTTACGTTCGCCTACGGCATCCGGGGGACACCGGGTGAACGGCGAGGGGCGGACCGGTGACGGTCCACCCCCCTTGTACGGACGCCTACTTGACCGCGCCGGCCATCACACCGGACACGAACTGCCGCTGGAACGCGAAGAAAACGGCCAGCGGGATCACCATCGAGATGAACGCGCCGGGCGCCAGCACGTCGACGTTGTTGCCGAACTGCCGTACCTGGGTCTGGAGGGCGACCGTGATCGGCTGGCTGCCGGCGTCGGTGAACACCAGCGCCACCAGCATGTCGTTCCAGACCCACAGGAACTGGAAGATGCCCAGGCTGGCGATGGCCGGCCCGCCCAGGGGCATCACGACCCGCACGAACAGGCGCAGTTCGCCGGCGCCGTCGAGGCGGGCCGCCTCCAGCAGTTCGCGGGGGATCTCCGCGAAGAAGTTCCGCAGCAGGAACACCGCGAACGGCAGACCGAAGCCCACGTGGAACAGGATCACCCCCAGCACCGACCCGAACAGGCCGACGGCGCCGAACAGTTCGGCGATGGGGATCAGCGCCACCTGCACGGGCACCACCAGCAGGCCCACCACGCCGAGGAACCACCAGTCCCGGCCCGGGAACTCCATCCACGCGAACGCGTAGCCGGCGAGCGAGCCGACGACCACGACCAGCACCGTCGCCGGGACCGTGATCAGCACGGTGTTGACGATCGAGTCCGTGATGTCGCCGTTCTCCAGCAGCTTCCGGTAGCTGTCCACGGTGAGCTGGGACGGCTCGGTGAACACCGTCCACCAGCCGCTCGCGCCGAGGTCCTCCGGCGAGCGCAGCGAGGAGATCAGCAGGCCGATGGTCGGCACCAGCCAGAACAGACCGACCAGCAGCAGGAACACCCGGACCAGACCGCCGCCCAGCCTCTCCACGATCCTCGTGGCCGGGGACCGCTCGGCCCGCACCGGTCCGTCGGCGGCCTTCATCGCCGCACCTCCCGTCGGAGCCTACGGATGTTGAACCACATCACCGGGATCACCAGCAGCAGCAGGAACACCGCGATGGCGCTGGCGACACCTGGTCGGTCCTCGGAGAAGCCCTTGCGGTACAGCTCCAGGGCGAGCACGTTCGCGTCGTCCTGGGAGGAGCCGGGGGCGATGATGAAGACCAGGTCGAACACCTTCAGCACGTTGATCATCAAGGTGACGACGACGACCGCGAGGACCGGCGCGAGCAGCGGCACGGTGACCCTGCGGAACACCTGCCACTCGTTCGCGCCGTCGACCCGCGCCGCCTCCAGCAGCTCCCGTGGCACGCTCGCCAGCCCGGCCGCGATCAGCACCATCGCGAAGCCCGCCCACATCCAGATGTACGAGCCGATGATCGCCGGCGTGACCAGGGACGGGCCGAGCCAGTCCAGGCCGTTGTACGGCTCCTGGAAGTTGCTCGCGGGCAGCCGCAGCCGGGCGCCGTCCGCCGCCGCGGGGAGGGTGAAGGTGCCGTCGGCCGCGGCCTCGGCGGACGCGACGACCTCGCCGTCCTTGACCGCCTCGATCCGCATGCCCGCGTAGCCGAGTTCGGACGGGTCCGGGGCGCCGAGCGTGCCGACGCCCTTGCCGCGGGTGAAGTCCTGCCAGGTCGTGCCCGTGACCTTGCCGGGCTCGGACTCCGCCCGGACGGCGTTCTCGGCGCCGTCGGGCATCTGGTCGGGGGCGACGCCGACCAGGGGCAGGGCGACCGGGTCGCCCGCGCGGACGGGTTCCGCGGTGATGAACGCCCCGCCCTTCTCCGCCCGGAGCGGCGACTCACGGCCCGGGTGGGCCTTGGGGAACGCCGACGACTGCGCGAACGTGTCGTGCACACCGACCCACACCGCGTTCGCCACGCCCTTGTCCGGGTCCTGGTCGTAGACCAGCCGGAAGATGATGCCGGCGGCGAGCATCGAGATCGCCATCGGCATGAAGACGACCAGCTTGAACGCGGTGCCCCAGCGGATCCGTTCGGTCAGCACCGCGAACACCAGACCGAGCGCGGTCGCGACCGTCGGCGCGAACACCACCCAGATCACGTTGTTCTTCAGCGCCGTGCGGATGCCGTCGTCGGTGAAGAGGGCCCGGTAGTTGTCGAGTCCGGCGAAACCGTCGCCGGACTGGTCGTAGAGACTGCGTACGACCGAGTACCCGATCGGGTAGACCACGAGCGCGCCCAGCAGCACCAGGGCGGGCAGCAGGAACAGTGCCGCCACGGTCCGGCGGGTGCCGGTCACGCTCTTGCGCAGGCGAGGAGGGGCGGGGGCTCCGGGAGCCCCCGCCGCCGCGGCCGACTTCATGGCCGGGTCAGTTCCCGTACGCCGCTGCCGCGTCCGACTCCAGTTTCTTCTGGATGCCGGCCACGTCCGTCGGGTTCTTCAGGAAGTCCTGGAGGTCCTTCCACTCGCCCTTGCCGGGCGTGCCGCCGAAGGACTGCGGGGCCTGGTCGGACATGTCGAAGCGGAAGTCGTCGCCCGCCTCGATCAGCGCCTCGGCGATCGTGCGCTGCACGTCGTTCGGGTACGCGGAGAGATCGACGTTCTTGTTGGGCGACAGGTAGCCGCCCAGCTTCGCCTGGATCTCCGCCGCGTCCGGCGAGGCCAGGAAGGTCGCCAGCGCCTGGGCGCCCTCGGAGTCCTTCAGGATCACCGCCGCGTCACCGCCGGAGACCACGGGCGCGGTGTCGCCGACCTTCGGGAACGGGAACACCTTCGCGTCCGTCCCCACCTCGGCCTTCGTCTGCCCGATGTTGACCTGCACGAAGTCGCCCTCGTAGACCATGGCGGCCTTGGGCTGGTCCCCGCCGGTGAAGGTCTGGGTGACCGCTTCGGTGAACTCCGTCTGGAGGGCTCCGCCGGCGCCGCCCGCCACGTAGTCCTTCTTGCCCCAGATCTGCGCCAGCGTGGTCAGGGCCTCCGTCACGGAGGGGTCCGTCCACTTGATCTCGTGCTTGGCGAGCTGGTCGTACTTCTCCGGGCCGGCCTGGGAGAGGTAGACGTTCTCGAACCAGTCGGTCAGCGGCCAGCCGTCCGCGCCCGGGATGGAGAACGGGGTGACGCCGGAGTCGTAGACCGTCTGAGCGGTCGTCAGCAGCTCGTCCCACGTCTTGGGTTCACTCGCGCCCGCGTTCTCGAAGACCTGGGCGTTGTACCAGATCAGCGACTTGTTGGCGGCCTTGTAGTAGACGCCGTACTGGGTGCCGTCGACCGCGCCGATGTCCTGCCAGCCCTGCGAGTAGTTCTTCGCCAGCTCCGCCTTCGCCTCGGCGCCCAGCGGCTTGGCCCACTTCTTCTCCACGGCCTGCTGGATCGCGCCCGGCTGCGGGAGCATCGCGACGTCCGGCGGCTGACCGCCCGCGATCTTCGAGCCGAGGAAGTTGACGATCGGGTCCTGGGCGGGCACGAAGGTGACCTTCGCGCCGGTGCGTTTCTCGAACTCGGCCAGGACCTTCTTGAAGTTGGCCTGCTCGGCGCCCGTCCACACGGCGGCGACCGAGAGGGTCGTGCCGTCCAGCTTCGGGAGGGTGAGGGAGCTGCCCGACTCCTCGCCGGGGCTGCTCTCGCCTCCGCTGCTCTTGTCGTCGTCACTGCCGCACGCGGTGAGCGAGAGCGCGAGCGCTCCCGCGACGAGTGCGGCGGCGGCCCTTACGGTCCTGCGGGTCCGGCTGGTGTTGCTCGTGCTGCGCATCACTGCCCCGTTCTTCGTCCTCGTCGAAGGTCCGAGCGCTGTCCCGTGGGCACTGGTCTACGCCGGGTGCGAAAGGTCGGCAAGTACGCATGCGGTGTCAAGTGGGCGATCGTGACCGCGTCGTGACTGCGGGGTGCACTTTCGGCCGTACGCAGTGCGGCCGCACGCCACGGCCGCTGTACGCGGCCGGCCGTACGCCGCCGCTGTCACGCAGTCCGGCCGGGGGCACTACCGAACGCTTGCCCAGTGCTCCGCCCTTCGGGGTGGAGGTGTAGGGCATCCTCGTCTCGGCGGTCCGTAGGGACGCAGCGTCACTGCTACGGTCGCCTTGTCCGACAACGTGGTTGGCGGACCTACCGCCGGACGGGCGGGAAGTCAGGCCTGTGGAGGCCTTGTAAGACCACCTCCGGGTGGCAGGGGCCCGCGAAGCAGGAACCCGAGGGAGCATCGCGTAGCGGTGCTGACCGGAATCGCCCGCCTTCACGCGGGCGAGGGCGTCAAAGCAGCGACGGCACCTCGACCGCCGACACCTCGCGTGCCGCCCGTTCGAGCGCGCTGGCCAGCAGGGCCAGGTCGGTCGGGCCGTTGCCCAGCTCCCGCACCGGTCTGCGGGCCGGGGGGTCGCCCATGCGCTGCCACTCCAGGGGGACCACCGTGGGGCGCAGGGTCGCCGTGCGGGGGATGCGGCCGGTGACGCGGCCGCCCTGGAAGGGCGTGAGGCTGTCGTCCGCGCCGCGCAGCCGTCCGCGCCCCGGCGACGGTTCGTCGGCGCCGGAGCCGGGGGCGTCGAGGGTGATCCGCAGCGTGGCCTGCCGGGCGGGCTCCGAGTCGGCCGTACGGCCGCCGGGGCCGGCCGCCGCGACCAGATGGACGCCGAGCCGCTCGCCGTCGCGGGCCACCGCCTCCAGGGCGCGCATGACGGAGCCCGCCGCGGGCCGGCCGGGGGAGCCGAGGGCCGGTGAGACCAGGGCGTCCAGGTCGTCGACGACGACCACGAGCCGGGGCAGCGGCGGTGCCGCCTCCGCCCGCTGCCGGGCCGCCGCCCTGGGGCGCAGGCGCAGCGTCGAGCTGGGCGGGGTGTCGAGATCGGCGGCACCGGTCCCCGGGACACCCGGCTGCCGCTGCGGGCCGACCGATTGCCGGGGCGGCACGCCCGGCTGTCGCTGCGGACCGCCGGGCTGCCGTTGCGGGCCGCCCGGCTGTCGCTGGGGCACGATACGGCCCGAGACCGCGCGGTGCGTGTGCCACTCGGTGAAGTCGGACCGGCCGAGCAGTTCCGCCCGCCGCTTCAGCTCGGCGCTCAGCGACTGCGCGAACTCCCGCATCCGCACCGGGTCGTTGGCGGTGAGATGCGTGGTGACGTGCGGTACGTCCGTACAGACGCGCAGGCCGTCGCCGTGGCCGTCGGCGCCCTTGCCCACGGTGTCCCGGCCGTCGAGCAGGACGATGCTCAGCCGGTCGGGGCGTTCGGCGGCGGCCAGCGAGGCGACGGCCGCCCGCAGCAGCTCGGTGCGCCCGCTGCCGGGCGGGCCCTCGATCAGCAGGTGGGGGCCTCCGGCGACGAGGTCCGCGGTGACCGGGCCGCGGGGCCCGGCGCCGAGCACGGCCCAGGCCCGGCCGCCGAGGGCCTCGGCGTCGTCGGCCGCGTCCGCCCAGCGGGCCATCAGGGAGGCGGGCGTCGCCCTCGCCAGGCCCAGTTCGTCCAGGAGGCGGGCCGACTGGGGGAGGGGCGCGGAGACCCGCGGGGCGCGCTCGCCGCCGCCCGCGCCGTCCGGGCGCAGCGGGGCGAGCGCCCGGGCGAAACGCTCCGCCCAGGCCGGGGAGACCGCGTCCACGGCCCCGGTCGTGCCGTGACCCACCGGGCCGGGCCGCTGCGGGTCCGCGCCGCCCGGTGCGACCCTCAGCAGCCGCAGCGCGGTCGCCACGTCCCCGCTGAGCAGGGCGACCGCCCCGCACGCGCGGAACGTGGGCGCCGCCGCGCAGGCCGCCTCGTACGTCTGCGCCACCGGCGACGCGGGGGAGGCGGCGGCCGTCTCGGCCAGCGACACGACATGTATGCCGACGCGGGGACCCGCCGCCGCCAGCCGGGCCAGCGCCTCGCGCAGCTCCGCGCCGCCGGGGTCGCCGTCCACGACGACGACCGTGTACGGGCCCGTGGAGCCGTCCCGGCCGGCGTCGGCCAGTGCCCAGGAGGGGCGTCGGCCGGTGCCCCGGGGCGGCGGAACGGACACGGACGCCGCGGACCCGCGTCCGCCGGTCCCCGCTTCCGCCCCCGTCCTCGTGTCCGTCCTCGTGTCCGTGTCCGTTCCCGTGGCCGTGTGCGGGTTCGCCGTCGGCCGTCCGGTGTCGGTGGGGTGGTCCTCCAGACGGCGCAGGAGTTCCTCGGCGCGGGCCGCGGCCTGGTCGTGGTCGTAGGCGAGGAGGAGACGGCAGTCCTGCCCGTGCGCGGGGCGCAGGTGCGGGAGCCAGCCCAGCCAGGACCACTCGGCGACCCGCTCCTCCTCCGGACGCGCGCGGTCCGTGCTGATCAGCACGATCTCCAGGAGGTCCGGCGAGTGCAGCGCGGCGAGTTGGGCCAGCACGGCCCGCGCCAGACCGGCCAGGCGCGGGCGCGGCCCGGCCAGGCCGAGCGCCCCGGCCTCGCGCAGGCCCACGGTCACCGGTACGGCGGGCAGCAGGCCCGAGCCGTCGGGCGTCGCCCGGTCGGCGGTGCCGAGCCGGACCGCGAGTGCCTCCGGATGGCCCGGCCCGCGCTCCCACAGACGCGGGCCCGGTCCCAGCGCGGCCAGCAGCAGCGCGGCCGGGTCCGGCCAGGTGTCCGGCACCGGTGACACGCCGGCGGCCGGCTGGGGGTCGGCCGGTTCCTCGGGGCGCGCCTCGGGTGCGGCCGTGTCCTGGTCGCCGCCGCGGCCACCGGTCAGGCGCCGCGCCCACGCCGAGAGACCGCCGCGTCGGCGCAGGCCCTGCGGCACGTCGGTGCCGCGCAGCGGGGTGCCCTTGCGGCGGCCGGCGACGCCCTCGTCGTCGTACGGCGGGGCGGCGGGCTGGGGGGCGGGGGCGTGCGGGCCGCGGGCCCCGGAGGGCGTCCCGTCCGACGCGAAGGAGCCGAGGCCGGCGCGTCCGCCGTGCGTCTCACCGGAGCCGTCGCCCCCGGCCGCTGACCGGGCGCCCGTACGGCCCTCGACGCGCGGGGCACCGCCCTGGACGGGCACCACGGAAGCGCTTCCGGGCACGTGGGCCCGGTCGTCCTGCGCCGCGCGGGCCGGGACGGAACCGCTCCAGTCGACCGCGCCGTGGGTGTGGCGGGTGGGGCCGGAGGGGTGGGCGGTGGGAGAAGAGGAGTGCCCGGGGTGAGAGGTGTCGCCGGAGGGCTCGGGAGGGCCCGGGGGACACCAGGGCCCCGAGGTGTGGGGGAGGCCGGTGGTGCCGCCCGCGCGGGCGGACGGGATGCTCGCGGTGCCGGCGCCCGCCGCGCGCGGGTGCTCCGCTGCCGCCGGGCCCGCCCCGCGCGCGGGAGCCGCGCCCGCCGCCGGTTCGCCGTCGGCCTGCGCGCCTTTGCACGCCACCCGGACGTGCCCCTCCCCGTCCGGTGTCGTCGCCACCCGGGCGCCCGGCCCCCCGGGCGGAGCCAGCCGGAGGGCGGACTCACCCACCCGGAGCAGCGCGCCGGGGGCGAAGCGCAGGGGGCGGCTCTGGACGCGGGCGCCGTCCAGGGTGGTGCCGTTGGTGGACCCGAGGTCGGCGACCGTGACGCGGCCGTCGGCCTCCAGGGTGACCGCGCAGTGCAGCCGGGAGACGTCCGGGTCGTCGACCGGGACGTCGGCGTCGGCGGAGCGGCCCACGCGGACCTGGCCGCCGTGCAGCAGATGGACCCCGCCGGCGTCCGGGCCCGCCACCACGTCCAGCCGGGCCGGGGCGTCGTCGACCTCGGGATGCGGCTCGGGGTCGGCCGGGGCGCCCACGGCCAGCACGGCGCCGTCGACCAGCGGCGGCTCGCCCAGCGTGCAGCGCCCGGCGTCCAGGCGTTCCGCGCCCGTGTACAGCACGGGCTGCGCTCCTCCGGACGGCGTGGCGCCGCCCTCCCCGGTGACCGCCGCGGCCAGGGCGGACGCCACCGCGGCCAGGGCCGTGCCGGCGGGCGCGGTGACCAGCACGTCGCAGCTTGCGGCACGGCCGCGCGCCCCGGCGGGCGGGGCCTGCGGGTCTACGACGGTCAGCCGGATCTGCATCGCCGTCAGCGGTCCCTTCTGCCCGGGCGCGGACTTCCCCCACCCCGCCGAGCACTCGGCCAGTTACTGCACGCATCCTCGCACCTGTCGCCGACAATCCGCCCGCCACCCGAAGAGAAGTGATCTTGATTGGTCGGCTCTGCCCGCAAAAGTGCCTGACCCGTGTCCCACCCGTGATCAGTTGAGATCGGTCACGTCCGGCCCGGCAACCGTCCGGACCGGCGGGTGCGTCTTTCCTTCCAAGCCTTGCCACGAAGGCCCCGGCACTACAGTGGGTCGGAACATCGCAACACAGGCAAGCAAGCAGCAGGGAGCGCGTGACGTGCGGCCAGTCGGCAGCAAGTACCTGCTCGAGGAGCCGCTCGGACGCGGCGCCACGGGCACCGTCTGGCGAGCCCGCCAGCACGAGACCGCGGGCGCCGAGGCGGCCGTGCCCGGCCAGCCCGGGGAGACCGTCGCGATCAAGGTCCTCAAGGAGGAGCTCGCGAGCGACCCCGACGTCGTGATGCGCTTCCTGCGGGAGCGCTCCGTCCTGCTGCGCCTGACCCACCCGAACATCGTCCGGGTCCGCGACCTGGTCGTCGAGGGCGATCTGCTGGCGCTGGTCATGGACCTCGTCGAGGGCCCCGACCTGCACCGCTACCTGCGGGAGAACGGCCCCTTCACGCCCGTCGCCGCGGCGCTGCTGACCGCGCAGATCGCCGACGCGCTCGCCGCCAGCCACGCCGACGGCGTCGTCCACCGCGACCTGAAGCCGGCCAACGTCCTGCTGATGCAGAACGGCGGGCAGATGCACCCGCTGCTCACCGACTTCGGCATCGCCCGCCTCGCCGACTCCCCGGGCCTGACCCGCACCAGCGAGTTCGTCGGCACGCCCGCGTACGTCGCGCCGGAGTCCGCCGAGGGCCGCCCGCAGACCTCCGCCGTCGATGTCTACGGCGCCGGCATCCTGCTGTACGAGCTGGTCACCGGCCGTCCGCCGTTCTCCGGCGGGTCGGCCCTGGAGGTCCTCCACCAGCACCTGAGCGCCGAACCGCGCCGCCCCTCCACCGTCCCCGACCCGCTGTGGACGGTCATCGAGCGCTGCCTGCGCAAGAACCCCGCGGAACGCCCCAGCGCCGAGAACCTCGCGCGCGGGCTGCGGATCGTCGCCGAGGGCATCGGGGTGCACGCGAACTCGATGCAGATCGCCGCCGCCGACGGCGTGGGCCACCTCCTCGCGCCCGACCCGGCGCCCGCGCCCGTGCCGGGCGACCCGGCCGGCGCCTACGACCCCAACGCCGCGACCAGCGTCCTGCCGCACACCTCCGGTCCCGGCGCCCCGCACGGCGCGGCCGACCCCACCGCCGTCCTGCCCCACACCGGGGGCCCGGCGGGCGCGGCCGACCCCACGGCCGTCCTGCCGCCGGTGCCTCCGCACCAGCCCGGCGGGCAGGGCGGGCAGCCCGAGGAGCCGCACCCCTGGCAGAACCAGCTGCGCGCCGCCCGCGACCGCAACGAACAGACCCAGGTCCAGTACCTCGCCCCGGACGAGGACCCGCTGCGCCGCCGCCCCCAGCGGCAGGTCGCCCGCCCCCAGCAGCAGCCGCGTCCCCAACAGCAGCAGCGCCCCCAGCAGCAGGGCTACGGCCATCCGCAGCAGCAGCCGCAGCAGCACGCCCCGCAGCCCCAGAGGCAGCCCCAGAGGTACGCGCCGCAGCCGCAGCAGCCCCCGCAGCGGCCCGCGCCGGAGCCCCGCCAGGCCCGTCCGCCGCGCGAGCCGCGGCAGCGCAGCGCCAACCCGATGAAGATCCCCGGCCTGGGCTGCCTCAAGGGCTGCCTGTTCACGATCGTCATCCTCTTCGTGGCCGGGTGGCTCATCTGGGAGCTGAGCCCGTTGCAGGACTGGATCGGCTCCGGCAAGGGCTACTGGGACCAGCTGACCACGTGGATCGGCGACATCGCCGGGTGGATCGAGGACCTGGGCGGCAGCGGATCGAGCAGCGGCACGAGCGGCGGCGCCTGAGCGACAGCGGTCCCGGCCGTGGCGATTCCCGCCGTGACGCCCTTTGCCGTGGCGGTCCCGGCCGTGGTGAGCCCCGCCGCGGCGATGCCTCGCCGTGGAGCCCGCTGCCGCGGCGATTCCCGCCGTGACGCCCTTTGCCGTGGCGGTCCCGGCCGTGGTGAGCCCCGCCGCGGCGATGCCTCGCCGTGGAGCCCGCTGCCGCGGCGATTCCCGCCGTGACGCCCCTCGCCGTGGCGATCCCTGCCGCGGTGCCGCTGTCCTGGCCGCTCCCGCCGCGGCGACCCCCCGCCGGTGGTGCCCCGCCGCGGCGCCCCCGCCGTGGTGACCTGCCGCGGCGACCCCCGCCATGGCGCCCCCGCCGCGGCGACTCCCGCCCCTGCGGGGGCCGGACCCGACCGCGGCTTCGGGGATTTGTCGACTCCTGACGGGTGATTTCCGTCTCCGCGGTGAAGGTTGGCTCGGCGGACGCGTACTTTTGTCGGCAACACGCGTCTGTAGGAGCAGTCTTGGCACGGAAGATCGGCAGCCGGTACACCGCCCACCAGATCTTGGGCCGGGGCAGCGCCGGCACGGTGTGGCTGGGCGAGGGGCCGGACGGACCCGTCGCCGTCAAGCTGCTGCGCGAGGACCTGGCGTCGGACGAGGAGCTGGTCGGCCGCTTCGTGCAGGAGCGCACCGCCCTGCTCGGCCTGGAGCACCCGAACGTGGTCTCCGTACGGGACCTGGTGGTCGACGGCAACGACCTGGCCCTGGTCATGGACCTCGTCCGCGGCACGGACCTGCGCACCCGCCTGGAGCGCGACCGGCGTCTCGCGCCCGAGGCCGCCGTGGCGATCGTCGCCGACATCGCCGAGGGGCTCGCCGCCGCGCACGCGGCCGGGGTCGTGCACCGGGACGTCAAGCCGGAGAACGTGCTGCTGGACATGCGGGGCCCGCTGGGCCCCGGCGGCTCGCACCGGGCGCTGCTGACCGACTTCGGGATCGCCAAGCTGATCGACACCCCGAAGCGGACCCGCGCCACGAAGATCATCGGCACTCCGGACTACCTCGCCCCCGAGATCGTCGAGGGCCTTCCCCCGCGCGCCTCCGTCGACATCTACGCCCTCGCCACGGTCCTGTACGAGCTGCTCGCGGGCTTCACCCCGTTCGGCGGTGGGCACCCGGGCGCGGTCCTGCGCCGCCATGTCACGGAGACGGTCGCCCCGCTCCCCGGCATCCCCGACGAGCTGTGGCAGCTGCTCGTGCAGTGCCTGGCCAAGGCCCCGGCCTCCCGTCTGCGGGCCTCCGAGCTGGCGGCGCGGCTGCGGGAGCAGTTGCCGACGCTGGCGGGGATGCCGCCGCTGGACGTCGACGAGCCCGACGCGGAGACGGCGCAGGAGGGCCGCCGGGAGGAGACGGCACCCGCCGCCGAGCCCACCGCCCTCGCCGGGCGGGCCCGCCGGGGCTCGGTCCCCCTGGTGCCCGGTGCCCAGCCCGACTCCAGCCGGGACACGCACACCTCGATGCGGGTGCCGGCGCCCGACGAGCTGGCCGGGGGCGCGCACGGGACGGCACGGGTACCGAGGACGGCCGGGGCACCGCGCCCCGGCTCCGCGCGCAACCGCGCGGCGACCCGGCGCCGCCGGATCACGCTGGGCGTGGCCGCGGCGGTGCTGCTCGCCGCCGTGGGCGTCGGCACCTGGGCGGCGACCTCGGACGACGACCCCGGCACCGGCCCCGGGGACACGAAGAACTCGGCACCGGCCTCGCCGTGACCCGGCCCGTCACCGGGCGCCGCCGCCCCCGGTGACGGCCGCGTCCGCGCCGGGGAGCACCCCGGGCCCGGTCCTCCGGCCGTCCCCGCCTGGCGGAGCCGTTACGCTGGAGGCGTGGCAGTCGTCGATGTATCCGAAGAGCTCAAGTCCCTCTCCTCGACCATGGAGTCGATCGAGGCCGTTCTGGACCTCGACAGGCTGAGGGCAGACATCGCCGTGCTCGAGGAGCAGGCGGCCGCGCCGTCCCTGTGGGACAACCCCGAAGAGGCGCAGAAGATCACCAGCAAGCTGTCCCACCTCCAGGCCGAGGTCAGGAAGGCCGACGCGCTGCGCGGCCGGATCGACGACCTCGCGGTGCTGTTCGAGATGGCCGAGGAGGAGGACGACCCGGACACCCGTGCCGAGGCCGAGTCCGAGCTCGCCGCCGTCCGGAAGGCGCTGGACGAGATGGAGGTCCGGACGCTCCTCAGCGGCGAGTACGACTCCCGCGAGGCGCTCGTCAACATCCGCGCCGAGGCCGGTGGCGTCGACGCCGCCGACTTCGCCGAGAAGCTCCAGCGGATGTACCTGCGGTGGGCGGAGCAGAAGGGCTACAAGACCGAGGTCTACGAGACGTCGTACGCCGAGGAGGCCGGCATCAAGTCGACCACCTTCGCCGTGCAGGTCCCCTACGCCTACGGCACCCTCTCCGTCGAGCAGGGCACGCACCGCCTGGTGCGCATCTCGCCGTTCGACAACCAGGGCCGGCGCCAGACCTCCTTCGCGGGCGTCGAGATCCTCCCCGTGGTGGAGCAGACCGACCATGTGGAGATCGACGAGTCCGAGCTGCGGGTGGACGTCTACCGCTCGTCCGGGCCCGGCGGCCAGGGAGTGAACACCACCGACTCCGCGGTGCGCCTCACCCACATTCCCACCGGCATCGTCGTCTCCTGCCAGAACGAGCGGTCGCAGATCCAGAACAAGGCGACCGCGATGAACGTCCTCCAGGCCAAGCTGCTGGAGCGGCGCCGGCAGGAGGAGCAGGCCAAGATGGACGCCCTCAAGGGCGACGGCGGCAACTCGTGGGGCAACCAGATGCGCTCCTACGTCCTGCACCCGTACCAGATGGTCAAGGACCTGCGCACCGAGTTCGAGGTCGGCAACCCCGAGGCCGTGTTCAACGGGGAGATCGACGGTTTCCTGGAGGCCGGGATTCGCTGGCGCAAGCAGCAGGAGAAGTAGTCTCGTAGTTTTGTCGACAAGGCAACTGCCCCTGGGGAGGGGGTGGTTGCCTTTTGTCTTGCCCGCGCTTTCCCGGATGTCTGGGTTTTACATCACACTCACAGCTTCAACTTCCGGCAAAGCGTGTCGTCTGGGACATCGCGTGCGCAACGACCTTGACGTTGCTTAAAAAAATAGGAATCGTGCAGTGTGGCATGCGTATCTCTGGGGCGCATGTGAACCGGGGGCCTGTGCTACATCCCAGCTGCCTCCGTCGATCACCGCCCGGAACGCGGCCTCTTTGACGAATCGGCTACTGGGGGTAGCAACCATATGACCAGGAAGACGCGCGTCCGTATCGCGCGCATCGCCGCGGGCGCAGTGATCGCCGCGGGCGCCTCGCTGACGGTGGCGGGCGTGGCTTCGGCCGACGAGGTCGGCATCGACGCCCTTGTGTCGACGTACGAGGGTGAGGAACCCTGCGATGTCGCCGTGTGCGAGGAGCCGACCACGGAGGAGCCGAGCACCGAGGAGCCGAGCACCGAGGAGCCGAGCACCGAGGAGCCGAGCACCGAGGAGCCGAGCACGGAAGAGCCGAGCACCGAGGAGCCCGGTAACGGCAGCAACGGCAGCAACGGCAGCTCTTCCAGCAGCTCCGGTGGCTCCAGCAGCTCCGGCGGCAGCTCCAGCTCCTCCGGCGGCTCCACCTCCACCACGGGCGGCAGCACCACCACCACGGGCGGCTCGGACTCCTCCACCGGTGGCTCCGCCTCCACCACGGGCGGCAGCACCACCACCGGCGGTTCCACCACCGGCGGCTCCGGCACCACGCCCGACGGCACCTCCGTCCAGGAGGCCGGCAGCTCCGCGCTGACCGACACCTCGGACTCCACCAGCACCGACACCACCGCCCAGGGCGGTGGCGAGGAGCTGGCCGAGACCGGTGCCGGCCAGACCACGTTCCTGATCATCGGCGCGGCGACGATGATCGCCGGCGGCATCGGCTTCCGTGTGCTGCCGCGTCTCGTCGAGGGCCGTGGCGGGGCGGCGGCTGCCTGACGGTAGTCGCGCCCGTACCCACGGTACGCGGACACGCGAAGGGGCCCGGAGCCGACAGCTCCGGGCCCCTTCGGCGTCGTACGGCTACGCGCTCTGGTGGGCCAGCAGCGCCACCGCCGCCACCAGCACCGCCAGCAGTGCGATCAACGCCATCGGGTTGAGCCCCGCGAAGAAGTTCTCCTGCTGCATCCGCTCGCGGTTCGCACGGCACACGGGGCACCGGCCCTCGCTCACGGGCGCCGCGCAGTTGGCGCACACCAGCCGGTCATACGTCATGCGCTCGCCCTCCTCGCACCGGTTCCAGGTATCTCAACGCTCGCGGAGGCGCGAACGTTCCCCCACCCACTGTGCCAGGTTCCCGCGGAGGTTGCGCGGGAGCTCCCGCAAGCCGCCCGGCCGGGCCCTTCGACGCGTCCCGTCGGTACAAAAGGGCACAACCGCCGCGCAACCGCAACCGGTGCCTGCGCGCGCGTACCCGGTTCGCGTATGGTCACGCTCATCTACCCCCGGCGACCCGTGGTGCATCCGTGATCCGATTCGACAACGTCTCCAAGGTCTACCCCAAGCAGAGCCACCCCGCACTCAGGGATGTCTCCCTCGAAGTGGAGAAGGGTGAGTTCGTGTTCCTCGTGGGGTCCTCGGGCTCCGGAAAGTCCACCTTCCTGCGGTTGATCCTCCGCGAGGAGCGGTGCAGCCACGGTCAGGTGCACGTCCTGGGCAAGGACCTCGCGCGACTGTCCAACTGGAAGGTGCCGCAGATGCGTCGCCAGCTGGGGACGGTCTTCCAGGACTTCCGGCTCCTGCCGAACAAGACGGTGGCGGAGAACGTCGCCTTCGCGCAGGAGGTCATCGGCAAGTCGCGCGGCGAGATCCGCAAGTCCGTGCCGCAGGTGCTCGACCTCGTCGGGCTCGGCGGCAAGGAGGACCGGAGGCCCGGCGAGCTCTCCGGCGGTGAGCAGCAGCGCGTGGCCATCGCGCGGGCCTTCGTGAACCGGCCCAAGCTGCTGATCGCCGACGAACCCACCGGCAACCTCGACCCGCAGACCTCCGTCGGCATCATGAAGCTGCTCGACCGGATCAACCGGACCGGTACGACCGTGGTGATGGCGACGCACGACCAGAACATCGTGGACCAGATGCGCAAGCGCGTCATCGAGCTGGAGAAGGGCCGCCTCGTCCGCGACCAGGCACGCGGCGTCTACGGCTACCAGCACTGACCGCGACCGTCCACGGAAAGGCCTGAACAACACGCCATGCGCGCCCAGTTCGTACTGTCGGAGATCGGTGTCGGTCTCCGTCGCAACCTGACGATGACCTTCGCCGTCATCGTCTCCGTCGCCCTGTCGCTCGCCCTGTTCGGCGGGTCGCTCCTGATGAGCGACCAGGTCAACACGATGAAGGGCTACTGGTACGACAAGGTCAACGTCTCGATCTTCCTCTGCAACAAGAGCGATGCCGAGTCCGACCCCAACTGCGCCAAGGGCGCGGTGACCGACGACCAGAAGAAGCAGATCACGTCCGACCTGAAGAAGATGTCGGTGGTCGACTCGGTCAGCCACGAGTCGCAGGACGAGGCGTACAAGCACTACAAGGAGCAGTTCGGCGACTCCCCGCTGGCCGCCTCCCTCACACCGGACCAGATGCAGGAGTCGTACCGCATCAAGCTGAAGGACCCGGAGAAGTACCAGGTCATCGCGACCGCCTTCGACGGGCGGGACGGCGTGCAGTCGGTGCAGGACCAGAAGGGCATCCTGGACAACCTGTTCGGGCTGCTGAACGGCATGAACTGGGCCGCGCGGGCGGTGATGGCGCTGATGCTGGTCGTGGCGCTGATGCTGATCGTCAACACGGTGCGCGTGTCCGCGTTCAGCCGACGGCGTGAGACCGGGATCATGCGCCTGGTCGGCGCCTCCGGGTTCTACATCCAGGCGCCGTTCATCGCGGAGGCGGCGGTCGCCGGGCTCATCGGCGGTACCGTCGCGTGCGGATTCCTGGTGATCGCGCGGTACTTCATCATCGACCACGGTCTCGCCCTGTCCGAGAAGCTCAACCTGATCAACTTCATCGGCTGGGACGCCGTGCTGACGAAGCTTCCGCTCATCCTCGCCACGAGCCTGCTGATGCCCGCGCTGGCCGCGTTCTTCGCGTTGCGCAAGTACCTGAAGGTGTGACGCATGCCAACGGGGCCGTACGGGCAAGCCACCGTGCGGCCCCTCGGCGTTCCCCTAGACTCGCCGCCATGTCAGGCCGTGATCCCCTGAGTTCGCCCCGCCGCTTCGGCCGCGGGGCCGCCCTGACGGTGGTGTTCGCGAGCGTCCTCGTCGCGGGCGCGGCGACCGGCTCACTGCCCGTCGACGGCCGGGGCGCCCCGGCCGACCGGTCGCGCGCGACCGCTCCGGGCCCGGAGGCCGAGGCGGTCACCAGGGCCGCGGAGGAGGCGATGGCCGACGGCAAGTCGCCCCTGGAGGCCGCCGAACGCGCCGTCAGCCGCAGCGGGGACCGCTGGGCGGCCGTCTACTCGGAGGGCGAGTACGAGGAGTTCGAGGAGTCCCTCGACGGCCGGTACACCGGAGTCGGTCTGGAGGCGCGCCGTGAGCGGGACGGGACGATCGAGGTGACCGAGGTGCGGTCCGGGTCGCCCGCGGCCGCCGCCGGGATCCGCGCGGGCGACCGGCTGCGCAGCGTCGACGGGGAGGCGGTCGACGGCCGCCCGGTCACCGAGGTCGTCGCCCTGCTGCGCGGCGACGCGACGGACGCGCCCGCCGGCACCACCGTCCGCCTCGGCCTGGAGCGCGGCACGCGCGCGTGGACGCAGACCCTGCGCCGGGCCCGTCTGTCCGCCGACTCCGTCACCGTGCGCGCGCTCGGCGAGAGGGCCACCGTCATCACCGTCGCCGCGTTCACCCGGGGCGTCGGCGACACCGTCCGCACCGCCGTCCGTACGGCGCCGGCCGACGCCGGGATCGTGCTGGACCTGCGGGGCAACTCCGGCGGCCTGGTCACGGAGGCCGTCTCCACCGCCTCCGCCTTCCTCGACGGCGGCCTGGTCGCCACCTACGACGTCGACGGCGAGCAGCGGGCCCTGCACGCCGAGCCCGGCGGCGACACCGACCGGCCCCTGGTGGCGCTCGTCGACGGCGGCACCATGAGCGCGGCCGAGCTGCTCACCGGCGCCCTCCAGGACCGCGGCCGGGCGGTCGTCGTGGGCTCGCGCACCTTCGGCAAGGGCTCGGTGCAGATGCCGAGCGAGCTGCCCGACGGCTCCGTCGCCGAGCTGACCGTCGGCCACTACCGCACCCCGTCCGGCCGCACCGTCGACGGCACCGGCATCAGCCCCGACCTGGAGGCCGGCGTCGGGGCGCTGGAGCGGGCGGAGACCGTGCTGAGCGGACTCGGCGACGCGTCCTGAGCCGGCCGGGTCCCCTGCGGCGCACCTCGTGACCCTTCGCGGCGCACCTCGTGACCGCTCGCGGCGCACCTCGTAATCGGCTTTCCCTCGGACCCCCCTCGGGTGCGAAAATGGCCCCACTATGAGCAAGGGCATGTACGTACCGAAAGAGTCCCAGCCGAAGCAGGGCAAGCAGGTCGCGGGCAAGGACGGCGAGAAGGGCGGCAAGCGCCGGATCGTCGCGCAGAACAAGAAGGCCCGGCACGACTACGCGATCATCGACACCTTCGAGGCCGGTCTGGTGCTGACCGGCACCGAGGTGAAGTCGCTGCGCCAGGGGCGGGCCTCGCTGACCGACGGCTTCGTCCAGGTGGACCGGGGTGAGGCGTGGCTGCACAACGCCCACATCCCCGAGTACAGCCAGGGCAGCTGGACCAACCACTCCGCGCGCCGCAAGCGCAAGCTGCTGCTGCACCGCGAGGAGATCGACAAGCTGGCCGTGAAGTCGGAGGAGACCGGGCACACGATCGTGCCGCTCGCCCTGTACTTCAAGGACGGCCGGGCCAAGGCGGAGATCGCGCTGGCGCGCGGCAAGAAGGAGTACGACAAGCGGCAGACCCTGCGGGAGCAGCAGGACCGCCGGGACACCGACCGGGCGATCGCCGCGGCGAAGCGGCGGCAGCGGGGCGCGTAGCCGGGCGTTCACCGGCCGGCCGGCGGCGGGTCGCCGCCCGGCGGGAATAGGCTGGCATCGTCGTGCGTTGGTCACGTACGATGGCACCTGTGCCTCACAGCGGGCACGACGATTGAAAAATCAACATGGGGATGATCGGTTTCGACAGCGGATGTCGAAGCAGGGGAAGCGTGTCGAGGAAGCGGCCATGATCTCGTAAACCACAGGCCGAAAAAAATAATCGCCACTGTTAAGAGCGATTCTCCCAAGGCGACGCAGTTCGCCCTCGCCGCCTGATCTCAGGTAACGAGGCAACTGCCCCTTACTAGGGGAGTGTCAGCCCGGGCTCGTTCCCGACCCGGATCCTGGCATCAGCTAGGGAACTAAACCTTGATCCCGGTCACGGGGTGAAGAGGGAAACCAAACAGTGACTGGGCCCGTCGGCGACTTGTTCGCGTGATCGCCGGGGCCGAGAAAATCACAGCGAACTGCACACGGAGAAGCCCTGGTTCCGCACCGTTGGACGCGGGTTCGATTCCCGCCATCTCCACTCATCCCATGTATGCAGGAGCCCCGCCCCCCCCGAGGGGGACGGGGCTTCTGCATGTCGTCAGGCCGGACGCGGTGCCGTACTGGCGCGTCGGGTCAGCCGGGGCGGCAGCAGGGTCGCGTCGGGCACCTCCTCGCCGGAGAGCTGCGCCATCAGCAGCTCCACCGCCCGTGTGCCCACCTCGGCGGCGGGCAGCGCCACGGAGGTGACGGGCACGCGGAGGGACGCGGCGAGCTCGTCGGGGCAGATCGCCGTGACCGACAGATCCGCCGGCACCCGCAGCCCGAGCTCCCCGAAGGCGTCGATCAGGGGCTCCAGGACCGCCTCGTTGTGCACGACCACCCCCGTCAGCGCGGGCTGCTCGCGCAGCAGCCGCTCCGCGACCCGGCGGGCGGCGGCGGGCGTCGCCTCACACGGGTGGACGGCGCAGGAGAGCCCGGCCCGGTCGGCGGCCGCGGTGAACCCCTGCACCACACGCTGCGCGAACGCCGTCCCGCGCACGTACACCTCGGGCGGCGACCCGACCAGCGCCACCACCCGGTGGCCGAACTGTGCCAGATGCTCCACACAGGCCTCGCCCGCCGCCCGGAAGTCGAGGTCGATGCAGGTCAGCCCGTTCCTCTCGTGCGGGAACCCGATCATCACGGACGGCCGGTCGAGGGAGCGCAGCAGGGGCAGCCGGGGATCGCGGAGCTGGACGTCCATCAGGATCAGGGCGTCCACCAGCGCGGTGTCCGCGACCCGGCGCAGCCCCTCCTCGCCCTCCTCCTGGGTGAGCAGCAGCACGTCGTGGTCATGGCGCCGGGCGGCCACCGCCACCGACACCGCGAACCCCATGACGACCGGGACGTGGATGCCGGCCCGCAGCGGCATCACCAGCGCCAGCACGTTGGAGCGTCGGCCGGCCAGGGCCCGGGCACCCGCGTGCGGCCGGTAGCCCAGTTCCCGGATGGCGTCCTCGACGCGCCGCCGGGTCGCGGCGGAGATCGGACGCTTGCCGCTGAGCGCGTACGACACGGTGCTGGGGGAGACCCCGGCGTGCCGGGCCACGTCCGTGATCTTCACCATCGGTCCAGCTCCAGGGTGAGGAAGCCGCTGCCGGCCCGCGCCCGGGCCGTCCGGTCCCCCGCGGCCAGCGCCCACGGCGCCGAGGGATCACTGGCGGAGGCCCGCAGGGTGTCGCCCTCCCGGACGACGGTGAAGGTGACCGCGCCGACCCGCACGCTCACCTGGGCGCCGCGCCGCAGGCCGTACGCGCGCAGCGTGACCCCGTCGGCGTGGGCGTAGTCGGGCCGGTCGGCGTGCGCGCCCACCGGGAGGACCGCGCCGGGCCGCACCAGCAGCGGCAGGCTGAGGACGTCGTGCCGCTCGCGCACCCAGCGCGGCCCGGTGACCGTCCGTCCGGTGAGGTAGTGGGTCCAGGTGCCCTCGGGCACGTAGTAGGTGACGTCTCCCTCGTCGTCGAAGACGGGCGCGACCAGCAGGTCCGGGCCGAGCATGTACTGCCGTTCCAGATGGGCGCAGCCGGGGTCGTCGGGGAACTCCAGGACCATCGCCCGCATCACCGGCACGCCCTCCTCGTGGGCGACGCGCGCGGCCTCGTACAGGTAGGGCAGGAGCCGCATCTTCAGCCGGGTGAAGTGCCGCAGCACGTCCACGGACTCCTCGTCGAACAGCCACGGCACCCGGTACGAGGAGGAGCCGTGCAGCCGGCTGTGCGAGGACAGCAGCCCGAAGGCGACCCACCGCTTGAACAGCGCGGGCGTCGGCGTCCCCTCGAAGCCCCCGATGTCATGGCTCCAGAAGCCGAACCCGGACAGCCCGAGGGAGAGCCCGCCGCGCAGCGACTCCGCCATCGACGCGTACGTCGCCTCGCAGTCGCCGCCCCAGTGCACCGGGAACCGCTGCCCGCCGGCCGTCGCCGACCGCGCGAACACCACCGCCTCCCCCTCGCCCCGGTGCTTGCGCAGCACCTCGAAGACGGTCCGGTTGTACAGGTACGTGTAGTAGTTGTGCATGCGTTCCGGGTCGGAGCCGTCGGACCAGACCACGTCGAGCGGGACGCGTTCGCCGAAGTCGGTCTTGAAGCAGTCGACGCCCTGGGCGAGCAGCGTCTCCAGCTTCGAGGCGTACCAGTCGCGGGCGGCGCGGGAGGTGAAGTCGACCAGGGCCATGCCGGGCTGCCACAGGTCCCACTGCCAGACACCGCCGTCGGGGCGTCTCAGCAGGTGCCCCAGCGCCTTGCCCTCCGCGAACAGCGGGGACCGCTGGGCGATGTACGGGTTGATCCACACGCACACGCGCAGGCCCCTGGCCTTGAGCCGGGCCAGCATGCCCTCCGGGTCCGGGAAGACCCGAGCGTCCCACCGGAAGTCGCACCAGTGGTGCTCCCGCATCCAGAAGCAGTCGAAGTGGAAGACGGAGAGCGGCAGTCCGCGCTGCCGCATGCCCTCGATGAACGAGGTCACGGTCTCCTCGTCGTACGACGTCGTGAAGGACGTCGACAGCCACAGGCCGAACGACCAGGCGGGCGGGAGCGCGGGGCGGCCGGTGAGGGCCGTGTACCGGCGCAGGACGTCCTTCGGGGTGGGGCCGTGGACGACGTAGTACGTCAGTTCCTGGGTCTCCGCGCTGAACTGCACCTTCGACACGGTCTCCGAGCCGACCTCGAAGGAGACCTTGCCGGGGTGGTCGACGAAGACGCCGTAGCCCGCGTCCGTCAGGTAGAACGGGACGTTCTTGTAGGCCTGTTCGGTGGCGGTGCCGCCGTCGGCGTTCCAGATGTCGACGACCTGGCCGCCCCGGGTCAGCGGGCCGAAGCGTTCGCCGAGGCCGTAGACGTGCGTGCCGACGCCGAGGGTGAGCTGTTCGCGCAGGTGATGGGCGCCGGTCGCGTCCCGCATGATGCCCATGCCCTTGGGACCGCTGGAGGTGAGGAGGCGCCCGTCGGCGAGGAAGTCCACCTGCCAGGGGCCGGAGCGGGCCACCCGCACCGACAGCGCGCCGGAGGTGAGCGTCGCGTGGTCGTCGTCGTGGGAGATCCGGGGGTCGGTCTCGCCGCCGGCGACGTCGAAGACCGGCCCGCGCGGCTGCCCGCCGGTGAGGTGGGTCAGGGTGACGCCGATGACGTCGGGCATCGGGGTGTGGACGGTGATCGTCATGACCGGTCCCGTCAGCAGGTCGCCGCGTGAGCGGACGGGCCGGGTCGGCGCGTGGATCTCCAGGGCGCCGTCGCCCTCCTCGACGTCGAGGACGCCGGCCGGGTGGGCGGCCGTGACTCCCTCGCGCAGCAGCCAGTAACCATCGGTGAACTTCATGTGGGGGTCCTTACTTCACGGCGCCGACGGCGATGCCGCGGGTGAGCGTCCGCTGGAAGAGGAGGAAGAAGACGAGGGCCGGGAGCACGCCGAGCAGGGCGGCCGCGTTGGTCATCGTGGCGTCCATCAGCCGCTGGCCCTGGAGGACGCCGAGGGCCACCGACACGGTCTGGTTGTCGTTGGAGACCAGCATGACCAGCGGGAGCAGGAACTCGTTCCAGGTCCAGACGAAGAAGAGGACCAGGAGCACGCCGAGGGTGGGCCGGCTGACCGGGACGACGACCCGCCACAGCACCTGCCAGGTGTTCGCGCCGTCGATGCGGGCCGCCTCGATGATCTCGCGGGGGAACTCGCGCAGCACCGACGACAGCAGATACGTGCCGAAGGCCGCCTGGAGCACCGTGAAGACGATGATCACGCTCAGCCGGGTGTCGTACAGGCCCGCCTGCTTGCTGAGGTGGTAGACGGGGTAGACCAGGGCCTCCTGCGGCAGCATGGTTGCCAGGACGAAGAAGGCCAGCACCCAGGTGCGGCCCCTGATCCTGCCGATGCCGATCGCGTACGCGTTCAGGACCGACAGGACCACCGCCAGCACCGCCACCGCGCCGCTGATCAGGAACGAGTTGAACAGCTTCCGGCTGTAGTCCACCCGCTCCCAGAAGTCCTTCAGGCCGTCGAGGTAGAGGCCGTCGGGCAGGCTCAGCGGGCCGCTCCGCGCGTACTCCGCGGGGGACTTGACCGCGTTCACCGCGACGATCAGGAACGGGACCACCATGAACAGCGCGGCGAGACAGAGGGCGATCAGAACCGGGTAACGGCGCAGGGCCGTCGTCACCCGGTCCGGGCGACGGCGGAGGGCCGTCGTCGTCCGCGGGCCCGTCGTCGTCCGCGTGTCCGTCGTCATGCGTGTGCCCGTCGTCATGCGCGTGCCCCTTCCTCGGCGTCCTCGGCGCGCGTCTGCACGGTCAGGCCGAGCAGGGACAGGGCCAGGATGATCAGGGTCAGCACCGTGGAGATCGCGGCGCCGTAGCCGACCTGGGTCTTCTCGAAGAAGGTGGTGAAGGAGAAGTAGGAGGGCACGTTCGTCGCGCCGCCGGGGCCGCCCTTCGTCAGGACGTACACCGCGCCGAACACCTTCAGCGCGGCGATCGTGCACCAGGTCAGGACGACGTGGATCTCCGGGCGGAGCTGCGGCAGGGTGATGTGCCGGAAGCGGCGCCACCAGCCGGCGCCGTCCAGTTCGGCCGCCTCGTGCAGCTGGGGGTCGACGCGTTGCAGACCGGCCAGGAAGACCACCAGCGGGAAGCCGAGCTGCACCCACACCATCACGCCCATCACGCTGTACAGCGCGAGGTCGGGATCGCCCAGCCAGTCCCGCTGCCGGCCGCCCAGCCCGATCGCCTCCAGCAACGCGTTCAGGGCGCCGTCGTCGGGGGCGAGGATCCAGCTCCAGACGATCCCCGCGACCGCGATCGGCAGCACCTGGGGGAGGTAGAAGCAGGCGCGCAGGACGGTGGTGATCCGGGAGCCGAAGTGCCGGCCCACGTGGTCGAACAGGGCGGCCGCGAGGACCAGCCCGATCGCCGTGGGCACGGCCGCCATGGCGACGACCATGAAGAGGCTGTGCCGGAACGACTCCCAGAAGTCCGCGTCGTCGAACAGCTCCCGGTAGTTGTCGAGCCCCGACCACGACGGGCTGCCCACCCCCTGCCAGTCGGTGAAGCTCACCCCCGTGTTCATCAGGAACGGGACGACGATCACGGTGAGGAAGGCCAGGACGCCGGGGAGGAGGAACAGGGCGTAGGAGCCGCGGGCGCCACGCCCCCTCATCGCTGCGGTACGCCCTTGTCGTAGGCCTCCTGCAACGCGTCCAGGTAGGCGTCCGGTTCCTCGCTGCCGGTGATCAGCTTCTGCGTCTCGGAGACCAGCACGTCGTAGAACCCGGCCACCGGCCAGTCGGGGTAGAAGGCGAGGCCGTCCCGGTCGGACAGGGTGGTGAAGTCGGCGATGAGCTTCTCGGCCTTCGGGTCGGTGATGGCGGAGGTGTCCGCCGCGACCGGGACGCCGCCCTTGTTGCCGAGCAGGTTCTGGATCTTCTTCGACAGGGTGATGTCGATGAAGTCGTAGGCCAGCTCCTTGTTGGCGGCGCTCTTGGGCACGACCCAGAGGTTGCCGCCGGAGCCGAGGGTGAGGTCCGAGCCGGGCCACAGGGTGGTGCCCCAGTCGAACGTCGCCTCGTCCTGGAAGCGGCCGTACCACCAGCTGCCGGAGAACAGGATCGGCGCCTTGCCCTGGAGGAAGGAGACGCCGGCCTCCTCGGCCTTGACGCTGGTGGAGTTCTTGCCGATGTACCCCTTCTCCACCCAGTCGGCGAAGGTCTCGGCGGCGTACGTCCAGGCCGCGTCGTGGAAGTCGGTCTTCCCCCGGTACAGCTCGTACGCGTCCACCCAGGCGCGGTCGGCCCTGGACAGGGCGAGCTGGTACAGGTACTGGTGGGCGAGGTACTCGGCGCCGGAGTTGGCGAGCGGGGTGATGTCGTTCCCGACGAACGTGTCCATCGCCGCGACCAGGTCGTCGAACGTCTTCGGCTCGCCGAGCCCGTACTGCGCGAACAGGTCCTTGTTGAAGTAGACCATCGTGTACTCGGCGTAGTTCGGCACGCCGTACCACTTGCCGGAGCCCATCACGCCGTCGGCGTCGTACTGGCTGGTGGTGCGCACGCCGGGACCGATGAGCTGGTCCCAGCCGCGCTCGGCCGCCTCGGCGGACAGGTCCGTGAGCAGGCCCTGCCGGGAGAGCAGGCCCGTCGTCGCGTTGCCCTTGTTGTACTCCATGAGGTCGGGCGCGTCGGAGGAGTTCAGGACCATCGGGGCGGTCTTCTGGATCTGTTCGAAGCTCTTCTCCTCGAACTCGACCTTCACGCCCGGGTGCTGGGACTCGAACTCCTTCACGGCCTCCGCCCAGGCCACGCCCATCGCGCTGTTCGGAGCCTCGTAGTGCCACAGTCGCAGGGTGTGGGCGTCGGCGGAGCCGCCGTCGCCCGATCCTCCGCAGGAGGCCAGGAGCAGGGCCCCCGCAAGGGCCGCGGCCGCTGTCGCCTTCCCACGCCTTCGTGCCGTCCACATCCTGTGCCTCCAGGGGAGCCGGATGGTTCTCTCGGGCTTCGTTCGGGCTTCGTTCGGGCTACTTTCGGGCTTCGTTCGGGCAGGAACGGTCGTCATGCGGGGTGCGCCGGACCGGTACGACGGCCGGTACGGCGACCGGTTCGTCGGACCGGTGCGTCGACCGGGTCGTCAAACCGGTGCGTCGACCGGTGCGTCGAATCGATTCGACGCGTGACGTCGAAGCGCTTCGACGGGCGAAGGTAGGCGGCTGTTGTGCTCGCGTCAATGGCGCGGACGGGAACGGTCCGCTCCGGCGCGCGGGGCGGCCGGGGCGAGGGAGAGCAGCAGGGCGGTCGCGGCCGCCGTCACCGGCACGGCGAATCCGGCGGTCGGGGAGACGTGTTCGACGATCCACCCGCCGGCCGCGCTGCCGCAGGCGATGCCGCCCAGCAGACCGGTCACGGCCAGGGTGATGCCCTCGTTGAGGCGGCCCTCGGGGGTGCGCTCCTGGACCAGGGTCATGGTGGTGACCATCGTGGGCGCGGTGGCCATGCCCGCGA
This sequence comes from Streptomyces sp. NPDC003247, assembly GCF_042888135.1. Taxonomy (NCBI): domain Bacteria; kingdom Bacillati; phylum Actinomycetota; class Actinomycetes; order Kitasatosporales; family Streptomycetaceae; genus Streptomyces; species Streptomyces sp. NPDC003247. The sequence continues at coordinate 71,083 of NZ_JBIAPF010000017.1, forward strand.
CGAGCAGGGCGGCCGCCAGCAGCGGGAGCGAGCCGACGGCGGTCGCCGCGAGCAGCGGGAGGGTGAGCAGCGCGGTCATCGCGGCCACGGTCCACGGGTGGCGCCGGGCGGCCGGCCCGGACGGCCGCACCGCCCCGTACACCAGCCCGGCCGCGCACGAACCGGCCGCCTGGAGCGCCAGGACGGCGCCGGCCGCGGTGGCGTGCCCGCGCGCGTCCGCGAACGCGATCGTGACGACCTCCGTCGCCCCGAACACGGCCCCCAGCGCCAGGCAGACGGCGAGCAGCGCGGGGACGCCGGGGCTGCGCAGCGGCGATCCGGACTGCGTACGGGGATGCGGGGGCGGCTCGGTGGAGCGCTGGGCGGCGAAGAGCAGGACGCCGGTCACCAGCAGCACCACGCCGACGAGCGTGCCGGCCTCGGGGAAGAACGTGCCGCACAGGAAGGCCGCGAGGACCGGGCCCAGCATGAAGCACAGCTCGTCGACGGCCTGTTCGAACGAGTTCGCCGTGTGCAGGGCGGCGCCGCCCGACGGGACGTCCTTGAGCAGGTGGGCCCAGCGGGCGCGGGACATGCCGCCGGTGTTGGGCGTCGTCGCGGTGGCCGCGTAGGAGGCGAACAGCGTCCAGTCCGGGGCGCCGCGGCGGACGCACAGCACCAGCGCGAGGCTGCCGAGCGCCGCGAACAGCGTGGCGGGCACGGCGATCCGGGCCTGTCCGTACCGGTCGACGAGCCGGGCGGTCCACGGCCCGACCAGCGCGGTCGCGGCGAGCCCGGTCGCGGTGACGGCACCGGCGAGGGCGTACGAGCCGCGCGTGCCGGCGATCATCACGACCGCGCTCACGCTGAACATGCCCATGGGCAGCCGCGCCAGGAGGTTGCCCACGGTGAAGGCGCGGGCGCCGGGGAGGGCGAGGAGGTGCCGGTAGGTGCCGGGCGCCCGGGACGGGGCCGGGGACCGGCCGTCGGCGGGGCGGTCGTCGGCGGGGCGGGCGTCGGTGGGGCGGTCGTCGGCGGGGTGGCCGTCGGCAGGGCGGGCGTCGGCGGGGCGAGGAGCCTGGTCCGGGGTGCTGGTGAGGGTCCGGTCGGGGGTTCGGTCGGGGGTGCTGGTGAGGGTCCGGTCGGGGGTTCGGTCGGGGGTGCTGGTGAGGGTCCGGTCGGGGGTCCGGTCGGGGGTGCTGGTGAGGGCCCGGTCAGGAGCCCGGTCGGGGGCGCCGGGGAGGGCCCGGTCGGGGTCGGGCGGCGGCAGGTGCGGCATGGTCCCACCGTCGCCCGCCGCCGAACCGGGGGTCCAACACCTTCTCCGTACCGATTCACGCACCCGCGTTGTAAGTTCGCCGGATGCCCGCTCACCTCGACCCCCGGCTCCTGCGCTCCTTCCTCGCCGTCGCCGAGGAACTCCACTTCACGCGCGCCGCGGCCCGGCTGTACGTCGCCCAGCAGGCGCTCAGCCGTGACGTACGGCGGCTGGAGCGCGAGCTGGGCACCGAACTGTTCGTGCGGACCACCCGGCAGGTGACGCTCACCCCGGACGGCGAACGGCTGGTGCCGCACGCGCGCCGGGTGCTCCAGGCCCAGGACGACCTGCTCGCGGCCTTCCGCCAGGCCCGCCCCCTGCTGGTCGACCTGAACTCCCCGGGGCTGGAGACCGGGCGCCGGGTGCTGTACCGGGCCCGTGAACTCGCCCCCGAGCAGGAGCTGATGGCCCGCTACGAGAGCGGCCTGACCGGTGCCGCCGTCGAGATCGTCGCGGGGCGGCTGGACGCGTCGTTCGGCCGGTTCGCGGGCCTGGACGCGGCGCTGCGGGCCCAGTTGGAGCACCAACTCGTGCGGTACGAGCCGATGGCGGTCCTGCTGCCCGAGGGGCACCGGCTGGCCGTGTCGGCGGAGGTGCCGTTGGGCGCGCTGGCGGGGGAGCGGGTGTACGCGGGCGCCGGAAACTGGCGGACGCCGGAGTGGACCGACCTGGCCCGGCTGCTGTTCGAGGGGTTCGGCATCGAGGTCGCCCCGGCCGCCCCGCTGGTCGTCGGGGTCGAGGAATTCCAGCGCGTCATGGCGAAAGACGCCGTTCCGATCCTCGTGGTGGTGGGATTTCCGGCCATGCCTGGAACGGTGCTGCGGCCGCTCGTCGACCCGGTCCCGCTCTCCCCCGTGTCACTCGTGTGGCGAAAGGGGCTGGTCCATCCGGCCCTCGACGCACTGCGCCGCGCGGCGGTCGAACTCGGGTTCGCCGAGTCGTGGCTGGAGTGCCCTGTCAAGGGATGGATTCCAGCCATAGACATGAACATGACTTCATCGGATAAATAGGACATCGCGCGTACGGGTGAAGCGCCTGCGCTAGATTCGGCGGCCTGAGCAAGAAGGGGTGAACGGGGGCGCGCGGACCGGGTGGGGGCCCGGTGCCGCCGACATCTGCCACGTCGCCACAGGCGCGTCCGTTCCTCACCCCTGGTGTCCCGTGGGGGGAAACACGCACGTGAAGAATTGGCGGGAAGATGCCCAACCGGAGTGGCCGGAGGCGGCATCGCCGACCGGGAACGTACCGGTCATGGAGGGGAACACCCAGGCGTTCACCGAGGTCGCGAAGCGGTCCCCGACGGGCGCCCCGGGGGTGGACGGCCCGGGTCCGCCGTCGCTGTCGCCGCCGCTGCCCTCGGCGCCGACCGCGGGGTCGTCCGGCGGCAGTCTGGGGGCATTAGCGGACGTAACGCCACGAAACGGTCCCTCGGCGACCTCGAACGGCCTTTCCGAAAACGAACGGTTGGGTGGAGGCCTCAGGGATCCCTGGGCGGAGGGCTCCGCCGGCCTCCCGGACGGGCTGCCGGCCGCGGGGACCGGGGAGGACGGGCAGGACCACGACCCCGACGAGGTGACCGTCCAGCTGGACTCCCCGCACCGGGTGCCGGGCGCGCGCGGCGACGGCCCGGAGGCGTCCGACGCGCCCGTGTTCGTCGACGAGTCCGGCCGCCGCAGCCGTACCTTCCGCCGGATCGGCATCCTCGTCGGGCTGGCCTGCGCCACCTACGCCGTCGTCATCGTCGCCACCCTCCTGTCGGGCAACGCCGGCGCGCCCTGGCTGCCGGTGCCGGGCCAGAAGGACGACGAGCCGGCCGGCCGGGCCGACACCTCCCCGGCGCCCAGCGCGTCGGCGGCGGACCCGGCCTCGCCGGGCTTCGCCGCGCCCGGCCGCCCGGGCGTCACCGCCTCCGGGCCCGCCGCGGTGGTGCCGGGAGCGGCGAGCGCGGCGCCGAGGGCGTCGGGCGGTGCGGTGGCGCCGAGCGCGTCGGCGGCCGCCGTACCGCCGCGGCCCGCGCCGAGCGCTTCCGCCCGGCCGAGCCCGGTGGCCGACAGCGAGAGCCCGGCCGCCCCGGCGCCGAGCAGCCCGGCCGCGTCCCCGCCACCGGACCCGTCGCCCTCGGCCAGTGCCGAACCCTCACCCGCCTCCTCACCGTCACCGGCCGGAGGAGCCGAGGGACCAGCGGCCTGACGGCCGTCTCCGAGACTTCACTCCGGAGACGGTGAAGTCCCTGGGCCCGGGGCCGCCCGATGCCTCCGGCCTCGGTGATCCCCGCGATCCCCAATGTCCCGGGATCTCGCGATGCCGAGAATCCCGCGATCCAGAAATCCCCGATTTCCCCGATTTCCCCGAAAGAACGTCCTCTCATGTCCCCACGCACCAGTCGGCGCGCGCCCCGACGCCCCGCCGGCCAGTCCGCCCGTCCCTCACCCGGCGACAGCGCCGAGGCCGAGTGCTCCGAGCCGAACCCGCACGGCCGCCGTTCCACCGGCCGTTCCACCGGCCGTTCCGCAGGGCGGTCCGCCGGACGCCCCGGCGGACCGCCCGGCCGCCGCCGGTCGCCGGGGCGCCGGATGTCCGGCCGGGCCCCGGGCCGGGCTCCCGGCGAGGCCGGCGGGACCGTCCGCCGGCGGCTGCCGCGGCCGTTACGCCTGCGGCACCTGCTCCCCCTGCTTGTCCTCATGGCGATGATGGCGATGCTGATGCTGCGCGGGTACGTCCACAGCGAGGTCCTCGCCGACCACCGGGTCCGCCCCGACGCCGCCGCCGACCGGGTGCCGCGCCAGATCCTGGAGGGCGGCCCCGTCGTCGACACCCGCGGCGGACAGGCCACCAGCATGGACGTGCCGGACGGCCGGATCGTCCTCACCTTCGACGACGGCCCCGACCCGCGCTGGACCCCGAAGGTCCTGGACGTCCTGAGGAAGTACGACGCGCACGCCGTCTTCTTCATCACCGGCACCATGGCCAGCCGCCACCCCGACCTCGTCCGGCGCATGGTGGACGAGGGCCACGAGATCGGCCTGCACACCTTCAACCACCCCGACCTCTCCTACCAGTCGAAGAAACGCATCGACTGGGAGCTGACCCAGAACCAGCTCGCCCTCGCGGGCGCCGCCGGCATCCGCACCTCCCTCTTCCGCCCGCCGTACTCCTCCGGCGCCTCCGCCCTGGACAACGCCTCCTGGCCGGTCACCGAGTACGTCGGCAGCCGCGGCTACCTCACGGTCCTCACCGGCCTCGACAGCGAGGACTGGCGCCGGCCGGGCGCCGCGCGGATCGCCCGCAACGCCACGCCCGAGGACGGCAGGGGCGCGATCGTCCTCATGCACGACTCCGGCGGCGACCGCGGCCAGACGGTCCGGGCGCTCGACACCTACCTGCCCGAACTCCAGCGCCGGGGCTACGCGTTCGAGAACCTCACCGAGGCCCTGAACGCCCCCAGCGCGCACACCGAGGTCACCGGCCTCGACCTGTGGAAGGGCCGCGCCTGGACCGCCCTGGTCGAGGCCGCCGACGACCTCACCGGCGTCCTCGTCGTGGGCCTGGCCGTCATCGGCTTCCTCGTCTTCGCCCGCTTCGGCCTGATGCTGCTGCTGTCCGGCCTGCACACCCGCCGCACCCGCCGGCGCGACTTCGTCTGGGGCCCCGACGCGCCGGTCACCGAACCGGTGTCGGTGCTGGTCCCGGCGTACAACGAGGCCAAGTGCATCGAGAACACGGTGCGTTCCCTGGTGCGCGGCGACCACCCCGTCGAGATCCTGGTCGTCGACGACGGCTCGTCGGACGGCACCGCCCGCATCGTCGAGGAACTGGACCTGCCCGGCGTCCGGGTCGTCCGCCAGCTCAACGCGGGCAAACCCGCCGCCCTCAACCGGGGCATCGCCAACGCCCGGCACGACCTCATCGTCATGATGGACGGCGACACCGTCTTCGAACCGTCCACCGTCCGCGAACTCGTCCAGCCCTTCGCCGACCCGAAGGTGGGCGCGGTCGCCGGCAACGCCAAGGTCGGCAACAAGGACACCCTCATCGGCGCCTGGCAGCACATCGAGTACGTGATGGGCTTCAACCTCGACCGCCGCATGTACGACGTCCTGCGCTGCATGCCGACCATCCCCGGCGCGGTCGGGGCGTTCCGCCGCTCGGCGCTGGAGCGCGTCGGCGGCATGAGCGACGACACCCTCGCCGAGGACACCGACATCACCATGGCCCTGCACCGCGACGGCTGGAAGGTGGTGTACGCCGAGAAGGCCCGCGCCTGGACCGAGGCCCCCGAGTCGGTGCAGCAGCTGTGGTCCCAGCGCTACCGCTGGTGCTACGGCACCATGCAGGCGATCTGGAAGCACCGCCGCGCCCTGGTGGACCGCGGCCCGTCGGGCCGCTTCGGCCGCGTCGGCCTGCCGCTGGTCTCCCTGTTCATGGTGGTCGCCCCGCTGCTGGCCCCCCTCATCGACCTCTTCCTCGTCTACGGCCTGCTGTTCGGCCCGACGGGCAGGACGGTCGCGGCCTGGTTCGGCGTCCTCGCGGTCCAGGCGGCCTGCGCGGCGTACGCGTTCGTCCTCGACAAGGAACGCCTCACCCCGTTGATCTCCCTGCCGTTGCAGCAGCTGCTCTACCGCCAGCTGATGTACGTCGTCCTGCTCCAGTCGTGGATCACGGCGCTCACCGGCGGCCGGCTGCGCTGGCAGAAACTGCGCAGGAAGGGGCAGGTCGCGGCGCCGCCGGGCGAGCCGGCCGGGGAAGGGGGCACGGCCCGATGAGCACCAGGCCGTCCGAACCCCCGGTGACCGAACCCGCGGTGACCGAGCCCGCGGTGACCGAACCCGCGGCACCCACGCGGACCGACCTGCCGGCCGGGCCACCGACCGCCCCACCGACCGCCCCGCCGACGGACCCGCCGACCGGGGCACCGGCCGACCTGCCGGCCGGTCCGGGTGGTGACGGCGTCCGGCCGCCCTCCCGCGACCGCTACTTCGACCTCCTCCGCGCCGTCGCCCTCTTCCGCGTGGTCTTCTACCACCTGATGGGCTGGGCGTGGCTGCCGGTCGTCTTCCCGTCCATGGGCGTGATGTTCGCCCTGGCCGGCAGCCTGACGGCCCGTTCGCTGGACAGGCGCCCGGCCGTGGACGTCGTCCGGGGCCGGCTGCGGCGCCTGCTGCCACCGCTGTGGCTGCTGGGCGCGGTCGGCGTGACGGGCATGCTCCTCGCCGGCTGGGGCCCCGACGCGGAGGGGCGCCCCGGCTGGTGGTGGCTCCACCTCGCCTTCTGGATCCTCCCGCTGAGCGATCCGCCCTACGGCGAGGGCCTGCCCGGCGTGCCCGGCCTGGTCGCCGACGACTGGGCGGTGGCCGTGGGCGTGCCCCTGTGGTACCTGCGCGCCTACCTCTGGTTCGTCCTGCTCTCCCCCCTGCTGTTGCGCGCCCTGCGCAGGCTGCCCTGGCCGACGGTCCTGGCGCCCCTCGCGCTGTCGGCGGTGCTGGAGTCCGGCCTGGTGGACGTACCGGGCTGGCGCCCGGAGGCGGTCCTCAGCGACATCGGGGCGTTCGGCGCCTGCTGGCTGCTGGGCATGGCCCACCGGGAGGGCGTCCTGAGCCGCCTGCCCCGCTACGTGGTGCCGTCCCTCGCCCCGGCCGTCGCCGCGGCGGGCCTCTGGTACGCCCTCGCCCACGACCTGCGGCCCGGCCACGACCTGGACGACATGCCGTTCGCCCAGTCCCTGTGGTCCTTCGCGGCCGTCCTGCTCCTGCTGCACCTCAGCCCGGCCTGGCACACCTGGCCGCCCCGGCTGCGCCGCTGGGACCGGCTGATCACCCTCCTCAACTCCCGCGCCGTCACGATCTACCTGTGGCACAACGTCTGCATCGTGGTGACGGAGGCGCTCTGGGACCACCTGTGGGACGTCGCCGCCCTGGAGGAGGGCGCGCCGTGGCTGCTGGTGAGCCCCTGGCCGCAGCTGCCGGTCGTGTGGCTGCTGACGGCCGGGTGCGTGCTCTGCTTCGGGTGGGCCGAGGACCTCGCGGCGGGCCGCAGGCCCCGCCTGTGGCCGGACGGCGGGCCCGCCCGCCGTCGGGGGTGATCGCCCGCCGCCCGGGTTTCCTCGCGCGCCTGCCGGAGCGAGCGCGCGGCCGGAGTGTGCGCGCTCCCACGGTGACCGGCCCGCCCCCGGCCCCCGCACCGCGCCCCAAGACCTCTCACCCCGCCTCCGCCCGAGGTGAGAGCAACGTTCCCTTCCGGTCACCCATGGGCACAGGGCGGAAACGCGTCCTCCCTACCTTCGGGAAGCATCACCGCTCATCACCCCGGACCACCTGAGCCCCGGAGCACCGTGGAGGCGTCATGACAGCCCCGAGCACAGCCCCCGCACCCCCGACCTCACCGAGGCGGGGGAGCCGCTGGATCGAGCAGTGGGACCCGGAGGACGAGGCAGCCTGGCAGGCGGGCGGCGAGAAGATCGCCCGGCGCAACCTCGTCTTCTCCGTCGTCTCCGAGCACATCGGCTTCTCGATCTGGACCATGTGGTCCGTGCTGGTGCTCTTCATGGGCCCGGAGTACGGGCTGACGCCCGCGGACAAGTTCCTGCTGACGTCGGTGGTGACGCTGGTCGGGGCCGTCGTCCGGGTGCCGTACACCTTCGCCGTCGCGATCTTCGGCGGGCGCAACTGGACGATCATCTCGGCCGGCCTGCTGCTGGTGCCCACCATCGCCGCGTTCGCCGTGATGAAGCCGGGGACGTCGTTCGGCACCTTCCTCCTCGTCGGCCTGCTGGCGGGCATCGGCGGCGGCAACTTCGCCTCCTCCATGACCAACATCAACGCCTTCTTCCCGCTCCGCAAGAAGGGGTGGGCGCTCGGGCTCAACGCGGGCGGCGGCAACATCGGCGTGCCGGTGATCCAGCTGGTCACCCTCGCCATCATCGGGGCCGGCGGCGGGCCGCGCGTGCTGCTCGGGATCTACATCCCGCTCATCTTCGTCGCCGCCGCCCTCGCCGCGCTGTGCATGGACAACCTCGCGACCGTGAAGAACGACACCGGCGCCGCGAAGGACGCCGCGAAGGACGCCCACACCTGGATCATGTCCTTCCTCTACGTCGGCACGTTCGGGTCGTTCATCGGCTACAGCTTCGCCTTCGGGCAGGTGCTGACCACCCAGTTCGGCCGCACCCCGCTCCAGGCCGCCTACCTCACCTTCATCGGCCCGCTCCTCGGCTCGCTCATCCGCCCCCTCGGCGGCTGGCTCGCCGACCGCTACGGCGGCGCCCGCATCAGCCTCTACAACTACGTCGGCATGGCCGCCGCCACCGCCGTCCTGGTCTGGGCCAGCATGCAGAAGTCGCTGGCGCTCTTCGTCGCCGTCTTCGTCGTGCTGTTCGTGCTCAGCGGGCTCGGCAACGGGTCGACGTTCAAGATGATCCCCGGCATCTTCCAGGCGAAGGCCGTCGCCCTGGGCCTGGAGGGCGAGGCGGCCGCGAGCTACGGCCGCCGTCTCTCCGGCGCCTCCATGGGGCTCATCGGGGCCGTCGGCGCCCTCGGCGGCGTCGCCATCAACCTCGCCTTCCGGCAGTCGTTCCTCTCCTACGGCTCCGGCACCGGCGCGTTCGTCGCCTTCCTCGCCTTCTACGCCGCCTGCTTCGTGGTCACCTGGGCCGTATACCTTCGCCGCCCGGCGGGCCGGATCACCGCGTCCGGCGGTACCTCCGAGGCGAAGTCGCAGCTCAGCTACGCCAAGGTGTGACGTAACACTGGCGACATGAAGCGGAACCGAGCCTGTCACGCACCGTTGACAGGCTCGTTCGGCATGCGGGTGACACCCCACCACGTGTAAGTGCTTCGACTCGAGTGCGGGACGAGAGTGATGCAAGAGCAACAGCAGCAACCGGACCACGGGCCCGGCGGCCGGGACGGCGAGCAGTACGGCCCCCTCGCCGGTTTCACCGTGGGGGTCACCGCGGCGCGCCGGGCCGACGAGCTCGGAGCGCTGCTCCAGCGGCGCGGGGCGGCGGTGCTGCACGCGCCCGCCCTGCGGATCGTGCCGCTCGCCGACGACGGCGAGCTCCTCGCCGCCACCAAGGACCTCCTCGACCAGGCGCCGGACGTCGTCGTGGCCACCACGGCCATCGGCTTCCGCGGCTGGGTCGAGGCCGCCGACGGCTGGGGGCTCGGCGAGCAGCTCCTGGCCCGGCTGCGGGACGTGGAGCTCCTGGCGCGCGGACCCAAGGTCAAGGGCGCCATCCGCGCCGCGGGCCTCACCGAGGACTGGTCGCCGTCGAGCGAGTCGATGGCGGAGGTCCTCGACCGGCTGCTGGAGGAAGGCGTCGACGGCCGCCGGGTCGCCGTCCAGCTGCACGGCGAGCCGCTGCCCGGCTTCGTGGAGGCGCTGCGGGCCGGGGGGGCGGAGGTCGTGGGCGTGCCGGTGTACCGGTGGATGCCGCCGGAGGACCTCTCACCGCTCGACCGGCTCCTCGACGCCGCCGTCTCCCGCGGAGTGGACGCGGTCACCTTCACCAGCGCGCCGGCCGCGGCCTCGCTGCTGTCGCGGGCGGAGGAGCGCGGCCTGCTGTCCGAGCTGCTCTCGGCGTTCCACCACGACGTCGTGCCGGCCTGCGTCGGCCCGGTCACCGCGCTGCCGCTCCAGGCGCGCGGCGTGGACACCGTCCAGCCGGAGCGGTTCCGGCTCGGGCCGCTCGTGCAGCTGCTGTGCCAGGAGCTGCCGGCCAGGGCCCGTGCCCTGCCGGTCGCCGGGCACCGGATGGAGATCCGGGGGCACGCGGTCCTGGTCGACGGCGCGCTGAAACCCGTACCGCCGGCCGGGATGTCCCTGCTGCGGGCGCTCTCACGGCGGCCCGGTTGGGTCGTGCCACGGGCCGACCTGCTGCGGGCGCTGCCGGGGGCCGGGCGCGACGAGCACGCCGTCGAGACGGCGATGGCGCGGCTGCGCACGGCCCTGGGGGCGCCGAAGCTGATCCAGACGGTGGTGAAGCGGGGGTACCGGCTGGCCCTGGACCCGGCGGCCGACGCCAAGTACGCGGACGCGTGAGCGGCGGCTGAGCGGCTGCTGAGCGGCTGAGCGGCCGGCGAGGACCCCACCCCGGCGCGCCACCCTCACCCCCGACCACCCGGCCCGGCAGCCCTGCCGGGTCCTGGCAGGGTCCGTCGCTGGGCAGCCCTGCCGGGTCCTGGCAGGGTCCGTCGCTGGGCAGCCCCGCCGGGTCCTGGCAGGGTCCGTCGCCGGGCAGCCCTGCCGGGTCCTGGCAGGGTCCGTCGCTGGGCAGCCCCGCCCGGCCCTGGAAAGGACCTTCGCCGGGCACCCCCCTGCTCCGGGTGGGTCTCCGCCCCGGCGCCTGGGCCCGCCTCGGACCGGCTCCTCCGTGGCCTCGCCTTGCTCCGAGCGGGTCTCCGTCCCGGAGCCCCGGCCCGATGCGGACGGGCTCCCGCCCGGGAGCCCCGCCCTGCTCCGGGCGGCACTCAGCCCCGAAGCCGTGGCCCGTCCTGGCCCGTCGAGGCCCGGGAGCCCTGCCTCCGCCCTGCCCCGCCCTGCCTCCGCCCCCGCCCGGCCCCGCCCCGGCCCCGGCCCGGCCCCGCCCCGGCCTCGCCCGGCCCCGCCCTGCCTCCGCCCCGGCCCGGCCTCGCCTCGCCCCGGCCCGGCCCCGCCCCGGCCTCGCCTCGCCCCGGCCCGGCCCGGCCCCGCCCCGGACGGGCGGCCCGGCCCCCGCCCTGCCGCGCGTCCGCGCACCCGCCGCCGGTACGGGGGGTTCCGGGGACGCGGTGCACCCGGCACTGTGAAGGGGACGTTTCCCGAGGAGCCTTCCCTAGGCGGTGACCGCACATGGCGCTGGGTACGCCTCCGTCCCCGTACGACCTGCGGTTCGATGCCGGACGGGTCTGCCTGGACCTCCTCGCCACCACCCACCCCCTCGAACGGCTCGACGCAGTGGGGCCGTTGTGCGCGTGGATCGCCGGCTCGGGACTGGTGCCGCCCGGCACCGGACTCACCCACGCCGGCCCTGCCTGGCCGGGAGCCTTCCGCGAACTGCGCGCCGACGTCGGCCGGTTGGTGGCCGCCGGGCTCTCCGGCGACCTCCGCCCGCACGGCGGCGCCCGGTCCCACGACCTCGCCCGGTCCCACGACCTCGACCTCGCCCTCGCCCGGGTCAACGACGCCGCCCGCGCCGCGCCCCCGGCCCCCCGCGCCGTGCCCGGCCGGGACGGCGCGCTCGTCCGGGCGCTGGACGGGCCGCCGGAGTGCGCGGCGCTGCTCGCCGTGGTCGCCCGGGACGCGGTGGAGCTGCTCACCGATCCCGCCGCGCGGGCGCGGCTGCGGCAGTGCGAGGGCGACAACTGCCCGATCGTGTACGTCGACACCTCCCGCGGGCGCCGCAGGCGCTGGTGCTCCAGCGAGGTCTGCGGGAACCGGGAGCGGGTCGCCCGGCACCGCAGGAGGGCCGCCCTCGCGCGCGCGTGACGCGCGCTCTGCCCATCTCCCCTCCGGCTGCGTCGCTTTCGGGCCGACGGCCGGCCAAGTGACGTAGCCCACACGGCGGTTGCCGTCGCCGTCCGCCGGGTGGCGCCCGTGCGGTCGGCGGTGTGGCGGAAACGTGAAGGAAGAGGGGCGGGAATGTGGCCTCATGTCCCCCTCGTCGCGACACCCCGAAGAAATCTGTCAGTTCGGTTTGAACGCGCGACGAGCCGTTTCCGTACCGGTGGGGGAGCGACCGACTCGGGGGAACCCCCGGACACCGGAGGTGGGCGTGCGCAAGGATGCGGCCGTGGCCAATGAACGTGGATCGAGGGCCCGACATCGCATGTCCTCACAGCCCTCGGAACCCGACGAGGAGCTGATGCGCGCTCTCTACCGGGAGCACGCCGGACCCTTGCTCGCCTACGTGCTGCGCCTGGTGGCCGGAGACCGGCAGCGCGCCGAGGACGTCGTGCAGGAGACGCTCATCCGTGCCTGGAAGAACGCCGGACAGCTCAATCGAGCGACCGGATCGGTACGCCCCTGGCTGGTGACGGTCGCACGCCGCATCGTCATCGACGGCCACCGCAGCCGGCAGGCCCGGCCGCAGGAGGTCGACCCGTCGCCGCTGGAGGTCATCCCCGCGGAGGACGAGATCGACAAGGCGCTGTGGCTGATGACGCTGTCCGACGCGCTCGACGACCTGACCCCGGCGCACCGGGAGGTGCTCGTCGAGACGTACTTCAAGGGGCGTACCGTCAATGAGGCGGCCGAGACGCTGGGGATACCCAGTGGCACCGTGCGCTCACGGGTTTTCTATGCCCTGCGGTCGATGAAGCTGGCTCTGGAGGAGCGGGGGGTGACGGCGTGATGAGCATGTACGGGGGGTTCGGAGCGGGTGGGTCGGGTATGTCTGGTCCCATGCAGGGATCTGTGGGATCTCCGGGCCCGAGCGAACACGAGACCGTCGGCGCCTACGCGCTCGGCATCCTCGACGACGCCGAGGCGACCGCCTTCGAGGCCCACCTCGCCGGATGCGAGTGGTGCGCGCAGCAGCTGGACGAACTCGCCGGGATGGAGCCCATGATGGCCGCCCTCGCGGACCTGCCGGGTGCCGGCACCCCCGCGATCGGCGAGTCCCTGTCCGCCCGGCCCGGTCCCCGGCTCGTGGAGAAGCTCGTCGGCGAGATCGCCGACCGCCGCGCCCAGAAGCGCCGGCGCGGCTTCTACATGATCGCCGCGGCGGCCGCGCTGATCGTCGGCGGCCCGTTCGTGGCCATGGCGACGAGCGGCGGCGACGAGGGGGGCGGGACCCCGCAGGTGCTGGCGGACGCCGGCTCCGCCAAGACCGCCTTCGAGACCTTCACCGACAAGGTCACCGCCACCGACCCGGGCACCAAGGTCACGGCGACCGTCGCCACCCAGGAGAAGGCCTGGGGCACCGAGGCCGTCGTCGAGCTGAAGAACGTCGCGGGTCCGAACAAGTGCTCGCTCATCGCGGTGGGCCACAACGGCGAGCGCGAGACCATCGCGTCCTGGTCGGTCCCGGAATGGGGCTACGGCCTCCCCGACGCCAAGACCGAGCAGGCCAAGAACCCGCTCTACGTCCAGGGCGGCGCCGCCCTCAGCCCGGACGAGATCGACCACTACGAGGTCTCGACCTTCGACGGCGAGAAGCTCGTCGAGGTCGACGCCTAGGACACGCCCGGTCGCCTCCCGAGGCCCTAGGGCACGCCCGGGTCGCCTCCCCAGGCCCTAGGGCACGCCCGGGTTCGCCTCCCCAGGCCCTAGGGCACGCCCGGGTTCGCCTCCCCAGGCCTTAGGGCACGCCCGGGTTCGCCTCCCTAGGGCACGCCCGGTACGCCCCCGCCGTACACGCCCGGTACGCCCCCGCCGCCCGGCGGCACGGGGCGGCCGGGTCCGCCCCGTGGATCCGTGGGGCGGGCCCCTCGCCTCCGGGGGCTCCCTTCGCGTACGGTTGACGGCTGCCCAGCACGTCAGAAGGGGGCCCGGTGGCCGCTCAGGCACAGCAGGAAACCGCGGTCGGCCCGGTTCAGGACTCAGTTCGCGACCGGGAGATCAGCATCGAACAGGAACACCTGGACCGGGTGTACCGCCGCCTGGAGGAGAAGATCCACGAGGCGGAGTTCCTCATGCACGACGCGGCCCGCCGCGGCCAGGTCGGCACGCCCGGCGCCCTGGCCGAGCGGGACGCGCAGGTCTTCCGCGCGGGCGTCCACCTCAACCGGCTCAACAACGAGTTCGAGGACTTCCTCTTCGGCCGGATCGACCTGCTGCTCGGCAAGGACGGCAAGAAAGGCCCCGACGGCGCCTACACCGCCGTGGAGCCGGCCGAGGGCGCCATTCGCCCCGACCGCACCGCCGACATCGCCGAGACCCTGCACATCGGCCGCATCGGCGTCCTCGACGAGGACTACGCCCCGCTGGTGATCGACTGGCGGGCGCCCGCCGCGGCCCCCTTCTACCGCTCCACCCCGGTCGACCCGGGCCGGGTCGTGCGCCGCCGGGTCATCCGCTCCAAGGGCCGCCGGGTGCTCGGCGTCGAGGACGACCTGATGCGCCCCGAGCTGACGGCCTTCCTCGACGGCCGTGAGCTGCCCGCCATCGGCGACGGCGCCCTCATGGCCGCCCTCGGCCAGGCCCGCAGCCACACCATGCGCGACATCGTCGCCTCCATCCAGGCCGAGCAGGACCTGGTCATCCGCGCCCCCGCCGCCTCCGTCACCCATGTCGAGGGCGGCCCCGGGACCGGGAAGACGGCCGTCGCCCTGCACCGGGCGGCCTACCTCCTCTACCAGGACCGGCGCCGGTACGCGGGCGGCATCCTGATCGTCTCGCCGACCCCGCTGCTCGTCGCCTACACCGAGGGTGTCCTGCCTTCCCTCGGGGAGGAGGGCCAGGTCGCCATCCGCGCCATCGGCTCCCTCGTCGACGGCGTCGAGGCCACCTTGTACGACTCCCCGGCGGTGGCCCGCGCGAAGGGCTCGTCCCGCATGCTGAAGGTGCTGCGGAAGGCGGCGCGGGGCGCCCTGGAACTGGGCCGTCCGGGCGCTCCCACCGCCGGCCGGCCCGCCGCCGGTCAGCCCGCCGCCGGTCAGCTCGCCCTCGGACAGCTCGCCCTCGGACAGCTCGCCCTCGGCGAGGAGGAGGACGAGGACACCGCCCCGGCCCCCTCCGGACCGCCCGCCCGGCTGCGCGTGGTCGCCTTCGGCCGCCGGCTGGAGCTGGAGGCCCAGGACCTCGACCGCATCCGCCGTACCGCCCTCGGCGGCACCGCCCCCGTGAACCTGCTGCGGCCCCGCGCCCGCAGGCTCCTCCTGGACGCCCTGTGGGAGCGCTCGGGCGCGGCCGGCCGGCACACCGACCCCGAGCTCGCCGCCGAGCTGCGTTCCTCCTTCGACGAGGACGTGACCGGCGAGGACGCCTTCACCGCGTTCCTCGACGCCTGGTGGCCCGAGCTCACCCCGAAGTCCGTCCTCGCGGCCATGGCCGACGAGCGGCGGCTCGGCCGCTGGGCCCGGCGGATCCTCAACCCCGGCGAGGTCCGCAAGGTCGCCCGCTCGCTGCGGCGCGAGGGCCACACCGTGCACGACATCGCGATGCTCGACGAGCTCCAGGCGATCCTGGGCGCCCCGGCCCGCCCCCGCAAGAGACGTGAGCTCGACCCGCTGGACCAGCTGACCGGCCTGGAGGAGCTGATGCCGGTCCGCGAGGAGTCGCAGCGCGAACGGGCCGAACGGCTCGCCCAGGAGCGCACCGAGTACGCCCACGTCATCGTCGACGAGGCGCAGGACCTCACCCCGCTCCAGTGGCGCATGGTCGGCCGCCGCGGCCGGCACGCCACCTGGACGGTCGTCGGCGACCCCGCCCAGTCCTCGTGGTCCGATCCCGACGAGGCCGCCGAGGCCCGCGACGAGGCGCTCGGCACCCGGCCCCGCCGCCGCTTCCAGCTCACCGTGAACTACCGCAACCCGGCCGAGATCGCCGAACTGGCCGCGAAGGTCCTGGCCCTGGCCATGCCCGGCGCCGAGTCCCCGTCCGCGGTCCGCTCCACCGGCGTCGTGCCCCGCTTCACCGCCGTGACGGACTCCCTCGCCGCCACCGTGCGCGCCGAGGCCGAACGCCTGCTGGAGCGGGTCGACGGCACCGTCGGCGTCGTCGTCGCCATGAACCGGCGCGCCGAGGCCCGGCGCTGGCTCGCCGGCCTCGGCGACCGGGTCGTCGCCCTCGGCAGCCTGGAGGCCAAGGGCCTGGAGTACGACGCGACGGTCGTCGTGTCGCCGGCCGAGATCGCCGACGAGTCCCCGGCCGGCCTACGGGTGCTGTACGTGGCCCTGACCCGGGCGACCCAGCAGCTGACGGTCGTGTCGGGGGAGCGGGACGAACCGGACGCCGACGGGGTGCCGGACCTCCTGAGGGACTGACCGGACGGAACCGTTCCTGTGAATCCCCGGACGGGAATGGTCCCGGCGCATCCGTTTGTTAGCCTTGGTGTGGCACCGGCCCGATCCAAGCCCCCGGGCCCAACCTTCGTCGCTACGAGCGACCACTTGCCGCGAGGCGAGCATGGCGGGTCGGTGTCATCAACGTAGGGAGAGGCCCACATCCGATGTGATGTGGGCCTCTTTCGTTGCTCCCACGTTCTCTCGTATGGTGGAATTCAGTTTCCGAAAATGCGTCTCCGTCACTGCCTGGCTGTGAACAAAAGCACCGCAAGTCGGGGCGGCTACCACGTACTCCGGGGTAGGTGCGACGATCGGACGGCATACCCAGCGGCACAGGTGAAAGCAGAGGAAGTCGGCCATGGCAACGGCGCCCAGCGTCTCCTACTCGATGACGATCCGGCTGGAGGTGCCCGCGAGCGGAACGGCCGTCTCGCAGCTCACCACCGCCGTGGAGTCCTCCGGAGGCTCGGTGACCGGCCTCGACGTCACCGCGTCCGGACACGAGAAGCTCCGGATCGACGTCACCATCGCGGCCACCTCGACCGCGCACGCCGACGAGATCGTCGAGCAGCTCCGCGGCATCGAGGGCGTCACCCTCGGGAAGGTCTCCGACCGTACCTTCCTGATGCACCTCGGCGGCAAGATCGAGATGGCGTCGAAGCACCCCATCCGCAACCGTGACGACCTGTCCATGGTCTACACGCCGGGCGTGGCCCGCGTCTGCATGGCGATCGCCGAGAATCCCGAGGACGCGCGCCGCCTCACCATCAAGCGCAACTCCGTTGCGGTCGTGACGGACGGCTCGGCCGTGCTGGGCCTGGGCAACATCGGCCCCAAGGCCGCGCTGCCGGTCATGGAGGGCAAGGCGGCCCTCTTCAAGCGGTTCGCCGGCATCGACGCCTGGCCGCTCTGCCTGGACACCCAGGACACCGACGCGATCGTCGAGATCGTCAAGGCCATCGCGCCGGGCTTCGCCGGCATCAACCTGGAGGACATCTCCGCGCCCCGCTGCTTCGAGATCGAGGCCCGGCTGCGCGAGGCCCTCGACATCCCCGTCTTCCACGACGACCAGCACGGCACCGCCATCGTCGTCCTCGCCGCGCTCACCAACGCCCTGCGCGTGGCGGGCAAGACGATCGAGAGCATCCGCGTCGTCATGTCGGGCGCCGGCGCGGCCGGTACGGCCATCCTCAAGCTGCTGCTCGCGGCGGGCGTGAAGAACGCCGTCGTCGCCGACATCCACGGCGTCGTCCACGCCGGCCGCGAGGACCTCGTCGACGCCGCCCCGGACTCCGCCCTGCGCTGGATCGCCGACAACACCAACCCCGAGGGCCTCACGGGCACGTTGAAGGAGGCCGTGCGCGGCGCCGACGTCTTCATCGGCGTCTCCGCCCCGAACGTCCTCGACGGCGACGACGTGGCCGCCATGGCCGACGACGCGATCGTGTTCGCGCTCGCGAACCCGGACCCCGAGGTGGACCCGGCAATCGCCCGCCAGACGGCCGCAGTTGTGGCCACCGGCCGCTCCGACTTCCCCAACCAGATCAACAACGTGCTGGTCTTCCCGGGCGTCTTCCGCGGCCTGCTGGACGCGCAGTCCCGCACGGTCAACACCGAGATGATGCTCGCGGCCGCGAAGGCCCTGGCGGACGTGGTGACCGAGGACGAGCTGAACGCGAACTACATCATCCCCAGCGTCTTCAACGACAAGGTCGCCGGCGCCGTGGCCGGCGCGGTGCGCGAGGCCGCGAAGGCCGCGGGCGCCACGGCGTCGTAGGGGACACGACGGGTGTCGCGGCGGCGTCGGGGAGACGGACGGCGCCACGGCACCGCGGGAACCGGGGCCGCACTGTGCGGGGGCTGTGAGGCTCGCCACGGCGGCCCCCGGGTCGGCGCGTCGCACGACGGTGTGCTCGCGGGCGCCCTCTAGGGTGGCGGCCGGGCGAAGGCGCTTTTCGTGTGACTCCCAAGGGTGTTCTGACGACTCCTGTGGGTGCCGGATTGGCTTTCCCGCCGCAGGTGGGGGCAGGATGCGTCTCTGGGCGCGAGCGCATCGGCATTCGCTGTGCCCGACATGCGGCTCCGCCGCGTGGCACGCCGCAACGGCAAGAAGAACACGGGAGTAAGAACATGAACCGCAGTGAGCTGGTGGCCGCGCTGGCCGACCGCGCCGAGGTGACCCGCAAGGACGCCGACGCCGTGCTGGCCGCGTTCGCCGAGGTCGTCGGCGACGTCGTCTCCAAGGGGGACGAGAAGGTCACCATCCCCGGCTTCCTGACCTTCGAGCGCACCCACCGTGCCGCTCGCACCGCGCGCAACCCGCAGACCGGCGACCCGATCCAGATCCCGGCCGGCTACAGCGTGAAGGTCTCCGCGGGCTCGAAGCTCAAGGAAGCGGCCAAGGGCAAGTAAGCCACCCTTTTCGAAGGGGCGGCACCCGGACTCCGGGTGCCGCCCCTTCGGGGTTCACGACGGCCGCCGCCGCCGTGGACGCGCGCTAGCCGAGGGCCTTGCCTGGCAGTTCGACCTTCGCGCCCAGCTCGACGAGCTTCTCCATGAAGTTCTCGTAGCCGCGGTTGATCAGGTCGATGCCGTGGACACGGGAGGTGCCCTGGGCGGCGAGGGCGGCGATCAGGTACGAGAAACCGCCGCGCAGGTCGGGGATGACCAGGTCGGCGCCCTGGAGCCGGGTGGGGCCCGACACGACCGCCGAGTGCAGGAAGTTGCGCTGGCCGAAACGGCAGTCGGAACCGCCGAGGCACTCGCGGTAGAGCTGGATGTGGGCGCCCATCTGGTTCAGCGCGGACGTGAAGCCGAGACGGGACTCGTACACCGTCTCGTGGATGATCGACAGGCCCGTGGCCTGCGTCAGCGCCACCACCAGCGGCTGCTGCCAGTCCGTCTGGAAGCCGGGGTGGACGTCCGTCTCCAGCGCGATGGACTTCAACTGGCCGCCGGGGTGCCAGAAGCGGATGCCCTCGTCGTCGATGCGGAAGGCGCCGCCGACCTTCCGGTAGGTGTTCAGGAACGTCATCATCGAGCGCTGCTGGGCGCCGCGGACGTAGATGTTGCCCTCGGTGGCCAGCGCGGCGGACGCCCAGGAGGCGGCCTCCAGCCGGTCCGAGAGGGCGCGGTGGTCGTAGCCGCCGAGCTTGTCCACACCGGTGATGCGGATCGTGCGGTCGGTGTCGATCGCGATGATGGCGCCCATCTTCTGCAGGACGCAGATCAGGTCCTCGATCTCCGGCTCCACGGCCGCGTTCGAGAGCTCCGTGACGCCCTCGGCGAGGACGGCCGTCAGCAGCACCTGCTCGGTCGCGCCGACGGACGGGTACGGCAGCCGGATCTTCGTGCCGCGCAGCCGCTGCGGGGCCTCCAGGTACTGGCCGTCCGCCCGCTTCTCGATCTTCGCGCCGAACTGGCGCAGCACGTCGAAGTGGAAGTCGATGGGCCGGCCGCCGATGTCGCAGCCGCCCAGACCCGGGATGAACGCGTGCCCGAGCCGGTGCAGCAGCGGGCCGCAGAACAGGATCGGGATACGGCTCGAACCCGCGTGCGCGTCGATGTCGGCGACGTTCGCGCTCTCGACGTAGGTGGGGTCCATCACCAGCTCGCCGGGCTCCTCACCCGGACGGACCGTCACCCCGTGCAGTTGCAGCAGACCGCGTACGACCCGCACGTCGCGGATGTCCGGAACGTTGCGCAGCCGGCTCGGCTCACCGCCCAGCAGGGCCGCGACCATGGCCTTGGGTACGAGGTTCTTCGCACCGCGCACCCGGATCTCGCCCTCCAGCGGGGTTCCGCCGTGGACAAGCAGTACGTCGTCAGAGCCGTTGACGGTCATGTATCTCGCGTTCCGTGGAGTGTGGTGGAGTGGGGCAGGGCCGGAGAGGACAGAGTAAACGCCGCGTGGCCCCCTTCAGTAAGCCCAAGCAACGCCCAGCTACGTCATAGCTGTGTCACAACACGAACTGTGCCTCATCGGGCACATGGGGTCACCACGGGCACAGGAACGGGCGCAGGCACGGGCACGGCGCGGCGTCCGTGCGCCCGGACCGCATCCGTGCGCCCGCACCGCGTCCGTCCGCGCGACCGCCGCCCGCGGCGGCGTCGACGCGGCCCGGCGCGCTCCCCCCGTGACACCGCCGCCCTCACCCTCCTCGCCGTATTGCCTCCCCATGCGGCGCGAAGATGGGGGATCATGTCTGGCATGACCGAGGTGTCCTCGCTCACAGGGCGGCTGCTCGTGGCTACCCCCGCCCTGGCGGACCCGAACTTCGACCGTGCGGTGGTGCTCCTCCTCGACCACGACGAGGAGGGCTCGCTCGGTGTCGTCCTCAACCGTCCGACGCCGGTGGGCGTGGGCGACATCCTGGAGGGCTGGGCTGACCTCGCCGGGGAACCCGGGGTCGTCTTCCAGGGCGGCCCGGTCTCCCTCGACTCGGCGTTGGGCGTCGCGGTGATCCCCGGCGGCCCGGCCGTCGACGGCACCCCCCTGGGCTGGCGGCGGGTGCACGGCGCGATCGGCCTCGTCGACCTGGAGGCCCCGCCGGAGCTGCTCGCCTCCGCCCTCGGCTCCCTGAGGATCTTCGCCGGGTACGCCGGCTGGGGCCCCGGCCAGCTGGAGGACGAGCTGGTGGAGGGCGCCTGGTACGTCGTGGAGTCCGAGCCCGGCGACGTGTCCTCGCCGTCCCCGGAGAGACTCTGGCGGGAGGTGCTGCGCCGCCAGCGCAACGAGCTGGCGATGGTGGCCACGTATCCGGACGACCCTTCGCTCAACTGATGCGCAGGAGCTTCAGTACCCTTGGCGGTATGAGCACTCTCGAGCCCGAGCGCGGCACCGGTACGGGGACCCTGGTAGAACCGACGCCGCAGGTGTCGCACGGAGACGGCGACCACGAGCGCTTCGCGCACTACGTCCAGAAGGACAAGATCATGGCGAGCGCCCTCGACGGGACGCCCGTCGTGGCGCTGTGCGGCAAGGTGTGGGTGCCCGGCCGTGACCCGAAGAAGTACCCCGTGTGCCCGATGTGCAAGGAGATCTACGACTCCATGGGCTCCGGGGGCGACGACCAGGGCAAGGGCGACAAGTAGCGCGGCGGCCGGGGCCTCGGCGGGCTCCGTCCGCACCTCGTCCGACGACAGGGCCTTCAGGGTGCGCAGCGGCGCGCCCCGGAGGCCTTCGCGTCGTTCTGCCACCGCGTCCGTGGTGCCGGGCCTCCGCCGGTCGGCCGAGTGGTCGAGACCTCTTGTGGCCGTGCGGACGGAGGCTTTGATCTCGCTGCCGTTGTGCCGGTGTCGTGCTGGTGTCGTGCCGATGGTGTGCCGGTGTCGTGCTGCCGTTGGGCCGCCTTTGTGCTGGTCGGAGCGGGGACGGCGCCCGCCGCGTCGCGGACTCGGGGGTGCCGTGACGACCGCCTCTCCCGTCTCCTTTCCCGGCCTGTCCGGGAAGGCCGCGGCCGGTGCGCGGTGCGCGGTGCGCGGTGCGCGGTGACCGGGGTGGCGCCCGCGTCCTTCGGGGAATCCCCGCCCTCCGTGAAATCCCTTCGGCGTGTGTGCGAAGGCCGCGAATTCCGCCGTCACTTCCCCGGCGGCCGCCTCCTGAGGGGCGTCGGACGACCGTTCCCGAGGTGATCGTGTTTCTCGCCGCGACCGCCGCCCCGCGCTTCCGCTTTCGTCTCCCGGCCGCCCCGTCGATCGTTTTCCCGGTGGTGCGGGCGATGCGCCCGGAAGGGCCGGGCTTCCCGTTGTTCCGCCCCGGCCGGAACACCGCCCGGTCGGCCGCCCCGAGGGTGTTCGCACCGCTCCCTTCGCCCTCTCCCCGCCCTTCGCGATACCCATGGCGATACGGACTCCGAAAAGCTTCGGTAAAGGCGCGTCCGCTTCCGGACGACTTCCCGTTCGGTGAGCCGTCCGCCCCCGGCGGCACTTCCCCGCCGACGCCTCCGACGACCCGGCCGGTGTTCCGCCGGCCGGTTACCCGTACAGCGCGGAACGGTTACGCGTACAGCGCAGACCGGATACCCGTACAGTGCCGGCCGGTCTTCCGGCCGGCCCGACGTGAAGGACCGACATGACGTCCGACATGAGCTCCGACGGGACGGGCGGCCCCGCTCCCGGCATGACGTCCGCACACGACGTGATCCCGCGGCCGAGGGCCGTCGAGCGCCTTCCCGGCGGCGCCGTCCTGCTCGACCGGCACACCGCGCTGTACGCCGGGCCGGGCACGGACACCACCGAACGCTGGCTGCGGGCCGTCCTCGGCCCGGCCCTCGGCCTGCCCCTGCGGCCGGGCCCCCGGGACGCCCACGACGCCGTACGGCTGCACGTCGACGGCACCCTGGAACCCGAGGCCTACCGGCTCTCCGCCGTCGCCGGCGGCGGCGTGGACATCCGGGGCGGCGACGCGGCCGGCGTCTTCCGGGGCGCGCAGACCCTGCGCCAGCTGCTCGGCCCCGACGCCTTCCGGCGCGCGCCCGTACGCCCCGGGGCGCCCCGCGGCATCGCGCCCCGGACCGTCGAGGACTCCCCCCGCTTCCGCTGGCGCGGTCTCCTCCTCGACGTCGCCCGGCACTTCATGCCCAAGGACGGCGTTCTGCGCTACCTGGATCTGATGGCCGCGCACAAACTGAACGTCCTGCACTTCCATCTGACGGACGACCAGGGCTGGCGGATCGAGATCACCCGGTATCCGCGCCTCACCGGCATCGGCTCATGGCGGCCCCGCACGAAATTCGGCCACCGCGCCTCACCGCTGTGGGACGACAGGCCGCACGGTGGCTTCTACACGCAGGACGACATCCGGGAGATCGTCGCCTACGCCGCCGAACGGCATATCGCCGTCGTCCCCGAAATCGACGTACCGGGCCACTCGCAGGCCGCCGTCGCCGCGTATCCGGAACTCGGCAACACCGACGTCATCGACACCACCGCCCTCTCCGTCTGGGACACCTGGGGCATCAATCCGAACGTACTCGCCCCCACCGACAACACCCTGCGGTTCTACGAGGGGGTGTTCGAGGAAGTGCTGGATCTGTTCCCCGCGGACGCCGCCGAGTTCTCGTCGTTCGTCCACATCGGGGGCGACGAATGCCCCAAGGACCAGTGGCGGCGCTCACCCGCCGCGCAGGCCCGGATCGAGGAACTCGGCCTCGCCGACGAGGACGCGCTCCAGGCGTGGTTCGTCCGGCACTTCGACACCTGGCTGGCCGCGCGCGGGCGCCGGCTCATCGGCTGGGACGAGATCCTGGAGGGCGGCCTCGCCGACGGGGCGGCCGTGTCGTCCTGGCGGGGCTACGCGGGCGGGATCGCGGCCGCGCGCGCGGGACACGACGTGGTCATGTGCCCCGAGCAGCAGGTGTACCTCGACCACCGGCAGGACGGCGGCCCGGACGAGCCCGTGCCGATCGGCTACGTGCGCACCCTGGAGGACGTCTACCGCTTCGAGCCCGTACCACCGGAGTTGACGCCCGAGGAGGCCGGCCGGGTGCTGGGCACGCAGGCCAACCTGTGGACCGAGGCGATGGAGGACGCCGCGCGCGTGGACTACCAGGCCTTCCCCCGCCTCGCCGCCTTCGCCGAGGTCGCCTGGAGCCGGCTGCCCGCCCCGGCGGAACGCGACTTCGCCGACTTCGAGCGGCGGATGGGCGCCCACTACGCGCGACTTGACGCCCTCGGCGTCGCCTACCGGCCGCCGGACGGGCCCCGGCCGTGGCAGCGGCGGCCCGGGGTGCCCGGACGCCCGCTCGACGGACCGCCCCCCGGCCGGTAGCCGCACGGCGGGACAGCGGCGCACCGCACCGCGCCCTCCCGGCGCGTCACGGAAAAACCACGACAGGATCACCGAAGAGTGGCAATCCGAGCACATCGGTGAAGAGGTGTGAAACCGGTCCATCTCCCTGATGAGGTGGGCGAATGCCTCCTAGCGGACCCCCGCGTTCGGGCGTTGCGAAGATGTGCCAGAGTTGCCACGTCCGGCCTGTCAGCACGTACCGTACGGCAACACAGGTGGGACCAGGTGGGGCAGCGGGAAGGGGCAGCCGGTTTGACCACGCACGCACCGCAGGCGGCGCAGGCCGTCACGCTGCCCACGACGCTGGACGAGGCCGTGGCGGCCCTCGCGGCCATGCCCGCCGCCGTACCCGTCGCGGGCGGCACCGATCTGATGGCCGCCGTCAACTCCGGTCAGCTCAGGCCGGCCGCGCTGGTCGGCCTCGGCCGGATCAGCGAGATCCGCGGCTGGCAGTACCAGGACGGGCACGCCCTGCTCGGCGCCGGGCTCACCCACGCGCGCATGGGCCGCCCCGACTTCGCCGCCCTCATCCCGGCGCTCGCGGCCGCCGCGCGCGCCGCGGGCCCGCCGCACATCCGCAACGCGGGCACCCTGGGCGGCAACATCGCCTCCGCGTCCCCCACGGGCGACGCGCTGCCCGTCCTGGCGGCCCTGGAGGCGACCGTGGTCGTCGCGGGTCCCGGCGGCGCCCGCCGGGAGATCCCGGTCTCACACCTGCTGGCCGGCATGGAGATGCTGCGCGGCGGCGAACTCATCGGGTACGTGCGCGTGCCGCTGCTGCACGCCCCGCAGGTCTTCCTGAAGGCGACCGGCCGCACCGGCCCGGGCCGCGCCGTCGCCTCCGTCGCCCTGGTCCTCGACCCCGCCCGGCGCGGAGTCCGGTGCGCCGTCGGCGCCATAGCGCCGATGCCGCTGCGGCCCCTGGAGGCCGAACAGTGGGTCGCCCGGCTCATCGACTGGGACAACAACCGCGCGATCGTCCCCGAGGCGCTCCACGCCTTCGGCGAGTACGTCGCCGCCGCCTGCATCCCCGACCCGGCCCCCGCCGAGGACGGCTCGGTGCAGCCGCTTCCGCCCGCCGTACTGCACCTGCGGCGCACCGTCGCCGCACTGGCCCGACGAGCACTGGGGAGGGCGCTGTCGTGACCGACGACCAGCACGGACAGGGCACGCCGCAGGGCGGCGGCCGCTGGGACCCGCTGCCCCAGGGCGACTACGACGACGGCGCCACCGCCTTCGTGAAGCTTCCCGAGGGCGGGATCGACGCCCTGCTGGCCGGCCGCGGCGACAGTCCGCTCGCCGCCCCCGGGCACGGGTACGTGCCGCCGCGGATCACCGCGGCCCACGAGGGCGCCGACCCGTCGGCGACCGGCGCGGACGCGTGGACGAACCCGGCCGGCGGCACCGAGTGGCCCGCCGCCGCGACGGGCGGCACGGCCGGCGACGACCGGTTCACCTACCACCCCGGCGGCACCGGGCAGTGGACCTTCGACGAGACCACCGCGCCCGCCGCGGAGCCCGCCCCCGGCCACGACGTGACCGGGCAGTGGTCGATCCCGGTCGCCGGCGGCGACCTCCCCGACGAGTCCGGCGAGTTCACCACGTCGTCCCTCGTCGAGCAGTGGGGCGGCACCCCCCCGGCGACCCTGCCGGGAGGCGCGCCCGCGCCCTGGGCGACCGGACCGGCACCGGACGCGGGGAACACCCCGGCACAGCCGTGGGACCGGCAGCCGGAAGGCCCCGTCGGGCAGCCGTCCGACGTCCCCGTTCCCCCCGGCGCACCGGGGCACGCCCAACCGCTTGCGGACGCCTCCGCGTTCGCGCCGGCACCCGAGCACACGGCACCGCCCGCCCCCGGGCCGTCGTACGAGACGCCGTCGTACGGGTCGCCCGTGTACGAGACGCCGCCGTACGGGACCGCGCCGTACGAGTCCGCGCCGTACGACTCCCCGATGGCCGAGTCCCCGATGCCCGAGCGGGACGAGCGCAACGAGCACGACGAGCGCGGTGAATGGGACGAGCGGGACCTGCGGGGCGAGCGGGAGGCCGTGGAAGCCTCACAGGGCGCCTCCGAGCCCGGTGAGGTCCCGGTGGACCTCCACGGCGCTCCCGGGGCCGCACAGGGCCGGGAAGTGGCCCGGACGGCCCCCGGAGCCGCACACCCGACGGCGGACCCGGCCGGCGCCGAACCGGTCACCGCCGAGCCGCCGTTCGACGGACCCGGCCCCGCCGGGGCCCCCGAGCCGCCGGCCGACCCCGCCGCAGCCCCGCACGACGGGCACGAGGACGCCCCCGGTGCCGAGGACGCAGCCGACGCCGAGGCCGCCCCGCCCGGGGACGGCGCCGGACCGGACGACGCCGCCGAGGCCGCCCCCGACGCCCCGCCCCTCCACGACGACCACCCCCTCGCCTCCTACACGCTGCGCGTCAACGGCTCCGACCGTCCGGTCACCGACGCCTGGATCGGCGAGTCGCTGCTCTACGTGCTGCGCGAGCGGCTCGGCCTCGCGGGCGCCAAGGACGGCTGTTCGCAGGGCGAGTGCGGGGCCTGCAACGTCCAGGTCGACGGGCGGCTCGTCGCCTCCTGCCTGGTGCCCGCCGTGACCACCGCCGGCAGCGAGATCCGCACCGTCGAGGGCCTGGCCGTCGACGGGCAGCCGTCCGACGTGCAGCGGGCGCTCGCCCGGTGCGGGGCCGTGCAGTGCGGCTTCTGCGTGCCCGGCATGGCGATGACCGTGCACGACCTGCTGGAGGGCAACCCCGCGCCCACCGAACTGGAGGCCCGCCAGGCCCTGTGCGGCAACCTGTGCCGCTGCTCCGGCTACCGGGGCGTCCTGCGGGCCGTCAAGGACGTCGTCGCCGAACGCGAGGCGCACGCCGCCGCCGAGGCCGACGCGGACGGCGACGAGGCCCGCATCCCGCACCAGGCGGGCCCGGGTGCCGGCGGTGTCAACCCGTCGGCGTTCGAGAACCCGGCACAACCGCACCCGAACGACCCGGTGTACGGACACGGACAGGGCCAGGACGGAGGCCAGGCGTGAGCAACGAAGCAGCCACCGCGACGGCGCCCGCGGAGGCCGCCCCCGCCCCCGAGCCGATCCCGCACGGCCTCGGCGCGTCCCTGCCGCCCGCCGACGCCCGCGCCAAGACGGAGGGCACCTTCCCCTACGCGGCCGACCTGTGGGCCGAGGGCCTGCTGTGGGCGGCCGTGCTGCGCTCCCCGCACGCGCACGCGCGCATCGTCTCCATCGACACCTCCCACGCGCGTGAGATGCCCGGCGTACGGGCCGTCGTCACCCACGAGGACGTGCCCGGCAGCGTGCTGCACGGACGCGGCACGGCCGACCGCCCGGTGTTCGCCTCCGAGGTCGTACGCCACCACGGCGAGCCCATCGCGGCCGTCGCCGCCGACCACCCCGACACCGCTCGGATGGCCGCCGCGGCCGTCATCGTCGAGTACGAGGTGCTCGACCCGGTCACCGACCCGGAGCAGGCCTTCGAGGCGGAGCCCCTCCACCCCGACGGCAACCTGATCCGGCACATCCCGCTGCACCACGGCGACCCCGCCGCGTCCGGCGAGGTCGTCGTCGAGGGCCAGTACCGCATCGGCCGCGCCGACCCCGCCCCCATCGGCGCCGAGGCCGGCCTCGCGGTGCCCCGCCCCGACGGCGGCGTGGAGCTCTACGTGGCCTCCACCGACCCGCACACCGACCGCGACGCCGCCGCCGCCTGCTACGGCCTCTCACCCGATCGGGTGAAGATCGTCGTGACGGGGGTGCCGGGCGCCACCGCCGACCGCGAGGACCAGGGCTTCCAGCTCCCGCTCGGTCTGCTGGCCCTGCGGACCGGCTGCCCGGTGAAGCTGACGGCGACCCGCGAGGAGTCCTTCCTCGGCCACGCCCACCGCCACCCCACCCTCCTGCGGTACCGCCACCACGCGGACGCCGAGGGCAAGCTGGTCAAGGTCGAGGCGCAGATCCTGCTCGACGCGGGCGCCTACGCCGACACCTCCGCCGAGGCCCTGGCCGCCGCCGTCTCCTTCGCCTGCGGTCCGTACGTCGTCCCCCACGCCTTCATCGAGGGCTGGGCCGTACGCACCAACAACCCGCCCTCCGGCCATGTCCGCGGCGAGGGCGCGATGCAGGTCTGCGCCGCCTACGAGGCGCAGATGGACAAACTGGCCAAGAAACTCGGCGTCGACCCGGCCGAACTGCGGCTGCGCAACGCCATGGCGACCGGTGACGTGCTCCCGACCGGCCAGACCGTGACCTGCCCGGCGCCGGTCGCCGAACTCCTCCAGGCCGTCCAGGAGTTCCCGCTGCCGGCCCTGCCGAAGGACACCCCGGAGGAGGACTGGCTGCTGCCGGGCGGCCCCGAGGGCGCGGGCGAACCGGGCGCGGTGCGCCGGGGCGTCGGCTACGGCCTGGGCATGGTGCACATGCTCGGCGCGGAGGGCGCCGACGAGGTCTCCACGGCCACGGTCAAGGTCCAGGACGGCGTCGCGACGGTGCTCTGCGCGGCGGTGGAGACCGGCCAGGGCTTCACGACACTCGCCCGCCAGATCGTCCAGGAGACCCTCGGCATCGACGAGGTGCACGTCGCCCCCGTGGACACCGACCAGCCCCCGGCCGGCCCGGGCTGCCGCGGCCGCCACACCTGGGTCTCCGGCGGCGCGGTGGAACGCGCGGCCAAGATGGTCCGCACCCAGCTCCTCCAGCCCCTGGCCCACAAGTTCGGCATGTCCACCGAACTGCTCCAGATCACCGACGGCAAGATCACCTCCTACGACGGCGTCCTGTCGACCACCGTCACCGAGGAGCTCGTCGGCAAGGAACTGTGGGCCACGGCCCAGTGCCGCCCGCACCCGACCGAGCCGCTGGACGGCGCCGGCCAGGGCGACGCGTTCGTGGGCCTCGCCTTCTGCGCGATCCGCGCGGTCGTCGACGTCGACATCGAACTGGGCTCGGTACGGGTCGTGGAGCTGGCGGTCGCCCAGGACGTGGGCCGGGTCCTCAACCCGGCGCAGCTGGACGCGCGGATCGAGGCGGGCGTCACCCAGGGCGTCGGCATCGCCCTCACCGAGAACCTCCGCACCCCGCGCGGCCTGGTCCGCCACCCCGACCTCACCGGGTACGCGCTCCCGACGGCCCTGGACGCGCCCGACATCCGCATCGTCAAACTCGTCGAGGAGCGCGACGTGGTCGCGCCGTTCGGCGCCAAGGCGGTCAGCGCGGTCCCGGTCGTCACCTCACCGGCGGCCATCGCCTCCGCCGTACGCGCCGCGACGGGCCGCCCGGTCAACCGGCTGCCGATAAGGCCGCAGGCGGCGGTGGTCACGGGCCAGTGAGCGGGCCCCGCCTGAACGGGACGGTGCTCGTCGCTGCGCGCGGGGACGCCTTCCACCGGACGGCTGTCTCCGACCGTTTCCGACCGTTTCCGGCCGTCTTCGGCCGTGAGGAGTACGTGCCCGCACCCTGAGCCTCGGGCCTCGGGCCTCGGGCCTCGGGCCTCGGGCGGTGTCGGGCCACCCCGCAGTGGACCGTGGGGGAGACGGTCGAGGCGATCCGGGTGGGGCGGGAACGCGCGAGGGTGATCCGGCGTCTACTCGTGCGGGGCCCGTTGTCAGTGGTGCCGCGTAGTGTTCGGGGCAGTGGAACAGCGGCGGGCCGGGGGCCCGCCGTCGGGGACGGCACACACACTTCACGCACGGGGGACCGATGGGTACGACCGGGACCGCCGCCGGTGCGGCGGTGATCACCTTCACCGAGGACGAGCTGGATCCGTACGTCACCCACACGCCGACGCGCCGCTGGCTGACCGGCCCCGGACTGCCGGGCGTCGGCGAGCTGCTGACGTTCGACGCGCTGCGCGCGGACGGCCTGCGCACGGTGGCCGACTCCACCGGCGACCCGGAGGGCCGCCTCGCGCCCGGCCTGCGCGACCAGCTCGTCATCGGCGGCCTGACCGGCCCCGGCGGCCCCGTGACGGAGTCGGTGCTGCTCGACGGCGCCACCGGCGAGGTCACGACGACCTACTTCTTCCACGACCGCCCCGACCTGATGGACCGCCGGCCGCTCGCGCCGTCCCTCCAGACGCTGGTGCGGTTCGCCACGGCCGCCGACGAACTGGCGGCGCTGCGCGGCCAGTTCGCGGCCTACGCGGGCCGGTGCGGACCCGAGGTGGTGGCGGAGGCGACCGGCCGGCTGCTCGCGCTGTACGAGGCCGGCTCGGACGGCGAGGTGCCCCCGTTCTGGCGGCTGGCCGCGGTGGTCCGCCCCCTGGCCCTCATCGCGGGCCCCGGCACCCGGTCCGACCTGGCCCTGGACCTCCCGCCCCGGCTCCTGGACGAGGAGTTCGGCGCCCGCGCCGTCGTCCGCTTCGAGGACGTCGACTTCCCGGCCGCGCTCACCCACGAGCCGACCCGCCGCTTCCTGCGGGAGGTGGGCCTGCCGGAGGAATGCGTCTGGTTCACCCTGGACACCGACGCCCCCCTCCCCACCCTCACCGAGCACCGGGCGGACGACCCGGACGCCGCCCTCCCCGCCGGCGCGGCCCACCTGATCCGCCTCGGCCACCTCGCCGAGGACACCAGCCTCGTCGTCGACGGCACCACGGGCGCGGTCCTCTCCTGGAGCGAGCCGGACACCGTCCTGCGCCCCTTGAACGCCGACGTCTCGACCCTCGCGTTCACCCTCTGGCTGATCCACCACGAACGCACCCTCGACGCCGACCACGCCCTCACCGAGGCCTACGACCAGCTGGCCGCCACCATGACCCGCACCCTGGCCGCCCTCGACCCCCTGGCCTGCGACCCGACCCCGTCGACACCGGGCGACGACGGATGGCGGTACTGGCCGGAGATGTTCGAGGACGAGGCGGGCGGAGGGCTGTACGCGTAGAAGGACGGGGCCGACGGCCGGAAGGGTGGCACCCCTCCCGGGGTACCACCCTTCCGTCTTGCCTGGTCGCAACACCAGAGGCCGTGGCGGGAATTGAACCCACGTACCTCGCTTTGCAGGCGAGTCCCTAAGCCACTCGGGCACACGGCCGTTCATCGGTTCCACCGGGTGGTGTGCCCTGCCGAACCGCGTGACATGACCGTAGAGCGGGGGCGGGTGGGGGCTCAAGGGGGGCGTGCGGGCTGCAATGCGACTGCCACACGGCGTTCATGAAACGGGGTGGGGCGTAGGACCAACGGACCAGACGGGGGCCCGTCTCCGGACAGGGGTCAACGTCGGTTGCGGGCCTTACTCTGGCGGGCATGGCCGCCCTCGAATCCCGCGACACCGGTGTCGCAGACGACTCCCCGACGCCCGTCGGTCCCACCCCGCCCCCGTCCTCGTCACCGCCGCCGTCGCCCTCTCCGTCCTCCGGTGACACCGTCCTCGGGCGTTCCTACCGGTCCCTGAGCATCGGGATCGTCTCCGTCGTCCTCCTGATCGCCTTCGAGGCGACCGCCGTGGGCACGGCGATGCCCGTGGCGGCACGGGAGCTGGACGGGGTGTCGGCGTACGCGTTCGCGTTCTCCGGGTACTTCACGACCAGTCTGTTCGCCATGGTGCTGGCGGGGCAGTGGTCCGACCGGCGGGGGCCGCTGGGACCGCTGACCAGCGGCATCGCCGCCTTCGCCGCCGGGCTCCTGCTGTCCGGGACCGCCGGGACGATGGGGCAGTTCGTCCTCGGGCGGGCCGTGCAGGGGCTCGGCGGGGGACTCGTCATCGTCGCCCTGTACGTCGTCGTCGGGCGGGCCTATCCGGAGCGGTTGCGGCCGGCGATCATGGCGGCGTTCGCGGCGTGCTGGGTGGTGCCGTCCGTCGTGGGGCCGCTCGCCGCGGGCGCGGTGACCGAGCATCTGGGGTGGCGGTGGGTGTTCGTGGGGATCCCGGTGCTGGTCGTCCTGCCGCTCGCGCTCGCGCTGCCCCAGATACGGCGGCGGGCGGGCGGCCCGGTCGACGGGGCCGGGGGCGCCGCGCCCGACCGGCGCCGCATCCGGCTCGCGCTCGGCATCTCCCTCGGCGCCGGCCTGCTCCAGTACGCCGCCCAGGACCTGCGGCCGCTGTCCCTCCTCCCCGCCGTCGCGGGCGCCGCGCTGCTGGTGCCGGCCGTCCTCGGACTCCTCCCGCGCGGCACCTGCCGGGCGGCCCGCGGACTGCCCTCGGTGGTGCTGCTGCGCGGGCTCGCCGCGGGTTCCTTCGTCGCCGCCGAGTCCTTCGTGCCGCTGATGCTGGTCACGCAGCGGGGCCTCAGCCCGACGCTCGCCGGGTTCTCGCTCGCGGCCGGCGGGGCGACCTGGGCACTGGGGTCGTGGGTGCAGTCCCGGCCGCGGGTGGAGCCGTACCGGGAGCGGCTGATGACCGTCGGGATGGTGCTGGTGGCGGCCGCCATCGCCGCCGCGCCCAGTGTGCTGATCGACGCCGTGCCCGCCAGGACGGTGGCCGTCGCCTGGGGCTTCGGCTGTTTCGGCATGGGCCTGGTGATCTCCTCCAGCAGCGTGCTCCTGCTCCAGCTGTCCGCCCCGGAGGAGGCCGGCAGCAACTCCGCCGCCCTCCAGATCTCGGACGCGCTGTCCAACGTCCTGCTGCTGGCGGCCGGCGGCGCCGCCTTCGCCGCGCTGGGCGGCGGCACGGTCACCCACGCGGCCGCCGACGCCTCCGGCTCCCACCCGGCGGCCTTCGCGGCCGTCTTCCTGCCGATGGCGGCGGTGGCACTGGCGGGGGCCTGGGTGACGACCCGGTTGCGGTCCCGTGAGCGAGTGGTACCGGAATGACCCCACGCGTGGTACCGTTTTGGTATGGCTATGAATCTCCGTCTCCGTGACGACCAGCAGGAAGCGCTGAGGCTGCGGGCCGAGGAGGAAGGGCGCAGTATGCACGCCATAGTGCTTCAGGCGATCGACCGGTATCTGGAGCAGGAGGCGGACCGGACCACGGTGCGGCGCCTCGGGGCGAAGTACGCGGCAGCCCATGCGGACCTGCTGCGGAGGCTGGGGGAGTAGCGGGTGAAGTACCTGACGGTTCAGGAGGTCCTGGATCTGGCCGAGCTGGCGTGCGGGGGACAGGAGATCGCCGTACGCGATCTGGGACTGCTCAGCTCGGCTGTGCACCGCCCCCGGTCTCAGATGTTCGGCGTCGAGGCGTACACGGACCTGTTCGAGAAGGCCGCCGCACTGCTTCAGTCGCTTGCCGTCAATCACCCTTTGGTGGACGGCAACAAGCGCATGGCCTGGATGTCCACCGTCGTCTTCCTTGATTTCAACGGCACGGAGATGGTCGGCGTCGACCAGGACGAGGCGTACAAGCTCGTCATCGAGGTGGCGTCGGGCAGCCTGGAGGACGTGGGGATGATCGCCCGGCGGCTGGAGGCTCTGCACGAGGCGATGTGACCTGTCTCCCATCCGGGCACGCCCCCGCCTCGTCCACGCGATGACGGGGTCGGGCCGCCGGTAGGGTGGCCCGGTTGTCATACGTAGCCGAGACCGACCCCCGAACCGGAGACCGTGACTACTACCGCCGCCTCCTCCCCCTCCACGGCCGCTTCCACCTCCCACCACCTGTCACCCGCCTTCCCCGGCCGCGCCCCCTGGGGCACCGCCAGCAAGCTGCGGGCCTGGCAGCAGGGGGCGATGGAGAAGTACATCCAGGAGCAGCCGCGCGACTTCCTCGCCGTCGCCACCCCCGGCGCCGGCAAGACGACCTTCGCGCTGACGCTCGCGTCCTGGCTGCTGCACCACCACGTCGTGCAGCAGGTGACCGTGGTAGCGCCGACCGAGCACCTGAAGAAGCAGTGGGCGGAGGCGGCCGCGAGGATAGGCATCCGGCTGGACCCGGAGTACAGCGCGGGACCGCTCAGCAGGGACTACCACGGGGTCGCGGTGACGTACGCGGGCGTCGGCGTCCGGCCGATGCTGCACCGCAACCGCAGCGAGCAGCGCAAGACGCTCGTCATCCTCGACGAGATCCACCACGCCGGTGACTCCAAGTCGTGGGGCGAGGCCTGTCTGGAGGCGTTCGAGCCGGCCACGCGGCGGCTCGCCCTCACCGGTACGCCGTTCCGCTCCGACACCAACCCCATCCCCTTCGTGGCGTACGAGGAGGGCAACGACGGGATCCGGCGGTCGGCCGCCGACTACACGTACGGCTACGGGTCCGCGCTCGCGGACAACGTCGTGCGGCCCGTGATCTTCCTTTCCTACAGCGGCAACATGCGCTGGCGGACCAAGGCCGGCGACGAGATCGCCGCGCGGCTCGGCGAGCCGATGACCAAGGATGCGATCAGCCAGGCCTGGCGTACGGCCCTCGACCCGCGCGGCGACTGGATGCCGAGCGTGCTGCGCGCCGCCGACCAGAGGCTGACGGAGGTCCGCAAGGCGATCCCGGACGCGGGGGCGCTGGTGATCGCCTCCGACCAGGACTCCGCGCGCGCCTACGCCAAGCTGATCCGCGAGATCACGGGGACGAAGGCGACCCTCGTCCTCTCCGACGACGCCGGCGCATCCGACCGCATCGACGAGTTCAGCGGCAACACCGACCGGTGGATGGTCGCGGTGCGGATGGTGTCCGAGGGCGTCGACGTGCCGCGGCTCGCGGTCGGGGTGTACGCCACCACGATCTCCACCCCTCTCTTCTTCGCGCAGGCGGTCGGGCGTTTCGTACGGTCGCGGCGGCGCGGCGAGACCGCGTCCGTGTTCCTGCCGACCGTCCCCGACCTGCTCGGCTTCGCCAACGAGATGGAGCGCGAGCGCGACCACGTCCTCGACAAGCCCAAGAAGGAGGGGGGCGAGGAGGACCCGTACGCCGAGTCCGAGAAGGAGATGGACGAGGCGAACCGGGAGCAGGACGAGGACACCGGCGAACAGGACATGCTGCCCTTCGAGGCGCTGGAGTCCGACGCCGTCTTCGACCGCGTCATGTACAACGGGGCCGAGTTCGGCATGCAGGCCCACCCGGGCAGCGAGGAGGAGCAGGACTACCTCGGCATCCCGGGGCTGCTGGAGCCCGAGCAGGTGCAGCTGCTGCTCCAGAAGCGGCAGGCCAAGCAGATCGCGCACAGCAAGAAGAAGCCGGACACCGAGGCCGACCTGCTGGAGCTGCCCGCCGAACGGCGGCCGGTCGTCTCCCACAAGGAGCTGATGGAGCTCCGCCGGCAGCTCAACACGATGGTCGGCGCCTACGTCCACCAGAGCGGCAAACCGCACGGGGTGATCCACACCGAGCTGCGGCGGGTGTGCGGGGGACCGCCGAGCGCCGAGGCGACGGCGGGCCAGCTGCGGCAGCGGATCGCCAAGGTCCAGGAGTGGGCGACCCGGATGGCGTGACGTCCCGGGGCGGCGGGGCTGCGGGGATGCCGCCTGTCCCCGGTCGGCCCACCGGCTCCCTGCGCTCGGGGTGTGTGCTGTACGTATCGGGACAAACACAGGTAGTCCCCTCCGGTCAATGACCGGATTCTGGACGGAGCCTTCCGCTCAGCGAACCGGCTTCGCTACTGTCCCGCTACGCACACGCCCCGTGGCAGCGCCGCCGCGGAGCGCAGCCGTGAAGCGACCAGGCCCGGACAAGCCGGGCCCACCTGCCGATCGGCGGCCTCTGAAGCGCGTCTCCGACGGGACTCGGTGACGCATCCGCCGCGAGAGGGCCGCCGACCTCATCACTAAGGAGTGGGCGTCGTGACCGCGGAGACCTCCCAGACGCTCGATCGAGGGCTGCGGGTCCTCAAACTGCTGGCCGATACCGACCACGGGCTGACCGTCACCGAGCTTTCCCACCGACTCGGCGTGAACCGGACCGTCGTGTACCGGTTGCTCGCCACGCTGGAGCAGCACGCACTCGTACGGCGCGACCTGGGCGGACGGGCCCGGGTCGGGCTGGGGGTGCTGCGGCTGGGCCGGCAGGTGCATCCGCTGGTACGGGAGGCGGCGCTGCCGGCGCTGCGGTCGCTGGCCGACGACATAGGCGCGACCGCCCATCTGACCCTGGTCGACGGGACGGACGCGCTGGCCGTCGCCGTGGTGGAGCCGACGTGGACGGACTACCACGTGGCGTACCGGGCCGGGTTCCGGCACCCGCTGGACCGGGGGGCGGCGGGCAAGGCGATACTCGCCGCGCGCCACCAGGCGCTGGAGGATCCCGGGTACGCGTTGACCCACGGTGAACTGGAGGCGGGGGCGAGCGGTGCGGCCGCGCCACTGCTGGGGGTGACGGGGGTCGAGGGCAGTGTGGGAGTGGTGATGCTGGCCGAGGCGGTGCCGGAGCGGGTGGGGCGGCGGGTGGTGGATGCGGCTCGGGAGGTGGCGGAGGCGTTGCGCTGAGCGCTGGGCGCTGGGCGCTGGGCGCTGGGCGCTGTGCCGGGGCGTGGGGTGCCGGGGGCGCGGTGTCGGCGTGAGGTGAGGGCGGTGGACAGCTGGCCCTCGTGTGAGGTGCGGGCCGGTGGGGGCGCGGGGCGGAGGGGGTGCGCAGCCCGGCGTCGCGGGGTGCCGCCGCGCCCACCCGTGCCGCCCCAGCGGCACGACTGCCCGCGGCTGCGGCTGTGGCGCGCCTGCCTGCGGCTGTGGTGAGTGCGGGTGCGGCTGTGGGGCGCCTGCCTGCGGCTGTGGTGAGTGCGGGTGCGGCTGTGGCGCGCCTGCCTGCGGCTGTGGTGAGTGCGGGTGCGGCTGTGGGGCGCCTGCCCGCGGGTGCGGTGAGTGCGGGTGCGGCGTGGTTCTGGCCGGTGTGTTGTCTGTGGGTGTCGCCCCTGACCACCGCCCCGCTGGCGCGTCGCCCCCTCGCGTTAGATTGACTCCGTGCTCTCACGCCTCACGCGTCTTCAGGCCCTGGCCGTCTGTGCTCTGCCCCTCGTCGCCCTGCTCGCGACGGCGGGGCTGGCGCCGTTGCCGTTCTCGGTGGCGCAGCCGGGGATGACGGCGGATGTGCTGGGGGAGAACAAGGGCACCCCGGTCATCACGATCTCCGGCGCGACCACCCGGGAGACCCGGGGGCAGCTGCGGATGACGACCATCGAGGCGACCGGTCCGGACGCGCGGGTCTCGCTGGAGGACGTGGTCGACGGCTGGTTCCGCACCGACCAGGCGATCATGCCGCGGGACTCGGTGTACCCCAGCGGTGACAGCACCGAGGAGATCGAGCGGTACAACACCGAGCAGATGGAGGAGTCCCAGGACGCCGCGACCGAGGCGGCGCTGCGCTACCTCGGCCGCACCGACGACGGCGTCGAGGTCACGTTGAAGCTCGCCGACGTCGGCGGTCCCAGCGCCGGTCTGCTGTTCTCCCTGGGCATCGTCGACAAGCTGGACGGCGACGGCAGCGGCGGTGACCTCACGGGCGGCCGTACCGTCGCCGGGACGGGCACCATCGACGCCGACGGCACCGTCGGCGCGGTCGGCGGGGTCGCGCTGAAGACGCAGGCCGCCCGCCGGGACGGCGCCACCGTCTTCCTCGTACCGAAGGACGAGTGCGCGGACGCCCGGGCCGAGCTGCCCGCGGGGCTGCGGCTGATCCCGGTGACCACCCTGAAGGGGGCGGTGGAGTCCCTGACCGCCCTGGCGAACGGCAAGGGCTCCGTACCGAACTGCTGAGCCCCGGGCCGACAGGGGTACGGGCCCCGTCGGCCTACTTCACGAACCCCTGTTCCTTCATCCAGTCCAGCGCCACCTGGTGCGGGTCCTCGCCGTCCACGTCCACCTTCGCGTTCAGGTCCTGGGCCACCGTGTTGTCCAGCTTCGCGGTGACCGGGTCGATGACGTCCGCGATCGCCGGCCACTTCTCGAAGGTCCTGGTGTTGACCACCGGGGCGGCGTTGTAGTTGGGGAAGAACTTCTTGTCGTCCTCCATCACCACCAGGTTCATGGACTTGATGCGCCCGTCGGTGGTGAACACCTCCCCGTACGTGCAGCTCCCCTTCGCCGTCTCGGTGTAGATGATGCCGGTGTCCATCTGGGTGATCCGCGACGCCGGCACGTCCATGCCGTACGCCTTCTGCATGCCCGGCAGCCCGTCCGCCCGGTTGGCGAACTCGCCCTCCACGCACAGGGTGACGGCGGCCGGGTCGGACTCGGACAGCGCGGCGACCTCCGACAGCGTCCTGGTGCGGTACTTCTTGAAGTTGGCCTGGTTCATCGCCAGCGCATAGGTGTTGTTCAGCCGGGACGGCGGCAGCCACGTCACCCCGTTGCGCACGTCCGCGTCGCGCACGGCCTCCCACTGTCCGCGCGGGTCGGTGATGGGCTCGCTGTTGCCCTGGTACGTGATCCAGGCGGTGCCCGTGTACTCGTACATGGCGTCGGCGTCCCCGTTGCGGATGGCCTCGCGGCTGCCGATGGAGCCCTGGATGCCGGTGCGGTCCAGGACGTCGGCGCCGGCCGCCTGGAGGGCGATGCCCATCATGGCGCCGAGGATGAGGTTCTCGGTGAACGACTTCGACGTCACGGTGAGACGGGCGCCCTTGAGCGGCTCGCCCTGCCCGATCGACCCGGGCGAGACGTCGTCGACCATGGGGGAGCCGCTGGTCAGCCCGCAGCCGGAGGCCAGCACCAGCGCCCCGGCGAGGCACCCGGCCGTGCACCGGACCCGCCCCACGGGTCTCCTCCGCCTCCGACACCTCATCTGCCTCGGTGGGCTCATCCGCCCACCTCCAGTCCCCGCGGCCGCAGCAGCACCTCGGCCAGCGAGGCCAGCCAGTCCACCAGCAGGGCCAGGGCGATGGTGAGGACGGAGCCGAGCACCAGCACCGGCATCCGCTGGTTGGTGATGCCGGCGGTGATCAGGACGCCGAGCCCGCCGCCCCCGCCGAAGGTCGCCAGGGTCGCGGTACCGACGTTCAGGACGAGGGCGGTGCGGACACCGGCCAGGATCAGCGGGACCGCCAGCGGCAGCTCCACCTTGGCGAGCACGCCCACCGGGGACATCCCGATGCCGCGCGCCGCCTCCAGCAGCGTCGGGTCGTTCGCCTTCAGACCGGCGATGGTGTTGGAGAGCACCGGCAGGATGGCGTAGACGATGATGCCGATCAGGGCCGCCTTCTCGCCCGTGCCCAGCCAGATCACCAGCAGCGCGAGCAGACCGATCGCGGGGGTGGCCTGGCCCATGTTGGCCATGGCCATCGCGAAGGGGGTGGCCCTGCGCAGGGGCATGCGGGTGAGCAGGATGCCCAGCGGGATCGCGATGACCAGCACGAAGAAGGTGGAGATCACGGTCAGTTCGATGTGCTGCCACAGCGCCCTCGACACCTGCCCGCCGGACAGCGCGTTCTGGGAGATCGTGTCCAGGTCCGCCTGCTGGAACCACAGCCAGGTGGCGAGCAGCAGGGCGACCAGGAAGGCGGGCAGGACCGTCAGCTGCTGCCAGGTGAAACGGCGCCGCGGGGGACCGGGCGCCGGCGGCGGGCCCTCGGTGCCGTCCCGGCCGGGCGCCTCCTCGTCCCCCACCGCCTCCTCGACCGGTTCCGGGCTCCTCATGCCTTCACCTCCCCGCCGTGGCCCTCCTGCTCCGCGTGCGTCTGCGGGGCCCGCGCCTCCTCCAGCTCGTGCTGGGCCTCCAGCGCCTCCAGCCGGTCGGCCTCCAGCAGCTCGTGCACGGAGTTCAGCAGCGTCTCCATGTCGACGACGCCGATGTACTCGCCGCGCCGCCCGGTGACCGCGACCCTGCCGGTGTTGTCCGTCAGCACCGCCTCCAGCGCGTCCCGCAGCGTCGCGTCCCTGGTCACGGTGTCGCTCACCAGGGTGCCCGCGCGGGCCAGCGAGCCCTTGGCGCGCATCAGGTCGCCGCGCCGCAGCCACTTGTAGGGGCGGTCCCGCCGGTCCAGCAGCAGGATCTCGTTCGTGCCGCTGGTGCGCAGCCGGTTGAAGACGGTCTGGAGCGGGTCCTCCACGCTCACCGTCGGGTAGCCGGTGACCTCGACGTCCCGTACGCGGGTGAGGTTCAGCCGCTTCAGGGCCGCCCCCGCGCCCACGAACCCGGACACGAAGTCGTCCGCCGGGTTGGTGAGGATGGCCTCCGGGGTGTCGAACTGCGCGATGTGCGAGCGCTCGCGCAGCACCGCGATCCGGTCGCCCAGCTTGATCGCCTCGTCGAAGTCGTGGGTGACGAACACGATCGTCTTGTGCAGTTCGTGCTGGAGCCGGATCAGCTCGTCCTGGAGGTGGTCGCGGGTGATCGGGTCCACGGCGCCGAACGGCTCGTCCATCAGCAGCACCGGCGGATCCGCCGCCAGTGCCCGCGCCACGCCCACGCGCTGCTGCTGTCCGCCGGAGAGCTGGCGCGGATAGCGGCCGCGGAACTCCCCGGGGTCGAGGCCGACCAGGTCGAGCATCTCGTCCACCCGGTCCCTGGTCCGGCCCTTCGGCCAGCCCAGCATCCGCGGTACGACCGCGATGTTCTGCGCGACGGTCATGTGCGGGAAGAGGCCGGACGACTGGATGGCGTAGCCGACCTTGCGGCGCAGCCGCACCGGGTCGATGTCGGTGACGTCCTCGCCGTCGATGCGGATGCGCCCGCCGCTCGGCTCGATCAGCCGGTTGATCATCTTCAGGGTGGTCGACTTCCCGCAGCCCGACGGCCCGACGAAGATGACGGTCTCGCCCGCCCTGATCTCCATGTTCACGTTGTCCACGGCCGGCTGCGCACTGCCGGGGTAGTGCTTGGTGAGGTTCTCCAGCTCGATCGTCGCGCCGTGCGAGACGGACGGGTCCGGGGAGCCGGGCCGGGCCTCAGGCACGGATCCCCCTCGGGATCGTCAGCCGTCCGACGACGACGTACGCGGCGTCGAACAGCAGGGCCAGGACGATGATCCCCAGCGTGCCCGAGAGGACCTGGTTGAGCGCGTTCTTGCTGCCCAGGGAGGCGATGCCGCGGAAGATCTCGTTGCCGAGGCCGGGCCCCGAGGCGTACGCGGCGATGGCGGCGATGCCCATCAGCATCTGCGTGGAGACCCGGATGCCGGTCAGGACCGGCGGCCACGCCAGCGGCAGCTCCACCCGCGCCAGCCGCATCAGCCGGGACATCCCGATGCCCGTCGCCGCCTCCACCAGGGACGGGTCGACGCCCCGCAGGCCCACGATCGCGTTCCGTACGACCGGCAGCAGCCCGTACAGGGTCAGCGCGATCACCGTCGGCGGCACCCCCAGGCCCACCAGCGGGATCAGCAGACCGATCATGGCGAGGGACGGGACGGTCAGGACGGTGGAGGTGGCGGTGGTGGCGAGGTTGCCGGCCCAGCCGCTGCGGTAGGTGACGACCGCGATCAGCAGACCGAGCACCGTCGCCACGACCATGCACTGGAAGACGACGCTGGCGTGCTGAAAGGCGTCGGTGAGCAACTGCTGGTGGCGGTTGCCCAGGTACTCCCAGAAGTTCACGCGCCTCACCCCGAGTCGGTCGGTTCCTCTCCCGGTCCCAGGGCCGCCTGCTCCACCAACGGGATGATCCGCAGCGGAACGGCGTTCTCCATCACGATCGCGGTGGAGGCCCGGACGATCCCATCAAAGCCGACAACCCGGTCGATCACCCGCTGGAGATCCGCGTTGGAGCGGGCCACCAGCCGGCACAGCATGTCCCCGCTGCCGGTGGTGGTGTGCAGCTCCAGCACCTCCGCGACACCCGCCAAGTGCGCCCGAACGTCGGCCCCTTGCCCCTGCCGGATCTCCAGCGTGGCGAACGCCGTGACCGGGTAGCCGAGGGCCGCCGGGTCCACCTCGGGACCAAATCCGCGGATGACTCCGTTCGACTGAAGCCGGTCGAGCCGCGCCTGCACGGTGCCCCGCGCCACCCCCAGCCGCCGGGACATCTCCAGCACGCCGATGCGCGGCTCCCGGGCCAGCAGCACGATGATCCGGCCGTCCAGACGATCGATCGCCATACCCTGCCTCCGAGATGGTCAGCCTGTACAGAAAGCCCGCCGGGACCGCCGTGGCGCTGGGCAGACTGCCCAGCGGACGAGCGAAGTGTTGCGCACCTTGCCGGGCGGCGCGAGGCTGCGGCTATGACGCAGACCACACAGCACACTCCCGACACCGCCCGGCAGGCCGACCCCTTCCCGGTCAAGGGAATGGACGCGGTCGTCTTCGCCGTGGGCAACGCCAAACAGGCGGCGCACTACTACTCCACCGCCTTCGGCATGCGGCTGGTCGCGTACTCCGGACCGGAGAACGGAAGCCGCGAGACCGCCTCCTACGTCCTGGAGAACGGCTCCGCGCGTTTCGTCGTCACCTCGGTGATCAGGCCCGACAGCACCTGGGGCCACTTCCTCGCCCGGCACGTGGCCGAGCACGGCGACGGGGTGGTCGACCTCGCCCTGGAGGTCCCGGACGCGCGCGCCGCGTACGCCTACGCCGTGGCGCACGGCGCCCGCCCGGTCGCCGAGCCGTACGAACTGAAGGACGAGCACGGCACCGTCGTGCTGGCCGCGATCGCCACCTACGGCGAGACCCGCCACACGCTCGTCGAACGCACCGGCTACGACGGTCCCTACCTGCCCGGCTTCGTCGCCGCGACCCCGATCGCCGAGCCGCCGGCCCACCGCACCTTCCAGGCCATCGACCACTGCGTCGGCAACGTGGAACTCGGCCGGATGAACGAATGGGTCGGCTTCTACAACAAGGTCATGGGCTTCACGAACATGAAGGAGTTCGTGGGCGACGACATCGCCACCGAGTACAGCGCGCTGATGTCGAAGGTCGTCGCCGACGGCACGCTCAAGGTCAAGTTCCCGATCAACGAGCCCGCCGTCGCCAAGAAGAAGTCGCAGATCGACGAGTACCTGGAGTTCTACGGCGGCGCCGGCGTCCAGCACATCGCGCTCAACACCCACGACATCGTCGCGACGGTCCGCACCCTGCGCGCCGCCGGGGTGCAGTTCCTCGACACCCCCGACTCGTACTACGACACCCTCGGCGAGTGGGTCGGCGACACCCGCGTCCCCGTGGAGACCCTGCGCGAACTGAAGATCCTCGCCGACCGCGACGAGGACGGCTACCTGCTCCAGATCTTCACCAAGCCGGTCCAGGACCGTCCGACCGTGTTCTTCGAACTCATCGAACGGCACGGCTCGATGGGCTTCGGCAAGGGCAACTTCAAGGCCCTGTTCGAGGCGATCGAGCGGGAGCAGGCCCGGCGCGGCAACCTCTAGCAGGCCCCCTACTGCCTTCAGCAGCCCTCCTACCCCGGTGGCGGCCCCCCAGTAGGCCCCAGTAGGCCCCAGTAGGCCCTCCAGCAGGCCCTACCGGGACCGGCCGCCCGGCGAGGACGGCTCGGCGGAGGTGCCCGAGCGTGAGCCGTCCCGCTCGGACGGTTCGGTCCCCGAGCGTGAGCCCTCCCGTCCGGACGGTTCGGTCCCCGAGCGTGAGCCCTCCCGTCCGGACGGTTCGGTCCCCGAGCGTGAGCCCTCCTGCTCGGCCGGTTCGGTCTCCGAGTGCGAGCCGTCCCGCTCGGACGGCTCCGCGGAGGCCCCACCGGCATCGTCGTCCTCCCGAGACGACCGCCCGGCGGAGGCCGCGCCGGGAGCGTCGTCCCGCGAAGGCCGCCTGGCGGAGGCCGCCCCGGGGGCGCCGTCCCGCGACGACCGCTCGGCGGAGGCCGTGTCGGGCGCGTCACCCCGCGGAGCGGGCCAGGTGGCGGTCACCTCCGGGGGCGCCGCCGGCGACGGCTCGCCCAGCTCCGCCAGGGCCGTCCGGGCGGCGCGCGCGCCCGACAGGGAGAAGTACGGGTTGATCCGCAGCGCCTCGGTGAGGTACCGCCGGGCCGGCCCCTGCTTCCTCAGCCCGAGTTCGATCATCCCCCGGTGGTAGGCGTACGGCGCGCTGCGCACCGCTCCGCCGTGCGCCCGGTCGGTGGCGATCATGGCGTACCGCAGCGCCTCCGCGTCCCGGCCGGCCCGGTGCAGCGCCCAGCCCAGCGCGTCCGCGACCTCGACGCCCGGCTGCCGCCGCCACTCGGCGCGCAGCCGCCGCACCGCCTCGGCCGGATCCCCGTGGTCGGCCTCCAGCCGGCCGAGGACCAGGTCCCCGTCGACCCCGCCGGCCGCCTCCCGGCGCACCCGCGTCCGTACCAGGTCGTACTGCACCCGGGCCGCCCGCACCATGCCCAGCGACTCGTACAGCTCGCCCAGCTCCAGGGCGTAACCCGGCAGCGGCTGCCGGGCGAGCGCCGACCGGTACGCGCCCACCG
Source organism: Streptomyces sp. NPDC003247 (assembly GCF_042888135.1). Classification (NCBI taxonomy): domain Bacteria; kingdom Bacillati; phylum Actinomycetota; class Actinomycetes; order Kitasatosporales; family Streptomycetaceae; genus Streptomyces; species Streptomyces sp. NPDC003247. The sequence goes on from NZ_JBIAPF010000017.1 coordinate 115,243, forward strand.
CCTCCGTCGTCCGCCCGAGGGCCGCCAGCACCCGTCCCTGCCCGGCCTGCGCGGCCCGCTGGTCGGCGTCGAGGCGCACCGCCTCCCGGAAGTACCGCAGGGCGGCCTCCGTGTCGCCGCGCTCGAAGGCGAGCTGCCCGGCCCGCTCCCGCCACGCCGCCTCCTCGGCGGCCGTGGCCGCCCCCGCCGCCGCGTCGGAGAGCGCGGCCGCCGCGTCCTCGCGCCAGCCCTGGTTCCGGTAGGCGGCCGCGGCCCGCCCCCGCACCGCCGTACCGGACCGCAGTGCCGTCATCCGGTCCAGCGCGGAACGGGCCTTCTTGTGGTCGCCGAGCCCGGTGTAGGCGTCGATGAGCTGCGCGTACGTCGTCCACTGCTTCGGCGCCGGCTTGCGGGCGGCCTCGCCCCACGCCCGGGCCGCCCGGAAGTCGCGGCGGGCGTTGGCGAGGGCCGCCAGGCCGGTGAGCGCCTCGGCGTTGCGGTGCGGACGCACCTTCAGCGACATGCGCAGTGCCCGCTCGGCCTTCGGGTAGAAGACGGCGGCGTCGGCGGTGCGCCGGCCCCGCTCCAGGTAGGCCGCGCCGAGGACCGCCCAGGCCTCGCCGTCCCCGGGACGCTCGCGCACCCGGTCCTCGCGCTCGTCGATCAGCGCGGCCAGGTCGGGCAGCGCGGCCGCGACCCCGGCGCGCACCGCCGTGTCGGCCTGCGCCCCCGGCAGCGGTCCGGGCGGCCGCCCCCGCTCGCCGAGCACCGGCACGAGCACCCCGCCCAGCGCCAGGCATCCGGCCAGTGCGCCCAGGACCAGCCGGCGCCGCCGCCGGGAGCGGTCCGGCCGGGCCCCTCCACGGGGAGCGGGGGTCCGCGGCTGCCGGTCCGCGGCTTCGGTCTGCACGGCGCTGTCCATGGCGCTCACTGTGCGTCAGTACGACGACCGGATTACAGCTTCCGCCGGGTGCCGCGGACGGGGTTCACACCGATGGCCCCGAGTGCGACGCTGTGATCATGAGCCGTATCGAAGCTCCTCGCGACGAAGCGACCGGCGGCCTCCCGGAGCGTCTGCCGGCCCGTCTGCTGGAGGGCCTGCCCGCCGAGGCCGTCCTCACCGACCCCGACGTCACCGCCTCGTACGCCCACGACATGGCGAGCTTCTGTCCGGCCGGCAGCCCGGCCGTGGTGGTGCTGCCGCGCACGGTCGAACAGGTCCAGCACGTCCTGCGCACCGCCACCGAGCTGCGCGTCCCGGTCGTCCCGCAGGGCGCCCGCACCGGACTGTCGGGCGCCGCCAACGCCACCGACGGCTGCGTCGTGCTCTCCCTGACGAAGATGGACCGGATCCTGGAGATCGACCCGGTCGACCGCATCGCCGTCGTCGAGCCGGGCGTCGTCAACGCGGCGCTCTCCCGGGCGGTGGGCGAGTACGGCCTGTCCTACCCGCCGGACCCCTCCAGCTGGGAGACGTGCACGATCGGCGGCAACATCGGCACCGCCTCCGGCGGCCTGTGCTGCGTGAAGTACGGGGTGACCGCCGAGTACGTCCTCGGCCTCGACGTCGTCCTCGCCGACGGCCGCCTGATGTCCACCGGCCGCCGCACCGCCAAGGGCGTCGCCGGGTACGACCTGACCCGCCTCTTCGTCGGTTCCGAGGGCTCGCTCGGCGTCGTCGTGCGCGCCGTCCTCGCGCTGAAGCCGAAGCCGCCCGCGCAGCTCGTGCTGGCCGCCGAGTTCGCGTCGGGCGCCGCCGCCTGCGACGCCGTGTGCCGGATCATGGAGGCCGGGCACGTGCCGTCCCTCCTCGAACTCATGGACCGTACGACCGTCCGGGCCGTCAACGAGCTCACGCGCATGGGCCTGCCCGAGGCCACCGAGGCCCTGCTGCTCGCCGCCTTCGACACCACCGACCCGGCGGCCGACCTCGCCGCCGTCGGCGCGCTGTGCGAGGCCGCCGGCGCCACCCGGGTCGTCCCCGCCGAGGACGCGGCCGAGTCCGAACTGCTGTTGCAGGCCCGGCGGTCCACGCTCGTCGCCCTGGAGGCCGCCAAGGGCACCACCATGGTCGACGACGTGTGCGTGCCCCGGTCGCGGCTCGGCGACATGATCGACGGCGTCGAGCGGATCGCCGAGAAGTACCGGCTGACCATCGGCGTCGTCGCCCACGCCGGCGACGGCAACACCCACCCGACGGTCTGCTTCGACGCCCGGGACCCCGACGAGGTGCGGCGCGCCCGCGAGTCCTTCGACGCGATCATGGCCCTCGGTCTGGAGCTCGGCGGCACGATCACCGGCGAGCACGGGGTGGGCGTGCTGAAGAAGGAGTGGCTGGCGCGCGAGATCGGCCCGGTGGGCCTGGAGATGCAGCGGGCCGTCAAGGACGTCTTCGACCCGCTCGGCATCCTCAACCCCGGCAAAGTGTTCTGAATCCGGTGCGAACTGTTCCGGCCTCCCGCGACGGCTCACTCCGCGTCCGCGGACCCGTCCGACGGCCACGCGCACCGGGGGTCGAGGCGGTCGCGGGCGTCGAGGCGGTCGCGGGGGTCGAGGCGGTCGAGGCGGTCGCGGGGAGCACGGGGGTCGCGCCCCCACGGTTCGTCCGCGGGCGCGGGGGCCAGCAGGTCGGCCAGGGCGTCGTCGATCCCCAGCTGCCCGCCCTCGGTGCCGGGCGGCACCAGCCGCAGCGTCCGCTCCAGCCAGGCCGCGACCTGGGCCGCCGGTGCCTCCAGCAGCGCGTCGCCGTCGGGCGAGCACAGCGCCAGCAGTACGACACCGCGCCCGTCCGCCTTCGCCGGCCACACCCGTACGTCCCCGTGCCCGCACGGCCGGAACACGCCCTCCACCAGCAGTTCGCGGGCGAACGTCCACTCGACGGGCCGTTCGGAGTCGATGTGGAAGGTGACGTGCACGGCGAAGGGGTCGTCGCTGCGGTACCCGAGCCGGGCCGGGACCGGGACGCTCCGCTCCGGTGACAGGACGAGCCTGACCTCCAGTTCGCGCTCCACCACGGTGGGATGCATGTCCGTTCTCCTCTCGGTGCCGTTCCGCACGGGGTCCACATGACCCGTACGGGAGGGAGAGCGGGTCCGGGCCGGAGCGTTACGCGGGTTCCGGGAAGTTCTTTCGCCGGCGGTCCGAACGTGTGAAGGGTGTGTACGCGGTTGCCCGGAACGGGGCGGGTACGGCGGGACTGGCGGTGGGGGTTGCGCTCGTCTGATAGATGTGGAGCCCCCCATCCCACCCCCGAGCAGATACGGGACGACGGACATGAGCGCCCCAACCCCGGCCCCCGGCGACGACAGGCCCCGCGAAGGGTATTACCCGGACCCGTCCATCCCTGGATACGTCCGGTACTGGAACGGTGCCTCCTGGGTGCCCGGCACCAGCCGCCCGGCGCCGTCCGACGGCGAACCGCTCACGCCTCCGTCCGGCGCGCGGCCGGCGGCTCCCCCGGCGTCCGTGGAGGAGACCGGCCCGCACTTCTTCGACGAGGACCCGGCACCGGCCGGGCCGTACGGCGCTCCTGACGCACCGTCGTCCGCGTGGGGAGCCGACGGCTCCCACCGGTCCGGCTTCGGCGGGGACCAGGACCGCCAGGCGTCCTGGGGAAGTCCGCAGGGCCCGGACCCGCGGGTGGGCGCGGCCCCGCCGGACGGGCGGCCGGCCGGCGGCGAGGGCACGGCGACGGCCCCTCCGGCGCAGCCGGACGCGGGCGCGGACCGGGCCGGTTCCGGCAGCACGTTCGTCTTCCGCCGTCCGACGGCCGGATCCGCCCCCGCGGCCGCCCCGCCCGCCGCCTCCCACCCCGGTGGCCCCGGCTCCGACGACGGCACCATGACCTTCCGCGCGCCCGTCCCGCGCACGCCCCGCCCTGACGGGGCGCCCGGGGCGCAGCCCGGAAGCACGGGCGCACCTGCCGGAGCGGCCCGCCCGGCTCAGGGGAACCCCGGGGCTCCGGGGACTCCGGGAGCTCCGGGAGCTCCGGGGACGGCCGGAACCCCGGGATCCCCGGCGGCGGCGGGCTTCGGCCCGCCGGGCTCCGCGGGTGCGGGTGCGGGTGCGGTCTCCGGCGTGCCCGGCGCGGTCGGGAGCGGCTCCGGCGTGCCCGGCTACGGCGGGCCGGGCGCGGCTGCCTCGGGCGGCGGCTTCGGCGCCCAGGGTCCCGTGGGCGCGCCCGGCTCCGGTGAGGCCGCCGCGGGTCTCGGCGCCGCCCAGGGACCCGTCGGCGTGCCCGGTGCCGGTTTCGGCCCCCCGGCCGCCCCCGCTGTCCCGGCCGCCCCTACCGCTCCGGCCGGCCCGTCCGCCGCCCCCGCTCCGGGCGGCTCCGCGCCCGCCGCCAAGCCCGGCTTCGCCGCGGGCAAGGCCGCCGCCGAACGCGCCGCGGCCGCGCAGGCCCAGGCCGCGCAGGCCCAGATCCCCGCCCCGGCGGCCCCGGCGGCACCGGCCGCCCCGGCCGCGCAGGGCCCCACGGGTCTGCCGCCCGCCCGGACCGCGACCCCGTCCGCCGCTCAGGGCTCCGGCCCCGCCTTCTCCGGCCCCCGACCGGCCACCCCGAACATCCCCCCGCAGTCCACCGGCCCCCAGTCCACCGGCCCCCAGTCCACCGGCCCGCAGCCCGCTGGCCCGCAGTCGTCCGGCCCCCAACCCGCCGGCCCCCAGCCCTCCCCGACCGCCTACGCAGCCCCCGCAGCCCCCGCCGGCCCTCAGCCCGCGCCGATGAGCGCGGGTCCCGGTGGTGGGCAGCCCTCCTGGCAGCAGCAGGTGCACCGGCTGGCGGGGGCCGGTGACGACCAGCCGGTCGTGCCGTGGAAGCCGCCGGTCGAGGACGTCTTCCAAGCGGCCGCCCGGCGGCAGGCGGAGGCCCGCCCGGCGGGGCTCGGCAAGCGGCTGGCCGCCCGCCTCGTCGACTCGCTCGTCCTCGGCGCCGTCACCTCCGCGGCCGCCGTCCCGCTCGGCGCCAGGGCCGTCGACCACGTGAACGACAAGATCGAGGCGGCCGAGCTGACCGGGGAGACCGTCACCGTCTGGCTGCTGGACGGCACGACGTCGGTGTACCTCGGCATCGTCCTCGCGGTGCTGCTGGTGGCCGGGATCCTGTACGAGGCGCTGCCGACCGCCAAGTGGGGGCGCACGCTGGGCAAGAGGCTGTTCGGGCTGGAGGTGCGGGACATCGAGGGCCACGAGCCGCCGTCCTTCGGCGCGGCCCTGCGCCGCTGGCTCGTCTACAGCGTGTCCGGCCTGCTCGCCGTCGGTGTCGTCGGTGTCCTGTGGTGCCTGTTCGACCGGCCGTGGCGCCAGTGCTGGCACGACAAGGCGGCGCACACGTTCGTGGCGGACTGACCGGCCACCGCCCGTACGGCGGGCGGCGCAGGGAAATTCGTACTCCGGACGGCCGCTCGCCGGATGCGCGGCCGTGGGGTTCGCGGTCGACTCGGGCCATGACGACCGAACCGCCCCCCGGTTCCGGCGGCGAGCCGCCGGAGGACGATCCGTTCAGGAAGCAGCCCCCGCAGCAGCCCCCGTACGGTCAGGGGCAGGGCCCGCAAGGGTCGCCGTACGACAGCCCGCACGGCGGTGCGGGCGGCGGCGGGCAGCCGCCGCCCCCCGGCGGACAGCCCCCGCCCTACGGGGGCGGCCCCTACGGCGGTGGTCCGCACGGCGGCGGCCCCTACGGCGGCGACCCGTACGGGGGTTATCCGGCCGACCCGCTGGCCGGCATGCCCCCGCTGGCCGACAGCGGCAAGCGGACCCTGGCCAGGATCATCGACATGATCCTGGTGGCGATCGTCGTCTGGCTGCTGACGTGGGGGTTCGGGGTCAACGAGTACGACATGGACGGCGAGCGCGTCGAGGTCGGCAAGTCCCTCGCCCAGTCCGTGATCGCCGCCGTGCTCTACATCGCCTACGACACCGTCCTGATCGCCAGGACCGGGCGGACGCTGGGCAAGAAGTGGCTCGGCATGCGCGTGGCCAACCTGGACGACGGCTCGACGCCCTCCGTGCAGACCTCGCTGGTCCGGGCCCTGGTGCTGTGGGTGCCGTTCGCGTTCTGCTGCGCGTGCCTGTGGACGGTGATCTGCGGCGGCTGGAGCTTCTTCGACAAGCCCTACAAGCAGGGCCTGCACGACAAGGCCGCCAAGACGGTGGTGGTGGCCGTCGTCTGACGCGGCGACAGCACGACGGCGGGCCCCCGCCCGGCATGACGGCGGGCCCCCGCCGTGCCGGGCGGGGGCCCGCCGTCGTGGAGGTCAGGACGCCGACGGTTCCCGGACGGGCTCGGGTGCCGAGGCCGCCGGGACGGCCGGGACGATCGAGGGGGCCGGGACGGCCGAGGCGGGTGCGGGCTCGTCCACGGTGGAGCGTGCCACGACGACGGGGCCCCGCCGGGGGACCGGGACCGTCATGGCGACGAGTACGCCGAGGGCGACCGCGGTGATGGAGATGACCGCGATGAGGGAGCCCGAACTCGTCTGGGACAGCGCCAGCATGGCGAGTGCCGAGAAGATCACGGTGCAGGAACCGTACGTGAGCTGTGCGACAGTCGGACGAGGCATGGCAATCGTGTCCTCGGAAGCGGGGGCGGTCTCGACTCTATTCGCCTGCATGCCCGAGTGGAACGAGCAGTAAGCGTGACCTAACCCACGGTGCCGGTGCACAGGGGGCGCACGGAGTCATGCGGTGCGGTACCCGGACGGCCGTGCGCGCCCGTCACGTTACGGTCATGTGTCCGCAATACGAACGTCGGCTCCCAATAATGCACTTGATCTGTCCAAGTCAAGGTCTGTCTTTTCCGCTGAACCAGTAGTCAAATGACGGCACTTGACTACACGCGTATAACCGCGCGCGGACATCCCTTGACATGGATCTCCCATCCGTGCGGCAGGGATGCGTTAGGGGAGGCATCAAGTGACGAGTAGATCCTGGACGTTCAGGACGGCCGCCACGGTCGTCGCCCTCGCGGCGGCCTCGGCGACGTTCTCGACGTTCGCCGTGGCGCAGGCGGCCGACAGCGTGCCGGCGAAGGCCCCGGCGGCCGACCGGCAGGACCCGCAGCCGGCCGAGGCCCGCGAGCACGACTTCGACGGGCCGCTCAGCAAGACGCAGGAGGCCCAGCGCGAGGAGGCCCTCAAGCAGGTCATATCCGGCGAGGCCACGGTCAAGGAGCGCGACGGCTCCAAGGTCGTGCAGCTCCAGGGCGGGAAGGGCGGCAGCAAGTACGTCGAGCTCGGCCGCGAGCAGACCGACAAGATCTTCACGATCCTGGTCGAGTTCGGCGACCAGATCGACAGCCGCTACGGCGGCACCACCGGCCCGCTGCACAACGAGATAGCCGAGCCGGACCGCACCCAGGACAACAGCACGGCCTGGCAGGCGGATTACAACCAGGAGCACTTCCAGGACCTCTACTTCGGCACCGGCGCGGACACCGAGTCGCTGAAGAAGTACTACGAGAAGCAGTCCTCGGGCCGCTACTCGGTCGAGGGCGAGGTGACCGACTGGGTCAAGGTCCCCTACAACGAGGCCCGTTACGGCTCAAACGACGCCCCCACCGGCGCCTGGTACGCCGTGCAGGACGGCGTCAACGCCTGGGTGGCCGAGCGCGAGGCCGCCGGTGACACCGCCGCCGAGATCAAGGCGGAGCTCGCCGAGTTCGACCAGTGGGACCGCTACGACTACGACGGCGACGGCGACTTCAACGAGTCCGACGGCTACATCGACCACTTCCAGATCGTCCACGCCGGCGAGGACGAGTCCGCGGGCGGCGGCGCCCAGGGCGAGGACGCCATCTGGGCGCACCGCTGGTACGCCTTCGCCACCGACGCCGGCTCCACCGGCCCGGACACCAACAAGCTCGGCGGCACCCAGATCGGCGACACCGGCATCTGGGTCGGCGACTACACCATCCAGCCGGAGAACGGCGGACTCGGCGTCTTCGCCCACGAGTACGGCCACGACCTCGGTCTGCCCGACGAGTACGACACCTCCGGCGGCGGCGAGAACTCCACCGGCTTCTGGACGCTGATGTCCTCCGGTTCCTGGCTCGGCACCGGCAAGGAGAGCATCGGCGACCTGCCCGGCGACATGAACGCCTGGGACAAGCTCCAGCTCGGCTGGCTCGACTACGACGTCGCCGAGGCGGGCGTGAAGTCCACCCACAAGCTGGGCGTGGCGGAGTACAACACCGAGAACCCGCAGGCCGTCGTCGTCGTCCTGCCGGAGAAGACGGTCACCACCGACGTCGTCACCCCGGCGCAGGGCGCCACCCAGTGGTGGAGCGGCAGCGGTGACGACCTGCGCAACACCCTGACCCGCTCGGTCGACCTGACCGGGAAGTCGTCCGCCTCCCTGTCCCTCGACGGCTGGTGGGACATCGAGACCGACTACGACTACCTCTACACCGAGGTGTCCACCGACGGCGCCAACTGGACGCCGATCGACGGCACGCTGGCCGACGGCTCCGCCATCCCGCGCGACGGCAGCGGCAAGCCCGCCCTCACCGGCACGGTCGACGCCTACCAGAAGCTGACGTTCCCGCTGGACGCCTACGCCGGCCAGAACATCGGCCTGCGCTTCCGCTACGCCACCGACGGCGGTGTGGCCCAGCTGGGCTTCGCGGCCGACGAGATCACCGTGACCGCCGACGGCGCGACCCTGTTCTCCGACGACGCGGAGACGGCGGACGCCGCCTGGACGGCCGACGGCTTCACCCGCGTCGGCGCGTCCATCACGGACGACTACGCCCAGTACTACATCGCCGAGAACCGCCAGTACGTGTCGTACGACAAGACCCTCAAGGTCGGTCCGTACAACTTCGGCTTCTCGACGACCCGTCCGGACTGGGTGGAGCACTACCCGTACCAGAACGGCCTGTTGATCTGGAAGTGGGACACCTCGCAGGCGGACGACAACACCAGCGCGCACCCGGGCGAGGGTCTGATCCTGCCGGTCGACGCCCACCCGACGGCGCTGAAGTGGTCCGACGGCACGCTGATGCGCAACCGCATCCAGTCCTTCGACTCGACCTTCAGCCAGTACCCGACCGACGCGATCACGCTGCACAAGGCCGACGTCGCCACGAAGATCAAGGCGCGTCCCGGCGTCCCGGTCTTCGACGACGGCGCGTCGAGCTACTACGACGCGTCGAACCCGCTGGCCGGCGTCAAGGTCACTGACACCGACACCTCGATCAAGATCGTCAGCGAGCCCCTGAGCGGCTCGACGATCACGGTCAAGGTCGGACCGTCGGCGAAGTAGTCGACGTCTTCGCAGGTCAGAAGCGCTTCGGCGGCGACCCCCTGGCGGGTCGCCGCCGATCGTGTTTAGGTGCGTCCTGTGATTTCGTTATTGACACGCGCATCGACACCGACACGCACGGGGGTGTGACCGCATGGCCGCAGGAGGCTTCTGCAAGCTGCCCGACGGCTCCGTGGTGGTGGCACTGAACCTGCCCAGCCCCACCGCCGACGGCAGCACCGCGCACACCGGCTCCGACCGGGGAGTGCGCGTCCTCGTCCTCGCCCGCAACCGGGCCCGGGCCCTGACCCGGCTCCGCAACCTGGGCCTGCGCGCCGTCTACCTGCGCGGCAACACGGCGCCGCCGACGCCGGACGAGATCACGGCGGTCCTGCACCACCCCGACGGCCTGATATGGCGGACCGCCCCCGGCGGCGCCGTCGCCACGGCCCCCGAGCTGTGGCGCCCGATCCGGTCCCTGCTGAGGAGCCCGGCACCCCAGCCGTGACCCCCGGCCCCGGCCCGGCCCCGGCCCCGGGCGGTGTCCGGGGCCCGCCTCCGCCGGCCGGGCGCCGACCGCACCACCTGCCGGGCGCCGACCGCACCACCTGCCGCGCGGCCTACTGCACCACCGGCTTCCCGGACAGCTCCACGCCCGCCTCCCGCAGCTCCTCCAGCGCCCGCTCGGTGGTCTGCGGGGCCACCCCGGCGGTCAGGTCGAGCAGGACCTGCGTACGGAAGCCCTCCCGGGCCGCGTCCAGCGCGGTCGCCCGCACGCAGTGGTCGGTGGCGATGCCGACGACGTCCACCTCGTCGATCTCCCGCGCCCGCAGCCAGTCGCCCAGCTTCACGCCGTTCTCGTCGGCGCCCTCGAATCCGCTGTACGCGGCCGCGTAGGCGCCCTTGTCGAAGACGGCGTCGATGGCGCCCGAGGCGACCGCCGGGGCGAAGTTCGGGTGGAAGCCCACGCCCTCGGTGCCCGCGACGCAGTGCGCGGGCCAGGAGCGGACGTAGTCGGGGTCGTCGGCGAAGTGGCCGCCGGGCGCGATGTGGTGGTCACGCGTGGCCACGACGTGCCGGTAACCGGCGGGGGCCTGCCCGATCAGCTCGGTGATCGCGGCGGCCACGTCGGCACCCCCGGACACCGCGAGGCTGCCTCCCTCGCAGAAATCGTTCTGCACGTCTACGACGATCAAGGCGCGGCGCATGGTGGGTGTCCTTCGACTATGGGTGACGGTACGAGCCTAGAGACTGCGGCGGCGTCGCGGGAGGGGCGCGACCCGAGCGCGTGGCGGCACACGCCTCACGTACCCGAGCGCGCCTGGACGTACTCCGTCGGGAGGACGGGTTCCCCGCGCGAGAGCTGGGTCGCGGACAGCGGCAGGCCGGCCTTGGCGGCGACGTGGCGGTCGCGGGCGACGTCCAGGGACTCCCGGGCGACGACCTCGCCGCCCCGGACCAGCTCGACCAGGAGCTGCCGGCCGGCCAGCCCGTCGGGGACCGCGCCCGTGCCGACGACCTCGGCCTCCGCCACACCGTAGGAGTCCAGCCGCCGGGCGGCCCACTTGCGCCCGCCGACGGAGGTCTTGCCGCCGGTCGACCTCTTCGCCACCGCCACCAGCGGCGCCTTCGGGTCGGCCGACTCGGCGCGGGCGACCAGCTTGTAGACCATCGAGCAGGTCGGGTGCCCGGAGCCGGTCACCAGCTGGGTGCCGACGCCGTACGCGTCCACCGGGGCCGCCGCCAGCGAGGCGATGGCGTACTCGTCGAGGTCCGAGGTCACGACGATCCTCGTGCCGGTCGCGCCCAGCTCGTCGAGCTGCTGGCGCACCCGGTGGGCGACGAGCAGCAGGTCGCCGGAGTCGATGCGCACCGCGCCCAGCCCGGGCCCGGCGACCTCCACCGCCGTCCGGACGGCCTCGGCGACGTCGTACGTGTCCACGAGCAGGGTCGTGCCCGCGCCCAGCGAGTCCACCTGGGCCCGGAACGCGTCGCGTTCGGCGTCGTGCAGGAGCGTGAAGGCGTGGGCGCTCGTGCCCACGGTGGGGATGCCGTAGCGGAAGCCGGCCGCGAGGTCGGAGGTGGTGGCGAAGCCGCCGACGTACGCGGCGCGCGAGGCGGCGACGGCGGCCAGCTCGTGGGTGCGGCGGGCGCCCATCTCGATCAGCGGGCGCCCACCGGCCGCCGAGGCCATGCGGGAGGCGGCCGCGGCGATCGCGGAGTCGTGGTTGAGGATGGACAGGATCACGGTCTCCAGCAGCACGCACTCGGCGAAGGAGCCCTCCACCCGCATGATCGGCGAGCCCGGGAAGTACACCTCGCCCTCCGGGTAGCCCCAGATGTCACCCGAGAAGCGGTACGAGGCCAGCCAGTCCAGCGTCTCGTCGTCGACGATCGCCCGCTCGCGCAGGAAGCCCAGCACCCCCGGGTCGAAACGGAAGTTCTCCACGGCGTCCAGCACGCGTCCGGTGCCCGCCACCACGCCGTAGCGCCGCCCCTCCGGCAGCCGGCGGGTGAAGACCTCGAACACGCTGCGCCGCCCGGCCGTTCCCGCTTTCAGGGCGGCCTGCAACATCGTCAACTCGTACTGGTCCGTGAAGAGCGCCGTCGAGGGAACGTCCACCGGCAGCCCAAGGTCCGCTGTGTTCATGGCAAAGATGGTACTCCCTTTTCGTCGGTGTGACGATTTCCGGGGGGCGTGGCAGCATGGTTCGTGTGACGTCACCCGCTCCCCTTGAGATCGAACGCACCGAGTCGGCGGAGGAGGTGTTCGCCGTACCCGAGCCGGACGTCCCCTGGGTCACGATCGTCCACAACGACCCGGTCAACCTCATGAGCTACGTGACGTACGTCTTCCAGACGTACTTCGGCTATCCGAAGGACAAGGCCACCAAGCTCATGCTCGACGTCCACCACAAGGGCCGGGCGGTCGTCTCCAGCGGAACCCGCGAGGAGATGGAACGCGACGTGCAGGCGATGCACGGCTACGGTCTGTGGGCCACCCTCCAGCAGGACCGGAAGTAGTCACCCCACTGATGCCAGGACACTTCGAACCGCTCTCCGGCGGCGGCGCGGCCGTCGCGCTCGACGACGTCGAGATCTCCATCATCCGGTCGCTGGCCGTGCAGCTCCTGGAGCTGATCGGCCCCGGCCCCGCCGAGGACGCGTCCGGCGACCCGCTCGCCCGACTCTTCGCCGAGGGCCCGAGCGAACCGCCCGCCGACCCGGTGCTCAGGCGGCTCTTCCCCGACGCCTACACCGACCCCGAGGCGGCCCCGGGACCCCGGGAGGCGGAGGAACGGCGGTCGCGTTCCGCCGAGTTCCGCCGGTACACCGAGAACGACCTCAGGGCCGGCAAGCGCGAGAACGCCCTGGCCGTGGTGCGCTCCCTGGACGCGCTGTCGGTCGAGGCGGAGGGCGCGGCGGTGCTGAAGCTGTCGCCCGGCGAGTCCCGGCAGTGGCTCGGTGCCCTCAACGACCTGCGCCTGGCGATCGGGTCCCGGCTGGAGATCACCGACGACGAGGACACCGACCTCCTCTACCGGCTGCCGGACGACGACGCGCGCAAGCCGATGGTGATGGCGTACCTGTGGCTGGGCGGGCTCCAGGAGACGCTCGTGACCACGCTGATGCCGTGATCGCCAGGGTTTCGTCCTGACGCGTGACGATTTCGTCCTGATGTGTGACGATTCCGTGTTCGCTCAGCGGACGCTCAAATCCGGATAACGATCGCGTCACCACGGTGATGCGCTTTGCCCCTTCCGGGTGCTGTTTGTCCGCTTCTTCCTGTGTCCTGCGCCATATGTCGTACGGGCGATCACTGATGCGGCCGTGATAAATCTTCACGACCGCCCGGCGAACACCACCCGAATGTTCGGCCGGGTGCGCCACCGAGCCGGCGGATCGCCGGCCAGGCACGAGCGGGCCCGCGAGGCCCGCTCAGCTCCATCATTCCGGGGGGATCGAGATCCGATCCGAGGCCGACGAAGGTCCGGTTCGGCATGGAGAAAGGCGCACCACCACATGACCTCCGCTCAGGTCGACACGGACAAGGCCCCGAAAGAGTCGGACGAGGGGTACGAGCGCGGCCTCGGCAGTCGCCAGGTCCAGATGATCGCCATCGGCGGCGCCATCGGCGTCGGCCTCTTCCTGGGAGCCGGGGCGAACATCGCCAAGGCGGGCCCCAGCCTGATCGTCATGTACGCCCTCGCCGGTGTGATCATCTTCTTCATCATGCGGGCGCTCGGCGAGCTGCTGCTCTACCGCCCGGTCTCGGGCTCGTTCGCGGAGTACTCCCGTGAGTTCCTCGGCCCGTTCTTCGGCTACTTCACCGGCTGGACGTACTGGCTGATGTGGGTCGTCACCGGCATGGCCGAGCTGACGGCCGCCGCGATCTACGTCAACTTCTGGTTCCCGGCCATCCCCCAGTGGGTGACCGCCCTGGTCTTCCTGGTGATCCTCTTCGGGGTCAACCTGATCTCCGTGAAGCTCTTCGGCGAGCTGGAGTTCTGGTTCTCGATGGTCAAGGTCACCGCCCTGATCGGCATGATCGTCATCGGCCTCGGTGTCCTCACCTTCGGCTTCAGCTCCGCCGGTGACACCGCCGCCGTCTCCAACCTGTGGGCCTTCGACGGCTTCTTCCCCAAGGGCATCGGCTCGTCCCTGATGACCCTCCAGGGCGTCATGTTCGCCTACCTCGCCGTCGAGCTGGTCGGTGTCACGGCCGGCGAGTCCGAGAACCCGGAGAAGACCCTCCCCAAGGCGATCAACACGCTCCCGTGGCGCATCGCCCTCTTCTACGTCGGCGCCCTCACCGTCATCCTGTGCGTGGTCAAGTGGACCGAGTTCGCGCCGGGCGTCAGCCCCTTCGTCGCCGCCTTCGCCAAGATCGGCATCCCGGCCGGCGCCGGCATCGTCAACTTCGTCGTGCTGACCGCCGCCCTCTCCTCCTGCAACTCCGGCATGTACTCCACCGGCCGCATGCTGCGGAACCTGGCCGACAGCGGCGAGGCCCCGGCGGCGTTCCAGCGGCTGTCCGCCTCCAAGACCCCCGCCTTCGGCATCACGGTCTCGGTCCTCTTCATGGGCATCGGCGTCGTCCTCAACTACGTCGTCCCGGAGAAGGCGTTCGGCTACGTCACCTCCGTCGCCACCGCCGCCGGCATCTGGACCTGGCTGATGATCCTGATCAGCCACGTCCTCTACCGCCGCGGGGTCGACGCGGGCCGGCTGCCCGCCTCCTCCTTCCCGGCGCCGGGCGGCGCGGTGTGCTCCTACATCGCCATCGCGTTCCTGCTCTTCGTCACCGGCCTGATCGCCTACGACGCCGACTCCCGCGTCTGCCTCTACGTGATGGCCGGCTGGGCCGCCGCCCTCGCCGCCGGCTGGGCCGTGCTGAAGTCCCGCAACCCCGAGGTCACCGGACGCCGCGAGGCGGCCCCGGAGAAGGTGGGCTGACCGCCACCACGGGACGCCCGGCCGGAGGGGACACACGCCGACCCGTGCGGTGCCCCCTCCGCCCGCCGCCCAGCACGTCCGCCATGTGGGCCGCCCCGTACCGCCCCTCGGTACGGGGCGGCCCCTCTGCTTATCCTGACGACCATGCTGACCATCACCCAGGACCTCGTCGACCGGATCGTCGCGCACGCGCGCAAGGACCACCCCGACGAGGCGTGCGGCGTCGTCGCCGGCCCGGCGGGCTCGGACCGCCCCGAGCGCTTCATCCCGATGCTCAACGCGGCCATGTCACCCACGTTCTACGAGTTCGACTCCGGTGACCTGCTGAAGCTCTACCGCGAGATGGACGACCGCGACGAGGAACCGGTGGTCGTCTACCACTCCCACACGGCGACCGAGGCCTACCCCTCCCGCACCGACATCTCCTACGCCAACGAGCCCGGCGCCCACTACGTCCTCGTCTCCACCGCCGACACCGACGGCGCCGGCGAGTTCCAGTTCCGCTCCTTCCGCATCGTCGAGGGCGAGGTCACCGAGGAGGAGGTCCGCGTCGTCGAGGCGTACTGACGCCCGTCGCGCGGACGCCATGCGTACGGAGGGCGCGTGCCGACGGCGGGTCCGCGCGGTGCGCGCCGCACCCGCCCCAACAGGGCGGTCTCACTTTCCGGCCGGATTCCGTCCACCATGTGGAATCACCCTCGGGAAGCCGGAGGGGGAATCGATACGATGAGCCCATGGTTTCCCACGACGTGAGCAACAGGACGCCGGGCACGCTGCTCGTGGCGCGGCTGCACGTCGACCTGTGCAGGCTCGCCAGCGCCATCTGTTGACGCTTTCCCCTGCCGCCGCACGGCTCGTGAGCCGCGGCGCGACGCACGACCACTCCGTACTGCGCAGCCGCGCGCCTACCGACCTGACCACTCCCGACAGGAGCCCTGAGCCATGGCCATCGAGGTCCGCATCCCGACCATCCTCCGCCAGTACACCGACGGTCAGAAGGCGGTGGAGGGCAGCGGTGACACCCTCGCCGACCTGTTCACCGACCTCGAGACCCGGCACGCGGGCATCCAGGCCCGCATCGTGGACGACGGCCAGCTGCGCCGCTTCGTCAACGTCTACCTGAACGACGAGGACGTCCGTTTCGTCGACGGCATCAACACCAAGCTCACCGACGGCGACACCGTGACCATCCTGCCGGCCGTGGCCGGCGGCATGGCCTGACGGGCCGCTGACCACTCATGCGTTACGACTCCCCGTTGGCCGCGGTGGGCAACACCCCCCTGGTGCGCCTGCCGCGGCTGTCGCCGTCCGCCGACGTCAGCATCTGGGCCAAGCTGGAGGACCGCAATCCCACCGGCTCGGTCAAGGACCGTCCCGCCCTGCACATGATCGAGCAGGCGGAGAAGGACGGCCGGCTGACACCCGGCTGCACCATCCTCGAACCGACCAGCGGCAACACCGGCATCTCCCTCGCCATGGCGGCCAAGCTCAAGGGCTACCGCATGGTCTGCGTGATGCCCGAGAACACCTCGCAGGAACGCCGCGACCTGCTCGGCATGTGGGGCGCGGAGATCATCTCCTCCCCGGCCGCCGGCGGCTCCAACACCGCCGTGCGGGTCGCCAAGGAGCTGTCCGCCGAGCACCCCGACTGGGTGATGCTCTACCAGTACGGCAACCCGGACAACGCGGGCGCCCACTACGCGACGACGGGCCCGGAGATCCTCGCCGACCTCCCCTCCGTCACGCACTTCGTGGCCGGCCTCGGCACCACCGGCACCCTCATGGGCGTCGGCCGCTACCTGCGCGAGCACAAGCCGGACGTCAGGATCGTGGCCGCCGAGCCGCGCTACGACGACCTGGTCTACGGCCTGCGCAACCTCGACGAGGGCTTCGTCCCCGAGCTGTACGACGCCTCCGTCCTCACCACCCGCTTCTCGGTCGGCTCGGCGGACGCGGTCACCCGCACCCGCGAGCTGCTCCAGCAGGAGGGCATCTTCGCGGGCGTCTCCACCGGCGCCGCGCTGCACGCCGCGATCGGCGTCGGCAGGAAGGCCGTGCAGGCCGGCGAGAGCGCCGACATCGTGTTCGTCGTGGCCGACGGCGGCTGGAAGTACCTCTCCACCGGCGTCTACACCGCGGCCACCACGGAAGAGGCCATCGAGACGCTCCAGGGCCAGCTCTGGGCGTGAGCCGCCGCGGGCCTCACGTCGTCAGGTGACGGACCTGGTCCCACAGGACCGGGTCCACCACACCCACCCGGCGGCGGAAGTCCCGCACCCTGACCTGGCGCAGCTCGTCCGTCTCCAGGAAGCTCGGACGCCCGCGCGCGTCCCCGACGGAACCCGGCGGCAGCGGGATCACCCCCGCCCGCTCGTCACGGTACCGGCTGGTGATCTTCGCGACCGTCACCCGGTCGCCGCGCACCACCAGCACCAGACAGGGCCGGTCCTTAGCGCCCGGCCCCTCCTCGTACGGCACGTTCGCCCACCAGATCTCCGCCGGCTGCGGCCGCCCCGCCGCACCCCGGCCGCGCCCCGCCGGGCCGCGGCCCCGCGCCGGCCGCCCCGGGGGCCGGGACCTCCGCCCCGCCGGCCGCCGGCGGTGTCCCCAGCCGTCGACGAGCGTGGCGACGAGCGCCAGCAGTACCACCGCCGCGAGCGCCAGCCACCAGGACGTGTCCATGGACACGACGTTACCGGCGTATGTACGACCGTGCGCGCCCTCTCGTGCGCCCCATACGCCCCGCGTCCAGCCGAACCGGTGACACCACAGGTGAGTTCGCCCACAACGGCCCCTGGCGGAGGAGCGACCGGACGTTTTGCGCCTTACGCTCGACGAACCGCACGACCCCCGTCGCCCCTGCCCCGACCGTTCGTTCGTTCCACGATCTTTCCCGGTGTTCCGTCTTCTTCGGTTCCCGCCAGCGGAGGTTTCTGCTCTATGAAGCTCACCGTCGTCGGCTGCTCGGGGTCGTTCCCGTCCGTGGAATCGGCCTGCTCGAGCTACCTCGTCGAGGCCGACGGCTTCAGGCTGCTTCTCGACATGGGCAACGGCGCCCTGGGCGAGTTGCAGCGCCACTGCGGTCTCTACGACCTCGACGCGATCTTCCTGAGTCATCTGCACGCCGACCACTGCATCGACATGTGCGCGTACTTCGTGGCGCGCTACTACCGCCACGACGGCGGACGCTGCGACCCCCTCCCGGTCTACGGACCCGAGGGCACCGAGCACCGCCTCACCACGGCCTACGCCGACACCCCCTCGGCCTCCTCCATGAGCGAGGTCTTCGACTTCCACACGGTCAAGCCCTCCACGTTCGACATCGGCCCCTTCACGGTCCACACCGAACGGGTGGCCCACCCCGTGGAGGCGTACGGCATCCGCCTCGAGCACGGCGGCCGGGCCCTGACCTACTCCGGTGACACCGGCGTCAGCCCGGCCCTCGACGAACTCGCCCGCGACAGCGACCTGTTCCTGTGCGAGGCCGCCTTCACGCACGGCAAGGAGAACATCCCCGACCTGCACCTCAACGGCCGTGAGGCCGGCGAGTCGGCGGCCCGCGCGGGTGCCCGCCGCCTGCTCCTCACCCACATCCCGCCGTGGACCGACCCGCAGATCAACCTCGCGGACGCGCGGGCGGTGTTCGACGGACCGGTGGAGCTGGCCGTGCCCCGGATGTCGTACCAGGTCTGACCCCCCGGGCCGACTCCTCGCCGCGCCCCCGGAACACGACGAAGGCCCCGGAGCCAAGTTCAGGGCTCCGGGGCCTTCGCGCGCGTCAGGACCCGCTCACGCCTTCGTGAGGTCCTCGACCTCCTCCTCGGGCTCCCGGCCCGGGGTGGTGAGGTCGAACCGGATGATCGCGAAGCGGAACACCACGTAGTAGACGGCCGCGAAGACCAGGCCGATGGGGATGATCAACCAGGGCTTGGTGGCGAGGTTCCAGTTCAGGGCGTAGTCGATCAGACCCGCCGAGAAGTTGAAGCCGGCATGGACGCCGAGGGCCCAGGTGACGGCCATGGAGACCGCGGTCAGCAGGGCGTGGATCACGTACAGCAGCGGCGCGATGAACATGAAGGAGAACTCGATCGGCTCCGTCACGCCCGTGACGAACGAGGTCAGCGCCAGCGAGACCATCATGCCCGTCACGGCCTTGCGGCGCTCGGGCCGGGCGGTGTGCGCGATGGCGAGCGCGGCGGCCGGCAGACCGAACATCATGATCGGGAAGAAGCCGGACTGGAACATGCCGGCGGAGGGGTCGCCGTTCAGGTAGCGCGTGATGTCGCCGTGCACGACGTCGCCGGCCGCGTTGGTGAAGTCACCGATCTGGAACCAGGCGACGGTGTTCACGAACTGGTGCATGCCGATCGGGATCAGCGCCCGGTTGATCGCGCCGAAGATGCCCGCGCCCGCGGCGCCGAGCCCGGTCATCCACTCGCCGAAGTCGGTGATGACCCCGCCGATCGGCTCCCAGACCAGCCCGAAGAAGACACCGACCACGAGCCCGACGAAGGCCATGACGATCGGCACCAGCCGGCGGCCGTTGAAGAAGCCGAGCCAGTCGACGAGCCGGGTGCGGTAGAAGCGCTGCCAGAGCACCGCCGACAGCAGACCCATGACGATGCCGCCGAGCACACCCGGGTTGTTGTACGTGGCGGCTATGTCCTGGCCCGCCTGGATCTTGCCCTCGGTGACCGGGAAGGCCTGGAGGACCCTGCTGTAGACGAGGAAGCCGACGAGCGCGGCGAGGGCGGTGGAGCCGTCCGACTTCTTGGCGAAGCCGATGGCGACGCCGATGCAGAAGAGCAGCGGGAGGTTGCCGAGGATGGCGTCGCCGGCCTCGGCGAACACCGTGGCGACCTTGCCCCAGCCGAGACCGTCCTTGCCGAACACGTCATCGGCGCCGAGCCGCACCATGATGCCCGCGGCGGGCAGGACCGCGACGGGCAGCTGGAGGCTGCGGCCGACCTTCTGCAGGCCCTGGAACAGGCCGGATCCCCACTTCTTCGTGGGGGCCGCCGTTGGCGCGGTGGCGGTGCTCATAGACTTCCTCCATCGGGACATGGTCTACACCACCCAGTGGTGTAGACCATGTTGTAGCACGATGAAGGCGAGATGAGGAACCCGTCGAGAACGCGAGCGAAACGCCGCCCTCAGCGCCCTGACAGACCCCTCTCAGCACCCCTTTGTCAGGCCTTGGTGACGTCCTCGTGCTCCTCCTCCGGCTCACGCCCCGGCGTCTTCAGATCGAACCTCGTGATCGCGAAACGGAAGATCACGTAATAGAGGAGCGCGAAGCACAGGCCGATCGGAACGATCGCCCACGGCCTGGTCGCCAGGTTCCAGTTGATGACGTAGTCGATGAGCCCGGCGGAGAAACTGAACCCGTCGTGCACCCCCAGCGCCCAGGTCACCGCCATCGACACACCCGTCAGCACCGCGTGGATCACATACAGCGCCGGCGCCACGAACAGGAACGAGTACTCCAGCGGCTCGGTGATGCCGGTGACGAACGACGTCAGCGCCACCGACAGCATCAGACCGCCCACCTCCTTGCGGCGCTCGGGACGGGCGCAGTGGGTGATGGCCAGGGCCGCCGCCGGCAGCGCGAACATCATGATCGGGAAGAAGCCCGAGGTGAACTGACCCGCGTCCGGGTCACCCGCCAGGAACATGTTGATGTCACCGTGCACCACCGTCCCGTCCGGCTTGGTGTAGCTCCCGAACTGGAACCAGAGGGGCACGTTCAGGAACTGGTGCAGCCCGACCACCAGCAGCGCACGGTTCGCCAGACCGAAGACACCGGCACCCCAGGAGCCCGCGTCGCTCAGCCAGTCGCTGAAGCTCTCCAGCCCGGCACCGATCGGCGGCCAGATCCACAGGCACAACGCGGCGAACACGATCGCCACGAACGCCATGATGATCGGCACCAGCCGGCGCCCGTTGAAGAAGCCGAGCCAGTCCACCAGCCGCGTCCGGTGGAAACGCTGCCAGAACCAGGCCGCCGCCAGACCCATCACGATGCCGCCGAACACACCCGGATTCTGATAGGTGAACGCCGTCACCGTCCCCTCGGCCGCCTCCTGGCAGCCGATGCCCGGCACGGCCCTCGCCCCGCCCGGACACTCCTCCGGGAACTGCCGCAGCACGTTGTAGTAGACGAGGAACCCCGCCACCGCCGCGAGCGCGGTCGAGCCGTCGGACTTCTTCGCCATGCCGATGGCCACCCCCACGCAGAACAGCAGGGGCAGCCCGAGCTGGCCGTCGAGCAGGGCGCCGCCCGCGCCCGCCATCACCTTCGAGACGTCCGTCCAGCCCAGGCCCTCGTCGCCGAACACGTCCGGCTGCCCCAGCCGGTTGAGGATGCCGGCGGCCGGCAGCACCGCGATCGGCAGCTGCAGACTCCGCCCCATCTTCTGCAACCCCTGGAACAGCGCGTTCCAGCGGGCGCGCGCGGGACGGACCCCGCTGTCGGCGCTCTCGGCACTCATGGTTTGGCGACCGCCTGTCAGGTGGTGTAGACCAGCTGTGGACCGTTTCGCTGCTGTGCCGTCATCCTCAGGGACATACAGCGCAATCGCTCGCGAAACTGGGCCGACTGTGGGTTACTGCGACAAAGCTGATCGCATCAGGGAATTCAGGGAGACCACACATGGCCAGCAAGCTCACCGGCAAGGCCGAGAAGATCGTCGCCGGACTCGGTGGCATCGACAACATCGAGGAGATCGAAGGCTGCATCACCCGCCTGCGCACCGAGGTGTCCGACCCCTCGCTGGTCGACGAGGCCGCCCTGAAGGCCGCCGGCGCCCACGGCGTCGTCAAGATGGGCACCGCCGTCCAGGTCGTCATCGGCACCGACGCCGACCCCATCGCCGCGGAGATCGAAGACATGATGTGAGCCGCCCCCACCCGTCCGAGGGGGCCCTCCCACCACGGCAAGGGCCCCTCCACCGGTACGGCTAGGCTCAGCGGCATGTCTCGCATCGACGGCCGCACCCCCGAACAGCTCCGCCCCGTCACCCTCGAACGCGGCTGGAGCAAGCACGCCGAGGGCTCCGTCCTCGTCTCCTTCGGCGACACCAAGGTCTTCTGCACCGCCTCCGTCACCGAAGGCGTCCCCCGCTGGCGCAAGGGCAGCGGCGAAGGCTGGGTCACCGCCGAGTACTCCATGCTGCCCCGCTCCACCAACACCCGCGGCGACCGCGAGGCCGTCAAGGGCCGGATCGGCGGCCGCACCCACGAGATCTCCCGCCTCATCGGCCGTTCCCTGCGCGCCGTCGTCGACTACAAGGCACTCGGCGAGAACACGATCGTCCTCGACTGCGACGTCCTCCAGGCCGACGGCGGCACCCGCACCGCCGCCATCACCGGCGCCTACGTCGCCCTCGCCGACGCCGTCGCCTGGGCCCAGCGCAAGAAGCTGGTCAAGGCCGGCCGCCGGCCCCTCACCGGCACCGTCTCCGCCGTCTCGGTCGGCATCGTCGGCGGCGTCCCCCTCCTCGACCTCTGCTACGAGGAAGACGTCCGCGCCGAGACCGACATGAACGTCGTCTGCACCGGCGACGGCCGCTTCGTCGAGGTCCAGGGCACCGCCGAGGCCGAGCCGTTCGCCCGCGACGAACTCAACTCCCTGCTCGACCTCGCCGTTTCCGGCTGCGCGGAACTCACTGTCCTCCAGCGCACCGCCCTTGATACCGTCCTCGAAAAGTAAAGGACACACCAAGACGGGCGGCCGGGACGAGCAACCGGGCCGCCCGCCCTCGCGTCCCTACCGGTACGGGCGTACGGCTCACCGCCGTACGCCCGGCCAGTCAGCACGCGGGGGCCCTTGGGGCTGAGCAAGGGGAGGACCACCACCATGGCCGAGAGCCGACGCCGCCGTCGCCGTACCGCCGTCGCCGCCGCGATAGCGGCCGCCGCGCTGACGGCCGTCACCGTCACCGGCTGCGACGCCGTCAACAAGGCACTCGACTGCGTCGAGACCGCCGACGCCGTCGCCGACGCCGTCACCGACCTCCAGCAGGCCGTGGACAGCGCGGCCGACGACCCCACCCAGACCCAGGAGGCCGTCGACGCCATAGGCGACAGCCTGAACAAGATCGACAGCGAAACGGGCGACGCCGACCTCGACCAGGCCACCGAGGACCTCCGACGCGCCCTGACCGAGGTCACCACCGCCATCGAGAACGGCGACGAGACCCCCGACATCAGCGGCGTCACCGACGCGGCCGGCGAACTGACGAAGGTCTGCACCTCGTAGACCGCACCGCGGGCTCTCCGGCCGGGGCTGGATACTGAACGGCATGACCCGCCTGATCCTCGCCACCCGCAACGCCGGAAAGATCACCGAACTCAGGTCGATCCTCGCCGACGCAGGCCTGCCCCACGACCTCGTCGGCGCGGACGCCTACCCCGACGTCCCCGACGTCAAGGAGACCGGCGTCACCTTCGCCGAGAACGCCCTGCTCAAGGCCCACGCCCTCGCCCAGGCCACCGGCCTGCCCGCCGTCGCCGACGACTCCGGCCTCTGCGTCGACGTCCTGAACGGCGCCCCCGGCATCTTCTCCGCCCGCTGGGCGGGCCGCCACGGCGACGACCAGGCCAACCTCGACCTCCTGCTCGCCCAGCTCGCCGACATCGCCGACGAACACCGCGGCGCCCACTTCGCCTGCGCGGCGGCGCTCGCCCTGCCCGACGGCACGGAGCGCGTGGTGGAGGGACAGCTGAGGGGCGTCCTGCGCCACACCCCCGCCGGCACCCACGGCTTCGGCTACGACCCGATCCTCCAGCCGGACGGCGAGACCCGCACCTGCGCGGAACTGACCCCCGCGGAGAAGAACGCGATCAGCCACCGGGGGAAGGCGTTCCGCGAGCTGGTGCCGGTGGTGCGGGAGCTGTTGGGCTGACCCGCACAAGGAAACGGCCTGCGCATCGTTCCTTCGATTCGCAGGCCGTTCATGTGCGGCGGAAGGGATTCGAACCCTCAAGCCCGATCAAGGGCCACAGATCCTAAGTCTGCTGTGTCACCATTGCACCACCGCCGCTAGCCGTCTGTCATGGTACCGGCACTTGCTTGCCGCCAGTTGCCTCCCCTGCACCATGTGCTCGTGACCGCGTGGCAGTTGGGGCACAGATAGCGGAGGTTCTCCCGGCGGTTGTCCCGCCAGTTCCCGTTGACATGGTCGATCTGCAAGGTGACCGGGCGTCCGCGCCACTCGCCGGGGTTGCCGCACTCCGCACATGCGTAGGGCGTCCCGATCTCGGTCAGGGCTCGGTGGAGGCGGGCCCTGTTCGTCCGTCCGGCTTGCTCCGGCAGGACCACCAGCACTCGATGCGCGGTCGGCGGAGGAGCAGCGGGCTCTGGCCGCCCCCAGGCTCGGCGCTTGAAGTGGCTGGTGTCGAGGCCGAGGCGGGAGACGGCACGTCGTACGCGCCGGTGATTGATGTCGTTCACCTCCATGCCGAGACCGCGCATGACGTCGGCATAGCTGGTGGAGTCCGGTACCAGACTCCGCAGCAGGTCCTCCGGAACGGCCGCGCGCCGGTGGGAGAAGTGGTCGATGTCGATGTTGTGGGTCGTCAGCATCCGGCTCAGTGCCGCGCGTGACCGGCTGTCGTCGGGTACGCCCAGTGCGCGCGCCACGCCACGCACGCTCGTGGCTGTGGTCGCGGCGGCGCGGAGTTCTTCCGGCGTGAAGGGCAGGTCCGTTTCGCTGCGATCGATGCAAGGGAAGTGGCTGACATCGATGCCCGCCGCGGCAATGCGGCGTCGGATGTGGGACAGCGTTCCTGTCGCCGGGGTGGCTCCCAGCTTCAGGGCAACTTCCCGCAGCGAGGACGATGAGACGGCGGCTTCCGCGATGGCGGCGTCGGGATACTTGCGCCACGGGCTGCGCTGGACGAAGTGGCTGGTGTCCAGCCCGTGGCGCACGACGTACTCCTGCAGCACCCGCCGTTGGCCGCCGCTGGACTTGAGGCCGAGCCGCCGCATCAGATCGGCCCAGTTACGCGCCTCGACGACCTCCGGTGCCAGCCGTTCCCTGCTGTACGCGTCCGATCGTCGCGGTGTGCTCTGCACGTTCCCGCCCCCTCCGTTCTCGGCCACCCGTTCGTGGCTCGCACGGAATAACGAGCCGCTCGCCCGACAGTCACGCCCGAAACGGGAAGCGGCCCGCCCCGGAGCACTCCGAGGCGGGCCGTTCGGCGAGGGGGAGGGGGGTCAGATCCCCAGGTCCTTGATGATCTTGGCTACGTGGCCCGTCGCGCGGACGTTGTACAGGGCGCGTTCGACCTTGCCGTCCTCGTCCACGACGATCGTCGAGCGGATGACGCCCAGGTACGTCTTGCCGTAGTTCTTCTTCTCGCCGTAGGCGCCGTAGGCGTCGAGGACCTTCTTGTCGGGGTCGGCGAGCAGGGTGACCTTGAGGGATTCCTGCTCGCGGAACTTGCCGAGTTTGTCGGGGCTGTCGGGGGAGATGCCGATGACGTCGTACCCGGCGCCGGTCAGCAGCTCCAGGTTGTCGGTGAAGTCGCAGGCCTGCTTCGTGCAGCCGGGGGTCAGGGCCGCCGGGTAGAAGTACACGATGACCTTGCGGCCCTTGTGGTCCGACAGGGACACCTCGTTGCCGTCGGCGTCGGGGAGGGTGAAGGCGGGGGCCACGTCCCCGGGCTGGAGTCGCTCGCTCATCGGACCAGCGTAACCGGGGGTCCTGGCGGTGCGGGCGCACGTGGAGCTGACAGACTGTCCAGAGCAGCAACAGGCATCGGCTGACTTCGGAGGCCCTACCGTGGCGGACACGTCGGACACCAGAACCCCGGCGCAGATCGAGGCGGACATCAGGCGCCGCCGTGAAGTGCTGGCCGAGACGCTCGACGAGATCGGGGTGCGGGTGCATCCGAAGACGATCGTCGGGGACGCCAAGGCCAAGGTCGTCGCCAATGTCGACCACACGCTCGGGAGGGCCTACGTCCAGGTCAACCGGGTGGTGAGCGATGTGAAGGCGCAGTTCGTGGACGAGGGGGGCGCGCCCCGGCTGGAGCGGGTGGTGCCGGTCGCCCTCGTGGTCGTCGGGCTCGTGGGGCTGCTGGCGCTGGGCCCCCGGCGTCGGAAGCGCTGACCCGGGCGAGTCCCGGTGCGGCCGAGGCAGGTAGGTTCAAAGGCGTGAGCGGTAACAGAGACGTGCACAGCAGTCACCACGACAAGCTTCCCATCCGGATGCTCCACGACCGCGTCCTCGTGCGGCAGGACGCCGGCGAGGGCGAGCGGCGCTCCGGTGGCGGGATCCTGATCCCCGCCACGGCGGCCGTCGGCCGTCGGCTGGCGTGGGCCGAGGTCGTCGCGGTGGGGCAGAACGTGCGGACGGTGGAGACGGGTGACCGGGTCCTGTTCGATCCGGAGGACCGGGCGGAGGTGGAGGTGCGGGGTGTCGCGTACGTGCTGATGCGCGAGCGCGATCTGCACGCCGTGGCCGCGGACCGGTTCGAGGGGGCCGAGGACTCGACGGGGCTGTACCTGTAGTGGGTCTGTACCTGTAGATCGAAGGCAGTAGACGGGGAGGGGCTGGTGACCGTGGTCACCAGCCCCTCCCCGTTGTCGTTTGCTAGGTTGGGCGGGAGCCCGACGAGACGCGCCGTACCGGGATGGACGCAAAGACGACGCACCCCAGTGAAGAAGTGCTCGTCCGCGGAGGTGTCCCCATGGCCTGGGTCCTGCTCGTCGTCGCCGGTCTGCTCGAGGTCGGCTGGTCGGTCGGCATGAAGTACTCCGACGGTTTCACCCGGCTCGTGCCCAGTGTGCTCACCGGCGCCGGGATCGTCGCCAGCATGCTCCTGCTGTCGTACGCCGCCAGGTCGCTGCCCATCGGTACCGCCTACGGCGTGTGGGTCGGGATCGGTGCGGCCGGGGCGGCGGTGCTCGGCATGGTGGTGCTGGGGGAGCCGGTCACCGCCGCCCGTGTCTTCTTCGTGTGTCTGCTGCTGGTCGCCGTCGTGGGGCTGAAGGCGACCTCAGGTCACTGACCGAGCGGGCGGCGGGCGGCGAGCTGCGGTCCGGTGCCGCCGTCGGAGGTTCCGCCGGTGCCGCCGTCGGTGGTGGAGCCGTCGGTCGTCGTCCCGCCGTCCGTGGTGTCCCCCGTGGTGGAGCCGGTGGTGGTGGAGCCCGTGCTGGTCGAGCCGGTGGTGGTGGAGCCGGTCGTGCCGCCGGTCGTGGTCGAGCCGGTGGTCGTGCCGCCGCCGGTGGTGGTGGAGCCGGTGGTGCCGCCGCTCGTGGTGGAGCCGTCGGTCTGGCTCTCCGTCCGGCCGGGGGTCTGGGTGTCCTGGCCGCCGGTGGTCGCCTGGTTCTCGTCCTGGACGCCGGTGGAGTCGTCCTGCGAGGCCTCGGAGGACGGCAGGGCGGTCTCCGCGGAGCCCTCCTGGAGCTGGAGGTCGAAGTCGGTGGCCGGGGTGCCCTTCAGGGCCTCCTTGGTGAACTGGGCCCAGATCTGCGTGGGGGCGCCGCCGCCGTTGACACGGGCCAGGCCCATCGCGCCGTAGAGCGACTTGTGGGCGGCGGTGACCGGGTCCTGGCCCATGACGGAGATGACGGTGGCCAGGTCGGGGGTGTAGCCGGCGAACCAGGCGGCGGTGTCCTCCTCGGCGGTGCCGGTCTTGCCGGCGGCCGGGCGGCCCGCGGCCTGGGCGGCGGTCGCGGTGCCGTTCTGGACGACGCTGCGCAGGATCGAGGTGGTGGTGTCGGCGGCCTCGCGGCTGACGGCCTGCGTGGACTTCCGCGCGGGCAGCTCGATGACGTCCGAGCCGTCCTTGGTGACCTTCTCGATCAGGGTGTAGGTGCCGTGCTTGCCGTGGTTGGCGAGGGTCGCGTACGCCTCGGCCATGTCCAGGACGCTCGCGGTGGCCACGCCGAGCGCGATGGACGGGTACGGCTGGAGCTCGGGGGTGTCGGTGGGCAGGCCGAGGCCGATCGCGGTCTGCTTGACCTCGTCGGGGCCGACGTCTACGGCCATCTGCGCGTACACGGAGTTGACGGACTTGTCGGTGGCCTCGCGCACGGTGATGTCGCCGTAGGAGACGTCGTCCTCGTTGGCCGGGTCGTAGCTGCTGCTCCAGCCCTGGACGGCGCGCTTGTTGGTGCCGTCGTAGACGGTGTTGGGGGTGATGGTGCGGCCGTCCTGGGTGACGGAGCCGTTGTCGACGGCCGAGGTGAAGACGAACGGCTTGAAGGTGGAGCCGACCTGGAAGTCCTGGCGGGTGGCGTTGTTGGTGTACTGCTTGACGTAGTCGATGCCGCCGTACATGGCGAGGACCTTGCCGGTCTTCGGGTCGACGGCGGCGCCGCCGGCGCGGACGTAGGTGTCGACCGTGCGGTCCTTGTCGAGCTTGGCCATCAGCTGGTCGTCGACGGCGTCGACGAGGGCGTCCTGCTTCTTCTTCTCCAGGGTGGTGGTGATGCGGTAGCCGCCGGCGTCGAGCTGGTCCTCGTCGACGACCTTGTTCTGGATCAGGTAGTCCTTGATGGCGCGGACGATGTAGCCGCGCTGGCCGGACATGCCGGTGTCGGTGCCGCTGGTCTCCTTGGGCGTGGGGAACTTCATCCCGGTGCGCTCGGACCGGCTCAGCCAGCCCTTGGTGACCATGCCGTCGAGGACGTAGTTCCAGCGGGCCTCGGCGGCGCTCTTGTTCTCCGGGTGGGCGATGACGTCGTACTCGCTGGGCGCGTTGAGCAGGGCGGCGAGGTAGGCGCCCTGGCCGGCGGTGAGGTCGGCGGCGTCGATGCCGTAGTAGGCCTGGGCGGCGGCCTGCATGCCGTAGGCGTTGCGGCCGAAGTAGCTGGTGTTGAGGTAGCCCTCGAGGATGTCGGCCTTGGACTGGGTGCGGTCCAGCTTGATCGAGATGAAGAACTCCTTCACCTTGCGGGTGACGGTCTGTTCCTGCGCGAGGTAGTAGTTCTTGACGTACTGCTGGGTGATGGTGGAGCCGGACTGCTTGCCCTTGCCCAGGGCGGTGTTCCAGCCGGCGCGGATCATCGCCTTGGGGTCGACGGCGGACTCGGTGTAGAAGTCGCGGTCCTCGGCGGCCAGGACGGAGTGCTGGGCGGCCTTGGAGATCTGGGAGAGGCTGACGTTCTCCCGGTTGACCTCGCCGTCGCGGGCGATCTCGGTGCCGTCCGCGTAGAGGTAGAGGTTGCTCTGCTTGGTGGCGAGCGCGTTGGCCGGCGGGATCTTGACCGTGGAGTAGCCGTAGTAGAACAGGCCGCCGACGGCCAGGACGGCGAGGACGAAGGCGCCGAGCACCATCTTCCAGGTCGGCAGGAGGCGGCGCCAGCCGGTGCGCTTGGGCCGCTTGGGCTTCTTGCCGGCCGCCGGTTCGGCCCCCTCGGGCTCTGTGGATGCCGCCCAGCCCTCGGTCGGCTGTTTCGGCTGCGGCTCGTCGCTCATGTGTTGCTCGGACTCCTGTGTCGCGCGGTACGTTCCCGTACACCTCGTACGCCTTCTGCGCCCCCTGTCGAAGACTCTCGCACCACGCGTTCCGTTCCCGGCAATCGGCGCGCGTCGCGTCACATGGCGGGCCCGTAAAACGCGTGGCGTGCCGCGGTGCGGTCGCCTAGGCTCCTGCGCTTCGGTGTCCATGAGTGTGGGAGGACGGTTGCCGTGGGTTCGGCGCGGTTGTACGCGGCCGTCGCAGCAGGGGGCTTCCGAAGGTACGCGACCTATCGGGCGGCCACGGCCGCGGGGGTGTTCACCAACACCGTGTTCGGTCTGATCCTCGCCTGCACCTACCTGGCGTTGTGGGACGAGCGGCCCCATCTCGGGGGCTACGACCAGGCGCAGGCGGTGACGTACGTGTGGGTGGGGCAGGCGCTGTTCGCGACGCTGGCGCTCCAGGGCGGCGGTTTCGAGGCCGAGCTGATGGAGCGGATCCGCACGGGCGCGGTGGCGATCGACCTGTACCGGCCGGCCGACCTGCAACTGTGGTGGTTCGCCACCGACGTGGGGCGTTCGCTGTTCCAGCTGCTGGGGCGGGGGGTGATCCCGTTCGCCGTCGGGATGTTGGTGTTCCCGACGGCCGTGCCCGGCGACCCGCTGGTGTGGCTGCGGTTCCTGGTGGCGGTGCTGCTGGCGATGGTGGTCAGCTTCGCGATCCGGTTCCTGGTGGCGCTGAGCGGGTTCTGGCTGCTGGACGGCACGGGCGCGTTGCAGATGCTGATGGTCGCCGGGATGTTCTGCACGGGCATGGCGCTGCCGCTGAACGCCTTTCCCGAGCCGCTGGGCGACATCGTGCGGGCGCTGCCGTGGTCGGCGATGCTCCAGCTGCCGGCGGACGTCCTGCTGGGGGAGGCCGGCGCGCCGGCCGCGTACCTCTTCCAGGCGGTGTGGGCGGTGGTGCTGCTGACGGCGGGGCGGCTGATGCAGGGAGCGGCGACGCGGCGGGTGGTGGTGCAGGGTGGGTGAGGCCGGCCGGGTGGCGGAGGAGGGTGGCTGGGTGCCGGTGGAGGGCGGCCGGGTGGCGGAGGACGGCCGCCCGTCGACGGGGAGCGGCCGGGTGCCGGTGCCGGCACCGGTGCCGGCACCGGTGCCGGCCGGCCGGGTGGCGGAGGGGCTGCGCGCCTACCGGCTGATCGCCGGGATGTGGATCCGTTCGACGCTGGCCTACCGGCTGTCGTTCGCGATGACCGTGCTGGCCGGGCTGCTGGTGACGGGCCTGGACTTCGTCGCGATCCTGCTCATGTTCTCCCAGGTCGACGTGCTCGGCGGCTACACGCTGCCCGAGGTGGCCTTCCTGTACGGCCTGTCCGCGACGTCGTTCGGGCTGGCGGACCTGGTGCTGGGCTCGGCGGGCCGGCTGGGTTCGCGGGTGCGGGACGGCACGCTCGACACGCTGCTGCTGCGGCCCGCGCCGGTGCTCGCGCAGGTGGCCGCGGACCGGTTCGCGCTGCGCCGGGTCTCCCGGATCGCGCAGGGGTCGTTGGTGCTGGGTTACGCGCTGGTGGCGGTGGACGTCGACTGGACCGCGGCCCGGGTGCTGCTGCTGCCGGTGACGGTGGTCAGCGGTGCGGCGATCTTCGGCGCGGTGCTGGTGGCGGGTGCCGCGTTCCAGTTCGTGACGCAGGACGCGTCGGAGGCGCAGAGCGCGTTCACGTACGGCGGACAGACGATGTTGCAGTACCCGCCGACGGTGTTCGGCAAGGAGCTGGTGCGCGGGGTGACGTTCGTGTTCCCGCTGGCGTTCGTCAACTGGGTGCCGGCCGCGTACGTGCTGGGGCGGCCCTATCCGCTGGGGCTGCCGCAGTGGGCGGCGTTCGCTCCGCCGCTGGTGGCGGTGGGGTGCTGTGCGCTGTCCGGGCTGGCCTGGCGGGCGGGGCTGCGGTCGTATCGGAGTACGGGGAGTTAGTGGTGGACGCGTTTCACCGTGGCGCGCGGCGAGATGGTCGGCTACATCGGGCCGAACGGTGCCGGGAAGTCGACGACGATCAAGATGCTGACGGGCATCCTCACACCGAGCGGTGGCCGGCTGCGGGTCGCGGGCATCGACCCGGCCCGGGAGCGGACGCGGCTGGCGCACCGGATAGGGGTGGTGTTCGGGCAGCGTACGACGCTGTGGTGGGACCTTCCGCTGATCGACTCCTACCGGCTGATGCACCGCATGTACCGCATCCCCGACGCCCGTTACCGGGAGGGCCTGGACCGGCTGGTCGGCCTGCTCGACCTGTCGGCCCTGCTGGACGTGCCGGTGCGGCAGCTGTCGCTGGGGCAGCGGATGCGGGGTGACATCGCGGCCGCGCTGCTGCACGACCCCGAGGTGCTGTACCTCGACGAGCCGACGATCGGCCTCGACGTCGTCTCCAAGGCGCGGGTGCGGGAGTTCCTGCGCGAGCTGAACGCCGAGCGCGGCACCACGGTCCTGCTCACCACGCACGACCTCCAGGACATCGAGCAGCTCTGCTCCCGGGTGATGGTCATCGACCACGGGCGGATGATGTACGACGGTCCGCTCGCGGGTCTGCACGAGGCGGGCGAGAGCGAGCGGACGCTGGTGGTGGACCTGGAGCGGGAGCTGCCGCCGATCGAGGCGGGTCCCGCCGCGCGGGTGGTGCGGGTGGAGGGGCCGCGGCAGTGGCTGGCCTTCCCGGCGTCGGCGTCGGCGGCGCCGCTGGTGGCGCGGATCGCGGCGGAGTACCCGCTGGTGGACCTGTCGGTGCGGGAGCCGGACATCGAGGCGGTCATCGCCCGGATGTACGCCGGGCGGGAGAGCGTGGTCCCGGGCGCCGGGAACTCGTAGGCTGCCGTCCATGACCGATGACGCGGTTCCGGACCTCCGTGCCTCCGACGCCGATCGCGAGCGGGTCGCCGAGGTGCTGCGGGACGCCCTCGCCGAGGGCCGGCTGGACATGGCGGAGTTCGAGGAGCGGCTGGACGCGACGTACCGGGCGCGGACGTACGGCGAGCTGGCGCCGCTCACCCGGGATCTGCCGGCCCCCGGGGTCACCCCGCCGTCGCCCGAGGTGTCGCTGCGCAAGGGGGCTCGGGCGGACGGTGGCTGGGCCGGGCGGATCGTGGGCGGTCAGGGGTCGTCGACGGCGGCCGTGGCCGTGATGTCGGGCTTCCAGCGCAGGGGGCGCTGGACGGTGCCCCGGCGTTTCACCGGCTTCGCGTTCTGGGGCGGCGGGGTGATCGACCTGCGGGAGGCGGACTTCGCCGCCGGGGAGGTCGTGATCAACTGCGTCGCGATCATGGGCGGGATGAGCGTCGTCGTGCCGCCGGGCGTGGACGTCGTGGTGCGGGGCCACGGCTTCATGGGCGGCTTCGACCAAGGGGGGACGGGCGCTGTGGACGACCCCGGGGCGCCGCGCGTGGTGGTGACCGGCTTCGCGTTCTGGGGCGGGGTCGGCGTCGAACGCAAGCGGACGCGTGAGGAGCGGCGCCGGGAGCGGCCGGCACGCGGCGAGGCCGGACGGGAACTGCCCGGCAGGGCGGAGGGCGAGGGCGGGGGCGGGGGCGGGGAGGGCCGGCGGCACTGGGGGCACTGAACGGGCCCGCTGGTGCGGGCGGTCCCGTGGGCTGGTGGTCCCGTGGGCTTGTGGTTCCCGCGGGCTGGTGGTCCCGTGGGCGGGCGGGTGCCGGTCACAGCCGTGTCGGTGTCGGTCATAGCCGTGTCGGTGTCGGTCACAGCCGTGTCGGTGTCGGTCACAGCCGTGTCGGTGCCGGTCACAGCCGTGTCGGTGCCGGTCATAGCCGTGCCGGGGCTGCCCCCTCCAGTTGCTCCGGCTCGATGAGCTCCGCCATCCTCCGGTACCCCTTGTCGCTGGGGTGGAGGCTGTCGCCCGAGTCGTAGTCGGCGCGCAGCCGGCGCGGGTCGTACGGGTCGCGCAGGGCCTCGTCGACGTCGACGAGCTCGTCGAAGACCGAGCCCGAGCGGAGCGTGGCGTTGATCTCGCGCCGTACGCCCTCGCGGGCGTCGGTGTAGCCGCGGTGGCCGCGGAACGGCAGGAGGGTGGTGCCGACGACCTTGACGCCGCGGGCGTGGGCGCGCTCGACGAGGGTGCGCAGGCCGTCGACGACGGCGCCGGGGTCGGCGAGGGAGCGGTTGCGCAGGATGTCGTTGACGCCGAGGTCGACGACGACGACCCGGACGTTCGGGCGGCCGAGGACGTCCCGTTCGAAGCGTTCGAGTCCGCTGGGGTTGTCCGCGGTGGGGAGGTCCCCGTCCGGGCGGGGCCGGGAGCGGGGGACGCCCTGTCCGTCGGCGAGGACCTGGTTGCCGCTGATGCCCGCGTTGACGACGCCGTAGCGGGGCGCGTCCTCGCCGGCGGCGACGGCGGCCCGCAGCCGGTCGGAGAGCACGTCGGGCCAGCGGCGGTTGGCGCCCGGCGTGGAGGTGACGCCGTCGGTGATGGAGTCGCCGAAGGCGACGACGGTGCCGTCGGCCTCGTCGCTGAGGACGTCCAGGGCGGTGAGGTAGCGCCAGGAGGTGCTCCGCCCGGTGTACGGGCCGCCCGTCACGTCCGCTGTGTGCTCGCCGTCGGCGACGTAACTGGTCTGCCGGGCGTGCCGGTGGTGGGTGACCGGCCCGGCGGAGGTGGGGGTGTAGGTGCTGACCAGGACGTCGGAGTCGGCGGGGACGGCGAGCGTGACGGCGTCGCTGACGGTCTGCCCGCCGGCGGGTACGACGACCGTGGGCGCGCCGCCGAAGGTGAGCCGGCGCAGGGTGCCGGCGGTCGCGGCCGGGCCGTCGTCGTCGGCCGCGACGGCGAGGGTGGCGGCGGTGACGGTCAGCGGCCGGGTGCCGTACAGGTTGGACAGGGTGATGCGGGCGCCGGTCCCGCCGACGCTGGTGTGGACGACGTTGCGCACCGTGCGCCCCGCGGTGCCGTCCGTCCCGGTGAGCGGTTCGCCGCCGACGGGGGCGGCGGCCCAGGTGCCGACCCAGACGCCGGCCGAGACGGGGGCGGCCCGGCCCGGGGCCGGGCGGGGTGCGGCGGCGGTGTCGTCGAGGGGGCCGTCCCCGGCGTCGACGCCGACGTATATGGCCGCCGAGAGAGCCGTGACCACGGCGGCCATCGCGGACAGCTCGGCGCGGTGTCTCGTGCGGGACATGGCCACGCCCCCGTCGTGATGCCTGGTCATGCGGGTGTGGTTCTCCTCGTGCGAGGGAGCGGCGGGGCTCCGACCGTCGTGCAGGAGGTCACCGTCGAACTCCCTCGCCTGACAGACGACGGGAACTCCTGTTCCGTTCCGGGAGTCGGTCAGGCAGGACAATGTGTGCGTCGCAGGACAATGTTTGTGCCGGGGACGCGGGGGATCCGGAACGGGGGGGGCGGCGGACGGACCGGCGAACGGGCTGGCGGACGGACTGGCGGACGGACCGGCGAACGGACCGGCGGACGGACCGGACGGTGGCGCGGGACGGCGGGACGGAGGAGACGGGCGCGGAGGAGACGGGAGCGGAGAAAACGGGAAGGCAGGAGTGGGTGGCCGACAAGACGGTGGCGGACGAGACGGTGGCCGACATGACGGTGGCGGACGAGACACCCGACGGGAAGGTGGCGGGGATGGCGGAGGGAAGGCAGGCGGCCGCGGCGCGCGCGATGACCGTCTTCAGCGCCGCCGACGAGGAGCGCCGGCGCGGCGTACGGCGGATGAAGCTCACCGCGACCGGGCTGCTGCTGGTGGTGGCCGTGGTGTACGTCCTCGCCGAGTGGGCCTCCCACCGGGGCGCGGGCCCTTGGGCGGGCTATGTGGCGGCCGCCGCCGAGGCCGGCATGGTCGGTGCGCTGGCCGACTGGTTCGCCGTGACCGCCCTCTTCCGCCACCCGCTGGGCCTGCCCATCCCGCACACCGCGATCATCCCCACGAAGAAGGACCAGCTGGGCGTCTCCCTGGGCGAGTTCGTCGGGGAGAACTTCCTCTCCGAGGACGTCGTACGGCAGCGGCTGCGCGCGGTCGGCATCGGCTCCCGGCTGGGTGCCTGGCTGGCGGAGCCGGAGCACGCCGACCGGGTCACCGCGGAGCTGGCGACGGCCCTGCGGGGGGCGCTGACGGTGCTGCGCGACTCGGACGTCCAGGCGGTCGTCGGCGAGGCGATCACCCGGCGGGCCGACGCCCAGGAGATCGCGCCCGGCATGGGCAAGATGCTGGAGAAGATCGTCGCGGACGGCGGTCACCGGCGCGCCGTCGACCTGGTGGTCTCCCGGGCGCACGACTGGCTGGTGCTGCACGCGGACTCCGTGATGGACGCGGTGCAGGGCGGCGCGCCCGGCTGGACGCCGAGGTTCGTCGACCGCAAGGTCGGTGAGCGCGTCTACAAGGAGCTGCTGCGGTTCTGCGCGGAGATGCGGGACATGCCGTCCCACCCGGCCCGGGGCGCCCTCGACCGCTTCCTCACCGACTTCGCCTCCGACCTCCAGTCCGACACCGAGACCCGGGCGCGGGTCGAGCGGCTCAAGGGGGAGGTGCTGGGCCGCGGCGAGGTCCAGGACCTCATCGCCTCCGTCTGGACCGCCGTACGGTCCATGATCGTCGCGGCGGCGGAGGACGAGCGCAGCGAGCTGCGCCTGCGGGTGCGGGCCGCCCTGCTCTCCCTGGGCACCCGCATGGCGACGGAGCCCAGGGTCCAGGAGAAGGTCGACAGCTGGGTGGAGGGCGCGGCGGTCCACGTCGTGACGACGTACCGCACGGAGATCACCTCGCTCATCACCGACACCGTGGCCGGCTGGGACGCCGAGCACACCACCCGCAAGATCGAGGCCCACATCGGCCGCGACCTCCAGTTCATCCGCATCAACGGCACGGTGGTGGGCTCACTGGCGGGCCTGCTGATCTATACGGTGGCGCGGGGGTTGGGGGCGTAGCGGGGGCGCAGCCGGGGCGGTCGTCATGCTTCCGGCGCCGGTGGAGGCATTCCAGTCGTCCGAGGCCCCTGTGGGGGAGTTCGATGGCGCTTTCGGTGCCGGTGGGGGCAACCCAGCCCGTCCGGCGTAACCGGAACGGCCGCCCCTTTCGATGCCGGCCAGGGCAATCCAGCCCGTCCGGCGATTGAGGACGAGGCCCTTTCGGGGCCGAAGCGGGGGCCTGGGGGCGGCAGCCCCCAGCGAGGCCCGCACCGACGCAGGTGCACCGTACGTACGTACGAAGCCGCACCTGACCTGGCCAACGGCGTAAACCCGCTTCCCCCGGGGCACCCGATCCCCGTTCCGCTCACGGAGGAGGGAGCCCATGACCACCGCCCAGGCCAGAGGCAGTGAGCCCGCCGAGACCGGCGGCCGCACCATCACCACCGACATCCCCGCCCGCCTCGACCGTCTCCCCTGGTCGCGCTGGCACTGGACGATCGTGATCGGTCTCGGCACCGTGTGGATCCTCGACGGACTCGAGGTCACCGTCGTCGGCAACATCGCCGGCCGGCTGTCGGAGCCCGGCAGCGGCCTGCCGATCACCTCCGGTCAGGTGACCGGCATCGCGGCCGCCCTGTACGTGGCCGGCGCGTGCATCGGCGCCCTCTTCTGGGGCCGGCTGACCGACCGCTGGGGCCGCAAGAAGCTCTTCATGATCACGCTCGCGGTGTACCTCGCGGCCACCGCCCTGACCGCGGTCTCCTTCGACACCTGGTGGTTCCTGCTCTTCCGGTTCCTCACCGGCTTCGGCATCGGCGGCGAGTACGCGGCGATCAACAGCGCCATCGACGAGCTGATCCCGGCGGACTACCGGGGCCGCGTCGACCTGATGATCAACGGCAGCTTCTGGCTGGGCGCGGTCGGCGGTTCGCTGCTGTCGATCGTGGCACTGGACACGGACATCTTCGCGGCGAACGTGGGCTGGCGGCTGACGTTCGCCCTCGGCGCCGTCCTCGCCCTGGTCATCCTCCTCGTACGGCGCCATGTGCCGGAGAGCCCGCGCTGGCTGCTGATCCACGGCCGCGACGACGAGGCGGAACGGATCGTCTCCTCCATCGAGCGGAAGATCGAGGCCGAGTCGGGCGGGCCGCTGCCGCGGGCCGAGGGCGAGATCACCATCCACCAGCGCCGCAGCGTCTCCTTCGCCGAGATCGGCCGTACGGTCTTCTCCGATTACCGCCGCCGCGCCGTCCTCGGTTTCTCCCTCTTCATCGGGCAGGCGTTCCTCTACAACGCCATCACCTTCGGCTTCGGCGCGATCCTGACCACGTTCTTCGACGTGCCCTCCGGCCACACCGGCTACTACTTCGCCGTCATCGCCCTCGGCAACTTCTTCGGTCCGCTGCTGCTGGGCAAGCTGTTCGACACGGTGGGCCGCCGGGTGATGATCTCGTCGACGTATCTGCTGTCCGGTCTGCTGCTGTTCGGCACGGCCTGGCTGTTCGACCGCGGCTCGCTGAGCGCGTCCACGCTGACGGCCTGCTGGTGCGTGGTGCTGTTCTTCGCGTCGGCGGGCGCGTCCAGCGCCTACCTGACGGTCTCCGAGATCTTCCCGATGGAGACCCGCGCGATGTCCATCGCCTTCTTCTACGCCCTCGGCACCGCCGCCGGCGGCATCAGCGGCCCCCTGATCTTCGCCGACCTCACCGGCACGGGCGAGGTCGGCGACACGGTGCTCGCCTTCCAGATCGGCGCCGGGCTGATGTGCGCGGCCGGCCTGGTCGCCGCGTTCCTCGCGGTACGGGCCGAGCGGCGCTCCCTGGAGGACATCGCCCAGCCGCTGACGGCGGCGGCGACGCGGGCGCGTGAACGGGTGGCGCCCGGCGGGACCGGACGGCCGGGCGGTCCCGAGCACGCCTGACGACCCGAGCACTCCTGACGAACTGTGCTGCGCGGGGCGACGACCGCAACGACGGCACCCGACCGATCCCCCTCCGACCCGGGCGCGGGCCCGGACCGGAGGGGGGATCGCGCCCGCGCTTGCCCCGGACCGGCGGGACGCCCCCTGGACCGGCGGGACGCCCCCTGGACCGGCGGGACGCGCCCCGCACGGGCGGGACGCGCCCCGCACGGGCGGGACGCGCCCCGGACGGGCGGGACGCGCCCCGGTCCGGCAGGGCCCCCCCCAGACCGGCGGGGCGCCCCCCCCGGACCGGCGGGACGTCCCCCGGTCTGGCGGGACGCCCCCCGGATCACCCCGCTACGAGTTCTTCGCCGCCCGGGCCCGGTGAGCCGCGACCGTCGTCCGGCTGGCGCACGCGTTGGAGCAGAACCGGCGCGTCCGGTTCCGTGACTGGTCCACGAAGTAGTTCTGGCACCCGGCCGCGGCGCACCGCCCCAGCGTCACCGCCGGATCGCCGGCCACGATCAGGGCGAGCTTGGCGGCGATCAGCTGGCCGACCCAGCGCTCGGCCGGGGTGCCGTTGCGGCTGAAGTGGACGTGCCAGCCGCCGAGACCGTCGTGGTCGGACAGGTGCATCTCCGGCGGATAGTCACGCAGCAGACGGTGCACGGCCTCGGGGGCGGCGCCGTCCACCGACTGCGCCAGGGCCGCGCGCACGAGGTCCGGCAGCTCGCCGTAGTCGCCGTCCGGCGGCGGAGTGACCTCGTGCTCCGCGAAGAACGCGGCGACCAGTTCGCCGTGCTGGTCGAGGGTGCCGGTGTTGGCCAGCTCGACGGCCAACCGCGTCACGTTGCCTATGTAGTCACCGTATTGCACTTGACCCCCTACATCGTCGCTTCCTATTGTAGGTGCCATGTTAACTGATGACACCTACATAGCCCGTCGTCTGCATCTGCTCGGCGAGTGGGACGCCGCGCTCGCCGTCCTGGGACCGGACGCCGACCCCGAACTGCGCGCGGAGATCGCCGTCGACCGCTGGTTCTTCCGGATCGAGGGGCATGAAGAGGCCGAGAAGGCGGTCGCGGCGCTCGATTTCGCCTCGCCGACCGCGCACCTGCTCACGGCGCGACTGGCCTACAGCCGCCTGCTGTTCCGGCGCGATCCCCGCGCCGACGACCGCGCCGCGGCCGAGGCCGGCTACCGCGCGGCGGCCGAGTTCGGTGACGAGAAGCTGCGCGGATGGGTCGTGTACCACTGGGCCGTCCTGCTGGACAACATCGACGAGGACCCGGCCGGCGCCCTCCCGCGCTACGAGACGGCTCTGGAGATCGCGAGGAAGTACGGCGACGGCTACTTCGAGTCGTACATCATCCGGCACCTCGCACCGCACAAGGAGCCCGCCGAGCGGCTCGCGATGCTGCGCCGCTCGCTCCACCTGCGCGCCGCGCTCGGCGCCCGGCCCCAGACGGTCGCCGCGCAGGCCATCCTCGCCGAGCACCTCCCCGAGGACGACCCCGAGCGCGCCGAGCTCATACGGACGTTCCGCCCGGCTGCCGAAGAACTGCGCATCGGCTGGCTCCGGCCCGAGGACTGACCCGCCGGGCGCCCCGGCCCCGGGCACAGTGGGCGCCCCGGCCCCGGGCACAGTGGGCGCCCCGGCCCCGGCCCCGGGCACGGTACGCCGGGGCCGGGGCCGGGGCGCCCGGCCCTCGACCGCGTCCCCCACTCCGCGACGCTGCGGGATCCCCTCCCCTCCCCTCCCGTGCCGTCCGACCGCCCGCGCGCCCGCCCCGCCTACGCTCCCGTCGTCGACCCCGGCCGCACGATCATCAGGACCGTCACCGTCGCCCACAGCAGGTTGAACACACCGGTGACCATGGCGAGCCGGACGGTCGTCTCCCGGCTTCCGGCGCCCTCGACGAGGGGCTCCTGCCCGGGCAGCACGAGCACGACCAGGACGATCGCGGCCAGCAGGGTCAGCGCGATCGACGCGATCAGCCAGGGGTCGCCCATCACGCCCATCGCGCCCGCCGTGAACACCCCGAAAACGGGCACCGCGATGCCGACACCGGCGTACACCCGGCAGATGCGGTGCAGCAGCCGTACGGTCTCGGTCGCCCGGCTGTCACCGGGGGAGGCCAGGGCGCGGCGGGCGGCGGGCGGGAACATGCTGGCCGCGACGGTGACGGGCCCGATGGCGACGATCGCGGCGAGCATGTGGACGGCGAGGAGGAACGTGGTCACGGAGCGACGGTAGGCGGACACCGGGCCGGCCGGTAGCGGCGGGAGTGCCAGGGACCGACGGATTCTCGCCAGGCGGACGTGAGAACGCCGAACGTCATCGCCGTCATCGACGGCCTCATTGGCGAGGCGAAGATCATATAAGGTGTGCGGCCGTGGCACGTGCGAACACGTGAACCACCGTCACGTACTCGGGGGAGACGCACACGTGAACATCACCGGCCGGACCACGTCCGCGCCCCGCCGCCCGCTGCCCAACCCGCACACCCTCGCCACGCGCCTCACCGCGCCGTCCCGTCCCGACCGCATCGACGACCCGGTCGTCCGGTCGCTCCAGACGGCCCGTACGGTGCTGGGGCTGGTGGCCACGGCGTGGCTGGTGCTGGCGTACCCCATCACCGAGGGACGCGAGGCGTTCGTCATGGGCAAGCTCGAGGACCTGCTCTTCGCCTGCGCGATCATGTTCACGACCGCGTTCCTCGCCGTGACGGCCTTCCTCTGCGCGGCCCGCTCCCCGCTGCCCGGCGTGTACGCGCGGCGCCTGATCGGCCCGCTGCTCACCGTCGGCGTGATCCTGCTGGGCTTCGGGGTGTGCTGGTTCCTGTTGGCGTGCCTGAAGGGGGACATCGTCTCGACGGCCGACATCGGCTACCACGGCATCCTCGTCGGCCTGCTGGTGATGCTGCTGTTCCTCATCGGCGGCCTGGTCTGCCTCGTCGGACTCCTCCTCGGCATCCCCCTGACGCTGCTGCTCATCGTCTACGGCGTCAACTCCAGCTTCCGCGTCGGCGACGTCCACGAACTGCTGCCGCCGCTGCTCTCCCCGCTTCTGGTCTGGTCCCTGTTCGGCCTGGGCCTGTTCGACGGCCCGGAGGTCGCCGCCCCGCCGCTCGTCCTCTACACCTTCCTGCTGGGCGGCCCCCTGTCGGTGACGGCCCTGTCGGTGTGGGAGATACGGCGGCTGCGGCGGCGCCACGGCGTGACGCTGCGGTCGGCGCTGGGCAGATGACACCGCGCGGCCGAC
The DNA here is from genome assembly GCF_042888135.1 of Streptomyces sp. NPDC003247. Classification (NCBI taxonomy): domain Bacteria; kingdom Bacillati; phylum Actinomycetota; class Actinomycetes; order Kitasatosporales; family Streptomycetaceae; genus Streptomyces; species Streptomyces sp. NPDC003247. The sequence continues at coordinate 156,412 of NZ_JBIAPF010000017.1, forward strand.
CGGCCCTCGCGTCCGTCCCGGCCCTCTCGTCCGTCCCGGCCCCCGCGTCGTCCGTCCCGGCCCTCACCGCCGCCGGTCGGCCACCGCCCACGAGGCCAGCGCGACGGCACCCGCGACCCCGAACACCGACGGCCAGGCGCCCACCTTCTTGGCCAGCGGATGCGACCCGGCGAACGCGGCGACGTAAGCCGCCGTCAGCGCCCCCGCGGCCGTCCCGCCGGCCCGCTGCTGCCACTGCCGCGCGGCCGCGGCCCCGGCCGCGGCCAGGACGACACCGCCGAGCTGCCGCTTGCCGCTCCACCGCGCCACGCCGTACCCACCGACGAGCCCACCGGCGGCGACCACCGCACTGGGAACCTTCACCATCACTGCCTCCTCCGGGTCGTCCACGAGGCTAGCTCCGGACACCGTCCGACCAGCCACGACCCCCCGGCCTGAACGGAGGCGCAAGGGAAGCCCACCGCGGCGCGCCACTTACCTGAGTCCAGGCTTGTCAACTTTCCTCCCGAGCGTTATACAAGAAGGCGTAGGGCATCGCACCGAGAACCCGATGAGAGGAGTGGACCGTGATGCTCATGCGTACCGACCCCTTCCGCGACTTCGACCGACTCGCGCAGCAGGTCTTCGGCACCGCGAACCGTCCCGCCGCGATGACGATGGACGCCTACCGGTCCGGGGACGACTTCCTCGTCCACTTCGACCTCCCCGGCATCGACCCGGAGACGATCGAGCTGGACGTGGAACGCAACGTCCTCAGCGTCCGCGCCGAGCGCCGTTCCCCCGCCCCCGAGGGCGCGGAGGTCCTGGTCGCCGAGCGCCCCACGGGCACCTTCACCCGCCAGCTCTTCCTCGGCGACACCCTGGACACGGACCGCATCGACGCCTCCTACGAGGCGGGTGTCCTGACCCTGCGCATCCCCGTGGCCGAACAGGCCAAGCCGCGCCGCATCCAGATCTCGGGCGGCGACAGCGGACCCAAGCAGCTGAGCGGCTGACCGGCCGCCCCTTCTCCAGCGCGTCCCGCGGCCCCGGGCACCTCGTCCCCCGGGCCGCGGGACACGGACCGCCCACCTGCCACCCCGAGGAGGACCCCCGCAGCATGACCGCGACGACGACCACCCCGCCCACGGCGAGGACGGTGATCCCCGGCCCGCGGACGCGGCGCGCGCCCGGCACCGAGGACCGTTGGAGCGACCTGATCGCGTCGGTACGGACGGCGGGCCGGTACCCGACCACCACCGAGGCCGAGCACATCACCCGTACCGTCCTGTCCGCCCTCGCGGCCCACGTCACCGGCGACGAGCGCGCAGCCCTGGCCGGAGCCCTCCCCCGGGAGGCGTCCGAGGAGATCACCGCCCGCGCTCCGGCACCCCGCCCGCGCCCGGCGGCGGAGTTCGTCGACACGATCGCCGCCCGCCTCGAGGGCGCCACGGCGGCCACGGCCCGCTGGCACGCCGGCTCGGTCCTGGGCGCCCTGCCGGGCCTGCTCGGCGACGACCTCACCGACCGCCTCCTGACCCACCTCCCACCCGGCTACGCCCTCCTCTTCGGCAGGGCGGAACTGACCCCCCGCAGGCCCCCGTCCCCCGACCCTCCCACCACCCCCCGGCGGTGAGGGGCAACGCCCCGGCGCGGAATCCGGCCGACGGACGACCGCGTCAGGACAACGAAAAGGGCGGCGCCCCCCTCGCCCGAGGGGGGCGCCGCCCCTCCGTCCGCTCAGGCCACGGGGACGCAGTCGGTCCGCGGCGAGTCCATGGAGTCGACCACGCCGTTCACCGTGAGCCGAACAGTCCCGCCATAGGTCTGCTCGTCAGGGACGCCGGCCCCGTACAGGCAGTCCGGCACGTGCGCGGTCGTACCGAAGCAGCCCCGGCGCTCCCCGACCGCGAGGGCGTACGAGGAGCAGCTCGCCTCCGCGGCGAAGCCCGAGGTGATGGTGCCGGAGACGGTGACGGCCGACGAGGAGTTGTTCACCACGACGAGGACGACCTGGGCGTTGTCGAGGGCGCTGCGCACCAGGCAGGCCTGGTAACCGACGCCTGCCTGGGCGGTGTGCACGACGGTGGGAGCGCAGTGCCAGGTGGAGTTGGTCGACACCGCCTGCCAGTACGGCGCCGCACCGGCCGGCGCGGCGGCCAGAACCAGGCTGCCTGCCGCGGCCGCGGCGGTGGTGAGCGTGGTGGTGAGGATTTTTCTGCCGGTCTCGCGCACGGTTCAGCTCCCTTGAGTGAATGCCCACGCCTGGTGCGCCCGCCCCTCGGGCGGACTCCTCGGACACTAGATGACCTTGCCGTGTACTCGACAGCGATTTTGGGGTGGCCATTCCGGACCAAGCCGGTGGCAGGGCGTCCGTAGCGGCCGAACTCGGAGGCGGTCCCCGCAGTTCGCGCCCCGTACCAGCCTGCCCGGACCACCATCTGGCCACCCCTTTCCCACCCGACTCCGAAACCACGGCCCTCCCCACCCACCGGCCCAGGTTCGACAGCCTCGACCGGGCACACCGACGGCGGCCCCGCTGCTACGGTCGCCTTCATGACACTCTCGGTCTCCCCAGGTCGCGCCGTTGATCTCCGGAGCCATCCGGTTGACGAGATTCTCGATCATGTCGAGCAGTCCCTCCACGTGCGCTTCGCCCCGGACACGGTGGTGCGCAAACGCCGCTCGGTGGGAGCCCGGACAGACCGCGACACCTGGGTCAGGGTGGAACGCCGGTCACTGGACAAGATCAGCGACCAGGGGTGGAACGGCACCGAGTGCGCCGCGCGCCTGGAGCACGTCGCTCGGCCGGCATGGCGAGGATGCGTGGTGTGGCGTGACTCCGGCGATGACGCGATGTGGCGGGCTGACGAGACCGAACTCCTACCCGCAGACCCCGTCGGCACCGCCGTACTGAGCGAAGACCCGAAGCTGACCGATGCGTGGTGGCAGGCGCTCAACGCTTCGCTCGACGCACTCGCGGTTCAGCGCACCATGCGCCTGGCCACACCGGACACCGTGGCCATCACGCAGGCACTCGTCACCGAAACCATCCGCGCCGCCTTCCCCGGCGACTTCGACACGACCGTTGAACAGTGGGTGCCTGCCCACGCAGATCTGAACTGGGCCAACATGACCGCGCCGACGTTCTGTCTCTTCGACTGGGAGGACTGGGGGAACGCGCCGCGAGGACTGGACTCCGCGACACTGTGGGGCAGTTCGCTCGCTGTCCCGGCTCCGGCCGATCGCGTCCGGCAGGAGCGGCACCGCGACTTCGAAAGCCGGGGCGGCAAGCTGATGACACTGTTCACCTGCTCGAAGATCCTCGGCCCGGGTGCACACCCTGAGGATCCTCGGTTGGGACCTGCGCGTCGGATGGGGGAGCAGATCGTCACGAAGCTTCAAGCGGGATGACTGTGCCGGCCGAAATCCAGGATGTGCTGTCGGCCTGGTCGGTTCCACGGAATTGCAGCAGGTCGCGCATGTTGTGTGGCGGACACGGATTGCGCGCACCAGCCCCGTGCATCCCCGCTGCGACAGCCGCTCGCGGGCCGTCGTCGACGCGGTCGCCGACGTAGAGGCTGCCTCCCGTGTCAGCCCCCGGTGTCCTGCCTCACGGCATCCATGAAGGTGAGCCAAGCGGCGTACCCGATGGATATGACCGGGCCTCTCGGGTCCTTCGAGTCGCGGACCAAGGCGCGGACGTCGGTCACCGCGCACTCCACGCACTCCCCACCCGCACCGTTGCTGTGCGACGACCTGAACCACTGGGGACGTTCGTCGTCGCCGGGCTTCGCCATGCTCATTCCGCGTATTCCTTCAGAACCGATTCGATCAGATGGGTCGAACGCCGAGGACTCAGAGCCGCCGCCCGCAGACCGTCGAACGCCCGGGTGTACTCCCGTACATGATGCTCGCCCTCCAGGTAGACGGCATCGGTGATGCCGTCCCGATAGACGAGGTCGGGATCCTCCGGGGCGGGAAAGCCCAACATGGTGAAGGAGCCCGTGACCGGATACGTGCCCGAGTCGAAGGACAGGACCTGCAAGGTCACGGACGGCATCCGTGCGGTGTCCAGGATGCGTTCCAACTGCTCCCGCATCAGCGTCCGGTCGCCGATGACGTTGCGCAGGGCGCCTTCGTGCACGATGAACCAGGATTCCGGGGCGTCGGGGCGGCTCAGCATGGCCTGGCGCTCCATACGGACGCGCACGGCCCTTTCGACGTCCGCCGCGGTCATGTGCCCGCAGGTCGTGTGGAGCTCGGAGGCGTACCCGAGCGTCTGCATGAGGCCGGGCACCACCTCGCACTGGTACTGGCGGAAGGTGGACGCGTCTTGTTCCAGGCCGATGTAGATGTTGAACCACTCCGGTACGCCGGAGCCGTGGACCTGCCACCACCCCCGCACCTTGGCCTGCCGGGCCAGTGACTTGAGGAACTCCCGCATGTCGTCACTGGTGCCGTAGAACCGGCACAGTGCGTCGATGTCGGACGGTTGGACCCGGCCGCTCCCCGTCTCCATCCGGTTGACCTTGGAGCCGCTCCAGTCCAGTGCCTGGCCGACCTGGGCGCAGGTGAGCGTGCTCCGCTCGCGGAGCTTCTTCAGCTCGATGGAGAGGCGGCGACGGCGTGCCGTGGGTGACCCGGCCATTTCAACCCCGATTCGGATAGCGGGCGTTCAGTCTCGCGCCAAGGGGTGCGCCTGCCAATCACTCGGAAGTGGGAATCCCGCCGTGCACATTGCACGAAGGGATCCGCAACCAGCACTCTGAGGGCGACACAACTCATCGTGACGCCTCATGACTCTTCGTGCTCAAGGGGCGTCGCCGCGACGAGAGGGGTTTTCGGTGAGCCAGGACGCGTGCATGCCGCGCAGGCCGTGGAGCCGTGCTTTCACGGCGGAGCCGACGGAGGTGGCCGGCCTGCGCCGGGCCCTACGGTCGCACCTCGCCATCTGGGGACTGCACGGCATCACCGACGACGCCCAGCTCTGCCTCAGCGAGCTGGTGTCCAACGTCATCACGCACGTGGGCCCCGGGACCCCGGCCACCCTCACGGTCTCCATGAACGGCGTGCATCTGCGCATCGAGGTCCGCGACCCCGACACCCGCGCCCTGCCCACCCTGCTCGACTCGAACGTCGACTCGGAGGGCGGACGGGGCATGGCCCTCGTCGACGCGGTCGCCGAACGGTGGGGCGTCGAACTGCGCGTCGATCGGAAGGTCACGTGGTGCGAACTGGCCACGAAGCCGACCACGGCCATCTCGGCTCGGGACGGCTCACGCTTGAACAGAGCTGAAGGGCTGTTGGACCTCTATGGCAGAGAGTGCGGGTTGCAGGTGAAGCGAGTTCCTCCGCACGGGCTGAGCCTGGCCCGTGCGGAGGAAACGGCGATCGACATCATCGTCGACCTCCTCCAATGGCTGCATCACCACGGGCGAGACGCCGAACGGATCCTCGACCGAGCCCACATCCACTTCACGGGAGGAGCCAACGCCTCTGCCTAGGTGACTACGCGGGTCCTCATCCGCTGGTGATCGATGCGTAAGACATGACATCGGCGGGAAGCTTGTGGTGCAACTCCCACGTGATCGCCATGGGCTTGCTGCCGGTGTGTCCCGCATACGTCGCTGGCCCCAAAAGCATCCACGGCTCGGCCTTGAGGATGCTGTTGCGCTTGTAACGCCGCAAGAAGAGAAGGACGTGACTTCCCCGCTCGGCGTGCTGCCGATAGCGCAGACCGGTCGCGGAGTTCTCCGGAGTCGTGCTCTGAGACTCCCAGTGGAATCGGGTGGGGCTGAGGGCGTAGTCCTTGTAGCGGACTGTGGGTGAGAAGTCCCGCTCGTCCTTCTCGAGGGTGATGAGGAGGGCGTCTGTCTTGAGCTCCTCCACCCATCGCACCCCTTGTCCGAAGTCTCTCGGCATCTGGCCTCCCAGTTGGGCCACGCCCAGGGCCGAGAGGATCTCGGAGCGGTTGTAGGAGCTGTGAATCTTCAGGGGGACCTGGGCGAGCGGTCCCTCCAAGGGAAGGGGGAAGTGGTCGGTACCTTCCAGGGCGTACGTGAGAACTTGCCGGAGTTCATCCCGGAGTCGGGTCTGAGTACGCAGTGTTTCCAGACCCTGCCGGTAGCTGGTGAAACCGCCGGCATTGTCCCAGAGGTTGAAGAAGAGCATACGGGCGTACGCCTTCTCCCGAGCCTCAAGAGAGTCATAGTCGGGTGCGTCGTCCCCGAGGAGGCGCAGGTAGGCGTGGATCCGTTCCGGGTCGTCCACGTGGAGAAAGGCATGGACGCGCTTGAGGAGTTCTGCTTCACCTGATGGTGCCTCCTCCCGAATCAGTCCTGCCTTCCGGAGCACCTTGGTCCAGGAGTTGTCGCTCTTGTACAGCTCCTGGATGTCCCGGCGGCTCTCGCGCAGGTAGTCCGCCAGCCGCGGCGTGCTGTAGTCCCTGACTTCCTTGGCCAGCGTGGTGATGGTCGCCTTGAGCTGTGTGCGGATGTTGTTGAGCACCAGATCCTTGGACTTGCCCTCCAGGATGATCTGGCAGCCGGAGGGCAACTGCGGAAAGCCGTGCTCGATGCTGTCGACGAGCCGGTTGCGTGACAGGTTGGTCAGGGCCCGGAACTGCTCCTCGAAACGGAATTCGGCTCGGTGCTGACCGATGAAGTCGAGCACCGTCAGGACAGGCTTGTTCGGCGTCCGTCGCAATCCGCGCCCCAGCTGTTGCAGGAAGACGGTCGCGCTGTTCGTGGGCCGCAGGAGCAACAGCGTGTCCACATCGGGAATGTCCAGGCCCTCGTTGAACAGGTCGACGGAGAAGATCACCTGTATGCGGCCGGCCTTGAGGTCGGCCAGGGTGTGCTCGCGCACCGCCGGGGGCGAGTCGCTGTCGAGGGCTTCGGCTGCGAACCCGGCCTCGCGGAAGCAGGCGGCCATGAAGCGTGCGTGCGCCTTGGTCACGCAGAAGCCGAGGGCGCGCATCGCGGCCGGGCGGGAGATCTTTTCCTGAACCTGCTTGATGACGATCCGAGCCCGGGCGTGATCGCCGGTGTAAAGATTGCCGAGTTGGTCGCGGTCGTAGGCGCCGGATCGCCAGTTGAGGTCGGTGAGGTTGGTGCCGTCCGGAAGCCCGAAGTAATGGAACGGGCAGAGCAGGTCGTTTTCGAGGGCTTCCCAGAGCCGTAGTTCGGCGGCGATGCGGCCGTCGAAGAACTCGTCCTGCACATTGCGCCCGTCCATCCGTTCCGGGGTCGCCGTCAGGCCGAGTAGCTGGGGCGGTTGGAAGTGATTGAGGACACGGCGGTAGGTGTCAGCGGTGGCGTGGTGGAACTCGTCGATGACGATGACGTGGAAGTGCTCAGGAGCAAGCTGCTCGAGCCGTTGGAGATTGAGGGACTGGACGCTGGCGAAGACATGCGTCCACTCCGTCGGCTCCTCGCCGCTGTGCAGCAGCTCACCGAAAGACGCGTTGTCCAGGACCTCTCGGTAGGTCCTCAGGGATTGCCGCAGGATCTCCTTGCGGTGGGCTACGAAGAGGAGTCGCGGGAGGGCTCCGCCGAGGGTGTCGCGCATGTTCCGGTAGTCCAGCGCAGCCATGACGGTCTTGCCGGTGCCGGTCGCGGCGACCAGGAGATTCCGCTGACGACCGCGAATCTCCCGTTCGACGTGTAGGCGCTCCAACATGTCCTTCTGATGGGGGAGCGGACGCACCTCCAGTCCGGAGAGGCTGATCTTGAGATCACCGGCCGGTCCGGTGCCGTCGGCCTGGGCCAGCGCGTCGTCCAGCCGCTTCCCGTCTGTATCAGGGTCGTACGCTTCGAATGCCGAGTCCGCCCAGTAGGCGTCGAAGGTCGCCTCGAACTTGTCGAGCACCCTGGGGGTGGCCACCGATGACAGCCGCACGTTCCACTCAAGGCCGTCGAGTAGCGCGGCCTTCGACAGATTCGAGCTGCCCACATACGCCGTGTCGAAGCCGGTGTTGCGCCGGAAGAGCCAGGCTTTCGCATGCAGGCGGGTCGATCTGATCTCGTAGTTGACCTTCACTTCGGCGCCGAACTCGCGGACCAGCCGGTCCAAGGCGAGCCGGTCCGTGGCGCCGATGTAGGTGGTCGTGATGACGCGGATCCGGACACCCCGCTCTTTGGCCGCGCGCAGGGAGTCCTCAAGGACGCGTATGCCGTACCACTTCACGAACGCGCACAACAGGTCGATGTGGTCTGCCGTGGCGAGCTCTGCCCGCAGTTCCGCGCCCAGGCTGGGGTCGCCCGGGGCGTTGGTGATCAGAGCCGTTTCGGAGAGGGGAGTCAGAGGCCTTATGGCGTATACGCCAGGTGCCTCTTGCTCGGCCAAGGCTAGTAGTTGGCGAGGACCGTCAGCGATGGCCGTCATCGCCTCGTCGATCTTGGGGTTTGGTGCGCTGCCGATCAGGGACCGCATGATCTCGTTGGCCGCGGCAACCTGTTGACTGGCGGGCAGTTGACTCAGCCGCTGCCGTACGGCCTCACCGATGTAACGGGCCAGGACGTGCGGCGCAGACTCCGCGCTGACCTCTGCGTGGATGGGCTTCCAACCAGTCGCGTTCAGTTGATCGATCTTTGCCTGCAAACCTTCGGTGATGAGTTCTTCGTACACACCTGCTATCGGTTGTGACGGATCTCCTGAGTGAGTCACCTTTGCCCCCTTGGCCATGCGTTGGTCCATGACCAGTTCTAACAGGAGCCATAGACAGAGGTGGGATTGGGGCTCGAGTGCGTGATGGCAGGACTAAGTGGGAATATCGAGTGACATAATCGATCACCTTCGATCATTATGGTGCGATGAGTGAGCGAGTAGTTGGTCACATAGAGGGCGTCGTGCCGGGCGAGCTGTTCCCTGGGCGAGTCGCAGTCAGGGACGCCAAGTTGCACGGCGACAACATGCGAGGGATCTCGCGCCTGAAGGCTGAGGATGGCGCGTATGTCGCCGACGCCATTGTGCTCAACGGTGGGTATGTGGACGACGAGGACGGCTGGGTCTGGGTTCGGTACACAGGTGCGTCACCCGACAAGGACAAGGCTCAAGACGGTAAGTCGCTGCTGCGGAGTCAATCCTGGGACTACCGGGACAACGCGGCTCTCAAGCTCAGCTACGAGCGTGGCCACCACGTCCGGATCATCCGAGGCTACAAGGGCGATGCGCGGTACTCTCCGGGTAAGGGCTACCGATATGACGGCCTGTACGTAATCACGGCCATACGTACCGCTATATCCAGGATGTCGGCTCCCGACGGCTCGCTCATTGAGATTTGCCAGTTCGACCTGGAGCGCCTGCCTAAGCGTTGTCCCGTAAATGATCTACGACATGCCGGTTGACCAGCATCGTTGCCTCTCATCTGGCGAGGGTGAGGTTGTGGAGGCGGGCGATGCCGAGCATGGCGTGGTGGACGCCGTCGCCCTTGAGGCGGCAGTCGCGGAGGATCTTCCAGGTCT
>NZ_JBIAPF010000018.1:0-164657 GCF_042888135.1 Streptomyces sp. NPDC003247
ATCGCCCGCCTCCACAACCTCACCCTCGCCAGATGAGAGGCAACGATGCTGGTCAACCGGCATGTCGTAGATCATTTACGGGACAACGCTTAGCTGACCGGCCAAGAAAATCACCGGACGCAAGCGGCACATCGTCACCGACACGCTCGGCCTCCTGCTGGCCGTCACCGCCGCCAGCGTCCACGACTCCGCCGCCGGCATCCAACTCCTGACTCGCGTCCGCGAGCGCCACCCCACCATCACCGAAGCCTGGGCCGACAACGGCTACAAGACCAAAGCCGTCGAACACGCCGCCGGGATCGGCGTCGACCTGGAAATCGTCCAGCGCGATCCCCCCGTCCGCGGCTTCCGGGTCCAATCCCGCCGCTGGGTCATCCAACGCACCCTTGGCTGGCTCATGCACCACCGCCACCTGGCCCGCGACTACGAAACCCACCCGCACCGATCAGCCGCCATGATCCAACTCGCCGCCATCAACCTCCTCACCCGCCGCCTCACCCATGAAGCCACCCCGAACTGGCGCGACAGCTAAACCGAACGAAACGGACAAGCAAGAACCAAACGCTCACTTCGAGGTCGCTTTCTCCCTTAAATCGTGCTTTATCCTGCATTTTTCGATGCCGAGGTGTTGTTCCGGTGGAGCTGCTGGAGCGAGTGCGGCGGATGGGCCTCATGGGGTGACGGCTGGGGTGGATGATGGCTTGCGCCTGTCTCATCCCAAGACGCCCGTCGCGTGGTCCGTGCTCCCGTTGCTTGCGGTGTACGTCTGGGCGCACGCCCCTGGCCGGCGGTATCTCCAGGTCATGGCCGAACGTCGTCCGTATCCCAGTGATTTGTCCGAAGTCCGCTGGGCGTTGACCGAGCCGGTGCTGAGCGCCTGGCGGGCCGAGCGCCGTCGGCATGCCCTGGACATCGGGCGCCCGCCCGAGCACGATCTGCGCGAGATCATGAACGCGATCCTGCACCGGCAGGCGGACAGGACAAGCACGAACAGCGGGAGGCGCGGCGGGGCCACCCACCGGAACGAGCAGGGTGCGGGGAAGAGCACGGTGGAGGAGAGCAGCAACACCTGCCCTGGCACCCGGAGCGAGCGCCCCGGACCGAGACCGGAAGCCGGCCGGCGCGGCCGCACGGCAGGCGGGGCGCGGGAAAACGGGCGCAGGCGGGGCGCGGGGACGCCGAGCACCGGATACGGCACGGGCAGACGCCGGCAGCACGGCACGGAGACCGGGACGCGGCAGGATGACGCGGAGGCGCGGGGGACGCACGAGACGTGCATACGAACCGGGCGGGCCGGTACAGGCGGGCCGACGGCACTGGGACGGCGCGCGCGGTACGACGACCGCGCGACGGACCGGCGCGGGCCGGGGCGCGGCGGGCGGCCGGGCGGCGCGGCGGCGGGCGTACGACGACCGCGCGACGGACCGGGGGTGAGCGGACCGGGGCGGCCGGCGGGGACGGCGGCGAGGCGACAGGCGGGCGGTGGCGCGGCGCAGCGGGGCGGGCGCGGCGCGGGCGGCGCGACGGCGAGGGCCGAGGCGGCCCGGCAGGCACGGGCAGAGCGACGAGCGGCCTGAGACAGGGCTCGGACGTGCCGGCAGACGACGATGTCTCAAGCGGCTCATACCGCCCTCGCAGACACGACCTGCCAGAGGGACTGATCCCCACGCCGGAGTCGGCCTGACGAAGCGTCAGCCATCCGGCCCGCCGTGGGAATCGTATGGCTCCCCTGGCGGGACTTCCGGCTTCCCACCGACCCCATGGACGCGATGCGCAAACTCCACCTCGCCCACGAGCGCGCCGCGAGCGAACGCGTGGAGCTCCGCTGCGGGGACGGCATAGGCCGGACCGGTACGGCGCTGTCCGCGAGCTGCGTCTTCGAGGGCATGCATCCCGAGGAGGCGGTCCAGTGGGTGAGGCAGAACTGTCACCCCCGTGCGGTCGAGGTGCCCTGGCGGCGACGTTTCATCCGCCAGGTCGTCACCGCCGACGCCTCAGGCTCGCCACAGACGTGGCAGCCGGCCACATCGGCACGGACACCGGCATCCGGTGGGCGAGAGCGGACCCGCTGTCCGTGGAGGCTCGCGGCGGGAGGCTCCCGCTGTACCGAGGTGAACGGCGCCCTCGGACGGCTTGGCCGGACCGAGGAAGCGGAGGCGGAGGCCCGGCGGACGCGTAGGACGGAGCAGGGCCGCCGCTGGTTCCAGCACAACCTGATCGGCGCGCGGACCATCGCGGCCGCCACGAAGGCCGCCGACGCGGCCCGGGAGCGCACTGCGGGGGCGGATGTGCTCCGAGGTTCCTTGCCCCTCCTGTCGGATCCGACGCCTAGGCTGTTCTCCCGAGTTGATCAAGGAGTAGGACAGTGCGGATAAAGCGTCATCAGGTGGACGGGGCCGCCGTGTCGGCGGCACGCGAGGACTTCACGAACCGGATCGGGGGTCAGGTGCGGTCCATGTCGCGGGCCGGCCGGATGGCCACCTACGAATGGCAGTCGATCGCCGACGAGTTCCTCGCCTACCTGGGCGCTCTCTCCGTGGAGACACCCGACCTCGACACCCCGGAGGCCAAGGCCGCCCTCACGGACGCTGCCGAGGCTGCGGCCGGCGCCGTCTGTTACGCCGCCTACCACCCGCACTGCAGCTTCCAGGTCTTCCTGGAGTACGTGAACTTCGGCATGGGCTACGAGCCGGGCGAGGACGCCCCCGAGGAGAGCGTCACGGCCGGGGAGTGGACCGACGCGCTCTGCCTGGCGCTCCTGAGGGACAGGGCGAAGTGGCACGGCGAGGCCTTCCACTTCGCCCGGGACAAGTTCGCCGGGCAGGCGCAGGGGACGCCCGCCGGTGAACTCGCCACCGGACTGATGGCCGTGGTCCTGGACGACACCGGCAACGACGAGGAGTATCCGCCGAGCGCGCAGGCCAGGCTCGCCGCCATCGACGCCGCCCTGCACCGCATCGCCACCCGCGCCCAGGAGACCGGCGAGGCGCTGCTGGACCGGCCGGACACTGCGGCGCTGCGCACGCTGCGCGCTCTGGCGGCCGATGACCGGGAGGCCTTCGACACCGCGCTGGCCGGCCTTCTGGCCAGGCACAGCACCCTGCACGGTCCTTCGGCCTCCCCGAGCAGCCTTCTGCCGCTCGTCCCCATCGCCCTGGCGGCGCTCGCGTACCGGACCCTGGGCTGGGCGCCCGCCGTCCGCACCGACTACCTCCCGCATGCCCTGGTCACCGGCTTCGAGACCCGAGGCCCGCGGGTCGCGGGGTTCGGCCGGGACCGGCGGCCGGACGCGGTCGCCGAGCTCGCCGTCGGCCCGCTGGTGGTGGAGCGGCCCGCCTGCGAGCGGACCGTGCACCCGCAGACCGAGGCCATGTACGAGGACCACGTCCGGAAGGCGTTCACCTCCGCCGGCGGAGAACCCCTCGACGTCTCACGGCTCGGCACGGTCATGGGCGATCAGGAGCGCCTCTTCAAGTGGCGCGCCGGTGACCCCGGCGGCGGCGTGACGGACGCCCAGCTCGCGAACCTTCGGCTGGCCTCCCGGACGGGCGCGGCCCTGTTCCGCATCGCACTCGCGGAGCCGGGCACCGAGGCCGAGGTGACCATCGACGGCCGCACGCTGCGCTACCCGGCCGAGCGGGGCGCGGAAGCCTGCGCCGACACCTGGCAGAGAGCCACTGCCCTCGCCCTGATCACCGGCGCACGCGAGGACCTCGCCCCGCTGGTCCTCACCGGACCCGCCTTCGCCCGCCCGGACGGCTCCGCCTTCACCGCGTACCGCGAGGCCCTCCACGCCTACCTGAAGGGCGCCGACCCCGAGCCGGCCGTGCAGCGGGCGCTGCAGCAGGACGAGAAGGCCAAGGACTGGGGCTTCGCCATGCCGCCGGCCGTGCTGCTGTCGCAGCTCGTGGAGGGAGACGAGGAGAGCTTCAACCTGGCCCTGGCCGACGCGCTCGAAGCCCACCGCGCCCACTACCAAGTCGCCGACCGCGCCGACGATCCGGATGCTTCCGTCGACCTCGACGTCCTCGCCCTGGCCTGCCACGCACGCCGCCGCGGCTGGGCCATCCGCGTCGAATCCCCCTACCTCCCGCCGGCCCTCCTGCGGGCCGCCGAACCCTTCTAGGGGCTGGTCCGCGGCGGAACGCTCCTGCCGCCCGTGGAACGGATCGTGACGGCGACCAGCACGCCTCCGCCGTGCTGGTCGCCGGTCAGGGGGGACGAACCGACGCGGACCGTGCTGCCGATGCACAGGTCCTTGTCCACGGTGACGCACCACCTGACTGTTTGCGTCGCCCGTCCTTCCGCAGCTCTACGAGACGACGCCTCCTCCGGAGTCCCGTGGAGCGACTCCTTGGTGCCGGTGGAGCCGAGCCCACCGGCAGAAGTCCACGCTCTAGCGGAGGCGGGCCAGCAAGTGGGCATCGAGGAAGCCCCGCTCCGAGGCCGGGTCGTGGAGCAGCCGGGCGAAAGTGACGAGCCCGGCCCCGGCCAGCAACTCGGCGAACCGGTCCACCGGCCAGCTGTAGGCGGGCGTCACCTTGTGGTCGAAGCGGACCGGCTCCGGTCCGTCGGTCGCGAAGAACGAGACCAGGAGCAGGCCACCTGGTGCCAGGACACGCGCCTGCTCGGCGAGCAGCGCGGGCAGTTCCCCGGGCGGGGTGTGGATCATCGAGTAGTGGGCCAGCACTCCGCCGAGCGCGCCGTCCTCGACCGGCAGGGCCTCCATGCGCGCCTCATCGAATCGCAGCGCCGGATGGGCCCGCCGGGCGTGGTCGACCATGGCCGGGGAGAGGTCGAGCCCGAAGGCGTCCAGCCCCAGGTCGTGCAGCATGGCCGTCAGATGTCCGGGCCCGCACCCGACGTCGGCTGCCTGCGGGTTCCCCGTCGTACGCACCAGCTCGGCGAAGGTGCCGATCATGTTCCGCGAGAACGGCTGCGTCTCCAGCCGATTGGCGAACAGCGATGCATACAGCTCGACGACCCCGTCGTAGGCCGCCCTGGTCTCGTCCTGGTGTTCCACCACGGGAAGGAAGCTAACACCCGCGCCGTTCGCAGCCGTTCTCCGGTCCCCGCTGCCGAATCCCGCACCCGTCGTAGCGGACTCGCTCGGTACCACGTCGAGACCACCACCCGGCTCGGCGACGAGACCAGTGGGACCCGGAGCGATACGCCGCCGGCGGCCCACAGTCGGTCACCTGCTCCGCCTCCGAGGCCGCCGTGATGGTCGAGGGAGTGCTGCGGCACTGCACGGACGTGGAGATCGACCAGGCAGTACACCGACGCGCACGGCGCCCCCATTGCCGGGTTCGCCTTCGCGTGCATGCTCGGCTCCAGCCTGCTCCCGGGGCTGAAGAACATCGGCGGTTCCCACCTCGGCCCCGCCGCTGTGGCGTAAGCCCGGCTAGGTGGCCTGACCTGGATCGTCGGTCAGAGCAGCCGCGGTCAAGGTGAGGTGCTGGACCAGGATCGCGGCTGCGGTGTCGGCGTCGCGGGCCAGCGCCGCCTCCTCCAGCCTGCGGTGTTCCATGACGCCGTCCCGGCCGGGGTTGCGGTGCGCCGACCAACGGCGGGCCAGCTCACTGGCGGTCCACAACCGGTCGAAGGTCTCCAGCAGCGCGCGGTTGCCGCAGCCCTCCAGCAACGTGCGGTGGAAGGCCCTGTGCGCCTCGGCCCAAGCAGCGGTGTAGTACTCGCCCTCCTCCGGCACGTACGCCGGAGTGCGCGCCAGACGATGGTGGGCGGCCCGCACACGCGCCTCCCAGTCGACGTCGCCGCGCTCGATGGACATGCGCAGGACGACCGGCTCGACGGTCCGGCGGGCTTCCGCGATCTCCTGCCAGCGACGGTCGGAGAAGGACGGAACCACGAAACCGCGGTTGGGCAGCCGGTCGGCGAGCCCCTCGCCGACCACCCGCACGAGCGCCTCGCGCACCACGGCCAGGCTCACGCCCTGCTCCTTGGCAAGATCCTGCGGCTTCAGGGGGGTTCCAGGGGGATGCTCCCCGCGCATGATCGCGTCCCGCAGGTGTGCGTAGACCTGCTCGGAGAGCATCTGCTTCCCCGGCGGGGCCGGGGAGTGCGCCGTCTGAGTCATGAGCCCATCCTAGAGGACCTGGTAGACGATCCCTAGAATAATCGATTATCGGTGTTACAGTCGATTTCAACAGCCGATGAGGACGTCCTCGTCCGGAAAGGAACGACCGCCGTGTCTGCCGACGATCCCTTCGCCCGCCTCGCCCGGGCGGCCTCGTTCACCGTCACCAGCACCACCGTCACCGACGGCGCCGCGTGGCCGCCCGAGCAGCACTCCTCCGGCCTGCCCGGCGGGAAGGACACCTCCCCGCAGCTGTCCTGGAGCGGCGCCCCGGACGGCACCAAGAGCTACGCCGTCACCGTCTACGACCCCGACGCCCCCACCGGGTCCGGTTTCTGGCACTGGGCGGTCGCCGACATCCCCGCCACTGTCACCGAGCTCCCCGAGGGCGCCGGCGACGACACCGGCTCACAACTGCCCGAGGGCGCCTACCAGTTGCCCAACGACGCCCGCGTGGCCCGCTACCTCGGCGCCGCCCCGCCGGCCGGACACGGCCCGCACCGCTACTTCATCGTGGTGCACGCCCTCGACATCCCCTCGACAGGCGTCCCGGCCGACGCCACACCGGCCGTCCTCGGCTTCACCATGGCCGGTCACACCCTCGGACGCGCGGTGTTGACCGCCACTGCCGAAACACCCGCCTGACAGCCCCGCCCGACGCCCCCCGGAGACACCACCGCCATGCGCCTCGACGCCCTTCCCGACTCCGCCCGCCCCGGCGACGGCCCGATGGACCTGAACGCCGTCCGTGACGTCAGTCGCGCCGTCACTGCCGCCCACCTGTTCATCTATCTCGTCCCCGAGAGCGCCCAGGAGGCGGCCGAGCTCGGCGTGACCGACCGCGCGCCGGCGTATCTGGCCTTCCGGTCGGCCGCGATGGGCGCGGTTCCGTGGCACGTCACGGCCGCGGCCTTCTACAACTTCAGCCCGCGGGCGGTGCGGGCCATGGCGGGCGTGTGGGACGCCGCGCCGCCCGAGCGGTGGCAGGCCGCCCGCTTCCTGGCCGCAGGACGGGCGATGCGGCGCGTCGACGTACAGCTCACGGACGACCACCTCGCCGAGGCGCGCTCGCTGATCGACCCGGTCGTCGCCGGTGCCGACTACGCCGGCAAGGTGCTGGCCGCCGCGAACGCCTCGGTCGCGCTTCCCCCCGACCCTCTTGTCGCACTGTGGCAGCAGATCACGGTGGCGCGCGAGTGGCGCGGCGACGCCCATCTCGTCGTGCTCGCCGACAACGGCCTCGGGCCGTGCGACTGCCTCGTCCTGCACACCGCCACCGGCCGCCTCCCGACAGCTCTCGCGCGAGCGACCCGTCAGTGGAACGACGAGGAGTGGAACGCGGCGACGGCACGTCTCGTCGCGCGCGGCTGGCTCGACTCCCACGCCACGCTCACCGACGCCGGCCGTGCGGCACGCGAGCGCATCGAAGTGGAAACGGACGAGCACTGCGCCGCGCTGTGGGCACCGATCGGCGACGCAGGTGCCCGCCGCTTCGCCTCGCTCATCGCCCCGATCACCGACGCCTTCACCGCGGCGGGGACGTTCCAGGCCGTTCATGGACGGCCTGATCTCGGGTAGCGGGTGTGCCGCGGCGCACAAGCGGGAGTGCTCGTGCACGGTGTTTCGTCGGATTGCGGGGGCAGGCGCCGGTGGTCGCCGCGATGACGATGAAGGGGGCGGCAACGGGGTTGAACCGGCCCTGCGTCACACCCTGCCGGCGCTGGGGCGGAAGGGCCCCGAGCGGGCGAGAGGCGAGACGGTCGGCGGCTCTCGGATCGTGGGCCGGCAGCACGCTCACGTCGGGCCGGCGTGCGAACTCCTTGATCCCTGGGCGGCCGTCCTCGTCAGCCGGCGGGTGGGGTGAGGGCGGTGCGGTCGAACGGGCCGCCGTGCGAGGCGGCGTACGCGACTGCGTCGTTGACCGCGTCGAGAGGGAAGGACCGGACCCGTTCGGGGGCGAGGTCCAGCGCGCCCGAGGCGAGGAGCCGGATGATGCCGACGTTCGCGGTGCGCGGGCCCATCCACTGCCCGCGCACGGTGATGGAGTTGCGCATGATCCACGGGTAGGGGAGCGCGAGGTCGTCGCCGCCGAGCATGCCGATGCCGCCCATGAGGACGACGCGGCCGTACTCGCGCACGGTCATGGCCGCCGCGCGGGCCGCCGAGCTGGGTGCGCCCGGTGGGAGCAGGTCGATGACCATGTCGATCGGGCCGTCGGCGGCCGCGGACATCGCGGCGCGGTCGGCGGCCTCCTCCCCGCCCAGCGCTACCGGGCGTACCCGCGGGCCGAACCGGTCGGCCAAGAGGGCGAGAGCGGCCCGGTTGCGGCCGGGGACCACCACGCGGCCCGCCCCCATCGCGAGCCCGACCGCGACCGCGCTGCTGCCGAAGTTCCCGGTGGCCCCGCTGACGAGCAGCGTCTCCCCGGCCTGCAGCCCGCCGGCCAGCAGCCCGCCGTAGGGCACGGCGTGCACCGCGAGCGCGGCCCAGCGGGCCGGGTCGTCCCCCGCCGCGGCGGGCAGGGGGAAGACGTTCTCCGTCGGAACCCGCATGAGCTCGGCGAACGCCCCGTCGTGCAGGTGCCTGGCGAGTCTCGCGCCGCCGTCACCGCGGGAGCTCCAGCCCTGGAGCGCGATGTCGGGCGTGAGGGCGTCGTCCCGGGAACGCACCGTCGGGTCGCACCAGACCAGGTCGCCGACGCACAGCCGGGTGGCGTCCGCACCGGCGTGGACGATCCGTCCCACGCCGCCGAGACCCGGCACGACGGGAGGGACCAGGGGGTAGTTCCGTACGCCGCCGAAGACCTCGGCGGCGTACGGAAGCACGCAGGTGGCGAGCACTTCGACCAGTACCTCACCGCCCGCGGGCTCGGGGTCGGGCACCTCCCGCACCGTGAGCGGGGCGCCGAACTCCGTCAGAACTGCTGCTCGCACGTGATGACCTCCGCATGCGTCCGTGTCCTCGCGATCAACGCTAGGAGCCCGAGGGACATGCGGGAAGCGACGATCCGGCATCCGTGGTATGCGTATGACGCATGGACGTCTCCAGTTCGGGCCTGCGGGTCCTGCAGCAGATCGCGCAGTCAGGCAGCTTCACCGCGGCGGCCGCCCGGCTCGGCTACACGCAGTCGGCGGTCTCACGCCAGGCCGCCTCCCTCGAACGCAGCGCGGGCACCACCCTCTTCGAACGCCGCTCCGACGGGGTGCGGCTCACCCCCGCGGGGCTGACCCTGCTGCGGCACGCCCGCACGATCCTGGACTCCCTCACGGCGGCCGAACGCGACCTCACCGGCACCGCCCCGCGCACCGAATCGGTACGGCTCGGGGTGTTCCTCAGCGCGGGCGCGGTCATCCTGCCCATCGCGCTCGCACGGCTCGCCACGGCCCACCCGCAGATCACGGTCACCACCATCGAGGGCACCACGCCCAGCCTGACCCGGGCCCTGCGCGCGGGCACCATCGACCTCGCCGTGCTGACCTCCCGCCCGCCCCACCGGCCCCCGGACGGCGAGTCGCCGCGCCTGCACACCGACACCGTCCAGGACACCGAACTGGTCGTGGCGGCACCCTCGAACGGCGCGTTCGCCGGCCGCACCGCGGTGCACGTCGACGAGCTGGTCGACGCCCCCTGGATCGCCGCCCCGTCGTCGCGCTCCGAGCCGCTGCTCGGCGTCTGGCCGGGCCTGCCCGGACGACCGCGCATCGTCCACTCCACCCGCGACTGGCTGACCAAGCTGCATCTGGTCGCCGGCGGCTTCGGCGTGACGACCGTGCCCTCCCGCCTCTCCGCGCTGCTGCCGCCCGGGGTGAGCCTGCTGCACGTCGAAGGCGCACCCCCCGAGGTCCGTCGGGTCCTCATCGCACGCCTGCCCGGCCACCCCACCCCGGCGGTCACGGCCGTCACCCGAGCGATCACCTCGACCGCCTGACCCCTCTCGGGGTGGCGTACCCCTGACAGGCAGGAGCAGCGTTGCGCTGCCGGACGAAGTGATCCGGTGACCTGCCCTGTCATCGCCGCCCTGGGCGACTCCCCCGAGAGTGCGGCGGGCGTCGGCTGGGCGGCCGGCAAGACGTCGCTGCGCGGCCCGCCGGAACAGATTGCGCGTCAGGGACCGGCCACCGTACGGCAGTGCGGGCGGGCCTGAAGGAAGCAGCCTGCCGTAGTGCCTCGATGGCGGCCGGCCTGGAGACACAAGCTGCCGGCTACACCGGCGCGGTCGCCCGCGGCATGTCACGCCTGTCGGCGTTCAACCTCGTACCCGACGGCCTTCCCGGCAAGCACAGGACTGGGCGCGGCCCATGACGGTGCGGAGTGCACCCCGCGGCAGCCGCGCTCTCTCGCTGAAGAACGCCGGCTCCAGCGGCGGCGGGGATCGGCCGCCCGGCCCGGTCCGGCCGCTGCTCGCCGAGATGTCCGCGAAGTTGTCCACGAACTCCCCCGGAATCGTCCGTGATCGGTAACGGACGCATCCCCTGGCCGCCACCCCTCGTCCTGCCAAGTGGTCGCAAGACGACCAAGGACCGGCGAGGAACTACGGGAAAGCGGGGCGGACATGGCACGGCACGGCGGCGGACGGGGCTGGTACGGCAAGATGGTCGGGGCAGCAATCGGAGTGACGGTCCTGGCCGCCGGCGCCTCGCTGTGGACCGCGCAGGCCGACACCACGGGCAGCCCGTCGCCTCAGGCGGCCGCCTCGGCCACGCCGGGCAGTGACATCACGCCGGTGGCGGCGACCATCGTGCACGCCTCCGACCAGGGCGCGCGCGGCGTCAACATCACCATCGACGACGGCCCCGACCCCGTGTGGACCCCTCAGGTCCTCGACGTCCTGAGCGAGTACGGGGTGAAGGCCACGTTCTGCATGGTGGGCACGCAGGCGCAGGCGCACCCGGACCTCGTGAAGAAGGTGGTCGCCGCCGGGCACCGGCTGTGCGACCACTCGGTGTCGCACGACACCGCCATGGACAAGGAGTCCCAGGCCTACCAGTCACAGCAGATACTCGACGCCGAACGCATGATCACCGAGGCGTCCGGAGGCGTCCGGCCCATGTACTACCGGGCACCCGGCGGCGCCTTCACCCCCTACAGCCGCCAGCTGGCCGCCTCACGCGGCATGCGCCCGCTCGGCTGGAACGTCGACACCAAGGACTTCGAGCGGCCGGGCACCGACGCCATCGTCGCCACCGTCGAACGGGAACTGCCCAACGGACCGACACTCCTCTTCCACGACGCCGGCGGCGACCGCTCCCAGACCGTCGAGGCCCTCCGCCAACTCCTCCCCCAGCTCAAGGAACAGGGCTACACCTTCGGCTTCCCCCTGCGCTGAACCCCCACCCCGGCGCGGTTGCGGCCGGTCTGCCAGCGCACGTGGTCCGGGGCGAGGCCGTGCCCGGCGGCGGCATGGTCCTCGGTGAGGACTCCGGCTGTCGCCGTCCCATCCGCGGCCGGTGAGCTGTTGCAGGCCGACCGTGAGACTGTCCCTGATCGTTTCCACGGTGAATCCGTACGGCAGGTCCGGATCGGTGAAGTCCACGGTCTCGGGCACCTGGCCGATCAGCAGAACACGTGTCATCTTGGCATGTCCTTTCAGGGAGGGGGCGTCCCGTCCGTGACGTTCTCGCGGGCCAGCGCGCAAGAAATACCCGCAAGTGGATCAACGTAACGAAACGTCGTTTCGGGTGAGGGGCGCAACGGCGCATGCAGGCGACGGCGTCCAACGGGGCACCGGCTTCGTCCCGCAGGCCAAGAGGTGGATCGTGGAGAGACGCTCGGCATCCTCATGCTGTTCCGGCGGCTCCTGCGGGACTACGAGAGCGGGCCGAAGTCCTCGGAGTCCAGGGTGCGCTGGGCCGTGATCGACGTGACAGCGCGCCGCCTCACCAGCCAGACCACGCCCACCTGGTGCGGGTGAACCGCATGGATGTCCAGGTCACGCCGCTTCTGGAGCGGGGCGACGCACGCGAGCGGGAGCTCACCGCCGCCGCGGAACAACTCTCCACGCAGATCGACGAGCTCACCACGCGCCTGCGTGAACTCGACGGGGAGGGCGTCCTTGCCGTGGCCGAACCGGGCCTGTTCGCTCAGCGCCGCCCGTAGCCGCTCCCTCACTTCAAGCCGTACGTCACCGCTGCCGCACTCGTCATCCGGCTCACGACGCGATTGCTAGCGGCCCGTCGCGCGGAGCCACCGCATCGTTGTGACGAGCTCCTCTCCGAAGTCCTTGCACAGCGCGAGCAACTCGCGACCGGTGGACGAGTCGAGCAGCCCTGCGCAATCGGAGAGAGAGCGGAGAGCGCCGTGGCAAGCGGATTCGACGGCGAAGTTGCGTGACGCGAAATACCCCTCGCCCGCCCGGTCCGCCAGATTCGCGAGGTACTCGCGGTGGGCTTCCTCCGAGGGGTGCGAGTAGAACGAGCCCTCGACGAGGTCGTCGAGGTAGTCCGCCAGGCGGGCCGAGCCTTCGACCACTCGCTCTGCTATGTCTACGCCAGGCTTGTCCAGCAACTCGCTGAAGGTCAGCAGGCTGCTGATGCTCTCCAACTGGAAGAGCTGGACCGTGTCCGGGTCGACTTCAGACGTGAAGAGTGGGGCCGTGCACAGTTCGGCGATCGCTCGCCGGAATGCGCGATCCGACTGTTCACCAGCAGGTGACGCCGCCAGTTGGAACAGCGACTCCAGCACGGCCTGGTCGATACCCCACTCCGCATCGAGCTCGAACGCGAGCACTGGCGCACGCCACCGCCACAGGGCCAGGCCGGCAGCCTGACGCTGGTGGACGGGCTTCAGGTCTGCCAACCGCTCGATCTGCACCACGTCCTTGCGCCGACCCTTCTGATCTTCCGATCCTCACCTGCGCCCTCAATCGGAACACTGTAGAAGCCGCCGTCCGACCGCTGCTGCCGGTACACGCCTGGCTGCGCGGCTTCTACGCGTTCTTCCGCTGCTGGCGCGACCACGCCTTGGTCAAGAAGTTCCACGACCGGGTGCGCTCGAGGATCCGCGAGAGGGAGGGGTGGGACATGGAGTCGACGGCCGGCGTGATCGACTCGCGGTCCGTCAAGGCGGACGCCGTCGTCGGGTCGGACAGCCGCGGGTTCGACGGCGGCCAACTGATCAGCGGGCGCAAGCGGCATGTCGTGGTCGACTCGCTCGGCCTGCTGCTGGGCGTGATGGTCACCGCCGCGGACACCGGCGACCGCGCCGCCGCCCAGGCCCTGCTCGCGCAGGTGGCCGACTCCGGCCCCGGCCTGCGCGAGGGTGAACCGGCCCGGCGTGGGCTCGGTCAGCCGGCCGCGCGCGACCAGGCGTATCGCCTTCGACCGCAGTGCTTCCACGGCAGGGCGGCCATGGCCGTGCAGAGGCCGACTGGGAAGCCCAGGTCCGCCGGCTTGTCGCACGTAGTCCGAGTTCCAGGCTGGTGCGGAATGTCGAGGGTGGGGCACGGCCGTGACGGCCGCTGAGGTCACGGGTGTCCGCACGGGCCTGGACCGGTGGCCGGGTCGGTGGCAGCGAAGGCGCCGTTCGACTCCACCGTGTCGCCCATGGCGTCCAGCGGGTCGGTCCGGCCCTATGTTTTCCGGTTCGAGGGATGTGCTGTACGCGCCGCTTTCCTGTCGCCATACTCGGCCGCGTAGAAACCCCGGGACCCTGATGATACGGCATTCCTGCACATCCATAAGCGAGTTCTGCGCTTTTGTCCACGTCGGTCCGGGTTCCGTCAGCGAAGGGAAAAGACCGAATGCGGAGATTGAGAACGGGAAGAAAGAGACCCAGGTCGAGATTAGTGCCGCACTGCGTGGTGGCATTCATGGTCTCCTTGGCCCTGCTGGTGACCGGAGCCGTCACACCGGCCGCCGCGGCGGCGGAGGAGACCGTACCGGAGTCGGCGGGTTCGTTCGCTGCCTCGGTCGTGACCGCGGACGACGGCAGCCTCACCTTCACCCTTGACGCGGGGACCGTCTACGACCCGGTCGTCATGCAGAAGAAGCTCGACCAGGCGGAGGCCGAGAACCCCCTGCTGAGCGACACCATCAGGTCGCACATCGAGCAGTACCCGGTGGGCATCCCGGGTGAAAGCGGCTCCAGGTGGGCCGATTTCGACGGCACCCTGAGCATGACCGCGGGATACACCGGCCTGTCCCTCACCATTCCGGCTTCGGACGTACAGACCTCCGAAACCTGGCTCCAGTGGGCATTCGCCATGGCGATGGGCTGGCTGGCCGGCAGCCAGACCGAAACCGCCTGCCTGGGCCTCTTCCCTGAATTCGTCGTGGCCTGCCCCGCTGTCGCCGGATTCACCGGGGCGCTCGTCAAAGGGCTCCTCATCCAGTACTTCGACCACACACTGGGGGATCCGGAAGCCCTCACCAAAACCTTCCTGGATGCGCTCAAAGGGGCCATGTGGGGGTATGCGCGGGGCAGCTTCGGGAAGTGGATGGAGGAGAGATACCCCGGTCTGATCAAGGCCATCAGCGACTCGCTCAAGACCATAGCCTGGTCCGTGGCCAGGGACGCCGCGCACTGGGTCGCGGAGGTCCTGCGTGACATGGCCGACCTGCTGCCGGACGGGATCATCGAGTGGGGTCCGCCACCGACGAACGCGACGTCGGTCCGGCTGCTGCCGGTGGGCGACTCCATCACGTACGGCGTGGGATCGACGGACGGCAACGGCTACCGCAAGCTCCTGTGGGACGCGTTGGACGCGCAGGGGCTGGAGCCGGACTTCATCGGCTGCAACGCCTCGGGAGACATGCCCGATCCGGAGCACGAGGGCAACCGCGGCCACCTCATCGCCCAGATGGCGAATCCCGCGGT
The DNA here is from genome assembly GCF_042888135.1 of Streptomyces sp. NPDC003247. Taxonomy (NCBI): domain Bacteria; kingdom Bacillati; phylum Actinomycetota; class Actinomycetes; order Kitasatosporales; family Streptomycetaceae; genus Streptomyces; species Streptomyces sp. NPDC003247. Next base: position 14,912 of record NZ_JBIAPF010000018.1, read on the forward strand.
GCGGGACGCGACCTCGATGCGCCCCAACGTGGTGACGCTGATGGCCGGCACCAACGACGTCTACAGACAAGAGCAGATCGCGGAGGCGCCCGGCCGGCTGAGCAGTCTGATCGACCAGTTGCAGGAGGCCTCCCCGGACGTGGCGATCGCGGTGGCGACGATCGTGCCGGTGAAGAACGACACGGAGGCGCAGAAGCGGCGCGACGCGTACAACGCCCAGGTCCGGTCGCTGGTCCAGGACCGGCAGGACAGCGGGCAGAAGGTCATGCTGGCGGAACTGGGGCCGATGACCGAGTCGATGCTCTTCGACACGCTGCACCCCAACGACATCGGATACACCTACATCGCGCAGAGGTTCGGCGAGGCGGTCACCGCGATGGTGAGCAAGGGGTGGGTGGTCGACACCGCGGACGGGACCGCGAACGCCGACGCGTGCGTGATGGCGGGTGGCGGCTGGCAGCAGCTGGGGCGGATCGCGGAGGGCCCGATCAACCCGGACAGTTCCAGCGCCGGGATACGGGGTCAGGTGCGGCTGGCGGACTTCGACGGCAACGGCAGGACCGACTACGCGGTCGTCACCGACACCGGCGCCGTCTACCTGTGGACGAAGATCACGGGCGGCTGGGTGAACCGCGGCAAGGTCGCCGCGGGCAACGGCGTGCCCGGCCGGGGATCCCAGGTCCGGTTCGCCGACCTCGACGGTGACCACGACGCCGACTATCTCGTCGTCGACGACAACGGCGCGGTCCGGGCCTGGCGCAACGACGACGTGTGGATCAACGGCGGCAGCGCCTGGCACTACATGGGCACCGTCGCCGAGGGCACCGGAACCGGCGGCGGCTCGGACATCCACTTCGCCGACCTCGACGGCGACCTCCTGGACGACTACCTCGTCGTCCATGACGACGGCTCGATCGACGCCTGGATCAACGACGACGTCTTCGTGAACGGCCACAGCGCCTGGACGGGCCTCGGCCTGATCGCCGGCGGCGTCGGCTACCCCGGCTCGAAGGTCCGCCTCGCCGACCTCGACGGCGACAAGGACGCCGACTATCTGATCGTGCACAGCGACGGCTCGACGGAGGCGTGGCTCAACGCCAGCGTGCCCGAGGACCTGCGCAAGGGGTGGACGTCCATCGGCAAGATCGCGACGGGCACCGGGACCGGTGGCGACGCCGTGCAGTTCGCCGACACCGACGCCGACCGGGACGCCGACTACTTCGTCATCGACACCGCCGGAACCGCGACCGCGTGGGAGAACGACGAGGTCGCCACCCGCAGCGACAAGGAGAACGGCTTCAAGAAGATCGGCCTCTACGGCGACCACCTCGCGGACGCCGCCGCCAACGCCCGCTCCGTCCGCTTCGCCGACCTCGACGGCGACGCGGACGCCGACTACCTCCTCGTAGGGCCGAAGGGCGAGGTCGAGGCCTGGCGCAACGACGGTGTCGCCACCCGCGGCACCAACGCCTGGACCAAGATCGGCAGAGTCGCCGAAGGCGTCTCCCCGGGCGAGACCGAACGGGTCGTGTTCGCCGACTACAACGGCGACGGCCGCGACGACTACCTCGTCGTGGACGACACCAACGGCAGAGTCAGAGGCTGGCGCAACGACGGCCCCTTCACAGGCGGCATCACCGCCTGGACCGGCCTCGGCGTCATCGCCGCGGGTCCCGCCACCGCGCCCGAACACGAAGTCCAGTTCGCCGACATCGACGGCGACGGTGACGACGACTACCTGCTCGTCGCGGTCGACCACTCCGTCACCGCCTGGAAGAACAACGGCACCGACGCGCCCGGCGGGGGCGGCTGGGCCGCACAGGGCCTGCTCGCACGGCCCCAGGAGGCCACCGTCACCCAGAAGACCGTGTTCGCCCGCATGAACACCGACGAGCTCGCCGACTACGTCCTGCGCGACCCCGGCGAGAACAACGCGCTCTACGGCTGGATGAACCTGGGCGCCTTCACCAACCAGTGGACCGCCAAGAAGAAGGTCGCCCACGGCGTCGTGATGGGCTTCCCCGTCGAGGTCACCCTCGCCGACCTCTCCGGCGACGGCCTCGACGACTACCTCGTCGTCGATCCGACCAACGGCGCCACCCGCGCCTGGGTCAACCTCGGAGGCAACCTGGCCGACCCCTGACAGAGCCCGTGGGGCGGGTAGCCACGAATCCGTCGCTACCCGCCCCCCGCACCGGCCAGCGGTTCGGAAGCGAGGCCGGCACAACCGAACAACAACGCGTAACCGAACCACAAGACAATCACCGGCCCGTCGACATCGGCCACCTCATACCACTCGCCAAGCCCAGTGCTGGATTCCTCTTCGCTGGGACCATGTCCTGGCAGGGTGGGTTCGGCTACTCGGGGGCGGGTGCTGGACGGTGGCGTTACGGGCACGGCTGAGCCGTGACGAGAGCGAGGAACGGGTCCGCTCCGGCGGCCTGGACCGAGCTTGCCGCGGCCGGCCCCGCCCCCGCAGCCGACCAACAGCTCCCCACCGCAGCGGAGTTCGCCGGCCGGGCATGGTCCGGTTCGCTGAGCGTCGTGTGACGCACCGGTGCCGGCCTCGGCCATGACCTGCCGGCCGACCTGGACCGCTTGCGCGGCCGCGCCGAGCTCCTCACCCGCCCCGCCCGCCCCGTCGCCGCGCGCGGGCGGCCCGGAAGACAGCCGACGCCCAGCGTCGCCGGCCCGGTCGGCGACGGAGCGGGCGGGCAGGGAAGAGGAGCTGCCCGCGGGCCTGCTGGACACCCGATCGTCGCCGCGGGCCCGGCCGAGGCTCCGCCGGCCAAGGATGCCGCAGAGGTGCCGCGCGAGCTCGAGGCGCTGCTGGCCTGGTACGCCGAGTCGAACGAGCTGCTGCTGAGTGCGCTGCGCGAGGCTGGCCCGGAGCGCGAGTGCTGGGCGTGGTGGGGTGCCGGCGTGTCGCCGGCGAATGCCTGGGGTGTTGCCCGGCGCCGGGTGCACGAGGTGCTGGTGCACACCTACGACGCCCAGCTCGCCGCAGGCGCCGTGCAGCCGATGCCGGCGGACGTCGCGATCGACGGCGTGGCCGAGTTTCTCGACACCTGCAACTCCACCCCGGCGGCCTGGCCGCACGAGGCCGCCACCATCCACTACCACGCCACCGAGGGCCGCTCCTGGCTCCTCGCGCTGGACGGCACCGGCGCCTGGCCCGCACCCCTCACGGACGACGCCGCGCCCGCCTCCGCTTCGGCCAGGGGCACGGCCGAGCAGCTGCTCCTCTTCGTCTGGGGCCGCCTCACGCTGAGCGACCTGAAGATCGAGGGCGACCAGCAGGTGTTCGAGCAGCTGATCGCCTGGGAGCCCGAGGAGTAGCCGGTCAATACCGCCGGCGGACGGCCTCGATGACGTCCGCGTCGGTGAACATCGCTAACAGCTCCGCCTCCGCGCGGCGGACGGCCAGTGCGGCCTCGTACGGCTCGGGCCCGAGCGCCTCCCGCAGCACCGCCGACTCAGCCAGGAAGGGGACACGGCTACGACCAGGCAGGGCATGATGCGGCGCCAGAAGCCCGCGGGGAGTGCTGGCCCTGGCCATCGCGGTGTTCGCGGTGATGATCTTCCTGCGGTAGGTGTACTGCGGGCGGTCGCGCCGACTACGAACGCGTAGTAGTTGTCAGCTGCGGGACCCCGATCAGCACGATGACCGCACCCGACACCACACGTCCCCCTGAGCCGCTATCCTGTCCTGTATGACAGGACAGGATGCCGCGAGCTCAGCCGTCACTTCCGGTCACTACCGCGAGCGCAACTCGACCGCGGACAGGGCCCTCGACATCCTCAATCTCTTCAGTGACGGCCGCCTGTCCCTGTCCGGCCAGGACGTGGCCAAGGAACTGGGCACGGCACGGTCCACCGCCTACCGCTACGTGCAGAGCCTCACGGCCGGCGGCTTCCTGGAGGAGGATCCGCGCGGGGGCTTCCGGCTCGGTCCGCGCATTCTGGAGCTGTCCCGGCTGGCCCGCCGGGCCTACGGCTTGTCGGAGGTGGCCCTGCCGGTGATGGACGACCTCCGGGATCGGACCGGGGAGACGGTGCTGCTGACCCGTCGCGTCGGCGGCAACGCCATCTGCCTGGAGCGGTCGGAGGCCGACCATCCGGCTCGTATCTCCTACGAGCGCGGCAGCGTCCTCCCCATCAACGCGGGCGCTTCCGCCCTGGTCCTGCTGGCCTGGCTGCCGACGGAGGAGGCCGAGAAGCTGCTCTCCCGCGAGCCGCTGACCCGCTTCACCCCGAACACCCCGACCGACGTCAAGGAATTGTCCGCCCGGCTGGATCGGATCCGGGAGGAGGGCCACTGCGTCTCCCGCGGCGAACTCGACGACAACATCCTGGGCATAGCCGCACCTCTGCGCGACGCTCACGGCTCGGTCACCGCCGCGATCAGCATCGCGGCTCTGGAGCGCCGGGTGCCGGCCGAACGCCTCCCGGACGTCTTGGACATGGTCCGCGACGCGGCCCGCCGCATCAGCGAGACACTGCAACTCGCCGACAGCTGAGCACGGCGGCACCACGGGAAACGGAACCGGGGCCGGCTTCCGCGCGGCCCCGGTCCGGGAAGCGAGGTGTCGGCCGGTCCTACTGCACCGGCTGGTACGCCTCGGTCCCGTCGTTCAGCAGGCGCTCCGCCTCGGCCTCGATCTCCTCGATCGGCAGATCGAGGTCGAGGCTCTTGCGGAACGGCTGACGCACGTCCTTCTCCACCCGGACGTACACCTCGTTGCGGTTGCCCTCGGGGTCGAAGAAGTAGATGCCGTAGGCGTTGCCGTGCGTGACCTCCTGCTGTACCAGCACGCCCTCGTCGCGGAAGCGCTTGTGGTACTCGACCAGCGTCTCCAGGGAGTCGATCCGCCAGGAGATCTGGTGGGTCAGCTTCGCGCCGTCCGGAGCGGTGCGCCCGGTCTGGAGCACGAACTCGTGGTGCTCCTCCTCCGGCTTGGAACTGAAGAAGACGATGCCGCGCTCCGGGTCCTCGTCGGTCACGGTCAGACCGAGCAGACGGGTGTAGAAGTCGCGCATCTTCTCGAGGTCGTGGACCCACAGTCCGGTGTGGCCCAGTCCGGTGATCGCCATGTTCTTGCTCGCTTTCGTTCGGGGTGATGGGTTCTCGGGGTGGAGGGAAGGGGCGGATGGTGATGGCCGGAGTCCCGGCTCACGCCCGGGACGTGGCCTCCTCGGCCCGGACCTCGCTGGCCAGTTCGCCCAGCCCATCGATGGTCACGACGACCCGGTCGCCCGGGTTGAGGAAGACCTGCGGGTCCCTGCGGAAGCCGACGCCTCCGGGCGTGCCGGTGAGGATGACGTCCCCCGGGAGCAGGGTGGTGAACTCCGAGACGGTGCTCACCAGGGTGGGGATGTCGAAGATGAGCCGGGAGGTGTCCGAGGACTGGAGGACCTCGCCGTTGAGGGACAGGGTCACCGCGAGCCGGCCGACGCGGTCGCCGATCTCGTCCGCGGTGACCAGCCAGGGCCCGAGGGGGGTACTGGCGTCCCACGCCTTGCCCTGGAGCCACTGGTGGGTCTTGTACTGGTAGTCGCGCATCGTCACGTCGTTGGCGATGGTGTAGCCGGCGACCACCCCGAGCGCGTCCGCACGAGTCACCCGACGGGCTCGCTTCCCGATCACGACGGCGAGCTCCGCCTCGTAGTCCACCTGGGTGGACTCCGCGGGCACCAGGATCGGTTCATGCGCTCCGATCAGGCTGGTGGGGAACTTGGTGAAAAGGACCGGGTAGGTGGGCAGGTCGCGCTTCGTCTCGGTGACGTGGGAGCGGTAGTTGAGCCCCACGCAGAAGATCTTCTGCGGCTCCGGCACCACCGGACGCAGGGTCACCTCCGCCAGCGGGACCCGGCCGGACTCGTCGAGGTCGGGCTCGGCGAGGACCTCGTTCGGGGTGTCACGTCCCAGCGCGGTGACACCGCGCAGGGGGACGATGTCGTCTCCGTCGACCAGACCGGCCCGAGGAGTGCCGTCCTGCCAGTACGAGACGTAACGCATGGGAGTGCCCTTTCGGTTGCGTGAGGCCGGCGAGGCGTTCGCAGGCCCCGGGTTCAGGCCGCGGCGATGTGCGCGGTGGGGGCCTTCCCGGCCATGAGCCGGAGCAGGATGTCCCCCACCGCGGAAGCCTGGTCCGGGCGCAGGACCGCGGCGATGTAGCGGTCGGGGCGCACCACCAGGAGTTGTCCGCCGCACGGGGACAGGAGGCGGTCGAGGCGGCCGTCGTAGTCGGCGATGGCCGTACGGCCCGTCGAGTGCCGCGGCAGGCGGTCCCCGCACAGCACGTCGATCTCACGGGCCCCCAGTTCCCCCAGCGGGGAGCGCGCGACCTGACGCCAGCCGTCCTCGTCGAGGTTGACACCGAGGAGGGCGAAGCCGTCGCCCAGCACGCTGTCGAGGCGGCCTGCCGTGTGCCCTTCCGGCAGCAGCACCCACGGCTGCTCCAGGGCGCGCCCGAGCAGCGGGGACGCCAGGCCGTGCGGGGCGGCGACGACCAGCCCGCCGCGCAGGGCGGGCGAGGGACGGTACTTCATGCCCTCGAGGTAGGCACGGCCCGCGGGCAGGAGCATGGCCAGCGAGACGAGGGCGTCACGGACGACGGCATTGGAACGGTTCGTGGTCATGACGGTGGACCGGAGTCGCTCGGAGAGCCGCACCACGGCCTCCGCGTGCGGCCTGCGTTCGGTCTCGTAGGTGTCGAGGAGGTCGTCACCGGCCTGCCCGTTCAGCACGACGGCGATCTTCCAGCACAGGTTCGCGGCGTCCCGGACACCGGAGTTGAGTCCCTGGCCGGCGAAGGGCGGCATCATGTGCGCCGCGTCGCCGAGGAGGAAGGTGCGGCCGGTGCGCCAGCGTTCGGCGACCACGGCGTTGAACCGATAGTTGACGCTGCGTTCCACCTGCTCGGGGGTGATGGTGCGGTAGGGCGCGAGCAGGGTGCGGATGATGTCGAAGGAGGGCGGCTCGCCGGGCTCCCCCTCACCGGGGTGCAGCAGGAATTCGTAACGGCACCGGCCTTCGCGGCCGGCCACCACCACGTGCGGCCGGCGCGGGTCTCCGTGGTGCATGCCGAAGCGTTCGTCGTGCGGATCGTCGACGGTGTCCACGACCAGCCACACGTCCGGGTAGCTGGTCCCCGACATGCCCACCCCGGTGAGCTGACGCAGGGTGCTGCGCCCTCCGTCGCAGCCCAGGACGTACCGCGCCCGGATCCGCTCCTCCCGTTCGCCGGTCGCCACCAGCGCCGTCACCCCGTCCGCGTCCTGTTCCAGGGCCCGCAGCTCGCATCCGAACCGGGTCGGCGCCGACAGAGACCGCAACAGAAGACCCTCCAGTTCCGGCTGTGCGAACTGGTTCTTGAACGAGTGGCCGAACTGGAAGCGTGTCGTCCCCCGCGCATGAAAGAGGGGGCGGCCGTTGCGGCCGTAGTACCGCGTGCCGGTGCCGGGGACGATGACGGGCCTCAGGTCGTCCGCGAGACCGCAGCTCTGGAGCGTACGCAGCGACTCGTCGTCCAGGCTGATGGCCTTCGCCTCGTCGCTGGTGGACTCGTGGCGTTCGATCAGAAGAACCCGTACGCCCAGGGTGGCGAGGAGATGGGCCGCGGTCAGTCCGACCGGACCGCCTCCCACCACCAGCACCTGGAACTCCGTGGTCATCGTGGCTCTCCTCCTCGTCGAGTGCGCCGCGGCTTGGCGCCGCCGACCCAACATAAGACAGTGCTGTTCTATTAACAAGGACTAGTGTCTCGACATACAGGACTGCACGGCCCCAGGGTCTACCCCACCACCCGCCTCCTGGCCGCATGCGGCGACCCTGGGTCAGCCCCTGCCGGCACCGTCCTCGTCGCCGTCGGCGCGTCCGGCAGGCTGTCCTCGACCGTCACCTCGGCAGGTGCCTTCACGTCCCGGAGGCGCCCCCTCGCCGTGGGCGGAGGCCGCCGGCCAGGAACACGTTGCCCGCCGTTCGTCCTCCGTCCTCGCTCCGGGACGCCGAAACCCGGCCGATTTCTTGTCGTCCCGCGCTGGAGTGTCAGGGGCGTACGGCGAGCCAGGATTGCTCGAGTGGGGCCCGGAGCAGCGCCCCGCGGAAAGTGAGCGACGATGAGTGTTCACGCCGGCGTCATGACGGACGGCACCGTGCTGTCGAAGGCCCGGGAGCGTCTGCTGGCGGTCCTCGGCCCCGACGGGGTCCTGACCGCGCCCGAGGAGGTCGCGGAGTTCCACGATCCTTACGAGGGGAAGGACGCCACTCGCTTCCAGCCCTCGTTCGTCGTGCAGCCCTCGACGGTGGAAGAGGTGCGGCAGGTCGTCAGGGTCGCAGCCGAACTGGGCGTCCACCTGTGGACCTCCTCCACCGGGCGCAACTTCGGCTACGGCGGATCGGCCCCGGTCGACAACGGCGCCATCGTGCTGAACCTGCGCAGGATGAACCGCATCCTGGAGATCGACGAGAAGGCCGGCTACGCCCTGGTCGAGCCCGGGGTCCGCTTCTTCGACCTCTACGAGGAGATCAAGCGGCGCGGTCTGAAGCTGTGGATGTCCGTCCCGGACCTCGGCTGGGGCAGCCTCGCGGGCAACGCCCTGGAACACGGCTACGGCTACACCGTCCACGGCGACCACGCCTCGGCCGTATGCGGTCTGGAGGTCGTGCTCGCCGACGGCGACCTCGTCCGGACCGGGATGGGCGGCATCGACGGCAGCCCGCTGTGGCAGCGTCACAAGCGCGGGTTCGGCCCGTCGCTGGACTCGCTGTTCATGCAGTCGAACTTCGGCGTCGTGACCAAGATGGGCGTCTGGCTGATGCCTCAGCCCGAGACGTTCGTGACCGGTTCGGTCGTCTGCCACCGTGACGAGGACGTGGCCGGGCTCATCGACGCACTCGCCCCCCTCATGCTCGACGGCACGATCCAGGGCCACCCCCTCATCACGAGTTCCCCCGAGCCCGCGGGCGGGCGTCCGGGGTTCGCGGACGACACCGTCGGCATGTCCGCGCAGCAGAAGCTGTGCGCCGCCTTCCCGCCCGGCCGGTGGAACGCGCGCGTGTCGTTCTACGGTGACACGCAGGTCGTCCGTGCCCGGGAAGCGGCCCTGCGCAGGGCCGTGGCGCATCTGCCGGGCGTCACCGTCGACCTGCGCAGCTACCCGGGCGACGTGCCCGCCGACGAGGTGCACCCGCACGACCTGGTGCCGGCGGGCATCCCGAACATGTTCCTGCTGGACGTGATGAAGCGGCACCTCGGGGACCGGATCGGCCACATCGACTTCTCCCCCGTCCTGCCGTTCACCGGCGAGGACGCCGCGCGGCACGAGGCGATGGTCCAGCGAATCCTCGCGGAGGAGGGCCTGGTCGCGGGCTTCGCCTGGATCGCCACCTCCCGCTCCCTGGTGGGCGTCAGCATGGTCCTCTTCGATGTCGACGACCCGGAGCAGGCCGAGGCCGCGCGGCGCGCGGTGTCCCGGATGTGTGACGAAGCCGAGCGGTGGGGCTGGAGCGAGTACCGGGCCCATCCCTCGATGGTCGACCGCGTGGCGGCCGGCTACGGCTTCAACGACTGCGCCCTGCCCCGCCTCTACCGGCGTCTGAAGGACGCCCTCGATCCCGCCGGGATCCTGTCCCCCGGCAACCACGGCATCCGGCCGAGCGCCCGACAAGGCTGACGCCCCCGCCCCGGGCCGCTCCACCCCTGGTCCGGTCCACGGAGCGCCACCCGCATCGCAATCGCCATCGCAATCGCGTGAAAGGTACGTCATGAGCACTCTCCCTCCCCCCGGCGTCGTCATCACCTCGCCGATGAACATCGCCGGGGCACCGGAGGGCCCCTCGCAGCAGTGGCCCACCGAGAACAAGTTCCTCAACGGGCCGTTCACCCCGTGGCACGAGGAGACGCAGGCCTACGACCTGCCGGTGATCGGACACATCCCGGAGGACATCGCGGGAGCCCTGTTCCGCATCTCGTCCAACCCGCGCTTCCGGCCCCGCAACACCGACCGCTACCACTGGTGGGAGGGCGACGGCATGGTGGCCGGCCTCTACCTGCGGGACGGCAAGGCCGCCTTCCGCACCAGCTGGGTGCTGACCGACTCCATGAAGATCGAGGTCGAGCAGGGCGAGGCGGTCTACAGCGGTTTCGTCAACGGCGGCACCCCCGGCCGGCTGCCGAAGAACGCGCCGCTCGCGAAGAACGTCGCCAACACCAACGTCGGCATCTTCGACGACCACCTCCTCGTCTACTTCGAGGGCGGGCTGCCGTACCGCATGCACCCGCGAACGCTGGAGACCTTCGGTACTCACGACTTCCACGGCGGCATCGACACCCTGTGCACCGCCCACTACAAGATCGACCCGGTCACCGGCGACATGCTGTTCTTCGCCGCCACCGGCCCGGTCATCACCTGGTACCGGGCAGACGCCAGGACCGGGCACGTCATCGAGAGCCACGCCATCGACGTCGGCGTGCCGGTCCTGATGCACGACTTCGCCGTCAGCGAGAACTACGCCGTCTTCCTGGTGGCGCCCAACCTGTTCCGCACCGACCTGATCGCCCAGGGCCTGCCCGGCGTGGTCTGGGACGAGAGCGTGCTGCCGCACGGCTCGCAGATCGTGCTGCTGGATCGCCGCACCCTCAAGGTCACCTGGCACGAGATGGGCGACACCTCCGCGCCCACCCACTTCTTCAACGCCCACGAGGCCGGCGATGAAGTCGTCGTCGACTGCCACCGCATCACACGCCTGGGCACCCCCGCCTCCCGGCTGGGCACCCCGGTCACCTCCCACGAGTGGTTCCCTCCGGCGTACTCCTGGCAGTGGCGCGTGAACACGGCCACCGGCAAGGTCAGCAACCGCCGGCTCAGCGGCATCGCCGGCGAGTTCCCGAAGATCAACGACAACATGCTGGGCAAGGCGCAGCGCTACGGCTACTTCGCCACCACCCGGTCGCTGGCCGCGGACACGATGACCGACGGACTCGCCCGGCACGACTTCCGCCACGGCAACACCCTCGTGGTGGAGGGGCCCGGCGCGCTGACCAACCCGAGCGAGCCCGTCTTCGTCGCCCGCCCCGGTGCCGAGCACGAGGAGGACGGCTACGTCCTCACCCTGTGGTGGAACCGCGACACCGAACTCTCGGAACTGCTGATCCACGACGCGGCCTCCTTCGACTCCGAGCCCGTGGCCCGCGTGCCGCTGCCGGTGCGCGTCCCCTTCGGATTCCACGGCAACTGGGCCGACCAGGCGGCGCTCGACAGGGCCGTCGCCGCTGCCGACGTCGACGCCTGACCCACCCCGACCCTTCTCGAGGACACATCATGACCGACACCTCCACCGAGCCCCGCTGGCACGGCAAGATCTTCGACGGCACCTGGCGGGAGGGCCGCGGCGGCACACTGGACGTCACCGCCCCCGCCACCGGCAAGACGCTGGCCACGATCGGCAACGCCACCCCCGAGGACCTCGACGCGTCCGTGGCGCTCGCCCGCGTCGCTCAGCGCGAGTGGGCCCGTCTGACGTACGCGGAGCGGGCCCAGGTCTTCGTCCGGGCCGCCGCGATCCTGGCGGCCGACCCGAGCCGGGTCGTCGACTGGCTGGTACCCGAGTCCGGCTCCGGGCAGGGCAAGGCGCAGTTCGAGGCCGGCCTGGTCGTCTCCGAGCTCCAGGAGGCCGCGGCGCTGACCTCCCAGCCGTACGGTGAGCTTCTGCGCAGCCACAAGCCGCGGCTGTCCGCGGTACGCCGGGTGCCGCTCGGGGTGGTCGGCGTCATCAGCCCGTTCAACTTCCCCGCCATCCTCGCCGTGCGGTCCGTGGCGCCGGCGCTCGCCGCGGGCAACGCCGTCGTCCTCAAGCCGGACCCGCGCACCTCCGTCTCCGGCGGCCTGGCGCTGGCCGAGGTCCTGGAGGAGGCGGGACTGCCGGCCGGGCTGCTGCACGTGCTGCCGGGCGGCGCCGACGTCGGCCAGGCCCTGGTGGCGCACCCGGACGTGCCCTGCATCTCCTTCACCGGGTCCACCCCCGCCGGCCGCGCCATCGCCACCGCCGCCGCCCCGCTGCTGAAGAAGGTCCACCTGGAGCTGGGCGGCAACAACGCGCTGTTGGTGCTTCCCGACGCCGACCTGGACGCGGCGGCCTCGGCCGGCGCCTGGGGTTCCTTCCTGCACCAGGGCCAGATCTGCATGGCCACCGGCCGGCACCTCGTCCACCGGTCGCAGGCCGCCGAGTACGCGGCCAGGCTGGCCGAGAAGGCGGCGGGCATCCCGGTCGGCGACCCGACCGACCCGGCCAACGTGCTCGGCCCGATCATCGACGAGCGCCAGCGGGACAGGGTGCACGACATCGTGACCCGTTCCGTCGAGCAGGGGGCGGTCCTGGCCGCCGGCGGCACCTACGACGGCCTGTTCTACCGGCCCACGGTGCTCACGGACGTGCCGCTCGACGCTCCGGCCTTCGCCGAGGAGATCTTCGGCCCGGTCGCGCCGGTGGTCGCCTACGACACGATCGACGAGGCCATCGAGCTGATCAACTCCTCCGAGTACGGGCTGTCGGTGTCGATCCTCACCGCCGACGCCTTCACCGCCTGGGAGCTGGCCGACCGCATCGAGTCCGGCGCCGTGCACATCAACGACCAGACGGTCGACGACGAGGCGGTGGCCCCGTTCGGCGGCAGCAAGGCGTCGGGGGTCGGCGGACGCTTCGGCGGCTCGGCGAGCCTCGACACCTTCTCCGAGGTGCAGTGGCTCACGGCGCAGTCAAGCATCCAGCGCTACCCCTTCTGACCGGGCACCCCCCGCTGGCCGGCACTGGACGGCGGCGGCGGTGTGCGGTCCGCCGGGGCGGCTCAGAGGGCGGACGGCCGCAGGATCTCCGGCTCCAGTGACCAGGGGCACTCCCGGGCCAGCAGCAGGGCGGCCACCGTGTCGGTGGCCCGCTCCGCCGCCGGCCGGCCCAGCCTCTGCTCCGCCTGCCGCACCCGGTAGGCGACCGTGTTGGGAGCCAGGGACAGTTCCTGTGCCGCCGCCTGCCGGCTGCCGCCGTGCTCCAGGTAGGAGCGCAGCGTCTCGCGGATCGCGGCCGAGCGGCTGTCCCTCCCGGTCAGCCCGGCGAGCACCCGCGCCACGAAGCGCCGGGTTTCCTCCCCGGCCACCGCGGCGAGGGAGGCCAGCGCGGTGTCGTCGTAGAACCAGCGGCCCACTCCCCCGACGCTCCGGCCGAACCGGAGCATCTGGCGGGCGCCGAGCACGCTGGTGCGCAGGCCCGCGACGTCCGTCCCGGCCGGCCCCACAGCGACGGACAGCCCGTCGGGCGAGGCGATGTCCCGGATCCGGGGTACGGGGTCGCCCTCGGTGGTTCGGTAGGACCACAGGGCGGTGCTGGTTCCGTCGGCGCCGTCCAGCAGCAGGAACCCGGCCGCCTCGGTGTCGGCCGCGACCTGGTGGGCGTAGGAATGGGCGGGTCCCGCGGTCTCGGTCTGGCCGACGGGCCCGCACACCCAGAGCACGGCCGCGACGTGCCTGCGGGCGAGGCGCATGCCGAGGATGTCCTCGGCCCCGTCGGGGGCGTGGGCCGTGGCGAGGATGTCCTCCAGCACCTGCCTCCGGGAGATGGACAGCTTGTTCAGCCACGCCGTGCGTTCCTCTTCGTACGACGAGGAGAGTTCGCGGGTGAGGAGGTCCACGAAGTGCAGCAGGCTGGACGACAGCCGCCGGACCTCCGTCAGCGGCGACTCGGAGGAGGCGGACGTCTCGAGCGCGTCCAGCAGGGCGTCCTGCACGGCTGTGTGGGACATCCACACCACCCGGAGGACGGTTCCCACCGGCGCCCCCTGGCGCACGGCGAGCCGGACGTGTTCCACCGCCTCGTCGGGCGCCTTGCGCAGCGGGCGTCCGCCGGGGACCAGGAAGGCGAGGACGGAGAGTAGGGACGCCTCGCAGGCGGGACGCTCGCTGTGCGTGAGCCGCAGGGTCGGGTCACGGTCGGCGGTCGCAGTGATGTCCTCGTCGATGCGCGCGGCAAGCTGCACGGCCCACTGTGTCACCTGCGGCCCCAGCACCTGCGTGGCCTCGGCGATGGTCTCCATGGCGCTCGTGGGCGCCAGGAAGGGGTGGCTCGGCTTCAGTTCCAAGATCCAGTGTGACCGCACGACGCCTCCCAGCACATGCCGCATGTATCGCTCGACAGACAGCACGACCTGCCTTGCAGGACTCTACGGGACCGGTCAGCGGTTTCCGGCCCCAGAGACCGGAGTACGACATGGAGAACGCCCCCTCGACCCGGCACGCCCGTTTCGAGGCGGGACAGGGTCCGTACGCCTGGACGAACCACACCTTGTTCGTCGGCGACCTGCGCCCGCCGACCAGGGGTGATCAGGTCACGATCGACGTGCACCGCGTCATGTGACACCCGGACGGCGCCTCCCCGCGGCACCCGGGGTCGGCCGCGGAAGCGCCCGCGCTTCCAGGTGCTCCGGGTCGGGCCCCACGGCTGTCGCGGTCGCACCGGAGGACCCCGGCCGGCTCGGTCAGCGCCGCGACGACCGCGCCACGCCGCCCTCCGAGGCTCTCCAGCATCCGGGCCTCGATCGGCACGCCGGCACAGCGATAGCCTCTCGGCACCGCCCTTCGGGGGTACGCGGGCGGAGGTGTCGACCTGGAAAGCAGTCTCGCAGCAGGTCGCAGTCGACCGCTGAGACGGCCTCACCGCAAACAGGTTCCGTGTCCCGGACGGCGTGCAGGTGGCTCCGGCGAGTCGAAGAACTTGGGACTCCGACACGCCGCCTGTCACCAGCAGCACCACGCCGGTGATCACCGGAGAGAGCAGCGTCAGGGCTGAATGTTCTCCAGGTCCTCGAGGAGGCGCCACCGTGGTGGCGTCGTACCCCTGCTCGGTGAACAGGTCGACGGCCGCGACGACGAGTCGCTGGGGCGCTCCTGGTGGCCGTGGCGGCCAGCACCGAACTCCAGGAACGCGACGCCCTCAAGAGCGTCGGTCTCGCGGCAGCCATGACAGCCGCGCTCATCGCCCGCGGTGTCCCCGAGCCGACTGCGCATCTCGCGGGCGAGCTGGGAGTCCTCGCGTTCAAGCGGGGCTACGCCCAGTGGTGCGAGAGCGATCGTGATGATGCGGAGGGGCTCGCGCCTCATGCGCTGGCAGCCCTGGAGGAGCTGCGCGCGGCGACTGCGTCGCTGGGCTGATCGATGCCGCCCGGCTGTTCACCGGCCGGGTCCTGTCGGCGCCGTGAGTGCTGCACAGCGTGCCGCGTCACATGGCTCGGCCTGCGGCAACAGGTGCGGAATCAGGCACTCGACTTTTTGTTCGACGTCCGTTGTCCGCGTGGTTGCGTGCTGCGACGAGGTTCGGTCCCGGTTCTGTGGTGGGTGGGGCGGCTGTAGGACGGGCCTGTGGCGAGGACCCGGCCGGTGCACGCGTACTTCACGGCCAACGCCTTCCTGATCCCCGCCACGTCCGTCACCGTCTCAGGGCTTGCGGGCGACGCCGGCGTAGAACAGGTCCGTGGGGCCGGTGGTGGGCGGGGTCGGGGAAGGGGCGGGCCGCCACTGGACGCCGGGGACCAGTCCCGGGTCGATCAGCTCCAGTCCGGTGAAGAACCGGCTGATCTCGGCGTGGCTGCGGACGGTGAGGAAGACGCCGCGGTCGCGGTAGACCTGGAGCGCGCGGGCCGTACTCTCCGGGTCGAAGTCGGCGGTGGTGTGGGACAGCACGAGGTAGCTGCCGGGTGCGAGGGCCGCGAGGAGCCGGGTGACGCTGTCGTAGGCATGGTCGTCGGGCAGGAAGTGCAGCAGGGCGATCAGGGACAGGCCTACGGGCCGGGACAGGTCCAGGGTGCGGGCAGCTGCCTCGAGGATGGCGTCGGGGTCGCGGGCGTCGGCCTGGACGTAGTCGGTGGAGCCCTCGGGAGCACTGCGGAGCAGGGCCTGGGCATGGGCGAGGACGATCGGGTCGTTGTCGACGTAGACCACGCGGGCTGCGGGGTCGGTGCTCTGCGCGACCTCGTGCAGGTTCGGGCTGGTGGGGATGCCGGTGCCGATGTCGAGGAACTGCCGCACTCCGCCCTCCTCGGCCAGGAAGCGGACGGCGCGGTGCATGAACGCCCGGTTGGCGAGGGCGGGGCCGCGACCGTGCGGGAGCCCTTGCAGGACGCGTTCGGCGGCCTCCGCGTCGACCGGGTAGTTGTCCTTGCCGCCCAGGTAGTAGTCGTACATCCGGGCCGGGTGCGGCTTGGACGTGTCGATCTCGAATCCTGGCCCATGGGTGTCGTGCGTCATGACGGCCTCGTCGCTTCAGGAAGTGGATACCGGAGAGAGCGAATGTATCTTCCTTTGCAGGCAGAGGAGTTGGCGGGGTGAGCCGGGACGGGAGGCACGGGGACGTGGCCGCGTCGCCAAGGGCTGCCGCGGGCGTCATCGCCCCTGCGGCGCGGGGTCCACGGCGTGCGGGTGGGGACCTTCTCGGCGGAGGCGACGTCCTCCGCGGTGGTCCCCGCCGCCCCGCGGGCTCGGACGAACCGGACCGCCTCTTCGACGATCTCCGTAGGCACCGTCACGGCGTCGTCCTGCCGGTGGACAACAGCTGGGCAGCTGGGCCGGGGCGGTGTCGGCCCGGCACGCAGCACGTTTTTGATCACGGCACCACATCACGGCACCACACCTACTGGTCGGACTGTTCGCCAGTGTCCGGCTCCTGATGCGGACGCCGTGCCGTCGTCCGCCGCCCGGGTCGGTCCAGGACGGGTTCCCGTGTCGGATTGCCGGTGCCGGGCCGCGGGTAGGTTGCCGCCGCTGTCGACCGCGCGTGTGTCCGTGAGGGAGCGGGAGCCGCATGACCGTGACGACGCCCGCCCGGCCCAGCCGGGGTGCACCGCGACGGCGGCCCCCTCGCGCGCGTGGTACCGGGTCCGCGCCGCGAGCGCCCGGCGGCCGAGGGCAGGAAGGGCCGACCCATGGGTGACTGCGGCAGAGCACGCCGAGAGGCAGCCGGCGACCGGACACCGTCGAGGAGGGGCACATGAGGGTCATCATCACGGGTGCAGCCGGCTTCCTGGGACGCCGGCTCACCGAAGCGCTTCTGCGGCAGCGGACGTTCGACGGCGTGCCGATCACCCGGCTGGTGCTCGCCGACCGCGTCGCGCAGCCCGGCGCCCCGGCGGCGGCGGACCCGCTCGTCGACCTGGTGCACGGTGACCTGACCGACCACCTCGACGACCTCTTCGCGCAACCGGTCGGTGTGGTGTTCCACCTCGCCGCCGCGGTGTCGGCCGCGTGCGAGGCCGACTTCGATCTCGGCCTGCGCGTCAACGTCGACACCACCCGCGCCCTGCTCGACGCCGCCCGGACCCAGACGGCGGCCGGCGGACCGGTGCCCCGCCTGCTGTTCTCCAGCAGCCTCGCCGTGTACGGCCACACCGAGTCCCTGCCCCTGCCGCCGACGGTCAGCGAGACGACCCTGCCGTTGCCGCGGTCGAGCTACGGCGCCCAGAAGCTCATCTGCGAGCACCTGATCGGTGACTACACCCGCCGCGGCTATGTCGACGGACGCGTCGCCCGTCTGATGACCGTCGCGGTACGGCCCGGCCGGCCGAACGCTGCCGCATCCGGCTTCCTGTCCTCCCTGATCCGCGAACCCCTCGCGGGTCTCCCGGCCACCTGCCCGGTCGGCCTCGGCCTGAAAGTGGCCCTGGCGTCCCCCCGGCGCACCGTCGAGGGCATCCTCCGAGTCGCCGAAGCCGAACGCGGCACCGGACCGGGACGCCTGGAGGGACCACTGCCCGTCAACCTTCCCGCGCTCACCGTCTCGGTCGCCGACATCCTCGCCACCCTGCGCGAGACGGGCGGCGACGCCGCCGCCGACCTGGTGACCGTCGCACCCGACCCAGCCGTCGAAGCCATCGTGGCCACCTGGCCGGCCGTCTTCGACAACCGGCGCGCCACCGCGCTCGGCCTGCGCCCCGACCCGGACCTCCGGTCCCTCGTCCGCGACCACCTCGCCGCCCGGCCCACCGGCCGGGCCCGATAGGTTCGCCGGGTCGGTGGAGGAAGAGCGGCCCCTTGCGGGCACGTGGAGGCGGAAGCGAATGGGTGACAACCGCCTGACGGTGATTCCGACCGATCCGTACTGGCGGCCCGGCAGGGATGCGGCGGATCGTGCCGCGGCCGTGTTGTGCGGGATGCTTCCCGACGACGACGCCCGCCGTGGCCTGGACGCCACGTGGCACGACAGCGTCGAGGTGGTCCCGTGCGGTGCCGATCTGGAGGAGATCTCCTGCCCGCGCTGCGGTGCGGAGCCCACACCGGGCTGGTGGGGGCAGGCCGTCACGGAGC
This sequence comes from Streptomyces sp. NPDC003247, assembly GCF_042888135.1. Lineage (NCBI taxonomy): Bacteria > Bacillati > Actinomycetota > Actinomycetes > Kitasatosporales > Streptomycetaceae > Streptomyces > Streptomyces sp. NPDC003247. The sequence continues at coordinate 33,257 of NZ_JBIAPF010000018.1, forward strand.
GGTACGACACGGGCTTCTCGACGCTCAGGGTGACGGTCCCCTGTTGTGGCGCCGTGACGTCGCTCAATGATCTGGTGTACGACTGGCCGATGGGGTTCGCGCGGTTCAGGATCGAGGTCCTTATCCGAACCGGTCCTGGCTGACGGACGAGGAACTGACCTCCCTCACGGATGCGCCCCGTACCACCAGGTGGGCAGGACAGCCGCCTCCTGCGAAGCGGCGGTCTGCCGGGACGAACCGTGTCGAGGCTTCGGCCGAAATACAACCCATTTCAAACTCTTCTTCTGGAACGCCATCCAAGTCCCGCCCTGAGACGTATCCCATGTGCAGCAAGTTCCAGGAGGAATGTGATGGCGATCTTCAGCAAGCTGATCCCCGCCAATCGCCGGGACCGCAACAATGACACGTCGCGCCGCGACGACTTCTCGGGGCATGGTCACGGACACGGCCATGACCACGGCCACCGTCACGGACACGACCGCGGCGACCGTCACGGACACGGCCACGGCGACCGCCACGGACACGGACGCTGGTGACCACACCACGGAGGCCGAGCGGACCGGAGACCGGAAGGTGCTGGTCCGCTCCGTCCGTCCGCACCTCTGCGAGGAACGCATGCCATGGTGCATGTCCTGCGGCGTCTGCTGTCGGTGGGTGAGGCTTCCGATGTGGTGGCGGCCGCGCCCCCGGTGTCGCCGCGCGAGGTGTTCCGCCGGTTCTGGCCCTACACCCGCGGCGGCCGGCGCTGGCTCGCTCCCATCGTCCTCTTCAGCCTGATCGGCCCCGCCCTCGACGCCGCGGAGATCTGGCTCTTCAAGATCGTGGTGGACGATGTGCTCGTTCCCCGCGATGTCGCACCGCTTGCGTGGATCGGACCGACCTATCTGGGGCTCATCATCGGCTCCGGCATTCTGGGGTTCGCCGACGATGTGACGTCCACGTGGGTCAGCGAACGCTTCCTGCTGACGCTTCGCTCCGATGCGTTCCGGCACGTCCAAAGTTTGTCGCTCGGGTTCTTCGAACGCCGGCGGCTCGGAGACGTGCTGTCGCGGGTGACGGGCGATGTCGACGCGGTCGAGACGTTCCTGCTCTCGGGAGTGGCGGACGCCCTCTACTACGTGATCCGCCTGGGCGCCTTCCTCGGTCTGCTGTTCTATCTCCAGTGGGACCTGACCCTCCTCGCCCTCGTCATCGTGCCGCTGTTCTGGGGCGCCGCCCGGCACTTCTCGCGGCTGATCAAGGAAGCGTCCCGGGAGCGCAGGCGCCGCAGCGGTTCGATCAGCGCGATCGCCGAGGAGTCGCTGGGCAACGTCGCCCTGGTACAGGCGTACAACCGGCAGAGGTGGGAGGAGCGCCGGTTCGAGCGTGAGAACGTCGGGAGGTTCCGGGCCACGATGGCCTCGACGCGGATCCGCGCCGTCTACGGATCCCTCGTCGACGTCATCGAGGTGTGCGGCGTCCTCGCGGTCATGAGCCTGGGCACCTGGAAGCTGGCCCAGGGACAGCTCACGCTGGGCGGACTGCTGGTCTTCCTGACGCTGGTCGGCAGCCTCTACGGTCCGGTCCGCGGACTGTCCCACCTCGGCACCACCTTCTACGCGGCGTCCGCCGCGGCCGAACGCATCATCGAGTTGCTGGACCAGCGGCCGCAGGTCGTCGAGGCCGCCGGCGCCCGCCGGATCGGCCGCGCGCGGGGTGACGTGGAGTTCGACCACGTCTCCTTCCGCTATCCCGGTACGCCGTCCTGGGCGCTGTCGGACGTGTCGTTCCACGCGGCGGCCGGAGAGACGCTGGCGCTGGTCGGGGCCAGCGGGGCGGGCAAGTCGACGGTCGCGAAGCTGCAACTGCGCTTCTACGACCCCGACCGAGGCACGGTCCGCCTCGACGGGACGGATCTGCGCGACCTGCGCCTGTCCGACCTGCGGGAGAGCGTCGCGGTGGTGTTGCAGGAGACGCTCGTCTTCCACGGCACCGTGCGGGACAACATCGCCTACGGCCGGCCGGAGGCGACGGAGGCGGACATCGTCGCGGCCGCGCGTGCCGCGGACGCGCACGAGTTCATCGAGCTGCTCCCGGAGGGCTACGACACGATGGTCGGCCAGCGCGGCCGGACGCTCTCCGGCGGGCAGCGCCAGCGCCTGGCGATCGCCCGCGCCATGATCAGGGACGCGCCCGTGCTCCTCCTCGACGAACCGACCACCGGCCTCGACATGCGGTCCGGCCGCCGGATCATGGACCCGCTGCGCCGGCTGATGGCCGGGCGGACGACCGTCGTCATCTCCCACAACCTGCTGACCGTCCGGGACGCCACGCGCATCGTGGTCCTCGACCACGGCAGGATCGTCGAGTGCGGCGCCCATGACGACCTGCTCGAGCGCGGCGGGACATACGCCCGGCTGTACCGGCTGGGCACCCTGGCCGGTACAGCCCCGGCCGGGTCCTCGGCCCCGGGGGCGGTGCTGCCGTGAGTGTCCCGGCGGTGCGGGCCGCCCCTCCCCTGGCACCCGGCACGAGACCGGTCCCGGGCTACGAGGTCCTGGCGCATCTGGCGCGCAGCGGCTGGCTCGACGTCTACGACGTCTGGAGCGACGAACGGGACTGCCACTGCGTGATCAAGGCCGTGCGCCCCGACCGCCGGGACCAGGAGCAGCTCCGCGACCAGTTGCTGCGTGAGGGGCGGTGGCTGGAAGCCTTCACCCATCCGCACCTGGTCCGCGCGTACGAGACGTTCGAGTCGCCGGTGCCGTTCGTCGTGCTGGAGACGCTGACCGGCGAAACGCTGTCCCACCTCGTCCACCGGCTGCGGCGCCGGCCGTCCGCCGCCGACGTGGCGCTGCTCGGGGTGCAGTTGTGTTCCGCGATCCACTACCTCCACGGTCAGGGTCTGCTGCACCTGGACCTCAAGCCGTCGAACGTGGTGGTGGACCGCGGACACGTCAAGGTGTTCGACCTGAGCATCGCGCGGCCGCCCGGGCCCGCGCCCGCGGGGGTGGGAACGTTCCGCTACCTCGCTCCCGAGCAGGCCCGCGGCGGACCGCTGTCGGCGGCCGCCGACGTGTGGGGCATCGGCATCACGTTGTACGAGGTCGCCGCCGGGGACGTACCGTTCGGCCGCGGGGACTCCCGCGAGGTCTCGTCCCGTGGGGGGAACAGGGACGAGCCCTGCGACGGCAGCGTCACGAGCGGCCGGGACGACCGGTATCCGCAGGTGGAAGGGGCCGCCCCGCCGATCGGCTCGCGGCGGCGGCTGCCCGGAAGGCTCGCGGCGGCCATCGACGGCTGCCTCCGGACCGATCCGTCGTCCCGGCCCTCGGTTGCCGGACTGGCCGCCGCACTCGACGCGACGCTGCCCGGCCCGGGGCACCGCACCGCCTGTCCCTGAGGTCGTGGCGGGGCGCCGATCTCACGCGCTGGGGCCGGTCTCGAAGGGGCCGGTGGCGAGGACGGTGCCGTCGGGGGTGGTCAGACGGGTGCCGGAGAGCGCCGCGGGGTCGACCGTGGCCGCCGCGCCCCAGTCACCACGTCCGTTGCTCAGGGAGAACGTGCCCACGCGGATCATGGTGCCGTCCGAGCGCTCCAGGAGGCAGACGACCTTGCCGCTGTACGGCGTGCCGGCGGCGGCGAGGTCGACGGCCATGTAGATCCAACCCGGTTTCCCCGGGTCTCCGGGGTGGGCGTAGACGTCACCGACCGACGGCCCGAGGCCCGAGGCCGAGGTCAGCTCTCCCTCCATCAAGGGCGTCTCGGTCTCCACGGCAGGGGTGTTCGAGGCCGTGACACTCTCGATGGCGGTGCCGACCGCCCAGCCGACGAATCCGAACATAAGGGCGAACAGGGCCGCGGCGGATGCGACCCGCAGCCGGACACGGCGTGCGCGGCTGCGGACCGCCTTGTACGCGAGGCCGGACGCCCGTGTGTGGGGGTCCCCCTCGTGCGCCGTCGCGTCCTGGGGCAGTCTGCGCGCCACCCGGGTCTCGAACCCGAGCGGCGGCTCGCCGCCCGGCACCAGCCCGACCAGTCCGTCGCCCACCAGGGTCATGTGCTCGATGTACTCCCGGCAGGCCGCGCACCGGTCCAGATGGGCGACCGCCGCCGCCCGCTCACGGCCGGGCAGCACGCCCAGTGCCATCTCGGCGCCGATCTCGCGCAGCGCCTCGCAGGTCACGTCACTGGCCATGATCCCCTCGATTCGGAGAGGCGAGCGTGTTGCGCAGCTTGCCCATCGCTGTCCTGATCCGCGTCTTCGCGGTGCCCAACGGGATCCTCTCCCGGTCGGCGATCTGCTGGGCCGTCATTCCGTAGATGCCCGCCATCACCAGGGCACGTCCCTGCTCCCGCGGCAGCTGCGCCACGGCGTCCCGCAGCCGGGACGAGGCCTCGTCGGCCAGCGCCCACTGCTCGGGGGTGTCGGTCACGGCATCGAGGAGGGCGTCGAGGTCCTCGGGTGCCACCGGCTCCGTCCGCCGCGCGCGGACGGCGTCGATGGCGAGATTGTGCGCGATGGTCGTCAGCCAGGTCGTCACCGACCCGCGACGCGCGTCGTAGATCTGCGCATGACGCCATGCACGCTCGAACGTCTGCTGGGCGATGTCCTCGGCGAGTTCCCGGTCTCCGGTCACGGCGACGGCGACACCGAAGACCGCGCGCTGGAACCTCCGTACGAAGATGACCGCCAGCTCCGGATCACCGGTGGCCAGCCCGGACAGCAGCGCCTCGTCGGGGAGACGGTCGGCGGGAAACCGGAAGCTCGGCACACCCATATATACGGTCCGCCCCCGCCAGGGGATTGCCCGGCCGCTTCGGAAGATCACATTCCCATTCTGCGCCGACTTCCCCGGCCGCGCTCAGGCCGCCGGATCGGTTCGGCTCTCCGGCCCGGATCCGCGAGGCCGCGGACGCCGACGGCAACCGGGTACAGGCCGTCCCGGACAAGCCTCCGACCAGGCCGGACAACCGTCCGCTGTCCGGGACAGCCGACAGCCCTTGTCCCGCCCCAACCGTCTCAACGACCTTGGTGCTGCCCGATCGGGCACACCACCCAACTCTTCCGGAGACTCTCATGCGTTCATGGACCCGTGGCGTGGTCACGGCGGGCATCACCGCCGTCAGCGCCCTCGGCATCTTCGTGTCCCAGGCGACGGCGGTGACGCCCGTCGGCTCGTGGAAGGGGAACACCTACAGCGCCTCCGACATCGCCGGCTCGCACGCATGGGGTGACTCGTACGTGAGCGGCAGCCGCGTCTACGTGACGGGGCAGGTCAGGGACACCCTGTCGGACGGTCACGGCGCATGCCTGAACATCCGCGCCTGGTACAGCGACAGCGTCATCCCGCGCGACGAGTTCGTGGCCGACACCGACGGCAACAACTCCAGCTACACGCCCTTCACCTTCACCTTCGACGCCGGCACCGTCGAGTACGTCGACATCCAGGAATGCCTCACCGAATCGGGCGACGTCTGGGACGAGGCGCCCGGCTGGCAGGCCATCGTCTCGCCGTAGCGGCTTCGGCCTCCGGCTCACCGACCGGATGACGGGCTCGGTCGGTGAGCGGAACGCGGGAGGTCCGTCCGGGAAGCGACGGCTCCCGGACAGGGCTCCCGCGTTCCGGCCGTCTTCGCTCAGTCGACCCGCAACGGGATCGCGCGCAGGCCGCGCACCGAACCCGGCCGGCGCTCCAGCTCCGCCACCGGGACGGCCGGCCGCAGACGGGGGTAGCGGCGCAGCGCGGTGGCTATCACGATCTCCACCTCCAGGGAGGCCAGGCGTGCCCCCACGCAGTAGTGCAGTCCGTGGCCGAAGCCCAGCGAACGCGCCGTGAACGACCGTCCGATGTCGAACGTCGCCGGGTCCGGCCAGTGCTCGGGGTCGCGGTTGGCGGAGGCGGTGCTGACGACGACGTAGGAGCCCTTGGGGATGGTCGTGCCACCGATCTCGACGTCTTCCAGGGCGTAGCGGCTCAGTCCCGGCGTGACCGGACCGTCATACCGCATGGTCTCCTCGATCACGGCCGGGATCAGGCCGAAGTCGGCCCGTACGGCGGCGAGTTGGTCGGGGTGCTGCAACAGCGCGACCAGGGCGTTGCCGATCAGCTGCGCGGAGGGCTCGTAGCCGCCGAAGAGGACGATCCCGATCATGCTGACGAGTTCGTCCTCCGTCAGGCCTTCGCCGTCCGTCCCGGCGGTGACGAGGTCGCTGATGAGGTCGGCCCGCGGTGCGACACGGCGGGCGTCGATCAGTTCGCGTACGTAGGCGTCGAAGGCGTCCAGGGCCGCGACGACGCGCAGGGCGGCCTCGTCGTCGGCGATATGGCCGCCGACCACGGAGGCGGCGGTGCGGAAGAGCCCGGTGTCGGTGGCCGGGACGCCCAGCAGCTCGCAGATCACCGTGATGGGGAGCCGGTTCGCCACCGTTTCGACCAGGTCGAACTCGGGCACGTCCCCCAGCGCGTCGAACAGTTCGTCCGTGCTCTGCTGGATGCGGTCGCGCAGTCCCTCGATGCGCTTCGCGCTGAACCCCCGGACGATGAGCTTGCGCAGGCGGTCGTGGTCCGGCGGGTCGAGGTTGGCCATCGCGCGGCCGAGGAGCTGGGTGGTGCGCAGGCTGACCTGGGCGCGCGGTGGCAGCGGCTCGGGCGGCAGGCTCTGCTGGAGACCGCGCCCGAGCTCGTTGCTCAGCCGGAGGTCCTCGAGGGCCTGGATCACGTCGTCGTGGCGGGTGACGAGCCAGCGTTCGGCGCCGTTGGGCAGCGTGACCAGGTGCACCGGGCCTTCGGTGCGCAGCCGGTCGAGGGCGGGGAAGGGGTCCTGGACGAAGTCGGGCCCGAGGGCGTGGTCGGTGGCGGGGGCGCCTGCCAGATGCGGGCAGCAGCGCTGTGCGAGCGAGGTCATCGGCGTCCTTCGTTTCTCGTCCGTCATGCGTCCGGTGAGTCGGGGCGTGGAGGCCGTCGGTCAGGGTCGGGGCGGGGTGGTACGGGAACGGGCGGGCCGGTTTCGTGAGGGGTTTCCGCCGCTGTCCCGCGACGGGGCCGGCGGGCGCCGAGGACGAAGCACGCGGCGGCCAGGACCTGGCACAGGGTCAGCAGGGCGAACACGGTGTGCAGCGGCAGGCTCTCCGCCGCCGCTCCGCTGGTGACCAGGCCGACGCTTCCGCCGGTCAGCCCGAAGGCGGCGATCAGGGTGAGCGCCGTCGACCGCAGCGGGGCCGGGATGCGCGCGGTGCGCACGGCCGCGATGGGGCCGTTGGACAGGCCGTTGAGCAGCCCTGCGGTGAACAGGACGGCGGCGAGTCCGGGCGCGTTCAGCGGCAGCAGCAGGGCGAAGAAGGCCGCGGTCTGGCCGATCCTGCCGAGGACCGACAGCCGGGTCGGGGAGAGGCGTCGCAGTGCCCGTCCGACGAGCAGGGTGCCGCTGAGCGCTCCGCCGCCGAAGGCGCCGAGCAGCAGACCGGCCAGGGTGGCCGAGCCGCCGTACTGCTCGCGGGCGAGGACCGGCAGCAGGACGAACAGGGCCTGCCACGCCGTTTCGGTCAGGACCTGTCCGATGGTCCAGCAGCTCAGCAGCCGGTCGCGGCGCAGCACGTGCACCGCGGCCCCGGTGTTCCGGCGGGCGGTGGGGACCGGCGGGGCGAGGCCGCGCGGGATGCGGAGACCGAGGATCAGCGCGGAGGCCAGATAGGTCCCGGCGTCCAGGAGCAGGACGGTCGGCGCACCGAGCCAGCTCACGAGCAGTCCGGAGACGGGCGGGCCGATCAGGACGGCGAGGCGGGTCGCGCCCTGGAGGTCGGCGTTGGCCTGGCTGAGCAGTTTCTCGTCCTCGCCGGCGAGGAACGGCAGCAGCGCCTGCTGACTCGCGGTGTAGGGGGCGAAGAAGGAGCCGATGGCGAAGAGCAGGAGCATGATCACCGGCAGCGGCAGCAGACCGGCCTGGTGCAGCAGCGGCACCAGCGCCACCAGCAGGGCACGGCTGTGGTCGGACGCCACCAGCACACGGCGGGGGCCGAGGCGTCCGCTCAGCGGGGCCCCCAGTACGCCGAAGAGGGCGACGGCGATCATCTGGGCCGCCATCACCACCCCCATGTCCGCCGCCGAACCCGTGCTCTCCAGGACGAACCAGGGCATGGCCACGGCGCTGAGCTGCGAGCCGCTCATGGAGAGCACTTCGGCGGCCAGCACCGTGCGCAGCACGCGGCGCGACGCGTCGCCGGGCGGTGGAGACATCAGCCGTCACTCCCCCGGACGCCTGCCCGGCCGCGCGGGCCCCGGTTCGCCATCGCCCGGCGAGCCCGCGCCGCGCGGTCGCGGAGCCCGTCGGCGGGTGCGGCGGGCTGTGCTTCGGACGCCGTGAGGAACCGCGCCAGGGCGGCGACCGTGGTGTGCTCGTAGAGCGCGGTCAGCGTCAGGGCGGTGAACCCGCGCCCGGTGAGCGACGTGTGCAGCCGGGTGAGCAGGAGGGAGTTGCCTCCCAGGTCGAAGAAGTTGTCGTGCACGCCGATCTCGTCGCGGCCCAGGACGTCGGCCCAGGCGGCTGTGATCCGCCGTTCCGTGTCGTCGCGCGGGGCGGTCCGCTCGGCGGCCACCGGCAGGTCCTCGCGGCGCGGCCGCGGCAGCCGCGCGGTGTCGACCTTCCCGCTGGCGTTCAGGGGCAGCCGGTCCAGCCATACGTACGCCTCGGGGACCGAGGGGGCGGGCAGCCGGGACCGCAGGTCGTCCAGCAGTTCGGTGCGGTCGGGCCGCTGCGCCGCCGGTGACGCGGCGACGAGGTAGGCCACCAGGCCGGGCGTGCGGCCCGGGTCGCCGTGCACGAGGGCGGAGGACACCGCGGGGTGCCGCAGCAGCGCCGCCTCGATCTCGCCCGGTTCGATCCGGTGTCCCCGGATCTTCAGCTGCCGGTCCGCCCGGCCCAGGTACTCGACGGTGCCGTCCAACAGCCACCGGCCTCGGTCCCCGGTGCGGTAGACCGGGCCGGCGCGGCCGTGGAAGCGCTCCGCCGTCAGCTCCGGCCGCCGCCAGTAGCCGGCCGCGACGCCCGCGCCCTGCAGGAAGATCTCGCCGGGCACTCCGGCGGGGCAGCGCTGCCCCGCCGGGTCCAGGATCTCGGCCCGGGTTCCGGCGATGGGCCGTCCGATGGTGTTCACCGGCCCGGTGGCACCGCCGGAGAGGTCGTGGGTGAGCGCGATCACGGTCGACTCGGTGGGACCGTAGGCGTTGCGTATGCGGTACGGAGTGCCGGCGGGCGGCGTCCTCGTCAGGGCGGCGGCGCCGACGAGCAGCTGGCGGAGCCGCGGCAGTGCCGCCCCGGACGCCCACAGTGCTTCCGCGAGCGGTGTGGCGAGCAGGACGACGGAGATCCGCCGCCGGGTGAGCCAGTCCGCGAGGTCGTCGGCGGCCGGTGCTCCCTCGTGGGGGACGACGCAGCCGCCGGAGGCGAGGGCGGACCACACGTCCCACTGGGTGGCGTCGAAGGCGACTCCCAGGAGCTGCCCGGTCCGGTCTCCGGGTCCCAGGCCGAACGACTCCCGTCCCCAGGAGGCGAGCTGGGCCAGGCCGCGGTGGCGGACGACGACGCCCTTCGGCCTGCCCGTCGTGCCGGAGGTGTAGACGATGTACGCCGCCGCCTGCGGCGAGGCCAGGTGCGGGCCGACGGCGTCCGGCCCCGTCGCCGGCCGGTCCTGCCCCGGCCGGCCGCCGACGGCATCCGACACGACGTCCTGGACCGGCCGGCCGTCCACGGCATCCGACACGACGTCCGGGACCGCCCGGCCTTGCACGGCACCCGGCACGACGTCCGGGACCGCCCGGCCGTCCACGGCACCCGGCACGTCCAGGACCGGGCAGCCGTCCACGACACCCGGCACGTCCGGGACCGCCCGGCCGTCCACCGCACCCGGCACGTCCAGGACCGGGCAGCCGTCCACGGCACCCGGCACGTCCGGGACCGCCCGGCCGTCCACCGCACCCGGCACGTCCAGGACCGCCCGGCCATCCACCGCACCCGGCACATCCAGGACCGCCCGGCCATCCACCGCACCCGGCACATCCAGGACCGGGAGACCGGCCGCGGCGGGGTGCGCGGCGCCGGAGGGGCCGTCGGCGATCACCGCGCAGGCGCCCAGGTCGTCGAGCAGCTCGCCCACCCGGGCCGCCGGGACGTCCGGGTCGAGAGGGCAGAAGGCGGCGCCCGCGTACCAGGCGGCGAGCATCGCGACGACCAGGTCCTCGCCCCGGCGCAGGAGCACGGCCACCACCGGGTCGTCGGCCGGGCACAGCGGCCGCAGGCGCGCGGCGAGGGCCAGGGCGCGCCGGTGCAGTCCGGCGTAGGTGAGGACGCCTCGCGCGGTGTCCACGGCCGGGGCGTCGGGCGTCCGCCGGACCCATCGGCCGAGCAGTTCCGGGACGGTGGTCGCCGGGCCGGCCTCGCCGCCGTTCTCCCAGGCGTCCAGGCGGGCGAGCTCCGCGGCGTCGTCCGCCACGAGGTCGAGGGTGTCGAGGCGGCTGCCGAGGGTCTCCGGGAGCCGGGCCAGCAGTCGCCCGTACAGCGCCGCCAGCTGGGCGACGTCGGCCCGGTGGGCGTGGTCGCCGCGGTAGGAGAAGGCCGCTTCGAAGGTGTCGCCGGAGAGCGTCAGCACCACGGTCAGTCCGAACTTGGCCCGGTAGTCGGCGTCCTGCGAGGACAGCGGCAGTCTGACCAGCGTGCTCCCGCCCAGCCGGGGCGGCTCGGCGGGGACGGTCTCCAGGCTCAGGGTCACGTCGGCGTACGGGATGCGGCCGGAGCGGCGCGGTGGGTTCAGTCGCTCCACCACCTTCTCGAAGGGGACGCCGCTGTGTTGGTACGCGTCGAGGACCTCACCGCGCAGGCTGACGAGCAGGTCTCGCAGCGTCGCGTCGGCGGCGGGGCGCGAGCGCAGCACCACCGTGTTGAGGCACGGCCCGATCAGCCCCGCGAAGCGCGGGTCGTCGCGCTGCGCGAGCGGGGCGCCGAAGACGACGTCGTCCCGGCCGGTCCAGCGGTGCAGGACGGCGGCCAGGGCCGTCGCCGCGAGCTGGTACAGGGTGCAGACCTGGTCCTGCTGGACGCGGCGCAGCCGGGCGGCCAGGCCCGCGGGGAGGGGAACGGTCACGGTGCCGTTGCCCTCGGGGTCCGGCCCGGAGGGCGAGAGGTCCAGGTGGGCGGGCGCCCCGGCGAGGTGGTCGGTCCAGTACGCCAGCTCGGCGGCCCGCTGCCCGGTGTCGCCGCCGTCCTGCGCGGCGACGAAGTCCCGGTACTGTGCGTGTCCGCCGCGCGGACCGGCCACCGCCGGGAGGGGGCGGTGGCCGGGCTTCGGGCCGCCGCCGGACGCCTGCGCGTAGCAGTCGGCCAGCTCCCGCAGGAAGATCTGGGCGGACTCGCCGTCCCACACCAGGTGGTGCAGGCGGACGAAGAGCACCTGTCCGTCGGGGCCGCCCGTCTCCAGCAGCGCGGCGGTCAGCAGCCGGCCCGACGCCGGGTCGAACGGTTCGTCGGCGGCCCGGCCGAGCCACGCGTGCAGCGCGTCCTGCGGGGCGCCGTCCCCGCGCAGGTCGACCCGGTCCACCCGGGGGCTCCAGGGCCCGCCGATCCGCTGCCGCAGGGTGCCGTCCCGCTCCTCGAACCGGGTGCGCAGGATCTCGAACCGTGCCACCAGCAGCGCGAGGGCACGGCGCAGGGTGTCGGCGTCGAGCGGCGGGCCGGTCACCCGCCAGGCCAGCGGCACGTTGTACGTGGCGGCGGCGTCCATCCGTTCCGCGAGCCAGATCCGCTGCTGGAACGCCGAGGCCGGGACCACCACCTCCTCGTCCGGCTCCGGGGCGCCGGACGGGCGGCCCTGGGTGGTGCGGTCGGGGACCGTCATGGCAACTGCTCCTTCGTCGAGTAGGTGTCAGCACGGCGGGTGACGCCGCTCCCTCGTCAGACCAGGTCCTCGGAGAGCGGGTGGGGCCCGGTGGCGGTGAGCCAGCTCGTGCTCTGCCCGGCGTAGTCGGCGCTGTCGTCGTCGGAGGCGGCGTCCCGCAGCCGCCGCAGGTGCCCGGCCACACGGTGCCGGGCCGCCTCGCAGTACAGGTCGGCCAGGCGCTGGCCGTCCTCGGCCGCCGGCGCGGCGGTCCGGGTCAGGCCGGAGGCGCGCGCCAGGACGACGGCCATGGTGAAGAGTTCGGCGGAGATCCGGGAGAGCAGGACCAGCACGCGCTGGCGGGCGGCGAGCGCGGACCGGTCCGGATGGCGGCGGGCCAGCTCCCGGCAGGTCAGCCCGAACCGGTGGGTCTCCTCGACGACCGCCGCGAGATGGGCGCGGTTGCGGTCGGTCAGGTCGGCGTCCAGGAGGCCCGCGTCCGGGGCGGCCGGGGCCTCGGGTTCGTCGGGCTCGGGGTAGTAGTACGACAGGATGTTGCGGCCCGCGAGCCAGTAGTCGATCATGAAGTCGACGCCGCCGGAGATCCGCATGTTGCGCACGTCGCGGACGGCCTGCTCCACCGGCAGCGCCGGTGCCCCGCGGCGCTTCTTGCTCGCCGCCGTCTCGTAGCCCTCCGCCGCCGTGAGGGAGAGGGTCCGGTCGGCCACGCGGCCGGCGACGACGGAGGCGATGTTCTTCGCGACGTTCTGTTCGAAGGCCGTGTTGCGTCCCAGGTCCTGGTCCTCGTTGAGCAGGGCGGCGCGGGCGACGCTCTCCACGGCGAAGGTCTCCGCGAGCGAGTCGGCGAGCCTGCGCCGGATCTCCTCGTACTCCCCGAGCGGGCGCCCGTCCACCACTCGGCGGTTGACGAACTCCCGGGACCACCGGCAGCACAGCTTCGCCACGGCCAGCGACGGCGCGACGATCATGTGCAGCCGGCCCCGGGTGACGAGCCGTGAGACGGCGGGGGTCAGGCGGGCCTGCCCGTTCCCCTCCTCCAGGAGCTGGTGCGAGGCGGGCACCCGGACCTTGTCCAAGGTGATCCAGCCGTTGGGGAAGCCGTGGATGCCGGAGAACTCGTGCCACGGCCCGCGCGAGAAGCCCGGGGTGTCGGCCTCCACGAAGAAGACCTGGTTGGTGGCGGTGCCGTTCTCCCGGACGGTCGCGGTCACGCTGAACAGCGTGCCGAGGGGCGCGTGCCCCACGAAGACCTTGTGGCCGTCGAGGACGTACGCCGCACCGCCGTCGACCGGCACGGCGGTGGTGGCCCGGTGCTGGTTGGCGGCGCCGCCGGGTTCGGTGTCCGCGGTGCCGGACAGGCCGCCGAGCTTCTGGTGCCGGTGCAGCAGGTCCTTCAGCGGCCCGTCCGGCACCACCGGCCAGAAGGCGGGTGCGCCGACCGAGTTCTCGATGCCCATCACGAGGGCGACCGGGAAGCAGTGGCTCGCGGCGGCCTGCACCACCCGGAACACGTTGAAGTGCGACAGGCCCAGGCCGCCGAGCGACGGGTCGAGTTGCAGGCTCAGGTAGCCCCGGGACCGCAGCAGCGGGTACAGGCTCTCGGGCAGCCGCCGCGACGCCTCCACCTCGGCCGGGTCGACGTGTTCGCGCAGGAAGGCCCCCAGTCCGGCGACGGCCCGGTCCCCGGCCGCGCGGTCGGCCGGGTCCTGCTCGGCGAAGGGGTGGACCAGGTCCCAGCGGAAGCGGCCCTGGTACAGCTCCTCCAGGAAGCTGGGGCGGTCGGGGTCGGAGGAGAAGTTGCGTGGCTGGGCAGGACGTCGTTGCACCATGGGCAAGCCAATCGGGGTGGGGGGAGTGCGTCAGCGGCGGTCGGAGTGCGTCAGCGGCGGTCGGGGTCCGCCGGCGTCGCCAGGGCCTGGTCGATCGCGGCGGCGAGCGCGGGTACGTGCCGGCTGCCCAGGATGCTGTGGTGGTCGCCCGGCAGGGGGCGCACGGTCACCCCGGCGCCGTACAGCGGGGCGATGCGCCGGCCGAGCTTGGTACGCCGGTCCTGGTCGGTGCCGGCCTTGAGCAGCAGCATCGGTGCGCGGACCGGCCGGGGGCGGTGCCGCAGCAGGGCGCTGATGCTGGTGTTGTGCAGCCGTACGTAGTCCGGCACACCGGCGGTGAGGCGCAGCCCGGCCAGCTCCCGCACCCGGGCCGGCTCGCCCTCGGGCCGTTCCGGCACCGGGCGCCGGGAGCGGGCGCCGCGGAAGCGGGCCTCCCACTGGAGGTGCAGGCTGGGCACCAGCCAGTGCGGCAGGGCGCCGACCGGCAGGCCACCGGTGGCGGGCAGGAAGCCGTCGATGCCCACGACAAGCTCCACCGACTCCCCCATCGTCTCCAGCAGACGGGTCATCTCGTGGGCGACCATCGCTCCGTACGACCAGCCGCCCAGCAGGTACGGCCCGTTGCGCTGGACCTGCCGCAACACGGTGACGTGGTGCGCGGCGATGTCCTCGAGGCGGGCCAGCGGACGGCGGTGGTCGTTGAGGCCGGGCGCGTCCAGGCCGTAGACCGGCCGGCTGCCGTCGAGATGCTCGGCGAGCAGCCGGTAGCAGAGGGCGCTGCCCGTGGCCGGTGCCGCCAGGAACAGCGGGCGGCCCGAGTCGGCCGCGCGGAGCAGGGTGAGGTGGTCGGGCAGGTGGGCGGGCGTGGGGTCGGGAAGCGGCGCCGGTGCCGTGGCGTCGGGGGCGCGGGTCTGCTCCACGGCGGGGACGAGTTGCCGGACGGTACCGACCAGGGCGGCGAAGGTGAGGTCGTGCGGCAGTGACGTGACGGGCACGTGGTGTCCCAGACGGCTGGCGATCAGTCCGCTGAGCTGCACGAGCATCAGCGAGTCTCCGCCGAGCCCGTGGAAGTCGGCGTCGTCGCCCACCGCCGGGGTGCCCAGCACCTCGCACCACAGGGCGGCCAGGTCCGTCGCGAGGCCGTCCGCGCCGGCCGTGCCGGACGGTTCGGCCGGGGACGGTGTGGTCGGTGCGGCCGGCGTGACCTGCGTGGCCGGCTCCGGCGCCGCGGATCCGGCGTCCGGAACCGGGGCCGTCGGGTCCGCCTCGGGTGCGGGTGGGCCGTCCGGCAGTCGCAGGCGTCCGGGCGGCGGGTCCAGGGCGAGCAGACGCGCCAGCCGGCCGGGATCGACGCGGGGGACCTCCAGGTGCCCCCAGGTGTGGCTGTCCGACGCGGGATCCAGTCCGCGGCGCAGCCGCTCGCCCTGCCAGGAGTCGGGGTCCTCGGTCACCACCCAGGCGGGGGCGCGGCCGGGCTGCCGCTCGCGCACCTCCCGCCACCGGTCCGCGGAGTCCGGGCCGGTCCGGGGCAGGTAGAGCAACCCGCCGTCGCTCGGCGGCTGTCGGGGTCCGGGGCCGGCCGCGAACACCACCACGTGGTCACTGGCGAGACTGGCGTCCACCGCCCGGACGTCGGTGAATCCGGCGTCGTCGATCGCCCGCAGCCAGGTGGGCGCGTCGAGGTGGATGGAGTCGGTGCGCAGTTCGTCCCCGAAGTCCCACCATCCCGGGGCCAGGCCCCACATGACATGGGACCAGCGGGCGATCTCCGTGACCTCGACCAGGCCCAGCCGGCCGCCGGGCCGCAGCAGCCCCGCGAGCCGTTTCAGCGCGGTGGGAACCGACTCGGCCACGTGGACGACGTTGTACCCGAGCACCAGGTCGTAGCTGCCCCGCACCAGTTGCTGGCCGACCGGGTCCGTTCCGATGTCGTAGGTGGAGAACCTCAGGTCGGTCAGACCGAGTTCGGCAGCGTGCGCCTCGGCACGCCGCACGATCAGCGGACTGACGTCGGTGATGTGGTACTCGATGCCCCGCCGGCCGGGCCACTCGGTCAGCAGGGGCCAGGTGAGCCGGCCGGCTCCCGCGCCGATCTCCAGGACGCGCAGCGTCCGGCCGGTCTCCTGGGCTCCGGCGGTCGCGGTGCGCACGACGTCGCGCAGGGCCTCCAGCGCGGCGGCGCAGTCGTCCAGCGGAATCCGGTTGTCGCGCAGGCAGTCGTCGAGGAACCCGGTGTCGGCGTCGGGGTAGAGGACCGATACGGGGGTGCGGCGACCGGCGAAGACGTCGGGGTAGGCGGCGGTGACATGGCGCAGCATCCGCTTCAGGCCCGGCAGGTCGTCCAGCTCGGACTCGACGGCCAGCGCGGCGGCCAGCGAGGAGGTGAGCGTGTCGGCGGCCTGCCAGTGGTCGCCGTCGCGTGACAGCCAGCCCTCCTGCTCCAGTACGCGCAGGCAGAAGTCGGTCAGGGCGGGCAGGCGCCGGTCCGGATCGACGCGGCGGCGCAGCTCCCGGTCCGTGATCCGCCGTCCGTCCGTGAGGCCGGTCATCGCCACGATCTGCTGCCCGGTCAGCCCGGCGCAGTACAGGTCCAGCGTCCGGCTCAGCTCGGTCCGCCGGGTGAGCGGCGTGGTCCGGCTGGTCCAGGCCACACCGTCCACGGCGGCGTGCACCGCAGCGGTGAGATCGGGCAGCGGCGCGGCCTCGACGTACTCCCGTACCGGCAGGCCGTGCTCGGCGAGATCGGCGGCCAGCGCGGCGGCGCGCGGGTGGCCGTCGCCGACCACGGTCCAGGACGGGGGTGCGCCGTCCGCCGTGGAGGCGGAGAGCTCTACGGGCCTCGGTCGGAGATCCCACCAGGTCCCGCCGCGCCAGGCGTGCGCGTCGGCCCCGGGGGCGGGCAGCCGGGTCGGTGCGGCGCCGTCACCGAGGTCGAGCAGGGCGACGGACCGTCCGGTCCGTAAGTGGTGCGCGGCCCAGGCGCCCCAGTCGGGGGCGGCGGCCGCCGGGGCGGCGGCCAGGACGTCGGTCAGCCCGCGGCCCGCGACGAACAGGGGGGCGCCGAGCCGCCCGGCGGTCTCGACCGCTTCGGCGAGCACCGGGGCGACGCCCGGCGCGTCCGGACCGGGCGGCGCTTCCCGCTCCGGCGGAACGGCGATCACCAGGGGGCGGCGCCCGGCCCGGACCGCGAAGTCACCGGCCGCCGCCGCGAGGGCACCGGGCCGCCAGGCGACCGCGGTGACCCCGTGACCGGACAGGGCCGCGCCGAGCCCGGCGGGGTCTCCGGCGAGCAGCACGTCGTAGGCGTCGGGACGGGCGGCACCGGCCTGCGTCCACACCGGGGCGACGGCCTGCTCGGTGCGGTACGGGGAGGACGGGGCCGTGACCGGCGCGGCCGCCGGCGGACGGGGCGGGGCCGGCACGGCGGTACGGGCCAGCGGATGGGGCGGCAGGGAGCAGATCCGTCCGGCGCGGACGGGCGCCAGGGACTCCCAGTCCACGCTCACCCCCTCCTCCCACAGCCGCGCGAGACCGGCGAGCAGGTTCCTGCGCTCATCGGCCGGGGAGCGGCCCAGGAGCGGGACGGCGACGAGGTCCGCCGACCGGCGGATCGCCTCCCGGGTCAGCGAGTCCCCGGGACCCAGCTCCACCAGGACCGGCGCGCCGCCCTCGGCGAGCGTGCGCATCCCGAGGTCCAGCCGGATGGTGCCCGTGAGCTGCCGGGCCCAGTAGTCGGGGTCCCGCGCCTGCCCGGGGGCCGTCCGCTCGCCGGTGAGTCCGGAGATCCACGCCTGGTGCGGCGTCTTCCCCGGCACGGTGGCCACGGCCTTCCGCAGTTCGTCGGCGGCGGTCGCCATCAGCGGGGAGTGGAAGGCGTGCGCGGTCGGCAGGAGCCGGGTCGCGGTGCCGGCGGCCTGCCGGTCGGCGGCGAGCGCCTCGATCCGTTCCGCCGGGCCGGACACGACGACGTAGCCGGACCCCACGGTGGCGAGCGACACGCTGTCGTCCAGCAGCGGCGTCACCTCGTCGAGCGGTGCTCGCACCACGAGCATCCGGCCGGAGGGCGCCCGGTGCATCGCGGTCGCGCGCGCATGGACGAGGTCCAGTGCGTCCTGCCGGTCCCAGCCACCGGCGACCGCGGCGGCCGCGTACTCGCCGACGCTGTGTCCCAGCGAGGACTCGGGGGTGACGCCCCAGGCGGACAGCTGCCGGGCCAGCGCGTAGCCGTACACGAACAGGCCGAGTTGCTGGTGGCGGGTGTCGAGGAACCAGTCGGGGGAGGTGCCGGGGTCCAGCGCCGGTGCCAGGTCGATGTCGTGGCGGGCGCGGAGGTGGGCCCGGCAGGTCTCGAAGACCTCGCGGAACACCGGGAGCAGTGCGTGGGCGGCCTGTCCGTGACCGGCTTGCAGGGCGCCCTGTCCGGGGAAGAGGAAGGCCACCCGGGGAGCTTCCGCGGCCCGGGCGGTCCGGTCGGTGTCCCGCAGCAGCGCGGCGGCCTCGGCGGCGTTCCGGGCGACGACCGACAGGCGGTACGGGAAGCGCCGGCGCGCGGCCAGGGTCCGTGCCGCGTCCGCCGGCCGGGGCGCGTCGGCCGCGCCGAACCGGTCGGCCAGCCGGGTGCGCAGCGTGTGCAGCGCCTCCGGGGTGGCGGCGGACAGGCAGAGTGCGTGTGCCCCGTCCGCCTCGGCCTGCTCGTCCGCCTCATCGGGATCGCCCGGCTCGGTGCGGGGCGGTTCCTCCAGGACGAGGTGGGCGTTGGTGCCGCCGATGCCGAAGGAGCTGACGCCGGCGAGCCGTGAACCGGCCTGCTCCCAGGGACGGTACTCGGTGCTGACCCGGAACGGTGACGCGTCGAGGTCCAGGGCCGGGTTGGGGCGGGAGAAGTGCGGGGTCGGGACGAAGACGCGGTGGTGCAGCATGAGCGAGGTCTTGATCAGGCCGGCGATGCCCGCCGCGGCGCCCGTGTGGCCGATGTTGGCCTTCACGGTGCCGAGCAGGCAGGGACCGGTCCGGGAGCCCTCGCTCTCGGCGGCGAACGCCGCGGTCAGCGCGGCCGCCTCGACCGGGTCCCCGACGGGGGTGCCGGTGCCGTGCGCCTCCACATAGCCGATCTCGTCGGAGGAGACGCCCGCCCGGGCCAGCGCCATCCTGATCACGTCCCGCTGCCCCGCCACCGAGGGCGCCGTGTAGCCGACCTTCTCCCGGCCGTCGTTGTTCACCGCCGATCCCCGGATCACGGCGACGATCCGGTCGCCGTTCTCCAGCGCGTCGGTGAGACGTTTCAGCACGACGACGCCCACCCCGCCGCTGTTGACGGTGCCGGAGGCGTCGGCATCGAAGGCGCGGCAGCGGCCGTCCGCGGAGAGGATCGACCCCTCCTGGTGGAGATGGCCGCCGACCTGCGGCAGGTGGAGCGCGGCGGCTCCGGCGAGAGCCACGTCGCACTCGTGGCCGAGCAGCGCCTGGCACGCCTGGTGGACCGCTACCAGCCCGGTCGAGCAGGCGGTCTGCACGGTGATCGCCGGGCCGCGCAGGTCGAGTTTGTACGCGGCCCGGGTGGCCAGGAAGTCCTTCTCGCGCCCGATCAGACGCTGAGTGGCCGTGGCGGTGTCGACGGAGCCGGCCGGCGGGGCGGGCGTGTGGTCACCGCCCGCGAACAGGCCGGTCCACGTCCCCGACCGGTCGGGGTCGATGCCCGCGTCGTCCAGGGCCTGTGCGGCGCACTCCAGGAAAACGCGGTGCTGCGGGTCCATCGTCGCCGCCTCGGCGGCGCTGTATCCGAAGAACTCCCGGTCGAACAGTTCACCGTCGGGCACCACTCCGCGCGCCGGAACGAACCTGGGATCCGTGACGAGCGCGGCGTCGAGTCCCGACGCGTCGAGTGCGGACCGATCGAAGTGGCTGATGCTGTCGATGCCCGCGCAAAGGTTTCTCCAGTACTCCTCGACGTTGTGAGCACCGGGGAATCGGCAACTCAACCCGACTACGGCGACAGAGTTTTCCTGCGTCATCGGATCTCCGTGAGCTGTGTGGCGTTCCTGTTCGTCACGCCCGCCCGCCGCAAAGACCTTGCGGCGCATTGCTTGTCACCCCGTTGCGTGGTCCAGCATCGCAAGAACCGAACCCGTGTCAACCCCAGGACGGCCTCGCTCGTGCGCTATTGCCACTGCGTTCCGGCCGTCACTCCTCGGAACCTCATAGCAATCTATCCACGTCGATCGCCGGTAATGTTGCGGGATCATGAAATGTGGAAGCCGTGCCGGCCGCCGCGGCGAAGCCGTACTTTTCGCTGCTCATTTCGCGTGCCGTCGCATTCCATGGACAAGGGCGAAGAAACGACGGAGACGGACCATTCAGGACATGACGACAGGTTTCATAAGTGCGTCCCGACCTTCCACATTTCATGATCCCGTAACATTACCGGCGGCCGATCGGGCTAGATTGCTATGAGGTTCCGAGTAGTGACGGCCAGAGCTCAGCGCTCAACAGAGTGAAATGAGTCGAACGTGTCGCTGAAGTCATTGGGGCGGTCGCCAGAAAAGGGACATGCGCGGCAGACGGTACGGACGTAATTCGAATCCGGTGAATTACGTGAGTCTGAAGAATCTCGCGAGGTCTCAATGTCTAGTTTTGCCGGATGGTCGGCTTATTCCGAGAAGGCTGAGGTACGCGAAGCGGACTTCAGCCGCCTGATGACGGACCTCGCTGTGCGCGGCAGGGCCGGACACGGGACATGGCGGCACGAGAATGCCGCCCTTGTGCAGACGGTCGGTCCCACCTGGACCGGGCCCACAGGGCCGGCGGTGCTCGGACGCGCCGGGGCCCCGCCGGTGGCCGTGGTCTTCGACGGTCACCTCGCCGACGCCACCGGCCTCGCGGCCTCGCTGGCGGTGCGCCCGGGGTACTCGCCCTCGGAACTGGTGGCCCACGCCTACCTCAGGTGGGGGCGAGCCGCTGTCGAGCGGTTCCAGGGCGACTTCGCGTTCGCCGTCCTGGACGCGGACCGGGTGCTGCTGGGACGCGACCGCCTCGGCCTCAAACCACTCAGCTATCTGGTGACCGAGAACGGCCTGCTGTTCTCCTCCGACCTCGCCGCCCTCGCGCGGCACCCGTGGGTCCGGCCCCGGCTCACCGCCGACGGCCTGAGCGCGTTGATCACACAACTGCGTCCGCCGGGGCGCGGGGTGCTCGCGGACGTGCGGGAGGTGGTGCCGGGAACCACGGTCGAGTTCCGGGCCGCCGGTGCCGGCTCCGAGACGCGTTACTGGTCGCTTCAGGATCCACCGGAGGCCGCACGGGGCCGCCCCGTCGACCAGGTCAGAGAGCTGCTGGACGAGGCCGTGCGCCGTGCGCTGGGCGACGCCGAGCCCGCCGTGCTGCTGTCCGGAGGACTGGACTCCAGCGTGCTGACCGGCCTCACCGCCGGCATCGCGAAACACCCCCCGAAGACCTTCACGGTCGTGTTCGACCAGACCGGCGTCCCGGTTCCCGACCGGCCGTACGCGCAGGAGGTCGTCGACTTCCTCGGGTGCGAGCACCACGAGGCCGAGATCGACCCCCGTGAGCTCTCCGCACCCGGTCTGCTGGCCGAGGTCGCCGCGGCCAAGGACCACCCGACCCCGTTCGGCGACAAGAACATCACGCCGTACGTCTTCGGACGCCGGGTCGCGGAGGCGGTGCCGGTGGTGCTCAGCGGGGAAGGCGCGGACGCGGTGTTCACCGGGCTCGGCGGGGATCCCGACCCCACCCGTGCTCTCACATCGTTTCCCTGGATCGAACGTTCCCGGCGTTTCGGTCTGCCGTACGGCATCGGGGCCGGGCTGTTCGACGCGGATCTGCTCTCCGCCATCGACGTGTCCGGCTGGATCGACTCGCTGTTCCGCGAAGCCGTCGCGGAGGTGCGGCACCCGCCGGGTGCGTCCCGCACCGACCGCCTCGCCCGCGAGATCGATCACCTGACGATCACCCGGCTGCTCGAGCAGACGGTGCTCCACTCGGAGCGGATATCGACGGCCGCCGGGCTCCAGGTGCGCTTCCCGTTCGCCGACCCTCAGGTGGTGTCGGCCGTGTACCACCTGCCGGCGCGGGCGAAGTCCTTCGACGGCAGGGAGAAGAGCCTGCTGCGCGCCCTCGGGCACGACCTGGTACCGGAGTCGGTGCGCACCCGGCCGAAGGTGCCCTACCCCATCACCTACGACACGTACTACAAATCCGCTCTCCTGAGCCGCCTCCGGGCGCTGTTGGACGACTCGGCGGCCCCTGTGCACGCGCTGCTGGACCGTCGTGCCGCCGCCGCTGTCGTCGACGATCCGAGCCGGCTCGACCGTGGTGGCTGGCTCGGCCGGGCGGACGTCGAGATGGTGTTGCAGCTCGACGCCTGGCTCAGACGGCTGCACGTGCGGATCCAGGTGTGATCCAGCCGCTCGCCGACGCGGCGCCGCCCACACCGTCCGGGCACTGAGCCCGGAGATCCGCCGCCTCGGCCGTACCCGTCTGCCCATGGCCCCGGTCCTCGCCCCGGCGGGGAGAGCCACCGATGCCGCCGCCCGAGGGCCGGCAGACGTCTCCCGTCGTTGCGCGCGGCAGCGCGTCAACACCCCCCACACACATCCGGCTGTCCGCCATGGACCGACCTGACTTCGCCGTGCCGAACAAGCACCGGGCGGCGAGGAAGAAGCCGGAAGCGACGCGGAAATGAGGCACATGTGAGTGACCCGAAGCAGGTCCCGCTCTCGGTCGGGCAGGAAGCCATCTGGGTCGCGTGGAAACGTGACCGGACCGCCTGGACGAACATCATCCCGACGCCGTTCGAAGTGACCGGTTCGCTCGACGTGGCACGCCTGCGTGAGGCGGTCAGGGAGATCGGCGAACTCTACCCCCAGCTCCGTGGCCGGGTCCTGGCCACACCGGGCGGCCTGGTCCTGGACCGCTCGGGCGGCCCGGAGATCCCGGTGACGGAGACGAGGACGGACCTCCCCAGGGACGAGGCCGTACGCAAGAGCTGGCAACGGCCGTTCAACCTGCGCCGCGGACCGCTCGCCCGGGTGGAGCTGCTGCGGGGCACGGACTTCACCGTCCTGGTCCTGGCCGTGCACCACCTGGTGTTCGACGGCGCGTCGATCCTCGTGCTCCTGGAGGCGCTGAGGGAGACCTACGCGGGTGTCGCTCCGGTCGCCCCCGACCACGGCGAACTGGTGCACCACGCCGAGCGGTCGCACGCGCTGGCCGACGGTCCGGAAGGCGAACCCGACCGGGAGTACTGGCGGGAGACGCTGGGCGGGCGGGACATCGGCTTCCGGCTGCCGCCGAGCGTGGACGAGACGCAGTACACCGTGCTGGAGGAGCTGTTACCCGGAGAACTCACCGCCCGGCTGCGCTCACGCGCCACCGAGCTCGGTGTCTCCTACACCTCGGTGCTCCTGGGAAGCTACTTCGCGTTGCTGCGCCGCTACGGCGGAGGCTCGGACGTCCTGTCGTTCGTGCCCTACCACGGCCGGTCCTCGGCGTCGCTGCGCGACCTCGTCTGGGACTTCGTGAACCCCCTGCCGGTCCTGGACCGGCCCACGGCGGACGACACCTACGCCTCGCTGACCCGTCGTGTCCACGCTCGCGTGAGGGACGCCGTCGCGCACGGGAACCTGCCACTGCCGGCGATCATGCGGGCGGCCGGCCTCACCGGGCCGGAAGCGGGGGCACGCACCCACCAGACGGTGTTCCAGGTCTGGAACGCCGGCCTGCGGGACGGGGTCGACGTGCAGGATCTGCCCCTGCACCATGGCGGGCACCGGGCGTCGCTGCGGCTGCTCGGCATGGAGAGCTCCGCCGGTTTCACCCTGGCGACGATGGTGCGGGAGGACAGCACCGGCACCCACGTGCTGTGGAAGGACCCCACCGGAGCCGTCGGCCCCACCCGGATGGCGGAACTCGCCCACGACTACCGTTCCGTACTCGACTCGGTCGCCGAGAACCCCGAGACACCGCTGATCGACGTCCGACGGGACCTCGGGGCAGCCCCCGAAGCCGTGGAACAGCCACGGCCCGGCCCTTCTCCGAAGCGGGCCGCGGACGGGTCGGTGACGGAGATGGCCCGTCTCTGGGCCGACGTGCTCGGCGTGCGGGAGATCGGCCCGGAGGACTCGTTCTTCGAGCTGGGGGGCCACTCGCTGCTGGCGGAGAAGCTGGTGCTCGCGGTCAACCAGCGCTACGACGCCGAGGCGGCGTCGATCCGGACCCTGTTCGACCACCCCCGCCTGCACGACTTCACGGCGGCGCTGGCTCCGGCCGCCGCCCCGCAAGAGACGGGCGGCCTGCCGGCCGCGGACCCCGTGCCGCCCGAGCCGGACCGTACCGCCCCGAGGACCGCGCCCGCCGTCCTCGTCCGGCCCGCCTCCCCCCACCAGCAGCGCATGTGGTTCGTGGACCGGTTCGAGAACGGCGAGATCTATCCGGCGGCGCCGACCTACCACAACCTCAGGCTCGTGCTGCGGCTCCCCGAGGCCCCCGAGCGGTCCCGGCTGGACGCCGCCGTCTCGGCGGTGGTGCGGGCGCACGAGGCGCTGCGCACCACGTTCGACCACGTGGACGGCCAGGTCGTGCAGCGCATCCACGAGACCGTCCCCGTGCGCCCGCAGTGGCTGCCCGCCGGCACCGGCCCCGAAGCGCTGCGCGCGGCCGCCACCGCACCGTTCGACCTGGTCGAGGGCCCGCTGCTGCGCGTCACCGTGCTGCCGCACGAGGACGGCTCGGCCCGGCTGGCGCTGACCGCCCACCAGGCCGTCGCGGACGACCACTCGCTGCGGCTCCTCGCCCGGCAGCTCCTCGGCGACACCCCCGGACCCAGCAGCTTCAGCACCTGGCACGAGCGGATACCGGAAGACGCGCGGCGCGCGGACATCGAGGCACGCGCCGCCGTGCTCAGCCCTCCGGCCGAGCCCCTGCGCCTGCCCGAACGGCGTCGGCGCGACGCCGTCCACGTCTACGAGGAGGCCACGGCCGGCTTCTCGGTCCCGGCGGACACAGCGGTCGGCACCCTCGCCGAAGGGCTCGGCGTGGCCCCCGCCGACGTGCTGCTGGCCGCCTTCACCGCCGTCCTCGGCTGGTACACCGGACAGACCGACCTGGTGCTGGGGCTGACCCACCCGGGACGCCACGACGCCGACCGCGACATCGTCGGCCCCCTGTCCAACCTGCTGCCGCTCCGCTTCGAGGCGCGGCCGGACGTCACCTTCGACCGGCTGGCGACGGCGGTCGCGGCCGAGCGCGCGCACGCCCAGCGGCACGGGCTCGCGCAGTTCGACGAGCTGGTGCGCCGGATCGACCCGGTCAAGGACATGAGCCGCACCGCCCTGTTCGACGTGCTCGTCACGGTCCTCGACGGAACCGGGCCGCGGGAGGAGACCGGCCTCGCGGGCGGCTACGGCAAGTACGACCTCCACCTCGTGCTGCGCGCGGAAGACGGCGGCCACCGGGGCGTCCTCGTCTTCAACGGCCGCTACTTCGACCACGACCAGATCGCCGCCCTCGCGGAGCACTTCACGACGGTCCTGCGGCAGCTCGCGAAGCAACCGCACACCGCGCTCGGCGACCTGGACCCGCTGACCGACGACGAACGCCACACCCAACTGGCGGTCTGGAACGCGACCGACGCCGCGTACCCGGAGACCACCGTCCACGAACTGGTCCGGCAGGCCGCCGGGCGCCGGCCCGAGGCCGTGGCGCTGACGCACGAAGGCACGCAGATCACCTACGGACAGCTCCTCGCCCGGTCCCGGCGGCTCGCGAAGGTCCTCCTCGAACGGGGCGTGGAGCCGGGCGAACTCGTCGCCCTGCTGCTGCCGCGAGGGCCACGGCAGATCGAAGCCATCCTCGCCGTGCTGTTCGCTGGGGCCGCGTACCTGCCGGTCGACCCGGCGGGCCCGCGGGAACGGGCGGCCTTCATCCTCGACGACTCCGGAGCCCGGTTCGCGGTGACCCCGGACGGCGCCGGCATCCCGGGGTTCTCGGGGACCGCCGTCGCCGCCGACGCCGAACCCGGCACCGACCGCGACCTGCCTCCGGTGGCCGCCGACGCGCCCGCCTACTGCATCTACACCTCCGGCACCACCGGAAAGCCGAAGGGTGTGGTGATCACCCACCGGAACCTGGTGCGGCTCGTCACCAACGAGCGCTTCCCGTTCGTGTTCGGACCGAGCGACGTGTGGACGATGTTCCACTCCTACGCCTTCGACTTCTCGGTCTGGGAGGTCTTCGGCGCACTCGTGCACGGCGGCAGGCTGGTGCTCGTGACCGAGGAGCAGACCCGCGACCCGGAGCAGTTCTGGGCGCTGCTGCAACGCGAAGGGGTCACCGTACTCAACCAGACCCCGAGCGCGTTCAGCCGGATCGCGGACCGGGAACCGGCGACGCCCACGGGGCTCAACCGGCTGCGCTACGTGATCTTCGGAGGCGAGGCCCTGCGCCCGGCGGTGCTGGGTGACTGGCTGGAACGCCGTCCCCATGTGCGGCTGGTGAACATGTACGGCATCACCGAGACCACGGTGCACGCCAGCGTCCACACCGTGACCCGGGCGGACGTCGACGCGGACGCCGCTGTCATCGGCCGGCCGATCCCCACCACCCGGCTGCTGCTCCTGGACCGGCTGACGGGCCGTCGGCTGCTGCCGGCCGGCGCGGTCGGTGAGATCCACGTCGGCGGCGACGGAGTCGCGGGCGGCTACGCCAGCAGGCCCGAGCTGACCGCGCAGCGGTTCGTCGAGTCGCCGTTCGGCGACGGGACGCTGTTCCGCAGCGGCGATCTGGCCCGGTACCGACCGGACGGAGCGCTGGAATTCGTCGGCCGGGCCGACGACCAGGTGCAGCTTCGCGGATACCGCGTCGAACCCGGCGAGGTGCGCGCCGCGCTGCTCGAACACCCGCAGGTCCACGACGCCGCGGTGCTGTCCGAGCCGGACCGCCTCGTCGGAGTCGTGGCCACCACCGCCCCGCTCACCCGGCGCGACCTCTACGACCACCTGCTCGCCAAGGTGCCCGGCTACATGATCCCGGGAGAGTTCCGCACCGTCGCGGAGATCCCGTTGACGCCCAACGGAAAAGTGGACAAGGAAGCGCTGCGCCGCCGACCGGGGACACCCCCGGCCGAACCGGCGGCCACGGGACCGGTCGCCACCGGGAGCGGCACGGCGGCGGTCCTCGGGCAGCTGTGGTCGGAGCTGCTCGGTGTCTCCTCGGTGAAACCCGACGACTCGTTCTTCGCGCTGGGCGGGCACTCGATGAACGCGGTCTCGCTGATCGCACGGATCCAGCAGCACTACGGTGTGAAGCTGCCGATGCGCGCCTTGTTCGAGCACCCCCGCCTGGGTGACCTCGCCGCGCTCGTCGACCGCGAGCTCGGCGACGGCGCGTCCGCTGTCACTCCGGGCGCGGCGCCGGCCGCCGACCGACTGCCGTCGGCCGGCCCGTTGCAGCGACAGCTCTGGCTCGCGGAGCAGGTCGAGAAGCGCTCCCGCAACACGGTCCTGCTGTCCTGGAAGGCCGAGGGGCCACTCGGCCTGGCGGTGCTGAACCGTGCGCTGGCCGAGCTGGTCGCGGGGCACGAGATCCTGCGCACCGCGTTCGTGACGGACGGCGGCGCGCTGCGCCAGGTCGTCCGGGAGCCGTGGCGGCCCCGTATCGAGCTGGTGTCCGTCGCCGACCCCGCCGAGCCGGACGAGGAACTGGCCCAATGGCTCGAAGAGAGCGCGGCGCAACCCTTCGACCTGGAGTCCGGGCGTCTGCTGCGGTTCGCCGTAGCGGACCTCGGGGCGCACGCGCACGCGCTGCTGGTGTGCGCACACCACCTCGTCATCGACGGGGAATCGGTCCCGACGCTGCTGTCGGAGCTCGACCGCTACTACCGTGCCGTCGCGGACGGAGTACCCGCCGAGCCGCCGCGCACGCAGTACCGGGAGTTCGTGGCAGCCGGGGAAGCGGCCCGCGGGGGCGAGCGGCAGCGCCGTGACCTCGACTTCTGGGGTGAACGGCTCGACGGCGCCCGGAGCACGGTCGAGTTCCCCGAGCCGCCGGCGGCGCCCGAGCCGGACGGGGCGGTCACGGTGCCGTTGCCGGCCGGCCTGGGACAGCGGCTGCGGCACCTCCAGACCCGCCACTCGGTGTCCTGGTTCATGGTGGTGGGCGCGGCGCTGGTGACCGCTCTGCACCGCTGGACCGGCCAGACGAGTCTGACGGTGGGCGTCCCCGCCGTCCCACCGGACCGGGGCGCTTTCCCGGACCTGCTCGGGCCCTCCCTCAACACCGTCGTGCTGCGGTCCGACGTGACCGCGAACAGCTCGCTCGGCGACGTACTGGCCGCGGTGAGGACCGAGACGCTCGACGCGTTCGTTCACGCCGAGGCCCCGTTCGAGGACGTCCTGGAGCGGCTGGCCCCGGTGCGGCAGCCAGGACGCTCGCCCTACACCGATGTCACGCTGAACATGAATCTGCGCAGCGACCGCACGGCGGAGCTGGGAGGAACGCGTCTGCGGCCGGTCTTCCTCGACCGGCTCGGTGCCAGGGAGGCCAAGACGGGCATCACCCTGACCGTGGCCGAAGAGGACGGTGAGCTGGCCGCCGTGCTGTCCTACCAGGGGACGCGGGTCTCGGCGCAGCAGGCGGGCGTGCTGGCCGCGGCGGTCGGCGACGTGCTCGTCGGCCTGGCGGACGCCCCGGAGCGGGCACTGGCCGACACCGTGGTCCGGCACCGGCCGGGAAAGGGAGCCGCGAGGTGACGCGGGTGTGCCGCGCAACCCGGCCTTCGGGGAAACGGGACGAGCCATGAGCGGACCACGAAGCGGCTGGACCATCGGAAAGCCCCTGGCGGACCGCCCTCTCGTCACCCTGTACTGCTTCCCGCACTCGGGCGCGATCGCCAGCGAGTTCGTCCGGTGGGGCGCGGAGCTCCCGGGGGTGGAGGTCTACGGCATCTGCGCGCCGGGACGGGGTCCCCGCTCGCGCGAGCGGGGACCGGACACCATCGGAGAGTTCGTCAGGGATCTGGTGGACGAGACCGAGTTCGCCGAGCCGGCCGTGTTCTTCGGACACAGTCTCGGCGCCCTGACCGCGTTCGAGACGATCAGAGAACTGCGCGCCCGCGGGAAGCCGCTGCCCCGCAAGCTCATCGCCTCGGCCCACGCCGCCCCGCAGCTCGGGCGCACGGCCACCGGGCTCGCGGGCCTCACCGACCCGCGGCTCATGGCGGAGGTCGAGGCCCGCTACGGCGCGCTGCCCCCGCACGTGACGACCAACCCCGAACTGACCGCCCTGGTCATGCAGACGTTCCGCGCCGACCTGCGGCTGCTCGACTCCTACCGTCACGAACCCGGTGATCCGCTCCCGGTGCCCCTGGAGGTCTTCGGGGGCGAACAGGACACCTCGGTGCCGCCCGATGCCCTCCTGGCCTGGCGGGACCAGACGGCCGGGGAGTTCACCGCCCGGTGGTTCACCGGGGACCACTTCTACTTCCGGCACGATCCGGAACCGGTGTACGCGGCGCTCCGGAACTCGCTGCTCCGACTCCTCCCATCGAAAGCGGGCCGTTGACATGACGACCGACGCCCAGATCCGCCTCCACTGGTACCTGCCGAGCGCCGGGGAGACCCGGCAGTTCCGGCAGGGCGGCACCAACGTCGTACTGCCCGACCGGGACTCCGCCGGACCCGGGGGCTTCCGCGCACCGACCCTGTCCTACCTGACGGAGATCGCCCTGGCGGTGGAGGAGGCCGGGTGCACGTCGGTACTCGTCCCGACCGGGTCCTCCTGTGAGGATCCCTGGATCGTGTCGTCCGTGCTCCTGGCGCACACCCGCACCCTCCGGTTCCTGGTGGCGCTGCACCCCCGCACCCAGCACCCGCTGCTGACCGCGCATCACGCGGCGACCTTCCAGCGGCTCGCCGGCCACGGCCGTCTGGCGCTGAACGTGGTGACCGGTGAACCGGGGTGGGAGGCACGCCGTTACGGCGACCACGGCGACAAGGCCGTGCAGTACGCCCGCACCGAGGAGTTCCTGCGGATCGTCCGGCCGCTGCTGGCGGGTGAGTCGGTCGATCACACCGGGGAGTACTTCGCGACGCGGGACGCCTCCGTGACGGCTCCGGGGCGCGACCTGCCCGCGGAGCCGCCGGAGATCTGGTTCGGCGGGTCCTCGGAGTACGCCCGGCCGGTCGCCGCCCGGCACGCCGACGTCTATCTGAGCTGGCTCGAACCGCTGGACATGATCGCGGAGAAGATCAAGTGGCTGGCCGAGGCGGTGCCCGAGGGCCGGTCGGCGCCGCGGTTCGGCCTGCGCGCCTGGCTGCTCAGCCGGGACACCGCCGAGCAGGCGTTCGCGGACGCCGAGCGGCATCTCGCCGGCATCGACCCGGCCCACGCCGCGCAGGCCCGCGCGCTGCTGGGCGCCCGTGGCTCGGTCGGCCAGGCCAGGGGCCAGAGCCTCCTCGAAGGAGCCGGCATCGAGGACCTGGACAGTCTCCACGTGGCGCCCAATCTCTGGGGCGGTTTCGGGCTCCTGGCCGGAGGCTCGGCGCTGGCGTTCGTAGGCAGTCACTCGGAGGTCGCCGACCGGCTGGAGGAGTACCGCGAGATCGGCGTGAGCGAGTTCATCCTCTCCGGGTTCCCGAACCTGGAGGAGGCCCACTGGCTCTCGGACGGCCTGGCACCGGAGTTGCGGAGGCGGGGGCTGCTGGCATCGGGGTGAGTTTCCGTGCGGAACGGGCGCATCCTTCGCCGTCCGCACCGGAGGAACGGCTCGGCTCAGCCGTCTCCTGACGCGGCCAGCACCCTGCGCCCCGTCCGTGCGCCGCCCCCGTGGCGCCTGGCCGGGAAGGCGTTCCTCGCCTCGATCCAGGTGTCCGGGGCGGCCTGAGCGGGACACCGCACCCGAGGACTGCCCTCCGGGTGCGGCAGTCTGCCCCCGGTCCTGCCCCCGCGGCCCTTCCCGGTGTGCGGGGAGGACGTCAGACTGCGCCTCGGTGCTCGTTTGTCGTCGGGCACGATGACCGGAACGACCTGGAGCACTCCTTGCGACCGCACGAGCTGAGTCCCGACCGTTCTCACCGGGCGCCGCGCAACGTACCCGTGCCGCCCCCCGTGCGCACGTCCGCCGGACCCGCCCGGCCGGACGGGCCGGCCGCCGCCGGTCACCACACCCCCGGTTCGGTCAGGACGCTCCAGGACGCCGCGGGCAACCGTGCGGTGACCGCCGCTCTGGGAGCGGGCGGCCGGACCGGCATGCCCGTGCAGCGGGTGGCCGCACCGGCGTTCGGCAAGAGCTTCGCCGGGTCCTCCATCGGCTCCGAGAGCGAACTGAGCGGTTTCGTCTGTGCGCTGCCGGTGAACGCCAGCCGGACGTTCGCGGTCGTCCGGTCCGAGGACGGCCGGCCCCTCGTCCAGGTCACCAAGGACATGAGCCAGGGCCCGTACCCCAACCCGAACAACCTGCCGATGGCCAAGACCGGGCAGTGGCAGATCCACACCGTCGAACTGGTCACCTATCCCTCGCTCATGGAGAAAGGGCAGGTCCAGGAGCGCAACGACGCGGTGCAGTTCCTGCTCGACGTCTTCCGCGCGCACACCGCCTCGCACAGCCACGAGCCGCTGAAGGCGCAGACCAGCGAGGGCGGCCGGTACAAGCTGGAGGTGACCGGCGCCAAGCACATCGTCGCGGCCGGCACCGGCATGAACGCCGAGGAGCAGGGGTCGGTGCGGATGCCGCCCGGCGGCCAGCAGCTCACCATGGGAGTCGCCGCCAAGGACTTCGGTACCGGGGCCGGCCGCGCGCCCGGGGACGGCGAGGAGCTGAAACTGCTGGAGAGCGCGCCCTGGTACCGGCGTGAGCTGGCCGCCGAGGCGGCCCAGCGGATACCGGAACTGTCCGGGCGGCCCGACGACCCGGCCGCCGTGGCCCGCGTCTACGCCTATCTGGCGTCCATCATCGACTTCACCGCCCATCTGCTGGCCAAGTACCGCCTGCCCATGGAGGGATACGAGCCCCAGGGGGCCCCGGAGGCGTTCGGACTCACCGATCCCAAGGTGAAGAACGAGTGGCAGATCCTGCCGCGCACCCGGCCGAAGAACATGCTGGACACCCTGCAAGGCAGTAGCCGGAGTGCCGCGATGGAGTTGCTGCGCACCATGCAGTCGCGCGGCGGCGACGAGCAGGCGTGGAAGGCCGCGCGGCAGTACATCTTCATCGGCGGCGGCGAGGTCGCCGGCCACGGCATCAACGACGCCAAGGTCACCTCCACGGAAGACGGCGTGGAGACCGAGCACCCCGCGGCGCTGTTCGAGTTCCGTACCGTTCCCGACAAGCTGAAGGACTACGTCCCGCAGCAGCGGCAGGCCGAGGCGCAGGTCTCCGACCCGCTGGCGGAGTTCGGCACCCGGCGGGGCGAGGCCGTGCGGGCCGTCACGGCGTCCGTCAGCTCTCCGGGCAACATGGAGGCGTTCGCCGAGTGGTTCCGCGAGCAGTACCCGCAGCACCACGGCAAGCCGACGGCCCGGCTGCTGAGCCTGGCCACGGCACTCCAGAAGTCCCAGTGGCTCAGGACCGTCAGGCCCGAGCAATGGCAGGAGATCCAGAGCCGCTTCCGCCCCTCCGCCTAGTTCCGACGGCCTTGCCCGCGGGGCGGACACGCACGGCAGCGAAGCGGGACCGCGCCTCTCCTCGCGAGCACTGCCGCCAGGTGAGGGAACTGAACGCCTCCTGCCCGAGGCCGGTCGTGGGCGCCGGGAAGGTGACGACAGGCGTCAGAGCTGTCGTGCCCAGTGCTGGGACGGCTCGTCGGAGCAGGTCGTCGTCAGCAGGCCGCCGAGGGGGTCCAGGTCGAGGCAGCCGTGTTCGCTGCGGAGGCTGCCGCCCGGGCCGGTACGCCACCGGCGGCCGATGTCCTGGGCACAGCCGCCCACGGAGACGTCGAGGCCGAGGCCGTAGGAGTGCAGGCACTGGCCGCTCTGCCGGTTGACGAGCTTGAAGGTGCCGTCCGGGGCGCTCCGGAGGGTCCATACGGCTCCCGGGTCCGCGCAGTCCTCGTCGTCGGCGTCACCGAAGACCTCGACGAGGCAGCCGCCGCTGTCGCCGTTGCGGTAGCGGAAACTGCCGGAGCCGGAGCCGGTGGTCGCCGGGGCCGGGGACGTCGCCGGCCCGGTGTCGTCGCCCCCGCTCCTGTCCTCGTCCGTCGCCTCGTCCCCGCCGGGTCGCTCCCCCGGGGACGCGGTGCCCGACGGGCTGCCGCCCGCCGCCGAGGCGGAGGGTGCCGCCCCCGCCCGGCCCTCCGGGGCCGAACCGTCCGGCAGATAGCGGACGGCGAGGACCGTCCCGCCCACCACGACGGCAACGGCGGCGAGCAGGACGCGGGTACGGCGGCGCCGCGCCGGCCGCCGAGGTGGGTCCGACTGCTCCGCCGCTCGGTCGCCCAGCCGGCGCGTCGGTACGTCGGCCTCCTGTACGCGAGCCGCGAAGGCGGCCCGCTCCGAGAGGCGTTCGGTGACGGCCCGCGGCCACACGGGAGGGCCGGACGGGGCGTACGCCGCGGCGCGTTCGACGAGTTCCGCGGCGGTGGGGCGGCTCTCGGGATCCTTGTCGAGGCAGGCCGCGACGGTCTCGGCGAGGTCCGGTTCCAGTTCCCGCAGCGGCTCCAGGTCGGGCTCCTCGTGGACGATGCGGTACAGCACGCCGTGCCCCGAGTCGTCGCCGAACGGGGGCCGGCCGCACGCGGCGTAGGCGATCATCGAGCCGAGGGCGAACACGTCGGTGGCGCCACTCGACCGGCCTGCCGCCGAGGCCTGTTCGGGTGCCATGTAGGCGGGCGTGCCCACGACCATGCCGGTCCGGGTCAGCCGGCTCTGCTCGGCGGCCCTGGCGATGCCGAAGTCGATGAGGGTGACGCCGTCCAGGGTCAGCATGACATTGGACGGCTTGAGATCGCGGTGCACCATGTCCAGCGCGTGCACCTCGGCCAGGCCCGCCGCGAGCTCCCGCAGCAGCAGCCACAGGACAGGGGCGGGCAGCGGACCGCCGTTCAGGTCGAGGGCCGCGCCCAGGGTGAGGCCGGGCACGTATGCCGTGGCCAGCCACGGGGGCCGGGCGGTGCGGTCGCCGGCGCACAGCGGCGCGGTGATCCGTTCGGGCAGCCGGGCGAGGTTGTCCAGCTCGTGTCCGAAGCGGCGCAGGAAGTCTTCGTCCTGGCCGACGGCGGAAGCCGACAGCTGTTTGACGGCAACGTAGCGGCCCTCGTACACCCCGAGGTACACCTGTCCCATGCCGCCGGCACCGAGCCGGCCCACCAGCGGTATCGGCCCGATCCGGCGCGGAGCGTCCGCCTCCAGCGGCCCGGCCCCGCTCCCCCTCAGATCCACCGCGCCCCCGCAGGATCGGAACCATTCTTCCTCGCAAGGTACTCCACAACTGATCCGGAATCAGCCGAGGAGCCCTACGGGCCGGGAGCGGCGACCGAACGGCACCCGGCCCGTGCCGTCGGCGCGGTTTCCGGCCACGACGAGTTCACGCCCCTCCCGCTCCCCTCAACTCTCCTGTCACTCTGGTGAGTTGAGGCGGTTCACGGGGACGAGGGGAGCGGGGCAGTGGCGCACGGGCGTACGCGGGACCGTCGGCGGCTGCTGCTGGTCGAGGACGACCAGGAGCTCGTGACGATGCTCTCCGAGGTACTGGGCGAGGAGGGTTACGCGGTCGACGTCGCGACCGACGGCCAGCGGGGCCTGCATCTCGGCCTCACCCGGCAGTACGACGTCGTCGTCCTCGACCGGCGTCTGCCGGTGCTGGACGGCCTGGACCTGCTGGGCCGGCTCCGCTCCCGGGCGCTGCGCACCCCGGTGCTGCTGCTGACGGCGATGGGCACCCTGCACGACCGGGTGGACGGGCTCGACGCCGGCGCGGACGACTACCTGGTCAAACCGTTCGAACTCGAGGAACTCATCGCCCGGTTACGGGCGTTGTGCCGGCGGGCGCTGGAGGTCACCGACGTCCTGAGATCGGCTCGGGCCACCTGTACGTGGCGCGCAGGGAGGTCGAGCTGGCCGACGGCGAGCGGATCGCCCTCGCCGCCCGGGAGTTCGCGCTGCTGTGGCTGCTCGCCTCGCGCCCCGACCTCGTGTACTCGCGGACGGAACTGCGCCGGACGGTGTTCCAGGAGGCGCCGGCGTCGTCCATCGTCGACACCTACGTCTACTACCTGCGGCGCAAGCTGGGCCGGCAGGTGGTGTACACGGTCCGCGGACTCGGTTACCGGCTGGGGGCGTTGTGAGGTCGTCGGCCCACGCGGAGTGGTCGGCGGTGCGCCGGGCACGGCTGCGGATCACCGTGATCACCGGGGTGGTCATCACGCTGCTGGTCACGGTCGTCGGCGCCGTCGCGGACCAGGTGATGACGCACGCGCAGCACGAGCAGGTGTGGCGGGAGCTGCGCTACGGCGCCGCGCGCGGCGACCCGTCGAGCCCGCCGGTGTGCACCTGGCTGTACACGCCGGGCGGGACTCCCCTGGTGAACGCCCCGGCCGGGTTCCCGGTGCGCGCCGACCTGGTGCGGGTGCACCGCACCCACGAGCCCATGGAGCGCACCCTGCGCCGGGACGGCACGGTCTACCTGGTGCGCACGCAGGTCAGGGCGGACGGGACCGTGGTGCAGGCGGTGTTCGACATGCGTTTCCAGCTGGCCGACCGCACGCACCTGTGGTTCGCGCTGGGCGTGGCCGAGGCGGTGGGGCTGCTCGCCGCCGCCGTCGCGGGATGGGTCCTCGGTCGCCTGTCGGTGGCACCGTTGGCCGAGGCGCTCTGCCGGCAGCGCCGGTTCGTCACGGACGCCAGTCACGAACTGCGCACGCCGATCACCCAGGTGTACACGCGGGCGCAGGTGCTGTCGCGGCAGGCGGTCGCCGAGGATCTGCCGGCCCCGCACCGCGAGGGGCTGACCCGGCTGGTCGGTTCGGTCGGCCGGCTCGGCGAGGTGCTCGACGACCTGCTGCTGTCCGCGAGCCTCACGGCGGGCCCGGCGCGGCCGTCGGAACGCCGGCCGGTCGACCTGGTCGCGCTGGCCCGGTCGGTGGTGGCCGAGGAGTCGGACCGGACCCGGGACCGCCGCCTGGACGTCGACGTCGACGGTCCCCCGCACCCCCTGTTCGTCGACGGCATCGAGTCCGCGCTGCGCCGTGCCGTCGGTGAGCTGCTGTCCAACGCGATCAGCCACACCCCGGAAGGCGGACGGATCGAGGTGGTCCTCGCGCAGGTCGGCGCCATGGTCTGGCTGACCGTGACGGACACCGGTCCCGGCTTCGATCCGACGGAGACGGAACGGCTGTTCGAGCGGTTCCACCGGAGCGGCGGCGGAGGCCGGTACGGGCTGGGTCTGGCGCTGTTGCGGGAAGTCGTCACCGGGCACGGGGGCACCGTCGTCGCCGTCGGCCGTCCCGGGCAGGGTGCCCGCTTCACCATCCGGCTCCCGCGGTGGACCGCCCCGTCCGACGCGGGCCCGGCCCGTCCGGTCAGGACGGGTCGAGCGTGGCGAGCAGGCGTGCCGCGGCGCGCACGTCCGCGTCCAGTGGGCGGTCGGGCTCGACCGGGGGGATCGCGTCGATGAGGGCGTCGAGGAGTGCGCCGCACCGGGGGGCGGTGGGGCGGCGGGCTCCGGCGTGGACGGCCTGGCGCAGGCCGAGGGCGAGCGACCCGCACAGCAGGCCGAGCAGTTCCGCCGTGTCGTAGGAGCGCAGGGCCGCCTGGGTGCCGAACGGGACGACGTCCTGGTTGTGCAGGTTCGTCGGCAGGCTCTGCATGGCGGCGGGGGCGGCGGCGCGGCGGATCTCGGCGACGAAGGCGGTGGTGGCCAGTTGCACGCCCTGGAGGCCGTGCTGGGTGCCCGGGGTGGTGGTGAGCATGGGCGGGAGGCCGCCGTTGCGCGCCGGGTCCACCAGCAGGTCGAGCTGGCGTTCGGCGAGGTTGCCCAGCTGGGCGGTGACGGAGGCGAGCAGGTCGGCGGCGAACGCCGCGGGCTGCCCGAAGAAGTTCCCGCCGTGCACCGCCTTGCCCTCTCCCGCCCTGTCCCCGGCGGCGTGGTCGGGGAAGAACAGCGGGTTGTCGCTGACGCCGCCGAGGTCCGCGGCGACCACGCCGTCGACGTAGCGCAGGGCGTCCTCCGCCGCGCCGAGCAGTTGGGGGGCGCAGCGGATGCTGTAGGGCTCTTGCAGGGGCCGGGTGCCGGAGGGCGTGGTGCGGGCGAGCGTGCGCCGCATGCGCGCGCCGACGTCGATCGCGCCGGGGTGGCCGTAGGCGCGCAGCAGGTCCGCGTCGAGGAAGCCGGGGTCGCAGCCGAGGAGGTCGGTCAGCAGGCAGGTGAGGGCCGTGAGTGAGCGGTGGGCGGCGCGCACGCGGTCGTGGGCCAGGGCGGTGGCCGCGGTGGTGACGGAGGTGCCGTTGACGAGGGCGAGCGCGTCCCGGCCGCCGAGCACGAGGGGGCGCAGTCCGGCGGCGGTCAGGGCGTCGGCGGCCGGCATGCGGCGGCCGTCGGCGTAGGCGTGTCCCCGGCCGCGCAGCGCCTGTGTGGCGTAGGCGAGCGGGATGAGGTCGCCGCTGGCGCCGACGGAGCCGTAGCGGGGGACGGCGGGCGTGAACGTCGTGGCGAACGTGGCGGCGAGCCGGTCGACGACGTCGGCGGACACCCCGGAGAGGCCCTGGGCGAGGGACCAGGTGCGCAGCAGGAGGGCGGCGCGTGTGATCTCGTGCGGCAGGTCCGGGCCCTGGCCGGCGCCGAGGTGGGCCAGGGTGTTGTCGCACTGGTCGGCCTCGTCGGCGCGGCCGGGGTATCCGGCGAGCGCGCCGAAGCCCGTGGTGGCGCCGTAGATCGGGCGGTCGTCGCCGTGGCGCAGGGCGTGGAAGAGGCGGCGGCCCCGGTCGACGCGGGCACGGGCCTCGTCGTCCACGTGGACGGTGAGCGGTGCCGCCGCGCGGCGCAGGGCGGCGGGGTCCAGGGGGCCGGTGAGAAGGACGCTGTCCGTGGTGGTGGGCACGACCGGAGAACGTAGGCGGGCAATCTCAGAGCGCTCTGAATTGGGGTGGATAGCTTCCGCCCCATGGCGCACGACTATCTGATCATCGGAGCGGGGCCCGCGGGACTTCAGCTCGCCGCCTTCCTGGAGCGTGACGGTGCCGACTACGTCGTCCTGGAGCGCGGCGGCGGTCCCGGCACGTTCTTCACCCGGTTCCCGCGGCACCGCCGGCTCATCTCCATCAACAAGGTGCACACCGGGTACGAGGATCCGGAGCTGCGGCTGCGGATGGACTGGAACTCGCTGCTGAGCGACGACCCGGAGCTGCTGTTCACCCGCTACAGCCGCCGCTACTTCCCGCCGGCCGACGACATGGTCTGCTACCTGTCGGACTTCGCCGCCCGGACCGGGGCGCGCGTGCGGTACGACACCGCCGTGGAGCGGGTCTCCCGCGACGCCGACGGCTTCACCGTCACCGACCGGACCGGCACGGTGTGGCGGGCCCGGCGCCTGGTGGTCGCCACCGGGGTGTCCCTGCCGAACCTGCCGTGCGTCCCGGGGATCGAACTGGCCGAGCGCTACGACACGTTCGACCCCGACCCGGAGTCCTTCACCGGCCAGCGGGTGCTCGTCATCGGGCGGGGCAACTCCGCCTTCGAGACGGCCGACGCCCTGATGGAGACGGCGTCGGTCATCCACCTGGTCGGCTCGGGCTCCCTGCGGCTGGCGTGGCAGTCGCACTACGTCGGACACCTGCGCGCGGTCAACAACAACTTCCTCGACAGCTACCAGCTGAAGTCGCAGAACGCGCTCCTCGACGGGCGGGTGCTCGCCGTCCGGCGCGAGGGCGACGGCTTCACCGTGCCCGTGGCGTTCGAGCGGGTCGACGAGGTGGTCAAGGACCTCCGCTACGACCGGGTGATCGTCGCCACCGGCTTCCGGTTCGACGCCTCGCTCTTCGACGGCACCTGCACACCGTCCCTGATCGTCGACGGCCGCTTCCCGGCCGTGACGCCCGTCGGCGAGTCGGTCGACGTGCCCGGCCTGTACTTCGCCGGAACCCTCACCCAGGGCCGCGACTTCAAGAAGGCCACGACCGGCTTCATCCACGGCTTCCGCTACTCGGTCCGCGCCCTGTACCGGGCGCTGCGGCAGCTGCACCACGGTGAGCCCTGGCCGCGGACGGACCTCGGAGACGATCCCGAGCGGGCCGTCGACGCGGTCATCACCCGCGTCAACCGGTCCTCCGCGCTGTGGCAGCAGTTCGCCGTCCTCGGCGACCTCCTGCTCGTCGCCCCCGACGGCACCCTGAGCTACGCCGAGGAGGTTCCCGTCGCCCACGTGCCGCACGCCGTGCGCGCCGGGGACTTCGGGCCGGTGGACGCCCACGCGGTGATCACCCTGGAGTACGGGGCGGACCACGACCGGGTCGACCCCTTCGACGTCACCGCGGGCCGCACGTCACAGCAGGACGTGCGGGGCCTCGACGGCCGCTATCTGCATCCGGTGGTGCGCTGGTACCGGGCCGGTGCGTTCGTCGCCGAACACCACCTCACGGAGAACCTGGAGAACGAGTGGGACAGCGAGGAGGTCCACCGGGCGCCGCTGCGCGCGTTCCTCGCCGCCCGGCTCGCTCCGGCCCCGGTGGCACCGTGACGCTCGGCCGGCTGCACGACGCGGCGCGCGGGATCCTCGACCCGGCGCACTACGACTACGTGGCGGGCGGGGCGGGCCGGGAACGCGTCCTCGCCGACAACGAGCGGGCCTTCGACCGGTACGCGCTGCTGCCGAGGGTGCTGCGCGGCAGCGAGGCGCGGGACACCTCCGTCGACCTGCCGGGCGCCCGCCGGGCGGCGCCGGTGATCGTCGCGCCGACCGCGTTCCACCGGCTGGTGCACCCGGGCGGCGAGCGCGCCACGGCCCGTGCCGCCGCCGCCGAGGGCGCCGTGCTGGTGACGGGGGCGGCCGCGACCACGGCCGTCGCCGACGTCGTCGCGGCGGCGCGCGAGGCGGCCCCAAACCCGGCGGTGTGGTTCCAGCTGTACCCGCACCCCCGCCGGGAGGTCACCGTGGCGCTCGTGCGGCGCGCCGAGGACGCGGGCTGCACGGCCCTCGTGGTCACCGTCGACTCGCCGGTGTTCGGCCGGCACACCCGGGACCTGCGCAACGGGTTCACCGACCTGCCGCCCGGATACGCGGCCGAGAACATGCGCGACCTGCCCGGCGCCCCGCCGGGCGGCCTGACCGACATCCCGATGTCCCCGGCCGTCTCCTGGCGGGACATCGACGAGATCCTCCGCGTGACCGCGCTTCCCGTGCTGCTCAAGGGAGTTCTGCACCCGCAGGACGCGCGAC
Source organism: Streptomyces sp. NPDC003247 (assembly GCF_042888135.1). Taxonomy (NCBI): domain Bacteria; kingdom Bacillati; phylum Actinomycetota; class Actinomycetes; order Kitasatosporales; family Streptomycetaceae; genus Streptomyces; species Streptomyces sp. NPDC003247. The sequence continues at coordinate 73,327 of NZ_JBIAPF010000018.1, forward strand.
TGGCCGTCGGGCACGGTACGGCCGGGGTGATCGTCTCCAACCACGGCGGCCGCCAGTGCGACGCCGTCCCGGCGGCCGTGGACTGTCTGCCCGCGGTCGTCGACGCGGTCGGGGACCGGGTGCCGGTGCTGCTGGACGGCGGGATACGCCGGGGCAGCGACGTCGCCGTCGCCCGCGCGCTGGGCGCGACGGCCGTCGGTGTGGGGCGCCCGGTGGTGTGGGGCCTGGCCGCCGAGGGTGAGGCCGGGGTCCGGCGGGTCCTGGCGACGCTGCGCGAGGAGTACGACCACACGCTCGCGCTGTGCGGGGGGCGCCACAACGCCGACCTCACCAGGGACATGGTGGTCCGCAAGGACGGGACGTGGTGAGCGGCGGGCCGCGAGCGGACACGTGGTGGCTGCCGCGCACCGTGGTGGCGCTGCGCGTACGCGTCTTCGAGAAGGTCAACGGCGACCGGACGGTGACCCTGCCCAACGCCCGTCACGGACCGGAGGTGTTCGAGCGGGTCTACGCCCACCCGGCCGCGGACGGGCGCAGCGCCGGGGCGGGCCTGTCCGACCTGTTCTGGTACTGGCTGGCGCCGGGACCGGAGGTGCACCAGGAGCACCTGGAGCCCGGCGAGCGCTACGAGGACGTGGCCGCGACGACCCGGCAGGTCCTCGCCGGGAGCTCACCCGAGCTCGCGGCGGCGGCCGGGCGCGCCGTCGCACGCACCCTGGACACCGTGCCGGACACGCGGATCAGCCTCGTACGGCTGCGCGACCTGGTGATGCCCGCGTGGGCCGAGTTCTGCTACGAGCTGGTGTTCCGGGAGCCCTGCCCGCCGCACGCCCGGGACCTGATCAGCGCTCACGCCGACGACGTGGTCAGCGCCCTGAAGTGCACCGCCCTGCGCCATCCGCGGCGCCGGGCCCGGCTGACGGCGTACCTGAGCGACCGGGTCGCGGCCGGCGAGGTGCCGCACCGGCTGCCGGCCTCGCTGTCCCTGCCGGAGCAGGTGCACTACTTGCAGGGGACCTTCTTCAACACGGCCGTGGTCCAGTTGTCCGAGGCGACCGCGCACCTCCTGCTCGCCCTGGCCCGCCACCCGCGGGTGCAGCACCGGCTGTCTGCGGATCCGCGGGACGACCGCTACCTGACGCAGGTGCTCGACGAGACGATGCGCCGGTACCCGCTGTTCGGCATCGCGCACCGCATCACCACGGGCCCGATACCGCTCGACGAGGACACGGTGCTGCCGGCCGGCTCCGTGGTGTGCTTCAGCTACCCCGACTACCACGCGACGGGCCACGACCGGCCCGACGTGTTCGATCCGGACCGCTGGAGCGCCCTGTCCGCCAAGGACGCCCACCACATCCCGTTCGGCATGGCGGCGAACCGTCCCTGCCCGGCGTGGCGCCTGTCGCCGCTGGTGCTGCGCGCCGCCGTCCGGGAGGTGCTGCGCCGCTTCCGGCTGGACTCGACGGTCTCGCACACCCGGTCCATCCCGCACCGCGCGCCCTGTCTCCTGATCCCCCGCGACCTGCCGCCCCGGCCCCGCCGTCTCGCCGTGCTGCGGAGGTTCCTGCGCCGGCGGGACGCGGTGGAGGACGTCACGCGAGGTGTGCGGCAGCTGGTGCTCGGCACGGTCATGGTGCTGCACGCCCGCCACCAGCGGCTCGCGACACGTCATTTCGCAGAGCATCCGGCCGGGCGCTGCCCGGTCCCCCACCCGGAGGGAAACAGCAGATGAGCGCCACGGACCTCGCACCAGCGTTCTTCCTCGCCGTCGTCGTCATCCTGGTCGTCTGCCGGGCCGTGAGCCGGCTGCTGCACCTGGTCGGGCAACCGCCGGTCGTCGGTGAGATGCTCGCGGGCGTGGTGCTGGGCCCGTCGGTGCTCGGCGCCCTGCTGCCCGGCGTCGAGTCGGGTCTCTTCCCCCAGGAGCTGCGGCCGGTCCTCTACGTCGTGGGGCAGATCGGTCTCGTCGTGTTCATGTTCCACGTCGGCTGGGACTTCCGGGTGGACCGGCTGCGCGGTGTCGCCCGGCCCGCGGGGCTGGTCTCCGCGGCCGGCGTACTGGTGCCGGTCGCGCTGGGCGTGGTGCTGATCGTCGCCGTCGGCGAGCGCACCGGGACCCTGGCCCCGGACGTCCCGATGGCGGTGTCGGCCCTGTTCGTCGGGGTCGCGCTGGCGGTGACGGCGTTCCCGATGCTGGCCCGGATCATCGCCGAACGGGGCCTGACCGGCACCCGGTTCGGATCGCTCTCGCTCGGCGCGGGCGCCGTCGACGACGCGGTCGCCTGGGTGCTGCTCGCGGGTGTGTTCAGCATCGCCGGCGGCAGTGCCGGACTGGTGTCGGTCGCCGTCGCGGGCGGCTTCGGTCTCGTCGCGGTGATGGCGGTCGTCGTACGGCTGCGGGGCCGGACCGCGTCGCTGGCCGACCGGGCGGCACCGGAGAGCCTGCTGCCGGTGCTGGTCGGCGCGCTGTTCCTGGTGGCCTGGTACGCGGACGAGATCGGCCTGTACGCCGTGTTCGGCGCGTTCAGTCTGGGTCTGGTGTTCCCGCGGTCAGGGCAGCTCGACCACACGGTGGAGACGCTGAAGCCGGTCGGCACGGTGTTCCTGCCCCTGTTCTTCACCTACTCGGGGCTGAACACGGACTTCACGCTGCTGGGCTCCGGGCCGGTGCTGCTGTTCACGGCGGGGTGCGTGGTGGTCGCGGTCGCCGGGAAGTTCGGTGCCTGCTGGCTGGCCGCACGCGTCGCCGGCGAGCCGAACCGGGTGGCGCTGCGGGTCGGCGCGCTGATGAACGCGCGGGGCCTGATGCAGCTCATCGCGCTCAATCTCGGTCTGGCGGCGGGGATCGTGACCCAGGCGATGTTCAGTGCCCTGGTCGTGGTCGCCATCGTCACCACGGTCATGGCGACACCGCTGCTGGCGCTGATCGACCGGCGGGAGCGGACGCGGGACGGGGAGCCGCGCCGGACGGTCGCGGCGGCCGAGGCCCACTGACTCCGCCCGGCCCCCACCGCCGTCGTGCGCGGGGCGGTGGGGGCCGGGCGGGTCAGCCGGTGCGCGGGGCGGTGAGGCCGGGCAGGCCGGCCGGGTGCGCGGGACCGTGAGGGCCGGGCGGGTCAGCCGGGGGGCCGCGCCTCGGCTGCGAGCCGCCGTTTGTCGGGTTTCCCGGCGGGTGTGAGCGGCACCTCCCCGATGAGGGTGAGCCGGGTCGGCGCGCACGCCTCGCCCAGGTGCGCCGACACCAGGGCGCGCAGTGCGCCGAGGTCCGGGGTGCGACCGGCGGTGGGCACCGCGAAGGCGTGGACCGTCTCCCCGGTGCTGTCGTCGGGAACGGCGACGACGTAGGCCTCGGCGACCGCCGGATGGGTGGCGAGGACCCGCTCGACGGCGCCGGCGTAGTACAGGTTGGCGTTGACGATGATCACGTCGCGGGTGCGTCCGGTGAGCCACAGCCGCCCCTCGGCGTCGAGGCGGCCGAGGTCGCGGGTGCGCACCCAGCCGTCGGTGAACACCTCGGCGGTGAGAGCGGGTTCCCGCCAGTAGCCGGAGCTCTGCGAGGGGGTCCGGACGAACAGTTCGCCGTCGGTGCCGGGCGGGACGGGCCGTCCGGAGGCGTCCCGGACCTCCACCTCGACCGGCGGCACGCCCAGCGACCCGGGTGGGTCGCCGGGGGCGGCCATGGAGATCATGCCGGTCTCGGTCTGGCCGTAGCCGTGGAAGACGACCGGCCCGAGCACGTCGAGGGCTTCGCGCAGCCGCCCCGGTTCCAGCGGGGAGCCGGACACCATCAGCGCGCGCAGGTGACCGAGGTCCACGGGTGACGCGCGCCGGCTCGCCACGAGGTGCGTCAGCCGGGCCACGGTGATGACGCTCGCGGTGGCCCGGTGCCGTACCAGGGCGTCGGGGAAGGCCGGCGGGTCGGCGGTGACGAGGGTGCCGCCGGCGGCGAGCGCGAGCAGGCCGTACTCCATCATCACCTGGCTGGCCAGGGTGCCGAACACCAGGAACCGGTCCAGGCGCGCGGCCAGGTCCCGTACGACGGGCGGCCAGTCGTCCGGCCGGAGCGTCCAGGCCGCGGTCAGCGCCGCGTAGGTCTGGGCGCACGCCTTGGGCACGCCGGTGCTGCCGCTGGTGTGGATGAGCCGGGCGACGTCGCTCGGCCGGGCCGAGACCCGCGGCCGGACGCCGTCGTCCGCCGCCGCCAGCAGGCCGTCGAGTGGCAGGACGCGTCCGGGCCGTCGGGTGTCCGGGGCGTCGGCGGGCGGGCCCGGGGGCCCGTCGGTGACGCGGAAGGCGGTGTCCGCGAGCAGGTGCTCGCGCTGACGCGCGGTCAGGCCCGGGCGCACCCCGACCACGCGGGCGCCGACCGCGTGGGCCGCGATGGTCGCGGCGAACGCCTCGGGGCTGACCCCCGGCAGCAGGGCGACGCCGTCGCCGGGGCGGACGCCGTGCTGCCGCAGGCCGTTCGCCGCACGCCGTACCGCCGCCAGGAGCCCGGCGCCGGAGACCTGCCGTCCGGCGTGTTCGAAGACCGGACGGTCCCCCGCCGCCTCCAGGAGGTCCAGTACGCCACCGGGGAACGGCTCAGCCAAGGCAGGCCCGCACGAACGCGGTGAGCGGCCGCTGGTGGACCTCCGGGATGTTCCACTCGTTCTCCAGGTTCTCCGCCAGGTGATGGGTGCCGGCGAGGACTCCGTCGCGGTAGTGGCGGACGACGGGGTGGAGATAGGTGGAGTCCATGGCGTGCTCGACGTCGTTCTCCCTGACCCGTGGCACGGAGACGTCGAACGGGTCGACGTGGTCGTGGTCGGGCCCGTACTCCAGGTCGACGACGAACCGGTGTTCGGCGGGGCCGAGGCCGCCGTCGGTGACGTGGGCGAGCGGGACCTCCTCCCGGTACAGGGCCCGGTCGCCGTCCACCTCGACCACGTCGCCGAGGAACCCGAACTGCTGCCAGAGGGCGGACGAGCGGTTGACGCGGGCGACGACGGCGTCGGCGATCGCCTCCGGTGCCCGGCCGACCGGCCGGGCCGGCCACGGTGTGCCGTGGTGGCGGGCGCCGAGGATGTGGTGCAGGGCGCGTACGCCGTAGCGGAAGCCGTGGATGAAGCCGTTGGTGGACTGCTTGAAGTCCCGCTGTTGGGTGAGGGTGCCGGCGAAGTACAGGCCCGGTACGTTCACCGACTCGAAGGCGGAGGTCTGCTCGGGGAACCGCTCGTCGATGACGAGCGCGGGGCGGCACGTCTCGTCGAAGACGTCCGCGTCGAAGCGGAAGCCGGTGCACACGATGATCCGGTCGTAGTGGAGCTCCCGCAGCCGTTCCGTGGTGCGGGCGTAGCGGAACACGACCCGGAACCGGCCGTCGTCGGTCTTCTCGACGCTCTCCACGGTGCCGTCCAGGACGGCGTTCTGCGATTTGAGCTGGTAGCTGTCCAGGAAGTTGTTGTTGACGGCGCGCAGGTGCCCGACGAAGTGGGTCTTCCAGGCCATCCTGAGCGAGTGCGGGCCGGCGACGTGGATGACCGCGGCCTTCGCCAGGAGGGCGTCGGCGGTCTCGAACGCGGAGTTGCCCTTGCCGACGATCAGCACCCGCCGGCCGGTGAAGCCCGCCGGATCGGGGTCGAAGTCGTCGTAGCGGTCGGCGAGTTCGATGCCGGGGATGCGCGGCTCGTTGAGCCGGGAGACGCCGGTCGCCACGACGAGCCGTCTGGCCCGCCAGGTGCGCCCACTGCCGTCGAGGACGGTGAAGCCCTCGTCCGACCGGGAGACGCGGACGGCCTCCGTACCGTACTCGACGCGCACGCCGGTGTGCTCCGCGAAGTCGGCCAGGTAGCGCACCAGGTCGTCGGCGCGGGGGAAGTAGTCCTCGCTGTACCGGCCGAACAGCAGCCGCGGGTCGTCGCTGAGCAGGGAGTTCCAGTCCATGCGGAGGTTGAGTTCCGGGTCGGTGTATCCGGTGTTGACCTTGTTGATCGATATCAACTGCCGATGCCGGGGGTAGCGGGTGAAGAACGTTCCCGGTCCGCTCCCCCGCTCCAGGACGACGTAGTCGCGTCCGTCGCGTTCCAGCAGAGCGGCGAGCTGAAGTCCGGCCGGCCCGGCCCCGATGATCAGGTAATCGCGCACCATGGACGGGACGCTAGTGGCGCGATCTCAGAAGGCTCTGAGACGGGACGAGGGGGCCTCGGACGACCGCTTGTCACCGTCGGCCCGGCGTCGCAGGCCGTCCGGGGGGGGCACACCGTGATGGGCGGGCGTGGACCGGCGCACCGTCCACCGGCGCTTCGCCTCCCGTGAAGAACTCCTCGCCGCCGTCCACGAAGCCCGCCTGACAGCCGCCGGCGTCGTCGTCGGCACCTTCCTGAACGGCCTCGGCACGTCGTCAGGCGCCGACGGCCGGAGGCCTCCCCGCCCGGACGGTGACCGTTCAGGGCTTCAGCCGGTGCGGATGTGCCGGGTACACGCCCAGGACGCGCACTTCGGTGGAGAAGAACCGCAGCTCGTGCAGGGCGAGGGCGACGGGCTGCCGGTCGGGGTGCCCCTCGATCTCGACGTAGAAGCGGCTGGCGTTGAGCCCCGCGCCCATCTGGTAGCTCTCGATCTTCGTGAGGTTCACGCCACTGGTGGCGAACCCGCCGAGCGCCTTGTAGAGCGCGCTGGGGATGTTGCGCACGCAGAAGAACAGGCTCGTCATCGTCGGCTCCCCCGTGTCCGGGCCCAGGGCGGCGTCCCTGGACAGCACGACGAAGCGCGTGGTGTTGTCCGGGTCGTCCTCGACGCCGGAGCGCAGCACGTCGAGGCCGTGGAGCCCGGCCGCGGCGGGCGGGGCGAGCGCCGCGTGCCGCGGATCGCCCAGCTCGGCCACCTCGCGCGCCGCCCCGGCCGTGTCGTCGGTGACGAGGGTGCGCCAGCCGCCCTCCCGCAGCAGCTTGCGGCACTGCCCCAGGGCGTGCACGTGACTGCGTACGCACTCCACCCCGTCCAGGGTCGCGCCGGGCGCTCCCATCAGGTCGAAGCGGATGGGGAGGAAGTACTCGGCGATGATGAACAGCCCCGACTCCGGCAGGAGGTGATGGACGTCCGCGACGCGTCCGGCAGCGGAGTTGTCCACGGGGATCACGGCGACGTCGGCGGTGCCGAGCGTCACCGCGTCCAAGGCCTGCTCGAAACTCGTGCAGGGCACCTCCCCGCACCCGGGGTACAGGGCGTGCGCGGCGGTCGCCGAGTTCGATCCGGGTTCACCCTGATATGCGACGGTCGTCACCGGGTCAAAGCCTTCCTGGGGGAGGTCCTGTCGTCGGGCGGCGGAAACTCCATCACGTACCGCGCCTGAAGAAGTATCGGTGCACCTGCCTCGCCCGCACTCACCGGGGTGACGGCCGCCGTCCCGTACGACCCGGCGCCCCTCCCCCGGGCACCACGGCACGAAGACGGGAACCCTGACCGGCCACACCCCCCGGCACACACAAGTAACCACCTTGACGGGTGACGAGGCAGATCGTTCGCGGGACCCCTGCGGGCCAGGTGATCCGCGTCCGGGTCCTGGTCGCCCGGACCGCCGCCACCGGCCGCCGATGATCCGGAGGATCGGCCGGGGGCCGCGTCCCGCCACTCGTTCACCCGCCTCCTCGGCGGCACGCGGCACGCCCGGAGGTGCTGCGCGTACCGACGGTCTGCCACAGTGACAACCGAAGTGTCCGGCGCCGGAGGGGCGTGCGGTGCACGCGCCCCTCCGGCGTGTTGCGTCCGTACACCGGCCGGCCTGAATCCGCACGGCAACCGGCTCGTTCTCATGACGACGATCTGACCGCGCCCTCCGGTGCCGTCCGGGCACGCCCGGGACGGCACGGGACCGCCGACTCGGGAGACACACCATGAAATCCAAGGAGCAATGCCCCTACCAGGACGGCAGGGTGGTCATCGACACCGCCTTCAAGGCGGACTCCCCGGCGCTGTACGCCCGGCTGCGGGAACTGGGCCCCGTTCACCCGGCCGAGTTCCACCTCGGTCTGCGGGGATGGGTGATCGTCGGGTACGACCTGGCCCGGGAGGCGCTGACCCACCCGGCGCTGCTCAAGGACGCCACACCCGCCGCCGAGGCGCTCACCGCCGCCGGGTACGTCCTGCACCGGCCCGGGATCGGCCTAGGCGCCCAGATGATGGAGGCCGACCCACCCGAACACTCCCGTCTGCGCCGCCTGGCCTCGGCCGCCTTCACCCCGCGCCGCACGGCCGAACTGGCGCCTCGCATCGAGCAGATCGCCCACGACCTGATCGACGCGCTGCCGCCGTCGGGCACGATCGACCTCGTCGAAGCCTTCAACACGCCGCTGCCCGCCACGGTCATCGCCGAACTCCTCGGCATCCCCGAAGAACACCGTCCGGACTTCAGCCGCTGGTCGGGGCAGGCGCTCCAAGTGGCCTCGCCCGACCACCGGCCGGCGCTGGCCGGTCTGCACGGGTTGCTGGCCGATCTGGTCGCCGGCAAACGCGACCGTCCCCAGGACGACCTGCTGTCGGCTCTGGTCGCCGTACGCGACGAGGAGGACGGTCGGCTCTCCGAGGAGGAACTGGTGGGCACCGCCCTGATGCTGGTCGTCGCGGGCCACGAAAGCACGGTCAACCTGCTGGGCAACGCCGTACTGGCCCTGCTGCGGCACCCCGATCAGCTTCGGCTGCTCCGCGAGCGGCCCGGCCTGATGCCCGGCGCGGTGGAGGAGTTCCTGCGGTACGACACCTCCGTCGAGCGCTCCACCAGCCGTTACGCGGCGGAGGACCTGGAGTTGGGCGGGGTGTCCGTCCCCCGGGGCAGCCTGGTGGTCGTCGCTCTCGGTTCCGCCGGGCACGACGCCCCCCAGGCCGAGGGCGACGACCCCACCGTCCTCGACGTGACCCGGTCCGGCGCCCGTCATCTGGCCTTCGGTCACGGCATCCACTACTGCCTGGGGGCCCCGCTCGCCCGGCTGGAGACGGCCATCGCCCTGCGTACCCTGCTGTCCCGCCTCCCCGAACTGGAACTGGCCGCCCCGGTGGACTCGCTGGACTGGATCGGCTCCGGCATCATCCGAGGCGTACTGTCGCTCCCGGTGCGCTACCGCCGCGGCTGAGGGCCTCCGGTCCCGGGCGGAAGCACGCGGCCGCGGCGCGAAGAGCGCCGCGCGCCGCCCGTGCGGCGGCGACCACCCGGCGGGCCGAGGAGGCGCCCCTGCTCTCGCTCGGCCTGCCGCCGGAACCGGACCCGGACGAACCCGGCCGGACGGCCGTCCGTGCGGCAGCGCCGCCGCCTGGCGCCGACGCTGCCGCTGGCCGACCCGCCTCAGGCAGATACGGCACGACGAGTGCGTGCCCCTTCAGCTGCCGTCTCCCGACGGGCCGATCCGCTCCGCTGTAGGACCACTCCCAGACGCCGTCGGCGGTGACGAGGTCGGCTCCGGACGTCGTGGGCGCGCGGTCGGCGGCGCGGTGCCGTCTCATTCCCCGGGGCAGGTCCGTTCCTGGGGCAGGCCGTCCGCGTACCGGTCCCATTCCGCGTCGGTGAGTCCGTGTCCCGTCACGGCGCAGGCCGCCCTGATCGGGTCGTCGACGACGGCCACGGCGTGCCGTACGTCCCAGTGGACGAGCTGCGCCGGGCGCACCTTCTCCGCCGCCCCGGAGGGGTCGAGTTCGGTCGTCACGTCACCCGCGGTGATCAGCCTGCGCCGGTCGGGGGTGAAGAGGACGAGATCCCCCATCGTCTCCCCGTCGCCCGTCATCGAGGCGAGGGGGAGCGGGCGGGCGGCGTCGGTGATGTCCCACAGCAGGGTTCTGTCGCTCTCGCCCCAGGTGGACGCGGCGAGCATCGTGCCGGTGGAGTCGAAGGCGACGGCAGCGGCCTTGCCGATGTTCCCGCCGACCGAGCCCAGCGGCCGGGGCCGCGCCGTCGTACGCGTCGGCTCGGTGATGCCGTACAGCGTGATCTGCTCGCTCGCGTCCGCCAGTGCGAGGCGGCGGCCGTCCGGGCTGAACTCCACGGTCACGCCGGGGACTTCGCGGGCGCCGAGGGCGACGAGGCGCCGGGGGCGCGAGGGGCTGCTGATGTCCCACAGCGACGTGCCCTGCTTCTCCGTCGCCACGGCCAGAGTGGGGCCGACCGGGCTGAACGTCATGGCGTTGACCTGGCTGAGGGGGAGCCGGGTCAGTCGGCGCAGAGCACCGCGACGGCCGACGTCCCAGAGTTCCATCTCCTCGTAGGGCCCCTCGAAGTCGTCGCCCGCCACCGCCAGTGCGCGGCCGTCGGCACTGAACGCGAGGGTGAGGACGGCGCCCCCGGTCGTGGCGGTGTCCAGCAGGCGCGGGTCATCGGGGGCGGTGATGTCCCAGAGCCGGATCGTTCCCGTCGGGGAGCCGGTGGCCAGCAGGCGTACGTCACGGCTGAACGCGGCCGTGGAGACGTCCTCGGTGTCGAGGGACGACAACCGCCTGGGGGCCGTCGGCCGTGTCGCGTCCCAGAGTTCGGCCGGCAGCATCGGGCCGTCCAGGTCGTGCTCGTCGTACGCCTGTGTGAGGGTCAGCAGGTCCCGGTCGGGGGTGAACGCCGCGGCCGGTACTCGGCTGTCCGGTGCGGACGTCGAGGCGTCCCGGCGCGGAGCGAGGCTGTCGGCGAGCTCCCACACCGCGGCCCGGCCGTCGTCGGAGGCCGTGGCGATCGTACGGCCGTCCGGTGCGAAGGCGACCGACGTGACAGCGTCCCTGTGATCGGTGAAGCGGGTCAGGAGGCGGGGGTAGAACGGCTCGTGGACGTCCCACAACTGGGCCGTTCCGTCGGTGCCGACCGTGGCCAGCCGCCGGCCGTCCCGGCTGAAGGCCACGCCTCGTACGGGACCGGCGTGCTCGGAAAGCGTGGCCAGGGGCTGCTGGTCCTCGGTGTCGACGAGTTGCGCGATGCTCCACAGGCCCACGCCGTTGTCGCTGGTGGCGGCCGCGAGGGTGTCTCCGTCGGCGGCGACCGCCACCGAGAACACCTCGGTCTGCGCGGTCCCGCGGATCGGTACGAAGCCCACGTCGACGGGGTGCGAGCGGTCGGTGAGGGACCAGATCGTGGGCGCCGGGCCCGCGCCGTCGACCACGGCGGTGCGGCCGTCCGGGCTGAACGCCACCCCGTGGACCGGGCCGCTGCTGCCGCCCTTCAGCACACTCAGCCGGCGCGGCGACTCCGGCTTCGTCACGTCCCACAGCACCGCGTCGGTCCCCGCCCCACCGGTGAGCAGCGAACGGCGGTCCGGGCTGAAGGCGACGGCTTCCACCCCGCGGGTGAGTCCCCGGAGTTCGGCGAGGCGGCGCGGACGGGCGGGATCGGCCACGTCCCACAGGGTGACGGTGCGGTCCTGGCTCCCGACGGCGAGGGTGCGTCCGTCCGGGCTGAATCCCACGGCGGTCAGCGCGGCCTTCTGCCGGGGCAGCCGGGCGATCCGGTGGGGGTGGGTCCGGTCGGCCGCGGCCCCGGCTCCGACCGTCCTGGGCGCGTTCCACAGGATGACCGTGCGATCGGTGCTCGCCGTGGCGAGGACGCGTCCGTCCGGCCGGTACGCGATCGATTCGACGGGGCCCGTGTGGCCGGTGAGGAACGTGACGCGATGGCGCTCCACGAGCGTGGAGACCAGCCCGGTCCGGCCCTCGGGGGTGGGGAAGAGCCGCTGGGCGGCCGCGCCGAACCGCAGGGCGTCGTCCGCCTGTGTGTCGCGCAGGGCGTCCGCGTGCAGGACGAGACTGCGGGCGACCGACCTGCGCTGCTGGTCCTCGGCTCGTTCACGCTGCTCCGTCGCGCTGTTCCACAGTGCGGCGAACGTGCCGGAAGCGGCCAGCAGTACGCACAGCACGATGCTGAGGTACCTGCGCGTGCGTCGCCTTTTCCGGTGGCCGGCCGACACGCTTGCTTCGAGGAAGGCGCGGGTGGTGGTGTCGAGGGGGATGGCCGGAGGGGTGTCGGAGGTCAGCCATGGCCGGACGCCGACCAGCCGGTCTCCCGTGTACAGGTAGGCGGCGCCGCGTCCATGGCGCAGCCAGAGGGCGGCGTCCTCGGTGAGCTGCTGGTGGACGGGGAGTTCGTGCCGCGCGTCCCGGATCCATGTGTTCAGTCGCGGCCAGGTGTGCAGCAGGGCGTCGTGGGAGATCTGTGCGCTGTCGCGGTCCACGGTGACCAGGCGGGCGCGGGCCAGACGGTCCAGGACCCGGGCATCGGGGGCGGACCGGCGCGGTGGCGCGTCCGCCCCGGATCCCGCTGCGCGTACGGCGTCGCTCCCGTCGCCGTCCCGCTGTCCCGGCGTGCGCCCGGGTGGCTCCTGCGCCGTGCCGCCCACGTCGGTGGTGCGCAGTGGACGCCGTACCACCTCGCCACCGCTGGTGATCTCCACCATCCGCAGGAGCAGGGGGCGCAGCGCCGCCCGCTCCGGTTCGTCCAGGTCGGCGTACAACCGTTCCGTGGCCGTGGCCACGGACTGCCAGATGCCGCCGGTGGCCTGATAGCCGGCGAGGGTGAGGACGGCGCCGTCCCGGGCGAGCCAGGTCTCGCGCAGGGCGTGGGCCAGGAAGGGAAGGGCCGTGTCGGGCGCGGTCTCCGGTGACACCGCGGCGTGTCCCCGGCCCGTGGTGTCCCGCTCCCGGAGGTCGTGCAGGAGCCGTTGGACCAGGCCGGTCTCCAGGGTGAGGCCGACACGGCGGGCGGGCTCTTCGATCGCCGTGCGCAGGGACTCGGTGGACATGGGGGTGAGGGAGACCTGTCCGCGGGCGAGGGCCCGGGCGAGCGGAGCCTCGGCGAGACAGCTGCCGTAGTGATCGGCGCGGACGCCGATGACGACACGGGGACGTCGCAGTCGTACGGCTGTCTCGGATTCCGGGGCCGGGCCGCAGAGCAGGCGGATGAACCGTCGGCGTTCCCCGGGATCGGCGGCTCGGGCGAAGATCTCCTCGAACTGGTCGACCACGAGGAGCCCGCACGGCGGCCGGTCGTTCCGAGGCGGGGGGAAGCACCCCTCGGTGAGGTCGGCGAGCACGTCGTCGAAGGGACGGTCGACGGCCTCCGACCACCGCCGCGCCAACGCCTGAAGCGGTTTCGCTCCGGGCGCGGGGAGCAGCAGGACGGGCCAGGGTGCGGAGGGGGTGGTGCCGGCTTCGTGCCGCAGCTGCAACTCGGCCAGCAGGCCGGCCCGCAGGAGGGAGGACTTCCCGACACCCGACGGCCCCACCAGCACCACGGGATCGGCGGCGCGGGCCCGGCACACCCGTGTCACCAGGTCCGCGACCACGTCGTCGCGGCCGGTGAAGTGCATGTGGTCCTCGGCCGCGAAGGGTTTCATACCGGGATAGGGACACGGCACGTCCGCGGGCGGCGTCCGGAGGGGCTCGGCGGCTGTGGGATAGGCGCGGTTCGCGGCGACGACGAGGCGGCCGAGCGTGCCCTCGCTCCACTGGCGGGGGGTCACCGGCCCGTCGGCGAAGGACCGTACGAGGGCGTCGTGCAGGTCGTCGAGGGTCAGCACGCGCGGCCCGCCGGGATCGCCGTCGCGCAGCAGTTCCAGCAGCCGGCCGCTGAAGAGGGTGTGCCGTGCGCCCAGGGGCGCGAAGGACGCGGCGAAGTGGGAAGCGGAGGTCAGCAGGAAGCTGCCGTCGGGCCGGGCCGTGGCGAAGGGGTCCGCGGTGCGCCGGCCCCGCGGCGCACCGGCACGGCCGGAGAAGCAGCAGTCGAGGATGACGGCGCTGCCGCCGACCGCTCTGCCGAGCAGGTCCTGGACGGTGCGGTAGGGCACGGCGTGGGAGATGCTCTGCGCGTGGCGGCTGCCGTGCGTGGCCAGGTGGAGATCGTCCTTGGGGCCGAGCAGACCATGGCCGACGTAGTAGAAGAGGACGGGGCCGTCGGCGTGTTCGACGGTGTTCTCCAGCACCGTCACGACATCCGGCGGTGAGGCGTCGGCCGGCAGCCGGAGGATGCGCTCCGGTGTCATCCGGCAGGCGTCCGCCAGGAGCGACTGGAGGTCGTCGAGCGTGGTGTCGACTCCGGGCAGTCCGGGCAGCCGGGAGCCTTCGACGTGGTGCCCGGTGCCGACCAGTACGGCGTACGCGCCCGGCGAAGCGAGGCCGAGTTCCCGCGGCTCCCTGTCCACGGGCCGATCCGCGGTCACTCGGGAGGCCGGGGGTCAGGGCCGGAGGTGCCGGTCGGCTCCTCCGGCGGCGGCGGGGACATCAGGTCGGCGGTCAACCGCCGTGCCAGCTCGGCGGTCTGAGCGGCGTCCATGCCCTTGACGTGCGTGGAGACGATGGTGACCTCCCGGCCGTCGGCCTGCCGGACGGTGATCGTCTGGCTGCCCCTGCGGGTCTGGGCCCAGGCCACCACCGCGCCGGCGAACGCCGCCGCCACGCCGCCGGGTGCGAGGAGCGCGAGCAGGGCGTCGGTGGCCGCTCCCATCTCCCCCGGAGGGGGCGTCGCAGCCGTCCGCCGACGGGTCCGGCCGCGTAACTCGGGCTGCTCGTCCAGCCATTGCCGCAGCAGCTCGCACGGGTCCGCTCCGTCGCGCCGGGCGTCGTCGTCCCGCACGGTGATGGTGATCCGCACACTTCCCCCCGCACCTGTGACCAACCGTGTACACATCGTAGCCAAGAGGGCCGAACTCCGCCGGGGAGACGGGGCGTTGGGGCGTGAGCGGTGGCCGGGGCGGGCGGCGGCCTGTTCCCGTCCGCCGCTCAGCAGACCCGGTCGGAGGAGTCGTCGACGTGGTAGAGGCGTTTCTCCTCCTCGGTGAGATCCCGGCCCACGGAACGGCAGATGCTGTTCATGGCTTCCTTCGGGGAGGGCAGTGTGACGTTCCACAGGCGCACCACTCCGTAGGCGCTGCCGGCGGCGAGCGTGCGGCCGTCCGGGCTCAGCGCGACGGACCACACGGTGCCCGACTCGTTCACGGTGCGTCGGGTTCTGCTCGTGGCGACGTCCCACAGGCGGACGGTGCCGTCGAAGCTGCCGGTCGCGAGCGTGCGGCCGTCGTGACTGAGCGACAGCTGCGTGATGACACCGGTATGGCCGCTCAGGTAGGCGCGGACGCGGCCGGTCCCGACGTCCCACAGGCGCACCGTGCCGTCGATGCTGCCCGCGGCGAGCGTCGACCCGTCGGGACCGAACGCCAGGCTGTTCACGGATGATCCGGTGTGACCGTCCAGCTCGCCCTGCGGCCGGGCGGGGGTGTCGAGGTCCCACAGACGTACGACGGCGTCGTCGCCGCTCGCGGCCACCGTCCGTCCGTCGGGGGAGAACGCCAGGGCGTTGACGGTGCCGTGGCCGCCGCCCAGCAGTACCCGGCTGCCGCCGCTCGTCGCGTCGGCCAGCAGTACCCGGTCGTCCTTGCCACCCGTGTCCGGTGCGATCCGCGTGGCGATCGTACGGCCGTCGGGGCTGAAGGCGAGGGGGCCCATCAGTGTCGTGGGGAGCGGCACCGTGGCGCGTGTCCGCCCGGTGGCCGCGTCCCGCAGGGTGATCTTTCCCGGAACGCTCGTGGCCAGGACGTCGCCGGCGGGACCGAAGGCCAGGCGCGGCGCCTCGTTCTCCGTGAAGGAGTACAGAGGGGTTCCGTCGTCCGCCCGGCGCACGCGGACGGTCCGGTTCCAGTCCGCCGTGGCGAGGAGGCGGCCGTCCGGGCTGTAGGCGAGGGCGTCGACCGGGCCCTCGTGGTCGCTCAGGGTGGAGCGGGGCCGTCCCGTGCCGGTGGCCCACAGCCGGGTGGATCCGTCGCTGCTTCCCACGGCGGTGACCAGGGTGTCGCCGTCGGGGCTGAGCTCGGCGTCCGAGACGGGCCGGCCGACGGTCACCGTGGTGCGGGTTCGGCCCGTCGTCGCGTCACGCAGGCGCACGGTGCCGTCGTTCCCGGTGGTGATCATGGTGTTGTCGGACGCGTGGAGGGAGATGGACCACACCACACCGGTGTGGTCGGTGACCGTGGCCAGCGCGTCTCCGGACGCCAGGTTCCACAGCTGCACCGCTCCGGTTCCGTCGCCCGTGACCAGTGTCCGGCCGTCCGGGCCGAAGGAGACCGCCGTGACGGGGGCGTTCCCGGTGATACGGCCGGTTTCCTGCCTGTCGGCGGTGTTCCACACGCGGGCGGTCTTGTCGTGGCTGCCGGAGACGAGCTGCTTGCCGTCCGGGCCGAAGGCCAGTGTGGTGACCGGTCCGGTGTGTCCCTTCAGCTCGGCCACCACCGAGCCGGAGGATCCGTCGCGGAGACGGACGGTGCCGCTGCTGCCAGCGTCGGCCAGGAACCGTCCGTCGGGGCTGAACGCCACCGCCTGGACGAGGCCCCCGGGCTTGCCGGTCCTGACCAGGTGTCCGGTCTCCACCTCCCACCAGCGCACCGTGCCGTCGTGGCTTCCCGTCACCAGGGTGCCGCCGTCCGGGCTGAACGCCATCGCCCACACGGCCTGCCGGTGACCGGAGAGCTTGGCGCGCGGCCGGCGGGTGACGGGGTCCCACAACTGGACGGTGCCGTTCCAGCCGCCCGTGGCCAGCGTGCGGCCGTCGGGACTGAAGGCCACCGACGCGGCCCCTTCGCCCGGGAGGGCTCGACGCGCGGGGAGGGCGGCCGCGGCGTAGAGACTCGAGACGGCGTCGTCCGTTCTGCCGGTCCGGTACGCCTTCACCGCCAGCAGCCCGGCGAGGTCGGGGTCGGTGCCGATGAGCGACTCCGACCGGGCGGCGAGCTGCCGGGAGAGGGCTTCCTGTCGGGCGGTGACGGCCGCCTGGCGTTGCCAGAGGGCGCCGCCCGCCGCGAGCAGCGCCAGGACCAGGGCCGTCGCCAGTACGGCGTTGAACCTGCGGGTGCGCCGCAGGGCCGCCTGCTGCTGCCGGTGGCTCGCGGCGAGGAAGGAGGCCGCGAGGGCCGGCAGGGCGCGCCGCCGGGCCCAGTCGAGTCCCTCGGCCAGGTCCGTACCGTGCAGGAGGTCGTCCGGCCGGGAGGTCCGGTCCCAGCGTCTGCGCTGTCCGTCGGACCGGAGCAGCCACTGCTGGAACTGCCGGTCTTCCGCGACCCATCGCCGCAGCAGGGCCCAGTCCCGGGTGAGGGTGTCGTGGACGAGTTCCGCCATCAGCCCGCCCGGCGACGGCGCCGGTTCACGGGCGTAGGTGGTGATGATCCGGTGGCGGATCAGCGAGGCGATGACGGTGTCGGTGCTGTCGAAGTCCGGGGGTGGCGGGTGCGCGGAGCCCGGGTCGCCGCCCGCCGCGCCGACCGCGAGTTCGCGCAGTTCGTGCAGGGGGACCGACTGGCGGGAGGCGGGGACGTGCCGCTCGGGGTCGGCGGGCCGGACCAGAGCGGTGAGGACGCGCCGGGCTATGTCGCGGTGTTCCGGGCCGAGCCCGTCGACCGCCGCGTTGCACCAGGTGGTCAGGGCTCCGGCGATGCGGCCGACCCGTTCGTACTCGTGGTGCAGCAGCCTGCCCTGCGCGCGGCGTTCCCACAGCTGTCGCAGGACGAGTTCCAGGGGGGCCAGCATGGTGACCGGGGTGGACAGGCTCCCGGCGTGGCTGTGGTCCGCGGCCAGCACGTCGGAGACGAGCCGCTCCACCAGGCCCTCTTCGAAGGAGACGCCCGCGGCCCGGGCCGGAGCCGTGATCACCTCGTCCAGGTCCTGCCGGCTCAGCGTGGCGGGTACGTTGAGCAGTGCGGTGGTCTTCAGCAACTCCGGTGCGCTGCGCGCCAGCTGGGGATAGAAGTCGTCCCGGGCGATCAGGACCACGCTCAACGGTGCGAACGAGCCCAGTGCCTCGGCCAGTGTCTTCAGCGCGGTGGCGGCGGACCCGGGAGCCACGCCGCCGGTCCGCTCGTCGGGCGGGCGGGTGAAGAGTTCCTCGAACTGGTCCACCACCAGCAGGACGCGCCGGTGTCCGGGGGCGGCCTCCAGCCGGCGGTGCACCGCGGCGGCCAGTCCGTCGTCGCGCGCGCCGGGCAGCCCCGCGCGCTCGATCTCTGCCCTCAGGTCCTGTCCCGGCCTCGGGACCAGGACCGGGAGCCAGCGGTCACTGCCCGGCAGACAGCCGTCGGCGAGGGCGGGGAGGACTCCGGCCCGGATCAGAGACGACTTGCCCGACCCGGAGGGCCCGAGCAGCAGGAGTCCCCGTTCCGCGCCGGCCAGGCCGGTGAGCACCTCGTTGACGGCGGTGTCCCGGCCGTGGAAGAGAGCGGTGTGTTCCTCGGTGAAGGGTTCGAGCCCTCGGTAGGGACAGGTGTCGTTCTCGACCAGTTCGGGCCACACCTCACGCAGTACCTGCGCGGGGGTGGCGTAGCTGATGCCCTGGCTGCGCAGGTGCGCGTCGGGAGCGGTGATCGCCGTCACCATGCCGACGACGAGACCGGTCACGTCATCGACGAGCGGGCCGCCGCTGAATCCCTGCGTGAGGTCGTTGGACGCGGTGAGCTGGAGCAGTACGCCGGTCCCGTCCCCGGGGTCCGCGAGCAGCCGGCCGGCCACCGCGTGACCGTAGTGACCCGCGTCCGGCGCCGAGTCGGGGAAGCCGAAGGAGTGCACGGCGTGGCCGTGACAGCCGTCGGCCGAGCCGAGTGCCGCCACCGTGGTGCCCGCCGGTACGGCGGGCAGCCGGACGACCGCGACGTCCTCCTCGTGCGGCTCCCGCCAGTGCTCCGCCAGTACCGTGCCCTCGACGGACGGCGCCCCCGGCACCCGGGGAAAGCTCAGCGTCACCTGGTGTCCCGGGGCGCTTCCCGCGGCGCGCACGACGTGCGCGCAGGTGATCAGGGCGTCCCGGCCGACCATGAATCCGGCACCGGCCACCGTGCCGTCCGTGGCGACGACCTGGGCCACCGCGCACTGGATGCCGGACCGATCGGCGCGACCGGCGCTCTCGTCACCCTCGTTCCTGAAAGGCATGTCCGTCCCGTTCAGGTCGTGGGCTCGCCGGTCCCCGCGGCCCAGGAGACCGTGGCCGTCCGGGGGGAGGCCGTCCGGCTCCTGGCGATGACGGTGCCCGCCCGCGCGGAGAGGCCGACCCCGGATGCGAGCCGGGCGTGGTCCGGCCCCGCCTGGCGCAGTTGGTCGGGCGCGGTGCGGGCCATGCCCGTCGCCGGGATCGGTGTGGTGTGCGGGTTCTGCGGCAGTTCCCGGATGCCGTCACCGAGGCGTGACGCCTTGAGCGGTCCGCCGGCCGCGTCGGCGGCCTCCTCCAGGACGCGGCCCCCGCCGTCCGGCACGATGCGCGCAAGACTCCCCATAGGTCCCCCTCGTAGCGCACGGCCCGGGACGGTTCCCCGTGCCGTGCCCCGAACGTAATAGCCGCATCGCGCAGGAGAGGGGGATGACCGGGACTGCCGGAGAACCGGCTCCATAACTGCACCGAGCACAAGGAGTCGAAAGCGCGGTGATCGGATTCGGAGCATTCCGCGGGCCCGGGCGTGGCCCCCGCAGACCCGACGGAGTCCCCTCAGGGTGCTCGGCAACGGCCGGCGAGGGCTCCTCGGTCAGCGGCCTCCGGAGGGGATCCGGGGCGCGGGAGGGCGCCGTGCACCCGCGATCAGGCCGATCAGGGTGGTGAGCGCCGTGCAGACGACGATGGTGACGGCCGGTGTGGTGGCGTCGATGAGGCCGGCCGTCAGGAGGGCGGCGGCGCCGTAGCCGAGGCCGCCCGCGGCGTAGGAGCCGGCGCGGCGGCCGCCGACCCGGGAGCGGCGTCCGCCGACCCGTGCGCGGCGGGAGCGGACGCCGTACGGCGATGAACCCGCCGCCGACGACCGGTGTACCGGCCTGCGGCCGCAGGGCAGGAGGGGGGAAGCCGGGGCGCGGGTGCGGCGCTTCAGGTGCCGTCGTCGGCCCGGGGCTCGGAGGACCCGGCCGTGCGGGCGGCGACGACCATGACGACGACGGACGTCGCGGCGATACCCGCGCCGACGTAGAGCGGCGCCGCGTAGCCGAGGCCCGCGGCGATGGCCAGGCCTCCGAGCCAGGCGCCCAGGGCGTTGCCGACGTTGGACGCGGACACGTTGGCACTGGCGGCCAGGGCCGCCCCGTGGGCGAAGTCGGTGACGCGCGTGATCATGCCGGGCACGCTGGCGAACCCGCACACCCCCATGAGGAACACCAGAATCACCGACGCGGTGGGGCTGCCGGCCAGCAGCCCGAACACGGCGAGGGTGACGGTCAGTCCGACCAGGGCGAGGACCAGGGCGCGGTCCCGGTCACGGTCCGCCGCTCGCCCGCCGATCAGATTCCCGACGACCAGGCCGACGCCGTACACCATCAGCAGCCAGGCGACGTCCGCCGAGGAGAAGCCGCCGACCTCGGTGAACGTGTAGGCGATGTAGCTGAAGGCGCCGAACATCCCGCCGTAGCTGAGCGCGGTGGCCGTCAGCGTCAGCCACACCTGCCAGGACCGGAACGCGCGGAACTGGGCCCGCAGGTCACCGGGCGGTGCCGGTTCCGGCCCTCCCGGCACGGCCGACGGCTGTACCTGGCCCGCCCAGCCGGGGACGAAGGCGACGATGCCCGCCAACGCCAGCACGCCGATCGCGGTGACCGCCCAGAAGGCCGCCCGCCAGCCCCAGCGTTCACCGACGAACGCCCCGAACGGGACGCCGAGCACGTTCGCGACCGTCAGGCCGGCGAACATGACCGCCACCGCGCGGGACTTCTTCTCCGGCACGACCAGGCTCCGGGCGACCAGCGAGCCGATACCGAAGAACGAGCCGTGGCACAGCGCCGCGACGATCCGCCCGAGCAGCATCACCTGATAGGTCGTCGCGACCGCGGACAGCAGGTTGCCGATGACGAACAACGCCACCAGACCGACCAGGATCTGCTTCCGGGGCAGTCGGGTGGTGGCCGCGGTCAGCAGGATCGCGCCGATCGCGACGCTCAGCGCGTATCCGGATATCAGCCAGCCCGCGGCCGCCTCGGACACCGCGAAACTCGTCGCCACCTGCGGCAGCAGCCCGGCGATCAGGAACTCGGTCAAGCCGATGCCGAACCCGCCGAGTGCCAGGGCGATGAGGCCACTGGGCATCCGCCGCTGTTCGCTCGCGTGCCCGTCTAAAGCAATTCTGAGGTTGCCGTCTGTCATATGTCTGCTGTGGCCTTTCCAATGGATTACGGGCACGGCGATCCCCGGTTTTCGGCTCTGCCGGAAACCGGCCCGGGATGCGTGCGTCCCTCCTCACCCGAGACGGGCGGGCCGGTCCATGGACGGAAATCGGCGGGACGCCGGAGCGGAATGGGAATGGGGGGACGCCGAGGACGCTTGCGACTCGCCCACCCTACCCGGACGAGATCGACTGCGACACCGTGCCGGGACATTCGGTCCCGGCCGTCGCGCGGAGCCCGTCCGGCCGCCCGAACGGCATCCCGCCGTGGCGGGGGGCCCGGTCTCCCGTCGCCCCCCTCTGGCCCCCTGATCGGCGACGACGGCCACAACAGCGCCGGAAATCAAGCGGGTTGCATCGGCGCTGTTCCGCCGGTGAGCCCCCGCACCGGGCCGCCGCGGCTAGCCTCCGCGCTGGGCGCGCATCATGTCCCGGTACCAGTAGTAGCTTGCCTTCGGAATCCGCCGCAGATCCTCATAATCGACGTAGACCAGGCCGAACCTCTTGGCATATCCGTAGGCCCATTCGAAGTTGTCCAGGAGAGACCAGCAGAAGTAGCCACGGACGTCCACCCCCTTCGCCATGGCGGTCCGCAGTGCTGTCAGATGCGCGGCGATGAATGCGATGCGTTCGGGGTCGGACACCGCGCCCGTGGCATCGATCTCGTCGCGGTACGCCGCGCCGTTCTCGGTGATGTAGATCGGGGGCAGTTCACCGTATTCCTCGTCGAGTCGGCGCAACAACCCGGACATTCCCTCCGGTTCCACCGGCCAGCCCATGGCGGTGCGCGGCAGTTCCGGGGGCACCACGTACTCGACGTCGATCTCGGCCGCCGACCGGTGTGCCGGGTCCGGGTCCGCCGTCGGCGCGGACTTGGCCCAGGCCGGGCAGTAGAAGTTCACCCCGAGGAAATCCAGGGGCTGGCGGATCAGGGCGAGGTCGTCCGCTCGGCGGAAGCCGAAATCGCTGATCTCCGACCAGACCTCGCGTTCCGATGCCGGCCACACGCCACCCAGGATCGGATCGGTGAACACACGGTTGTGGAGGAGGTCGAGCCGCTCGGCGGCGGACCGGTCGGCCGGGTCCGCCGAGGCCGGTCGGACGTCACTGAGGTTGAGGGTGATGCCGAACCGCTCCTCGCCCCGCCGCTGCGCCCTCATCGCCTGCACGGCGAGACCGTGCCCGACCATCAGATGGTGTGCGGCCGCCAGCGCGCCGTGCCCCTCCCGGACACCGGGGGCGTGTTCGCCGATGGCCATTCCGAGGAACGCGCTGCAGAAGGGCTCGTTGAGGGTCGTCCACCGGGTGACACGGTCGCCCAGCGCGTCGTGCACCAGCGCGGCGTAGTCGGCGAAGCGCCGGGCGGTGTCCCGGTTGCGCCAGCCTCCCCTCTCCTCCAGGGCCTGCGGCAGGTCCCAGTGGTAGAGCGTCAGCCAGGGTTCCACTCCCGCGTCGAGGAGCTCGTCGACCAGACGCCCGTAGAAGTCCAGCCCCCGGTGCTCCGCCGGTCCCCGGCCCTCCGGTTGGATCCTGGGCCACGCCACCGAGAACCGGTAGGACCCCACACCGAGGTCGCGCAGCAGAGCGACGTCCTCGGGGAACCGGTGGTAGTGGTCACACGCGACGTCGCCGTTGTCCCCCCGGGCGACGTTTCCCGGAGCATGGGAGAAGACGTCCCAGATGGACCGGCCGCGACCGTCCTCGTGCACGGCACCCTCGATCTGGTAGGCAGCCGTCGACACACCCCACTCGAAATCGTCCGGGAACTTCTGGACATCAGTTTCCGATGACACCTTCCAGACCTTCCTGTGAGAAAGACGAGAACCGTCACGCGCACGATCAGAGCGGACACCCTCCGCGGACCGGACCCGTCCGGGTCCCGCCGGGAACTCCAATCCGTGGAACCGCGGGCCGTGGAACCGACGGAGTGCGACGGTTCCGGCCCGGAACCGTCCTCACCCCTGACCCCGGTGGCCCTGGCGACGGCGGCCCTGGCGACGGTCAGGGCCGCCGGTTCACTCGCCGATCGTCGTGGTGTCGATGACGAAGCGGTACCGCACGTCGCCGTCGCGCACTCGACGGTAGGCGGAATCGATCGTCCTGGCGTCCGTGACCTCCACGTCCGCGCAGATGCCGTGCTCCGCGCAGAACCGGAGCATGTCCTGGGTCTCGGCCAATCCTCCGATCATCGACCCGGCGATCACTTTGTTGCCCGAGATGAGCGAGAACGGTTCGCAGCTGATCGGTCCCACCGGGGCTCCGATGTTCACGATGACACCCCCGGGCCGGAGCAGGGCGAGGTAGTCGTCCATCGGGAGCGGTGCCGAGACGGTGTTCAGCACCAGGTCGAACCGGCTCCGGGACCCTCCGAGGGCGGACTTCGCATCGGCCGCAAGGACGTCCGCGGCGCCCAGCCGGCGGGCGTCCGCACGCTTCCCGGGGCCGCGGCTGATCGCGGTGACCTCGGCCCCCATCGCCGCCGCCATCCTCACCGCCAGGTGCCCCAGACCGCCGATGCCGACGACGGCGACGTTCCGGCCGGCGACCGGGCCCCACCGCCGCAGCG
This sequence comes from Streptomyces sp. NPDC003247, assembly GCF_042888135.1. Taxonomy (NCBI): domain Bacteria; kingdom Bacillati; phylum Actinomycetota; class Actinomycetes; order Kitasatosporales; family Streptomycetaceae; genus Streptomyces; species Streptomyces sp. NPDC003247. The sequence goes on from NZ_JBIAPF010000018.1 coordinate 96,991, forward strand.
GCGAGTACACCGTGACCCCGGCGCACAGCAGCGGGGCGGCGCTGCTGAGGTCGAGCGCGTCGGGGATGCCGTGGACGAACGGCTCCCGGACGACGATGCTGCGGCTGTACCCCCCGTGGGTCACCGCGCCGTCGTACCCCCGCGAGCTGTAGGTTTCGACGACCCCCTCGACGCAGAACTGCTGGCTGCCGTCGAGGCAGTACGCGCAGGTCCCGCAGGAGTCGACCATCACGCCGACGCCGACGCGATCACCCACCCGGTACGCCGAGACGTCCTCGCCCACCGCGCCGACGACACCGCAGATCTCGTGTCCGGGCACCATCGGGAAGATTCCGTTCGCCCAGTCCCCGTGCACCCGGTGCAGGTCGCTGTGGCAGATCCCGGTGAAGGCGATGTCGACGCGCACGTCGTCAGGGCGCAGATCGCGCCGGGTGAGGGTGACGGGGACGAAGGGGCCGCCCGCGACGTCGACGGCCAGAGCGGGCGTCCTCATCCCCGCGCCTCCCCCACCGGGCCGGGCCGGCGGGCCCGGAGGCCGGGGCCCCCGGCCGCCTCGGCCGGCCGGCCGCGGGACGGCCCCGCGTGACCGCCGGTCACGGCCGGTCGCCGCGCAGCCATGCGACCTGCTCGGGGGAGAGGTCGATCTCGACGGCCCTGAAGCCGGCCCGCGACTCGTCGAGCTTCTTCGGCCCGTACAGGGCGAAGGTCGGGAACGGCTGGTGCAGTACGTAGGCCATGGCGATGGCCGAGGGCGAGACACCGTAGTCGCGGGCCAGTTTCTCGGCCCGCCGCTTGCGCTCGAAGTTCTCGGTGCCGTAGAAGCACCGCACCAGCACTTCGTCGGAGAGATCCGCGGGGTCGGCGCGCTCGAAGAAGTTGCGGGAGCGGGCCGACCAGGCGAACAGGGGCAGCTGCCGTTCGGTCAGCCAGCGCATCGACTCCGCGTCGCACACGTCCAGGCAACCGGGCCACGGCAGGTCGGCGGGTTCGGCGAGGCCGAAGTAGTTGCTGAGCATCGAGAAGCCGCGCTTGCCGTTGGCCCGGGCCCAGGCGTCCGCCTCGGCCACCCGTCGTACCGACCAGTTCGAGCCGCCGAAGACCCGGATGAGGCCGGCGTCCGCGTGCTGGTTGAGGACGTCGACGAACTCACCGGCCGGTATGTCCTCGTTGTCGCGGTGCAGCAGGTAGATGTCGAGGTGGTCCGTCCCCTGCCTCTCCAGCGACTCGACGAGCTGACGGCTCACCGCCTCCGGGGTGCAGTCCGGCGCGTGTCCGCCCTTGCCGATCACCACGACGTCGTCGCGGATGCCGCGGGCGGCGATCCACCGGCCCAGTTGACGCTCGGCCTGCCCGTCGAGGTAGAAGTGGGCCGTCTCGAACACGTTGCCGCCGAGGGTGACGTAGTGGTCGAACAGCGCGGACGCCGTGAGGAGATCGGGCTGGTGGTCGCACCCCATGACGATCCGTGAGAGAGGCTTGTCCAGGCCTTCGATCCGGCCGGTGCCGGCGCTGTCCCCCGCGGGGGCCGCCGCGGGGACACGCAGCGGCAGCGCGGACACCGTCGGGATCACCGCGTCGTCCCGCTCGAACGGGTAGCGGACCCCGATCGCCGCGCGCCACCGGTCGAGCGTGGCGGCGTTGCCCAGGGAGTCGGCGTTGCTGACCTGCTCCGGCTCCGGGCCGTCGATGCTCTCGGCGAAGGCGTCCATCTGGAGGGCGTACGCCCCCGGCGCGGGGAAGTCCCGCTCCTCCGGTACGTGTCCGACACGGCGGATGACGACCCGGGGACTCGGCGAGAGCGCCCACGGGTCGAGCAGCTCGATCGTGCCCTTCGACCCCACGATCTGCACGGTGTTGTTGTCGACCATCCGCACGCCCGTCCGGACGGAGGCCGTCACCCCGTTGCCGAAGCGCAGCTGCGCGATGGCCCACTCGTCGACGCCGTCGCCGCTGAGGCTGCCGTCGGCGGTGAGGCTCACCGGCTCCAGGAAGTCGACGCCGGCCGCGGCACCCGCGACGGCGCGCACCATCGACACCGGGTAGCAGCCGACGTCGAGGATCCCGCCGCCGGCGAGGTGCGGATCGAACAGCCGCCCTTCGAGTCCCCCGGCGTCCGGGATGATCAGGTCGGCGGTGACGATGGTGGCCGCCTTCGGGTCGCTGGGCACGTAGAACGCGAACCCCGCGTCGATGTGGCGCACCTCCCCGACCGCGCCGCCGCGCACGAGTTCACGGACGGCGGCCATCTGCGGGTGGAACCGGAACATGATGGCCTCGACCAGGCGGACCCCGGCGTGCTGCGCGGCGTCCACGACGGCCATCGCCTGCACGTGGTTGACGGTCAGCGGCTTCTCGCACAGGACGTGCTTGCCCGCGGCGATGGCCCGCATGGCCAGCTGGGCGTGGGTGGTGTGGACCGTCGCGATGTAGACCGCGTCCACCTCGTCGGAGGTCAGCACCTCGTCCTCGGTGCCGCAGATCAGGTCGCCCTCGTAGAGGTGGCCGACCTCGTCCGCGAGGACGCGGGCCTGAGCGGGGTCGCGGTCGCCGATGGCGCGCAGCGCGCACCGCCGGCTGTCCGGCAGCTGTTTCAGGAAGCGGCGGGCCATGTTCCCGGACCCGATGACCGCCAGACGCAGCTTGGCCGGCTCTGCTTCGTGTGTGATCGCAGGCATATCCATCCTCGAATCGTCGTGCGCGGCAGGGTGCGGGGAGAGACTGCTCGGCGAGCTGGTGACGTGCGTCGCGAGCGCCTAGGTCCTGTCGTCGAACTCCCGTCGTCCGCCCGAAGGGCGGGCCCGGCGGCGTCAGGTGCGAGCTCTGGGGGTCCCCCGGCCGAAGGCTGGGGGAGTGCCGGGCCCTGGCCCGCGTACTGGATGTGCTTGGGTCAGGGCCCGGTGCGGCGAGAGGGGGCACCGCCCACGCCGTTCAGGCAGTGGGGGAGCGTGCATGGCGTCGCCAGGCAGGCGGGAGTTCGACGACAGGGCCTAGGACACGGCCAGTTCGGTCCAGGCCGACCCGCCGTCGTACCGGGTGGTCAGCAGGGCGAGGCTCGACGTGCCCCGGTGCGGGACGTCCCCCGCGAAGGAGCCGTCCGGCCGGCGGTCCAGCGCCACGACCTCCGGCGGAGCGCCGGGCGAGCCGGGGATCACGACCTCGACCTGCGCGGCTCCGGTGTCGTCCCACCGGACGGAGACGTGGTCCGACGTGCGTACGGCCGTTCCGCGTCCGTGCGGACCGGGTGTGTCGGCGGAGGGCTCGGGGAACGACGTGCCCAGCGCGGTCGCGGGGTCCTCGCCGCGCAGGCAGGCGTCGAACAGCAGGAGGAATCGTTTCGCCACGGCGGTCCAGGTGAACTGGCGCGCCACCGCCACGGCGTTCGCGCGCAGGGCGGAGACACGCTCGGGGTCGTTCTCGATCAGCTTCACCAGATGGCGCAGGCCCTCGTACACCTCGTCGGTCAGCAGTGGGTCGTCGGCCCGGAAGGATCGCCGGACCGCGAGACCGGTGGCTCCCGGTGACGCAATGTCGAACGCGTGCCGGAAGTGCGCCATCCCCCGCTGGGCCGTGGCCACCGGGATCGCTCCGGCCGACATGGCCTCGCCCATCGCCATCAGGAACGTGTCCAGTTCGAACTTGGAGGGGAACACCGACAGATCGCTCGCGAGGGCCCAGTCCATCAGCTCCGTCGTCGTCCTCGCCTCGGTCCGGACCCGGACGAGGTCGGGGTGGCGGGACGCCAGGTCGGCGAGGTCGGGGTCGTCGAGCGGCAGCGCGGTCAGGCAGTGCAGAAGCACGTTGCAGCGCGTGCCGTCGTCCAGGAGGCGCGCGACGGCCCGGAACACCTCCTTCTGTCCCTTGTGCTGCACCGTGTAGCGTCCGGCGTGGTAGATGGTCGGCAGGCCGGGGTCCAGTCCGAGCCCGCGCAGCGTCCGCCGGCGCCGGTCGTCGGTGCGCTCGACGGTCAGCCACTCGTCGCCGATGGCACAGCCGCACACGGCGAGACGGGACGTGTGCGTGCGCAGTTCCCGCGCGACGGCCAGTTCCCCGAAGAGCTGCTCGAACGGGGTCCCGCCCTGGGTGAGCAGGTGCTGCATCTGTCCCTCGGAGAGGAAGTCCATCGCCGCGACCGCCCGGAGCACGAGGGCGAGCGTGCTGACGCGGTCCGCCGCCGGCTCCGTGGCGCTGTCGGCGTAGAGCCCGGTGCGCGGCAGGTACGCGCGCATGGCCCGGTGCAGGGGGGAGTCCAACGGGGGATCGTCGAGCCCGTCGGTCACCGAGGGGTCGGCGCCCAGGTGTTCGAGGACCGCCCGGACTTCCGGCTCGTACACCTTCTGGTTGACCGGGTGGTTGGTCTGCACCGTCGACACCACCGTGAGTCCGCTGCCGGCGAGCGCGGCGGGCAGCAGGTAGTGGTAGCGGGGCTCGTGCAGGTGGACGACCGTGCCCGGCGCCTCCCGGTCCGCCAGGTAGCGGGCGGCGGCGATCTGGAAGACCAGCGGCTTCAGGAAGCCCATGTCCTCGCCCTCGAGCTCCGCCGGAGGGTAGAGGGCGTCCGGGTACAGGTCGAGCAGGCCGCCGCTGAGGAAGACGATGGGGATCCCGTCCACCGTGATCCGTGAGGCGCGGACGGAGACGCGGAGCGGAAGGGTCGCGGGGTGGCCGCTCCGGACGCGGGGGTCCAGCGGGACCGGTACCTCCTCGTCGATCTCCCAGTGCAGGTCTTCGACCGGATGTGTCGCTGCCAGGGACTCGAGGAGACCGTGGGCGGGAGTGACCGCACTGACGTCATGGCCGGCGTCCCGGAACTTCCGGACCAGGTTCCAGAGGTAGACCGACGTACCTGCTCTGACGAGGCTGTCGTCGAAGCCGGTGAACTCGTAGTGGCACTCAACAATCCGCAAGCGATCGGTCCTGTTCCTCGTGGGTGGATGACACCGCATCGGCTGTGCGGGCGCACGACCGGCGGCGTCGGACTCAGGTGCGGTGCAGACACGGCGGTGCGGCCGTCGTCCGCCGGGCCGGAGCGACCCGGCGCGGGCCGCGGGGCCGTCGGCCGACACGGTGGTGGGACGGCGAGGTGACGTCCGTGGCCGGGGAACTGCGATACGTCCCTCTGGACGAGGGCATCGCGCTCGAGCTCCGGCGGAGTCAGGAGTTCGGGATACCCGTACGGCTTCCCCGGACCGGGTCCGGGTTCGGTGCGGTCCCCGTACGGGAACCGGCGATGCGCGTCGGCTGGGTGCCTTCCGCGTTCCGGACGGCGAGTGAAGGCGACAGGATGCGTTGGGTTGTGGGGGCTCTAAAATTCAAGTCCGAACATTAGCGAACAGTCAAGAGGTGTAGTGCCCAAGTTTCCGCCAGGGGTCTGAGCAGCACCGGCATCACGTCCCACGCACGTGCGCTGCGCGCCCCGCCCCGGTGAGCCGCGGAAGGCACGGCGTGGGAACAAGTCAGCCATTCTCCGGACGGCGCGTCACCGGCTCCCTTTTCCGAGACGTACTGGCGACGGGGTGGAAGCGAGTGACTCGGGATGCCCGCACACCATGGCCGACTGACCGGAACCCGGCGGTCCGACCCTTGACCGTTCCCTGATGTTCGGTCTTGAATCGGCCATACCCCAAGATCAAACGCATCTGATCACCACGACCCGCCGTTCGGGCCGCGGAAGGCCCGCGGCCGGCGCGTCGACGCCCCTTTTCCGTACCTTGGGCAGCAGCGACCCAGGTGAGCCCCTGGGGAGGGCAGCTTGACCAGATACTTCCTGGCCGTTCACACACGGCCCACGCCAGGCAGGGAGACCGAGTACCACCGCTGGTACGACGACTTCCACCTCGATGAGGTGCTACAGGTTCCGGACTTCGTCACCGCCGAGCGCCATGTCCTCGTCCAGAGCGAAGGAGCGCAACTCCTCGGCCCCGGAAGTCACCTCGCAGTGTTCACCATCACCTCGGACGACATCGATGCCACCATGACGGCGTTCCGCCACGCGCAGAAGTCGATGGCGCGGCCCGCGTGTCTCGATGCCGACAGCGTCGCCCTGTCCTGGTGGCGCCCCCTCGGGAGCCGTACGGCCTCGTCCTCTCCCCTGGTCCCTGACAGCGCGTAGCTCCTCTCCGGCTCCGCCGGGCGCGTCACCGAGTTCGCCACGCCCTGCCGGCCGCCGTTCGCCGTGGAGCGGTGCGGGCCGGGCAACCCACCGGCACCGAGGTGTGGCACCGCCATGTCCCGGTGCGAGGGAAAGGTTTGACGACATGACGGTTCACCCAGAACTGACCTCAGAGACGTTACGTCCCGGCCCGCACACCGTGCAGGAGCCCCCGCGCCACGGGGGGCGGCCACGACACACCTGGCAGGTCAGCACGAGCAAGGCGGTCACCTACGACGTCGTCCTGAGCCCGGGTCTGCTCGACCCGTCCAATCCGGCACTGGCCACGGCGGGCGTCCCCGAGGAGGCACGGCCCGGACGCCGTCTCGTCGTGGTCGACGCCACCGTGCACGCGCTGTACGGCGCACGGATCGGCGCGTACTTCACCCAGCAGGACGTCGAGCACGAGCTGTGCGTCGTCGACGCGCACGAGTCCGTGAAGAGCATGGAGACGGTCTTCGAGATCGTCGCCTCGATGGACGCCTTCGGGATATCCCGTCGGCGGGAGCCGGTCATCGCCGTCGGCGGCGGCGTCCTGACCGACCTGGTCGGCCTGGCCGCGAGCCTGTACCGCCGGTCGACCCCCTATCTGCGCGTACCCACCACCCTCATCGGCATGGTGGACGCGGGGATCGGCGCCAAGACCGGCGTCAACTTCCGCCAGCACAAGAACCGCCTGGGGACGTACCACCCCTCCGCCGTCACCCTGGTCGACCGGGAGTTCCTCACCACGCTGAGCCCCCGGCACCTGCGGAACGGGCTCGCCGAGATCCTCAAGATGGCCATGGTCAAGGACGCGGTGCTGTTCGAGCTGCTGGAGGCCCACGGTCCGCGCCTCGTCGACGAGCTCATGCAGTCGGCGGGCTCCGCCGACGGCGGGCAGGTGGCCGAGGAAGTGGTGGCCCGGGCCATCCAGAGCATGCTCGAAGAACTCGAACCCAACCTCTGGGAGCACCAGTTGCAGAGGCTGGTCGACTTCGGGCACTCGTTCTCACCCGCGATGGAGATGGCGGCGCTGCCCGAGTTGCTGCACGGCGAGGCCGTCAGCATCGACATGGCGTTCAGCTCCGTGCTCGCGCACCGGCGGGGACTGCTCGACCGCGACGACCTGACCCGCATCCTGCGCGTCATGGACCGTCTGGGACTGCCGGTCCGGCACCCCGTGTGCGCGCCGGAACTCCTCGCGCGAGGGCTCGCCGACACCGTGAGGCACCGCGACGGCGAGCAACTCCTGCCGCTGCCCGACGGGATAGGCCGCGCCTGCTTCGTCAACGACGTCAGCCGCGGGGAACTGGACGGGGCCCTGGCCATGCTGCTGGACCTCGGCGGGGACGCCGACGCGCTGGCCGCGGCCTCCGGAAAGCGGGGAGCGTGACATGGACGGCGTACGCGCGGTTCTCCTGGCCGGCGGCGAAGGCCGCCGCATGGGCCCCCTCGGCCGGAACCGGCTGAAGCCGCTGGTGCCCTTCGGCGGCACCAGCCGGCTGATCGACTTCAGCCTCGCCAACCTCCGCCGCTCCGGCTTCCGCGAGGCGCTGCTGCTGTCGCAGTACGAGGAGCGGCTGCTCATGGACGACCTGCACACCGTGTGGAACGGCAGCCCGCAGGACTTCCGTGTCCACTTCGGGCCGTACGACGAGGCGTACCGGAAAGCCCCCGGGACGGTCCCGCAGTCGCTGCCCGACCGCACCTGGCCGCGCGAACGCGGCACGGCCGACGCGCTGATCAGGAAGGCGGACCACGTCTTCGGCGAGGACCCGTCGGAGGTGCTGGTGCTGCACGCCGACCACGTCTACCGGTTCGACTACGGCGACATGATCCGCCGGCACCGGGCCGACCGGGCCGCCCTGACCGTGTCGTACCAGCGCATCGAACGCCGGTACGTACACCTGTTCGGCATGGTGGACTTCGACCCCGCCGGGAACCTCTCCGGATTCGTCGAGAAGCCGGCCGAGCCGACCAGCGATCTGGTGTTCGCCGCCTTCTGCGTCTTCGACGCGCGGACGCTGCGCCGCTACCTGGAGCGACTGGACGGGACGGACTGGCAGCACGACATCAGCCGCGACGTCATCCCGGCCATGCTGGCCGCGGGCGAGCGGATCCGGGGGTACGAGGTCACCGGCTACTGGGAGGACATCGGAACCGTCGACCGCTATCACCGGGCCCACCTCGGCCTGTTGAACGAGCACCCGACGATGGGCCTGGCCGAACTGCCGCTCACCGTCCGCCCCTCGGTGGCACGCCGGTACGTCACGAGCGAGGGAGCCGTCCGCTCCAGCATCGTCCCCGCCGACCTCGTCAACGCCGGCCGGGTGGAGCGGAGCGTCGTGTATCCCGGGGTCACCGTCGGGGCCGGGGCGAGCGTGCGGGACTGCGTGCTGCTGCCCGGGACGGTGGTCCCCGAGGGCGCGCGGCTGGAGTCGGCCATCCTCCTGGAGGACGGCACCGTGCAGCAGTGCGACCCGGTTCCGGTCCTCGGAGGTGTCGCCTCATGACGGTGGCGGTCCCGGCGACGGGCGGTCCCCGCGCGTACGTCGTCGCCGATCTCGGCGGTACGACGCTGCGGATCGGCCGGATCTCCCCAGGGGCGGACGCACCCGAGTCGGTCCGCCGTACGACCACGGAAGGCCTGCACCGCTACCGCGAGTTGCCCGCCCAGGAGCTCCAGGGCATGGTCGTGGAGCAGCTCGGCCGGGAGCTGGAGGCGTACCTGGGCTCCCCGGAGGGTGCGGGGGCGAGCGCGGTGGGGGTGGCGTTCGCCGGTCCGATGACCAAGGACGGCACCGTGCTGGCCGGCCCCACGCTGTGGGGAGGGAGCGCGGAACCCCTGCCCATCGCGGGCATCCTCACCCGGCGGCTCGGCGTGCCGGTCGTCGTCGCCAACGACATCACGGCGGCCGCCTGGCGCTACGCGAGCGCCGAGCGGGACCCCTTCTGTCTGATCACCGTCAGCTCGGGCATCGGGCACAAGGTGTTCCGCAACGGCGAGGTGCTGGTCTCGGATTCCGGGCACGGCGGCGAGATCGGCCACTGGCGCGTCGACCCCGGTGCGGACGCCCTGCCCTGCGAGTGCGGCGGCCGGGGCCACCTCGGCGGGATGGCGTCCGGCCGCGGCGTGCTGCTGGCCGCCCGCCGGGCCGCGGAGGCCGCCCCGGAGAGCTTCCGGCGCTGCGCGCTCGCCGGACCCGCGGGCGGCGACCCGGCCCGCATCACCAACGAGGACCTGGCCCGTGCCGTCCGCACCGGCGACGCGTTCGCGACACAGGTGCTGCGCGATTGCCTGGTCCCCCTGGCCCTCGCCGTCAACTGCATCTTCACGGCGATCGGCGTACGGCGCTATCTGTTCATCGGCGGCTTCGCGGTGGCGGTCGGGCCCCGGTTCGTCAGCCTGCTGGGAGAGGAGCTGACGAAACTGGGCTGCTTCGGGCTCGCCGAGGAGGAGATACCCGGCATGCTCGCGCTGGGCGCCGCGGACGACGACCACGGCCTCATCGGCATGGCACGGATGCTGACGGAGACCCTGGCCGTCGGCGCGGGCACCGGAGGGGGCGTATGAGGACCCTCGTCGTCGGCAGCGGATTCGTCGGCCGTGCCCTGGCCCGGCGCCTGGCCGGGTCGGGCGACGAGGCGGTCCTCGCGTCGCGGACGCCTCCCGTGCCGTACGGCGACGGCGAGGTGCGGGACTGGATCGCTCTGGACATCACCGAGGACGGAGCCTTCGGCCGCGCGCTGGAGCACACGGGCGCGGACACCGTCGTCCTCGTGCACGGCCCCTCGGACGTGACCTGGTGCGAGGAACACCCCGAGGAGGCGATGCACGGGCACGCCGAGGCCGCCGCGCAGGTGGTGCGGGCGGCCGGGGGCCGGCGCGTCGTCTTCGTCTCCACGGACAACGTCTTCGACGGGAACGCCGAGGCGCCGCCCGACGAGTCCGTCCCGCCCCGCCCCGCCAACGCCTACGGACGCGCCAAGCACGCCGCCGAACGCATCCTGGCCGAACTGCCGTCCGTCACCCTGCTGCGCGTCAGTCTGATCTACGGGTGGGAGCCCGCCGACAGCCTGAAGTGGCTCAATTTCTTCGCCGCCTGCGTGCACCGCCTCCGGGCCGGCGAGCCGGTGACCGCACCGGTCGACCAGTGGACCACCCCCGTGCTCCTCGACGACGTGGTCGAGGTGACCCGTGCCCTCGCCAGGGCGGAGGCACCGCCCCGGCTGCTCCATCTCGGCGGCCCGGACCGGATCTCCCGGGCCGGCTGGGCGGCCGTCATCGCCGAGCAGCTGGGCGCCTCGCCCGACCTGGTGGTGGCGGAGCCCCGGGCGAACGGCCGCTACGCCGGCCGCCCCGCCTCCACCTGCCTGTCCAGCGGGGTGCTCGCGGCACACCCGGCGACGGCGGGGCTGGCTCCGCGGCCGGTCCGCGAGGGCAGCCGTCTCCTGATCGACCGGCACATCCGCCCGACCCCGAGGAGCACCGTGTGACTGCGAACGCCAGCGCGTCCGGCGGCGCACCGGCCGTCGGGCCGCCGCCGCGGACCGCCGCCCCGCGGGGCGTGCCGGGTGCCCGCCGGGTCGATCACCTGGCCCTCACGGTGCCGGACCTCGACCGTGCGATCGACTTCACGGTGCGGGTGCTGGGGGGCGAACTCGTCTACCGTCTGCCCCCGTTGGCCCACGACGACGACTGGATGCGCACCCACCTCGACGTCCATCCGCGGGCCGCCGCGGAGATCGCCCTGGTACGCCTCGGGCCGACCACGAACCTGGAGCTCTTCGCCTACCGGTCGCCCGGCCACCGTGCCGTTCCGCCTCGACCGCACGACGTGGGCAGCGTGCACCTGGGCCTGTACGTGACGGACGTGGACACCGCCGTCTCGGCCCTGCGGGACCGCGGGCCGTGGCGCCCCTACGGGCCGGTGCGGACCGTTCCCGAGGGGTTGCCGCAAGCGGGCAGCCGGTGGGTCAGGGTGACCACGCCCTGGGGCATGCCCCTCGAACTGCGCTCGGTGCCGGCCGCACCGCCGTCCGAACGGCACGGCCCGGCACGCCGCTTCGGTCCGTGCGCACGGTGGCACAACCGCGACGACGGATCGGGGACGGCCGACCCGCTGCCCGGTGCGCGCAATGTCGACCACTGGGCCTGCACGGTGGCGGACCTCGACGAAGCGCAGCGCTTCTTCACCGAGGTGCTGGGCGCCGAGCTCGTCCACCGCACGACGGCCGACCTCACCGACCCGGGCCTCGCCGCGGCCCTGGGTGTGCCGCAGGGCGGCACCCTGCACCGAGCGGCCCTGCGCATGGGCCCCACCGACAACGTCGAACTCAACTGCTTCCCCGGCTCGCCCGGCGCGCGCCGGCACTGGCCCCGCAACAGCGACGTGGGCGGCAACCACCTGGCGCTGTACGTGGACGACGTCGACGCGGCGGCCGCGTATCTGGCCGCACAGCCGGGATGCACGGTGCTCGGCGCCCCCGAGACCATCCCGGACGGCCCCCTGGCCGGCGACCGCTGGGTGTACGTCCGTACCGGAATCGGACTGTACGTCGAGGTGGTGCGCATGCCCGACGGAAGCCTGCCCTACGAGCGCGGCACCGCCGCCCGGCGCCGGGCGGCCGGCGGTGAGCGGTGGTGGGAGCGCTGAGAGCCGCCCCGCGCGGGGCCCCGACACCCCATCCACCCGCCGACCGGAAGGACGCCCCGTGGCATCGCTGACCCCCACTGATCCGGACATCCTGGCCGCGGCCGTCGTCACCACGCTGGCCGTCCACTTCGACCCGCAGGCCCGCGAGGCCAGCATCTTCTACTGGGAACGCGCGCTGTCCTACCGCGAGGCGGTGGCGGAAGGGGCCGAACAGCTCGGGGACGAGACCGTGACCCGCCTGGTCGGTGCCCTGCGGGCGCGCCCGGCCGACCCGTCCGTGCACCTCGCCCTGCGGACGCGGCTGCTCCAGCTCGCCGGCGGCGGTGACGGACCGGCGGCTCTCGACACGCTCTTCGAGCGGGCCTGGGAGGCGGAGTCCAACTCGCGCCTGGGCTATCACCTGGGCCGGCACTTCGGCGGCACGGAACAGCCGACGGTCGGGCTGGAACGGCTCGGCACGCTGCCGGCCGGCGACGGGCTCCGCCCCGGCGACTCCCCCCGGGTCCTGGTCGTGGTGCCCTTCCGCGACCGCGGGCCGGGGCTGCGCCTGCGCAACCTGCTGGCCTGCCTGACGGCCCTGCGGGACCAGTCCGTACCGCGCGCCTCCTACCAGGTGACGGTGGTGGAGACGGACGACGCCCCGCGCTGGCGCGACACCGTCGTGCCCCGCACGGACCACTACCTCTTCGCGCACAAGTCCGACAGCTTCAACAAGTCCTGGGCGGTGAACGTCGGGGTGGTAAACACTCCGGGCCGGGCGGAGATCATCTGCATCCTGGACGCGGACGCCCTGGTCGACCGCGACTTCATCGCCCGCAACGTCGCCCGCTTCCACTCCCCCGGCACCATGGGGCACCTCAGCTACCGCGACATGTGGTGTCTGGACGAGTCCGCCACCTCCTGGGCGATCGAGGAACGGCTCTGGCGGGGTGCCGCCGCGCTGGACCCGGACCGTCTGCGGGCCTTCGTCCTGCGGCGACCGCCCGGGTGCTGCGTCTGGGTCCGCACGAGTGCCTTCCACCGGATCGGCGGGATGGACGAACGCTTCGAGGGCTGGGGAGGCGAGGACAACGACTTCGCCTACCGCATGGACATCAACTCGGCGTTCGACCACTACCACGATCCCCTGCTGCACATGTACCACCCGTCCTCCGCGGTGCTGCGCGAGGACGGCGAACTGGTCAACGCCCACATACCGGCGTTGAGCTGGGGGCCCTCCTCGACCCCCATCGGCGACGTCCACCGGTTCGCGCGGACTTCCGCGACCGGACACCGGCACGAACGAAGGGAAGACAGCCATGTCTCGTGACATCCCCGTTCTCGACCTGAGCGAGTGGAGGACAGCGGACGCGGCGCGCCGCTCGGAGATCGGTGCGGCGCTGGACGCCGCCCTGCGCGAAACCGGCGCCTTCCTCCTGCGCGGACACGGCGTTCCGAAGGAACTCACCGACCGCATGCGCACACAGGGACGGGCGTTCTTCGACCTGCCCGGCGAGGTGAAGCAGCAGTACGCCGTCGGCCGCCCCTACGACAACGGCTGGCGGGGCCTGGGCGCGCTCGACGTCGGCGCCGTCGACGGGCAGGCCGGCACGCCCGACCTCCACGAGGCGTACCACGTCGGGCCCTCCCACACCACCGGCGACCCGGCGTACGACGCGACGTACTACCCGCGCAACAAGTGGCCCGCGGAACAGCCCGGGCTCCAGGAGACGGCTCTGGAGTACACCGGGCACATGACGCGGGTCGCCCACGAGGTGCTCGACGTCCTCGCGTCCGTCCTGGGCCTGCCGGAGGACTTCTTCACCTCCAGGTCCCAGCGGGCGACGTGGACCCAGAACGTCAACTGGTACCCCTCGCTCCGGGCCGTCGGCGGCGTGCGGGAGGGACAGATGCGGGTCGGTCCGCACACCGACTTCGGCACGCTGAGCCTGCTCGACCGCCAGCAGGGGGTCGGCGGGCTGGAAGTCTGGAACGAGGAGGACGGCTGGTTCAAGCCGCCCTTCGAACCGGACACCCTGGTCGTCAACCTGGGCGACCTGATGCATCTCTGGACGGACGGCCGCTGGCGCTCCCTGCGGCACCGTGTGCTCGCGCCCAGCGACACGGCCCCGGACGAGGAACTGGTCTCCCTGGTCTACTTCTTCGAGACCGACCCCGACACGGAGGTCGTCCCGCTGGCCGCTCCGGTGGGCGGCGGCGAGGAGATGGGTGCGGTCATCGCCGGCGAGTCGATCCTGGAGAAGGTCGGTGCCAGTCTGACGCTGGGGTGAGTCCTGGCCGGACTCCGTCGGGTCGCTCTGGTTCCCGGGCTCCGGCCGGTGGCGGTGTCGTCCGCCACCGGCCGGCTGTCCGTCGTCCACCGGACCGACCGGCCCTGGTACGACACGTCCGTTCCTCGACGTCGTACGTCTCGGGTCACTGACGGGGTCATGGAGTCCAAGACCTGCTAAGGCGCCGTGCCCCTTACGCTGACATCGATGTCCTCGTGGCGGGCCGCACGCCTCCCCCGTTTCCTCGGCAGCCCACCCGCGCGCACGGTCAGGCCCCGTCGGGCCGGCCGGGTCCCGGGGTCCCGGCCGGCCGCACCGTGCGCAGGGCCTCGGGCGTCGCGATGCCGGGAAGGATCTGCTGCCACCAGCGGGTCAGGCGATCGTGGAGGTCACGGCGGCCGCTCACGACGTGGGAGAGCATCTGGATCCCGGTGAAGGAGCCCACCACGCTCGCCGCCACGTCCTCGGGAACCAGGTCCTCACGGAGTTCACCGGCGCCCTGGGCGCGCGCCAGTTCCCGGCCGAAGATCCGCAGCCACCAGTCGTAGGGGTCGGCGTCGTTGACCTGGAAGGTGCCCCGCTCCACCGTGAGCCGTATGCTCGCGCGGAACAGGACGTCCGTGCGCAGCCGATGGGCCAGGTCGTGGGTGAGGTCGACGACCTGCTGCATCGGTGACGCGGCGCGGCCGCTGGTCCCGATCGGGATCTCGGTCTGCACGGCCATCACCCCCCGCGCGATGTCCTCCTTGGACGCGAAGTGGAAGTACATCGCGCCTTTGGTGACGCCGCTGCGTTCCTGGATCTCGTTGATGCTCGCCGCGGCGTAGCCCCTCTCGTCGAAGACCTGGGCCGCACCGACCAGGAGTCTGCGCCGCGTTTCGATCGCCCGTTCCTGCCGCGCCATGATGTCGTCCTTGTTTCCGAATGATGACAGGATCGTGTCGACCCTGACGGCTGAACCAAAAACAAACCGTACGTTGGGTATTGTATGGCGTCCTGACCTTGCAAGCACGTACATCCGCACTGCTGAGCGCCACCTTCGGGAAACCGTGCCCACAGGAGCCATGTGACATGTCGGTCGACTTATCCCCCTCCCCCCTCTCCCCCGCGTCCGCCACCTCGCGCCCGCGCCCCCTCTCCTTCGAACGGACCGCGCCGCGCGATCTCGTGCACCGGCGCGCCGTCGGCGAGGTCCTGCTGACCGACTGGCTGCGCCTCGGTCCGCACCGCTTCAAGGTGGGAGCCCAGTGGCCGCGCGGCCACGGCTTCCACCGCCCGGTCGGCGACCGCTGGCACGACCCGCTGCTCGCCACCGAGAGCATCCGGCAGACGTCCTCCCTGATCAGCCACGTCTTCTACGACCTGCCCCATGACCACCCGAGCTTGATGACGGAGCTGAGCATCGACCTCCTGCCGGACGCCCTGCTCCTGGACGACCGGCCGGTCGACGTGGAGCTGACCGTCGACTGCGCCGATGTCACCCTCCAGGGGAGCCGTCTGTCGGGCATGACGATGAACGTCGGGCTCGCCCGGGGGCCGGTGCACCTGGGCAGTGGCCGGATGACGTTCCACTGCATGCGCCGCTCCGTCTACCGGCGGCTGCGGGGCGCCCACGCCGAGGTGCCCGCCGACCTGCCCGAGCAGCCCGCGCCCCTGCCGCCGCACGAGGTCGGCCGGACCGTCGAGGCCGACGTGGTGCTCGGCCGCCCGCCGGCCGGCCACGGCACGGCGGATCCTCACGACGGCGTCTGGCCGCTGCGCGTCAACCGGGCGCACCCGACCCTGTTCGACCACCCCACCGACCACGTGCCCGGAATGCTGCTGCTGGAGGCCGCGCGGCAGGCGGCGCAACGCCTGGCGGGCCCCCGCGCGGTCCTGGTGCCCACGATGGCCAACCACTTCCACCGGTACGTGGAGTTCGACACCCCCTGCCTCGTCCGGGCCCGGCTGTCCGGACCAGGAGCCGACGGGCACGAGGTGCGGGTGACCGCCGAACAGAACGGCGCCGTCGTCTACGCGTGCGTCCTCACCGCCCGGCCCGCGCCCACCTCCGCGGAGGAGCCCACGTGAACCGTCCGCGGGTTCTCGTGACCGGCGCGTCCGGGTTCGTCGGCAGCGTGGTCGTCCCGCTCCTCCAGGCCTCGGGCGTGCGGGTGCGGGTGCCGGCCCACCGGAGTCCGGTGGCGCGGGGGCCGCGCGTCGAGATCGCCCACGGCGACCTCACGGCCCCCGCGACCCTGCGGGGCGTCTGCCGGGACGTGGACCGCGTGCTGCACCTCGCCTCCTGCACCGGCAAGGACGAGGAGCGGTGCGTCGCGGTCGACACCGACGGCGCACGCCACCTCGTGGCCGAGGCCGGCCGGCCGGGCGGGCGTGGGCGGGTTCGTCCAGCTGAGCACCGCGGCCGTCCACGGCAACGGACCGTTCCGGAAGACGGCCGAGGGCGCGGTGGAGCCCCGCCCCCTCTCGCCGGTCAGCCGCAGCCGCCTGTCCGGCGAGCGGTTCGTGCTCGGGGCGGGCGGCGCGGTGCTGCGCCCGTACCTCGTCTACGGCAGGGGCGACCGGCCCTGACGGGCGAAGCCCCGGCGTCGCGCGGGCTCCCGAGCCCGGCGACGCCGGGGCCGCCCGCGCCCGGCCCTCCCCTATCCGACCGCTGCCGTCCGCTGCCGTCCGCCGTCGGCCACTGCCGCGCGCCCGCTACCGGAACCGCCGGCGGGTGACCCAGGACACACCGAGCCGCGGTTGCCCTCAAAACAAACCGAACGTTAGGGTTCTTTCAGAAACAAACCAAACGTTTGGATTTCAAGTTCGCTCCGCGGCCCCGACGCCTCCTCAAGGAGAGATCCGTGCCCTCACCGATCGTGATCGTGAGTGACGCACTGCCCGGCGACACCGTCACCGCCCTCCAGGCCGCCTGCGACGTCCGGCAGGTCGACGGCCGTGACCGCCCGGCCCTGTTCGCCGCGTTGCCCGACGCGGACGCCCTGATCGTCCGCAGCGGAACACGGGTCGACGCCGAGGTGCTCGACCGGGCGCCGCGCCTGCGCGTCGTCGCACGCGCCGGCGCCGGCCTCGACAACGTGGACACCGCCACCGCCCGGGCACGCGGCATCACCGTGGTCAACGCCCCCGACTCCAACACCGTGAGCGTCGCCGAACTCACCGTGGGACTCGTCGTCGCCTCGGCGCGCCACATCACGGCTGCGGCACGCTCCCTCGCCGACGGCGAGTGGCGCCGGTCCGACTTCACCGGCACGGAGCTGGCGGGCCGCACCCTGGGCATCGTCGGCTACGGCCGCGTCGGCCGCCAGGTCGCGCGCCGGCTGGCCGCCTTCGACATGCGCATCCTCGTCCACGACCCGTACGCGGACACCTCCGGCGACGGCGTGCGGGCCACCGGCCTCGACGAACTGCTCCTGACGAGCGACGTCGTCACCCTCCACCTGCCGAAGTCCCCCGCCACCACGGGACTCATCGGCGCCCGGGAGCTGTCCCTGATGAAGCCGACCGCGTACCTGGTCAACACCGCCCGCGGCGGCATCGTCGACGAGACCGCCCTGACCCGCGCCCTGCGCGAGGGCCGGCCGGCCGGTGCGGCGCTGGACGTCCACACCACCGAACCCCCGGGTCCCTCACCGCTGCTGGCCCTGCCGAACGTCCTCGGTCTGCCGCACCTCGGCGCCGGCACGTACGACGCCCAGCTGCGGGCCGGACAGGAGGCCGTCCGCAAGGTCCTCGCGGAGCTGGCCCCGCTCCTCGCTCCCGCATCCACCGCCGCCTGAGCGACCGCACCCGCACGCCGGAGACCACCATGTCTGCTCCCCCCTTAGCCGCGACCGTGCGCTCCCTGATGCCCAGGGCCCATGACGATCTCGCCGAACTGGTCGCGCTGCGCACCGTCGTCGGGCTCTCGCCCCCGGACCAGTTCCGCCGCGCGGCCCGCCGGATCGCCGCCCTGCTCACCGACGCGGGCCTCCCCGAGATCCGGCTGCTCCCCGCAGACGACGGCACCGAGACCGTCTACGCCCGCCGCCCCGGACCGCCCGGCGCGCCGTCCGTCGTGCTCTACGCCCACTACGACGTCGTCTCCGCGCAGGACGAGACCGCCTGGCGCACCCCTCCGTTCGAGCTGACCGAACGCGACGGACGCTGGTACGGCCGCGGCAGCGCGGACTGCAAGGGCAACGTCGTCATGCACCTCACGGCGCTGCGCGCCCTCCAGGACGCCCTGCCCCACGAGCCGTTCCCCGAGCTCGACGTGGTGGTCCTCGCCGACGGAAGCGAGGAGCCCGGCGACGGCAGCCTGGAGAAGCTGCTGCGCGCGCACCCCGGCCTCCTCGCACCGGACGCCGTCGTCGTCGCGGACACCGGGAACGCCGCCCCGGGCGTCCCGACCGTCACCACCTCCCTGCGCGGCATGGCCGTGGCGGAGATCACGCTCTCCACACTGTCGAGGCCGCTGCACTCGGGCCAGTTCGGCGGGCCCGCGCCCGACGCGCTGACCGCTCTGATCCGCCTCCTGGCCACCCTGCACGACAGCCGGGGCACACCTCGCGTACCGGCTCCGGACACCGGCCGGGCGGCCGCGTACGCGCTCCCGGGCGACGGCGCCGCGTACCCCGAGGCCGACTTCCGCGCCGACGCCGGCGTCCTGGACGGGGTCGACCTCATCGGCGTCGGAACCGTCGCCGACCGGCTGTGGACCCTGCCGTCCGTCACCGTGCTCGCCGTACAGTCGCCGCCCCTCGACGACGCCGTACCCGCGCTGCTGCCGTCGGCGAAGGCGCTGGTCAGCGTGCGCACTCCGCCCGGTGCGGACGTCTCGGCGGTGCACGAGGAGCTGGCCGGCCATCTGCGGGAGCGGGCTCCCTGGGGCGCGCGCCTCGACATCCGGCGCGTCACCAGCGGCCCGTCCTTCCGCGCGGACACCGACGGAACCGCCCACGCCGTGATGCGCGACGCCCTGCGGGACGCCTTCGGCGTCCCGTCCCGGGAGGTGGGAGCCGGCGGCTCCATCGCCGTCTGCTCCGCCTTCAGCACGCTCTACCCCGACGCCGAGATCATCCTGTGCGGCGTCGAGGACCCGCCGTCGAACATCCACGGCGTCGACGAGAGCGTGAGCCCCGCGGAGATCGCCGCCCTGGCCCACGCCGAGGCCCTCTTCCTGCGCCGGCTGGCCGCCGTCCGGGCGGAGGGCGGTACCGACGGCGCCGCCCGCACTCCGTCGACCGGCAGGCAGGAGAACCGATGATCTACCAGCGTGCCTGTGACATCGTCACCGACGACGTCTTCCTGGAGCTCGACGGCGTCCTGCCGGACAGCCGCCTCTTCCTGAAGCTGGAGGGGATGAACCCGGCCGGGTCGGTGAAGCTGAAGTCCGCGCTCGGCATGGTGGAGGACGCCGAACGCAGGGGTGTGCTCTGGCCCGGCGGCCGGATCGTGGAGTCCTCCTCCGGCAGCCTCGGCATCGCCCTGGCCGTCATCGCCGCCGCCCGCGGCTACCACTTCACCTGCGTGACCGACCCGAACGTCTCCCCCCAGAGCCTGGCCCTGATCCGCTCCCTCGGGGCCGAGGTGGTCCGCGTCACGCGGCGCGACCGCAACGGCGGCTACCTGGGCACCCGGATCGCCCGCATCCACGAGATGACCGAGGCCGACCCGGGCCTGGTGTGGCTCAACCAGTACGCCAACCCGGCCAACGCGCAGGCTCACGCGCGGCGGACCGCCACCTCGGTCCTGAAGAACATCGGGCACGTCGACGTGCTGCTGGTCGGCGCCGGCACCACCGGCACGCTCATGGGCTGCACACGGCACTTCCGGGCGTTCTCGCCGTGGACGAGGATCGTCGCGGTGGACACCACCGGGTCGGTCACCTTCGGCGGCCCTCCCGGCCCCCGCCACATTCCCGGCCTCGGCACCAGCCGCCGCCCCGAACTGTGCCGGCCCGACCGGGTGGACGAGGTCGTCCTCGTCGACGAGCCCGACGCCGTCCGCATGTGCCGGCGCCTGGCCCGCGAACACGGGCTGCCGGCCGGAGGATCCACCGGATCGGTGGTCGCGGCCCTGGAGGCGATCGCCGACCGGATCCCCGCGGGCTCGCGCGTCGTGGCGCTCTCCCCCGACATGGGTGACCGCTACGTCAAGACGATCTACGACGACAGGTGGGTGGCCGACACCTTCGGCGCCGACGTGCTCGACGACCCGCGTACGCGCCCCGTCGCCGTATGACCGGCCGCCGACTCCCTCCCACCGACGACACAGAGAAACGGGAATCCCGCATGTTCGACTTCCACGTGGTGGGCGGCACCGCCCTGCGCGCCCTCATCGACGTCTCCCGCCCCGACATCGTCGAGACGGTGCGTTCCGCCTACCTCACCCACGACGCCGGTGACTCGGTCAACCCCAACAGCTACTTCCTGCGCTTCCCGCGGAAGCCGGACGCCCGCATCATCGCGCTGCCCGCCCACCTCGGCGGCGACCACGGCGTCTCCGGGATCAAGTGGATCGCCAGCTACCCCCGCAACATCGAGCGGAACATCCCGCGCGCCTCCGCCACACTGCTCCTCAACGACCACGAGACGGGCTATCCCTTCGCCTGCCTGGAGGCCTCCCAGATCAGCGCCGCCCGCACCGCCGCGTCCGCCGTCCTGGGCGCCCAGGAACTCACCGGAGGCCGCCACGCGGACCGCATCTGCCTGGTGGGCGCCGGGATCATCGCGCGCAACATCGCTGAGTTCTTCGCCGCGCAGTCGTGGTCGGTGAACCGCTTCGTCGTCCACGACCGGGAAGCCGCCTACGCCGCCGCCCTCACCCGGCACATCACCGCCCTCGGGTACCGGGCGGAGCAGGAGGACTCCTTCGAACGCGCCACGGCCGACGCCGACGTCGTCGTCTTCGCCACCACGGCGGCGCGGCCCTGGGTCACCCGGACCGACGCCTTCGCCGCCGGGCAGACCGTCCTCAACATCTCCCTGCGGGACCTCGGACCGGACCTCGTCGCCGGCGCGCAGAACATCCTCGACGACGTCGACCACTGCCTGACCGCCGACACCTCACCGCACCTGGCCGAACAGCGGCTCGGACACCGCGACTTCGTCGCCGGCACCCTCGCACAGGTGCTGCGCGGCGACGTCACGCCGGCGGCCGACCGGCCGCGGATCTTCTCGCCGTTCGGGCTCGGCGTCCTCGATCTCGCGGTGGGACAGCGCCTCTACCAGCAGGCGATCGAGAAGGGGCTCGCGGTCCCGGTGCCCGACTTCTTCGGCGAGACGCAGCGCTGGAGCTGACGCACGCGCTCACCCACCCGCCTGACGAAAGGCCCCCCGTCATGCCGCACACCACCACCGCCCTCCGGGCCCACGCCCCCGCCCGCGAGGCGGAACTGGCCGCCCTCGCGGCCGGCCACGCCCGGCGCTTCCCCTGGTACCGCGACCTGCTCCTGCGCCGCGGCGCCCTGGGCTCCGGAGACCTCTCCGATCTCCCCCTCGTCGACACCGGCCTGCTCGGCGCGCACTACTACACCGCGGAGCACCCGCACTTACCGGACGCCTCCGCCTACCACACCTCGGGAACCTCCGGCGGACAGCGCAAGCGCATCCTCTACTCGCCCGCCGACGACGACGCGTACGTGGACCAGCGCCGTGCCCTGTTCGGGGAGTTCACCAAGTCGGTGCCGCGCGGCGCCGTCGCGGTCGCCGACCTCGGCACCGGTCACGCGGCCGCCTCGGCACGGCGCGTCTTCGTCGAACTCGGCTTCCAGGCCCACGACATCGACTTCACCCGGCCCGTGGACGAGCACGTGCTGAAGCTCAACGCGTGGCGCCCCGAGGTGTTCTTCACCATGCCGATGATCCTCGACCGGCTCCTCCAGGCCCGTCCCGGCCTGGAGATCCAGCCGCGGAAGATCATGGTCGTGGGCGATGTCGCGCCCCCCGCCTGGCGTGCCCACGTCGCCGAGCGGTTCGGCCTGCGCCACGAGGACGTCCTGGACGTGTTCGGTTCCATAGAGATCGGCGCCATCGCCCACTCGTGCGAGCGGACCGGCCTCTACCACTTCCACGACCACATCCTGCCCGAGGTCCTGCCCCCCGGGGAGCCGGCCCGTCTCACCGAGGACGACCGGGTCCCGTCCCGGCAGGAGGGCAGCGGAGCGCTGCTGCTCACCTCCTTCACCCGCGCCTACTTCCCCGCGGTCCGCTATGTGACCGGCGACGCCGTCACCGGACTGCGCCGCATCCGCCACGAGGGCCGCGAGGTGTTCGCCTTCGAACGCATCGACGGAAGGCTCTCCGGCGACTTCAAGCACGGCGAGCGGATCAGCCACCACGACCTGACCCAGATCATGGCCGAGGTGTTCCCCGGCCGCCCCTTCGAGGCGGCCGACGACAACGGCCTGGTCATCCGGGTCGTCGCGGAAGGGGTCGGCGAGAACCAGGTCGCCGCGGTCCGCGCGGCCGTGCACCGGCAGGCCCCGGACGTCGCCCAGATGATCGCGTCGGGCCTGGTCGGGCCGGTGCGGGTGACCGCCGTCGCGCCGGACGGGCTGACGTCCGGCCACGCCAAGCGCCGACTCGACCTCAAGGAGGGCTGACCGGTGTGCGGGATCGCCGGATCGATGTCCCTGGGACACGCTCCCGTGCACGCTCCCTACCCCCTGGCCGCCTGCGCCGCCATGGCGCACCGCGGTCCCGACGAGACGGGGTCCTACGCCTCGGCCCGGGCGGCCCTGGCCATGTGCCGGCTGAAGGTCATCGGCCTGCACGACGGCTCCCAGCCCGTCGTCAGTGACGACGGCAGCGTCGTGTGCGTCCTCAACGGCGAGATCTACAACCACCAGCAGCTGCGCGCGTTCCTCGCCGCCCGCGGCCGGCCGGTGCGCGGCGGCAGCGACGCGCAGGTACTGCCGCACCTGTACCAGGAGCTCGGGGAGCACTTCGTCGAACGGCTGCACGGCATGTTCGCCGTGGCCGTGTACGACATCCGCCGGCGCCGTCTCGTGCTGGCCACCGACCGGGTCGGCAAGAAGCCCCTGTTCTACGCGACGCCCGCCGACGGCGGGGTGGCGTTCGCCTCGGAACTTCCCGCACTGATGCTGCACCCCGGCATCAGCCGGGACACCGACCCCGTCGCCGTCGACCAGTACCTGAGCTACCGGGTGGTTCCCGCGCCGCACACCGTCTACCGGCAGGTGCGCAGGCTGGAGCCGGCGACGACCCTGGTCTTCGAGCCGGGCCGGCCCGAACGCCGCCGCGTGTACTGGCGGTTCGCGTTCACCGGCGAACTGACCGACGCGCCGCAGGACGAGATCGACGACCGGATCGACGCGCTGCTCCAGCAGGCCGTGCACGACCGGCTGGAGTCGGAGGTGCCGCTCGGCGCGATGCTCAGCGGCGGACTCGACTCCAGTCTGGTGGTCGCGATGGCCACCCGGCAGCTGGGCCGGCCGATCCACACGTTCTCCGTCGGGTTCGAGCACGCCGCGTTCGACGAGTCGGCGCACGCCCACGCCGTGGCCGAGCACTGCGGCACCCACCACCACGTGTACCGGGTCGGCGCCTCCGACGCGAGGGAGGCCGTCGACACCATCCTCACCCACATGGGCGAGCCGTACGCGTTCCCGTCCGCGATCGCGGCGTCGTGCATGTACAAGCTGGCCGCACAGCACGTCACCGTGGTGCTGACCGGCGACGGGTCCGACGAGATCTTCTGCGGCTACGGCCGCTACCGGCGCCTGCGCGACCAGGGCGACGGCGGCGACCTCGCCGACCGCTACGAGCGCGTCCTCGTCGACGGCGTACCCCACGCGCTCAAGAACCGGCTGTACACGGACGGCTTCGCCGCGCGGATCCCGGGGCACCCGCACAACTACCTCCGGGCCCGGTTCGACCGCACGGACCCCTCCGGCGCGGACCTGGACCGCGCCATGCAGGTCGACAGCGGGTTCTGGCTGTCCGACGCGCAGTTGGTGAAGATCGACCGGATGTCGATGGCGCACTCCGTCGAACCCCGCAGTCCGTTGCTCGACCACCGGCTCATCGACTACGTCACGCGCATCCCGGCGGCCCGCAAGCTCGTCGGCGCGCAGGAGAAGGCGCCGCTCAAGCGCGTCGCCGCCCGCTACCTGCCCCGGCAGGTCCTCGAACGCCGCAAGCAGGAGCTGGCCGTGCCCCTGGAGAGCTGGCTCGGCACCCGGCTGCGCTCCACCATCACGGACACCCTGCTGTCCGAACCCTCCCTGGACCGCGGGTACTTCCGCCCGGACGCGCTGCGCTCCGTGGTCGGGGAGTTCCGCCCGGAGCACAGCTACGCCCTGTGGACGCTCTACATGCTGGAGCGCTGGCACCGCCTCCAGGAGGACAGCACGGCCCGCGAGGCGACCGCCGTCGCCCATGCCTGAGCCGGGCACGTCCCCGCCGGTCCCCGCAGACCGACCGCCCGTCCGTACCCCGCCGGTCCCGCAGACCTCCACCCGCCCATGACCCGCCCGTCCCGCAGCCCCCCGCCCGTCCATAACCCGCCCCTCCCGCAGCCCCCCGCCCGTCCATAACCCGCCCCTCCCGCAGACCACCCGCCCGTCCATGACCCGCCCCTCCCGCAGACCACCCGCCCGTCCGTACGCAGTCACCAGCGAAGGAAGCCTCCATGTCATCGTCGTCAGCCTCCACTTCGCTCCACATCCCGCCCATGCCGGCCGAGGGCGTCCGGCTGAAGCCCGCCTTCGACGCCGACCGTCTGCTGCGGGAGCTCACCTCCGTGCGCGAGCACACCTGGGACCAGCAGCGCGTCTACTCCGAGGACGGCGTCGGCGCCGCCACCGAGGTCGACTGGCGGTGCCTGGCGCTGCGCAGCCCCGGCGGCGACGGTGACCGCACGGACCCCGGCGGCCCCGGCCCGCGGGACTTCGCGGACACCGCCTGGCTCGACCGCATCCCCTACGTCCGTGAGGTGCTGGAGTCCATTCCGGCCCCCCTGCACGCCGTGCGGTTCATGGCGCTCGGCCCCGACACCGTCGGCATCGACCACACCGACCCCAAGTACGGGCCGCGCTGGGGCGTCGCACGGCTGCACGTGCCGGTGGTCACCAACCCGGACGCCGTCCTCTTCCTCGACGGCGTGGAGCACCGGTGGCAGCCGGGAGACTTCTGGTTCGGCGACTTCAGCCGCACCCACCGCGTGCAGAACACCGGGACCGAGCACCGTGTGCACCTGGTCATCGACGTCCTGGTCACCCCCGGGCTGGCGTCCCTGTTCCCGGAGGACTGGCAGCGGTACTTCCGCGACGGCGAGGTGCTCTTCAACCGCCAGGAGGTGCCGCAGACCGCGGAGGACCGGCGGCGGCTGCACACCCGCTTCCCCGTCCCCACGACATTCCACCTGTGGGAGGACGACACTCCGCTCTCCGCCGACCTGCCCCGGGAGACGGCGGCTCTGGACGAGGACGGCGACCGGCTGGTCCTCCGGCTGCCCGGCGACCGCGTCTTCGCCCTGGTGCACCTCGGTGACGACGAGTACCGCCTCGCCGGCTGGAGCGAGGAGCGCACGCTCCAGGTCTTCCCCG
This sequence comes from Streptomyces sp. NPDC003247, assembly GCF_042888135.1. NCBI lineage: Bacteria > Bacillati > Actinomycetota > Actinomycetes > Kitasatosporales > Streptomycetaceae > Streptomyces > Streptomyces sp. NPDC003247. The sequence goes on from NZ_JBIAPF010000018.1 coordinate 122,605, forward strand.
ACGGCCCCGACCCCAGGGTCGTCCTGCGCACCCGTGAGGGCGGCCGGGTCGACGAACTGACCGTGGCCGCCGAGCGCCTCGCCGCCTGATCCACCGCCGTGCGGGGCGCGGCCCGCCCGCGCCCCGCACCCGACCGAGGGACACCATGACCACCTTCCGCGACAGCGGCGCCCGGTCCGCGGCGGACGCCGTCGGCGCCCGCCGGCCCGCCGTCATCGTCATCACCGACCTGGTCGTGCTCGCCAAGCACCTGCGCCTTCTGGACGCAGCCGAACAGCGCGCCCTGAGGCCGCTGTTCGTCTTCGGACCCGAGACGCCCGGCGACGCGCTCGCCGCGCACCGGAGCGACCCGGAGCACCCGCTCTCCCGCCTCGCCGACGAGGATGTCCTGCACGTCGCGGACACCTCGCTCGACACCCTGCTGCGCGGTGTCGCGCCCTGGCTGCGCGACCGCCCGGTGCGCGCGGTGCTGAACGTCGGTGAGGTGTTCGTGGAGGCCGCCGGAGCCCTCGCCGAGACCCTGGGGCTGCCCGGTCCCGGCACGCACGCGGCCCGGGTCTGCCGCAACAAGCTGCTGCAACGGCTGGCCGCCCCCGCCCTGGCACCCCGCTGGATGCTGCTGGACCCGGCCCGCGCCGCGGCGGTGCGGGACTGGGACGCCTTCCCCGCCGTCCTCAAGCCGGCCGGGCGGATGTCCAGTTCGGGTGTGCGCGCGGTCGCCGGACCGGACGCCGTCCCCCCGCTCCTCGCCGGGTACGGTCCCGACGAACTGCTGCTGCTGGAGGAACGGATCACCGGCCGCGAGTTCTCCGTGGAGACGCTGGTGCGGGACGGCGCCGTGCTCTGGGCGGGCATCACGGCGAAGGACACCAACGAGTCCGGCACCTCGTTCTTCACCGAGACCGGCCACACCTCTCCGGCGCCGCACCTCACCCCGGCCCAGGAGAGGCTGCTGCTCGACGCCAACGCCGCGTTCCTGCGCGCCGTCCGGTTCTGCACCGGGATGAGCCACGCCGAGTTCCGGCTGACCCCCGGGGACCGGGTGGTGCTGATGGAGGCCGCCGCGCGTCCGCCCGGCGACGCCATCACCCGCCTGTGGCGGCTGGCCACCGGCATGGACCTGGACGCCGCCCTGCTGGACCTCGCGCTCGGGACCCGGCCGCCCACCGCACCGCCGCGCCGCCGCGCCCGGCAGGTCTACCTCGACCATCCCCGGGGCCTGCTGGCGGACGTGACCGCCGAGGACGTACCGGTCCACTGGGTGAGCGAACGGGGCCGGTGGCCCGACCTGCCGCCCGTCGCCGAGGACGCCCCGCCCCGGGTCCACACGGTCATGGTGAGCAGGCACCGCGGCGACCTGCTCGGCGACCAGTCCGACTCCCAGGGCCGGTCGGTCTCCGTCGTCCTGGACGGCCCCCTCGACGCCGACCTCGACGCCGTCGCGCACGACGCCGTCCGGGACGTGACGATCCACGCCGTGCACCCCTCCCCCGCCGAGCCCTCCGAGCCCTCCGAGGAGGCCCTGCGATGACCGGCCGCGCGACCGTGCCCGACGCCGCGCGCACGGCACGCGACGCGGCCAACGCGCGGGCGGTGGCCCGCCTCACCGGGGCCCGCCCCGTCCTGGAGACCATCGCCCCGGCCGGCGAGGTCGTCCCCGGCATGACCGCCCGGACGGTCCTCGTCTCCGGACCCCCGATGCCGTGGGAGCGGTACGAAGGCGGTCAGCGCCGTGCCGTCGTCGGCGCCGCGCTCTACGAAGGGCTGGCCCGCGACGAGGCCGAGGCCGAGGCGCTGCTCGCCGACGGCACGATCGCGGTGCGCCCCTCGCACGACCACGCGACCGTCGGGTCGCTCACCGGTGTGTGCACCGCCTCGATGCCGGTCGTCGTCGTCCGGGACGAGTCGTCCGGACGGCGGGCGTTCTGCCGGATGAACGAGGGCGCCGACCGGGCCTCGCTCACCTTCGGGGTCTGGGACGACGGAGTCGGCGCCCGGCTGCGGCAGGTCAGCGAGGTGGTGTCGCCCGCTCTCGCCGAGGTCCTGGAGCACCTGGGCGGCATCGCCCTCACCCCGCTCGTCCGCCGGGCCCTGGCCATGGGCGACGACCTGCACAGCCGGCACAAGGCCGCCGGGGCGCTGCTGCGCGCCACGGTGCTGGACGCCGTACTGGACCTGTCCGGCGGCGGGGTCGCGGAGCGCCACCGGGCCCTCGCCGCCTATCTGCGCTCGGCCGAGTACCTCTTCCTGCACCTGGTGATGGCGGCCGCCAAGGCCGCGGCGGACGGCGCGTCCGGCGTCGCCGGCAGCACGCTCGTCACGGCGATGAACCTCAACGAGAAGCAGTTCGGCCTGCGGGTCTCCGGTCTGGGTGACCGATGGTTCACCGCACCCCTCCCGCCCGTGTCGACCCTGCGCGGCCGGCTGTACGACGGCTGGACCACCGACGACCTGGCGTACGTGGGCGGCGAGAGCCTGATCACGGAGACGGTCGGTCTCGGCGGCATGGCGGCCGCGGCCGCCATGCCGCTCCAGGACCACTCCGCCGGCACCCCGCGGGAGATGATCCGGCTCACCGAGCGCATGTACCGGATCACCCTGCGGGAGCATCCCGAGTACCGCATCCCCGCCCTCGCCTACCGCGGCGTGCCGTGCGGCATCGACGTGCTGCGCGTCGCCGGGACCGGCATCGTCCCGGCGGTCCATCTCGGCGCGACGCTGCGCGACGGCGGCCACGCGGGTGCCGTCCTGTTCCTCCCCCCGCTGGAGCCCTTCCAGCGGGCCGCGGAGCTGCTGTCCGCGGCGCCGCCCGCCCCCTCACCCCTCCCCGTATGACCCGGAGACCTTCGTGACACCCTCGCCCCCTTCCCGTCAGGACACCGACGCGTCCCCCTCCCGTCAGGACACCGGCACGGCGCGCACCGCCGCCGACCCGGACGGCGGCGGCCCGGCCGGGTCGCCCGCCCTCCTCGGCCCGGTCCGCAGCTGGCTCGCCGTCGTCGCCGTGGGCATGGGCGTCTTCGCCTTCACCACCACCGAGATGGTCCCGATCGGGCTGCTGCCGGCCATGAGCCGGGACCTGGACGTCTCCGAGGGCACCGTCGGCCTCTCGGTGACCCTGTACGGCGCCATCGCCGGTGTCTTCGCGCCCGTGCTGACCGTGGCGACCCGGCGGCTCGACCGCCGGCTGCTGCTCCTGCTGGTTCTCTGCGTCTTCGTCGCGGGCAACGCCTTCACCGCGCTGTCGTCGTCCTACTCCGTCCTGATGGTCTCGCGGCTGCTGACGGGTTTCGCCCACGGTGTGATGTGGTCGATCGCCGCGAGCATCGCCATCCGGCTGGTGCCGCCGGCCCAAGCCGTCCGGGCCACGGCGGTCGTCTTCAGCGGCATCTCCATCGCCTCCGTGGTGGGCGTGCCGTTCGGCACGTTCATCGGCGGCCTGTCCACCTGGCGCACCGCGTTCTGGGCGATCGCCGGGGCCGGCGTCCTGGTGCTCGCCGCGGCGGCCCTGCTGCTGCCTCCCCTCGCCCCTCGCGCCGTGGTGCGCCTGGCGGAGCTGCCCCGCCTGCTGCGGCACGGCAACCTCCGGATCGCCACGCTCGTCACGGCGGCCATGGTGATCGGCCACTTCGCCGCGTACACCTATGTGGCGCCCTTCCTCGAACAGGACGCGGGCATCCCGTCCGGCTGGGTCAGCGGCCTGCTGCTGCTGTACGGCGTGGCGGGGGTCGTCGGCAATTTCGCGGGCGGCGCGGCGGCGGCGCGCGCGCTGCGGGCCACCACGCTCACCTGCGTCCTCCTGCTCGCCGCGGCGGTCGTCCTGCTGGTGGTGAACGGCCGGTGGCATCCCGGCACGGTGGTCCTGCTGCTGCTGTGGGGCATCACGTACACAGCGCTGCCGGTGTGCCTTCAGACCCTGGTCTTCGCCAGCGCCCCGCAGGCGCCCGAAGCCGCGACCTCGCTCTACATCTGCGCCTTCAACGTCTCCATCGCGCTGGGCGCGCTGGTCGGCGGATGGTTCGTGGACGCGTCCGGCCCGTCCTCGGTCATGTTCCTCGGTGCCGGGTTCAGCGTGCTGGCCGCCCTGCTGATGACCCGGTACCGCGTCACGCCGGCGCGGTAGCCGCCCGCGCGGCCGGCACCCTCCTCGCCGGTGCCGGCCGCCGGCCCGGCCGGCACCCCCTTTCCGGAGGCTTTGATGACACCACCACTCCCGGCCGGACCGCCGGTCGACCTGCGGTCCGACACCGTCACCCGTCCCGACGCGCGGATGCGCGAGGCGATGGCCCGTGCCGAGGTCGGTGACGACGTCCTCGACGGCGATCCCACCATGCGGGCGCTGGAGGAGGAGGTCGCGGCGCTCCTCGGCGCCGAGGACGCCGTGTGGGTGCCCAGCGGATCGATGGGCAACCTGATCGCGCTGTGCGTGCACCTCGAACGCGGCGACCGCTTCCTGGCCCCGGACCGCGCGCACGTCCTGGACCAGGAGGTCGGCACGGCCGCGTGGCTGGCCGGGGGCATGCCGCGCGCGCTGCCCTGGACGGCCGGCCCCGGGGCGACGAGCCCGTCCGACGTCACCCGGGCGGTCGCCCGCGGCGGGCCGTACTTCGCGCTGCGGGACCGGCTGCTGTGCCTGGAGAACACCCACAACGCGGCGGGCGGTACGGTCACCACGCCGCGGGAGCACCGCGGGCTGGCCGACGCCGCTCATGCCGCCGGGCTGCTGGTGCACCTCGACGGCGCCCGCCTGTGGAACGCGTCGGTCGCCCTCGGTGTGCCACCGGCGGACCTGGCCGACGGCGCCGACACCGTGCAGGTCTGTCTGAGCAAGGGGCTGGGCGCGCCGGTGGGTTCGGTGCTGGCGGGCGACACGCGGTTCGTGCGGGAGGCGCGCAGGGTCCGCAAGATGCTCGGGGGCGGCGTCCGGCAGGGCGGAGTGCTGGCGGCGGCCGGTCTCGTCGCCCTGGAGCGCGTCGACCGTCTCGCCGAGGACCATGAGCACGCCCGGTTGCTCGCGGCCGGGCTGGCCGACCGCGGGTGGAAGACCGACACCCCGCAGACCAACATCGTGCTGCTGCCGGTCGACGACCCGCCGCACACCGTCTCCGTGCTCGCCGGGCACGGTGTCCTCACCGTGCCCACGGACACCGGCGTCCGCATGATCACCCACTGTGACGTGTCGCGCCGCGACATCCTGCGGGCCGTGGAGGTCTTCCCCCCGCCCCCGCCCGGGTGAGCGGCGTTCCCCGACACACCGACGCGTCGGCCGGGGGCGCGCCGCGGCCTGGCCGCGCCGGGCCCGTCGGCGCCGGGGAGCCGGGCGGCCCGACGCGGGAGTGCGTCCGGCGGTCCGGTGCCGGACGCCTGATGCCTGATGCCCGATGCCTGGCGCCGTCAGGGCGTCGCGCCGACGCCCGCTGCCGACAGGGCGGGCGTCGGCCGGGCCGCCGACGCCCTCGAACCGCCTGTGAGCTGCCCGCCGATCTTCTCCACCGGGAGGACCCATGCCGTTACCGCGTACGCCGCGCAGCCGGACCCGTCCGACCGACCCGGCGCCCCCGCCCCTCACCCCGGCCGAGCCGGCGCTCCCGGCGGGCGCGGTCGCGCGGTCCGGGTCCCTGCCCCTGGCCGGGGCCGTCGCCGGAGGGGCCGCTCTGGCCCTGGAGTCGGTGGTCAACGGCAGGCTCGGTGGACACGCCGGGTCCGTGGCGGCGGCGGCCTGGTCGAACACCCTCAGCCTGTGCGTCACGGCGGTGGCCGCCTTGTTCCTGGCGGGACTGCGGCCCGCGTTCGCCGCCCTGGCCGCCGCGCTGCGGTCCCGCACACTCCGGCCGTGGCACTGCCTGGGCGGGGCGGCGGGCGGCAGCATGGTGCTGACGCAGGCGCTGACCGCCGCCGAACTCGGCCCGGCCTCCTACACGCTGGCGCTGGTCTCGGGCCAGACCCTGTGCGGGGTGGTGGTGGATCATCTCGGCGTGGGTCCGGGCGCCGCGCGCCGTGCCACCCGGCGCCGGCTGGCGGGCGGGCTGCTCGCCGTGGGCGCCGTGGCGCTCCCGGTGCTGGCCGCGCCGGACACGGGCCGCACGCTCGCGCTCGCCGTCCTGCCGTTCCTGGCCGGCTGTGCCCTGTCCTGGCAGATGGCGGTGAACGGCAGGGTGGACGAGGCCGCCGGGAAGCACCCGTACCCGGCGGTCCTGCTCAGCTTCGCCACCGGCACCGCCCTGATGGTCGCCGCCGTGGCGGTACTGGCGGTGTTCTCGCGGCTGCCCGAGCCGCGCTCCGGCCCGCCGTGGCACTACACGGGCGGTCTGCTCGGCTGTGTCGTGGTGCTGTCGGCCGTGCTGACGGTGCGCCGCATCGGCGTCCTGGCCGCGGGGCTCGGCATGATCAGTGGCCAGGTCCTCGGTTCGCTCGCCCTGGGACCGCTGTTGGGAGAACCGCCGGCGCACCAGGGCACGGCGGCGGCCGGAGCGGTGCTGCTGGTCGGCGCGGCCGTGCTGGCGGCCCCGGCCGGTGCCCGGCTCCGACCCGCTTCCCTCCCCCCGCTCGGGACCGACCACGCGCTCGGCGGGAGGGAGAACTGACCTGCTGTGGGACGACAGCAACGCTCCGTCCGCTCACGCGACGCCATCGTGCGGGCCGCGGCACGGGTGATCGACCGGTACGGACTCAGGGCCGCGACCCTGTCCAGGGTGAGCGCGGACGCCGGACTCTCCAAGGGCGCGGTCTACTTCCACTTCGCCGACAAGGACGCGCTGGCCTCGGCTCTGGAGGCGCGGGCGGCGCGAGCGCTGGACGGGCTCGCCGCCGCACGGACGCGTGAGGCGGGGCCGGCGCTGACGGCGCTGGTGGAGACGACTCGTGAACTGGCCGACCTGCTCTGCCGCGATGTCGTCGTGCGGGCCGGGTTCCAGGTCAGCTGCGACCGCGCCGAGGGCGGTGTTCCGGTCCTGCGCCGCCGGCTGGTCGCCCTCCTGGTGCGGCTGCTGGAAGAAGCCCGGCGCGACGGAAGCCTCGCGCCGGACGTCGCGGTCGAGGACGTCGTCGCCACCGTCCTCGCGGTCACCGTCGGCGTACAGATCCTCTCCCGGCAGCCGGGCGCCGGGCAGCAGGTGTCCGGGGTGCTGGAGCACTTCTGGCACGCGACGCTGCCGGGCCTGACACCCGCACTCCCGGCGCCGACGCCGCACGACCGCCGCGAGGCGGGCGGTGGCGGAGCGGGCGGTCCAGCCGGCTGACGGGCAGGAGCACACGGATACCGACGCCTTCGGCAACCGCGGCCGCGGGGCAACGGGACGACAGGCCGCACCGCCCCCCTCACACCACGCACACCCTCACACCAGGCGCACGGTCACGGCAGGCGCACCCTCACGACGGGCAGGCGTCCGCGTCGCGGCTGTCGGTCCGGTGGAGCGCCAGCCCGATGTGGCGGGCCAGGCCTTCCGGGTCCTGCGCGTGCGCGAGGTGGCCCTGCCCCGGCATGACGACGACACGGGCGCGGGGCAGAGCCGACGCGATCTCGGCGAAGACGTCGCCGTAGGGCGGGACGCCTTCGTTCTCGGCGCCGAGCAGCAAGGTGACGGGCAGGTCGAGGGTGCCGAAGGACCGCAGGTCGACGGGGTGCTCGTCGAGGGCCGTCAGCTCCCGGGCCAGCGGGGCGGCCAGCGGCCGGAGAACCGCCCAGGCGGCGCTCCGGCGCAGCCGTGCCACGTGTTCCTCGGAGAATCCCGACACGTCCCGGTTCACGATCTCCACCGCGCGGTCCAGGTCGTCGGCCTCCGCGGCCTCCCGCAGGGCGTCCAGCGCCCCGCGCCCGAAGGGGCGTACGACCGGTTCGTAGAGGATGAGCGAACGGACCGTCCGGGTGCGTCGCGCCGCGGTCTCCAGCGCGACGAGCCCGCCGAAGCTCCAGCCGAACAGGTCCACCCCCCGCTCCGCGCCCTCGACGGCGACGACCTCGTCGAGGACACGGTCGAGGTCGTCGATCTCGGTGCGCAGGGAGTAGTCCGCGCCGAGCGCGCCGCTGGGCCTGCGCCCGCGCCGGTTCAGCACGTAGACCGGTCCGGCCACGTCCAGCGCGTCCACGACCGGCTGCCACGCGGCGGCGTCGGCCATGACCCCCGGCACGATCAGCAAGGGCCTGCCGGAACCGTCACGCCGGGTGAGAGCGAGCGGGACGCCCTCGCGTGTCACGTACGTCAGCACGATGCGGTACCTCCTGAACGAGCCCGGTGCCCGCGAACGGGCGTCGACGGCTTGGACAACGACGCGGCCCGGCGGAGGGAACGGCGTGTTCCGGCGGGCCCGCGGGGGCCGGGGGCCGGGGGGCCGGGGGGCCGGGGGGACCGGGGGGACCGGGGGGACCGGGGGCATCCGGCCTCCGTGCGGGCCGCGGTCGTGCGGGCACGCGGCGCGCACGCCGCCGCCTCGTACAGTGGGGGACGGGGGCGCGTCCCGTACCTCCTCGCACCACGTGTACCGGAGCACTCATGAACCACCCGTCCACCACCCCGGACGACGGCTCCGGCACGCTCTTCGGACTCGACGCCCTCGGGCCGGGGCCGGGGCCGGCCGCGGCCGGTGCGGGCCCGTTCTTCCGGGACTCCGCCGCGGCCCGCCGTCTGCTGCCCGTACGGGAGATCCACGCCGAGCCCGCGGCGGCAGCCTCCCCGCGCGGCCGGCAGGTCATCGCCCGGTTCCCCGAGGCCCGGGTGATCACGGTGGACTCCCACTGGCGCATCCCCGGACTGCACGGCAACGAGGGCAACGTCGAGCGCTGGGTCCGCGTCAAGGGCGAGACGCTGGTCCTGGGCGAGCGCAAGACGCTCACCACGCGCCCCAACGGCCGGTCGGCGGACTGGATCGCCCCGGGCGCCTCCAACGGCTGCGCCATGGCCTGCGCCTACTGCTACGTACCGCGGCGCAAGGGGTACGCCAATCCCGTCACCGTCTTCACCAACGTCGAGCGGATCGTCGCCCACCTGGCCCGGCACATCGCGCGGCAGGGCCGCAAGCCCGAGCCGAACCAGTGCGACGCCGAGTCCTGGGTGTACGACATCGGCGAGAACGGCGACTGCTCGGTGGACGCCCTGATCTGCGACAACACCGCGGATCTCGTGCACGCCTTCCGGCAGTGGCCGACCGCGAAGGCGTCGTTCGCCACCAAGTTCGTCAACCCCGACCTGCTCCGTCTCGACCCGCGCGGCCGGACCCGGATCCGCTTCTCGCTGATGCCGCCGGACGACTCCCGGCTGCTGGACGTGCGCACCTCGTCCGTCGCCGAGCGCGTCGCCGCCGCCGCGGACTTCCTGGACGCCGGCTACGAGGTGCACTTCAACCTCTCCCCCGTGGTCGTCCGCCCCGGCTGGCAGGACGCCTGGGCCGAGCTGCTGCGGCACCTCGACGACGTCCTGCCGTCACGGGTGAAGCGTCAGGCCGCCGCCGAGGTGATCATGCTCACGCACAACCGGGAGCTGCACGAGGTCAACCTCGGCTGGCACCCGCGCGCCGAGGAGGTCCTGTGGCGGCCGGAACTCCAGCAGGCCAAGCGCTCGGAGAACGGCGCCCTCAACATCCGCTACCGCACCGAGGTCAAGGCCGAGGCGGTCGACGCCCTCCGTGCCCTGATCCGTCTCCACGCGCCCTGGCTGCACGTCCGGTACGCGTTCTGAGCCCGCCCCGGTCGAGGGCGCCGATGCTGTGCCGGGGCGCCCTCCGGTCCCTGCGGCGAGCGGCCCCGCCGCCGTACCCCGGACGTGCGTCGGACCGTCAGCCGCGACGCGCCGGGATCGCCAGCAGTGCCCCGGCGCACACGAGCGCGGCCGCGGCGAACACGTAGAACACGGTGGTCGGCCCCATCGCGGCGTCCAGGATCCAGCCGCCCAGCACCGGTGCCACGATCGCACCGCCACGTCCGAAGCCGGAGACACAGCCCAGCGCCGTGGCGCGGGCCGAGGCCGGGTAGCTGGACGCGACCCAGTCGTTGAGCATCGTCAGCGCCGACTGGGCGCCGACTCCGGCGAGGGCGGTGACGCCGAGGATCACGGCCGTGCCGCCGCCCTGCGACAGGCCCAGTACGGCGAGCGCGGCGAGCACGGCGCTTCCGGCGGTGACCAGTCGCGGTCCGATCCGGTCGGCGAGGACCGCGAGCGCGAACGAGCCGACGACGGCACCGAGGTTGAGGACCAGCGTGAAGCGCAGGGCCGAGCCGAGCGGATAGTCCATCTCGCGCATCAGCTGGGTGAGCCACGTGTTCAGCCCGTACCAGGCGAGCAGGACCGCGAAGTTGGCCACGGTGAACAGGACCGTGTACCGGGCGTACGTCCTGGAGAGCACGGTCCGGACACCGGCCGCCTCGCCGTCGTGCCGCCCGCCGCCGGCCGCCTCGTCGACGGCCGCGGCGGCGGGCAGCGGCCGGGAATCCGGCAGCAGGAAGTACGCGGCGGCGACCACGAGCGCCGACAGGGCGCCGCCGACGCCGAAGAGGCCGCGCCAGCCCAGGGTCTCCCCCCACGTGGTGGCGGTCAGCGCGGACAGGACACCGCCGACGGGGATGCCGGCGAGGACCACGGTCGCCACCAGCGCGGAACGGCCGCGCGGCGCGTATTCCTTGCTCAGCGCGACACAGGACGGCATCACACCGCCCATGCCGACGCCGGCGAGCAGCCGGAACAGGCCGAACTGCCAGGGCTCCGCGGCGAGCGCGCACGCCACCGTGAACACGGTGAAGACGGAGCCCGCGGCCACCAGCAGGCGGCGCCTGCCGAGCCGGTCGGCGAGCGTGCCGCAGACCAGGGCGCCGATGAGCATGCCCACGTAGGCCAGGCTGCCGAGGGTGCCCGCGAGGGACTTGTCGAGTCCCAGTGCGTCGTCGCCGAGCATCGCGGGCAGCGCCACGCCGTAGACGATGAGGTCGAAGCCCTCCACGGTGATCGCCGCCGTACACAGGGCGATGACCGCCCAGGCCGGCGCCGGTGAGCGCGAAGGGGTGGAGGAGTGGGTGGCGGGAGCCTGAGCGTCGGTGGTCATGCGGCCACATCCTGTCGGGGGAGGCAGAGGAATCCGCAGGGCGCGGTGAGCGCGCTCCGGTGTCCCTCCGGAGCCGCGCGGGCGACCTGTCGATGACCGGGATGGAATCAGCGCGGTTACGCAGAGAGCAACCAGTCATGACCTCCGGTTCCGCAGAGCGGAACTACTCGCGCCCGGAGTCCTGCGTCACAGGGCGGCCTCCATGCGCCGTACCGCCTCCAGCAGCACCACCGCCGCCTCGTCCAGGCGCGTCCGCGTGAAGCGCAGGGAGGGGGCCGACACCGTGAGCGCGGCGACGGCGCGCCCGCCGGGCTCGCGGACGGCGGCGCCCACCGCCGAGAGACCCCGCTCGGTGTCGCCGACGTTGATCGCGTAGCCCCGGCGGCGTACCGCGGCGAGCCGCCGGTGCAGCGCCTCGGGGTCCGTCTCCTCGCCCTGGTCGCCCTTCGCCCCGTAGATCTCGGCGAGTTCGGCCACGTTCAGGTCGGCGAGCAGCGCCTTGCCGCCGGAGGCGAGATGCGCGGGCAGCACGGCACCCGCGCGGCTGCCGACGCGCAGCGCGTGCGTGCCTTCGATGCTGCGCAGGAAGCGCGCCTCGGCCCCGGAGCGCACCACGAGGTGCACGGTTTCGCCCAGTTTGCCGTTGAGCCACAGCATGTGGGGACGGGCGGTCTCGACGAGTTCGTACTCGGAGTGCCGCGACATGCCGAGGCGGTAGAGGGCGGGCCCCGGCCGGTACGCCTTGTCGGCACCCTGGACCGCGAAACCGCGGCCGCGCAGGGTGGCGAGCAGCCGGTGCGCGGTGGAGCGGGCGACGCCGAGCCGGTCGGCCGCGTCACTGAGCCGGAGGCGGCCGTCCTCCCGGAGCAGGAGCAGCAGCGTCAGGGCGTTCTCGACGGATTCCAGGCCGGGGCCGTGCCCCGCACCGGAGGTCTTCGGCACGCCGGTGGCCGCGTCGGTCGAAGCGGAGGCGACCGGACCCGCTTCCGTGCCGTTCGACGTGTCTGCCTGTGCCCGTGAGTTCCTCATGGAGGAATTTTAGGCCGCCAAGTGTTCCGCGCAGAGAAAAATTTCTTCCCGTGCCCGGGGAGCGAGCAGGCTCCATGCCGCGGCGCGGCGCAGTGGGTACGGGCGGGCATACTCCCGGCCGCGTTCCGCGCATACGGCGTCGCCTGTGTCAATATCATGGGCAGGTAGGGCGGCGCCACGGAATGGGCTGATACCGATGAGCGGACCCGGAGTCGCCGGAGGCCTCGGCGCAGCAGCGGAGAGCCGGCCGTGCGAACCGCACCCGGCGACGGCGGTGGTGGACGGCACCGGCACGATCTCCCTGTGGAGCCCGCAGGCGGAGGCGCTGCTCGGATATCCGGCGGCAGAGGTCTGCGGCACGCCCGCGGTGGATCTGCTGGCCGTCCCGAAGAGCTGGGACGCGGTGGTGGCCTCCGGCGAGCGGCACGGAGCCGCCGGGGGCTGGGACGGTGTGCTGGCCTTGAAGCATCGCGACGGACACGAGCTGCGGGTCGCGCTGTACGTGCGCCCGCTGCTGGGCCGGGAGGGGCAGGCCGGCTGGTCGGTCGGCGCCGCCGACGCCCGGCAGGTGGAGCGGGAGGAAGTCGACCGGGCGATCCTCAAGGCACTGTTCACGCAGTCCCCCATCCCGATCACCGTCATGGACGGCGACCTGCGGTACCGATGGGTGAACGCCGCGACAGCGCGGTCGGTCGCCGTTCCCGCCGAGGGGCTCATCGGCCGGCGCATCGGCGAGAGGGAACCGGATTTCGACGTCGAGACCATCGAGCGGGTGCTGCGCCATGTGCGGGACACCGGCGAGCCGGTGCTCGACTTCCAGGTGCGCGGCCGCCTCGCGTCGGATCCGGGCCGCGAGCGCGTGGCGTCCGGTTCCTCCTTCCGGCTGACCGACCCGGCCGGCCGTCTCCTGGGCATGTGCCAGACGTACGTCGACGTGACCGACGGGTACCGGGCCCGCCGGCGGCTGGAACTGCTGACCGAGGCCGGTGGGCGCATCGGCACCACGCTGGACGTGGAGCGCACCGCGCAGGACCTGGTGGACGTCCTCGTGCCCGCTTTCGGGGACATGGCGTGGGTGGAGCTCGCCGAGGCCGTACTCGAGGGAGACGAACCGCCCAAGGTGCTCGGCGGCGGAAGACTGCACTGGCGCCGGACCGCCATGGCCTCGGCCACCGGCACGTGGCCCGCCGGTCTTCTCCGGCCCGGCACACCCGTCCCCCTGCTGCCGGACACGCCCACTCTGCGCAGGATCCAGCACGGCGAGACCACGGTGAGCGGCCGCGAGGAGTTCATCACCCAGCTCAGCGACCCACGGCTGCGCGAGCTGTTGGTCCCCGAGGGCGGGCATTCGACGGCACTGGCGCCGTTGTTCGCGCGCGGTCTCGTACTCGGCGTGGTGACGGTCTGGCGCACCGAGCGGGCCGATGTCTTCGACCAGGAGGATGCCGAGCTGCTCAGCGAGATCGCTTCCAGGGCGGCACTGAGCGTGGACAACGCCCGCCGCTACACCCGCGAGCACCGCGCGGCCGTCGCCCTCCAGCAACGCCTGCTCCCCGCGGCCACCACCAGTACCGCCGCGGTGCGGACCGCCGGCTTCTACCGGCCCGCCGGCGGCGGCGCCGAGATCAGTGGCGACTGGTTCGACGTCATCGCTCTCCCCTCCCTGCGGGTCGCCCTCGTCGTCGGGGACGTCGCCGGCCACGGCCTGCACGCCACCGCCACCATGGGCCGGCTGCGCACCGCGATCCGCACCCTGGCCGACCTCGAACTCGATCCCACCGAGCTCCTCACCCACCTCGACGATCTGGTGCAGCGCCTCGCGGCCGAGGGGCAGCCCCACGGGGACGCCATCGGCGCCACGTGTCTGTACGCCGTCTACGATCCGGTCACCCGCCACTGCGCCATGGCCACCGCCGGACACCCACCGCCCGTCGTGGTCCGTCCCGACCGCACGATCCAGGTCGTCGACGTCTCGCCCGGGCCGCCCCTGGGCGTGGGCGGCATGCCGTTCGAGACCGCCGTCATCGACCTGGACCCCGACAACGTCCTCGCCCTTTACACCGACGGCCTCCTCTACCGTGACACCCACGACGTCGACGCCGGGCTACGGTGGCTGACCGACAACCTCGCCACGCTCTCCGGACCCGAACGCGACCTGAGCGCCATCGGCCGCACTCTTCTCAGGGGCCTCGAAGAACACCCTCGCGACGACGACATCGCCCTGCTCCTGGCCCGCACCCACGCGCTCCCCGCGGATTCCACCGCGAGCTGGGAGTTCCCCGCCGATCCAGCGGTCGTCGCCGACGCCCGGGAGGCCGTCACCCGCCGGCTGACCGACTGGGGGCTCGACGAGCTGGCCTTCAGCACCGAGCTGATCGTCAGCGAACTGGTCACCAACGCCCTCCGCCACGCCGGCGGCCCGATCGGTCTGCGGCTGATCCGCGAGAACGTGCTGATCTGCGAGGTCACCGACCCCAGCAACACCCAGCCTCGTCTGCGCCGCGCCCGTTGGAGCGACGAAGGAGGGCGCGGCCTGTTCCTCGTCGCCCAGCTCACCACCCGCTGGGGCAGCCGCTACGGCCGGCACGGAAAGACCATCTGGGCCGAACAGCCCCTCGCCCCCCATCCGGGGCTGTGACGTCGACGCCTCGCACGCCGGTCCGTCTGCCCGACCGGATGACCGAACCCTCCGGCGCGCAGCTCGTCGGAACGTCGCACCGGCAGGTCGTCCCCGCCCGCGGAGGCATCGCTGTTCCGCGGGCGGGGACGGGATCCGTCCCGTCAGCCGGGCAGTTCCGCGAACGCCACGAAGGCGGGTTGGGGAACGTGTGTCTCCGTCAGCGGGGACAGCGCCCCGCTGCCCGCGTCGACCGCGTACGAGCGCACGAGGTCGGCCGGCCGGTCGGCGACGAGCAGGAACGAGCCCGACGGGTCGAAGGTGAAGCTGCGGGCCGCCAGCCCCGGGTGGACCGAGGGAGCGAGCGGCACGTGCCCGGCCCGGGTGAGGCCGCCGTCCCGTTCCACGCGGAACCAGACGACCGAGTCCTCCCCGCGGTTGTTGACGTACACGAAGCCGCCGTCGGGATGGACCCGGACCTCGGCGGGCTCGTTCACACCCTCGTGACCGGGCAGCACGGTGGACACCTGGGCCAGGGCACGCAGTTCGCCCGAGGACGGGTCGAACGCGTACGAGGCGAGCTCGGAGGAGAACTCGTAGGTGACGTAGGCGCGGTCGCCGCCGGGGCCGAAGGCGATGTGCCGCGGGCCGGTCTCCGGCGGGAGCTGGTAGGTGTGGGCGAGCCGGAGCGTCTCGCCCAGCCGGTGGACCAGGATGCGGTCCGTGCCCTTGTCGGCGACGAGGACGTGGGCGCCGGACGGGTCGATGACCGCGCAGTGGGCGTGCGCCCCGGACTGGGCGTGCCCTCCGGCCTGGGGGGAGAAGTTCGGGTCCTTGCCGTGGCCCTCCATGACGTGCACGTCGCGCAGGGCGGCGAGCCGGCCGTCGTCGGCCAGGCCGAACAGGAGCACGGTCGAGTCGTCGTAGAGGTACTCCGTCCGCCAGCTCCCGTCGTCGGCGCGGACGACGTGCTCGACGTGCTCGAAGTCCCCGTGGTTGGCCGTGACCAGCACGCCCCTGCGCTCGTCGAGCGCGAGGTGGGTCGGCCGGGGGCCGGGCGCGGCCAGCCAGTTCAGCGGGGTGAGGCTGCCGTCGCGCTCGGACACCGACAGGGCGTGCACGGCGGCGGGCGGCTCCACCGGGCCCCTGCCGTCGGTCTTGCGCTCGTCGACGGCGTACAGCGTCCGCGTCGACGGGGCGTAGACGAGGTAGCCGGCTTCCCGTGGCTCGGTGACCCGGCTCAGCGGTGTGAGCCTGCGCCCGTCCCGGCTGACGTCGAGTGCGGTGATGCCGCCTGCCTCGGTGTCGGAGTCGCTGCCGTAGGTGCCGATGTACGCGATGAGGCGGTGGCCCGGGCGGGCCGGGGCGGCCTCGGTCTGTTCCGTGTTCATGCGGCCAGCAGCCTCCGCAGCATCTCCTGGTGGCGGCGGACCTGGTCCACCTCGTCCATCAGGTCCTCCCGGCCACGGTCCTGGAAGTAGCGCTGGCCCTCGTACTCGGAGTTGATGTACCCGTCGAAGCCTCCGGCCCTGAGCGCGCCGATCGCCGCCTCGTAGTCGATGGAGATCTCCTGGTACTGCCCGGGTGCGCCGGGAACCGGGGACATGTTGTTGAACTTGCCGTGGACGTGGATGACGTGGGGGGCCAGCTCGCGGAGCGTGTCGGCGGAGGTCCGGGAGAGCATCAGGGCCTCCGCGACGGTGCGGTGGTCGATCTCCCGGGGATCCTGGACGCGCTCCTCGGTGTACCGCTCGACGCCTTCGAAGACCTCGGCGAACTCCGCCTCGCACTCCCCGGTGGACAGGAAGCGGTTGAAGTCGGAGCGCAGGTTGCCGGCGGTGTGGCGGGCGATCGCCGTCAGGTCGAAGGGCGCCTCGCCCCGCCGGATGCGCAGGGCGAGCTCCACCGACGCCTCGGACGCCGCGGGCTGCGCTCCCCTCCGCTCCAGCCAGGCCAGCAGGACCTCCGAGGGCCGGAATCCGAAGATGCCCAGGTCGGGGACGATACCGAGGTGCTTGGTCCCGGTGTCCTCCACGACGTCCAGGATCTCGCCGACCTCGCGGCCCTCCAGGTTCATGGGCTGGTGGATCTCCTTGCCGAGCCGGATGTCCAGGGACTCGGCGAGCGGCAGCGCGGAGACGAGGATCTCGACGGGCACCACGGACAGCACCCGCACGTTGGCGAAGCCGAGGGACTTCGCCAGCCGGATGTCGTGCCGCAGCCGGTCGGCGCACTCCTCGTAGGACATCACGTGGTCGCGGAACTGAAGGACGTCCATGCCGACGTCCATGGCGACGGGCCGGGTGCCGTACGTCTCCATCCACGTGAACCACCGGCGGCGGAAGTCGTCGCCCGGTTCCGGGTAGCGCAGGGACATCTCGTCGATCAGTTCGATGCCGTCGGCGCCGCCGAGGTTCCGGCCGACCTCGCGGATCTGGTCCTCCAGGTCCAGCTCCTTGAAGAACTGGGACTGCTGGTAGCTGTACAGCGATACGCCGCGCTGGATGGCCATCAGTTCTCCTCCGGCTCGGTGAGGGCGAGGGTGTACGACATGATCTCGGGGGTCTTGTCCGATCCGGCTCCGGAGCCGGGCCTGGGCGGGGTCCTCACCCATGCCTCGTCGGTGGGCAGGTAGCCGTAGGCGGCCAGGACGGACTGCTGGAAGCGCACGGTGTGCTCGCCGGGGGTGAGGCCGCCGGGAGCGGCGACGTGCAGGATCGCCTCGTCGTCGTAGTCCCAGTGCTCGTGCACGGCCGTGCGGATCTCGTCGAAGGTCCGGGGCGGCTTGCCGTTGATCTCGAAGGCCTGTGCGCCGGTGGGGTATTCGGTCCCGTCGACCTCGATGTAGTAGCCGTTGTGCAGCGACAGGTAGCAGCCGCGGTAGTTCGCGTGGCGGACGGCGAGGGTGAAGCCGACGGTCCTGCCGTCGCGCACCTCGTTCCGCAGGCTGTCGGGGCGGATCAGAAAGTTCTCGAACATTCCTCGTACCAGTCGTGATCGTGGGTGGTCAGAGCCGGCCGGCCAGGTCGCGGGCGCCGAGGACGGACAGCGCGACGTTGGTGAGCGTGGGGTTGCAGGCGGCGGGCGTGGGGATGGTTCCGTTGCCCCCGAGGTAGACCGTGTCCGTTCCCCAGACCCGCAGGGAGGGGTCGACGACGCTGGTCGTGTCGTCGGTGCCGAGTCGGGTGGTGCCCTGGTAGTGCAGGGACGCTCCGTGCGGCATCACGGCGGGCTCCAGCCCGTTGACCGGTTCGCCGAGCAGCTCCCCCATGCGCCTGGCCTCGGCGACGGCCTGTGCGAGACGTTCCTGATCGGCGGGGGTGAACGTGTAGTGGATCCTGATGGACGGCATCCCGAAGTGGTCGAGGGTGGTGTCGTCGAACTCCACGTGGTCCTCGAACCTGACGTCGGCCTTGCCCATGAAGACCGAGCACTCCACCACCGATCCCGGCCACGCCTCGAAGCTCTCGTCGACCGGGACGGGAGAGGCGTCCCACTGGGTGACCTGGCCGTGGAACGGGAAGGACGGCTCGCTGTAGGGCACCCAGCTGACGCCGGCCAGTAGGTCGACGGCGCCTTCGCTGGTCTTGCGCACCCCCTGCGCCGCGGCCCGGAGCGACGGGTCCAGCTGGATGGTGCTGGTGGTCATCGTGTGCTCGTTGAGGTAGTGCCCGAGTGCGGCCGGGCGGATGCCCGACGCGCTGAGCAGCTGCGGCGATCGCAGCGAGTCCGCCGCGACGACGACGAACCTCGCGCCGACCTCGTACTCCCGGTCCTCACGGCGGTCGTGCAGCAGCACGCCGTCGGCCCGGCCGTCGCGGGTCAGGATGCGCCGGGCGACCGTCTCGGAACGCAGTTCGAAGTCGGGCCGGGCCGCCCCGAGCAGGTCGCCCAGAAGGGCGCCGGGGCCGGTCCAGTAGCGCTCGCCGTTCGGGCGTACGTCCATGGCGAGCGGCATGGGCTGGACCACCCGGTCGGCGGGGCGGCCGATGTCGTAGTGGGCGCCGATCAGTTGGCGGACCTCGGCACCGAGGGGGGCGTTCTCGAAGGCGCTCTGGGTGACCTGGAGGAGACGGCGCGCCGCCTTCAGCCCGGAGTCGAACAGGTCGGGGTCGAGGTCCTTGGACACCTCCGCCCGGTCGGGCCACGGGGAGGCGCCCGACCAGTGGGCGCCCATGCCGCCGACGTTGCTGGACAGGGCGGCCGCCGGGAACCCCGTCTCACCGTCGGCGGGGGCCGACGGGTCGAGCAGCCAGGTCCCGGGGCGCGCCGCGACCTCGGCCGACCGGCCGCGCGAGGGGGACAGGGCGCGGGCGACCCGCTCCTCGTAGTCGGCCGGCTCGGCGTCCGGCCCCTGGGAGGCGAACTGGGCGGCGACTCGCTCCCGGGGGTCCTTGATGGTGCGCACGTGGCGGCCGGGCGGGTCGGACACGACCGGCCCGGACTCGACCATCAGGACTCGGGCGGTGGGCCGCGCCTCCTTGACGGTCCGGGCGTAGGTCGCTCCCGCGGGCCCGCTGCCGACGATCACCACGTCGAACGTGTCACGCATGGTTGTCTTCACAGTCCTTCAGCTCTCTCGGTGCTCCGATGTGTCCGTCCGGTCGCCGGGGCGACGGGACGGCCGGGGGCGGTGGCCGTCGGCCGGAGCGTGGGCTCCGGCCGGTGGCCGCCGGCGCTCCCGGTCGGGCCCCGCACCTCGCGCAGGCCGAGCCGCCGGCTGCGCGCCCACGCGCCGTGGAACAGCCTGAGGGGCGCGTGCGAGCTGTCGAGGAGCAGTGGAGCCCGGCCCTCCCCTCGGGAAGGCGCCTGCGACGGGCACCCCATGGACTCCACCTCCTCGTTTCTTCCTGTGCTGTCGTGCGCCGATGCCGTCACCGGCGCGGCGTCGGGTGCGGCCGGTGTCCTCAGGCTTCGAGGACGGCGGGTTCCTGCTTGCGGGGGTGACGGAAGAGGACGGCCCACACCAGCGCGGCCAGGAACGCCGAACCGATGGGCAGCGCCCAGATCGCGGTCCAGTCGGCGGGCGTGCTGTGCGCCTGGGCGCCGACGGTCGCGTCGTAGATCTTCCCGGAGGCGAACGCCCCGATGAACTGGCCGAAGCCGGAGACCACCAGGATGAGCATGCTCTGCGCCTGGGCGGTCAGTTCGACGGGTGCCGCCTGGCCGATGTACATGGCCGCCAGGACGAGGAAGAAGTCCTGGCAGATGCCCTGGAGCACGATGGCGGTGATCGCGGTCCAGTGGCCGCCGTCGGCGGCCTGGGCGAACAGGGCGAAGCGCACGGCCCACATGCACATGCCGGCGAACAGCGCCCACTTCATCCCGACGTGCTTGAGCACGAACGGAATGGTCACGATGAACGCGACCTCGGACGCCTGGCCGAGGGAGAGTGTGCCGGCGACGTTGGAGAAGCCCAGGGCGCCCAGGTACGCGGAGGCGTAGGTGTTGTAGACGCCGAGCGAGACCGAGGTGAGCAGGGCACACACCATGAGCACGGCGTAGTTGCGGTGCCGCATGAGCCGGAACGCCTTGGCGCCGACCAGGTCGCCGGGCGAGAAGCGGACCCCCTTGGCCGGTGGCGGTGTGGCGGGGAGCGTGAAGGAGTACAGGCCCAGGGCGAAGCTGAAGACCGCGGTGACGTAGAAGAGGCCGACCGACGAGGAGAGGCCCATCCACCCCACGAGAGCCCCGGCGACCACCCAGCCGACCGTGCCGAAGACCCGGACGTAGGGGAACCGCCGCTGGTTCGCTCCCAGGTGCCGGAAGGCGATCGCGTTGGTGAGGCCGAGCGTGGGCTGGAAGAACAGCATGTAGACGAAGACCAGGCCGAGCACCAGGTTGCCGCTGCCCGCCTGCACGGCGGCCGGCAGGAACAGCATGACCGCGCCACCCAGCAGGTGGGCGAGGCCGAGGGTCTTCTGCGAGGCCATGAAGCGGTCGCCCAGGGCGCCGAGGAGCATCGGCGAGACGATGGCCGCGACCGCGGCCAGGCTGAAGGCGGTGCCGATGACGGTCGGCAGCCCGTTCGTCGCCAGGACCAGGCCGACCGTGGCGAACCAGGAGCCGAAGACGGCGAATTCGAGCAGCATCATGACGACGAGCTGCACGAACACCGTGGTGTCGCCGTTGCCCGGGCCGGCCTGAGCCGCCGCGGTACGAGCGGGCCCGGTCGCGGACTCGGCCGCAGAACCGGCCGCGGGCCCGGCCGCGGACCCGGCGGGCTCGGAGGAGTCGGGGGAGGCGGTTGTCGGCTCTGTCCGGCCCGCGTTCGTCGGTTGACTTCTCATCATTGAGATCCTTTGAACCGTTCGAGTTCTGAACGTTCTGCACCTGTGCCGGGCATCGCCCATGCCGACTGCCAGGTGGTCTTCGGTGATCAGTGCTCGGAGGGGTGCTGTGACTCCCGGGGCCCGATGGCCCGGGGCAAGGCGCACAACCGCTGCCACACCGTGCTTCGGGGGTGATTTCCTGACCGGAATCGATCAGTTCGCGGCGGCTCGCGTCATACAGATAGACGTCCTGCTGGGCGGGCGACGGAAGCGCGGAAAGCGTTCCGAACCGCCCTCGACCTCGGTCATCGTATAATTCTGGGTTTGTTTGTCAACGATTTTGCGTACGATCATTCGAGTTCCGAATGATTCGTCGGCTCCGGGCCCATGCGGGGAGGGTGCTGGCGCCTTGCCCGGTCTCGGTGAGCACCAGGGCCAGGCCGCCGAACAGGGCCGCGTCGTCGCCGAGCGCGGCCGGCAGGAACCGGATCGCGGGGGACACGGCCTTGAGGCTCTGGACCTCGACGGAGGACACGAGGCTGTCGAAGACCAGCGGCCCGGCCTCTCCGAGCGTCCCTCCGACGGCGACCACGCCGGGGGCCATGAGCTTCGCGGTGTTGGCGAAGGCGCGCCCGAGGTGGCGGCCCGCCTCGTACAGGACGCGGCGGCAGGCCGGATCGCCGCGGCGTGCGCTGTCGATGACCCCGCGCAGGGAGGTGTGGGTGCTGCCCGACGCTTCGAGGGCGAGCAGGATCGAACGTTCGGAGACGAACGTGGTCAGGCAGCCGCGGCTGCCGCAGAAGCAGACCGGGCCGGCCGGCTCCAGCACCAGGTGTCCGACCTCGCCCGCCAGGCCGTCGCCGCCCCGGTAGATCCTTCCGTCGATCACCAGGCCGCCGCCGACGCCGGCGGAGCACATGACGTACAGGAAGTCCGCCGACCCCTGCCCCGCGCCCCAGGTCCACTCGGCCAGTGCGGCGAGGTTGGCGTCGTTCTCGGCGTACACGGGCACGCCGAGCGCCTCCCCCAGGGTCTCGGCCACCACGACGTCCTGCCATGCGGGCAGTTGGAGACGCGCCCAGGAAGTGACGGCCCCCGTGGCCCGTGCGATGGGGGCCTGCATGCCCACCGCCACACCGGCGAGGTCCTCCGGCCGCAGCCCCGCACGCGAGGTCAGGGACCGCACCATGTCGACGACCAGGCCGGCGTCACCGCCCTCCTGCCCTTCCTCGAAGGTGACCGCGGCGTCGTACCGCGACCGGCCGCCGAAGTCGAAGAGGGCGACCCGCAAGGAGGTGACGTTCACCTGTACGGCCACCGCGGCGCCGTGGCTCGACACGAGGGCGACCAGGGACTCGCGGCCGTTGACCGGACGGGTCTCGGCCACGCCCTGCTCCCGCAGGGTCTTGACGATGCTGTTCACCGTCGCCGGGGACAGCCGGGTCCGGCGCGCCAGGGCGGCCTGCGAGGACGGGCCGCTCAGCCGCAGGGCCTCCAGCACCCGCTGCACGTTGCCCTGGCGGACTCCCGCGTGCGCCTTGGACGCGCGACCAGGTGCCGCGCCGTTGCCGTCCTTGCTCTGATCCACCGCACGACCATACGCCCGCCGCCCGTGCCCGTGCGCCGGGGCCGCCGGGTCCACGGGAGAGCCGCCGCCTCCCGCGGGCGGCGGTCACTGATTGCTGAACGCCGAGTCGAACGCCGCCTGCGGGAGCGGCCACAGCGCGGAGCGGATCCTGCCCACGGCCTCGGCCGCGCCGTGCAGCCGGTCCATGCCGGCGTCCTCCCACTCCACGGAGATGGGACCGTCGTAGCCGATGGCCGCCAGGGCGCGGAACGCGTCCTCCCAGGGGACGTCCCCGTGCCCGGTGGAGACGAAGTCCCAGCCCCGCCGCGGATCGCCCCAGGGCAGGTGGGAGCCGAGGATCCCGGCCCGGCCGTTCGGCGGGCGCAGGCGGGTGTCCTTGCAGTCGACGTGGTAGACGCGGTCGGCGAAGTCCGTGATGAAGCCGACCGGGTCGACGCCCTGCCACATCATGTGGGACGGGTCCCAGTTGAAACCGAAGGCGGAACGCCGGCCGATCGCTTCGAGGGCGCGCACGCTCGTCCAGTAGTCGTAGGCGATCTCGGACGGGTGGACCTCGTGGGCGAAGCGCACGCCCTCGGCGTCGAACACGTCGAGGATGGGGTTCCAGCGCCGTGCGAAGTCCTCGTACCCCTCGTCGATCACGGACTGGGGAACGGGCGGGAACATCGCCACGTACTTCCAGATCTTGGACCCGGTGAACCCCACGACGGTGTCGGCGCCGAGCCTGCGCGCGACCCGCGCGGCCCGCTTCATGTCCTCGGCCGCGCGCTGCCGCACCCCCTCCGCCTCGCCGTCGCCCCAGATCTCGGGGCGCAGGATCGCCTGGTGCCGGAAGTCGATCGGGTCGTCGCACACGGCCTGTCCGCCGAGGTGGTGGGAGATCGCCCAGACCTTCAGTCCGTACCGGTCCAGGATCTCCAGACGGCGGGCCAGGTAGTCGGGGTCGGCTTCGGCCCGGGCCAGGTCGAGGTGATCGCCGGAGGCCGCGATCTCCAGTCCGTCGTACCCCCATCCACCGGCCAGGCGGGCCACCTCCTCGAACGGCAGGTCCGCCCACTGGCCGGTGAAGAGGGTGACCGGCTGTCGGGCCGGTTGCGGGTTCAGGGTCATGTGTGGCCTCCTTGGCACTCGCGAGGACTTTAGCTTAATCTGAGCAAAAGTGAAGGCTCGTGCGATCTCTTGTCGCCTTCTTTTCGATCAATTCATGCGTTAGCTCCCTGGGGGAGCAGAGGGATGAGGTGTGCCATGAGCCCACTCCGCGTCGCTGTCATAGGGACCGGCTTCATGGGGGCGGTCCATGCGCGGTCCGCCGTCGCGGCGGGCGGGGAGGTCGTGGGCATCGTCGGATCGACGCCCGCGAAGGGCCGGCGCGCCGCCGCGGACCTCGGCGCCGGCCGCGGCTTCGACTCCATCGAGGACGTGCTGCGGTACGGGGTGGACGTGGTGCACGTGTGCACCCCCAACGCTACGCACGCCGCGTTCTGCCGCGCCGCCCTAACCGCCGGTGTGCCCGTCGTGTGCGAGAAGCCCCTGGCGACCGACGCCGCGACCGCCCGCGAGCTCGTCGAACTGGCGGCCGGACAAGGGGTGGCCACCGCCGTGCCGTTCGTGTACCGGTACTACGCCTCCGTGCGGGAGGCGCGCGCCCGGCTCGCGCGGCCGGAGCACCGGCCGCCGTGGCTCATCCACGGCAGCTATCTTCAGGACTGGCTCGCCGACGCGGAGGCCACCAACTGGCGTGTCGACCCGGCGGACGGTGGTGCCACGCGCGCGTTCGGGGACATCGGAGTCCACTGGTGCGACCTCGCCGAGTTCGTGACCGGTCAGCGGATCACCCGGGTGAACGCCTCCTTCGCGCGCGCCGTACCCGCCCGGCCGGCGGCGGACGGCACACCGCGGCCCGTCGCCACCGAGGACGGAGCGGTGGTCATGCTCCGGACCGATGCCGGGGCGGTCGGCTCGGTCGTGGTCAGCCAGGCCTCCGCCGGATACAAGAACGCGCTGTCGTTCTCCTTCGACGGGCCGGACGCCAGCTACGCGTTCCGCCAGGAGACCCCGGAGTCCCTGTGGATCGGCGGCCGGGACGGCAACCAGGTCCTGCTGCGGGATCCCGCCCGTCCCGGGGCCCCCACCGGCCGGTCGGCCGTCCTGCCCGCCGGACATCCGCAGGGTTACTACGAGTGCTTCGCCGACTTCACCGCCGACGCCTACGCGGCGATCGGCGGGGAGAAGGTGCCGGGCCTGCCGACCTTCGACGACGGACTGCGCGCGGCGCGGATCGCCGAAGCGGTCGTCGCCTCGGTGCGCAACGGCGGCTGGGTCGACGTCGCGACGGACGCGGCCTGACCCGTCCGGGCCGGGGACGACGCCCCGGCGGGGCGCGTTCCGGGGCGGTCAGGTCGGCCGGGCCTCCGCCCGGCCGGCGTCGGCCCGACCGGTCGCGCCTGGCGGGGGGACGTCGAGGTGGAAGGACCCGGAGGACTCGTCCTTGCGCGCACGCGCCCCGCGGGGGGTCCCGTGCGGCAGCCACTGGTCGAGCATCTCGGGCTGCAACAGCTCGTCGACGGCCAGTGCGGCCGCGCCGACGACGCCTTCGGAGCGGTCGGGGCCGACCTCGGCGATCACGAGCTCGTCGGTGGCCAACGGCAGGGACCGTCTGGCCACGACGTCGGCGACGGGGTCCCGGAACACGTCGCCCGCCTGCGCCAGCAGCCCGGCGAGGTAGACCGTCGACGGGTTGAAGACGCTGATGAGCGACGCCAGCTGCGCGCCGACCAGTTCGCCCGCCCTGGTGACGAGTTCGACGCTCACCGGGTCTCCGGCCCGGCAGCCGTCGAGCACGTCGGTGACGGCCAGAGGCGCCGGCGACCGCTCCAGCCGCTCGGCCAGGAAGGGGCTGCGCCCCGCCAGGGCCGCGGCGCGCGCGTCACGGGCGAGCGCCCACCCGCCCGCGAAGGCCTCCAGGCACCCGAACTGGCCGCACCGGCACCGATGCCGGGACTCCTCGGCGACGATGATGTGCCCGAGGTCGCCCGCGGCGCCCCGCGCTCCTCGGTGCAGCCGGCCCCTGGAGATCAGTCCCAGGCCGATCCCGGTGCTCGCCTTGACGAGCAGGACGTTGTCACCGGCGGACCCTCGTGTCGTGCTCCAGGCGCCCAGGGCCATCAGATTGGCGTCGTTGTCGACCCACGCCGGCACCTCGTAGTGCGCTTCCAGCCGGTCCCGGAGCGGGAAGCCGTGCCAGCCGGCCATGATCGGCGGCTGGACGGCGGTGCCGCGGGCGAAGTCGACCGGACCGGGAACACCTACGCACACACCCCACAGGCGGTCCGTCAGTTCCGGGGTCAGCAGCTGCGCGGACACCTCGAACAGCGTGGCCAGGGATGCCTCGGGGCCGGTTTCGATGTCCCAGGACGTACGCCGGCCGGCGAGGACGGTCCCGTCGAGATCGGTCACGGCCGCGTGCAGCTGGGTGGCGCCGAACACCATGCCGAGGACCACCCCGCGACCGGGTGCGATCCGCAGGACGCGGGAGGGCCGGCCTCCGGTGGAGGGCGCCGGTTCGCCCTCGGCCACGAGGCCGGCCCTGATCGCGTGGTCCACCCGCTGCGTGATGATCGTGCGGCCCAGCCCGGTACGGCGGCTGAGGTCGGGCCGGGTCACGGCCGCGCCGCTCCTGATCAGACTCAGGATCAACGAAAGCGTCTGGGTGTGGTCGGTCATGCAGCGCTGTCTCCATCGGCCGGGCCGAGACGCCACCGGCGGCCATCACGTGCAGACGTCCTGTCCGGTCGGCGCTTCCTCGGAGGGAGGACTCGGCATGGAGAGCTTATGGTGCTGTCGGCGCACGTCTCGACCGGCCGGGAGACGGGCCCGCGCGGGAGGAGGTCTCCGAGGGAGTCTTCCGGCATGCGAAGCTGACCGCATGGAAACGCCACCCGACCGCCTCGGCGAGATGCCGCCGCTGAGCGACCGTGCGACACCGGCCTACCCGATCGCCTCGGTGGAGAACACCCTGCGCATTCTCCTGCTGCTCAGCGAGCGCAGCCGCCTCGGCCTCGCGGACGTCGCCGCGGAACTGGGCATCGCCCGCTCCAGCGCGCACCGCCTCATGGCGATGCTGTCGTACTACGACTTCGTGCGCCAGGACCCCGACTCCCGGTCGTTCCGGCCCGGCGCCGCCCTGGTCGACGTCGGGCTGTCCGCCGTCCGCGCCCTCGACGTCCGGGTCCTGGCCAGGCCCCTCCTCACCGAGCTCGCCGCGTCCACGGAGATGACCGCCCACCTCGCCCTCCCCCGCGGCCGGGACGTCCTCTACGTCGACGGGGTCGAGAGCAGCCGCACCATCAGGGCCGCACTGCGCACCGGTGACACCCTGCCGGCCCATGTCACCGGTGTGGGCAAGGCGCTGCTGGCGACGATGACCGACGACCAGCTGCGCCAGCTGTACCGGGACGCGCCCCCGCGGGCGGTCACCGACAGGTCCGTCTCCAGCGTCGAGGGGCTGATCGAGGAGGTGCGAGCGGCGCGCGCGGCCGGATACGCCGTGAACCGCGGTGAGAGCGAGCCCGGCGTCTTCTCCCTCGGAGTGACGGTGAGCCTGCCCGAACCGGGCATGTTCGCCGGCCTGGGACTCGTCTGTCCGGAAGCCTCGGTCGAGCCCGGGTGGGAGTCGCGTGTCGTCGCGCAGCTGAAGACGGCGGCCGCCGAACTGGCGAAGGAGATGAGCGCCTACCGCTTCTGAGGCGGTTCCCGCGTCGGTGTTCCTGTGGACGCGAGCCGGATCCGTCAGGTCGACGCTCCCGGCCGTTGCGCGAGGTCACCCATGGTTCTCCCGGGCGGCGACGCGGTACATGATCCGGCGTGCCATCAGTCCCGGCTTGTCGGGGGCGAAGCTGAGGTCGATCTGGGGGTCGGCGTCGCTCTTGACGACCTCCATGATCCACTCCAGTGCTTCGACGTCTTCGGAGTAGGCCTGGGAGGACGCCTCGTGGAGGAACGTGTCGATGCCGGTGTCGCCGGGCTCGTAGTCCCGGGAGTTGAACCACCAGTAGTGGATGGCGGTGTTCGTCTCGGGCGTGAAGCAGTGGGTGATGTTGTAGCGGTAGTGGGACGGCTTGCCCGGGTCCGGCTCGTGGTCGATGATCTCGGCGAAGGCCACGTGCAGGGCCGGGGAGACGAACCTGGCCTCCGAGGTGCGGTCGACGCGCTTGTGCATGATGCCGGCGGGGACGCCGTAGACGGCCGGCGGAGGAGAGTCGCGCAGCTCGCGTCGGATGACGACCTGGTTGTTCTCGGTGGTGGCCCTCAGTTTGGAACGGGCGTACTCCGGTGTTCCCACGGTCTCGGGGTGGAGGAACGGGAAGTGGGTCTGGTCGATGAGGTTCTCGTGCATCGCCACGTAGTCGGAGTCGATGTGGTAGCGGCCTGAGACGGTGCCCCAGCGCGGGTCCGAGAGCCAGCCGGTGTCCGGGATGAGGGACTCGTCGGCCAGGTCGGGAGAGCCCATCCAGATCCAGGTCAGCGGTCCGCGGTCGGCGACCGGGTAGGTCCGGACGGTGACCGTGGAGGGGGTGGTGGACAGGGCCGGCATATGGGCACAGGCCCCGTCGGGCTCGAACTCCATGCCGTGGTAGCCGCAGACCATCCGGTCGCCGACGAGCTTGCCGCGCGCGAGGGGGAAGGACCGGTGCGGGCACCGGTTGCGCAGGGCGACGGGATCACCGGCTTCGGTGCGGTACAGGACGACGTCGGTGCCCAGGAGCTTGCGTGCCAGCGGCGTGCGCCCGATCTCGCTGCCCAGGCCTGCGACGTACCAGCAGTTGCGGATCAGCGGGGTGGCGTGGGTGGCGAACTGCCCGGGATCGTGGGGCTCCATGGCCGCGAAGACGGCCGCGTCGTGCGACAGGCCGTCGTCGGCCACGCCGGGCGTGAGGGTCTCGGTCATGACAGGTCACTTGCCGTTTCGGTCGAGGTGGATGTCGAGGTCGATGAGCCGGCCGGCCGCCCGTGAGCAGCACAGGGCCAGCTGGGTCGATGCGGTGCGCTCCCCCGCGGTGAGGTAGCTGTCGCGGTGGTCGATGCCGTCGTGCGGGTCGAGGACGTCGGTGACGCACAGGCCGCACTCCCCGCGCCGGCAGTCGGAGAGCGTGTCGACGCCCGCGGCTTCGAGAGCGTCGAGGATGGTGGTGCCGGCGCCGACGTGCACGGTCTCCCCGGTGCGCAGACGGACGTCGAAGTCGCCGTCACCCGGGTGGTGGGCGGCGTTGAAAACCTCGTAGCGGACACGGCACGGGTCCCAGCCGCGGACCCGTGCCGCCTCGCGCAGGGCGTCGATCATCGGAGCGGGGCCGCAGACGTAGGCCACGGTGCCGACCGGTTGGCCGGCGAGGACGGCGTCCAGGTCGGGCAGGCCGTCCCGGTCCGACTCGTGGATGCGGACCCGTTCCCCGCCGATCGCCCGCGCCTCCTCGACATAGGCCATGGCCTGTCGGGAGGTGCCGGCGTAGACCATCGAGCAGGACTGCCGCCGGGTGACCAGAGAGCGCAGCATCGGCAGGATCGGGGTGATGCCGATGCCTCCGGCCACCAGGAGGACGTGGGGGAGGTTCCTGCCGAGGCGGAAGGCTCCGATCGGGCGGGAGATCCGCAGCCGCGTCCCCCGGCGGACGTTGGCATGGAGGTGGGCGGAACCTCGGGCCCGGTCCTCGCGTTGCACGGCGATGCGCCAGAACGGCTCCCGCGCGGTGGGGAGGAGGGGGCCGACGACGGAGTAGTGGCGAAGGAACCGCCCCGTCTCCCCGCCGAAGCGGAGCTCGACATGGCTGCCGGCCTCGGCCATCGGCAGGGCGCCGCCATCGGCGGCTCCGATCGTGAACTCGACGATGCGGTCGGTGAGGTGACGGCGCGCCAGGACGACGGCGTCGAAGTACTTCTCGAACATCTGCAGGCCCCTCTACACACTGGGGAGCGGTGTGACCGGCCCGGCAGGGCGGGCGGGGTGGTGGCGCTGCCGCGCACCTCCCCGACCCGGTCCAGGAACCGCATCCGCGTCTACTCAGTAGAATGTCTTTCTGTTGGCCAGAACAGTAGGTCGTGCGCAACGGCCGACGCAAGAGCCGGAGGTGGAATCGTCGACGGTCGAGGATCACGAGTCGCCGTCCACGAGGAGGCGGTCACACCCGCGCCGGTGGGCGGCCCGCTGGGGCAGGCGGTGGACCCGAGGGAGGGTGCAGGGCGTGTGGCGCCCGCCGGGGCCCGGAGCGCTGCCATCCTCGACGTCCATGGATGTCAGCACCTTCTACGCCCTCTTCTCCACCACCTGCTTCGCCCTGGTCGGCCTGTGGTGGAACGTCGTCCAGAGCCACACCGACTGGATGCGCGACCCCGCCCTGCGCCGCGTCGTCGGCGGGATCTACCTGTCCTTCCTGCTGCCCGCCCTGATGGGCCTGTTCGCGCAGGTCGGCGGCACCGAGCAGCCGCAGATCTGGCGGACGGCCTTCATCGTCCTCTCCGTGATCGGCTGCGTGTGCACCCTGCGGCTGCTGGCCGGCGCACGCGGCGACCACCTCATCACCTGGCAGCAGGCCGCCGCCGCACTGCTCTACGCCCTGATCGCCGTCGTCGGCGCCTTCCCGGAACTCGCCGGCCATGCCGGACTGCGCCCCATCCAGACCGAGGCGCTCATGCTGATCCTCCTGATCACCTTGGCTCACGCCCTGGTCTGGCGGTACATGGCGGGAGAGGGCCGCGCCGACGAGGAGACCTGATGCGGCTGCGCGCGTGCCACGGAACCCTGGGCGAAGGCCGTCACCGGCCCGGCGACGGACACAGGTCGAGGATCATGTCGAGTGAGCGTGCGCCGTCGGCGCCGGTGAACGAGCCGACGGTCCGGAAGCCCTGCTTCTCGTAGTAGCGAACGGCGCGCGGGTTGTCGGCGAGGACGCCGCCCCACAGGATGATCCTCTTCTTGCCGAAGCACCGCGCGACGTCGGCGACGAGCGGGAAGACCCGTGTCCCCACCCCCTTCCCCTGGTGGTCGTCGGCCAGGGTCGGGCCGAAGCGGCAGTCCGTCGCCGCCAGGCGGATGCCTGCCGTGCGATAGCGGGCGACGTCCGACGGGTGCAGATCGAGGCTGAGTTCCAGGAGGCCGACGATCCTGCCGGTCGGCACCTCGTCGAGCACCAGCCTGAGCTTGTCGTGACGGGCGATCGCGTCACAGAGTTCCCGGGCGGCCTTGAGGTCGTACCCGTCGAACGTACTCAGTCGCCTCGACTCGGCGGACAGTCCCGTGAGGAAGGCGGCCAGATCGTCCGCGTCGTCGTGCGTGAGCGGGCGGAGGACGACATCCGAACCGTCCTCCAGGCTCACGGGCCGCGTCAGGACGAGCGGGTCCTCGGCGACCGCGGTCAAGGTGAGCATCCCAGCGACCCTCCGCTCTGCCTTCGGTGGCCCCGACCCTACGTCCAGCCGCCGCTGCGAGGACCCGGTCGATCAGTCGCGGAAGCGTTTCTCGACGGCTTCCACGAGGGCGTCGATCACGCCGTCGGGCGAGGGGCTGTAGTGGGGCACCGCCCAGCGTGTGATCTTCGCATCGATGAGGGTGGGCCGGCCGGAGGCGAGAGCCGCGCGGAACGCCTCCTCGAACTCGTCGAGCGTCTCCACGCGGTAGCCGTCGGCGCCGCACGCACGCGCGTACGCCGCGAAGTCCGGGTTCCGGAACTCGACCAGGGCGCTCTCCCGGTAGGTCACGAGCTGGAAGAGTTTGATCAGCTTGAACTCCTCGTCGTCGAAGATGACCCAGATGACGGGGATGTCGTTCTCGACGGCGGTCATCAGCTCGAAACCGGACAGCGAGTAGCACCCGTCGCCGCAGCCGACGACGACGGTCCGTTCCGGATGCGCGACCTTCAGGCCGATGGCCCCGTTGACGTGCCCGGCCATCGGCCCGAAGGAGCCGGCCTTGCGGAAGTTCTGTCCCTCCTCCAGCTCCACGTAGTAGCCGAGCCAGGCCAGGTGGGCGCCCGCGTCCGCGAGCAGGACGGCGTCCGGCGGCAGCATCCGGCCGATCGTCTGCGCGAGCCGGCCCGGATGGATCTTCCCGGTCAGCTGGGTGATGTGCCGGGCCTCGTAGTCCCGGCCGTCGACGTCGGCCGCCGGCACGTCGCCGACCACCTTCCTCTCCAGCGCCTCGACCAGGGCCTCCACCGCCGGGCGGGCGTCGCCGAGGAGTTCGTGGTCGGGCCGGTACGCCTTGCGGAACTCCGTCTCGGAGATGTTCACGTGGATGAGCAGCTTGTCCTTGAAGAGGTCTTCGCGGTAGTTGAACGTCGCGTGCTGGTTGAGGGAGTTTCCGATGCACAGCACGATGTCGGCCTCACGGAACGCCTTCCAGGCACTGGAGTGGCCGCTGTCCGCGAAGACGCCCACGGCGAGCGGGTGCCCCTCGGACACGATGCCCTTGCCGTCCAGCGTGGTGAGCAGAGGGATCTGGAACCGCTCGATCAATCGCTTGACCTGCGGTCCCGCTCCGCTGCGGACCGCGCCGAAGCCGACGAGGGCCACGATCCGTTTCCGCTCCGCCAGGGCGCCGGCCAGCACCGACGCGATCTCCTCCACGCGCGCCGGATCGGGCAGGACCGGTGCGACGTCGAGCCGGAGCGGCCGGAAGTTCGTCACCTCGACCCCGTGGTGGGTGAGGTCCTCGGGGACATGGATGTGCACGGGACCGGGTCTGCCCTCGAAGGCGATGTTGACCGCTTCCTCCAGGACGTCGCACGTGTCGTCGATGTCGGTGAGCAGGAAGGACTTCTTGGTGGTGGCCGCGAACATCGCCTGGGAGTCGGGCGTGCGGTTGAGGCCCGAGGTCTCGTTGAGCGATCCCCATCCCTGCCATGTCCGCGACGCGTATCCGGAGACGGCGAGGACCGGGTAGGAGTCGGACATCGCCACGGCCAGCCCGGAGAACAGGTTGAACGCACCGGGGCCGGCGGTCGCGAAGCAGAAGCCCAGCCGGTTGGTGTACATGGCGTAGCCGCAGGCCATGAAGGACGCGGCCTGCTCGTGTCGCGTGATGATCGGCCGGATCCGCCCGGAATGCTTCAGGGCCAGCATCAGGCCGGCGGCGTTCTCCCCGGCGCCGCCGAAGGCGGCCCGCACGCCGATGCCTTCCAGCCCCTTGACGATGGCTTCGTAGACCTGCATGGCGCTTCTCCTTCGGTGCGTGCTCGCGGGGTCCGCGGGAGGGCGGCTACCGGTCCCATCGCGCGGCGTGGCCGCGGTGGGCGTCGGTCAGGCCGCTGCGGAAGAACCGCTCGTAGTACTCGGATTCCAGGTGGTGCGTCTGCAACCAGATGCCGGGTACGTGGATGGCGTCGGTGTGTGCCGGGAAGCGCCCGTGGGTGGCGTGGACGTACACGCAGACGTCCCGCGCGCAGTCGATCACCCGCTGGTCGTACTCGCCTGCCTCTTCGAGGTAACGGGGTGCGTACCCGTCCTTGTAGATGCGGCCGAAGACCTCCTTGTCCTCGTAGATGCCGCCCTCGCCGAACTTGCCCTGCACCACCGCGTCGACGGCGGCCTCCATCGACGGGTAGTTGGGGGGACACGCGCCTTTGATGAGGTGTTCGCCGCCGGCCCGCAGTCCCACCGGGTGGGCGCGCAGGGTCGCGTACTTCGGCAGCGGCACCTGCCAGCGCAGGATGTCGGCGGGCCGGAAGCGCGGGGTGACGAAGTCGAAGCCCAGCATGCGTCCGTAGGCGCGGGAGAACTTCGGGTCGCCCAGCATGATCTGGGGGTTGATCGACGCGTGGATCCAGGCGCCGAGTCCCATGGCGTCCGCGACCAGCATCATGTTCTGCAGCAGCAGATCGGCTTCCACCTGGGTGCGCATCGGCCCCAGAGCGCCGAGCGGCAGCTTGAGGTCGGGGTTGAGGAAGCCGTTGCGCACCCATTTCCGCACCCCGGCCGGGCGGTAGAAGTTGCGGTCGTCGACGAACGTGGGCCGGGCTCCCTCGGGCTGGGTCAGCAGGTACATCAGCGCGTTGATGTACTGGTGGGAGAGGTCGACGACCGGCAGGAAGACCGTGGTGCCCCGGAGGTTGGACAGGAAGCGGTTGGAGTCGAGGTAGGCGGGAAAGTCGCGCATGCCCTCAACGACGTCCAGGCGGTGGTCCAGTACCCGTACCTTCGCCCGGCCGGCCCGCTCGATCAGCGTGTCGGGATCGAATCCCGACCGGGGAGACGGGGGCAGCTTCCTCAGGTAGTACGTCCCACTGTCGTTGATCATGAAGAAGTGGGTGCCCTGCGCGTTGTCGGGGCTGCCTGCCGTACGCCCCACCATGTTGAGGTTCGGCTTGGCCATGATGGGCTTGTGATCGCGCGGGTCCTCGAAGGGCCGGTCGGGCATGCTGAGTCCGGAGCAGCCGGTGAGGGCGATGAGCACAGCCTCTTCCAGCTCTCCCAGGGGCTGCGGCAGGTGGGGGGAGTCGTAGCTCATCGACCGGGCCGGGACGGACGCGCCTCTGCTGACACGGTGGGTGCGTCGTGCGAAGACGGTCTCCCAGAGCGACCGGGCCAGGAGGTCTTCGAGGCCGGCGTGCCCGGCTCTCTGCTGTACCGACATGTCCTGCTCCCGATCAGTCGTGGTCCGCGTCGCCGTGGTTGCGCACGGGCTGGACGGCGCGCCAGGGCGCGAAGGCGCTGGCCGTACGCGGGAGGAGGCTCGCCAGCTCGGGGCAGTGCCGCTGGATGACGCTCGTCATGCCGCCCCGTTCGATCCAGTCCATGCCCAGCGGTGTGTAGACCTCGGGCCTGAAGTCGACGGTGAGGAAGCGGTCGCTCTGGAGCCGGCGGCTGGCCATCAGGATGAAGACGCGGAAGGCGGTGTCGCTGAACCCGAAGCCGGTGGGGGGATTCTCGGCGAAGAGTCCCACCATGGTGTCGATGTCGTCGACCGAGCGGTACACGTCCTTCAGGCGGGCGACCGTCTCCGGGTCGTGGGAGAGGTCCTCGAACCGCCGGATGCGCGGCTTGTGCAGGCCGGTCAGGAAGTCGTTGTAGCGCGGGACGCCGCGGCGCCGGGTGCGCACCAGGTCGACCACCGACAGGTCGATCACCTCTCCGTCGCGCTCGAACGCCTGGAGGGCGCGGGGGAAGTTGTTCAGGGTGATCGCCCCGGGGTGGGCGATGCCCAGGGAGTAGAGCGTGTCCGCCAGACCGGTCTTGCGGATGAGCGGCTCCGCGGCGGCACCCTGAAGACCGTTGAACGCCAGGGTGTCGAGCCGGTGGCCGAACCGGTGGTCGACGATCTCGAAGTCGTCCGGGACGAGCGGGTGCAGCCGGTAGACGGTGGTGAACTCCTCCGTGAGGGAGTAGGGCGCACCGTGGTGATCGGGCAGGGTGCGGGGAATCCCGCCGAGGTCGTGCGCCTCGAAGAGCCATGTGCCCAGTTGGTCGAGCCAGGTCTTGGGCGGTCCCTGCCAGTTGGTCTTCAGGGCGATGTCGATCGCCTTGGTGGCGAGGATCGCCGGGGTCCACTCGACTGTGTGGATCTTGGCGATCAGCGCGGCGACGACAAGGCGCGCCGTGTGGTAGATGCGGTCCTCGTCCATGTGCGGGTACTCGTCGCGCAGTGCCCGGCAGACGGCGTTGTGCTCGCGGGCGAACAGCGTGGTCATCGCGCTGAGGCCGAGCCACCAACTGTCGCGGAAGCCCGTGACCGGGAGGCCGTTGCCGAGCGGGAGGTGTCCCTCCTCCAGCCGCAGTTCGGCGCGGCCGTCGGGCTCACGCAGGGACTTCGCGACCGATTCGGTGCTGCCGTAGATCTCCGAGCCGTCCCACCAGTGCGAGACGGCGCTCGCGAACGTCGGCGGCTGCCCGCCGCCGGGCTGGTACAGGGCCTTGTTCTCGGCGAAGCGCATCACCTTCTCCGGCGCTCCGCCGGGGGTGTTGCGCCAGGTCGTGCCGGGGGGCAGCGGCACCTCCACCGACCTCTCGCCGACCGGGTGACGCTGATGGTCGACCCAGTCGTGCACCTGGAACTGGATCCACGCGGCGGCGATGACGTTCAGCGACGTCGCGGGAATGAACGCGTCGCGGTGCAGCAGCTGCCTGCTGACGGTGACCGGGTTGGGCGTGTCGAACAGGTCCGGCCGGTGGACCGGCGGCATGTTGCGGCCGAAGGTGGCGCCGACGGCGCCCATCGCGGGTGCCGAGAGGTCGTTCCAGGAGCCGTCGTAGCTGCGCCGGGTCCGCAGGTCCTCGTCGATCGGGACCGGTGCGGGCCGGGCCGCGGGCGGTGCCTCGTGGAGATCGGTGTCGATGAGGTTGTGGCGGCGCAGCGTCTGGCGGAACGCCATGAGGTTGAGCAGGCCGGGCCGGGTGGGCAGCCGGTGCCACGGGACGAAGCGGTTGACGGCGCGGAAGACGGCCCGCAGCGGGAGCCCGAGCAGTGTGTTGCGCCGCGGCTCGTGGGGGACGAAGCGGTGGCCCAGCCGGTGAGCGCTGCTGGCCTCGTAGGCGACCTTGCGTGCCCGGTTGAGGTTGCCCAGGGGGCGGAAGGCGTCGGTGGTGTTCCACGGGTTGAACGCCAGCTGGTCGATCCGTGAGGCCACGGCACGCGCCGCGGCGGTGTCCACGTCCTGGCGCGGGATCGTCAGGGTCGCCACCGGCAGGACGGGGGCGTCCTCCTCCGTCCACTCGGCGGCGCCGTCCTCGATGGGCGTGCGCCTGCCGTCCGCGTAGCGCTGCACACACACGTCGAAGACGACGTCCGCCCGATGCAGCCGGCGCGCGAGCTCACGCCGCAGGTAGTCGGGGTCCGTACGGGACGGATCGGGGGCCGCGGGGGCTCCGGCGGCGGGGCGCAGCTGGTACCGGACCGGTCCGGCGTCGCCCCACAGGATCGCGCCGCGGCTCCAGTACGTCTCCAGTGCCAGGCTGCGCACCGGACGCCGGGCCGCCGTGGACACGTTGCGCCGCATGCGCGTGGCCGTGGACCAGCCGACGGCCAGGGGCAGCTTGACGAAGAACGCGAACGCCTTGCGGAGCCGGGAGTCCGCACCCGCCATGGCCTTCGCGAACGCGACGAACTCGCGCGCGTTGCGCGCGTGGGAGACCGGGAAGCTCGTCATCAGCAGATCGTGGATCTCGTCGGGACCGACTTCGACGCGCAGCGCCGCACCCCGCAGGTCGGGCGCGTGGTCGGGCTGACGGACGCCGCCGGCGTTGGACAGCCGGACCGTGACCGGATACTCGGCTCCGGGCCTGGCGAAACCCGTGCGCAACTCGGCGGGAAGATCGTCGCGGAACCTCAGTCGGGCGTTCTCCACCCCGAGGACCGCCTTGGCGTGGAAGGTCCGCTGGAGGGTGGCGGAGCCGCTGCGCTGCATCGACTTGAGCTGCACGCGCAGCAGGTCGTGTGCGAGCCGCTCGAAGATCAGGCGCTCGGCCTCCGCACTGCCGCCGACGTACCGCTCGTACTGCTGGTTATCGCGCATGCCTGAAACACTCACGGACGCCGGAGGCGCTGTCGCGTGGAGCAGGGCATACGGAGGATGCCGACCGGGTCGGCGGTCAGTGGCCGGCAAGAACCGCGCCGCGTCGGCCGCCGCTGCGCCGGCCGCCGCTGCGCCGCCCTCGCCACCTGCCGAGTCACCGGACGCTCCTGCGGCAGCCACAGGGAGCGGAGCTGCTCGTGGCCCTGCACGCGCCGCCCTGCTCGTGGCCCTGCACGCAAAGCCCCGCTCGTGGCACCCTGCACGCAAAGCCCCGCTCGTGGCACCCTGCGCGCACAGCCCTGCTCGCAGCCCAGGGCACCGCCTCGCGCTGCTTCTCCTTGCCGGTGCCCCCTGTCGGCTGCCGATGCAGGGACGGCACGGGAAGGGCACAATCGGGGCATGGGGCGTCGACTCGGCGACGTGAGCGCTCCCGCCCGTCTGGCCGCACCCGGCGAGGGCCTGGGGCAGGACGAGCTGGCGCTTGCCGCCCGGAACCACGGCATGCCCCTGGAGGCCATGCGCTACGACGTCACCCCGCCGGGCCTCCACTACCTCCTGACGCACTACGACATCCCCCATGTGCCGGACGCGTCCGCCTGGCGGCTGACCGTGAGCGGTCGCGTACGGCACGCGCTCAGCCTCTCGCCGTCGCGGCTGCGCACCTACCCCGCGGTCACCACGCGCGTGACGAT
The DNA here is from genome assembly GCF_042888135.1 of Streptomyces sp. NPDC003247. Lineage (NCBI taxonomy): Bacteria > Bacillati > Actinomycetota > Actinomycetes > Kitasatosporales > Streptomycetaceae > Streptomyces > Streptomyces sp. NPDC003247. Next base: position 160,329 of record NZ_JBIAPF010000018.1, read on the forward strand.
GGAGTGCGCGGGCAACGGCAGGGCCTTGCTGAGGCCGAGGCCGGTGAGCCAGCCGTGGCTGGTCGAAGCCGTCGGCACGGCGGCATGGACGGGCGTGCCACTGCGGCTGCTCCTCGACGAGGCCGGGGTCGCGTCCGACGCGGTCGACGTCGTGTTCACCGGGGCGGACCACGGCGTGGAGCGCGGTGTCGAACAGGACTACCGGCGCAGTCTTCCCCTCGACGTCGCCGGCGGCGACGAGCCGACGGTCCTGGTGGCCTACGCGATGAACGGCGAACCCCTGCCGCCCCAGCACGGCAGCCCGCTGCGCCTGGTGGTGCCCGGCTGGTACGGGATGGCCCAGGTGAAGTGGCTGCGGGACATCACGGTCGTCGACACACCGTTCACCGGCTTCCAGCAGTCCGTGGCCTACCGGATCAGGCAGGTACCCGAGGAGGCGGGCGAGCCGGTCACCCGCATCGCTCCCCGGGCGCTGCTGATCCCGCCGGGCTTCCCCGACTTCATGTCCAGGACGCGGGTGGTCGCGCCCGGCCCGGTCCTCCTGGAAGGACGGGCCTGGTCGGGGCGCGCCCCGGTGACATCGGTGGAGGTGAGCACGGACGGCGGCGCGACGTGGAGTCCGGCCGAGCTGGAACCGGATCACCGGCACCGGTGGGCCTGGCGCCGGTGGTCCTTCCTGTGGTCCGCCGTCCCCGGCGACCATGTCCTGAGCACCCGTGCCCGCGACGCGGCGGGGAGCACCCAGCCGCTGGAACAGCCCTGGAACCGAGGCGGGTTCGCCAACAACCTCGTCCAGCAGGTGCCGGTGCTCTGCCCCGGCCCCCGCTGACAGCGCATGACCGCACAGCCCGCACAGCCCGCAGGGACCTGAGGTCGCGGTCTCCCCAGTACCGGTGGTGATCGGCGAGAACCTGACGAACGTCGGTCGTCCCTGCCCGCGCGATCTGTGTGCGCATGACACAAATCATGGCAGGGCCCTGCCCCAGTAACCTCTTCCTGTGCCAGTGTCCCGCCTGCATCGCGTCGCCGTCCTCGTGCTCGAAGGGGCGAAGCCGCTCGATGTCGGCATTCCCGCGCAGGTTTTCACGACCCGCGCGAGCATGCCGTACGAGGTGCGGGTGTGCGGGGCGACACCCGGTCCCGTGACCGGCGGCGACGGCCTCGCCTACTACGTCGCCCACGGCCTCGACGCGCTCGCGTGGGCCGACATCGTCTTCGTCCCCGGCTACCGGTTCCCGGACCGCGACGACCCGCCGCGGGCCGTCGTCGACGCACTGATCGCCGCCCATGACCGGGGCGGGCGGCTCGCCGCCATCTCGACGGGCGCCTTCGCGCTCGCCGCCACGGGCCTGCTCGACGGCAAGCGCGCCACGACGCACTGGCACTACACGCGGGCACTCGCGGCCAGGCATCCGCTCGTCCGGGTCGACGAGAACGTGCTGTTCGTCGACGAGGGCAGCGTGCTCACCTCGGCCGGCGCCGCCTCCGGCATCGACCTGTGCCTGCACATCCTGCGCGGCGGCCTCGGAGTGGCCGCGTCCAACCACGCGGCCCGGCGTCTGGTCGCGGCCCCCTACCGCAGCGGCGGCCAGGCCCAGTACGTGCCGCGCAGCGTCCCCGAGCCGCTCGGCGAGCGGTTCTCCGCCACCCGCGAGTGGGCGCTGCACCGGCTCGACGAGCCCCTCACCCTCGACATACTGGCGCGGCAGGCGGGGGTGTCGCCGCGCACGTTCTCCCGGCGCTTCGTCGAGGAGACCGGCTACACGCCGATGCAGTGGGTGATGCGCGCCCGCATCGACCTGTCCCGCGAACTGCTCGAGCGCTCGCAGCGCAGCGTCGAACAGATCGCCGCCGACGTCGGTCTCGGCACCGGCGCGAACCTGCGCCTGCACTTCCAGCGCATCCTCGGCACCACACCGAGCGAGTACCGGCGCACCTTCACCCGGGGCGAGTGACCCGCCCGGCACCGCGTGGCGGGATCCTTTTGAACCGTGGCGATCCCGCCACTGTCAGCGCCGCGAGCCGCGGGCGACCCTGGTGGCGAAGGGAAGGGACATCACTCATGACTCGCATCGCCATCAACGGATTCGGCCGCATCGGCCGCAATGTGCTGCGCGCACTGCTGGAGCGCGACAGCGCCCTCGAGATCGTCGCCGTCAACGACCTGACGGAGCCGGCCACTCTCGCCCGGCTGCTCGCCTACGACAGCACGGCCGGCCGGCTCGGGCGCCCGGTGACCGTCGACGGGGACGCCCTCGTCGTCGACGGCCGTCGGATCACGGTGCTGGCCGAGCGTGAACCGACGCAGCTGCCGTGGGCCGAACTCGGCGTCGACATCGTGCTGGAGGCCACCGGCCGGTTCACCTCGGCCAAGGCCGCCGGCGCGCACCTCGACGCGGACGCGAGGAAGGTACTCGTCAGCGCGCCGTCGGACGGCGCCGACGTCACGCTCGCGTTCGGGGTCAACACCGACGCCTACGACCCGGCCGTGCACACGATCGTCTCGAACGCCTCCTGCACCACCAACGCGCTCGCGCCGCTGGCCGCGGTCCTCGACGAACTCGCCGGTATCGAGCACGGGTTCATGACGACGGTGCACGCCTACACGCAGGAGCAGAACCTTCAGGACGGTCCGCACCGCGACGCCCGTCGCGCCCGGGCCGCCGGCGTCAACATCGTGCCGACCACGACCGGCGCCGCGAAGGCGATCGGCCTGGTGCTGCCGAACCTCGACGGCAAGCTGTCGGGCGACTCGATCCGCGTACCGGTGCCGGTGGGATCGATCGTCGAACTCAACACGACCGTCGCGCGTGACGTGACGCGCGACGACGTGCTGGCGGCGTACCGCGCCGCGGCGGAGGGGCCGCTGGCCGGCATCCTCGAATACTCGGACGACCCGCTCGTGTCGTCCGACATCACGGGCAATCCCGCCTCGTCGATCTTCGACTCGGCCCTCACCCGCGTCGACGGCCGCCACGTCAAGGTGGTCGCGTGGTACGACAACGAGTGGGGCTTCTCGAACCGTGTGATCGACACGCTGGAGTTCCTCGCCACCCACTGACCGGACGCCCACCCCGCCTTCGCCCAGGGCCTGGGCCAGCTCGGGCTCGGCGGAGTGCCGGCCGAGGCGTGGTCCAGCGTTGCCCGGCAGCGCGGTGTGGCACAGTATCCCGCCCCGGCAGCTCGAATTGCCGGGGACGGGACGCTGTTCATCACGGCGGCAGATCAGCCGAACCAGGCGATGCCCGGGGCGGGCAGTCGGCCGATCGCAGCGGCGCGGACGCTCTCGCCCGGGCAGCGTCCCGGCCGTTCCGCGGCGACCGGTTACGTCCCGCAATTGGCTTCCAGTCGGCGGGAGTCGAGCCGCCTTGGCCGGTTACCGCATGGTATGCCGTGCTCGTCGACAGGCGGCTTGCCTCATGCCGCAATGCACTTCCTCCCGTCACCGGACGTTCAAGCCGCTTCACATCTTCAGGTAGTTGAGTGAACAACCGCACTGCAGACGGAAGCGCCGTATACTCGATCAAGCCTGTGTGCGTTCGGCGATATCTTGACACCACGGGGGAAGCCATGACGACCATCACCGAACAGCAGCGCAAAGAACTTGCCGCTTTTCTACGGAGCCGACGGGAACGACTGACACCCGACGCTGTCGGCATCAAGTATTCCCATGGTCGTCGCCGCACTCCGGGCCTGCGCCGGGAGGAACTCGCCCAATTGGCCGGCGTCAGCGTGACGTGGTACACGTGGCTGGAACAGGGCCGTAGGATCAGGGTGTCCAACCAGGTTCTCGTCGGCCTCGCGCGCGCATTGCGGCTCGACACGACGGAGACCGCGCACCTGTTCCGGCTGGCCGGAGAAGTTCCGCCCACTCTTCACGCCCCATGTTCCCGAGAGCAGATTCCGGCCCAATATCTGACCTTCTTGGAATTTCAGGACCCGCTCCCCGCCTTCATCGTCAATCGACGTTTCGACGTGCTGGCCTGGAATCATGGGTTCTGCTCACTGTTCCCTCATTTCGAAGGGCTGGAGCGGGATCGTCGCAACACGCTCTCCATGATGTTCGAAGAGAACACGCGGAGCATGCACCCGAATTGGGAGCAGGACACTCTTGAAGCCGCCGCACTCTTCCGCGCCCAGGCCGCCGATCACCTCGTTCATCCCGCTTATGCACGGATGATCGGCGACCTCCAGGCCGCGCACCCGGAATTCAAGGAGCTGTGGGAGCGCCGCGAGCTAAGCGTTGTCCCGTAAATGATCTACGACATGCCGGTTGACCAGCATCGTTGCCTCTCATCTGGCGAGGGTGAGGTTGTGGAGGCGGGCGAT
>NZ_JBIAPF010000019.1:0-161486 GCF_042888135.1 Streptomyces sp. NPDC003247
CCGTCCTCGCCACCGAGCTGACCCCCTCGGTCCTCGGCCAGCTCGTCGCCCTCTACGAGCACAAGGTGTTCGTGCAGGGCGCCGTCTGGAACATCGACTCCTTCGACCAGTGGGGGGTGGAGCTCGGGAAGGTCCTCGCCAAGCGTGTCGAGCCCGCGCTGACCGAGGGCGCGGACGTGCCCGGCCTGGATCCCTCGACCCAGGCCCTGGTCGCCACGTACCGGGAGCTGCGCGGGCGTAGCTGAGCGGGACTCTTGTAGACGCCCCGGCGGTCATGAACACGATCGTCGGGGAGTGCAACGTGGTGCGTGCACAGGGGAGTTGGACCGACGGCAGTCTGACCGCCGGCTCCTTCCTCAAGCCCCACCGTGTGGCACGGGCGGTGTTCCACCCGGTGTGGATCCCGGCGGCGCTCGATCCGACCGTGGAACGCCTCAAACGGATCCGGGTCGTCGCCGGAGTGGTCGCGGCCTCCGTCCCGGCACCGCCCCCGCCGGCCTCGCCCGCCCCTCCGGCACCGATGCCGTCGACGGCACCCCCGTCGGTCCCGCGGCAGGGGCAGCCGTACGGCCCGTACAGCCACCCGTACGGCTCCTCCGGTCCCCACAACGGGCGGAACCCGTACGGCGGTCGACCGTACGGGTTCCGGGAGAGGGGCGGGTCTCCGTCAGGGGGACGCCGGCGGATACAGCGCCTTCGGGAGCTGGGAGGCCGCCGCCGAGTCCAGGAGCCACAGGGTGCGGGACCGGCCGCGGGCTCCCGCCGCCGGGGCCTGGATCTCGCCCGCGCCGGACAGGGCGATGGCGACCGCCTGCGCCTTGTCCTCGCCGGCCGCGAGCAGCCACACCTCACGGGCCGCCCGGATCGCCGGGAGGGTGAGGGTGACGCGGGTCGGCGGGGGCTTCGGCGCGCCGCGCACGCCGACCACCGTGCGCTCGGTCTCCCGTACGGCCGGCAGCTCCGGGAAGAGCGAGGCCACATGGGTGTCCGGGCCGACGCCCAGCATCAGGACGTCGAAGGTGGGGACGGTGCCGTGGTTCTCCGGGCCGGCCGCCCGGGCCAGTTCGTCGGCGTAGGCGGCCGCGGCCGCCTCCACGTCGGTGCCGTGGGGACCGTCGGACGCGGGCATGGCGTGCACGCGCTCGGGGTCCACCGGCACGGAGTCCAGCAGCGCCTCGCGGGCCTGCGTGACGTTGCGCTCCGGGTCGCCCCCGGGCAGGAAGCGCTCGTCACCCCACCACAGGTCGAGCCGGGCCCAGTCGACGGCGTCCCGGGCGGGAGCGGACGCCAGCGCGGCCAGCAGGCCGTTGCCGTTGCGGCCACCGGTGAGGACCACGGACGCGTGGCCCTGGGAGGCCTGCGCGTCCACGATCTTCGTGATCAGGCGGGCCGCGGCGGCCTGTGCCATCAGTTCCTTGTCGCGGTGCACGACGAGCTGCGGAACACTCACTTCGCCGCCGCCCTCTTCGTCGGCACCTTGCGGGCGGTCTTCTTCGCCGCCTGCTTGGCGGGCGCCTTCGCGGCCTCCTCGACGGGAGTCCCGACGGCGACCGGCTCACCCGACGCCACCGGTTCCCCGCCCGAGGCGGCAGACTCCGCACCCGAGGCGGCAGACTCCGCACCCGAGGCGGCAGACTCCGCACCCGAGGCGGCAGGCTCCCCATCCGAGGCGGCAGGCTCCTCACCGGCAGCGGCAGGCTCGCCGGCCGGTGCCGCCGACTCCTCGGCCACGGCCCCGGCGTCCGGCGCGGACGTTCCCGCGTTCAGCCGCTCCACCCCGAACCGCAGCGTGGCGGCGTACGTGTCGTCCGGGTCGAGCCGGCGCAGTTCCTCCGCGATCAGCTCGGCCGTGTCCCGGCGCTTGAGCGCCACCGCACGGTCGGGCTGGCCCTCGATGGACAGCGTGGCCAGCGAGCCGTCGGCCCGGTCCAGCGCGATCGGGCCGCAGTCGGTGGCCATGCGCACCGCCGTGAGACCCGGCCCGCCGGACAGCGAGCGCTGGACGGGGACGCCCAGCCGGTCGCCGAGCCACATCGCGAGCAGCTCGCAGCTCGGGTTGAACTCCTCGCCCTCCACCTCGACCGCCTCCACCGTGCAGGTGACCTGGTCCAGGGCCGCGGCCAGCATCGAGCGCCAGGGCGTGATGCGGGTCCACGACAGGTCGGTGTCGCCCGGGGTGTAGCGCTCGGCGCGGGCCACCAGGTCCCGTACCGGCTGCTCGGCGGCGTAGGTGTCGGTGACACGGCGCTGGGCCAGTGCGCCGAGGGGGTCCTGGGCCGGGTCGAGGGGCGCGTTCACCGGCCACCAGACGACGACGGGCGCGTCGGGCAGCAGCAGCGGCAGCACCACCGACTGCGCGTGGTCGGCCACCTCGCCGTACAGCCGCAGGACGACCGTCTCGCCGGTGCCCGCGTCGGCACCCACCCGCACCTCGGCGTCGAGCCGGGACTTCGTGCGGTCACGGGGCGAGCGGGAGACCCGCTTGATGACCACCAGCGTGCGCGAGGGGTGCTCGCGCGACGCGTCGTTGGCGGCCTTGAGCGCGTCGTAGGCGTTCTCCTCGTCCGTGACGATGACCAGAGTGAGCACCATGCCCACGGCCGGTGTGCCGATCGCCCGGCGGCCCTTCACCAGCGCCTTGTTGATCTTGCTGGCCGTGGTGTCCGTGAGGTCTATCTTCATGGCCGGCGCCAGCTCCGTCCGTCTCGTTCGAGCATCTCGTCCGCCTCGACGGGTCCCCAGGTGCCGGCCTGGTACTGGGCCGGAGTGCCGTTGGCGTCCCAGTACTCCTCGATCGGGTCGAGGATCTTCCAGGACAGCTCGACCTCCTCCGTGCGCGGGAAGAGGTTGGAGTCGCCGAGGAGCACGTCCAGGATCAGCCGCTCGTACGCCTCCGGCGAGGACTCGGTGAACGACTCGCCGTAGGCGAAGTCCATCGACACGTCCCGGATCTCCATGGAGGTGCCCGGCACCTTGGAGCCGAAGCGGACGGTGACGCCCTCGTCGGGCTGGACGCGGATGACGATCGCGTTCGACCCGAGTTCCTCGGTGGCCGTGGTGTCGAAGGGGGAGTGCGGGGCCCGCTGGAAGACGACCGCGATCTCGGTGACGCGGCGGCCCAGGCGCTTGCCGGTGCGCAGGTAGAACGGGACGCCCGCCCAGCGGCGGTTGTCGATGTTCAGCTTGATCGCGGCGTAGGTGTCGGTCTTCGACTTCGCGTCGATGCCCTCCTCCTGGAGGTAGCCGATGACCTTCTCGCCGCCCTGCCAGCCGGCCGCGTACTGGCCGCGCACGGTGTCCGCACCGAGGTCCCGGGGCAGCTTCACCGCGCCGAGCACCTTGGTCTTCTCCGCGGCGAGCGCGTCCGCGTCGAAGGAGGCGGGCTCCTCCATCGCGGTGAGCGCCATCAGCTGGAGCAGGTGGTTCTGGATGACGTCACGGGCGGCGCCGATGCCGTCGTAGTACCCGGCCCGGCCGCCGATGCCGATGTCCTCGGCCATGGTGATCTGCACGTGGTCCACGAAGGACCGGTTCCAGATCGGTTCGAACATCGTGTTGGCGAAGCGCAGCGCCAGGATGTTCTGGACGGTCTCCTTGCCCAGGTAGTGGTCGATGCGGAAGACCTGGTCCGGGGCGAAGACCTCGTGCACGATCGCGTTGAGCTCCTCGGCCGACTCCAGGTCGTGGCCGAACGGCTTCTCGATGACCGCGCGCCGCCAGGAGCCGTCCTTCTGGTCGGCGAGGCCGTGCTTCTTCAGCTGCTGGATGACCACCGGGAAGGACCGCGGCGGCACGGACAGGTAGAAGGCGAAGTTGCCTCCCGTGCCCTGCGCCTTGTCGAGCTCCTCGATGGTGCCGCGCAGCCGCTCGAAGGCGTCGTCGTCGTCGAAGGTGCCCTGGACGAAGCGCATGCCCTGGATGAGCTGCTGCCAGACCTCCTCGCGGAACGGCGTGCGGGCGTGCGCCTTGACGGCGTCGTGCACCTCGGCCGCGAAGTCCTCGTGCTCCCACTCGCGGCGGGCGAAGCCCACCAGGGAGAAGCCCGGCGGCAGCAGACCCCGGTTGGCGAGGTCGTACACGGCCGGCATCAGCTTCTTGCGGGAGAGGTCCCCCGTGACGCCGAAGATGACCAGGCCCGACGGCCCCGCGATGCGCGGGAGCCGTCGGTCCGCGGGGTCACGGAGCGGGTTCGCCCCGGAACCGGAATGAGGGGACAAATCCTCAGCCCTCCGAAGGGGCGAGGCGCTCCAGCTCCGCCTCGGTCGACTTGAGCAGGTCGTTCCAGGACGCCTCGAACTTGTCGACGCCCTCGTCCTCGAGCAGCTGCACGACCTCGTCGTAGGAGATGCCGAGCTTCTCCACGGCGTCGAGGTCGGCGCGGGCCTGCTCGTAGGTGCCGGCGATGGTGTTGCCGGTGATCTCGCCGTGGTCCTCGGTGGCGGCCAGCGTCGCCTCCGGCATGGTGTTCACCGTGTTCGGCGCCACCAGCTCGTCCACGTACAGCGTGTCCTTGTACGCCGGGTCCTTCACACCGGTGGAGGCCCACAGCGGACGCTGCTTGTTGGCGCCCGCCTGCTCCAGCGCGCTCCAGCGGTCGGAGGCGAAGACCTCCTCGTAGGCCTGGTAGGCGAGCCGGGCGTTGGCGACGCCGGCCTTGCCGCGGGCGGCCTTGGCCTCGTCGGTGCCGAGCGCGTCGAGGCGCTTGTCGATCTCGGTGTCCACGCGGGACACGAAGAAGGACGCCACGGAGTGGATCTTCGACAGGTCCAGGCCGCGCTCCTTGGCCTTCTCCAGGCCGGCCAGGTAGGCGTCCATGACCTGGCGGTAGCGCTCCAGGGAGAAGATCAGCGTGACGTTGACGCTGATGCCGAGGCCGATGACCTCGGTGATGGCCGGCAGGCCGCCCAGGGTCGCCGGGATCTTGATCAGCGTGTTGGGCCGGTCGACCAGCCAGGCCAGCTGCTTGGCCTCGGCGACGGTCGGCTTGGTGTGGTGGGCCAGGCGCGGGTCGACCTCGATCGACACCCGGCCGTCCTGGCCGCCGGTGGCGTCGAAGACCGGGCGCAGGATGTCGGCGGCGTCGCGGACGTCCGCCGTCGTGATCATGCGGATGGCCTCTTCGACGGTGACCTTGCGGGCGGCGAGGTCCGACAGCTGCTGGTCGTAGCCGTCGCCCTGGGAGATCGCCTTCTGGAAGATCGACGGGTTGGTGGTGACGCCCACGACGTGCTGCTGGTCGATCAGCTCGGCGAGGTTGCCGGACGTGATCCGCTTGCGCGACAGGTCGTCCAGCCAGATCGCGACGCCTTCCTCGGAGAGGCGCTTGAGTGCGTCTGTCATGGATTACATCTCCTACAGGTCGTGTGTGAGCGTCAGCGCTGGGCGGCCGCGAGCGATTCCCGGGCCTGGGCGGCCACGTTCTCGGCGGTGAAGCCGTACTCGCGGAAGAGGACCTTGCCGTCGGCAGAGGCACCGAAGTGCTCCAGGGAGACGATGCGGCCGGCGTCCCCGGTGTACTTGTGCCAGGTCAGTCCGATGCCCGCCTCGACGGCGACACGGGCCTTCACGGACGGCGGCAGCACGCTGTCCCGGTACCCCTGGTCCTGCTCCTCGAACCACTCGACGGACGGCATCGACACGACCCGCGTCGGCACCCCGTCGGCCTCCAGCCGCTCGCGCGCCTCGACGGCGACGTGCACCTCGGAGCCGGTCGCGATCAGGACCACCTCGGGGGTCCCGGTGGACGCCTCGAACAGCACGTACCCACCGCGCGCGGCGTCCTCGTTCGGCTCGTAGACCGGCACGCCCTGGCGGGTCAGCGCGAGGCCGTGCGGGGCGCCCTTGCCGAACTCCTTCGTCCAGCGGCGCAGGATCTCGCGCCAGGCGATGGCGGTCTCGTTGGCGTCGGCCGGGCGGACCACGTTCAGGCCCGGGATGGCGCGCAGGGAGGCCAGGTGCTCCACCGGCTGGTGGGTGGGGCCGTCCTCGCCCAGGCCGATGGAGTCGTGGGTCCACACGTAGGTCACCGGCAGGTGCATCAGCGCCGACAGGCGCACGGCGTTGCGCATGTAGTCGGAGAACACCAGGAAGGTGCCGCCGTAGATGCGGGTGTTGCCGTGCAGGGCGATGCCGTTCATCTCCGCGGCCATGGAGTGCTCGCGGATGCCGTAGTGGACCGTGCGGCCGTACGGGTTCGCCTCGGGCAGCGGGTTGCCGGCCGGGAGGAACGACGACGTCTTGTCGATCGTGGTGTTGTTCGAACCGGCGAGGTCGGCGGAGCCGCCCCACAGCTCGGGGATGACCGCGCCGAGCGCCTGGAGGACCTTGCCGGACGCGGCGCGGGTGGCGACGGCCTTGCCGGGCTCGAAGACCGGGAGCTTCTCCTCCCAGCCGGCCGGCAGCTCGCCCGCGGCGATCCGCTCGAAGTCGGCGGCGCGCTCGGGGTTGTTGTCGCGCCACTGCTGGAACGACTTCTCCCAGACCGCGCGGGCCGCCTGGCCGCGCTCCAGGGCCTTGCGGGTGTGGGTGATGACCTCGTCGGTGACCTCGAAGGTCTGCTCCGGGTCGAAGCCCAGGACACGCTTGGTGGCGGCGACCTCGTCGTCGCCCAGGGCGGAGCCGTGGGCGGCCTCGGTGTTCTGCGCGTTCGGCGCCGGCCAGGCGATGATCGAGCGCATCGCGATGAACGACGGCCGGTCGGTGACCGCCTTGGCGGCCTCGATCGCGTCGTAGAGGGCGTGCGGGTCCAGGTCGCCGTCCGGCTTCGGCGCGACGCGCTGGACGTGCCAGCCGTAGGCCTCGTACCGCTTGACGGTGTCCTCGGAGACGGCCGTCTCGGTGTCGCCCTCGATCGAGATGTGGTTGTCGTCCCACAGCAGGACCAGGTTGCCGAGCTTCTGGTGGCCGGCGAGGGAGGACGCCTCGGCGGAGATGCCCTCCTGGAGGCAGCCGTCACCGGCGATGCAGTAGACGAAGTGGTCGAACGGGGACTCGCCCTCGGCGGCCTCCGGGTCGAACAGACCGCGCTCGTAGCGGGCGGCCATCGCCATGCCGACGGCGTTGGCGACACCCTGGCCCAGCGGGCCGGTCGTCGTCTCCACACCCGTGGTGTGCCCGTACTCCGGGTGGCCCGGGGTCTTCGAGCCCCAGGTGCGGAACGACTTCAGGTCGTCCAGCTCCAGGCCGAAACCGGCCAGGTACAGCTGGGTGTAGAGGGTCAGGGACGAGTGGCCCGCGGACAGCACGAAACGGTCGCGGCCGACCCAGTCGGCGTCCGCCGGGTCGTGCCGCATCACCTTCTGGAAGAGCGTGTACGCGGCCGGCGCCAGGCTCATCGCCGTACCGGGATGGCCGTTGCCGACCTTCTGTACGGCATCGGCGGCCAGGACACGCGCGGTGTCCACGGCCCGCTGGTCCAACTCGGTCCACTCGAGGTCTGTGGTGGTCGGCTTGGTGCTCACCCTGGGTCAGGGCTCCTCTCCACATGTCGAATACCGGCTGCTTCGGGCGCGCGCCCACCGGCTGCCGGTGCACTGGGTGCCCACCGGCCGCTGTCGAGCCTACCCCCGTGAGGACGTGCGTTTTTTCGAGTCATTCCAGACTGCCGGGCCGCATCGCGATCCGCCTCCCGACCGGCCGGAAGCGCATTCGGCACATGAATACGGAGCCGCTCATCTGACTGCTCAATCGAGCCTCCGGGCGACCGATGAGCGGGCCGGTCGCGCGCCCCGCGGACACCCTGCGCACACGCCCGGTGACATCCCTGTCCGTGGTGCCGGAACGCCCCCGTCCGTGGTGCCGGAGCACCCCTGTCCGCGGTGTCGGAACACCCCCGTCCGCGGTGCCGGAGCACCCCCGGGCGGCCCCGGCGCACCCCGGGCGTTCCCGGGGATCCCCGCGACCCCACCCCGGGCGGCCCCGGGGACCCCGGTGACCACACCCCCGGGTGGCCTCTCCCAACACGACCCCACCCCCGCGAAGAGCGGGGTATGGGCAACGTCTACAGTGGCGTGGTACGCGCGAGCTTTACCGGGACTTCACACGGGGGGCTTGCTGGGATGTCTCTGTCAGGGGTGTGCGTGACGGCCGTTGAATCCCGTCCAGCGGGGGTTATCGGGACGAGCCAGAGCCCGAGTCGGCGGCCGGTCGGGGCCCGGGTCAAGGCGTTCGTGGCGCTGACCAAGCCACGGATCATCGAGCTGCTGCTGATCACCACCGTTCCGGTGATGTTCCTGGCGCAGCGGGGTGTGCCGGACCTGAAGCTGGTCCTGCTCACCTCCATCGGCGGCTACCTGTCCGCGGGCGGCGCCAACGCGCTCAACATGTACATCGACCGTGACATCGACGCGCTCATGGACCGCACCTCCCAGCGTCCGCTGGTGACCGGCATGGTCAGCCCGCGCGAGTGCCTCGCCTTCGGCATCACCCTCGCGGTCGTCTCGACGCTCCTGTTCGGCCTCACCGTCAACTGGCTGTCCGCCTGGCTCGCCCTCGGGGCGCTCCTCTTCTACGTCGTCGTCTACACGATGCTCCTCAAGCGCCGTACCGCGCAGAACATCGTGTGGGGCGGCATCGCGGGCTGCATGCCGGTGCTGATCGGCTGGTCGTCCGTGACGAACTCGCTGTCGTGGGCCCCGGTCGTCCTCTTCGCGGTCATCTTCTTCTGGACCCCGCCGCACTACTGGCCGCTGTCCATGAAGGTGAAGGAGGACTACGCGCGCGTGGGCGTGCCGATGCTGCCGGTCATCGCCTCCAACAAGGTGGTCGCCCGGCAGATCGTGATCTACAGCTGGGTCATGGTCGGCGTGTCGCTGCTGCTCACCCCGCTCGGCTACACCGGCTGGTTCTACACGGCGGTCGCGCTCGCGGCCGGCGGCTGGTGGCTGTGGGAGGCGCACGCCCTCCAGAACCGCGCGCGGGCGCAGGCCACGGGCGCGAAGCTGAAGGAGATGCGTCTCTTCCACTGGTCCATCACCTACGTCTCGCTGCTGTTCGTGGCGGTGGCGGTCGACCCGTTCCTGCGCTGACCCCTCGACATCATGTACGGCCGGACGGCCGGGGTGGGTGGCCAAGGCCACCCACCCCGGCCGTCGCCGTTCGGTCTACCCGTCGGTAGCATCCTGGCCATGGCAGACACCAAGCAGGTTGAGGCGAAGGACGGCCGCGAGGTCGCCCGGCTCGCCAAGCGGATCGGCGCCTTCTCCACGGCGCACGGCGGGGCCGAGGGCCAGATCGCCTACCTCGGGGAGCGCGGCGCCCGGATCGTGCTGGTCGGCGAGGACGGCGGCTGGGGCGACCTGGTGGCGACCTCGGTCGAGACCGCCCGCAAGGCCGTCGAGAAGGCCGGGATCACCGTGCACGAGACGTTCGACGGCGAGTTCGCGGCCAAGGTGCGCACCGGGCCGTACGAGTGGACGCGCATGGCCGGGATCCAGGTCGGCGGCCCGTCCAACACCTGAGCACCCTCCGGCCAACACCTGACGCCGGGTTCACCCGTTAGGCCGTGTGAGGAGCACGCCGAACACACGGTCCAGCCGTCGGGGAGTCCCGGATGATCGAAACGCCGTCCCTGGTGGACCAGTACTGCCACGGCGTCCTGAGAACGGAGCTGGGCCTCGGCACCTTCGAGGCCCAGCTGGCCCGCACCGCGGGCCCGCCCGCCCCGGGCACCACCCTCTTCGACACCCAGACGGGCTTCGCGGTACGCCGCTGGTGCCCCCCGCTCCTCGGCCTGGAGCCGCACTGCCCGCCCGCCCGCTACCTCGCCCGGCGTCGTGAGATCGGCGTACTGGAGGCGGGCCGCCGGCTGCTGCGCGGCAGCGGCATCACGACCTACCTGGTCGACACCGGGCTGCCCGGCGACCTCACGGGCCCCGACGAGATCGCCTCCGCGGGCGGTGCGCAGGCCCGCGAGATCGTGCGCCTGGAGCTCCTCGCCGAGCAGGTCGCCGACACCTCCGGCACCGTCGAGTCCTTCCTCGCCAACCTCGCCGAGGCCGTGCACACCGCCGCCGCGCACGCCGTCGCCTTCACCTCCGTGGCCGGCGTCCGGCACGGCCTGGCGCTCGCGCCGGAGCCGCCCGGGCCGGGGGAGGTGCGGGGCGCGGCGGGACGCTGGCTGGCCGCACGCCGGGTCGGCGGGGAGCTGAGCGACCCGGTGCTGCTGCGGCACCTGCTGTGGATCGCCGTCGCCTCGGGGCTGCCGCTGCAACTGCACGCGGGGCTCGGCACGCCGGGCCCGCGCACCGACCGGACCGACCCCGTCCTCCTGACGGACTTCGTCCGTGCGACGGCCGGACTGGGCACGGACCTGGTGCTGCTGCACGGCTATCCCTACCACCGCCACGCCGCCCACCTCGCCGGCGTCTTCCCGCACGTCTACGCCGACTCCGGCGCGGCGCTCGTGCGCACCGGTGCCCGCGCGGCGGCGATCCTGGCCGAGATCCTGGAACTGGCGCCCTTCGGGAAGATCCTCTTCTCCACGGGCGCCCAGGGCCTGCCCGAACTGCACGTGGTCGGCGCCCGGCTCTTCCGCGAGGCCCTCGGCCGGGTGCTGGGCACCTGGGTCGCGGAGGGCGCCTGGTCGCCGGCGGACGCGCACCGGGTCGCGGGGCTGGTGGCGGCGGGGAACGCGCGGCGGGTGTATGCGCTGGGTGACTGAGAAACAGTCCGGTCGTCGAGACGGCAGGCGTGCGCCGCCTGCGGGGATGGTCCGTACCGGACGTACCTGATCACGCCTTGGGTGAGTTCGTACGTACCTGATCACGCCTTGGGTGAGTTCGTACTTACCCGATCACGCCTTGGGCGAGTTCGTCCCCGCCTCGCGCAGCGCACGCTCCCGTCAGCTCGAAGCGGGCTCCAGCCGGTCTCCCGGGGCGGCAGCCGGAACGTCAGGGCCGGTGTGCGAGCGTTCGCGCAACGACAGGAGCACCCGCACCACCCAGATCCACATCACGGCGGAGCCCAGCATGTGGAGGCCCACCAGGGCTTCGGGAAGGTCCGTGAAGTACTGGATGTAGCCCACCGCACCCTGGCACAGCAGGATGACGAACAGCTCGCGGGTGCGATGCAGGGTGGCCTTCGGGGCGTCGACCGCCTTGAGGACGAACCACAGGGCGAACGTCAGCGACACCACGATCCAGGCCAGCACGGCGTGCATCTTGGTGACCGTCTCCCAGTCGACCGGCATCCGCTCGACCTCGCTGGAGTCGCCCGCGTGCGGGCCCGCGCCGGTGACGACCGTGCCGACCAGGATCAGCAGCACCGAGGCCGCCACCAGGAACCACACCAGCTGCCGCACCGCCCCGCCGATCAGCGGGCGGGGTGCTCCGTCGGCGCCCTCCCCGGCACGGTGCCACATCACGGTGGCGATCGCGATCAGGGCCGACGTCGCCACGAAGTGCGCGGCGACGGTGTACGGGTTGAGGCCGACGAGGACCACGATCCCGCCCAGGACCGCGTTGCTCATCACGACCCAGAACTGCGCCCAGCCCAGTCGGGTCAGACCGCGCCGGTACGGCTTCTGCGCACGGGCGGCGATGATCGCCCAGCCGACCGCGGCGCACAGCACGTAGGTGAGCATGCGGTTGCCGAACTCGATGGCGCCGTGCAGGCCCATCTCGCTGGTCGCGGTGAGGGAGTCGGCGGTGCACTTGGGCCAGGTCGGGCAGCCGAGCCCGGACCCGGTGAGCCGCACGGCACCGCCGGTGATCACGATGATCACCGACATCACGAGCGCGGCGAGGGCCGCTCGCCGGACCGTCCGGGGGGCGGGGGTCCAGCGTTCGGCGATGAAGGCGAGGGGGTTGCGGACGGCCGCTGCGGCGTCTGCACGGGTCACGTTCGGCACGCCCTCCATCGTAGGGGGCCGCTTGTGCACGCGTTCACGAGGGGCCCCGGTGGCGTGCGGAGCGGGCTGCTCCCTTCAGGGCGGCGGGCTACTCCCAGCGGAAGAACCGCCCGGCGGCCGCCAGGCCCGCCACCGCCCACACCGTCAGTACGCCCAGGTCGCCCCACGGCATGCCGGCCCCGTGCTGGAGCACGTCGCGCAGTCCGCCGGAGAGGGCGGAGATCGGCAGCAGGCCCAGGACGTCCTGCGCGGCCGGCGGGAACTTCTCCAGCGGCACGACGACCCCGCCCCCGACCAGGAGCAGCAGGAAGACCAGGTTGGCGGCGGCCAGCGTCGCCTCCGCCCGCAGCGTGCCCGCCATCAGCAGGCCGAGCCCGGAGAAGGCGCCCGTGCCCAGGACCAGCAGGAGCAGCACGGCGAACGGGTTGCCGTGCGGGGACCAGCCCAGCGCGAAGGCGATCACCGTCAGCAGGGCGACCTGGAGGACCTCCGTGACCAGCACGGACAGCGTCTTCGCGGTCATCAGGCCCCAGCGGGGCAGCGGGGAGGACGCCAGCCGCTTCAGCACGCCGTACCGGCGTTCGAAGCCGGTGGCGATCGCCTGGCCGGTGAACGCGGTCGACATCACGGCGAGCGCGAGAATGCCGGGGGCGAGGAAGTCCACCGCCTCGCCCTCGCCCGTGTCGACGATGTCCACCGAGCTGAACAGCACCAGAAGCAGGGTCGGGATCACGACGGTGAGCAGCAGCTGCTCGCCGTTGCGCAGGAGCATCTTCGTCTCCAGCGCCGCCTGGGCGGCGATCATGCGCGGGAGAGGGGCCGCCCCGGGGGCGGGGGAGTAGGTGCCGGCGGTGGTCATGAGCGCAGCTCCTTGCCTGTGAGCTCCAAGAACACGTCCTCCAGGGTGTGCCGCTCCACCGAGATCCGGTCCGGCAGCACGCCGTGCTGCGCGCACCACGAGGTCACGGTCGCCAGCAGCTGCGGGTCGATCTTGCCGGTCACCCGGTACGAGCCCGGCGTCGGCTCGGCGGCGGTGGAGTCCGCGGGCAGGGCCTTGAGCAGCGAGCCGACGTCCAGTCCGGGGCGGCCGGTGAAGCGGAGCGTGTTCTCGGCGCCGCCGCGGCACAGCTCATCGGGGGAGCCCTGGGCGATGACCCGGCCGGCGTCGATGATCGCGACGTCGTCGGCGAGCTGCTCGGCCTCGTCCATGTAGTGGGTGGTCAGGATGACCGAGACGCCGTCGGCGCGCAGATCGCGGACCAGGTCCCAGGTGGCGCGGCGGGCCTGCGGGTCGAGGCCGGCGGTCGGCTCGTCCAGGAACACCAGCTCCGGGCGGCCGACCACGGCCATCGCCAGCGCGAGCCGCTGCTGCTGGCCGCCCGACAGCCGCCGGTAGGCGGTCCGGCCGCAGCTGCCGAGGCCGAGCCGCTCGACGAGGGCGTCCACGTCCAGGGGGCGGGCGTGCAGCCGGGCCACGTGCCGGAGCATCTCGTCGGCCCGCGCGCCCGAGTACACACCCCCCGACTGGAGCATCACGCCGATCCGGGGCCGCAGCGCGCGGGCCTGTCCCACCGGGTCGAGCCCGAGGACGCGCACGGTGCCGGAGTCCGGCGCGCGGTACCCCTCGCAGGTCTCGATCGTCGTCGTCTTGCCGGCGCCGTTCGGGCCGAGGACGGCGGTGACACCGGGCCGGGCCGTGAGGTCCAGGCCGTCCACCGCGGTCTTCGTCCCGTACCGCTTCACCAGGGCCCGTACCTCGACGACAGGCTCAGTTCGCATGGCCCCAGAGTCTAGGTACGCGGGCGGGCGCCCGGACGGGCGGGTGCCCGCTCCCCTCCCCGCGGGGAGGGCGCGCCGGGCGCCCCGCACGGGCGCGGGTGATTTCTCCGCTTTCGATCCTGCCTGTGCCGAGCTGTGCGGAGAGGGTGTCACGGGTGGCAAGTGGGCCGGTCGGAGGGGGTGTGGGCGGGGTCCGGGAGGGCCTTCGAGGAGGTGCTCGGGGAGGGGTGGGGCCGGTGCGGGTTTGATCGATCAAAGATCGTTTCCGCAGGTCAGATTAGGTATACCTAAGTGACGCAGGGCACCGTCCGCCCGTCCGGACGCGGCTTGCCTGGCTCCGATGAATTACGCAACAATGGCGTTGTGAAAAACGTCGGCGAGGCTCGGGAGACCCCCACGGGGGCCCCTCAGGAGGAGCTAGCGACCGGTGAGCGCTCCACGCGCAACCGGGTCGCGCGGTCCATCCTGGACCACGGGCCGTCGACCGTCGCCGAGCTGGCCGGACGGCTGGGACTCACCCAGGCGGCCGTACGCCGGCACCTCGACGCGCTGGCCGCCGACGATGTCGTGGAGGCCCGTGAGCAGCGGGTGTACGGAACGCGGACCCGCGGACGCCCCGCCAAGGTCTTCGTCCTCACCGACTGCGGCCGGGACGCCTTCGACCAGTCGTACGACAAGCTCGCCGCGGACGCGATGCGGTGGATCCAGCAGCGGTTCGGCGGGGACGAGGCCGTCGTCGCCTTCGCGCGCGCGAGGATCGCCGAGCAGGCCGCCGCCTACCGCGAGGCGGTCGAGGCCGCCGCGCCCGAGGAGCGCACCGAAGCGCTGGCCAAGGCCCTGAGCGTGGACGGGTACGCTGCTACGGCGCGCAGCGCGCCCCTCCCGCAAAAGGGCGAGCAGTTGTGCCAGCACCACTGCCCGGTGGCCCACGTCGCGGAGCAGTTCCCGCAGCTGTGCGAGGCGGAGACCGAGATCTTCTCCCAGCTGCTCGGAACACACGTCCAGCGGCTGGCGACCATCGCGCACGGCGACGGCGTCTGCACGACGTTCATCCCCAAGATTTCCCACAACGCATCTGCAAGCACGGCCGGGAGGAACCCCGCATGACTCTCCCCACGGAGACTGCCCACCCCGAACTCGAGGGCCTGGGCAAGTACGAATACGGCTGGGCCGACTCCGACGAAGCCGGCGCCTCTGCGAAGCGCGGTCTGAACGAGGACGTCGTCAAGGACATCTCGGCGAAGAAGTCCGAGCCGGAGTGGATGACGAAGCTCCGCCTCAAGGGTCTGCGGCTCTTCGAGAAGAAGCCCATGCCCACCTGGGGCTCGGACCTGTCGGGCATCGACTTCGACAACATCAAGTACTTCGTGCGCTCCACCGAGAAGCAGGCGGAGTCCTGGGAGGACCTGCCCGAGGACATCAAGAACACGTACGACAAGCTCGGCATCCCGGAGGCGGAGAAGCAGCGCCTCGTCGCCGGTGTCGCCGCCCAGTACGAGTCCGAGGTCGTTTACCACCAGATCCGCGAGGACCTGGAGGAGCAGGGCGTCATCTTCCTCGACACCGACACCGCCCTCAAGGAGCACCCGGAGCTCTTCAAGGAGTACTTCGGGACGGTCATCCCGGTCGGTGACAACAAGTTCGCCTCGCTGAACACCGCCGTGTGGTCGGGCGGCTCCTTCATCTACGTGCCGCCGGGCGTGCACGTCGAGATCCCGCTCCAGGCCTACTTCCGTATCAACACGGAGAACATGGGCCAGTTCGAGCGGACCCTGATCATCGTCGACGAGGGTGCCTACGTGCACTACGTCGAGGGTTGTACGGCCCCGATCTACAAGTCCGACTCGCTGCACAGCGCCGTGGTCGAGATCATCGTCAAGAAGAACGCCCGCTGCCGCTACACGACCATCCAGAACTGGTCGAACAACGTCTACAACCTGGTCACCAAGCGCGCCGTCGCCTACGAGGGCGCGACCATGGAGTGGATCGACGGCAACATCGGCTCCAAGGTGACGATGAAGTACCCGGCCGTCTACCTGATGGGCGAGCACGCCAAGGGCGAGACCCTCTCCATCGCCTTCGCGGGCGAGGGGCAGCACCAGGACGCCGGCTCCAAGATGGTCCACATGGCGCCGAACACCTCCTCCAACATCGTCTCCAAGTCGGTGGCGCGCGGCGGCGGCCGTACCTCCTACCGGGGTCTCGTCGAGATCGGCGAGGGCGCGGCCGGATCCAAGTCGAACGTGCTGTGCGACGCGCTGCTCGTCGACACCATCTCCCGCTCCGACACCTACCCCTACGTGGACGTCCGCGAGGACGACGTGTCCATGGGACACGAGGCGACCGTCTCCAAGGTCTCCGAGGACCAGCTCTTCTACCTGATGAGCCGTGGTCTGAGCGAGTTCGAGGCGATGGCGATGATCGTGCGCGGCTTCGTCGAGCCCATCGCCAAGGAGCTGCCGATGGAGTACGCGCTGGAGCTCAACCGGCTGATCGAGCTGCAGATGGAGGGCGCGGTCGGCTGACGGCCGCACAGCCCTTCCGGCAGCACCGGCCCGCCCCCTCCGGGCGGGCCGAGGATCACCCACTGACGTAGGAAAGAGAGCACAACGACAGCCATGGCTGAGGCCCAGAACTCCCCCACTCTCGGCTCCGCTCGAGCGGGGGGACCCCCACCCGTGGGGTCCACTACCGCCGGCTCGATCGCGGTCGCCGCGGAGTCGACCGTCGTCTCGCGCATGAGCGCCCCCCCGTCCTTCGACGTGGCGGACTTCCCCGTCCCGCACGGCCGTGAGGAGGAGTGGCGGTTCACCCCGCTGGAGCGCCTGCGCGGTCTGCACGACGGCACCGCCGTCGCCTCCGGCGAAGGCGTGAAGATCACGGTCGAGGCCCCCGAGGGCGTCACCGTCGAGACCGTCGGCCGCGACGACGCCCGCCTCGGCCGGGCCGGCACCCCCGTCGACCGGATCGCGGCGCAGGCCTACTCCGCCTTCGAGCAGGCCGGCGTGGTCACCGTCCCCAAGGAGACGGTGCTCACCGAGCCGGTCCGCATCGCCGTGCACGGCGAGGGCGGCACCGCCTTCGGCCACCAGATCATCGAGCTGGGCGCCTTCGCCGAGGCCGTCGTCGTCATCGACCACACCGGTGACGCCGTGCTCGCCGCCAACGTCGACTACATCCTGGGCGACGGCGCCAAGCTGACCGTCGTCTCGGTCCAGGACTGGGACGACAAGGCCGTCCACGTCGCCCAGCACAACGCCCTCATCGGCCGCGACGCCTCCTTCAAGTCCGTGGTCGTCACCTTCGGCGGCGACGTCGTCCGCCTGCACCCGCGCGTCGAGTACGCCGGCACCGGCGGCTCGGCCGAGCTCTTCGGCCTGTACTTCACCGACGCCGGCCAGCACCAGGAGCACCGCCTCCTGGTCACCCACAACACCCCGCACTGCACCTCGAACGTCGTCTACAAGGGCGCGCTCCAGGGCGAGGACGCGCACGCGGTGTGGATCGGCGACGTGCTGATCGAGGCCAAGGCCGAGGGCACCGACACGTACGAGATGAACCGCAACCTGGTCCTCACGGACGGCGCGCGCGTCGACTCGGTCCCCAACCTGGAGATCGAGACGGGCGAGATCGTCGGCGCGGGCCACGCCTCCGCCACCGGCCGCTTCGACGACGAGCAGCTCTTCTACCTGATGGCCCGCGGCATCCCGGAGCACGACGCCCGCCGCCTCGTGGTCCGCGGCTTCTTCGCCGAGCTGGTCCAGCAGATCGGTGTCCAGGACATCGAGGAGCGCCTCATCGCCAAGATCGAAGAGGAGCTGGAGGCGTCGGTCGCATGACGTCGTTCGTACGCGCCTGTGGGCTGAGCGAGCTGGAGGAGGACACCCCCAAACGGGTGGAACTCGACGGCACGCCGGTCTCGGTCGTCCGTACCGAGGGGGAGGTGTTCGCCATCCACGACATCTGCTCCCACGCGAACGTCTCGCTCTCCGAGGGCGAGGTGGAGGACTGCCAGATCGAGTGCTGGCTGCACGGCTCCGCGTTCGACCTCCGCACCGGCAAGCCGTCCGGCCTCCCCGCGACGCGCCCCGTCCCCGTATACCCCGTAAAGATCGAAGGGGACGACGTGCTCGTCTCCCTCACCCAGGAGTCCTGAGGCACCCATGGCAACGCTTGAAATCCGAGACCTGCACGTCACCGTCGAGGCAGACAACGCCACGAAGGAGATCCTCAAGGGCGTCGACCTCACCGTGAAGCAGGGCGAGACGCACGCCATCATGGGCCCCAACGGCTCCGGCAAGTCGACCCTCGCCTACTCCCTCGCGGGTCACCCGAAGTACACGATCACCGGCGGCACCGTCACCCTCGACGGCGAGGACGTCCTGGAGATGTCCGTCGACGAGCGCGCCCGCGCCGGCCTGTTCCTGGCGATGCAGTACCCCGTCGAGGTCCCCGGCGTCTCGGTCTCCAACTTCCTGCGCACCTCCGCCACCGCCATCCGCGGCGAGGCCCCCAAGCTGCGCACCTGGGTGAAGGAGGTCAAGGAGGCCATGGAGCGCCTCAACATGGACTCCTCCTTCGCCGAGCGCAACGTCAACGAGGGCTTCTCCGGCGGTGAGAAGAAGCGCCACGAGATCCTCCAGCTGGAGCTGCTCAAGCCGAAGGTCGCGATCCTCGACGAGACCGACTCCGGTCTCGACGTCGACGCCCTGCGCATCGTCTCCGAGGGCGTCAACCGCGTCCGCGAGACCGGCGAGGTCGGCACCCTGCTGATCACGCACTACACGCGCATCCTGCGCTACATCAAGCCCGACCACGTGCACGTCTTCTCCGGCGGCCGGATCGTCGAGTCCGGCGGTGCCGAGCTCGCCGACAAGCTGGAGAACGAGGGCTACGAGTCCTACTCGAAGGGTGGCGCATCCGCGTGACGCAGTTGCCGGGCCTCCTCGACACCGAGGCGATCCGCAAGGACTTCCCGATCCTGGACCGTCTGGTCCACGGCGACCGGAAGCTCGTGTACCTGGACAACGCGGCGACCTCGCAGAAGCCGCGCCAGGTGCTGGACGCCCTGAGCGAGTACTACGAGCGGTACAACGCCAACGTCCACCGCGGTGTGCATGTGCTCGCCGAGGAGGCCACGGCGCTGTACGAGGGCGCGCGTGACAAGGTCGCCGCGTTCGTCAACGCGCCCAGCCGCGACGAGGTGATCTTCACGAAGAACGCCTCGGAGTCGCTGAACCTCGTGGCGAACATGCTGGGCTGGGCCGACGAGCCCTACCGCGTGGACTCCGAGACCGAGATCGTCATCACGGAGATGGAGCACCACTCCAACATCGTGCCGTGGCAGCTGCTGTCGCAGCGCACGGGCGCGAAGCTGAAGTGGTTCGGCCTGACCGACGACGGCCGGCTCGACCTGTCGAACATCGACGAGGTCATCACCGAGAAGACGAAGATCGTCTCCTTCGTGCTGGTGTCGAACATCCTCGGTACCGTCAACCCGGTCGAGGCGATAGTCCGCCGGGCGCAGGAGGTCGGGGCCCTGGTCCTGATCGACGCGTCGCAGGCGGCACCGCACATGCCCCTCGACGTGCAGGCCCTCCAGGCCGACTTCGTGGCCTTCACCGGTCACAAGATGTGCGGCCCGACGGGCATCGGCGTCCTCTGGGGCCGCCAGGAGCTCCTGGAGGACCTGCCCCCGTTCCTCGGCGGCGGCGAGATGATCGAGACGGTGTCGATGCACTCCTCGACCTACGCCCCCGCGCCGCACAAGTTCGAGGCGGGCACCCCGCCGATCGCGCAGGCGGTCGGTCTGGGCGCGGCGATCGACTACCTGTCCTCCATCGGCATGGACAAGATCCTCGCGCACGAGCACGCGATCACCGAGTACGCGGTGCGGCGGCTGGCGGAGGTCCCGGACCTGCGCATCATCGGCCCCACCACGGCCGAGGACCGCGGCGCCGCGATCTCCTTCACGCTGGGTGACATCCACCCGCACGACGTGGGCCAGGTGCTGGACGAGCAGGGCATCGCGGTACGGGTGGGGCACCACTGCGCCCGTCCCGTCTGCCTGCGCTACGGAATTCCCGCGACCACGCGAGCGTCGTTCTATCTGTACTCCACGCCTGCCGAGATCGACGCGCTGGTCGAGGGGCTGGAGCACGTACGGAACTTCTTCGGCTGACGGGACGAGCGATCGCATGAAGCTGGACTCCATGTACCAGGAAGTCATCCTGGACCACTACAAGCACCCGCACGGGCGGGGCTTGCGGGATGGCGACGCCGAGGTGCACCACGTCAACCCGACGTGCGGCGACGAGATCACCCTCCGTGTCAAGTACGACGGCACCACGGTCGAGGACGTCTCGTACGAGGGCCAGGGCTGTTCCATCAGCCAGGCCTCGGCCTCCGTACTGAACGACCTGCTCGTCGGCAAGGACCTGTCCGAGGCGCAGCGCATCCAGGAGACGTTCCTGGAGCTGATGCAGTCCAAGGGCAGGATCGAACCGGACGACGCGATGGAGGAGGTGCTGGAGGACGCCGTCGCGTTCGCCGGTGTCTCCAAGTACCCCGCCCGGGTCAAGTGCGCCCTCCTGAGCTGGATGGCGTGGAAGGACGCGACGGCCCAGGCGCTGGGCGCCGACGCCGAAAGGAAGACGGCATGAGCGAGACCGTGGAGATGAAGCCCGCCTCGGAGGAGGAACTCCGTGAGGCCCTGATGGACGTCGTCGACCCCGAACTGGGCATCGACGTCGTCAACCTCGGCCTGATCTACGGCATCCACGTCGACGACTCCAATGTGGCGACCGTCGACATGACCCTGACCTCCGCGGCGTGCCCGCTGACGGACGTCATCGAGGACCAGGCCAAGTCCGCCACGGACGGTCTGGTCAGCGAACTGCGGATCAACTGGGTCTGGATGCCGCCGTGGGGCCCCGACAAGATCACGGACGACGGGCGCGAGCAGCTCAGGGCGCTCGGCTTCAACGTCTGAGGCCGCCCGACAGAGGTCGCGCGGGAGCGGCGGCACCCGGCCCGGGTGCCGCCGCTCCCGGCTGTCCGGGGCGCGCGCCGCGTTCAGTACGCTCCCGCGCATGGGATACGTGACGCTCGCCGGAGCCATCGCCGCCGAGGTGGCCGCGACGACCGCCATGAAGTACAGCCACGGCTTCACCCGCCTGTGGCCCTCCCTGGTGACGGCCCTCGGCTACGTCGTCTCCTTCTCCCTGCTCTCCCAGACCCTGAAGACCGTCGGCATCGGCACGGCCTACGCCATATGGTCCGGCATCGGCACCGCGGCGATCGCCGTCCTCGGGCTGCTGCTCTTCGGCGAGGCCCTCACCCTCACCAAGGTCGCCGGAATCCTGCTGATCGTCGCCGGAGTGGTGGTGCTGAACGTCGGCGGCGCCCACTGAGGCCGGGCCACCGGTCCCCCCGCCCGCCACCTGAGACGCCGCCGGGCTGGTTGGCCTCCGCGGCCTCCCGCCGGTTAGGTTTCCCTCATGACCGACACGACTGCTCCTCGCACCACCGGCGCCGCGGCCGCCGGCCTCGCCACCCTCGCCGCCGACGGCACGGTTCTCGACACCTGGTTCCCCGCGCCCGAGCTCGTCACCGAGCCCGGCCCGTCCGGCACCGAGCGCCTGTCCGCCGAGAAGGCCGTGGAGCTGCTCGGTGACGGCGCCGCCAAGGCGATCGGCCCGGACGCCCGCCGGGGCGTCGAGGTGGTCGCGGTCCGCACGGTCATCGCCTCGCTCGACGACAAGCCGATCGACACGCACGACACCTACCTGCGTCTGCACCTGCTCTCCCACCGCCTGGTCGAGCCGCACGGCCAGAGCCTGGACGGCATCTTCGGCCTGCTCGCCAACGTCGCCTGGACCTCCCTCGGCCCGGTCGCGGTCGACGACCTCGAGAAGGTCCGCCTGAACGCGCGCGCCGAGGGCCTGCACCTCCAGGTGACGTCGGTCGACAAGTTCCCGCGCATGACGGACTACGTGGCGCCCAAGGGCGTCCGCATCGCCGACGCCGACCGCGTACGCCTCGGCGCGCACCTCGCCGCGGGCACGACCGTCATGCACGAGGGCTTCGTCAACTTCAACGCCGGCACCCTCGGCACGTCGATGGTGGAGGGCCGTATCTCCGCCGGTGTCGTGGTCGGCGACGGCTCGGACATCGGCGGCGGCGCGTCCACCATGGGCACCCTGTCGGGCGGCGGCAACGTCCGGATCACCATCGGCGAGCGCTGCCTCGTCGGCGCCGAGGCGGGCGTCGGCATCGCCCTCGGCGACGAGTGCGTGGTCGAGGCCGGCCTGTACGTCACCGCGGGCACCCGCGTGACGATGCCCGACGGCGAGATCGTCAAGGCCCGCGAGCTCTCCGGCGCCTCAAACATCCTCTTCCGCCGCAACTCGGTCACCGGCACGGTCGAGGCCCGCCCGAACAACGCGGTGTGGGGCGGACTGAACGAGGTCCTGCACAGCCACAACTGACCTGACCCGCCCGGCCGAAGCGCCCTCCCGCCCGCCGGGAGGGCGCTTCGTCGTGAGGTCAGGGCGCGGTCAGGCCCGCGGCGAACCGGCCCAGCGCCTCGAAGTCCTCCGTGCGCAGCCCGACCCGGGGATCCACGTGGTGCAGCAGGGCCGGCGCGGGGTGGTGGCGGGCGACGTACGCCGCGTCGGCGGCCGACTGCTCGTCGTCCACCCAGGCGAAGGGGCGCCCCGCGGCGTGGGCGACGAGCGCCTCCGTCTTCCAGTGCACCCCGTCGGGCCGCTCGGCGAACAGCCCGCGCCCGAAGTCGACGTACGGCAGCTCGGGCAGGCCGACGACCGGGGCGAT
This sequence comes from Streptomyces sp. NPDC003247, assembly GCF_042888135.1. Classification (NCBI taxonomy): domain Bacteria; kingdom Bacillati; phylum Actinomycetota; class Actinomycetes; order Kitasatosporales; family Streptomycetaceae; genus Streptomyces; species Streptomyces sp. NPDC003247. The sequence continues at coordinate 22,463 of NZ_JBIAPF010000019.1, forward strand.
CCAGCGGTTGGCCTCGCCCATCCACGTGGTCGCCCAGCACAGCTCGTAGGGCAGCTCCAGCAGGGCGGCCCCGTGCCCGGGGTGGAGCCACACCCGCAGGGGGCGGCCGGGGCGGAGGGTGGCCCTGATCGTCGTGTAGCCCTGCGGCCGGCGCTCCGGCTGGGCCGCGTACGGGTTGAGCGGTCCGTCGACGTCGAGGTAGAGCAACGGCCGGCGCATGAGGCCACCGTAGGCCGAACGGCGCAGCCGCGCCCGGACTTATGGCATGGACTCGGCGGTGAACCGTTCGTAGGCCTCCCGCAGGGTGTCGAGCGCGTCCGGGCCCGCCTCGCGCAGGGGTGCCCGGACCGGGCCGGCCGGCAGGCCGAGCAGGTTCAGGAGGGCCTTGGCGGTGACCGTTCCGGGCAGGTCCGCGGCCATCATCGGCTCGATGAGCGTGAGGGCCCGCTGCTGGAGCCGGGCGGCCCGCCCGGTGTCGCCGGTGTCGAACGCGTCGAGGACGGCGCGGAGTTCGGCCGGTACGACGTTGGCGACGGTGCTGATGTACCCGGCGGCGCCCACGGCGTACAGGGCGAGGTTCTGTTCGTCGCAGCCCGCGTAGGCGGCCAATCCGGTGCGGGCGAGGACCTTCTGGGTGCCGAGGAGGTCGTAGGAGCAGTCCTTGACGGCGACGATCCGGGGGTGCTCGGCGAGCCGGATCACCGTCTCCGGCTCGATGCGGGTGCCGGTCCGGCCGGGGATGTCGTACAGCATCACGGGCAGCCCGCATCCGTCCGCCACTTCCCGGAAGTGCGCCTCCAGGGCGTCCTGCGGGGGCCTGCTGTAGTAGGGGCTGACCACCAGCACCCCGTCGGCGCCGGCCTTCTCGGCGGCGAGGGCGAGGCCGACGGTGTGGCGGGTGTCGGCGGTGCCCACGCCCGCCACCAGGGGGACACGGTCGCCGACGGCCGCTCGTACGGCCCGCACCAGCTCCGTCTTCTCGGCGTCCGTGGTGGTCGGCGACTCTCCCGTCGTCCCGGACAGGACGAGTCCGTCGCACCCGGCCGCCACCAGGTGGTCGGCGAGCCGCTGGGCGCCGTCGAGGTCGAGGGCTCCCGTCGGGGTGAAGGGCGTGACCATCGCGCAGAGGGCGCGGCCGAAGGGAGCGGCGGGGGAGGGGGCGGTGGCAGGGGGCGGAGCGGGGTGCGGGTGCGTCATGGGGGTAGTCTCGGCGGGTCGATGGTGTAGCTCTACTTAAATTTCGTACGAGGTATCCATAAGCAGTGCTACGGCATGGGGGCGGGCGAGGGCGCGGCGCGGCGGGGCGTCGCAGGGGTAGCGGCGGGCTGCCGGGGTACCCGGGTGTCTCCGAACCGAGAGGAGGCGGAACACCGTGACCGGGACCATGGACACCCGGCCCGTCCACGACGGGCACCGCACGGTCGGCGAACTCGTCGGCCAGGCCAGCGAGCAGCTCTCCCGGCTCGTACGGCAGGAGATCGCCCTCGCCAAGGAGGAACTGACCGAGAAGGGCCGTCGCGCCGGCCGCGGCGGCGGCCTGCTGGGAGCGGCGGGCGCGTTCGCCTACGCCGGTCTGCTCGCCCTCGCCGGCACGGGCGTCGCCGCCCTCTCGCTGGCGCTGCCCGTGTGGGCCGCGGCGCTCATCGTCACGGCGGTGCTGTTCGTGATCGCCGCCGTCCTGGCCGCGACCGGCCGCGGCCAGCTGCGCCGGGCCACGCCCCCCACGCCCGAGGAGGCTCTCGGCAGCGTCAGGGCCGATGTCGAGGAGATCAGGGAAAGGGCGCACCGATGACGGACAGGACAGGGGCGGACGGCACGGCGGCCGGCGCGGACGGCACCGCGGAGCTGCGCCGGCAGATAGCGCAGACCCGGAGCCAGCTGGGGCACACCGTGGAGGAACTGGCGGCGAAGACGGACATCCGCGGCCGGGCCCGGGCCCGGGCGGCCGATCTGCGTGACCGCGCCGGTGCCATGACGGTCCAGCTCCGCAGCACGGCGGCCCAGGCGGGCCACGCCGTCCAGGACAGGGCGAAGGAGACCGGCCACGTCCTCCAGGGGAAGGCGAAGGGGACCGGTCACGCGCTCCAGGACCGGGCGAAGGAAACCGGTCACACGCTCCAGGACAGGGCGAAGGGCGCGGGGCACACCGTCCAGGACAGGGCGCGGGAGTCCGGTCACGCTCTCCAGGACAGGGCGCGAGAGACCGGCCATGTCCTCCAGGACCGGGCGAAGGAAACCGGTCACGCGCTCCAGGACAGGAGCGTGCACGCCGGGCAGACCGTGGAGCAGCGCGTCCCCGAGCGGCTGCGCCCGCCGGTGCGGGTCGTGGCGCGGCACCCGGGGTCGGTCGTGCTCGTGGTGGCGGGCGCGACGCTCGTCGCGGCGGGCGTGCTGGTGTGGCGCAGGGCCCGGCACTGACGGGCCGTCACCGACCCGCCCCCGGACGCCGTAGGGCGCCGGAGGGGCGACGGGCGGGCCCGGCATCCGTGGGGCGGATGCCGGGCCCCCGTCCGCGGCGGGGCCGGGCCGGACACCCGTCCGGCCCGGCCCCGCGCGTTCACCGCTCCCCGGTCACGGCCTGAAGCGCAGCACCTGCGGGTCGTGGTCGCTGATCTGGTCGTTGAACTCGGCGTTGAGGTGCACGCTGTCGTACGCGAAGGCACCGCGCCGGATCGACGGGCTGACCAGGATCTGGTCGAGGACCTGGCTGTTGCCCTGGTAGACGTACGAGTACCGCTCGCTCTTCGGCAGGGACTTGACGGCCGACCACAGCGCGCCGTCGTCCTCCAGGATCCGGGCGGTGCCGGAGAACTCGAAGTCGTTGATGTCGCCGAGGGCGACGACGTCCGCGTTCTTCTGGACGGCGAGGACGTCCTTGACGAAGGAGTTGACGAGCGCCGCCTGCTGGTGGCGCTGGGTCTCGGAGCTGCGCACCACCGGCTGGTACTGCGCGGTCAGACCCTGGTCGCCGCCCTTGGAGTTGAAGTGGTTGGCGATCACGAAGACCGTCCGGCCGCGGAAGACGAACTCGCCGACCAGCGGCTTGCGGCTGGAGTCCCAGGCGGTGTCCGCCGGGGCGATGCGGCCGGGGGAGACCGTCAGCGCGGCCTTGCCCCGCTCCTTCGTGACGCCGACGGCGGTCGTGGCGTCCCCGCCCGCGCGGTCGGTGAAGGACACCCGCTCCGGGTCGAACAGGAACACCTGACGGATGTTGCCGCCCGGCTCGCCGCCGTCGGTGCCGTCCGTCGGGTCGACCGAGCGCCAGTCGTACCTCGGGCCGCCCGCCGCGACGATCGCGTCGATCAGCTTGCCCACCGTCAGGTCGGCGGCGACCGTGCCGTCGTCCGTGGCGCCGTTGTTGTCCTGGATCTCCTCCAGGGACACGATGTCCGGCGACTTCAGGTTGTTCACGATCGCGGAGGCGTGCTCCTCGAACGTGGCGTCGGACGGGTCGAGGTTCTCGACGTTGTACGTCGCGACCGCGAGCTCGCCGCTCTTCTGCTCGGCCGTCGTCTCGCGCTCCAGACCGGCGCTGTCCAGCGTGCCGATGCGGTTGGCGACGACGGTGTAACCGCCGTACTGGTTGTAGTCCAGCGGGCCGGCGGTGGTGCCGGTGAGGGTGTCGCCGACGTTCGCCACCGGGAAGTCGGCGACCGCGCCGAGCGACTGGATCTGGAGCCGGCCGGTGTTCTGGGAGTCGTAGGAGCCGTAGACCGTGCCGCCGCGGCGGGTGCGGTTCTCGCCCGGCTTCACCGTGACCCACAGCTCCGTGTACGGGTCGGTGGCGCCGACCACGCGGACGTCGGCGACCTGGACGTTCATGCCCTCCAGGGACTCGTAGTAGTCCAGGGCGTACGTGTCGGGCCGCAGGGTGAGGCCGTTGACGGAGTTGTTCGCGGCCGGGTCGCCCGCCGGGGCGTACGCCGCCGGGACCGACCGCGCGCTCACGACGGTCGCGGCGGGGACCGTGTTGCCGCTGGAGACGACGGTCACGGTCGGGCGGACGATCTCCGTCAGCGCCTGGTTGCCGGTCGAGGTGCCGCCCGGCACGTACTCCGAGACCGTGCCGGTGACGGTGACCGCGTCACCGACGGCGACCTTCGGGGTGGAGCTGGTGAAGACGAAGACGCCCTCACTGGTGGCCGGGTCGGCGTCCGGGTCCGGGTCCTGGATCCAGAAGCCTCTGGAGGAGCCGTAGGTGCGCACGCCGGTGACGATTCCGGTCACGTCCGTGACCTGTTGGCCGGCGTACGGCGAGACGCGTGTGGTGCCCTGGATGTCGTGGATGCGCACGGAGTCGGCCTGCGCGGGCGCGGCGACGACGACGGTGGACGCCGCGGAGCACACGGCGGCGACGGTGAGCGCGGCGAGCCGCGCGGAAGACCTGCTGGGCAAGGGGTTCCCTCCGGGGACGTACGAGAGCGCCGGGACGAGGGTGATGCGTGGGGCGCGGCGACGCGCGGAGACAGACGGTGAACACCTGTCGCCCCAACTTCTACGCGCGTCAATCTCCTGCCTGGCAACGCCGGTTGTCAAGGTTTCGGCCATGTACGCAGGCCGACCGGGAGATGAACCGGGCGGCATGGGTTCATATCCGTCTAGGCTGAGCGGTCGAGTGGAACGACCCGTCCGAGGAGAACCAGCCGATGTCAGACAGCTCCCCCCTGCCGCCCGTGCGGCTGCACCCCGAAGCGGAGCTGGCGCGCGACGCGCTGTCGACCCCGTTGCTCTCCCGGGCCGCCCGTCTCGCCCGCTGGGCCGGCCCCGACACCCGCGTCGACGCCGGGGGCGGACTCGTCGACGAGCAGTTGCCGGCCGCCGCCGAGGTGCTCGGGCTGACCGGCGACGAGGCCGCGGCGTACGCGAGCGAGGCCTGGCGGATCGCCGTGGACGCCGGGCTCGTCGAGGTCACCGACGAGGAGGCCGGCACCGTCGCCGCCGGCGCGGACCTGGCCCTGCTGACCGGCGGTTCCCCGCACGACGTGCTCGCCGTCTGGCTCGGCGCCCTGGAGACGGTGCTCGCCGACGCGACCGTGCCCGACCTCGACGAGCTGATGGAGGTCATGGACGAGGGCGGCGAGGTCGACTTCTCCCGGCTCGACTGGGACCCCGAGGCCGAGGCCGCCTTCCTCGACGGTGTCCTCGGCAACCTCTACCTGCTCACGGTCGGGGAGGACGGCCCCGGTGACGACCCCGTGCCGCTGCCCGCGCTCGCCGCCTCCGTGCTCGTCCCCGGCGACATGGCCCACCCCACCAACGACGTGCTGGAACAGGTCTCCGACGCGATGATGCGCCTCGACGACCAGTTCCGGCTGCTGGAGCCGATCGGCCTGGTCGCCTACCGGCCCGTCGACGAGGCCCTGATGGGCGACCCCGACGAGGAGCCCGCCGCCCCGGTCGACGAGACCGACGTCTCCCGCTACGGCATGGTCCGCCTCACCCCGCTCGGCCTCTACGGACTGCGGGCCCGGCTCCAGGAGGCCGGCTTCCAGGCGCCCGCCGTCGGCGACCTCGCCGACAAGGGGGCCGACGTCCTGCTCGACGGCAGCGCCGCCTACGGGCCGCGCGCCGCGCGCGCCGAGACCGAGCAGTGGCTGCACCTGCGGGAACCCGTCGACGCCGCCCGGGAGCTGCTGGCCGCCGCCCGCGGCTCGGACGAGGGCGCGCCGCTGCGCCGGCTGCGCTGCCAGCAGGCCCTCTCCCTCGTCGGAGGCCAGGCCGAACCCGCGGTGCGCGAGGTGCTCGACGACCCCGAACTGGGCGGCCTCGCCCGGGTCTGGCTGAGCGAGCTGGGCGCCGGCGACGTACCGCCCCCCTCCGAGGCGATGGTCTTCTGGCTCACCATCGACACCGTGGCCGCCCAACTGGCCGCCGAGGGCAACTCGGAGGAACTCCAGGGCCTCGTCGAGGGGCTCGCCCAGCAGCACGGCGGCTTCTTCGCGGCGGCCTGGCGGGTGGACCACCCGGCCACCGCCGACGTCCTGGAGGCGATGGGCCGGCTGCACCCGGACAAGCGGATCGCCAAGGAGGCGCGCAAGGCCGCGTTCAAGGCGCGGTCGCAGCAGGGCGGATGAGCGCCCCCTCCCGGTGAGGAGCCGGTGAGGAGCCGGTGGGGGAGCCGGTGGGGGAGCCGGTGGTGGCGCGGGTTCACGCAAGCGGGCCCGCGATGGCCGTCCGCCGTTCAACGCCCGTTCAGACCTGGGCGGGACGGTGGCGCCGATCCGAGGACCGCCGGCCTCCACGGCACTCCCACCGTCTCAGGAGACACCATGTCGCTCACTCGCAGGGACTTCGCCAGGACATCAGCGGCCACCGGTGCGGGGGTCGCGCTGGCGGGCAGCGTCGGGGCCCTGGCCAGCGCGCCCAACGCGCTCGCGTCGACGGACACGGACACGGACAGCGCGGAGGGGGCGTCGGCGGCCGGGCACGGCGGGGTCGGCTACGGGCCGCTGCTGCCCGACCCGGACGGCATCCTCGCGCTGCCCGCCGGCTTCACCTACCGCGTCATCACCCACAGCGGCAGGACCAGGCTGGAGTCGGGCGAGTTCACGCCCTCCAACCACGACGGGACGGCCACCTTCGACGGCCCGCGCGGCACCACCCTCCTCGTCAACAACCACGAGCTGAAGGGCCCGCGCGCCGGCTGGACCCACCCCGTGCCGCTCACCGAGGGCCTGGTCTACGACCCGGCCGCGGCCGGCGGCTGCACGGTCGTCGAGGTGCGCCCCGACGGACAGGTCGCCGAGTGGGTCGGCATCGCCGGCACCTCCACCAACTGCGCGGGCGGCCGCACCTCCTGGGGCACCTGGCTGACCTGCGAGGAGAACTCCGACCGGGCCGGCACCAACGGCATGACCAAGGACCACGGCTACGTCTTCGAGGTCGACCCCCGCGACCGCCGCGCCAACCAGGACCCCAAGCCGCTGAAGTTCTTCGGCCGCTACGACCACGAGGCCGTCGTCATCGACCCCAAGCGCAGCCACGCCTACCTCACCGAGGACGCCTCCGGCCCCAACGGCCTGCTCTTCCGCTGGACCCCGCCGACGGGCTTCGAGCACGGCCGCGGACGGTTCCGCGGCCTCGCCGACGACGCCGGCGTCCTCCAGGCCCCCCGGTGCTTCGACTCCGGCGGCACGTTCGTCGACGACCTGTCCCGGGCCACCAGGATCGGCACGGTGTACGGCGTCGACTGGGTCGACGTCCCCGACCGCGACGCCACGACCGTCGCCGTGCGCAAGCAGTTCGCCGACGGGGAGATCACCCGCGCCCGCAAGCTGGAGGGCATGTGGTGGGCCGACGGCGGCGCCTACGTCGTCTCCTCCTACGCCCGCTCGGAGAGCCCCGGCACCCCGCACGACGGCCAGGTCTGGTTCTACGACCCCCGGCGCCGCACCCTCACCCTGAAGGTCCTCCTCGGCGTCAACCCCGACCCGTCGGCCGACGGCGCCTTCGACGGCCCCGACAACATCACCGTCTCCCCCTACGGCGGCCTCGTCATCGCCGAGGACGGCGAGGGCGTCCAGCACCTCTTCGGCGCCACCGACAGCGGCCGCACCTACCCCATCGCCCGCAACGAGCTGAACATCGGCACCGAGGACGAGCCGGAGTACAGCGAGTTCACCGGCGTGACCTTCTCGCCCGACGGCCGGACCCTGTACGCCAACATCCAGGAGCCCGGCATCATGCTGGCGATCACGGGGCCGTGGAAGCGGCAGAAGCGCGGCTGACCGGACTCCGGGCGGTGGGCGTTGCCTGGACCCTGTCGTCCAGGGCGCCCACCGCCCGTCGTCTCCCGTCGTCTCAGAGGGCCTGGGCGGCGGGCTTCACCATGTTGCGGACCGTCCGGGCCTTCACGAACTCGCCCATGGCCGTCATCTCCCACTCGCCGGAGAACTGGCGGATCAGCTTCGCCATCATCACGCCCGTCTGCGGCTCGGCGCCGGTGAGGTCGAAGCGGACGAGTTCCTCATCGGTGGTGGCGTCCACGAGGCGGCAGTAGGCCTTGGCGACCTCGGTGAACTTCTGGCCGGTGAACGAGTTGACGGTGAAGACCAGGCCCGTGACCTCCTGCGGGAGACGGCCGAGGTCGACGGTGATCACCTCGTCGTCGCCGCCGCCCTCGCCGGTGAGGTTGTCACCGGAGTGCTTGATCGCGCCGTTGACGATGGTCAGCTTGCCGAAGTAGCAGCTGTCGATGTGGTTGCGCTGGGGGCCGTAGGCGATGACCGAGGCGTCCAGGTCGATGTCCCGGCCGCGGAAGGCGGGCTCCCAGCCGAGGCCCATCCTGACCTGGGCGAGGAGCGGGCGGCCGCCCTTCACGAGGGAGACCGTCTGGTTCTTCTGGAGGCTGACGCGGCCCTTGTCGAGGTTGATCTTCCCGGCGCCGGGGGCGGGCGGGGCCGGGGGAGCGGGCGGCGCGGGCGGTGCGGCCGGGGCGGACACCGCGGGCGCCGGCGGCGGTGCGGCGGGCATGGGCGGGGCGGCCGGCGGGACCGAGGCCGGGGCGGGCTCCTCTACCGTGACGCCGAAGTCGGTGGCGATGCCGGCCAGGCCGTCGGCGTAGCCCTGGCCGACCGCGCGGGCCTTCCAGGCGCCGTTGCGCCGGTAGATCTCCACGACGACGAGCGCCGTCTCGGTGCCGAGCCGCGGGGGCGTGAACGTGGCCAGGACGCCGTTGTCGTCCGCGTTGCGGATCGTGGCCGTCGGTTCGATGCCCTGGAAGGTCTGGCCCGCGGCGTCCGGGCTCGCGGTGACGACGATCTTCTCGATGCCCGGGGGGAGGGCGGAGGTGTCGACGGTGATCGCGTCGGGGGCGGCGCCGCCGCCCGAGCGGTACGCCACGCCCGGCCCGCTCGGCTGGTTGTAGAAGATGAAGTCGTCGTCGGAGCGCACCTTGCCGTCGGCGGTGAGCAGCAGGCCCGAAACGTCGAGCCGCACGGGGGCCGCGACGTCCACCGTCACACGGACGGCGGGGAGCGGGATGTTCGAGCCGGGGGTCATAGCTGTCATGCCGGATGAACGAGCGAGGCCGTTTTGCCGTTCCCTTACTTTCCCCGTTCGGAGGGACTGCGCTCTCCCGGTCCGGAGGGCTGGACCCTCCCGGTTCGGAGGCTGGACTCTCCCTGTCCGGCGGGCCGGGCCGGGGCTCCGCGGTCCGGGGCCCCGGCCGGGTTCCTCACGGCACCACGACGATCTTGCGCCCCACCCCCGCCGCGAACTGCTCCAGCGCCGCCGGGTACCGCTCCAGCGGCAGGCGGTCGCTGATGAAGACGTCCGGGTCCAGCACGCCGCCCGCGAAGAGCTCCGCCGCGCGTTCGAAGCTGTGCAGGACGGCCATCGAGCCGGTGATGGTGATCTCCTGGTTGTAGATGCGGTACGGGTCGATGGTGACGCGCGTCGCGTAGTCCGCCACCCCGAACTGAAGGAACGTCCCCGCCTTGGCCACCCTGCCCAGGCCGTCCTGGATCGCCGCCGCGTTGCCCGTCGCGTCGACCACCACGTCCCAGCCCTGCGGCCGCTCCAGCTCGTCCGCGTCCGCCGCCGACCCCGACACGCCCAGCCGGCGCGCCGTCTCCAGCCGCGCCGGGTTCACGTCCACCACGTCGACGCTCGCCGCGCCGGTCCGCTTGGCGAGCTCCAGCATCATCAGGCCCATCGTCCCGGAGCCGTAGATCAGGACATGGGCGCCGAGGCGCGAGCGCAGGACGTCGTAGCCGCGCACCGCGCACGACAGCGGCTCCACCAGGGCCGCGTCCTGGGTGCGCACGTGCTCCGGCAGCTTCACGCAGTTCGCCACCGGGGCCACCGCGTACTGGGCGGCGCCCCCGGCCGTCGTCACGCCGATCGCCGCCCACCGCTCGCAGAGGTTGTTGTGGCCGGTGCGGCAGTAGCGGCACTCGTGGCAGTACAGCGACGGGTCCACGGCGACGCGGTCGCCCACCGACACCTCCGTGACCTGGGTGCCGACCCCGACGACCTCGCCGGCGAACTCGTGCCCCGGCACGATCGGCAGCTTCGGCGCGAACTCGCCCTGGAGGATGTGCAGGTCCGTGCCGCACAGGCCGCAGGCGGCGACCTCGACGACGACCTCGCGCGGCCCGGGCGTCGGGTCCGGGACCTCGGCGACGACGGCCCGGCCCACGGACTCGATGACGGCGGCCTTCATTTCACGGCTCCCAACGACAGGCCCTGGACCAGTTTGTCCTGGGCGGCGAACCCCGCGGCGAGCACCGGCAGGGAGACGACGAGCGACGCGGCGCACACCTTGGCCAGGAACAGGCCCTGGCTGGTGATGAAACCGGTCAGGAAGACGGGGGCGGTCCCGGCGACCACGCCGGTCAGCACCCGGGCGAACAGCAGCTCGTTCCAGCTGAAGATGAAGCAGATCAGGGCTGTCGCGGCGATGCCCGGCAGGGCGATCGGGGCGACCACGCGCGCGAGGACGGTCGGCAGGCGCGCGCCGTCCACCCGGGCCGCCTCGATGACCGCCACCGGGACCTCGGCGAGGAAGGACTGCATCATCCACACCGCGATCGGCAGGTTCATGGAGGTGTAGAGGACGACCAGCAGCCAGATGTTGTCGAGCAGACCCGCGTTCTTCGCGAACAGGTAGACCGGCAGCAGGCCCGCCACGGCCGGCAGCATCTTCGTCGACAGGAAGAAGAACAGCACGTCCGTCCACTTGCGCACCCGGCGGATCGACAGCGCGTACGCGGCGGGCAGCGCCAGCAGCAGGACCAGCAGCGTCGAGGCGACCGACGCCACCGTCGAGTTGATCAGCGCCGGCCAGGGGCTCGCCCCGCCGCCCGCGCCGAAGAACTCGCGGTAGCCGTCCAGCGTCAGCGCCGCGGCGAAGGAGGGCGGGTTGGTCGCCGCGTCCGTCTCCGAGTGCAGGGACGTCAGCGCCATCCACGCGATGGGCAGGAAGAACACGATCCCCGCCAGCCAGGCGACCAGGCCCAGGCCGGCGCCCTTGCGGCGGACGCGTGCGGTGGTTGCGCTCATGGGCGGGACCCCTCCTCGCGGAACAGGGACGAGACGACGCGCAGGGCGAAGGTCGCGATGACGATCGAGCCGATGACGACCAGGACGCCCGCGGCGGAGGCGAGGCCGTTCTCGTGGGCCTGGTAGAAGCTCTGGTAGACGGTGTAGGGCAGGTTCGCCGTGCCCAGGCCGCCGGAGGTGAGGGTGAAGACGGCGTCGAAGTTCTGGACGATGTAGATCGAGCCGAGGAGGGCGCCGAGTTCCAGGTAGCGGCGCAGGTGCGGGAGCGTCAGGTGGCGGAAGACCTGCCAGTCGCTCGCGCCGTCCACCCGGGCGGCCTCGATCTGCTGCTGGTCCCGGCTCTGGAGGCCGGCCAGCAGGATGAGCATCATGAACGGCGTCCACTGCCACACCAGCGAGGCCTCCACCGCGAGCAGCGGAGTCGAGGAGATCCAGTCGGGCTGCGGGCCGCCGACGTAGTGGAGCAGGCCGTTGAGCAGGCCGTACTCGGGGTTGTACAGCACGTGCTTCCAGAGCAGGGCCGCCGCCACCGGGACCACGAGGAACGGGGCGATCAGCAGGGTGCGGACCACGCCCCTGCCCCGGAACCTGCGGTCCAGCAGGAGGGCGAGGAGCAGGCCGAGGACGAGACTGGCCAGGACCACCGCCACCGTGAGGAGCAGCGTCGTCCACACCGAGTGGCGCAGGTCGGCGTCGGTGAGGACCTGGTGGTAGTTGTCGAGGCCGGTGAAGCGGCGGGCGTCGGGGTAGAGGGCGTTCCAGTCGAAGAAGGAGATCACCAGCGTGGCCACGAACGGCAGCTGGGTCACGGCGATCATGAAGATCAGGGCGGGCAGCAGGGGGGCGCGGGTGGCCCAGGCGCGCAGCCGGGCGGAGGGCTGCCGTGCGGCGGGCGGCGCGGTGGTGGCCGCGGGGGCCGTCGTGGTGGCGGTCATCGTCCCTCGTACTCCTCGGAGATCCGCTCGGCGAGCTGCTGGGACTTCTTCAGGGCCGACGCGACGGACTGGCGTCCGGCGATGGCCGCGCTGATCTCCTGGGAGACCTTGGTGCCGAGGTCGGTGAACTCGGGGATGCCGACGAACTGGATGCCCGGCGCGGGCCGCGGCTGGACGCCGGGGTCGTTCGGCCGGGCCGCCTCGATGGCCGCCCTGGTCATCTCCTGGAAGGCGGCGGCCTCCGCGGCGTAGGCGGCGTTCTCGTACGTCGACGCGCGTTTGCCCGCCGGGACGTTCGCCCAGCCGATCTCCTCGCCGACGAGTTCCTCGTACTCCTTGCTCGACGCCCAGGAGACGAACTGCCAGGCCTTGTCGGTGTTGCGGGAGGCCTTCTGGATGCCCCAGGCCCAGGTGTACAGCCAGCCGGAGGAGTCGGTCTTCTCCACGGGTGCGGGGACGTAGCCCACCTTGCCCTTGACCGGGGACTCCGCCGCTTCCAGGGAGCCGGCGGCGGAGGTGGCGTCGTACCACATGGCGACCTTGCCCTGGGTCATGTTGTTCAGGCACTCGGCGAAGCCGGACTGGGCGGCGCCGGACTCGCCGTGCTCGCGGACGAGGCCGACGTAGAACTCCGTCGCCTCCTCGAACTCGGGGGAGTCCAGCCGGGCCTTCCAGTCCTTGTCGAACCAGGTGCCGCCGAAGGTGTTCACCACGGTCGTGAGCGGGGCCATGACCTCGCCCCAGCCGGGCAGGCCGCGCAGGCAGATGCCCTTCATGCCGGGTTCGGCGCCGTCCACCTTCGCCGCGAGGTCGGCGACCTGGGTCCAGGTGGGGTGGGCGGGCATGGTCAGCCCCTGCTCGGCGAACACGTCCTTGCGGTACATGAGGAAGGACGACTCGCCGTAGAAGGGCTGGCCGTAGAGCTTGCCGTCGTCGCCGGTGAGGGACTCGCGCATCGGTTCGAGGACGTCCTGCTCGTCGTAGTCCGGGTCCTCGCCGGCGTAGGAGTCCATCTCGTGCAGCCAGCCGTTGCGGGCGTAGATGGGGATCTCGTAGTTGGAGAGGGTGGCCACGTCGTACTGGCCCGCCTGGTTGGCGAAGTCCTGGCTGATCTTGTCGCGGACGTCGTTCTCGGGCAGCACCGTGAAGTTGACCTTGATGCCGGTCTGCCGGGTGAAGTGGTCGGCGGTGAGTTTCTGAAGCTCCGTCATCTGGGGGTTGTTGACCATCAGGACGTTGATCGAGTCGCCGCCCGATCCGGCTCCGCCCGCACCGGCCCAGCAGCCGGAGAGCAGCGGGGCGAGCAGCGTCCCTGCGACGGCCAGGGCGAGCGGGGCTCGCGGTGGCCGTCGTCGGCTCTGGGTTCGCATGGATCGCTCCATCAGGTAGGGGACGTGGGGTGATGAAAGGGGAGATATGGGGTGCGGCCGGGGAGAGGGGGCCCGGGACGGGCGGGGGGTGAGGCCGGTGGGTGGGGCTGGTGGGCTGGGCCGTTGGGTAGGGCCGGTGGGCGGGGCCGGTGGGCGGGTTCCTCAGACCCTGAGGACCTGGGGCCCCAGCAGCGAGTAGCGGTGGGCCTCCGAGGCCGGCAGCAGGGTGCTCGTCACGATCGCCTCCAAGGTGCCGACCTCGGCGAACCGGCAGAAGCTGACCGCGCCGAACTTGGTGTGCACGCCCGCGAACACCGTGCGGCGCGCCGCCCGCACGGCCTGTGCCTTGACCTCGCCGACGGCCGGGTCGGGCGTGGTCAGTCCGTGGTCGCGGGTGATGCCGTTGGCGCCGATGTACGCGAGGTCGATGACGAAGCCGGCCAGCATCTTCGTCGTCCAGTGGTCGACGGTCGCCAGGGTGCCGGCCCGGACCCGGCCGCCGAGCAGCAGGACGGAGACGGTGCCGGCCTCGGCGAGGGCTCCGGCGACCGGCAGGGACGCGGTGACCACCGTGAGCGGCCGGTCCCGGGGCAGTGCCTCGGCGATGAGCTGCGGGGTGAAGCCCTCGTCGACGAAGACCGTCTCGGCGTCGCCGAGGAGCCCCGCCGCGGCGGCGGCGATCCGGCGTTTCTCGGGCACGTGGCTGGTGGCGCGGAAGGCGAGGGTCGTCTCGAAGCCGGCGCTCTCCACGGGGTAGGCGCCGCCGTGCGTGCGGCGCACCAGACCGTGGTCCTCCAGGGCGCGCAGATCCCGCCGTACGGTCTCCTTGGCCACGCCCAGCCGGGCGGCGAGCGCGGTGACGTCGACCGATCCGGTGGCGCGCGCGACCCGTACGATCTCCCGCTGGCGCTCCTCCGCCGTCCTCGCGGTCATCCCGACACCTCGCTCTCCCCTGCCCGTTCGGGCCCGGTGCGGCCCATGGGGGAAGTTGTACAGCGGGGTCGCGGCACTGACCAGGTCTGTTCCGGGCCCGATGCCGCCCGTTCGTGCCCGTTCCGCGGGGGCGGTGCCCGCCGCGGACCTGCGCGGCCGCGGCGCGGGGCGTGGGACCGGGCGGCGCGGATGCCCGAACGCGGCGGCGGGCGGGCCCGTTCGGTGCCCGCCCGCTCCCGCGAACGATGGTTTTCCGCCGTGCCGGTGCCGTGCCGGCGCCGTTCAGTTGGCGTGCCGGTGCCGTTCCCGCGGCGTCAGTACGGCCAGATCGGTGGGTCGTTGACGAAGTGTCCGCCCAGGTAGGCGTGCGCGACGTTGTCCGGGTCCAGTTCGCCCTGCTCGGCGATGAGCTTCTCGGCGTAGGGCTCGGAGTCGTCCTGCGGCTCGTAGCCGAGGGCCCGCGCGCTGGTGAGGTCCCACCACAGGCGGGTGTTGGCGGACGAGCCGTGGACGACGGTGTGGCCGACGTTCTCGGCGGTCAGCGCCGCGTGGAACAGGCGGGCGCCGTCGGCGGGGCTCATCCACACCGACAGCATGCGCACGCTGGTCGGCTCGGGGAAGCAGGAGCCGATGCGCACCGACACGGTCTCCAGGCCGTGCTTGTCCCAGTAGAACTGGGCGAGGTCCTCGCCGAAGGACTTGGACAGGCCGTAGAAGGTGTCCGGGCGGCGCGGGGTGCCGATGGGGATCAGCGGGTCGTCGCCCCGCGGGCGGGGGGTGAAGCCGACCGCGTGGTTGGAGGAGGCGAAGACGATCCGGCCGACGCCCTCCTCGCGGGCGGCCTCGTAGACGTTGTACGTCCCCTCGATGTTCGCCTTGAGGATCTTCTCGAAGGGGGCTTCCAGGGAGATGCCCGCGAGGTGCATGATCGCGTCGACGCCCCGTACGGCCTCCCGTACGGCGTCCTTGTCGGCGAGGTCCGCGACGATGGCGTCCGGTTCGCCCTCGACGGGGCGCAGGTCGAGCAGGCGCAGCTCGTAGCCGTAGTCGGGCAGCAGGTCCCGCATCAGGGTGCCGAGGCCGCCTGCGGCGCCGGTGAGCAGGACGGTGCGCGGAGCGGGCATCCTCGGGTCTCCTTGGATCGGCGGGGCGGCGGACGAGCGACCCGGCGGCCGTATGCATGGACCTCATTCACATTCGTGGACACGCTAAGGATCTCGCGCGCGCCCCGTCAAGTGGGGGGCGAAAGCGCGTACTTCACCCCTCACCTGCCGTCCGTGCGCTTGACCGGGCCGGAAACGGCTCCTTAGGGTGACCGTGTTCAGAAATGTGGACACCAATCATAAGAATGCACGCGTCGTCCTAGGGAGAGCCCGTGACGCCAGCCCCGCTCGCCGCACGCCTGCGCGTCCCCAGCGGACCGCTGTTCTTCCCCGTCACCGCCTTCGGGTCCGACGGCTCCGTCGACCTCGACACCTACCGCGCGCACGTCCGCGCCGGCGTGGAGGCCGGTGCGGCGGCCGTCTTCGCGTGCTGCGGCACGGGGGAGTTCCACGCCCTGTCGCCGGAGGAGTTCGAGCGGTGCGTGCGGGCGGCCGTGGCGGAGACCGGCGGCCGGGTGCCGGTCGTCGCGGGCGCCGGCTACGGGACCGCCCTCGCGGTGCGGTACGCGCGGCTCGCGCACGACGCGGGCGCGGACGGGCTGCTCGCGATGCCGCCGTACCTCGTCGTCGCCGGCCAGGAGGGACTGCTGCGCCACTACCGGGAGATCGCGGCCGCCACCCCCCTGCCGGTGATCGTCTACCAGCGGGACAACGCGGTCTTCACCCCGGAGACCGTCGTCGGGCTGGCCCGCACCGAGGGCGTCGTCGGGCTGAAGGACGGGCTCGGCGACCTGGACCTCATGCAGCGCATCGTCAGCGCCGTCCGCACCGAGGTCCCCGGCGACTTCCTCTACTTCAACGGACTGCCGACCGCCGAGCAGACCCAGCTCGCCTACGACGCCATCGGCGTCACCCTCTACTCGTCCGCCGTCTTCTGCTTCGCCCCCGAGATCGCCCTCGCCTTCCACCGGGCGCTCACCACCGGCGACCGGGCCACCGCGCACCGCCTGCTGGACGGCTTCTACCGGCCGTTCGTCGAACTGCGCGCCCGCGGCCGCGGCTACGCCGTCTCCCTCGTCAAGGCCGGCGTACGGCTGCGCGGCCTCGACGTCGGCGAAGTCCGCCCCCCGCTGCACGAGCCGGGCGAGGATCATCTCAAGCAGCTCGCTCAGCTGATCGAGCGCGGATACGCGCTGCTCGCGCGGGACACGACGGAGGACTGAGTGAAGGCGTCGACATTCGTCTACCCCTGGGACGTCAACGGGGACCCCGGGGCACCGGACCGCATCGCCGCGCTCGGCGTGGACCAGGTGACGCTCGCCGCCGCCTACCACTCCACCCGCGCCCTCACCCCCCGCCACCCCCGCCACCGCGTCGTCACCGCCGAGCACGCGGCCGTGCTGTACCCCGGCGACCCCGGCCGCTGGACCGGCCGCGCGCTGCGCCCGTACCCGGCCGGCGACTGGGCCCCCGGCGACGCCTACGGGGAGGCTGCCGACGCGCTCGCGCGCGCCGGTCTGGAGGTGCACAGCTGGGTCGTCCTCGCGCACAACTCCCGCCTGGGCGCCGAGCATCCGGACACCTCGGTCGTCAACGCCTACGGCGACCGCTACCCGTGGGCGCCCTGCATCGCGCAGCCCGCCACGCGCGCGTACCTCGTCGACCTGGCCGCTGAGGCCGCGGTACGGCCTGGCGCGGCCGGAACCGAGCTGGAGTCCCTCGGCTGGTACGGCTTCCAGCACCTGCACGCCCACGACAAGACCGGCGGGGTCGGACTCGGGGACGCCGGGCACTACCTGATGGCGCTCTGCTTCTGCCCGGCCTGCCGGGAGGGCTACGGCGCGCGGGGCCTGGACGCGGACGAACTGGCGGCGGCCGTACGGGCCGCGCTGGAGCCGCTGTGGCGGGGGGCGCCCGAGGGCGGTGGCACCGCCCCTTCGGGCGGAGCCGAGCCCGGGGGAGGGTGGGCGGACGTCGAGAAGCTCCTCGGGGAGGACACGGCCGCCGCCACGCGCGCGTGGCGCGACGACACCGCCCGCACCCTCCAGGAGGCCGCGGTCGCCGCCGTCCGTACGGCGGCCCCGGAGGGCTTCCAGGTCCTCCTGCACGCCGACCCCGTGGCCTACCACGTCGGCGCCAACGCGGGCGTCGACCCGGCGCACATCCTGTCCGTCGCGGACGGCGTGGTCGTGCCCTGCGCGGGCGGCCCCGGCCTGCTCGCGCCCTTCGCCGAGCAGAACCGCGAGGGCGCCGTGATCGCCGCCAACCTCACCGTCGTCGCCGGCATGGGCGGCAGCCCCGGCACCCTCGCGGCGGACGCGGCCCGCGCGCGGGAACTGGGCGCCACGGAGCTCCGGCTCTACCACGCCGGACTGGCGTCGGACGACGACCTGGAGGCCGTCCACCGGGGGCTCGGCGCGCTCTGATCCGGCGGCCGCGGGCTGTGCCGCGCCCACGGCCGTGCCGCGCCCACGGCCGTGCCCCGCTCACGCCGTGCTGCGCTCACGCCGTACCGCGCTCACGCCGTGCCCCGCTCACGCCGTGCCGCGCCCTGCGCCCGCGGCCGTGCCACGCCTTCGCTGTGCCGTGCCCACGGCGGCCGACAGCAGGCGTCCGGTCGGCCGTCTCGACCGGCGCCACCCCCACGGCCGGGCCGGCCAGCCGGCCCACCGGGGCCGGGGCGGGTGGTGGCCGGGTGGGGCGGGGTGGTGCGGGTGGGGCAGGGGGGACGGAGGACACGGAGGACACGGAGGACACGGAGGACACGGAGGACACGGAGGCCCCGCGCGCGATACGGCTGGTTGCCCGGTTCGCGATGAGTTCGTGCGGTGCGGCCGGTCCACCCTCTCGGGGGACACGACCCCTCTCGGGGCACACCACCTGGAGGAGCAGCCATGACCACCGACACACCGGCCACCCTCGACCTCGGACCGCAGGCCCGGATCGTGGCCCGCCTCGCGGCGGGCGTGCCGGACGACCGGCTCGCGGACCGGACGCCCTGCCCCGGCCACGCGGTCCGCAACCTGCTCGGGCATCTGACCGGTCTGGCCGTCGCCTTCCGCGACGCCGGCCGCAAGGAGCTGGGCCCGACGACGGACACCGACCCGACGGCCGCCGTACCGGACATCGGGCCCGGCTGGCGCGAGGAACTGCCCCGCGTGCTCGACGAACTCGCCGCCGTCTGGCGCGACCCCGCCGCCTGGACCGGCGCGACCCGCGCGGGCGGCGTCGACCTGCCCGGCGCGGCAGCGGGCGCGGTCGCCGCGGACGAGCTGGTCGTCCACGGCTGGGACCTGGCGCGCGCCACCGGCCAGGCGTACCGGCCCGACCCGGCCGCGCTGCGCGTGTCGTACGCCTTCCTGCTGGCGGCCGCGGAGGAGACGGACCGGGGCGGTGGCCTGTTCGGCCCGGTGGTGCCGGTACCGGACGACGCCCCGCTGCTCGACCGGGCGGTGGGCCTCAGCGGGCGCGATCCCGGCTGGACGCCGTAGGAGTAGGCCGGTCGTCAGCAGTACGCCAGTACGCCGGCCGTCGTAGATCCGCCTACGACGGCGGCCGGCCGGGACGGACGGTCCTCCCGGCGAGCCGTAGACCCGGTGGAACGGGCGCGGTCGGGCCACACCGAAACGTACCCTCCTCACCATGCCCCTCAGCCTCACCGTCCTCGGCACCGCCTCCCCGCATCCCGGGCCCGGCCGCCCCTGCTCCGGTTACCTGCTGCGGGGCGGGGGCGCCGAGGTGTGGGTGGACGCGGGGACAGGGACGTTCGCCGAGTTGTAGCGGCACACGGATCCGCGGCGGCTCACCGCGATCTGGATCTCCCATCTGCACGCCGACCTCCCCCAGTCCCGGCTGTGCTCGACCGGGTGGTGCCCCCACCGCCGATCTCCTGGCCGCCGCCTACGCCCTCGCCTTCGGCGGCCTCACCCCGCCGGCGCCCGTCCCGGTGTACGCCCCGCGGGACTGCGCCCGGCGGGTCGCCGTGTTCCTCGGGCACCCGGACGTGCGGTTCCTGAGCGGCGTGCTCGACTTCCGGCCGCTGCACGACGGCCATGCCATCCGGCACTGGAGCCTCCGGCTCACCTCGCACGCGGTGGCGCACGACACCGAGGCGTACGGGCTGCGCGCCGAGTGCCAGGGCAGCGTCCTCGCCTGCTCGGGGGACAGCGGGCCGTGCGCCGCGCTCACCGAACTCGCCTCGGGCGCCGACCTGTTCCTGTGCGAGGCGGACATCGACCGGCATCGCGAGGGCGAACAGGTCCATCTGACGCCGGAGGACGCCGGGGACGCCGTCCGTGCCGCCGGGGTGCGGGAGCTGGCCGTCACCCATGTCGGACCCACGCTGACCAGGGAGTCCGCCACCGCGCGGGCCGGTGCCGCGTTCGGCGGCCCGACCAGGGCGGCGGTCGAGGGCGCCACCTTCTCCCTCTGACGCCCGCCCGGCCCGGTTCCGGCGCAACCGCAACTTCCTCTGTCAGAAGCATTGACGAAACACAGGGCCCCTCCTAGTTTCGACGCGTCGTACTTCGTACGTCATATATGAGACGCGATACGCGAGATCAGATACGCGACATCAGATACGCGACATCCGAGAGGCGCGCATGACCTCTGTGCCCACGCCGATCCCGTCCCGCACGCAGTACGTGCTGGAGGAGATCAAACGCCGCATCCTCACCGGGCAGCTGACGCCCGGCCAGGCGCTGGTCGAGACCGAGCTCGCCGCACAGTTCGGGGTGTCCAAGACCCCCGTGCGCGAGGCGCTCAAGACGCTCGCCGGCACCGGACTGGTCGTGATGAGCCAGTACAAGGGCGTCACGGTGCGCATGGTGGACGCGGACATGGCGCGCGAGGTCTACGACGTGCGGCTGCTCCTGGAACCCGAGGCGCTGGGGCGCGCGGTGCGGCGCGGTGCCTCCCTGGACGCCGCACGCGAGGCGCTGACCAGGGCCGACCAGGCCACCGACACCGCCGAACGGTCGCTGGCCAACCGGGAGTTCCACCGGGCCCTCTACCTGCCGTGCGGCAACCCGCTGCTCGGCCGGCTGCTCGACGAGGTCCGCGACCAGGCGGCCCTGGTCTCCGCCGTCGCCTGGGCGGCCTCGCCCTCCTGGGAGCGGGAGGCCGGCGAGCACCGCGAGATCCTGCGGCTCGCCCTGGACGGCGACGCCGACGGCGCGGCCCGCGCCCTGCACGCCCACATCGCGTCGTTCGTACAGCGAGCGTTCCCCGAGGCCCAGGCAGCGGCCCAGGCAGAGGAAGGTCAGGAATGAGCAGCGTGGCGTTCGAGACCCAACGTGCGGCCCTGGCCGATGTGGTGGCCATCCCGGTGACCCCGTTCGCCGAGGACGGCTCCGTCGACCGGGACGTCCACCGGGCCCTGCTGCGCCGGCTGCTCGACGGCGGGGTCACCACCCTCACGCCCAACGGCAACACCGGCGAGTTCTACGCCCTCACCCCCGAGGAGCGCCGCACGGTCACCGAGCTGACCGTGGACGAGGCCGGCGACCGGGCCGTGATCCTGGTGGGGGTCGGCCACGACGTGCCCACCGCCGTCGCCTCCGCCCGGCACGCCCGCGAGCTGGGCGCCCAGATGGTGATGGTCCACCAGCCCGTCCACCCCTACGTCTCGCAGAGCGGCTGGGTCGACTACCACCGCGCCGTCGCCGAGGCCGTGCCCGAACTGGGCGTGGTCCCCTACATCCGCAACGCGCAGCTCGCCGGCGTCCGCCTCGCCGAACTCGCCGACGCCTGCCCGAACGTGATCGGCGTGAAGTACGCCGTGCCGGACGCCGCCCGCTTCGCCGCCTTCGCACGCGACGCCGGGCTGGAACGGTTCGTCTGGGTCGCGGGCCTCGCCGAGCCGTACGCCCCCTCCTACTTCTCCGCGGGCGCCACCGGCTTCACCTCCGGCCTGGTGAACGTCGCCCCGGCCGTTTCGCTGAACATGATCGAAGCGCTTCGATCCGGCGACTACCCGGCCGCGATGAAGGTCTGGGAGCAGATCCGCCGCTTCGAGGAACTGCGCGCCGCCAACGGCTCCGCCAACAACGTCACCGTCGTCAAGGAGGCCCTCGCCTCCCTCGGGCTGTGCCGCCGTGACGTCCGCCCGCCCAGCCGGCCGCTGCCGGAGGACGAGCGCGCCGAGGTCGCCGCCATCGCCGCCGGGTGGTCCATATGACCGAGCCGCAGCGCAAGCGCCCCGAAGAGCTCCGCAGCCACCAGTGGTACGGCACCGAGGGGCTGCGGTCCTTCAGCCACCGGGCCCGCACCCGCCAGCTCGGCTACCTGCCCGAGGAGCACCTCGGCAAGCCCGTCATCGCGATCCTCAACACCTGGTCCGACATCAACCCCTGCCACGTCCACCTGCGCGACCGCGCCCAGGCCGTGAAGCGGGGGGTGTGGCAGGCGGGCGGCTTCCCGCTGGAGTTCCCGGTCGCCACCCTGAGCGAGACCTTCCAGAAGCCGACCCCGATGCTCTACCGCAACCTGCTCGCCATGGAGACCGAGGAACTCCTGCGCTCGTACCCGGTCGACGGGGCGGTCCTGATGGGCGGCTGCGACAAGACGACCCCCGCCCTGCTCATGGGGGCGGCGAGCGCCGACCTGCCGGCCGTCTTCGTGCCGGCCGGGCCCATGCTGCCGGGCCACTGGCGCAACGAGGTCCTCGGTTCCGGCACCGACATGTGGAAGTACTGGGACGACAAGCGGGCCGGGCTCATCGGCGACTGCGAGATGGCCGAACTGGAGAACGGCCTCGCCCGCTCGCCCGGCCACTGCATGACGATGGGGACGGCGTCCACGCTCACGGCCGCCGCGGAAGCCCTCGGCGTGACCGTCCCGGGGGCGTCCAGCATCCCGGCCGTCGACTCCGGGCACGACCGGATGGCCGCCCGGGCCGGTCTGGCCGCCGTCGAACTGGTCCACCGGGACCGCAAGCTGAGCGAGATCCTCACCCGCGACGCCTTCGAGGACGCCGTCACCACCGTGCTCGGCCTCGGCGGCTCCACCAACGCGGTGATCCACCTGATCGCCATGGCGGGCCGGGCCGGCGTCGAGCTCACCCTCGACGACTTCGACCGCATCGCCCGCACCGTCCCCGTCCTCGCCAACGTCCGCCCCGGCGGCCGGACGTACCTCATGGAGGACTTCCACTTCGCCGGCGGTCTGCCAGGCTTCCTCTCCCGGATCCCGGACCTGCTCCACCTCGACCGGCCGACGGTCGCCCACGACACCCTGCGCGAGCAGCTCGCCGGCGCGCGGGTGCACCACGACGACGTCATCCGGCCCCGGGACAACCCGGTCGCGGACGAGGGCGGGGTGGCCGTGCTGCGCGGCAACCTCTGCCCGGACGGCGCGGTCATCAAGCACATCGCCGCCGAGCCGCACCTGCTCAAGCACACCGGTCCCGCGGTCGTCTTCGACGACTACAAGACCATGCAGCGCACCATCAACGACCCGTCGCTCGGCATCACCGCGGACAGCGTCCTGGTGCTGCGCAACGCCGGCCCCAAGGGCGGCCCGGGCATGCCCGAGTACGGCATGCTCCCGATCCCCGACCACCTGCTCAAGCAGGGCGTGCGGGACATGGTCCGCATCTCCGACGCCCGGATGAGCGGCACCAGCTACGGCGCGTGCGTGCTGCACGTGGCGCCCGAGTCGTACGTCGGCGGACCCCTCGCCCTCGTGCGCACCGGGGACTCGGTCACCCTCGACGTCGAGGCCCGTCTGCTCCAGCTCAACGTGGACGACGAGGAACTCGAGCGGCGCCGGGCGCGGTGGACACCGCCGCCCACCCGCTACGAGCGCGGCTACGGCGCGCTCTACAACGAACAGATCACCCAGGCCGACACCGGCTGCGACTTCGCCTTCCTGGCCCGCCCGGGCATGGTGCAGGACCCGTACGCCGGCTGAGCCGGAGCAGCACCACCGCGCACACCCCTGCCCATGGAGAAAGCGCTTCCTGCGTGGGGGCGCGGGGCACGACAGCACGCAGCTCACCGCACGCAGCTCACCGCACGCACCGAGCCAGCACGCACCACGACAGCACGCATCACGCCAGCACGCACCACGAAAGCACACACGCTAGACGCACGCACGACGCACCAAGAACGGAGAACAGTCATGGCCCAAGCCGCAGCCGTGGCGAAACCGCCCGCGCCACCCCGGCGGCGCCGTGCCTCCGCCACGCCGCGCAGGCTGCCGTACCTGCTGATCGCCCCGGCGGCCCTGCTGATGCTCGGGTTCATCGCCTACCCGGTCATCAGCGTCTTCTACTACAGCCTGCAGAACTACAACCCCACCAAGCCGTGGCGGAACGGCTACGCGGGCTTCGACAACTTCGTCCACGCCTTCACCGACGACCCGGTCTTCTGGGACACGCTGACCTTCAGCGCCCAGTGGGTCGTCGTCGAGGTCGGGCTGCAACTGCTGTTCGGTCTGGCGCTGGCGCTCATCGTCAACCAGACCTTCGTGGGCCGGGCGCTGGGACGCGCCCTGGTCTTCTCCCCGTGGGCCGTCTCCGGCGTGCTGACCTCCGCGATCTGGGTGCTGCTCTACAACTCCCAGACCGGCATCACCCGTTACCTCGCGGACATGGGCATCGGCTCCTACGGCACCAGCTGGCTGTCGGACACCTCCACCGTGTTCCCGGCGGCGGTCGTCGCCGACCTGTGGCGCGGCGTGCCCTTCTTCGCGATCCTCATCCTCGCCGACCTCCAGTCCGTCTCCAAGGACCTGTACGAGGCCGCCGAGGTCGACGGGGCGAGCCGGCTCAAGCAGTTCTGGCACATCACGCTGCCCCACCTGAAGGACGCCATCATCCTGTCCACGCTGCTGCGCGCGGTGTGGGAGTTCAACAACGTCGACCTGCTCTACACCCTGACCGGCGGCGGTCCGGCGGGCGAGACCACGACCCTCCCGCTCTACATCGCCAACACCTCGGTCGACGCCCACAACTTCGGTTACGCGTCCGCCCTGACGACGGTCGCGTTCGTGATCCTGCTCTTCTGCTCGATGGTCTACCTGCGGCTGAGCAAGTTCGGAAGGGAGGCCAAGTGATCACCAAGGAGGCCACCGAGGTGGCGCCCCCGCCCGTGAGCGCCCCCGCCGCGCCCGAGCAGCGGCCGCACGGGAGGAACCGCTCCTGGGACGAGGTCCCGCGCTGGCAGATCTACCTGCCCCTGTCGGTCTACCTCGTCTTCACCCTGATCCCCTTCTACTGGATCCTGCTCTTCGCCCTGCGCCCGGCCGGCTCGACCTCGCTCGTGCCCTGGCCGATGACCTTCGACCACTTCGACAAGGTGTGGACCGAGCGGAGCTTCGGCACCTACTTCCAGAACAGCCTGCTCGTCGGCCTGGCCACACTGGTGATGACGACGGTGATCGCGCTCGCCGGCGGCTACGCGCTCGCCCGTTTCGACTTCAAGGTCAAGCAGGCGTTCATGCTGGCGCTGCTCTGCTCGCAGTT
Organism: Streptomyces sp. NPDC003247; assembly: GCF_042888135.1. NCBI lineage: Bacteria > Bacillati > Actinomycetota > Actinomycetes > Kitasatosporales > Streptomycetaceae > Streptomyces > Streptomyces sp. NPDC003247. The sequence goes on from NZ_JBIAPF010000019.1 coordinate 47,274, forward strand.
CGTCCCGGGCGCGCTGCTCCTGGTCCCGCTGTTCGAGATCTTCGCCGAGCTCCGGATGATCAACTCGCTGGGCAGCGTCATCATCGCGGAGACCGTCTTCCAGCTGCCGCTGTCGATGATCCTGATCAGCAACTTCATCAAGAACGTGCCGTACTCGCTGGAGGAGGCGGCCTGGGTCGACGGCTGCAACCGTCTGACGGCCTTCCGGATCGTGGTCCTGCCGCTGCTGCGGCCCGGCCTGATCGCCGTCGGCTCCTTCGCCTTCGTCCACTCCTGGAACCACTTCCTGTTCGCCCTGATGTTCCTGAACAACCAGGCCAAGCAGACCATCCCGGTCGGCCTCAACACCCTGATGAGCTCGGACAGCGTCGACCTCGGCGCGCTCGCCGCGGGCGGCATCATCGCCGCCGTCCCCGTCGTGATCGTCTTCGCCTTCATCCAGAAGTGGCTGATCACCGGCTTCAGCGCGGGGGCGGTGAAGGGGTGAGAACACGTCACATCGCCGTCGCCGCCGGACTGCTCGGGCTGCTGTGCGTCCCCGCGCACGCCGAGGCCCGCGACATCTCCCGGGACACCCTCGCCACGAACGACGGCTGGGCCTCGTACGGCACCGGCACCACGGGCGGCGCCGCCGCCGACGACGCCCACGTGTACACCGTCACCGACCGGGCCGGCCTGGTCCGCGCCCTCGACCACGGCAGCGACACCCCGAAGATCATCAAGATCGCGGGGACGATCGACGCCGACACCGCCGACGACGGCACCCCCCTGGACTGCGCCGACCACGCCACCGACGGCTACACCACGAAGAAGTACCTGGCCGCCTACGACCCCCGCACCTGGGGCTCCGCCAAGCCGTCCGGCCCGCAGGAGGAGGCCCGGCAGGCGTCGGCGGCCCGGCAGGCCGAGCGGATCGTGCTGCCCGTCGGATCCAACACCACCATCGTCGGCCTCGGCTCCGAGGCCGTCCTCAAGGGCGCCAGCCTCCAGGTCAAGAACGCGGACAACGTCATCGTGCGCAACCTCGACCTGCGCGACGCCTACGACTGCTTCCCCGTCTGGCAGCCCAACACCGGCGGCCTCGGCGACTGGAAGACGGCCTACGACAACATCTGGCTCACCGGCGCCACCCATGTCTGGATCGACCACGTCACCGCCTCCGACCAGGGCCACCCGGACGCCGCCGAACCCACCTGCTTCGGCCGCAACTACCTCCGCCACGACGGCCTGCTGGACATCACGAACGGCTCCGACCTGGTCACCGTCTCCTGGAGCCGGTTCGCCGACCACGACAAGGCGATCCTCATCGGCAACGGCGACACCGCCACCGGCGACCGGGGCAAGCTGCGGGTGACCCTGCACCACAACGCCTTCACGTCCGTGGTCCAGCGCGCGCCACGCGTCCGCTTCGGCCAGGTGCACCTCTACAACAACCGGTACGAGGTCACCGACGGCCACCGCTACTCCCTCGGCGCCGGCACCGAGTCCGCGGTGTACGCCGAGAACAACGCCTTCCACGCCCCCGGCCACATCGAGGTCGCCGACCTGGTCAAGAGCTGGAACGGCACCGCCCTGCACCAGAGCGGCACCCTCTTCGACGGCTATCCCGTCGACCTGCTCGCCATCCACAACGCCTACAACTCCGGCAGCGAGCGCGACCTCACCGCGGACGTCGGCTGGACGCCCACCCTGCACACCACCGTCGACAGCGCCGCGGTGGCCGACCGCGCGGTGGCCCGCGGCGCGGGCGCGGGGAGGCTGTCATGAGCACCGCCGAACAGCGGAGTCCGGCCGTCCCCGTCGTCCTCGCGGGCGCCCGCGGCCACGGACGCTGGCACCTGGACAACCTCCGCCGGCTCCAGGACAAGGGCATCGTCCGCCTCGCGGGCGTCTGCGAGCTGACCCCGCTCACCCCGGACGAGATCCCGGAGGGGCTGGGCGCGCCCGAGCAGTCCGCCGACTTCGGCGCGCTGCTCGACTCCACCGGCGCGCGGATCGCCGTGATCTGCACCCCGATCCCCACCCACACCGACCTGGCCCTGACCGCGGCCCGCAGGGGCGTGCACCTGCTGCTGGAGAAGCCGCCCGCGCCGTCGTACGCCGCCTTCCGCCGGATGGCCGACGGGGTCGCCGAGGCGGGCGTGGCCTGCCAGATCGGCTTCCAGTCGCTGGGCTCGCACGCCCTGCCCGCGATCCGCGAGCTGATCGCCGACGGGGTGATCGGCGAGGTGACCGGGGTCGGCGGGGCCGGCGCCTGGGCCCGCGCCGAGTCGTACTACCGGCGGGCGCCCTGGGCGGGCAGGCGGCGCCTGAACGGCGTCGACGTGATCGACGGCGCCCTCACCAACCCGCTCGCGCACGCCGTCGCCACCGCCCTCGCGCTGGCCGGCGCCACCCGCGCCGACGACGTCACCGGCATCGAGACCGAGCTGGCGCACGCCAACGCCATCGAGGCCGACGACACCTCCTGCGTCCGGGTCACCACCGCCGACGGCCGCCCGGTCGTCGTGGCGGCCACGCTGTGCGCCGAGGACCCGGACGACCCGTACGTCCTCGTCCACGGCAGCCGCGGCCGGATCACCTTCTGGTACAAGCAGGACCGCGTCCTGCTCCAGCGCGCCGGCCACGGCCCCGAGGAGTTCGAGCACGGCCGCACCGACCTGCTGGAGAACCTCGTCGACCACCTCACCGACGGTGTTCCGCTGCTGGTCCCGCCGGCCGCGACCGAGTCGTTCATGCGGGTCGTCGAGGCGATCCGGCTCGCCCCCGACCCGCTCCAGCTCCCCGAGGACGCCTGGCACCGGCTGCCCGGCGAGGACCGCCGGGTGGTCCCCGGCGTCGACGGCCTGGTCGCGGCCGCCGCCGACTCCCTCGCCCTCTTCTCCGAACTGGGCGCCGCCTGGGCGTCCCCGACCGCGCTCGTGAAAGAGGTGAGGACCTGATGACGGCACCCGACGCACCGGTCGTCCTGCGGGTCGCGGGCCGCCCGGTCGGCCGCTACGTCACCCGGCCCGAGCTGCCCGCCCGGCTCTCCCCGCGCCCCTACCTGCACCCCGTCACCACCCTGGCCGGCACGGCGGTCACCGAGCTGAGCCCCGCCGACCACACCCACCACCTCGGCGTCGGTGTCGCCGTTCCCGACGTCGAGGGGCACAACTTCTGGGGCGGGCGCACCTACGTCCGCGACCGGGGCCCGACCGAGCTCGACAACCACGGCGCCCAGCGGCACACCGGCTTCCAGCTGCGCGACCCCGACGGCTTCGTGGAGGAGCTGCGCTGGGTCGCCGCCGGGGCCGAGCTGCTGCGCGAGCGCCGTACCGTCGCGGCCACCGGACTCACCGACACCGCCTGGGCGCTGGACTTCACCTTCTCGCTCACCAACGTCACCGCCGAGCCGGTGACCATCGGCAGCCCCGCCACCAACGGACGGCCCGGAGCGGCCTACGGCGGCTTCTTCTGGCGGGCCCGCAAGGAGGCCTCGGCGCCGGACGTCTTCACCGCCGCCGCCGAGGGCGAGACCGGGGTGCACGGCCACCGCGCCGACTGGCTCGCCCTCGCGGGCGCCGACTGGACGCTGGTCTTCGCGGGCGCCACCGACGCCACCCGCCGCGACCCCTGGTTCGTGCGGACCGCCGAGTACCCGGGCGTCGGCTCCTCCCTCGCCTCCGCCGAACGGCTCGCGATCCCGCCCGGCGACACCGCCGTCCGCCGGATCGTCACCGTCGTCGCCGACGGCCGCCTCGGCCACGACGACGCGGCGGCCCTCGCCCGGAAGGCGGTCAGCCAGTGACCCGCGGAATGCCTCCGACCCAGGAGACCTACACCAACCCCGTCCTGAACGCCGACTGGTCCGACCCGGACGTCGTACGCGTCGGCGACGACTTCTACCTCACCGCGTCCAGCTTCGGCCGCGCCCCCGGACTGCCGCTGCTGCACTCGCGCGACCTGGTCAACTGGACCCTGGTCGGCCACGCCCTCGAACGCCTGAGGCCGGCGGCCGAGTTCGCGCGGCCCCGGCACGACTGCGGGGTCTGGGCCCCCTCGCTCCGCCACCACGACGACCGTTTCTGGATCTTCTGGGGCGACCCCGACCAGGGCATTTTCCAGGTCAACGCCCCCGCGATCAGGGGACCGTGGACCGAGCCGCACCTGCTCAAGGAGGGCAAGGGCCTGATCGACCCCTGCCCCCTGTGGGACGAGGAGACCGGCGAGGCCTACCTGGTGCACGCCTGGGCCAGGTCCCGCTCCGGGATCAAGAACCGCCTCACCGGGCACCGTATGCACCCCGACGGCACCTCACTGCTCGACGAGGGCAAGGTGATCGTCGACGGCGACCGCATCCCCGGCTGGTTCACGCTCGAAGGCCCGAAGCTCTACCGGCACGACGGCCGGTTCTGGATCCTGGCGCCCGCCGGGGGAGTGGAGACCGGCTGGCAGGGCGCCTTCCGCGCCCGGGACTTCTTCGGCCCCTACGAGGAGCGGATCGTCCTGGAACAGAGGGACACCCCCGTCAACGGCCCCCACCAGGGCGGCTGGGTGCGCACCCCGTCCGGCGAGGACTGGTTCCTGCACTTCCAGCAGCGCGGCGCGTACGGCAGGGTCGTCCACCTCCAGCCGATGCGGTGGGGCGCGGACGGCTGGCCGGTGATCGGGGACGACGGCGCCCCCGTCGCCGCGCACCGGCGCCCCGCGCTGCCGCCGCAGCCGCCCGCCGCCCCCGCCACCGACGACGACTTCCCCGGCGGCAGGTTCGGCCGGCAGTGGCAGTGGACGGCCAACCCCCAGGACGGCCGGGCCACCCACCACTCGGGGGACGGGCTACGGCTGAGCTGCGTCCGCACGGCCGACGCGCACGACCTGCGCCGGCTGCCGGACGTGCTCACCCAGCGGCTGCCCGGCATCCCGTCCGTCGCCGAGGTCACGCTGGAACTGCACGGCGAGGAACCGGGCGCGCGGGCCGGACTCGCCGTCCTCGGGGACTCCTTCGGCTGGATCGGGCTGCAACGCGGCACCGACGGCACGGTCCACCTCGTGCACCGGTTCGCCGAGGCGGTGGCCGAGCAGGAGCGGGACGCCGGCCATCCGCGGCTCGCCCCCGCCGGACGGGCCCGGCTGCGCGTGGAGACCGGCGCCGGTGCCCGCTGCCGCTTCGCCTACGACCTCGGCGAGGGCTTCCGTTCCTCCGGTCCCGTCTTCGCCGCCACGCCGTGGCGCTGGGTGGGCGCCCTGCTCGGCCTGTTCGCCGTCGCCCCCGACGGAGCGGGTCACGCCGGGGCTGCCACGTTCACCGAGTTCCGGATCAGATCCCTCTGACCCCTTTTCGTCCGTACGCCTGTGGGGAGCCGCAATGACGCACTTCCGTAACAAGCGCTTGCCGAGACCGGGTGCGGTGATGGCCGCCGTGGCGGGCCTGATCGCCGCGCTGGGCCTCGGCGTGGTCGGCGAGGCGCACGCGGCGCCGGAGCCGGCCACCGCCGCCCCGCGGTGGTCCGACCGGGCCCATGGCTTCGCCTCCCTGGCCGGCGGTACCACCGGCGGCGCCGGCGGCAAGGTCGTCACGGTCACCGACCAGGCCTCGCTGGAGCGGTACGCGGCCGCCGAGGAGCCGTACGTCATCCGGGTGGCCGGGACCATCGCCGTGGAGCCGTTCGGCGCGGAGATCGCCGTCGCCTCGGACAAGACCGTCCTCGGCGTCGGCGACACGGGCGAGATCGTGCACGGGGAGCTGCACCTGAACCCGGGTACGCACAACGTGGTGATCCGCAATCTGACGATCCGCGACTCGGCGATCGAGGGGAACTGGGACTGCAAGGACACCGACTTCGACGGCATCCAGATGGACACCGTCCACCACGTGTGGGTCGACCACAACCGCTTCTCGCGGATCTGCGACGGCCAGCTCGACATCCGCAAGGACAGCGAGTACGTCACCGTCTCCTACAACCGCTTCGAGGACAACAACAAGACCTTCGGCCTGGGCTGGACCAGTGACGTCAGGACGCAGATCACCGTCGACCACAACCTGTTCGCGCACACCAAGCAGCGCAACCCGTCCGTCGACAACGCCGCCTACGCGCACCTCTACAACAACTACCTGACCGCCCAGGTCGATCCGGACGACCCCGTGTGGACCTACGGGAACTGGTCGCGCGGCCGGACGAAGATGGTCATCGAGAACAGCTACTACCGGGACGTCCAGCACCCCTACCAGGCCGACGCCACCGCGGAGCTGGTGGAGCGCGGGTCGATCCTGAAGAACACCACCGGCCGGCACGACGAGTGGGGTGAAGCGTTCGACCCGCGGGACTTCTACGCCTACCGGCTGGACCCGGCGGCGGCCGTGCCCGCGCTGGTGACGCGCTGGTCCGGGCCGCAGCGGCGGATCGGCGCCTCGGTGACGCTGCACGTCCCGGCGGATTACCCGACGGTCCAGTCCGCCGTGGACGCCGTGCCCGAGGGCAACACCCTGCCCGTGACCATCGCGATCGCGCCCGGCACCTACCGCGAGAAGGTGTTCGTCCCGGCGACCAAGCCGGACATCACGTTGCAGGGGACTGGACAGGACCGCTCCGACACCGTCATCGTCTACGACACGCCCGCGGCGTACGGCGGTTCGACGGGCAGCGCCACGGTACGGATCGCGGCCCACGACGTCACCGCCCGCCACCTCACCTTCAGCAACGACTTCGACGAGGCCGCGCACGAGCTGAACGGCGAGCAGGCGCTGGCGGTGAAGACGACCGGCGACCGGATCGTCTTCGAGGACACCGCCTTCCTGGGCAACCAGGACACCCTGATGACCGACAGCCCCAAGCTGGACGTGATCAGCCGGGTCTACATCCGCGACTCCTACGTCGAGGGCGACGTCGACTTCGTCTACGGGCGGGCGACCACCGTCATCGAGCGCTCCGTGATCCGGGCGCTGAGCCGCGGCTCCGCCGACAACAACGGCTACATCACGGCCGCGTCCACCTGGACGGGCAACCCGTACGGGTTCCTGATCACCCGGTCGAGGATCGTGAGCGACGCGCCGGACGGCACCTTCCACCTCGGCCGGCCCTGGCACCCGGGCGGGGAGCCGGCGGCGGTCGCCCAGGTGCTGATCCGGGACACCGAACTGCCCGCCGCGGTCAAGTCCGCACCCTGGACCGACATGAGCGGCTTCTCCTGGCGGGACGCCCGGTTCGCCGAGTACCGCAACACCGGACCGGGGGCGGCCCAGGCCGCGGACCGGCCGCAGCTGAGCGACGAGGAGGCGCGGACCCGCACCGTCGCGCACTACCTCGCGGGCACGGACGACTGGGCTCCGTACGCCCGCCACCACTGACCCCCACCACGTCACAGAAGTTCGTTGGATCCAGAAGAAGAGAGCCGACCAATGAAGATCAGCATCCGCAGAAGCAGGCGCGCCGCCACGGCCGTCGCCCTGGGTGCCGTGCTCGCCCTGACCGCCACCGCCTGCGGTGACGACGGCAGCGGCGCCGGCGGCGACAAGGGCTCCGAGGGCAGCGGCAAGGGCAAGATCGTCTTCTGGGACAACAACGGCGGTGTGCGCACCGACATCTGGAAGGAGATCATCGCCGACTTCGAGAAGGCCAACCCCGACATCGACGTCGAGTACGTCGGCATCGCCTCCACCGAGTACCAGTCCAAGGTCGACACCGCCATCCAGGGCGGCGGCCTGCCCGACGTCGGCGGCGTCGGCGCGGCGATGCTCGCCGGGTTCGCCGCGCAGGGCGCGCTCGACCCGCTCGACGACCGGCTCGGCTCGTCCTCCCTCAAGGGCAAGCTGAACGAGGACATGGTGGAGTCGCTGAAGGCGGCCGGCGGCGGCGACGGCACCCTCTACTCGGTCCCGACCTCCGCCAACAACGGCGTTCTATACTACCGCACCGACCTGTTCAAGGCCGCGGGCCTGGCGGACCCGACGACCTGGGACGCGTTCTACGCGGCGGCGGAGAAGCTCACGGACTCCAAGAAGAACGAGTTCGGCTACACGATCCGCGGCGGCGCCGGCTCCATCGCGCAGGCGCTGGACGCGATGTACGGGCAGAGCGGGATCACCTCGTTCTGGAACGGCGACACAACCACGGTCAACGACCCGAAGAACGTCGCGGCGCTGGAGAAGTACGCCGCCCTCTACAAGAAGGTCACCCCGGCGGCCGACCTCAACAACGACTTCACCAAGATGGTCGCCCAGTGGGACTCGGGCACCATCGGCATGCTCAACCACAACCTGGGCTCCTACCAGGACCACGTGAAGGCGCTCGGCGCCGACACCTTCCGCGGCATCCCGCAGCCGACGGGCGCCGACGGCAAGCGCGTCCAGGTGTCCAACCCGGTCGACGGGCTCGGGCTGTTCAAGAACTCCAAGAACAAGGAAGCCGCCTGGAAGTTCATCGAGTTCGCCGTCTCGAAGGCGGAGAACTCCAAGTTCAACGAGTCCGCCGGGCAGGTGCCGGCCAACACCGAGGCCGCGTCGGACACCTGGGTCACCGAGTCCGAGCCGACGAAGCTGGCGGCGCAGGCGCTGTCGGACGGGTCGACGACGATCGTGCAGCTGCCGTACTACCTGCCGGACTGGAACACGATCTCCAAGGCCGACAACGAGCCGAACTTCCAGAAGGTGCTGCTGGGCAAGCTCAGTGCCAAGGAGTTCCTGGACACGCTGGCCGAGCAGTTGAACGCGGCTCAGGCCGAGTGGAGCAAGCAGGCCGGCTGACAGTGCCGGGTTTCGCCGTGGGGCGGTCCGTTTCGCCGCGGGCTGCGGGCCGTCCCCGGCTGGGCGCGCCCACGCGGCGGAAGCCGCATATCGATATGGCCCCGCGCCCCTCAGGTCGAGACACTCACCCCCCGTTGAGAGGTGCACGTCCGTGTCCCTTACCCGTAGGCAGGTCGCCTCCGCCGCTCTTGCCGCCCTCCCGCTCGGCGCTGTCGCGGCCGCACCCGCGCACGCCTCCGGTCACCGCCCCCGCACGCTCTACATCGCCGGTGACTCCACCGCCGCGCAGAAGTACGCCGACGCCGCGCCCGAGACCGGGTGGGGCATGGCGCTGCCCTTCTTCCTCCACAAGGACCTGCCCGTCGCCAACCACGCCGTGAACGGGCGCAGTTCGAAGAGTTTCGTGGACGAGGGACGGCTCGACGTCGTCCTCGCCTCGATCCGGCCGGGTGACTTCCTGCTCGTGCAGTTCGCGCACAACGACGAGAAGACCACCGACCCCACGCGGTACACCGAGCCCTGGACGACGTACCAGGAGTATCTGCGGCTGTACGTGGACGGGGCCCGTGCCCGCGGGGCGCGGCCCGTGCTGCTGACGCCGGTCGAGCGGCGGCGGTTCGACGCGGAGGGGAACGCCGTGCCGAGCCACGGCGAGTACCCGGCGGCGATGCGCGCGCTGGCCGAGGAGGAGGGCGTCGCGCTGATCGACGTCCAGGCGCTGTCGCTCGCGCTGTGGCAGGAGCTCGGGGTCGAGGCGACGAAGACGTACTTCAACTGGACCGAGACCGAGCAGGACAACACGCACTTCAACCCGCCGGGCGCGATCGCCGTGGCCCGGCTCGTCGCCTCCGGGCTGCTGCACCGCCGGGTGCTGCGGCCCCGGGACGTGCGCCGGCTCGACGAGGAGATCCCCGGCTCCTGGATCACCTGGCCGCCGGCCACCGCGTAACCACCCCTTCGGCAACCGGAAGAGAGCCGCACAATGCACGCACAGAAATGGCATGGGCACGTCACAAGTGTCGTGGTGGTGGGCTGCACCGCCCTCGCGCTGACGGTCACCGGCACCACGGCCCAGGCCCAGCCGCGGGACGCCGCCCGGCAGACCCTCCCGGCGAACGACGGCTGGGCCTCCTACGGGACCGGCACCACCGGCGGGGCCGCCGCCGACGCCGAGCACGTGTACACCGTGACCACCTGGGCCGAGTTCAAGGCCGCCCTCGCCGCCGGGGGCGACGCACCGAAGATCATCAAGGTGAAGGGGGTCATCGACGCCGTCGCCGACGGCTGCGACGCCCTCGCCGCGCCCGGCTACGACTTCGACGCCTACCTCGCGGCGTACGCGCCGGAGACCTGGGGGCTCGACACCGACCTCAGTGCCGAGCCCGACGACAGCCCCGAAGGGCTGCGCCGCCTCTCCGCCGCCAACCAGGACCAGGCCATCAAGGCGAACATCCCCGCCAACACCACCGTCATCGGGGTGGGGAAGAACGCCGGCTTCAAGGGCGCCAGCCTCCAGATCAAGGCCGTCGACAACGTGATCATCCGCAATCTGGCCTTCGAGAGCCCCGTCGACTGCTTCCCGCAGTGGGACCCCACCGACGGGGACACGGGCAACTGGAACTCCGAGTACGACACCGCCGTCGTCTACGGCTCCACCCACGTGTGGCTGGACCACAACACCTTCACCGACGGCAGCCACCCCGACAGCGCGGCGCCCACCTACTTCGGCATGCTGTACCAGCAGCACGACGGCGAGCTGGACATCGTCCGCGGCGCGAACTACGTCACCGCCTCCTGGAACGTCTTCACCGAGCACGACAAGACGATCCTGATCGGCAACAGCGACAGCGAGTCCACCGCCGTCGGCGACCGCGGCAAGCTCAAGGTGACCTTCCACCACAACCTGTTCTCGAACCTGGTCGAGCGCGCGCCCCGGGTCCGCTTCGGCCAGGTCGACGTCTACAACAACCACTTCGTCGCCGACGACTCCTACTCCTACAGCCTCGGCGTCGGCAAGGAGTCCCAGCTCGTCGCCGAGGACAACGCGTTCACGCTGCCGACGGGCATCAGCGCGGCCAAGGTGCTCAAGAAGTGGAGCGAGGCGCCGGTCACCGCCGACGGCAACCTCGTCAACGGCACGGCCGTCGACCTGATCGCCGTGCACAACGCGGAGATCCCCGCCGAGACCCTCCAGTCCGGCGCGGGCTGGACGCCCACCCTGCGCGCCGACGTCGACCCGGCCAAGGCCGTCCCCGGCCTCGTCCGCGCCCACGCCGGCGCCGGCGACATCTGCTGACACCCCCGGTGCACGACGGGCCGGGGCCCGCCGCCCCGGCCCGTCGACCCCCACCCCGAGGACCCCCATCTCACGAGCCGCATCGCAAGGAGCACCGACATGTCCTCGCCCCACAGCCGACTCCCTCTGCACCGCAGGGGCTTCCTCCTGGCGAGCGCGGGCGCGGGAGCCGCCCTCGCACTCCCGGCGGGCCCCGCCCGCGCGGCCGCCCGCCGGCCCTTCGGCCGCTTCGGCTCCCCGGCCGCCCGCCTCACCCCGCAGACGCTCTACGTCGACCCGCGGGGACGCGGCGACCACACCACCGTCCGGGACGCCGTCACCGCCGCCGCCGGCAGCGGCTGGACCCTCGTCCTCGCCCCCGGCACCTACCGCGAGACGGTCGCCGTCGGCACCACCCGCACCGAGGCCACCTGGATCGGCGCCGCCGAGGACCCGCGCGACGTGGTGATCGTGTACGACAATGCGGCCGGCACCGCCAAGCCCGACGGATCCGGCACCTACGGCACCACCGGCTCGGCCACCACCACCGTGCAGGCCGACGGCTTCACCGCCCGCTGGATCACCTTCGCCAACGACTGGCTGCGCGCCGACCACCCCGACATCACCGGCACCCAGGCCGTCGCGATCAAGGTCCAGGGCGACCGGTCCGCCTTCCACCACTGCCGCTTCCTGGGCCACCAGGACACCCTCTACGCCGACTCCCTCGCCCTCTCCACCTTCGCCCGCCAGTACTTCTCGCACTGCTACGCCGAGGGGGACGTCGACTTCGTCTTCGGCCGGGGGACCGCCGTCTTCGAGCAGTGCCACTTCCGCACCCTGGACCGCACCGACCTGGCCGCCGCCCCCTACGGCTTCGTCTTCGCGCCCTCCACCGCCGGCGCCAACCCGCGCGGCTACCTGGTGACGCGGAGCCGGGTCACCAGCGAGGCCCCGGACGCCTTCTACAAGCTGGCCCGCCCCTGGGTGCCCAGCTCCGACACCACCGCCCGCCCCATGCTCACCGTCCGCGACAGCCACCTCGGCTCCGGCCTCGACGCGGTCGCCCCCTACACGAACATGTCGGCCTCCTACCCGTGGCAGGACCAGCGGTTCGCCGAGTACCGCAACACCGGGCCGGGCGCCCGCGTCACCGTCCCGGAGAACCGGCCCCAGCTCACCGCCGAACAGGCCGCCTCCGCGACCCGCGAGACCTACCTGGGCGACTGGACGCCGTGGAAGGAGACCTGCTGACATGCGCAGGCGCACCCTCCTGGCCGGTCTCACGGCCGGCGCCCTGACGGCGGCGGCCCCCGCCCACGCGCACTCGGGCCGCGTCCTGCACGTCCGCCCCGGCGACTCCCTCCAGGCCGCCGTGGACGCCGTCGACGGACCCGGCCGGACGATCGTCGTGCACCCCGGCACGTACCGCGAGGTCGTCAGCGTCCCGGCGGACGCGGCGGACCTCACCCTGCGGGGCGCCTCCCGCGACGCCCGCGCCGCCGTCGTCGTCTTCGACCACGCCAACGGCACGACGAGACCCGACGGCACCACCTACGGCACGGCCGGCTCCGCCACCTTCACCTCCGCCGCCCCCGGCCTCACCGTCCGCGACCTCACCCTCGCCAACGACTGGCTGCGCGCCGACCACCCCGACATCACCGGCACCCAGGCGGTGGCCGCGTACGTCACCGGCGACCGCTCCCGCTTCGACAACGTCCGCTTCCTGGGCCACCAGGACACCCTCTTCGCGGACACCACCGCCCTGGACGCCTTCGACCGGCACTACTACCGCCACTGCCACATCGAAGGAGACATCGACTTCGTCTTCGGGCGGGCCCGGGCCGTCTTCGACACCTGCCGCTTCCACACCCTCGCCCGGGACGTGGACTTCACCCCCAAGGGCATGGTCTTCGCCCCCTCCACCGCCCGCGCCAACCCCTACGGGTTCCTCGCCGTCGGGTGCCGGATCACCTCCGGCGCCGAGGACGGCGCGTACAAGCTGGCCCGGCCCTGGGTGCCGACGTACGAGACGACCGCCTGGCCGTCGCTGGTCGTGCGGGACACCTGGATCGGCCCCGGCATCGACGCCGCCGCCCCCTACACCAACATGCGGGACGCCTACCCCTGGCAGACCATGCGCTTCGCCGAGTACGCCAACTCCGGTCCGGGCGCGGCCGTCACGGCACCCGAGACGCGGCCGCAGCTCACGGCGGCCGAGGCGGCCGCGCACACCCGGCGGACCTACCTCGGGGACTGGAGGCCGTATGAGCGCCCGTGACGCGGTGGGACGGCGGGCGTTCGTGGCCGGCACGGGGGCCGCGCTGCTGGCCGGTACGGCCGTGACCGGGGCCGAGGCCGCCGTCGTCGACGGGCCGCTGCCCGACTTCCACCCCGCCCTCAAGGACGCCCTCACCTTCCCGCTCGCCTGGGGGAACTCCCCGATCCGCGACGTCCGCGCCTGGCGCCGGGCGGCCCGCGCCCGGGTCGAGGAGGCGCTGGTCGTCGACCGGGAGGACGGCACCCCGTACGCCCCGGAGTCCGGCCCGCCCGTCCGGGGCGACGGGTACACGAGGGAACTGGTCACCCTCTCCCTCACCCGGTACGAACGCGTCCGCGCCGCGCTGCTCACCCCGGACGGCCCCGGCCCCTTCCCCGCCGTGCTGCTCCTGCACGACCACGGAGCCAAGTTCGACATCGGCAAGGAGAAACTGGTCCGGCCCTGGTACGACACCACCCGGCTCGCCTCCGCCGAGGCGTGGACGGAGAAGTACTTCAGCGGCCGGTTCGTCGGCGACGAACTGGCCCGGCGGGGGTACGTGGTGCTGGCCGCCGACGCCCTCGGCTGGGGCGACCGCGGCCCCCTCGCCTACGACCAGCAGCAGGCGCTGGCCAGCAACTTCTTCAACCTGGGCTCCTCCCTGGCCGGTCTCATGGCCCGCGAGGACGCCCGCGCCGCCGGGTTCCTCGCCCGCCTCGACCGCGTGGACCGGCGGCGGATCGCGGCCGTCGGCTTCTCCATGGGCGCCTTCCGCGCCTGGCAGACGGCGGCCCTCACCGACGACGTCGCCGCCACGGCCGCCGTCTGCTGGATGACCGGCCTGAAGGAGATGATGGTCCCCGGCAACAACACCCTGCGCGGTCAGTCCGCCTACTACATGCTCCACCCCGGGCTGCCCCGCCACCTCGACTTCCCCGACGTGGCGAGCATCGCCGCCCCCCGGCCGATGCTGTTCTTCCACGGCGGTCTCGATCCGCTGTTCCCCGCCGACGGCGTCCGCGCGGCCCACGCCAAGCTGCGCGCCGTCTGGCGCTCCCGCCACGCCGAGGAGCGGCTGCACCTGAAGACCTGGCCCGACCTCGGCCATGTCTTCGTCGACCGCATGCAGGACGAGGTCTTCGCCTGGCTGGACCGCGTCCTGTAACCCACCCCATCCCCCCGCACCACGACGGAAAGGACCCGCACTCCATGTTTCGTCTGTCTCGTCGTACCGCTCTCACCGCCGTCGCCGCCCTGTCCCTGGGCGCCGGTCTCGCCGTCCTGCCGGCCCCGGCGCAGGCCGCGACCGTCGTCGTCGACACCACGGCCGAGCTGACCAGCGCGATCTCCGGCGCCACCGCGGGCACGGTCATCCAGGTCCGCGGCGGCACCTACTACCCGACCGCCACCCTCCAGTCGACCACCAACGGCACCTCCTCCTCGCCGGTCACCCTCACCGCGTACGGCTCGGAGACGGTGAAGATCGACGGCTCGTCGCTCCCCGACGGCGACTGGATCTTCAAGCTGACCGCCGACTACTGGAACGTCTCGAACATCACCTTCCAGAACTCCCCGGACAGCGCGGTCGTCTGCCAGTCCTGCACCGGCACCACCTGGAACAACATCAAGACCATCAACGGCGGCGACTCCGGCTTCACCCTCACCGGCGACGGCACGGTGAACAACACGGTGAGGAACATCGACAGCTACGGCCACTACGACGCCGCCAACCACGGCGAGAACGCCGACGGCATCGCCGTCAAGTACGGCTCCGGCACCGGCAACCTCATCACCGGCGCCCGCCTCTACAACAACTCGGACGACGGGATCGACTTCTGGTCGTTCTCCTCGCCCGTCACCGTCGAGCACACCTGGGCCTTCGGCAACGGCCAGAACCGCTGGAGCGACTCCGCCTTCGCGGGCGACGGCAACGGCTACAAGCTCGGCGGCGACGGCGAGGTCGTCGCCCACGTCGTCAACAACTCCGCCGCCTGGGACAACGCCGGCAACGGCTTCACCGAGAACTCCAACACCGGTGCCATCGTCATCAACCGCACCACCGCCTACGCCAACGGCAAGTGGGGCTACTACTTCGCCACCGGCGCCGCCCGGCTCGGCAAGAACCTCGCCGTGGGCAACGGCAGCGGCCTGGTCAGCAAGGGCTCCTCCGTGGTCTCCGCCGGCAACAACTGGGACTCCGGCATCGCCACGCCCGCCTTCGTCTCCACGAACGCGTCCACCACGTACAACGCCCGCCAGTCGGACGGCAGTCTGCCCGTGACCACCTTCCTGACCACGGGCAGCACCACGATCGGCGCGACGATGGACTGACCGGGTCAGCCGGTGCGCACCGGCCCGATCGACTCCAGCGTCGGCACGACCGGCTCGATCGTGCCGTCGGCGGCGAACTCCAGCCGGTCGACGGTGGTCTCCCGGTGCATGCCGTCGCCGCCCGGCCGGCCGGGGCCGTCGAGGGCGAACCGGTGGTAGACGGCGTACCAGTCGTCGGTGCCGGGCACGTTCACCACGGAGTGGTGGCCGGTGGCGAGGATGCCGTACTCCGGACGCTTGGACAGGATCGTCCCCCGCTCGGTCCACGGGCCGAGCGGGGACGGTCCCGTCGCGTAGGCCACGTGGTAGTCCTCGCTGCGGGTGTCGTCCTCGGACCACATGAAGTAGTACGTGCCCTGACGCTTCACCACGAAGGAACCCTCCCGGAAGTTCGACGGGGTGATGTCCCGCACCTGGGCCGGGTCGAAGGACACCATGCCGTCGTCCAGCGGCACCACGTACGCGTGGCTGTTGCCCCAGTAGAGGTACGACCGGCCGTCGTCGTCCGTGAAGACCGCCGGGTCGATCATCTGGCCGGACCAGGGACCGTCCTTCGCCACCAGCGGCTTGCCCAGCGCGTCCGCGAAGGGACCGGCGGGCGAGTCCGCCACGGCCACGCCGATCTGCTGCTCGGCGCAGAAGTAGAGGTAGTACCGGCCGTCGCGCTCGGCGATCGCCGGCGCCCAGGCGTGGGCGTCCGCCCAGGACACGTCCGACTCCAGGTCCAGGACGACGCCGTGGTCCGTCCAGTGCGCCAGGTCCTCGGAGGAGTACGCCGAGAAGCGCGTCCCGCCCCAGCCCGGGAAGCCGTCCGTCGTCGGGTAGATCCAGTACGCGCCGTCCAGGTACCGCACGTCCGGGTCGGCGGTGAGGCCCGGCAGCAGCGGGCTGCGGGTGCGGACGGCCTCCACGGTCCAGGTGCGGGCGGTCCCGTCGGCGGCGGTCACGGTGTACGTCCGCGGCGTGCGGAAGTCACGCGGCGTGCCCGGCTCCGGGGAGACGGACGCGCCCTCGGCCGCCCACAGCGCCGGCGCGAGGTGCCGCAGGTCGGCGTCGGGCTCCATCGGCAGGACGACCTTGGAGGAGGCCTCGGTGACGATCGCGTACCCCTTCTGGTCCTTCGCGGTCACGTCCACCAGGGAGGCGGGCGTGGCCGGGTAGGCGGCCAGCAGCCGGTCGTACTCCTCCCGCGTCACCGGCAGGACCGTGCCGTGCCGGGGGCTCGCCGGGAGCCGGTGGCCGGCGCACGCCGTCCAGCGGCCCGAGTCGAGGTCGGTGGTCTCGAACGGGACGTAGCCGCGGCCGCCGTACTCGTCGATGAACAGGTACCACCTGTCCTCGGAGTTGGACTTGAACACCGTGGGCCCCTCGCCGCGGTCGACCGAGCCGCTGCCGACGCGGTCGGCGACGAAGCCGTACGCCGTGTCCGTCAGGCTCGTCGACTTCTCCACGGTGATGAACTTCGAGCCGGGGGAGCCGGAGGAGGGGTCCCGTTCGTCCTTGGTGTAGCGGTAGTAGACGCCCTCGTGCTCGACGACCGTCGAGTCGATCACCGAGTGGCCGGGGTCGTGCCAGACCTTCGGCTCGCCGAAGGCGCGGAAGTCCTTCGTCGTCGCGTACAGCATCCGGTTGTACGTCGAGCCGGTGTGCGCCGGGTCGTCGTCGGCGTACAGCTTCGACGCCCAGAAGACGACGTACTCGCCCAGGGCCGCGTCCCAGTGGGCCTCCGGCGCCCAGGTGTTGCCGGCGGTGTCGGGGGCGACCTTCACCAGGCGCTGGTCGGTCCAGTGGACCAGGTCGGTGGAGTCCCACACCATGACGGACTTGCTGCCGTGGCGCTGGACCTCGTCCCAGCTGCCGCTGCTGTCCCGGTACATGCGCAGGTCGGTGGCGATCAGGTGGAACCCGTCGCCCTCGGGGGAGCGGACCACGAAGGGGTCGCGCAGACCCCGCTCGCCGATGGTGGAGGTCAGGACGGGCCGTCCGCCGTTCAGTTCCCGCCAGTGCAGCGGGTCGTCGCCGCGGCTGAGGGCGTAGCGGATCTGCTCGCCGTCGGCGGTGTCCTCCCCGGTGAAGTAGACGAAGAGGTAGCCGGCGTACTGCGGGTGTGTCACGGGGGGTGCTCCGGTGGTCGCGGTGCTGGGAGGGGAGGCCAGGACGCATGACGCATCCTGTGTGAGTGTGGGGGATTCTGTTGGATGAGGCGCCCTGGGGAGTCTCACCAGCCGTGGTCCGGGGCGTCAATCGGGGGAGCGGGGGCGGGTGGGGAGCGAAAGTTTCGATCTTTTTCGCGCGGACCCGGCAACCTCTCCGGCCGGGGCGGCGACTGGGGTGCGGTGCCGGACCGGGGCGGCCCCTCCGGTCCGGCACCGCTCCCCGTCCCTTCCAGGAAAGGAACGCCCCGTGCGTTTGAGCACCGGACGCCACCGCAGGACGCGCACCCTCTCGATCGCCGCCGCCGTGGCGCTCGCAGCGGGAGCGGGCGGTGTCCACCTCGGCCTGACCCAGGGCGGCGCGCGGGCCGCGTCGACGACGGTCACCGTCTCCACCACCGCGCAGCTGGAGTCGGCCGTGCGGAACGCGGTCGCCGGCACGGTCATCGAGGTCCGCGGCGGCACCTACCACCCGACGGCCACCCTGAGGTCGACGGCCGGCGGCACCCCCGCGCACCGGATCACCCTCCGGGCCCACGACGGCGAGAAGGTGAGGATCGACGGCTCCGAGCTGCCCGACGGCTCCTGGCTCGCCGGGATCCACGGCAGCTACTGGACCGTGCGGAACCTGACCTTCCGGAAGGCGCCGGCGCAGGGACTCGTGGTGACCTCCTCGACCGGCGGTGTCTTCGAGAACCTGGTCACCGCCGACAACGGCGGCTCCGGGTTCACCCTGCGCGGCGACGGCACCGTCGGCAACCTCGTGCGGAACCTGGACAGCCACGGCAACCACGACGCCGCCGGGCACGGCCGGAACGCGGACGGCATCGCGGTCACGTTCGGCTCGGGAAGCGGCAACCGGATCACCGGAGCCCGTCTCCACGACAACGTGGACGACGGGCTCGACCTGTGGCAGTTCTCCACACCGGTGACCGTCGAGCACTCCTGGGCCTTCGGCAACGGCAACGGCTTCGAGCTGGGCGGCGGGGGCGTCGCGGTCGGACACGTCGTCAGCGACAACGCGGCCTGGGACAACGCGCTCGACGGGTTCACCGAGAACTCCAACACCGGGGCCGTCGACCTCCACCGCAACACGGCCTACGCCAACGCGCGGGCCGGGTTCTCCTTCGCGACCGGTACGGCCCGCCTGGCCCGGAACCTCTCCGTGGGAAACCGGGGCGGCCCGGTGGTACGGGGCTCGTCGACGGTGTCCGCGGCCAACAGCTGGGACAGCGGCGTGAGCACCCCGTCGTTCAGGTCGACGGACGCGACGACGGCGTACGGCCCGCGCGCGTCCGACGGCTCGCTGCCCTCGACGACGTTCCTGACCACCGGCTCGACGGCGATCGGCGCCGCCATGGACTGAGGCCCGGCCGGCTCAGTCGTAGGTGAGGTCGGACGACGTGAAGTCGCAGGTCGTCCCGGAGGGGCCGGTGCCGATCTCGGTCGGCTCGGCGCCGGTGGTGTTGCCCGTGAAGCGGACGCAGGTCTTGATCTTCTTGCCGCTGTCGCCGTGGATGCGGACCTTGCGCAGGGCCGCCGTGTCGCCGTAGTTGGCGTTGACGCCGACGATCGCCGTGCCCGGCGCGGTCACGTCCACGTCGTTGACGATGACGGTCCGCCGGTACTGCTTCGAGCAGTTGCCGCAGGAGCGCACCAGCTTGCCGAAGTTCTCGACCTGGAACTTGGTGACCACCAGCTTGCCGGCGCCGTTGAACTGGAAGACCTTGTCGTCGGCGTTCTTCGCGCCGCCGCCGTAGACCGTGTACACGGCCGACGACGAGGTGCCCTTGAAGCTGGCGGCGCCCTCACCGACGTCCAGCCACCACACGTTCTGGAGCGTGCAGGAGCCCTTGCAGTGGACGCCGTCCGCGGCCGGGGTCCCGATGACGACGTTCTTCAGCACGGCGCCGTCGGCGAGCTCGAAGATCGGGTCCTGCCCCTCGTCCTGGCCGTCGCCGCCCAGGCCGCCGGAGCCGTAGAACTTCTTGAGCCCGCCGTCGTAGGTACCGGAGACCGAGATCGTCGAGGTGACGGCCTTGCTGCCGGTGGCCGTCGGCCAGGCGGTCGCGGCGCCCGCGGAGGACAGCGTCGTCGTGGTGACGAGCGCCGCGCCGGAGAGCGCGAGGGCGGCGGAGCCGGCGATCAGCGTCCGCCGCCGGGTGGCCTGGCGGCGGTGCCGGGCGCGCGGTCGTGCTGGTGCAGTCATGTGCCCATTCCTCAGGTGGTGGTGACTCTCGTGCCGTGTGGTCGCCACCGGCCGGGAAAGGGTTGCCGCGGTCTCCGGGCTTTCCTCCTACGCGTCGTCGTCGTGGACGGCGAAGTCCCCGCCCAGGGAGCGTTCCTCGCCGTCGGCCTCGCCCGCGATCACATAGCTGTCGTCCTCGGCGTCGCGGCCGCCGCGGTCGTGGTCGTACTGCCCGGCGAACACCCACTCGCCCGCGGCGAGCGTACGGCCCTCCTTGAGCACCCAGGTGTAGACCAGGGAGCCGTCCTGCTCGGTGACGGTCAGGGTGAAGTCGTCCTCCGGCAGCGAGCGCCAGGCGCCGGTCGAGGAGACCCCGCCGGTCTGAGCGATCCTCAACTGCACGGTGAGCGCGGTGACCTCCTGCTTCGCCCTCACCGTGACGTTGCTCTGCGCCCAGAAGTCGTTGCTGTGGGGGTCGATGGAACCGTCGGACCACAGCGGCCCGTCGTCGTCGTCATCGTTGGGCGGCAGCAGCGTGACGGCGGGCGGTGCCGAGGGCGTCGGCTCCGCGGTGCTCGGCGGGGAACTGCTCGGCCCGGCCGGTTCCTCCTCCGCGCCCGCGGAGCCGCCGGGCGTCGCCGACGGGGAGGCCGGCGGGCGGCTCGTGGCGCTGGGGGACTCCACCGGCGGCGGCGAGACGGCCACCGTCTGCGGCCGCGGGGGGTCGTCCTTCACCGCGGACGCCACTGCGTAACCGCCGACCGCGAGCATGCCCGCGACCGCGGCCGTCGCGCCGACGATCCGCGCCCAGCCCCACAGGGGCGGCCGGCTCGCCCGGTGGCCGGCGGCCCGGTCCTGCCCCGCCATGCCGCGCTCGATCCGGGCCAGGATGCGCGCGCGGTCGGGCTCGTGCGCCTCGGCCGCCTCGTGCAGCCGGGCGCGCAGCTCGTCGTGCACGTCCTGCCGCATCGTCATCGGTTCCTTCCTCCGGCCTCACCGGTGCGCGCCGCCATCACGGCGTGCACCTTCCGCGGAGCTCCTTGAGCGCCGAGCAGTCTTTGCAACTCGGCCATTCCCTTCGAGGTCTGGCTCTTCACCGTACCCACCGAGACCCCCAGGGCGAGGGCGGTGTCCTTCTCCGAGAGGTCGAAGGCGTGCCGCAGCACCACGCAGGCCCGTTTGCGGAAGGGGAGTCTACGCAGCGCCGACTGCACGTCCACCACGCCCGCGACGTCGGGGTTCTCCGTCCTCTCCTCGCGGTGCGACCAGAAGAGGGAGATCCTGCGGCGCTCGCGGACGGCGCTGCGGATACGGGTGCGGGCCAGGTTGGCGACGACGCCCCGCGCGTAGGCCACCGGATGGTCGGCCGCGCGCACCCGGTCCCAGCGGTGCCACAGCGCCAGCAGCGCGTCCGCCGCCAGATCGTCGGCCGTGTCCGCCTCGCCGGTCAACAGGAAGGCGAGCCGGGACAGTTCGGCGTAGTGGCGTTCGAAGAAGGCATGGAACTCCACGGAGGCTGCGTCGTCGACGACTGTGCCCACGGGTGACCTCTTCTCGGTGACTACCGGCACCCGGCGGGGCGCCTGCCGTGCGTGTCATGTGAATGACATGAGGATGTCCCGAGAGGGTGCCGGGACGAGAGCCGGAAGCGTAGCAGCGGTCTCTGTCGGTTCTTGATCGGGGGTTCGAACGCCGTATGACGGTCCGAACGTTGACCCACCCCGATTCCGTAACACGGCGAAAACCCGAAGGGGGTTCGACGCGGGAACAATCCAGCCAGCATCCGCACACCGATCCACCAGGTCACGAGGAGGGCCCGTCATGTCCGAGGTGCAGAAGGCGGCCGACCGGTCAACTGTCCCGCCCCCGGCGGCGAACAGCGTCGACCGGTTCTTCAGAATCTCCGCACGGGGATCGACGTTCGGCCGGGAGATACGCGGCGGCTTCGCCACGTTCTTCACGATGGCCTACATCCTCGTCCTGAATCCCATCATCCTGGGAAGCGCGAAGGACAAGTTCGGGCACTCCCTCGACGTCGTCCAACTCACCACCGCCACCGCCCTGGTGGCCGCCGTGATGACGATCGTCATGGGGGTCGGCGGCAATCTGCCGCTCGCGCTCGCCGCCGGCCTCGGCCTGAACGCGGTGGTCGCCTTCCAGATCGCCCCGCTGATGAGCTGGGACGACGCGATGGGCCTGATCGTGCTGGAAGGCCTGCTGATCTGCGTCCTGGTGGTGACCGGTCTGCGCGAGGCCGTCATGCACGCCGTCCCGCAGCAGCTGAAGCACGCGATCAGCGTCGGCATCGGCCTGTTCATCGCCTTCATCGGCTTCGTCGACGCCGGCTTCGTCAGCCGCGTCCCGGACGCCGCGAACACCACGGTCCCGGTCCAGCTCGGCGGCGCCGGCACCCTCTCCGGCTGGCCGGTCCTGGTCTTCTGTCTCGGCGTGCTGCTGACCGTCGCGCTGCTCGCCCGCAAGGTCAAGGGCGCCATCCTGATCGGCATCGTGACCATGACGGTGCTCGCGATCGTCATCGACTCGGTCGCCGACGTCGAGTCCTGGGGCCTGACCACCCCGTCCTGGCCCGACGAGGTCGTCTCCACCCCCGACTTCGGTCTGATCGGTCACTTCAGCGTGTTCGGCGCGTTCGCCGAGACCACCGCCGTCACCGTCGTCCTGCTGGTGTTCACCCTGCTCCTGTCGGACTTCTTCGACACCATGGGCACGGTCGTCGGCATCAGCGCCGAGGCGAACCTGCTCGACGAGGACGGCAAGGTGCCCCACCTCGGCCGGGTGCTGCTCATCGACGGCGCGGCGGCGGTCGCGGGCGGCGCGGCCTCGTCCTCCTCCGCGACCTCCTACATCGAGTCCGCCGCCGGCGTCGGCGAGGGCTCCCGCACCGGCTTCTCCAACCTGGTCACCGGCGGCCTCTTCGCCCTCGCCCTGTTCCTCACGCCGCTGCTCACCATCGTCCCGCTCCAGGCGGCCGCGCCCGCGCTGGTCGTGGTCGGCTTCCTGATGATGACCCAGGTCAAGAACATCGACTGGGACCGGTACGAGATCGCCGTCCCCGCGTTCCTGACGATCGCCGTGATGCCGTTCACCTACTCCATCACCAACGGCATCGGCGCGGGCTTCCTCGCCCACGTGGTGATCAAGACGGTGCTGGGCCGGGCGAAGGAGGTCCACTGGCTGCTGTGGGGGGCCTCGGCCCTGTTCGTCGTGTACTTCGCGATCGACCCCGTCGAGCAGCTGCTCGGCGTCGGGCGGTGACTCCGGCGACGGGCGCACCCTGAGGGGCGCGGGGAACCGCGCGACCGGCCGCGGCGGACCCGCACGCCGGTCGCGCGGCCCGCCTCAACCGCTCAGCGCCGCCTGCATCATGGCCTTGGCGACCGGCGCGGCCAGTCCGTTGCCGCTGACCTCCGACCGCGCCGCGTCCGACTGCTCCACGACCACCGCCACGGCGACCTGCTCGCCGTCGGCCTCGCCGTACGACGTGAACCAGGCGTACGGGGTCTTGCTGTTGTTCTCGCCGTGCTGGGCGGTGCCGGTCTTGCCGCCGACGGTGACCCCGTCGATCAGCGCGTTCGTGCCCGTGCCCTTCTCGACGACCGTCCGCATCGCCGACCGCAGCTGCTCGGCCGTGCCGGAGCTGACGATCCGCGTGGTCGAGGCCTCGTCGTCGTAGTTCTCCAGCACATCGCCGCCGCCGTCGGTGATCTGCGCGACCATATGCGGCGAGACCAGCTCTCCGCCGTTGGAGATGGCGGCGGACACCATGGCCATCTGGAGCGGGGTCGCCGTCACGTCGTACTGGCCGATACCGGTCAGGGCGGTCGACGACTCGTCCATGCCGGACGGGTACACGCTCGGGTACGCCCGCACCGGCACGTCCTGCGTCTCGTCGTTGAAGCCGAACTTCTCGGCCATCGCCTTCACCGTGTCCTGTCCGAGCTGGACCGCCATGTGCGCGAAGACGTTGTTGCACGAGTACTGGAGGGCGACCCGGATGGAGGCGTCCTCGCAGGGCGCGGACGTGTTCTCGTTCTTCAGGACCGTCGTCGTGCCCGGCAGCGTGTAGGGGTCCGGGCTGTCCGTCTTCTCGTCCACCGACGCGTACAGCCCGTCCTCCAGCGCGGCCGCCGCGACCACCAGCTTGAACGTCGAGCCCGGCGGCAGCGGCTGCCGCAGCGCGCGGTTGGTGAGCGGCTTGTCCTCGTCCGAGGTGAGCTTCTTCCAGGCCGTACCGGCGGAGTCGGCGTCGGTGAGGGACGACGGGTCGTACGACGGCGTCGACACGACCGCGAGGATCCGGCCGGTCGACGGGTCGATCGCGACCGCCGCGCCCTTGGTGTCGCCGAGCGCGTCGTAGGCCGCCTTCTGCACGTCCGGGTCGATCGTGGTGATCACGTTGCCCGGGTCGGCCCGCCGGCCGGTGACCGTGTCCATCGCGGTCGTCAGCCGGCTGTCCGTGCCGTTGAGCAGGTCGGCGTAGATGCCCTCCAGCTGCGTCGGGGCGTAGCTCTGCGAGGCGTAGCCGGTGACCGCGGCGTAGAGCTCGCCGTCCGTGTACGTGCGTCTGTACTCCAGGTCGCTGCCGGTCGTGGCCGCCGAGCCGGTGACCGCCCGGCCGGCCACGATGATGTTCCCGAGCGGCGCCGCGTACGTCTTGATCGCGCCCCGCCGGTTGTCGTTGTCGTCCGCGAGCGCCCGGCCCTCGTAGAACTGCACCCAGGTCGCCCGGATCAGCAGGGCGAACACCAGCAGCAGCGCGAAGACCGAGGCGCGCCTGATCGTTTTGTTCATGGCGTCCGGAAGACGAACGGGCGGAGGGGAAACGTTCCCATCCGCCCGGTTTTCTCATCGTCCGTTCATCCGGCGCCCGGCGCGGCCGCGGCGGCGGGCCCGCCTCACTCCAGCAGCAGCACGACCTCGTCGATCTCCGCACCGCGCGCGGGCGCGTACCCCCTGGCCCGGGTCGTCGCCCGGAACCCGCACTTCTCCAGCACGCGCAGCGAGCCGGCGTTGTCCGCCGCCGCCCGCGCGTACAGCGGCCGTTCCGTCACCTCGGCCAGCAGTCCGCGCAGCGCGGCCGTCGCCACGCCCCGCCCCCAGTAGGCGCGGTCCACCCAGTACGTGACCTCGCGCTCGCCGGGCTCCCCGTACACCGCCGCGTTCCCGATCACGTCCCCGTCGGCCAGGACCGTGCGGACCACGGCGGTGGAGCGGAGGCGTTCCCAGCGCGCCTCGAAGGCGGCCCGGTCGGCCGGGTCCTCCGGGGTGAACGCGGCCATGCGCAGGGCCTCGGGATCGTTGAGCTGCCGGAAGAAGACCGGCAGGTCGCTGTCGTGGACCTCGCGGAGCACCACCCGCACCGTTCAGAGCCTCCGGGTCGCCAGGGTCAGCCGGTCGCGCGCGTCGAACAGCGCGTCCTTCACCATCTGCTCGTGCGCGGGCGTCAGCCGGGCCACCGGCACCGAGCAGCTGATCGCGTCCCGCGCCGGGGTGCGGTAGGGGATCGCCACGCCGAAGCAGCGCAGGCCCAGCGTGTTCTCCTCACGGTCCACGGCGAAGCCCTGCTCGCGGATCTGGTGCAGCTCCTCGATGAGCTTCTCCCGGTCCGTGATGGTGTGCTCGGTGAGCGCCGGGAGCGTCTCGGGGAGGATCTTGCGGACCTGTTCGTCGGTGTGCGTGCTCAGCAGCGCCTTGCCGAGGGAGGTCGAGTGGGCCGGGAGGCGGCGGCCGACCCGGGTGAAGGGCCGCAGGTAGTGCTGGGACTGGCGGGTGGCGAGGTAGACGACGTTGGTGCCGTCCAGGCGGGCCAGGTGGATGGTCTCGGTGGTGTCGTCCGAGAGCCGGTCCAGCGTCGGCCGGGCGGCCGCGACCACCTCGTCGCCGTCGATGTAGGAGGTGCCCACCAGCAGGGCCCGCACGCCGATGCCGTAGCGCGTGCCCGTGGCGTCGGTCTCCACCCAGCCCAGATCCACGAGCGTGCGCAGCAACATGTACAGACTCGACTTGGGGTAGCCGACGGCCTCCTGGACCGCCGCGAGGGAGTGCATACCGGGGCGACCGGCGAAGTATTCCAGCAGTTCAACCGTCCGTACCGCGGACTTGACCTGCGCCCCGCCCCCCGTCTCGCCAGCCGACATCGCCCTTGACCCCTTCCATCGACGGAAATAGTCTCCAACAGCATATTCATCATCAGAGACGGCGTTCAGTATATCGAACGCCTATGAGACAGAGCGCGTGGAGGACCCGCGGTGGCAGCAGCACCAGTCTGGAGTGTCGACCCCCGAACCGGGAAGCAGCGGGAGCAGGTCGCGGTGGAGGCGACGGCCCAGGAGGTGGACTCCGTCGTCCGCGCCGCCCACGCCACCCGTGAGGCGCTCGCCGACCGCACCGTCCGCGCCGCCTTCCTGCGCACCGCCGCCGACCGGCTGGAGGCGGCCAAGGACCGCCTGGTCGAGGTGGCCGACGCGGAGACCGCGCTCGGCCCGGTCCGCCTCGGCGGTGAGCTCGCCCGCACCTGCTACCAGCTGCGCGCGTTCGCCGGCATCGTCGACGAGGGCGCCTTCCTCGACGTCGTCATCAACCACCCCGACGACACGGCCACCCCGCCCGTCCCGGACCTGCGCCGCTACAAGGTGTCCCTGGGCGTCGTCGCCGTCTACTCGGCCTCCAACTTCCCCTTCGCCTTCTCCGTCGCCGGCGGCGACACCGCGAGCGCGCTGGCCGCGGGCTGCCCGGTCGTCGTCAAGTCCCACCCCGACCACCCGGCCCTGTCCGAGCTGGTCGCCCAGGTGCTGCGGGACGCCGCCGCAGAACACGGCGTCGACCCGGCCGTCGTCGGGCTCGTGCACGGCTTCGAGGCGGGCGTCGAGCTCATCCGCCACCCGCTGGTCGCCGCCGCCGGCTTCACCGGTTCCATCCGGGGCGGACGTGCGCTGTTCGACGCGGCGGCGGCCCGGCCGGTGCCGATCCCGTTCCACGGCGAGCTGGGCTCACTGAACCCCGTCGTCGTGACCGAGGCGGCCGCCGCCGAGCGCGCCGAGGCGATCGGCACCGGCCTCGCCGGGTCGATGACGCTGGGCGTCGGACAGTTCTGCGTGAAGCCGGGCCTCGTGCTGGTGCCGTCCGGTGCCGCCGGCGACGGGCTGGTCAAGTCGCTGACGGACGCGGTCGGCGACACGGACGCCGGCGTGCTGCTCGACCACCGGATGCGGGACAACTTCATCGCGGGGGTCGCCGAGCGCACCGAACTGCCCGACGTGGAGTCCCCGGTGACGCCGGGCGCCGGCGGGGAGCACACCGTCAGCGCCGGGTTCCTGACCGTCCCCGCCGCCCGGCTGGCCGAGGAGGGCGAGTACGACCTGCTCCTGGAGGAGTGCTTCGGGCCGGTCACCGTCGTGGCCCGCTACGACTCCGACGGCGAGGTCAAGGCGGTCCTGTCGCGGCTGCCGGGCAACCTCACGGCGACGGTCCAGCTGTCCGAGGGCGAGGCGGCGGGCGAGGGCCGCGGCTCCGAGATCCTCGCCGACCTCACCCCGCTCGCCGGACGCGTCCTGGTCAACGGCTGGCCGACGGGCGTCGCCGTCGCCCCGGCGCAGCACCACGGGGGGCCGTACCCGGCCACGACGTCCACGTCGACCTCCGTGGGCGGCACGGCCATCGAGCGGTGGCTGCGGCCGGTCGTCTACCAGAACGCCCCCGAGGCGCTGCTGCCGCCCGAGCTGCGCGACGACAACCCGCTCGGTCTGCCCCGGCGCTTCAACAACCACCTCGAGCGCTGAGACACCTGGGGCCTGCCGTTCGGATCACGCCGCAGACGCGGAGAGAGGGAACCGGGACACTCTGAGGATGGACGTCGAACTCCCCGAACTGCCCTTCCCTCTCCGCACCTACGGTCCTGACGGGTACTGGTCCTACGAGGACGGAGTCCTCACCGGGTGGGCCGGTCCCCGGCAGGACCGGTTCGTGCCGCCCACCGGGGAGGCGCTGGACCCCGCCACCGACGCGCCCCGGCTGCTCGGGGCGCCCGAAGGGGACTTCCAGCTCGTCGCACGGGTCACCGTCGGGTTCAACGGCGCCTTCGACGCGGGCGTGCTCTACGTCCACGTCGGCGACCGGGCCTGGGCCAAGCTCTGCCTGGAGTACTCCCCGGACGTGCCCACCGTCTGCACGGTGGTCACCCGGGGGCACTCCGACGACGCCAACTCCTTCACGGTGGACGGCAGCACGGTCTGGCTGCGGATCAGCCGGACCGGGCGGGCCCTCGCCTTCCACGCCTCCCGGGACGGCGCACGCTGGACCTTCGTCCGGCTGTTCACCCTGGGCGACGAGAAGGAGACGGGCGCGGCCCTGGTCGGCTTCATGACGCAGTCCCCGATGGGACAGGGCTGCGTGGTCACCTACGACCACCTGGAGTTCCGGCCGACGTGGCCGGACGACCTGCGCGACGGGAGCTGAGCGCGGCCGGGAATGCCCGGGGACACTTGAACGTTCACGCACCCGTCGGAGAGGAGTCTCCGCGCCCGAACGTCCGAGCGACCCCGAAGAGAGCCGATCCATGCGCGTCGAGATCTGGAGCGACATCGCCTGCCCCTGGTGCTACGTGGGCAAGGCCCGCTTCGAGAAGGCGCTCGCGGCCTTCCCGCACCGGGACGAGGTCGAGGTGGTGCACCGCTCCTTCGAACTGGACCCCGGCCGGGCCCAGGGCGACGTCGAGCCGGTGCTCACGATGCTCACCCGGAAGTACGGCATGAGCGAGGCGCAGGCACAGGCCGGTGAGGAGAACCTCGGGGCCCAGGCCGCCGCCGAGGGCCTGGAGTACCGCACCCGGGGCCGCGACCACGGCAACACCTTCGACCTGCACCGCCTCCTGCACTTCGCGAAGGAGCGGGGCCGCCAGGACGAGCTGCTCCAGCTCCTGTACCGGGCGAACTTCGCCGAGGAGCGGTCGCTGTTCACCGAGGGCGACGAGCGGCTGGTCGAGCTCGCCGCCGAGGCCGGTCTCGACGCCGGTGCCGCCCGCGCGGTGCTCGCCGACCCGGCCGCGTACGCCGACGACGTCCGTGCCGACGAGCGGGAGGCCGCCCGGCTCGGGGCGAACGGCGTGCCGTTCTTCGTCCTCGACCGCGCCTACGGCGTGTCCGGCGCCCAGCCCGCCGAGGTCTTCGCGCAGGCGCTGACCCGGGCCTGGGACGCGCGCCCACCGCTGGCGCACGTCGACGCGGGCGACGCCGGGGCCTGTGGTCCGGACGGGTGTGCGGTGCCGCGGTCCTGAGACGGGACGGCGCAGGTGGCGCCCGTCTCATAAGCGTTCCTTGGGGGTACAGCGTAGGAAGACGCGATGGACGGGGACTTCCGCGGGCCGCAGAGTGGAGCCATGGAGAGCACGGAGAGCACGGAGAGCACCGAGACCGCGCAGAGCCGGGAGCCGGCGTCCCGGCCGACCGGGCGGAGCAGCCTGAGCCCGCAGACCTTCGACACCCTCGTCCGCGCCGAGTTCGCCCCGAAGAGCACCTACCTCAACACCGCGAGCAACGCCCTGCTCCCGGCCCGTACGGTCACCGCCCTGCACGAGGCGGCGGTGCTGCGGGCCGAGGGCAGGCCGCTGACCCCGCTCTACGAGGACGTGGAGGCCTGCCGGGCCGCGTTCGCCCGGCTGGCCGGCGTCCCCGCCACCCGGGTGGCGGTCGGCTCCTCCGTCGCCGCGCACACCGGGGTCATCGCCGCCTCGCTGCCCGCGGGCGCCGAGGTGCTCACCGCCGAGGACGACTTCACCTCGGTGCTGAACCCGTTCCACGTCCGCGGCGACCTCAAGGTCCGCACCGTGCCGCTGGAGCGGATCGCGGAGTCCGTCCGGCCCGGCACCGCGCTCGTCGCGGTCAGCGCCGCCCAGTCCGCGGACGGCCGGATCGCCGACCTGTCCGCCCTGCGGGAGGCGGCCCGGGCGCACGGCGCACGCACCTACGTCGACCACTCCCAGTCCGCGGGCTGGCTGCCGATGCACGCCGACGCCGACGACTTCACCGCGGCCGTCTCCTTCAAGTGGCTGCTCGGCCCGCACGGCGCGGCCTTCCTCGTGGTCCCGGAGGACCTCGGCGGGCTGACGCCGCTGCTCGCGGGCTGGGTCGCGGGCGAGGCGCCGTGGGACAGCTGCTACGGCCCCGTGGCCGAACTCGCCCACTCCGCACGGCGGTTCGACCTCAGCCCCGCCCTGTTCACGTTCGCGGGACTGCGCCGCTCCCTGGACCTCGTGGAGGAACTCGGCGTGGCCGCCGTCCACGCCCACGACGTGGCCCTCGCCGACCGGTTCCGGGCCGGGCTCGCGGACCTCGGCCACGCGCCCGTGCCCGCTCCCGGCTCGGCGATCGTCTCGGTGCCCGGGCTCGGCGTCCGGCAGCGGGAGCTGAGCGGCGCGGGCATCGAGGTCTCCGACCGCGCGGGCAACCTGCGCGCGTCCTTCCACCTGTACAACACGGCCCGGGACGTGGACCGCCTGCTCGACGCGCTGTCGGGCTGAGCCCGCGGCGGCGCCGGGCGGGCGGCCCCCGGCTCACCTCACCGGACGGGGGTGAAGTCCCGCGCCCCGATGAACTCGGGCCGCCGCACCGGCGCCGCGAACGGCTCCATCGCCGCGTTCTCGACGCTGTTGAACACGATGAAGACGTTGCTGCGCGGGAACGGCGTGATGTTGTCGCCGGACCCGTGCATGCAGTTGCAGTCGAACCAGGTCGCCGAACCGGCCCGGCCCGTGAACAGCCTGATGCCGTACTCGGAGGCCATCGTGGTGAGCGCCTCGTCGGAGGGCGTGCCCGCGTCCTGCATCTGGAGCGACTTCTTGTAGTTGTCCTTCGGCGTGGCGCCGGCGCAGCCGAGGAACGTCTTGTGCGAGCCCGGCATGATCATGAGCCCGCCGTTGGTGTCGTGGTTCTCGGTCAGCGCGATCGAGACGGACACCGTCCGCATCCGGGGCAGACCGTCCTCGGCGTGCCACGTCTCGAAGTCGGAGTGCCAGTAGAAGCCGGAGGCGCCGAAGCCCGGCTTGACGTTGATCCGCGACTGGTGGACGTACACGTCGGAGCCGAGGATCTGCCGGGCCCGGCCGACGACCCGCTCGTCGCGCACGAGGCGGGCGAAGACCTCGCTGATCCGGTGCACCTCGAAGACGGACCGGATCTCCTGGGACGCCGGCTCGACGATCGACCGGTCGTCGGCCCGGATCGCCGGGTCGGCCACCAGGCGGTCCAGTTCCCGCCGGTAGACGGCGACCTCGTCGTCCGTGAGGAGCGCGTCGACGGTGGCGAAGCCGTCCCGCTCGAACGCATGGAGGTCGAGCGGTTCGAACGGGCCGGGTGCGTCGGGCGCGCCCCAGACGACCGGGTCCTGGCGGGGGACGGTCACCTCGGTGGCGCCGCGGCTGGGGTAGAGGTCGGGGAAGCCGGTCGCGGCGGGGGCGGCGGTCGCGGGGGTCAGGTGCGTGGTCACGGGTCTCTCAGACCTCCTCGGGCTCGGGTTCGGTGAGCAGCGGGTAGACGCCGTTCTCGTCGTGGTCCTCCCGTCCGGTGACGGGCGGGTTGAACACGCAGATGCAGCGGAAGTCCTCCTTGACGCGCAGCGTGTGCCGCTCGTGCCCGTCGAGGAGGTACATGGTGCCGGGCGTGATGGTGTGGGTGCGCCCGGTCTCGTGGTCGGTCAGTTCGGCCTCGCCCTCGACGCAGACGACGGCCTCGATGTGGTTCGCGTACCACATCGACGTCTCGGTGCCCGCGTAGAGGACCGTCTCGTGGAGGGAGAAGCCGACCCTCTCCCTGGCCAGGACGATGCGTTTGCTCTCCCACGTCCCGGAGGCCGACTTCACATGCCGGTCGGTGCCTTCGATGTCCTTGAACGAGCGGACGATCACGGTGTGACTTCCTTCCTGACCTGGGGTCTCAGGCGGTTTCCCGGACGGCGCGGGCGAGGATGGCCATGCCCTCGTCCAGTTCCTCCGGGGTGATGGTGAGGGCGGGCAGCAGCTTGACGACCTCGCTCTCGGGTCCGGACGTCTCGATCAGCAGCCCGAGCTCGAAGGCGCGCCGCGCCACCCGTTCGGCGCGCGCCTTGTCGTGGAACTCCAGGCCCCAGACCAGTCCGCGGCCCCGGTACTCCTTGACGTCGGCGAGGTTCTCCTCGGTGAGGGAGATCAGCGCCCGCTCGACCTGCTCGCCGCGGGCACGGGTCTGCTTCTCCATGGCGGAGCCGTCGGACCAGTACGTCTCCAGGGCGGCGGTGGCGGTGACGAACGCGGGGTTGTTGCCGCGGAAGGTGCCGTTGTGCTCGCCCGGCTCCCACACGTCCAGCTCGGGCTTGAACAGGCACAGCGACATGGGCAGTCCGTAGCCGCTGATGGACTTGGACACGGTGACGATGTCCGGGACGACCCCGGCCTCCTCGAAGGAGAAGAAGGCCCCGGTGCGGCCGCAGCCCATCTGGATGTCGTCGACGATCAGCAGCATGTCCTGCCGCTCGCACAGCTCCGCCAGCGCCCGCAGCCACTCGGGACGGGCGACGTTGATGCCGCCCTCGCCCTGCACGGTCTCGACGATCACGGCGGCGGGCTTGTTCAGCCCGGACCCCTGGTCCTCCAGCAGCCGCTCGAACCAGAGGAAGTCGGGGACGGTGCCGTCGAAGTAGTTGTCGAACGGCATCGGCGTGCCGTGCACGAGCGGGACGCCCGCGCCCGCCCGCTTGAACGCGTTGCCGGTGACGGCGAGCGACCCCAGCGACATCCCGTGGAAGGCGTTGGTGAACGACACGATCGCCTCGCGCCCCTTCACCTTGCGCGCCAGCTTCAGCGCGGACTCCACGGCGTTGGTGCCGGTCGGACCCGGGAACATGACCTTGTACGGCAGGTCGCGCGGCCGCAGCACCAGGTCCTGGAAGGTCTGGAGGAAGGACCGCTTGGCGACGGTGGACATGTCGAGCCCGTGGGTGACGCCGTCGCGCAGCAGATAGTCGATCAGCGCCCGTTTGAGGACGGGGTTGTTGTGGCCGTAGTTGAGGGATCCGGCACCGGCGAAGAAGTCGAGGTACTGGTGGCCGTCCTCGTCCTGCATACGGCTGCCCCGGGCGCGGTCGAAGACGACCGGCCAGCCGCGGCAGTAGCTGCGCACCTCGGACTCGACGGTTTCGAAGACGCTCAGGTCGGGCTGGGTGATGGTCACGGCGGAACGCTCCTCGGTGTGACGGTGTGGGGGGTGAGCTCAGGCGGAGGTCAACGGGCCGATGCGGTAGAGGACTTCCGGGTCGTGCGGGCCGTCCGGGAACAGGGCGGAGCCGAACAGCGCCTCGCGGGTGACGTCCGCCCCGTGCCGGGCGGCGAAGGAGGTGAACAGCCGCTCGGAGGCGGTGTTGCCCGGGGTGATGGTGGTCTCGACGGTGGTGACGGGGCGCTCGGCGGTGATCCGTGCGGTCAGTCCGTCGAGCAGGGCGGCCGCGAGTCCGCGGCCGCGGTACGCGGCGTCGACCGCCACCTGCCAGACCAGCAGGGTCTGCGGGGCCTCGGGCCGGACGTATCCGGTGACGAACCCGACGGGCCGCCCGTCCTCCGCCCGCGCCACCGCCGAGGTGGCGGCGAAGTCACGGCACCACAGCAGATAGCTGTAGGAGGAGTTCAGGTCGAGCTTTCCGGATTCCTTGGCAATGCGCCAGAGCGCGGCCCCGTCGGCCACCGACGGGCGGTCGATCAGCAGGTCTGCTTGTGTGGCAGTCATGCGGATTGAACTTACCGACGCGAATTAGAAAATGCATGGAGAGGGGGCGCTGGTTGTGTGATGCCCGTGTGATCGTCGGGGGGTATGTGCTGATTTGTACCGCGCAAAAGGGTGCATAAAGGTGGTGCTGTGCAATGCGTCACGCGCTCGCAATCCCACCGAAAACTTCCCGCGTTTAGCTACTGGGATTCCGGGCAGAAGAACCCGAGAAAGTCATCGGCAAGTAATTGGGGTGGGGTGGATTGCGGAATTACCGCGCATTATTAATCCGGTGGGCCGTCCGAATGCGGGGGCTCGTCCGGCCTTTTCCGGGTACGCGAACGGCGCCGGGTTGCCCCGGCGCCGTCGACGCAGAACCCGCGGGACGTCCTACTGCCAGGCCGCGTCCGCCGCCCGCAGCGCGCCCTGGAGGTCCACGTCCCGTCCCTCGTCGGCGAGGGCCCCGGCCAGGGCCGTCAGGGAGCCGCGGACCGCGCCCGGCGTGGCGTCGGCGCCGTAGTGGTTGACGCGGATCATCTCCTCGGCCAGCGCGCCCCCGCCCGCCGCCAGCGCGAGCGCCGGGTCGCTCGCCAGCGCCCGGGCCACCAGCTTCGCGGCGGAGACGCCCGACGGGGAACGCAGGGTCGTGGCGACCGGCGCCGCGTGCGCCGCCTCGTGCACGTACGGCTCCAGGCCGCCGCCCAGGGCCGCCGCGCCCGCGCGGGTCGCCGCGGCGGCGGACGCGTGCCGGGCCATCACCCGCTCCAGCCCCTCCGCCTCGATCCGCGCCACGCACGCCTCCAGCGCCAGCATCTCCAGCTGTGCCGGCGCGTGCAGCAGCGCCTTGCGGCCGCCGTCGACCCAGCGCTCCTTCCAGTCGAGGAGGGAGAGGTACGAGCGGCGCGGCGCCCGCGGGTTCGCGGCCATCCGTGCCCACGCCCGCTCGCTCACCGACACCGCCGACACGCCCGCCGGGCCGCCCATCGCCTTCTGCGCGCCGATCACGCACAGGTCCACGCCCCACGCGTCCGGCAGCACCGGCTCCGCCCCCACGGAGGCGACCGCGTCCAGGTAGAACAGCGCGCCGTGCTCCTTCACCACCTCGCCGATCTCCGCGACCGGGTTGGTGTTGCCGGTGGCCGCCTCCGCGTGCACCAGGGACACGAAGTCGATCTCCGGGTGCTCGGCGAAGGCCCGGCGGATCTGCTCGGCGCCGACCGCCGTGTGGAACGGCACCGCCAGGTCGACCACCGTGGCGCCGCAGTCCCGCAGCCAGTCGCCGAAGGTCTGCCCGTACGGGCCGGTGATGACGTTCAGGGCGGTCGTGCCCGGCCCGGCCGTCGCCCGGATCGCGCCCTCCAGCGGCAGCAGCGCCTCGCCCTGCATGATCACGACGTCCTGCTCGGTGCTCAGCAGGCGCGCCACGCGGTCCTCGATCGACGCGAAGCGGCCGGCGCCCAGCGGGGCCAGGTCCAGGAACGGGTGTGTCACGGCGGTGCTCTCTTCACTTCACTCACGGGGTGGACGTGACGAGGGTAACCGGCACGTCCCGGAGCGGACCGGACCGCCCGAGAGGGCCCGCCCCTCCCTTCCCGGGGAAGGTCCGGCCCGGCGGGGACGACGGCGCCCGGCCGGTGCCTGACTAAGGTGCCGTACATGAGCGATGAGCCGGTGCTGCACGTGAAGGGCCGGGTCCTGGCCGGACCCGACGACGTCCGCGACGAACTGTGGATCGTCGGCGGGCGGATCTCCTACGACCGCCCCGCCGGCGCCCGGGACGTGCGCACGGTGACGGGCTGGGCCCTGCCCGGCCTGGTCGACGCCCACTGCCACGTCGGCCTCGGCGCGCACGGGCCCGTCGACCGGGACGTGGCGGAGCGGCAGGCGCTGACCGACCGGGACGCCGGGACGCTCCTCATCCGCGACGCGGGATCCCCCTCCGACACCCGCTGGACCGACGACCGCGAGGATCTCCCGAAGATCATCCGGGCGGGCCGGCACATCGCCCGCACCCGCCGCTACCTCCGCGGCTACGCCTGGGAGGTCGAGCCGGAGGACCTGGTGGCGTACGTCGCCCGGGAAGCCCGGCGGGGCGACGGCTGGGTGAAACTCGTCGGCGACTGGATCGACCGCGACGCGGGCGACCTGGCCGCCTGCTGGCCGCGTGGCGCCGTCGAGGCGGCGATCGCCGAGGCCCACCGGCTGGGCGCGCGCGTCACGGCCCACTGCTTCGCCGAGGACAGTCTGCGGGACCTGGTCGAGGCGGGCATCGACTGCGTCGAACACGCGACGGGCCTGACGGACGACCTCGTCCCGCTCTTCGCCTCGCACCGTGTGGCGATCGTCCCGACCCTGGTCAACATCGCCACCTTCCCCAAGCTCGCCGCCGGCGGCGAGACGAAGTATCCCCGCTGGTCGGCCCACATGCGCCGCCTCCACGAGCGCCGCTACGACACCGTCCGCAACGCCCACGACGCCGGCATCCCGGTCTTCGTCGGCACCGACGCGGGCGGCACCCTGCCCCACGGCCTGGTGGCGGAGGAGGTCGCGGAGCTGGTGGCGGCCGGTATCCCGCCGGTCCAGGCCCTCGCGGCGGCCACCTGGGCCGCCCGCGCGTGGCTCGGCCGCCCCGGCCTGGACGAGGGCGCGGCGGCGGACCTGGTGGTGTACGAACGGGACCCCCGCACGGACGTACGCGTGCTGGGAGCCCCGCTGCGGGTGGTGCTGAACGGGCGGGTCGTGGGCTGAACGGGCGTCCGGACCGCCGGTGTGCGCCCGGATCGCCGGTGTGCGCCCGGATCGCCGGAGTGCGCCCGGACCGCACCGTCATTTCGAACGCGTGCACGGATGCGCCACGATGGTGTGAACTCCGGCGGGACCGCTGTCGAACGGCCGGTGGTGCGACATTCTTTCGACGTCCCAAGCGTTCTCTCCGGGGGTCCCACCACCTTGAACGGCAACACCTTCCGCATGCCCGCACGCCGTTGCGCCACCGTCGTGGCCGTCACCGCCCTGGCCGCCGGTCCCGCGGCCCTGGCCGGCGCGCCCTCCGCGCACGCGACCGACGAGGGGAGCGCGAGCGCCGTGGTGCTGCGCACCGGCCTCGACGTGTCCCTGCTCGACAAGACCGTCGACGTCCCGCTCACCGTCTCCCTCAACGAGGTCCGGGCGCCGCGGAGCGCGCGGCGGACCGCGCTCACCGTCGACCTGGACGGCGTCGACGGCGGTCGCCCGTTCAGTGTGCTGCGCGCCGACGCGGCCGAGGCGAAGGCGACCGTGGAAGGCGGCAGGGCCGAGGCGTCCACCCGCCTGGCCCGCGCCAGGGTGCATGTGCCCGGGCTGCCGCTGCTCTCGCTCGTCGAGATCGAGGCCGTCTCCGCGAAGGCCGTCTGCGAGGCCGGGAGGACACCGGTCGCCACCTCCACCCCGCTGGGCGCGGTGACGGTGCTGGGCAAGCGGGTGACCCTCTCCGCCGGTGGCCCGACCGACGTGAAGGTGCCGGGTGTCGGTGAGGTCCGGCTCGACCTGTCGCGGCATGCGACGACCTCCCGCACGGCCGCCGCCACCGCCCTGGAACTCATGGTCTCCGTCGACCCGTCGAACCTGAACGTCGCCGAGGTCACCGGCACGGTGACGCTGGCCCAGGCGACCTGCGAGGCGCCCCCGGCGGAGCGGGAGAGCGGCGAGACGGGGAAGGCGGAGGCGGGGAAGGCCGAGACGGGGAAGGCGGAGGGGGCCAGCGAGACCTCGGAGACCCAGGGGACCTCGGAGACCGAGGCGACCGAGGGGACCAAGGCGACCGAGGCGACGGAGGCGACGGAGCAGGCGCCGTCGGGCGCCGAACCCGCCGGTGACCTCGAGCCGCAGGGCGCCCGCGCCGAGGCCGGTCTCGCGCGGACGGGCGGGAGCGCGGCGACCCCGTACGTCGTGGGAGGCGCGCTCGCGCTGGTGCTGGCCGGCGGGGGAGCGGTGGTGCTGGCGCGGCGGAGGGGGTGAGGGGGCCCGTTCCCCCCGCGGGCGGGGAGAGGACTCAGCCCCTCCCCGCCCCTCCCGCCCCGCCCCACCTCACGGCGACGTCGTGGCCAACGCCTGTTCCAGCGCCCGCAGGAACCCGTTCACCGTCGCCCGGTCCCGCACCGCGAGCCGCAGCCACTCCTCCCCGAGCCCGGGGAAGGTGTCCCCGCGCCGCACGGCGTAGCCCAGGCCGCGCAGACGCTGCCGTACCGCCGCCGCGTGTTCCAGCCGCACCAGCACGAACGGGCCCTCCGCCGGGCCCGCCACCCGCACCCCGTGCCCGGCGAACTCCTCCAGCCCGGCGACGAGGTGGGCCCGGTCCGCGGCGGCGCGACGGGCCGCGTGGGCGGCCTCGGCCAGCGCCCGCGGCGACACGCACGCCTCCGCCGCCGCCAGCGCCGGCGTCGACACCGGCCACAGCGGCTGCGCCCGCTCCAGTTCGGCGATCGTGTCCGGCGCGGCGAGGACGTAGCCGATGCGCAGCCCGGCCAGCCCCCACGTCTTCGTCAGACTGCGCAGCACCACCAGGCCGGGCACGTCCGTCCGCCCGGCCAGCGCCTCCCGCTCGCCCGGCACCGCGTCCATGAACGCCTCGTCGACCACCAGCGTCCGTCCCGGCCGGGCCAGCCCGGCGAGCGCGGACGCGGGGTGCAGCACCGACGTCGGGTTCGTCGGGTTGCCGACGACCACCAGGTCGGCGTCCTCGGGGACGGCCGCGGCGTCCAGCCGGAAGCCGTCCTCCTCCCGCAGCAGCACCCGCTCGACCACGTGCCCGGCGTCCCGCAGTGCCGCCTCCGGCTCCGTGAACTGCGGATGCACCACCACCGCCCGACGGATCTTCAGAGCGCGCGCCACCAGCACGAACGCCTCCGCGGCGCCCGCCGTCAGCAGCACCCGCCCGGCCGGCAGCCCGTGCCGCGCCGCCACCGCGGCCCGCGCCGCCCGCCCGTCCGGATAGGCCGCGAGCCCGGTCAGGGACGCGGCGACATGCTCCCGCAGCCAGGCCGGGGGCGTGTCCGCGCGGACGTTGACCGCGAGGTCGACCAGCGCGGAGCCGTCGTCGCGGACCTCCGCGTCACCGTGGTGGCGCAGGTCGTGCCCGTCAGTGTGCATGGGAGTGCGCGTGCCCTCCGTGCGGGTGGTGCCCGTGCCCGTGGCCGTGCCCGTGGTGGTGGCCGTCGTCGTCCGGGTGGAAGTGCGGCTGCTGCGGCAACCCCACCTTGTCCTCGAAGCCCGGCAGCGCGATGCGGTACACGCACGAGTCGCAGTTCATCCGCAGATCGCCCTCGACGGCCTCCGCGTACCGCTCCATCACCAGGTCCAGCAGTTCCGGCTCGGGCCCGATGACGTCCGCCGACCGCACCTCGACCTCCGGGTGCGCGGCCGCCCAGCCCTCGGTCTGCTGCCGCACCCGGTCCGGCAGGATCCCGGTGAACAGGAAGTAGGGGAGCACGACGATCCGCCGCGCGCCCAGCATCACGCACCGGTCCAGGCCGTTCGGCACGTCCGGCGCCGCCAGCGACACGAACGCCGTCTCCACGCCCGCGTAGCCGCGCCCCTCCCACAGCAGCCGCGCCGCCTTGTGCACCTCGGCGTTGGCGTCCGGGTCGGTCGACCCGCGCCCCACCAGCAGCACGGTCACGTCCGCCCGGTCCCCGGGCGTGCGCCCGGAGGTGCCGAGCGCCTCGTCCAGGCGCCGCTCCAGCACGTTCAGCAGCGCCGGGTGCGGGCCCAGCGGACGCCCGTAGGCGTACGAGATCCCCGGGTGACGCTCCTTCTCACGGGCGAGCGCCGCCGGGATGTCGCCCTTGGCGTGCCCGGCGGACACCAGCATCAGCGGGACCGCGGCGAAACGCCGTACCCCTTGCTCCACGAGCTCGGCGACGGCCTCGCCCAGCGGCGGCGGGGACAGCTCGATGAAGCCGCCCGCGACGGGCAGCTCGGGGTGGCGGCGCCCCAGCTCCCGCACGAAGGCGCGGAACGCCTCGGCTCCGGCGTCGTCCCGGGTGCCATGGCCGGCGATGAGCAGGGCGGGCGGCGGGGTGGTCACTGTTTCTCCTCGGAGTGGGAAGCGGAGGGGGAAGCCGGGCGGGAAGCCGGAGGGGAAGCGGGGCGGGAAGCCGGGTGCGAAGCCGGAGGGGAGGCGGGGCGGGAAGCCGGCTGCGATGCCGGAGGGGAAGCGGGGTGGTACAGCAGGGCGTTGAGCGCGGCCGCGGCGACCGCCGATCCGCCCTTCTCGGACACGTTGCTCACGGCGGGCAGCCCGCTCTCGCGCAGCGCGGCCTTCGACTCAGCCGCCCCGACGAACCCGACGGGCAGACCGATGACGAGCGCGGGGGAGGCGTCCAGCGTCAGCAGCTCCTCCAGCGCGGTCGGCGCACAGCCGATCACCCAGAGCGCGCCCGGCCCGACCTGTTCGTACGCCAGCCGCACGGCGTGCGCCGACCGGGTCAGCCCGGGGCCGGACACGGCGTCCCTCAGCCGGCAGACGGTCTCCCGCCGGGTGATCCCGGCCGCGACCATCTCCACGTCCACGACCACCGGCGCCCCGGCGTGCAGCGCGGCGTGCGCCCCGGCCAGGTCCGCCTCGTCCATGACGAGATCGTCCGCGTACTCCAGGTCGGCGGCGGAGTGGATCACCCGCTCCACCACCGCCCGGGTCAGCGGCGGGAAGTGCGAGGTGTCCAGGCGGGCGCGCAGCCGCCGGAACGACTCCTGCTCGATCGGGTGGACCACCCGGGTCGCCTCGGTCACCGTGCCTCCTCCTGCGCGCTCTCCTGCCAGCGGTAGCCGCGCGGCGTCACCATGCGCCCCGCGACGGTCCGGGTCGCGGTGTTGCCCACCGTCACGACCGTCATCATGTCGACCGTCGCCGGGTCGAGGGCGGCGAGCGTCGTCACCCGGCTCGTCCCGTCCGGCCGGGAGGCGTTGCGCACGACCCCCACCGGCGTCGTGGCTTCCCGGTGCCCGGCGAGGAGGGCGAGAGCCTTGGGCAGCTGCCAGTCGCGGCCCCGGGAGCGGGGGTTGTAGAAGGTGACCACGAGGTCCGCCTCGGCCGCCGCCCGCACCCGCCGCTCGAT
Source organism: Streptomyces sp. NPDC003247 (assembly GCF_042888135.1). NCBI lineage: Bacteria > Bacillati > Actinomycetota > Actinomycetes > Kitasatosporales > Streptomycetaceae > Streptomyces > Streptomyces sp. NPDC003247. The sequence goes on from NZ_JBIAPF010000019.1 coordinate 88,039, forward strand.
GACCTCCCACGGCGTGTGCAGGTCGGACAGGCTGATCGACACATGGTCGTGGCCCAGCGGCGCGCCCAGCAGCGCCGCGGCGGCCAGCGCCGCGGTCACCCCCGGCACCCCGACCACGTCGATGTCGCCGGACGCCTCGGCGAGCGCCGGCGAGGCCATGGCGTACACGCCCGCGTCCCCGCTGCCGATCAGCGCGACGGCGTGCCCGCGACGGGCCTCCGCTACGGCCGTGCGGGCCCGCTCCTCCTCCGCGCCGAGCCCGGACTCCAGGACGCGGGTGCCGGGCCGCAGCAGGTCGCGGATCTGGTCGACGTACTGGTCGAGTCCGACGAGCACCGAGGCCCGCCGCAGCTCCGCCCGCGCGCGCGGGGTGAGCAGGTCCCGGGCGCCGGGCCCGAGCCCGACCACCGCGAGCCGCCCGCGCCCGGGACGCCGTACGACGGCACAGGTCGCCATCGCGGGACGGCCGTCGTCGCGCCGCGACTTCCGCTTCGGCACGAGGAGGGCGCCCCCGCGCGCCAGCGCCGCTGCCTCCGCGACGGACGGGGTGCCGACGGCGGCCAGGGGCGCGTCGGACGGGTTCGGCACCGGCACGGCGGCCAGCTCCTCGGCGGAGTACGTCACCACCGGCACCCCGAGCCGCTCGGCCGCCCCCAGGATGCCCGGCTCCTCGCGCTTGGCGTCCACGGTGGCCAGCTCGGCGACGCTGCGCACGGAGAGTCCCGCGTCCCGCAGAGCACCTTCGATCACGTCGAGCACTTCCCCGGCCGGGGCGCCCCTGGACGCACCCACCCCCACCACCAGGGACGGCGGACGCAGCAGGACCTCGCCGGAGCCCGCCGCGACCGCCCGGTCCGTGACCCGCACGGTGTACGCGCCCTCCGCGGCGAACGGCACCGGCGGCAGCGGCCACGCCACCTCCGCGTCCAGCACGACCGGCTCCCCGTCCAGCAGCGCCCGCGTCACCCCGGCGACATCGCCCTCCACGGGCAGCCCGAGGGTGTCCAGGCCGGGGATCCCGACCGCGTCCGTCGCCGTCGTCACCACGGGCCGGGCCCCGAGCAGCTCGCCCACCCGCAGGGCCAGCGCGTTGGCGCCGCCCGCGTGCCCGCCGACGACCGGGACCGCGAACCGCCCGGCCTCGTCGACGCAGACCACACCCGGGTCGGACGCCTTGTCACCGAGCAGCGGCGCGATCAGCCGTACGACGGCGCCCGTCGCCAGGAAACACACGAGCTGCTCGCACTCCGCGAACGCCCGCCGGACGGCGTCCCCGACGGGACCGTCGTACACGCGGGTGCGGTCCGGCCACGCCGCGGCCAGCCGGTCGCGCGCCGCCGCCCCCGCCGCGGTGGCGGAAATGAGGCCGATCACTGGGGAACTCCTTCTTCAGGTCCTTCAGGGACGGGGGCTCTGGTCCCCCACAGCAGGAAAACGGGATTGGTGGCCGCCAGCCGGGTCACGTCGCCGGGCAGCGGCGCCAGCCGCGAGGACTGGAGCAGTACGCCGTCGCAGACGAGACCGGCGTCCGTGAGCGCGGCCCGCGCCGCCGGCACCCGGTCCAGCGCGGCCATCGCGACGACCACGCTCCGCCGGGCCCGCCGCGCGCACACGCCGACGATCTCCGCCAGCTCGCGCCCCCCGCCCCCGACGAACACGGCGTCGGGATCGTCCAGCCCGGCCAGCGCGTCCGGCGCGGTCCCGTGCACGACGTGCACGTCGACCTCGTGGGCGGCGGCGTTGGCGCGGATCCGGGCGATCCCGTCCGCGGCCTTCTCCACGGCGCTCACGGCGGCGCCGAGCCGCGCGGACTCCACGGCCACCGACCCCGAACCGGACCCCACGTCCCACACCAGGTCACCGGGGCGCGGCCCGAGCCGGGCCAGCGCCAGCGCCCGCACCTCGAACTTGGTGATCATCGAGTCGCGGTGGGCGAAGCCGTCCTCGTCCAGCGCCCACCCGGCGGGGCGGCCGGCCGGTCCCGCGACGGTCCGCACCGGACCGAGCAGCCGCCCCTCGTCCAGGCACAGCACGACACTCACCGCCGCACCCCAGTCGCGGGCCGCGGCCTCGGCCGGGGTGACGCGCTCCACGCGCTCGCCCGCCGGGTCGCCCAGCGCGGACGCCACGACCAGGACCCGCCCGGGGGCGGTCCGGGCGAGCGCGGCGCCCAGTTCGGCCGGGCCCGCGCCGGGACCGGTCAGCACCGCGACCTTCGGAAACGCCCGGCACATGTTCACCGCCGTGCGCGGATCCCGCCCGTGCGCGCTGACGACCACGGCGTCGTCCCAGGTCAGCCCGAGCCGGGCGAAGGCGGCGGCGACGGAGGAGACACCGGGCCGCACATCGAGCCGGTGCGGCCCGAACCGCTCGGCGAGCGCCCGCACGATCCCGAAGAACCCCGGGTCGCCCGAGGCCAGCACGACCACCCGCCGCTCCGTCGCGACGTACTCCTCCATCGCGTCGAGAGCGGGCGCCAGCGGCCCGAGCACGATCCGCCCGGCGCCCTCGGGCAGCCGTACGGCGTCCAGGTGCCGGCGCCCGCCGACGACGAGGCCGGCGCCCGCGAGGACGCCGTCGTCCGGCGGTGACCCGGTGCCCGTGCCGACGACGGTGATCGGACGGCTCACGTACCGGCACCCCGCTCGCGCAGCGCCTTGCGGGCGGCCGGGTCGGCCCTGCGGTAGCCGTGGAAGTGGCCCGGGTGGTACAGGTGCGAGCGGGTGCCGTGCGCGTCGAGGGCCGGGCCGACCAGGAACAGCGTGTGCTTCCAGAGCTTGTGCTCCTTGACGGTCTCCTCCAGCGTGCCGATCGTGCACCGCACGACCAGCTCCTCCGGCCACGTCGCCTGGTAGGCGACGACGACCGGCGTGGCGGTCGGATAGCCGCCCTCCAGCAGCTCCCGCACGAGCTGCCCGCTGCGGGCGGCCGACAGGAAGACCGCCATGGTGGTGCCGTGCCGGGCGAACTCCCGGACCTCCTCCCCGGGCGGCATCGGCGTCTTGCCGCCGCCGAGCCGGGTGAGGATCACCGACTGCGCCACCTCCGGGATCGTCAGCTCCCGCTGGGCGAGCGCGGCGACGGCGGAGAACGAGGAGACCCCGGGCACGACCTCGGTCTCGATGCCGATCTCCCGGCACCGGTCGACCTGCTCCTGCGTGCCACCCCACAGCGCGGGGTCACCGGAGTGGATCCGGGCGACGCGCAGCCCCGTGTCACGGGCCCGCTCGTACACGGCGACGACGTCCTCCAGGGACATGGTCGCCGAGTCGAGGATCTCGGCACCGTCACGGGCGTGGTCGAGGACCTCCGCCTGCACCAGGCTCGCGGCCCAGATCACGACGTCGGCCTCGGCGATGGCACGCGCGGCACGGAACGTCAGCAGGTCGGCGGCGCCGGGGCCGGCACCGACGAAGGTCACCTTGCCGGCGGGGGCGTCGGCCATGGGTTCGGGTCCTCTCATGACGGAAGGGGGACCGGCCCGGTGGACCGGGCCGGAGCGGAGCGGGGATGCCGCATCAGAACAGGGCGGCGGTGCCGGGCGCACCCGGCAGCGGGGGGCGGGCGGGCGTCGGCGGGGCGGGGGTTCCGTGCGCACGGGTGTCCGCGCGCGGCCGTGCGGTGCGGGGGACGGTGGTCCGGGCCGGGGTGCCGTGTGCCTGGGCGTTCGCGTGTGGTCGTGTGGTGTGGGGGACGGCGGTCCGGGCCGGGGTGCCGTGTGCCTGGGCGTTCGCGTGTGGTCGTGTGGTGTGGGGGACGGTGGTCCGGGCCGGGGTGCCGTGTGCCTGGGCGTTCGCGTGTGGTCGTGTGGTGTGGGGGACGGTGGTCCGGGCCGGGGTGCCGTGCGCCTGGGCGTTCGCGTGTGGTCGTGTGGTGTGGGGGACGGCCGCCCGGGCGGGAGTGCCGTACGCCCGGACGCTCGCGCGCGGCCGTGCGGTGCGGGCGGAAGCCGGTGCGCCGGCGGCGCCGTGCGCGCGGGCACGGCCGGCCGTGACGGGGGCACCGGCCGCGGCGGGCGCCGTCTGCGGGGGCCGCCGGACGGGGCCCGCGAGCGGGGGCCGGATGTGCGCCGCCCGGGCGTGATCGGATACGAAGGGCGCATGGCGGTGTTCGTCGCGCTCGGCGCGTTCCTGATGACGTTGGCCGGCGGCTGGACGGCACAGCGGGTGACCGACCGCCGCCATCTGGTGCTGGGCCTGGCCGGCGGTCTGATGCTGGGCGTGGTCGGCCTGGACCTGCTGCCCGAGGCCCTGGAGGCGGCCGGCACCGAGGTCCTCGGCGTCCCGGCCGCGCTCCTGCTCTTCGTCGCGGGTTTCCTGTTGGCCCATCTGGTGGAACGTCTGCTGGCCCACCGGCAGGCGGCGCACGGCGCGGAGGAGCGCGGCGCGGTGGCGCATAGCGCGGAGGAGCGCGGCGCGGTGGAGCGCGGTGCGGTAAAGCTTGGCGTGGGGGAGCGTGCTTTTCCCGCTCCCCCCGCTCCGCCTCCGGGGCGCGACAGCCACAGCCTCCGCGACGGCCGCACCCCCGAGGTGGGCCTGACGGCGGCCGCGGCCATGGTCGGCCACAGCGCCATGGACGGTGTGGCGATCGGCGCCGCCTTCCAGGTGGGCGGCGGCATGGGCGCGGCCGTCGCGCTCGCCGTCGTCGCCCACGACTTCGCGGACGGCTTCAACACGTACACGATCACCAGCGCGTACGGGAACGGCCGCCGCCGAGCCCTGGCCATGCTGTGCGCGGACGCGGTGGCCCCGGTGCTGGGCGCCGCCTCGACCGTGTTCGTCACCATCCCCGAGCCGCTGCTCGGCGCCTACCTGGGGTTCTTCGGCGGCGCGCTGCTGTACCTCGCGGCCGCCGAGATCCTCCCCGAGGCCCACCACACGCACCCGGCCCGCTCGACCCTGCTGTGCACGGTCGCGGGCGTGGCGTTCATCTGGCTGGTGGTGGGCCTCGCGGGCTGACGGGGACGGACTCACAGCTTGCCGCCCCGCCCGCCGTCGCGCCGTGCGGGCGCGATGAGCGTGGACAGGTAGGGGAGGGGCTCCGCACCGAGGTCGGCGGCGGGCCGGACGGACTCCTCGGGCAGCCCCAGCGAGGCCCCCCACACGGCGTCCGCCAGCCGCCCGGTCTCCCGCAGCGCCTCGGCGACCTCGGCGGCCTGCCGTCCGAACTTGTAGGCGACGACGGTGCCCGGCCCGGCCAGCGCGTCCTTCAGCACGCCCGACCCCGCGGTCACCGGCACCAGTGTGAGCGGCTCGGTGCCCTCCGTGAGCACGGCCCCCGACCGCGCCGCCAGGTCCTGCATGGCGGTGATCCCGGGAACGGTCTCCACCACCAGCCCCGGCACCGCCCCGGCGACGGTCTGGGCCAGATACGTGAACGTCGAGTACACGTTGGGGTCCCCGATGGTCGCGAACGCGACACTGCCGTGCCGGCGCAGCAGCGCGGCCACCCGCTCCCCGGCGGCGTCCCAGGCGGCCTCCCGGCGCGCCCGGTCGCTGCGCTCGTTCAGCGCGAACACCACCCGGACGACCTTCTCCCCGGGCACGTAGTGCAGCACGGTCGCCTCGGCCCGGCCGCGCTCCCCGGTGTCCATGACCGGTACGACCACGACCTCGGCCGCGCGCAGCGCGTTGACGCCCTTGACGGTCACCAGCTCCGGATCACCCGGACCGACCCCCACTCCGATCAGCTTGCTGCTCATGACGTCCGGCACCTCTCCACGAACCGACGGGCCGCACCGGGCTCGGCCGCCCAGTGCGTGTGCAGATAACTCGCGTGCACACCCTGCTGTACAAAACCTTCGACCCGCCGCCGCGGGACGCGCAGTCCCCAGGCGGGATCCGTCCCCGCACCCGGCTCGACGACCGTCCGGTGGAACTCGTGCCCCCGCATCCGCGTCCCCGCCGCGGCCAGCACACTGTCGCTCACCGCCACCGCGTCCCGGTACCCGAGCGTGAGCCGCTCCGACATCCGGGCGGTGGCGTCCAGCACCCCGCACATCGGCCGGCCGTCCAGCTCCCGGGACAGGTAGAGCAGCCCCGCGCACTCGGCGGCCACCGGGGCGCCGCTCAGCGCGAGGCCGGCGACCGCCTTCCGCAGCGGCTCGTTGGCGGACAGCTCACCGGCGTACACCTCGGGGAAGCCGCCACCGATCACCAGGCCTTCCGTCCCCTCGGGCAGCCGCTCGTCGCGGAGGGGGTCGAAGGGGACGACGTCGGCACCGGCGGCGGTGAGCAGCTCGGTGTGCTCGGCGTAGGAGAAGGTGAACGCGGGGCCGCCGGCGACGGCGACCCTCACCCCGCCGCCGGGGACGCCCGCCCCCGGGGACGGGGAGGGAAGGGGCGTACCGGCCTCGGCCACGGCCTCGGCCGCGTCCCAGGCCGCACACGACAACGCGCCGGCCCCCCGGGCCAGCGCCACCAGCCCCTCCAGGTCGCAGCCCGCACTCACCTGCGCGGCCATCGCGGCCACGGCCTCGACCGCGGCGGCCCGCCGCTCGGCGACCGGCACCAGCCCGAGATGCCGCGACGGCGTGTCCACCTGCGGCACCCGCCGCAGGACACCGAGCACCGGCACCCCGGCCGACTCCAGCGCCTCCCGCAGCAGCTCCTCGTGCCGGTCGGACCCCACCTTGTTCAGGATCACGCCGCCGATCCGCACCTCCGGGTCCCACGTCACGAACCCGTGCACCAGCGCGGCGACGGACCGGGACTGCGACGACGCGTCCACGACCAGCACCACCGGCGCCCGCAGCACCTTCGCCACCTGGGCGGTGGACGCCAGTTCACCCTCGCCCGCGGCCCCGTCGTAGAGCCCCATGACCCCTTCGACGACGGCGATGTCGCACCCGCGGGCCCCGTGCAGGAACAGTGGGGCGACCAGCTCGGGCCCGCACAGGTAGGCGTCCAGGTTGCGCCCCGCGCGCCCGGTCGCGAGCGCGTGGTAGCCGGGGTCGATGTAGTCCGGCCCGACCTTGTGCCCGGACACGGCGAGCCCCCGCGCGGCGAGCGCGGCCATCAGCCCCGTGGCCACGGTGGTCTTGCCGCTGCCCGAGGAGGGCGCGGCGACGACCAGCCGGGGCACCGACCTCACCACTCGATGCCCCTCTGGCCCTTCTGCCCGGCGTCCATCGGGTGCTTGACCTTGGACATGTCGGTCACGAGGTCGGCGAGCTCCACCAGCTGCGCGGGCGCGTTCCGCCCGGTGATCACGACGTGCTGGGTGCCCGGCCGGGCCCGCAGCACCTCCACGACCTCGTCGGTGTCGACCCAGCCCCAGTGCATCGGGTACGCGAACTCGTCGAGCACGTACAGCCGGTACGTCTCGGCGGCCAGGTCGCGCTTGACCTGCTCCCAGCCCTCGCGGGCCTTCTCCTCGTTGTCCATCTGCGCGTCGCGCTGGACCCAGGACCAGCCCTCGCCCATCTTGTGCCAGTCGACGCTGCCGCCCTCGCCGGAGGCGCCGAGGACCCGCAGGGCGTTCTCCTCGCCGACCTTCCACTTCGCCGACTTGACGAACTGGAACACCCCGATGGGCCAGCCCTGGTTCCAGGCGCGCAGCGCCAGCCCGAAGGCGGCGGTGGACTTGCCCTTGCCGATGCCCGTGTGCACGACGACCAGCGGCCGGTTGCGCCGCTGACGCGTCGTCAGACCGTCGTCCGGAATCACACTCGGCTGTCCCTGCGGCACTACGCGGCCCTCCTCGACGTTCCCTGCACATCCCTGACCAGCCCGGCGATGGAGTCCGCCCGCAGCTCGTCCAGCGTCACCGCCGTACCGCCCAGCTCGCCCGCGAGCCGCCCGGCGAGCCCCAGCCGCACCGGCCCCGACTCGCAGTCCACGACCACCGAGGCGACCGACTCCGCCGCGAACAGCCGCGCCGCGCGCGAGGCCAGCGCCACCGGCTCGGGGCCACCGGTGGCCCGCCCGTCGGTCACCACCACGACCAGCGCCCGGCGCGCCGGGTCCCGCAGCCGCTCCACCCGCAGCACCTCGTGCGCCTTGAGCAGCCCCGCCGCGAGCGGTGTCCGCCCGCCCGTCGGCAGCGACTCCAGCCGGACCGCCGCCGCGTCCACCGACGAGGTCGGCGGCAGCGCGACATCGGCCGCCGACCCGCGGAAGGTCACCAGCCCCACCTTGTCCCGCCGCTGGTAGGCGTCGAGCAGCAGCGACAGCACGGCGCCCTTCACGGCGCCCATCCGCTGCCGCGCCGCCATCGACCCGGAGGCGTCCACGACGAACAGCACCAGGTTGCCCTCGCGCCCCTCCCGCGTCGCCTGCCGCAGATCGTCCCGGCGGATCACCAGCCCCGGTCCCGACCGGCCGCGCGCCCGCTGGTGCGGGGCGGCGGCCAGCACGGTCGCCGCCAGGTGCAGCTTGGTCAGCGCACCCCGCGGCCGCCGGGCCCCGGTGGTCCGCCCGTGCTCGGTCCGCGCCCGGGAGCGCCGCCCGGCGGCCCCCTCGCCGAGACCCGGCACGCTCAGCACCTTCGTGCGGAACGGCTCCGAGGCCCGCGCGGGCCGCTGCTCACCCGACCCGGCCCCGGACGGCTGAGGCTCCCCGCCCTCCCCGGCCTCCGGCCGCGCGGCGGCGTCGCCCCCCTCGGCCCCCTCCGAAGGACTCTCGGGTCCCTCCGAGGGCCCGTCCGACGGCGGGCGCCCGCCACCACCGCCGGGCCCGTCGGGATCGGGATCGGGATCGTCGTCGCCCTCGCCGTCGTCCTGCCCGCCGAACCGCTCCAGCGTCTCGTCCAGCTTGTCCTCGTCCAGCCCCGGCGCGTCGAACGGGTTGCGCCGCCGCCGGTGCGGCAGCGCCAGCAGCGCGGCCTGCCGCACGTCCTCCGCCAGCACCTGGGTCCGCCCGGCCCAGGCCGCCAGCGCCGTCGCCGTGCGCGCCATCACGATGTCGGCGCGCATGCCGTCCACCTCGAAGGCCGCACAGGTCGCCGCGATCTGCCGGAGCGCCCCGTCACCGAGCCGCACCGACGGCAGCAGGTCCCGCGCCGCCGTGATCCGGGCCCGTACGGCGGCCTCCTCGTCCGCCCAGCGCGCGGCGAAACCGTCCGGGTCGTCGTCGTACGCCAGCCGCCGCCGGACGACCTCCACCCGCTGCTCGGGTTCCCGCGAGGCCGCGACCTCCACGGTCAGCCCGAACCGGTCGAGCAGCTGCGGCCGCAGCTCGCCCTCCTCGGGGTTCATCGTGCCGACGAGCAGGAAGCGGGCGGCGTGCCGTACGGAGACGCCCTCGCGCTCCACGTACGAGGCGCCCATCGCCGCCGCGTCCAGCAGCAGGTCGACCAGGTGGTCGTGGAGGAGGTTGACCTCGTCGACGTAGAGGATCCCGCGGTGCGCGTCGGCGAGCAGGCCCGGCTCGAACGCCTTCACGCCCTCGGCGAGGGCCCGTTCGATGTCCAGCGCGCCCACGAGCCGGTCCTCGGAGGCACCGACGGGCAGCTCGACCATCCGCGTCGGCCGGGACTCGAAGGCCCCCGGCTCGTGCGGGCCGTCCGGGCAGCCGGGGTCGGGGGAGTCGGGATCGCAGGAGAAACGGCACCCGGAGACGACGTCCACCAGCGGCATGAGCGCCGACAGGGCGCGCACGGCGGTGGACTTGGCGGTGCCCTTCTCCCCGCGCACCAGCACCCCGCCGACCGCCGGCGACACGGCGTTCAGCAGCAGCGCGAGCCGCAGGTCGTCCTGGCCGACGACGGCCGTGAACGGGAACGGGGTACTCACTGGTCGTCGCCCTCCAAGTCGCCTTCCAGCTCCAGGTAGGTGGCGCGCAGCCGCTCGATCGTGTCGGCGTCCGGCTCCGCCCAGAGCCCGCGGTCCGCCGCCTCCAGCAGCCGCTCGGTGATCCCGCGCAGCGCCCACGGGTTGGACTTCTTCATGAAGTCCCGGTTCTCCGCGTCGAAGACGTACTCGGCGCTGAGCTTCTCGTACATCCAGTCGTCCACGACCCCGGCCGTGGCGTCGTACCCGAACAGGTAGTCCACCGTGGCGGCCATCTCGAAGGCCCCCTTGTAGCCATGCCTTCTCATCGCGCTCATCCAGCGCGGGTTGACCACCCGCGCCCGGAACACCCGGTGCGTCTCCTCGCCCAGTGTCCGGGTCTTGACCTGGTCAGGCGTGGCCGAGTCACCGACGTACGCCTCCGGTGAGGCGCCCGTCAGGTGCCGGACCATGGCGACCATGCCGCCGTGGTACTGGAAGTAGTCGTCGGCGTCGACCAGGTCGTGCTCGCGGGTGTCGACGTTCTTCGCCGCCACCGCGATCCGCCGGAACGCCGTCTCCATGTCCCCGCGCGCGGCCCGCCCGTCGAGTCCGCGCCCGTAGGCGTAGCCGCCCCACACCGCGTACACCTCGGCGAGGTCCGCGTCCGAGCGCCAGTTCCGGGCGTCGATCAGCGGCAGCAGACCGGCACCGTACGCGCCCGGCTTGGAGCCGAAGATCCGGGCGGTCGCCCGCCGCCGGTCGCCGTGCGCGGCCGCGTCCTCCTCGACGTGCGCCCGCACGTAGTTGGACTCGGCGGGCTCGTCCAGCCCGGCCACCGCCCGCACCGCGTCGTCGATCAGCCCGACGACGTGCGGGAAGGCGTCCCGGAAGAAACCGGAGATGCGGACCGTGACGTCGATGCGGGGCCGGCCGAGCTCCGCGAGCGGGACGACCTCGAACCCGGTCACCCGGCGCGAGGCGTCGTCCCACACCGGGCGGCAGCCCAGCAGCGCCAGGATCTCGGCGATGTCGTCGCCCTGCGTGCGCATCGCCGACGTGCCCCACACCGTCAGGCCGACGGACTTCGGGTACGCGCCGGTGTCCTGGAGGTACCGCTGGACGAGGGAGTCGGCGAGCGACTGCCCCACCTCCCAGCTGAGCCGCGAGGGAATGGCCTTGGGGTCGACGGAGTAGAAGTTCCGGCCGGTCGGAAGGACGTTGACCAGTCCGCGCGTCGGCGAGCCGGACGGGCCCGCCGGGACGTAACCGCCGTTCAGGGCGCGCAGGACGTTCCCGATCTCGTCGGTGGTGCGCGCCAGCCGCGGCACGACCTCGGCGCAGGCGAACTCCAGCACGGCGACGGCGTCCGGGAGCCGGACACCGATCACCTCACGGACCAGGCCCGGGACGGCCGCGGTGTCCCACCCGAGGGACTCCAGGCCCTCCGCGAGCCGCCGGCACAGCTGCTCCAGCAGGTCGATCGCGTCGGCGGCCGTGCGCGACGGGCCCGCCACCAGGTCCGTCAGCTCGACGGACACCTTCACCGGCGCCCCCGGCTCGGCGAGCAGCTCCTTCTCCACCAGCCCGAAGTGCGCGGCCAGCGCCGCCCGCAGGCCCGGCAGCGCGTTCGCCTGCCCGCCCCACACCTGCGCGGCCCGCAGCACCGCGAGCACCAGGTTCACGCGCGGCTCCCCGACCGGGCCGCCGCCCAGGACGTGCAGGCCGTCCCGGATCTGCACGTCCTTGATCTCGCACAGATAGCCGTCGATGTGCATGACGAACTCGTCGAAGTCGTCGTCGCCCGGCTGCTCGGCCACGTGCAGGTCGTGGTGGAGCTCGGCCGCCTTGACCAGCGTCCAGATCTGGGCGCGCACGGCCGGCGCCTTGACCGGGTCCAGGTCGGAGACGAGCGCGTACTCGTCGAGGAGCTGCTCCAGCTTGGCCAGGTCGCCGTAGGTGTCGGCGCGCGCCATGGGCGGCACCAGGTGGTCGACGACGGTGGCGTGCCCGCGCCGCTTGGCCTGGGTGCCCTCGCCGGGGTCGTTGACGATGAAGGGGTAGACCAGCGGGAGTTCACCGAGGACGGCGTCCGGGGCACAGCCGCCGCTGAGCCCGAGTCCCTTGCCCGGCAGCCACTCCAGCGTGCCGTGCTTGCCCATGTGGACGATCGCGTCGGCGCCGAAGCTGTTCTCCAGCCACCGGTAGGCGGCCAGGTAGTGGTGGGACGGCGGCATGTCGGGGTCGTGGTAGATCGCGATCGGGTTCTCGCCGAAGCCGCGCGGCGGCTGGATCACCACGACGACGTTCCCGAACCGGAGCGACGCGAGCACGATGTCGTCGCCGTCCACGTAGAGGGAACCCGGCGGCTCCCCCCACGCCTCCAGCATCGCCTCCCGCAGCTCCGGGTCGAGCTTGTCGAACCAGGCCCGGTAGTCGGCCAGCGGGACCCGGGCCGGCGCGGCGGCGAGCTGTTCCTCCGTCAGCCACTCCACGTCGTGCCCGCCGGCCTCGATGAGCCGGTGGATCAGCTCGTCGCCGCCGGACGGGTAGTCGGTCAGCGCGTACCCCGCGTCCCGCAGCGCGTCCAGGACCCGTACCGCCGACGCGGGCGTGTCGAGGCCGACCGCGTTGCCGACGCGGGAGTGCTTGGTCGGGTAGGCGGTGAAGACGAGCGCGATCCGTTTCTCGGCGTTCGGCTTGTGCCGCAGCCGGGCGTGGCGGACGGCGATCCCGGCGACCCGGGCCGCCCGCTCGGGGTCGGCGACGTACACCGGCACGTCGTCGGGCCCCTGCTCCTTGAAGGAGAACGGCACGGTGATCAGCCGCCCGTCGAACTCCGGGATGGCGACCTGCATCGCCGCGTCCATGGGGGACAGGGCGGCGTCGGACGCGTCCCAGGCGGCCCGGGAGGAGGTCAGGCAGAGCCCCTGGAGGACGGGCACGTCGAGGTCGGCCAGGGCGCCGATGTCCCAGGCCTCCTCGTCGCCGCCCGCCGACGCCTGCGAGGCGTGCGTGCCGCCGGCGGCGAGGACGGTGGCGACGAGCGCGTCGGCCCGGCCGAGGATCTCGTACAGCCCGGGGTCCGCGCCCCGCAGCGAACCGCAGTACACGGGCAGCGCGTTGGCGCCCCGCGCCTCGATCGCCTCGCACAGCGTGTCCACGAAGGCGGTGTTGCCGCTCAGCTCGTGGGCCCGGTAGAAGAGCACACCGACGGTCGGCCGGCCCGCGACGAGGTCCCGCTCCCCGCGCACCCCGAACTCGGGCATCTTCCGCGGCTCGTCGAACCCCTCGCCGGTCAGCAGCACGGTGTCCGACAGGAACCGCGCCAGTTCGGTCAGGTTGTCCGGCCCGCCCTCGACGAGGTACCTCAGGGCCTCCGCGACGACCCCGGTGGGCACCGACGACTCGGCCATCAGCTCGGCGTCGGGCACGCCCTCCCCGCCGAGCAGCACGGTCGGGATCCCGGACGCCCGCAGCGCGGCCAGCCCGTCCTCCCAGGCCCGCTTGCCGCCCAGCAGCCGTACGACGGCGATGTCGGCGCCCTCGACCAGCGCGGGCAGGTCCCGCTCGACGTCCACCCGGGTCGGGTTGCCGATCCGGTAGGAGGCGCCGGAGGCGGACCGGGCCGCCAGCAGATCGGTGTCGGCGGTCGACAACAACAACACTGTGCTCATGCGGGCGCTCCCGGTGGAATGAAAGGCAGTCCTTGCGGCGCGCCCGACTCGATGAGCCGCCGGAGCGCGTCGGTGTCCGCGTGCTGTTCGATCAGGTCGCCGAGCCGGTCGAGCTGCTCCTCGCGCAGCGCGGCGAACGAGGTGCCGGCGGCGGGCACGAAACGACGGCCCGCGGCGGCCGCCACCTCGCGCAGGAAGGCCCGCCGGAATCCGTCCGACTCCAGCGAACCGTGCCAGTGCGTGCCCCAGGTCTGCCCGACCCGGCAGCCGTCGAGGAAGGGCTCCCCGCCCAGGACCTCGGCGACCCCGTGGTGGATCTCGTAGCCCTCGACCGGCTCCCCGAGGGCTTCCCCGACGGGCCGGGTGAGGGTCTTCTCCCGGGCGAAGCGCACGCGCACGGGGAGGACGCCGAGCCCGTCCACCCGCCCCCTGCGGCTCTCGACCTCGTCGTCGATGCGCTCGCCGAGGAGCTGGAAGCCGCCGCAGATGCCGAGGACGGGCCGCTGTTCGGCCGCACGGCGGACCAGGGCGTCGGCCAGCCCCCGCTCCCGCAGCCACTCCAGCGCCCGCACGGTCCCCCGGGTGCCGGGGACGACCACGAGATCGGCGTCCGCCAGCTCCTCCGGCCGGTCCACGAACCGCACCACGACGCCCGGCTCGGCGGCCAGCGCGTCGACGTCGGTGAAGTTGGACATCAGCGGGACCGCGCAGACGGCGACCCGCAGCACGTCCTCCCCCACGGGAGGGGCGACGGCCGACTCCCGGACCGTGCCGCGCAGCGACACCCGCAGCCCGTCCTCCTCGTCGATGCCGAGCCCGTGGCGGAACGGCAGCACCCCGTACGTCCGCCGCCCGGTCAGCCCGTGCAGCATGTCCAGGCCCGGCTCCAGCAGCGAGACGTCGCCGCGGAACTTGTTGACGAGGAACCCGGCGACGAGCGCCTGGTCCTCGGGGGAGAGCAGGGCGACGGTCCCGAAGAACGAGGCGAAGACGCCGCCCCGGTCGATGTCGCCGACGACGAGCACGGGCAGCCCGGCGCCCCGCGCGATCCCCATGTTCACGATGTCCGTCCGCCGCAGGTTGATCTCGGCGGGAGAACCGGCCCCCTCACAGATCACCGCGTCATACGTGCCCCGCAACGTGTCGAGGCACTCCAGCACGGTGCCCAGCAGCTGCTGCTGCCGCCCCCCGTGGTACCCGCGGGCGCTCATCTCGCCGACCGGCTTCCCGAGCAGCACGACCTGGCTGCTCTGCTCGCCACCGGGCTTGAGCAGCACGGGGTTCATCAGCGCGGTCGGCTCCACCCGGCACGCCTGGGCCTGCATGGCCTGCGCGCGCCCGATCTCGGCGCCCTCCCGCGTCACGAACGAGTTCAGCGACATGTTCTGCGCCTTGAAGGGCGCGACCTTCACTCCCTGCCGCACCAGCCACCGGCAGATCCCGGCGGTGACGACGCTCTTGCCGGCGTCGGAGGTGGTGCCGGCGACGAGGAGACCCCCGCTCATGACGTACGCCCCTTCGCGACGAGGCGCGCGGCGACGGTGACGCCGAGCGCGAGGAGGCCGACACGGCGGGAGAGCCGCGCGGCACGTTCGATGTCCCGCGCGGCCACGGGCCGCCCGGCCGCCCCGTTGAGCACGGGCCGGTGCTCGACCCGGCCGCCGTAGGACAGGGTCCCGCCCAGCCGCACCCCGAGGGCGCCGGCGAAGGAGGCCTCCACCGGACCGGCGTTCGGGCTGGGGTGCTTGCGCGCGTCGGCCCGCCAGGCCCGTACGGCCCCGCGGGGGTCGTCCCCGGCGACGGCGGCGAGGACGGCCGTCAGCCGTGCCCCCGGCCAGCCGGCCAGGTCGTCCAGGCGCGCCGAGGCCCAGCCGTAGCGGCGGTGACGGGGCGACCGGTGGCCGACCATGGCGTCGAGGGTGTTGACGGCCCGGAAGCCGAGCAGCCCCGGCACACCGCCCACGGCGCCCCACAGCAGTGCCCCGACCACCGCGTCGGAGGTGTTCTCGGCGACGGACTCGACGACGGCGCGGGCGATCCCGTCCGCGTCCAGGGCCTGTGGATCCCGCCCGCACAGATGCGGCAGCCGGGCCCGCGCGCCCTCGACGTCCCCCGCCTCCAGGCACCGCCCGATGGTCCGGGCCTCGCGCACGAGGGAGGTCCCGCCGACGACGGCCCAGGTGGCGGTGGCGGTCAGGGCGGCGGAGGCGGCGGCCGACGACCGGACGGCGCGTGCGGCGCCGGCGCCCAGGGCCACGGCCCCGCCGACGCACACGGCGGTGTGCAGCGCGCCCCACCCGCGGTGGTCGTGCCACAGCACCCGCTCCACGCCGGCCGCGGCCCGCCCGAACACGGCGACCGGATGTCCCCGGCGCGGATCGCCGAGGAGCAGGTCCCCCAGGAGGCCGGCGGCGGCGCCGTACGCGTGAAAGCGATCGGCACCCATCGGCTCAGCCGGCCGCGGGGTCGGGCAACGACCGGGTGGATGACCTCGAACGGCAGCCGAGCATGGCGATATGTCCTCACTCAGGGTGTCCACGCCCTGGTTCGACGAGACCGGCGACGAGAGTTCCTGGCTCCCGGGGGTGTCTACCCCGGTGACAGTGGCGGGACCGCGCCGGACTCACACCGGCTTCCTCTTCCTGTCGCCGTACATGGCTCCGGCAGTCCACCACGGGCCCGGAACGGCCGTCAACTTGGTGTTGACCTGCACGGGGAGAGTGTGCAGAACCCCACACCGGCCGTCCGGGACGGCCGGTCGCGGACGTGCGTCCGCCCCGCCGGGACCGCCGGTGGGACGGCCGCCGACAGGGCGGAGGGAGGAGGGACGACAGAGGGAGGGGAGGGGGGCGGAGGAGGGGCGGGGACCCGTGGTGCGTGAAGGGCCGGAGACCCTCGGTGCGCGGCTCAGGCCACGATCAGCGAGATGCCGTACGCCACCGCGGCCGCGCACGCCGCGAAGCAGGCGTACGCCCCGGTGACCGCGAGCGCGGCCGTCCCGCCCTGCGCCGCGGCCCGCTCGCGCCGCGACAGGCCCATGATGCCGAGGGTGAACAGCGCCACCAGGGCCACCGTGACCACGAGGCTGACGCCGAAGACGGAGCCCAGAGCCGCCCAGTCGATCTTCATGATGCTTCTCTTCTCTGTGTGCCGGGTGGGCGGGCTCAGGCGGCGGGAGCCGTCGGCTCGGTGGCGATGGCCGGTGCGGCCGGCGACGGGACGGCGGCGACCGGCCCGTCCGGGACCGTGCCCGCCGGGGGCGGGGTGACGGCCGCGATCGCCGTGGTGACCACGCCGGCCGGCTCGTCGGTCCCGTTGACGTTCGACGCGTCCACGACCTCGCTGCGGGACCGCTTCCAGATCGCGGCGCTGGAGGCGACGAGGAAGACCGCGACGAGGCCCGTGCCCCAGGCGCCGAGGCCGGTGACGTACTCGGCGAGCGCGCCGACGACAGCCGCGGCCGGCAGGGTCAGGCCCCAGGCGATGAACATCCGGGTGGCCGTCGACCAGCGGACGACGCCGCCCTTGCGGCCCAGCCCCGCGCCCATCACCGCGCCGGAGACCGAGTGCGTGGTGGAGAGGGAGAAGCCGAGGTGGGAGGAGGCGAGGATGACGGTGGCCGCGCTGGTCTGGGCGGCGAAGCCCTGCTGCGGCTGGAGGTCGGTCAGGCCCTTGCCCATGGTGCGGATGATGCGCCAGCCACCCAGGTAGGTGCCGAGCGCGATGGCGAGGCCCGCGGAGAGGATGACCCACAGCGGCGGGTCGGAGTCGGGGGCGACGGCGCCGCCGGCGACCAGGGCGAGGGTGATGATGCCCATCGTCTTCTGCGCGTCGTTGGTGCCGTGGGCGAGGGAGACCAGGCCCGCCGAGGCGATCTGGCCGGCCCGGTAGCCCTTCTCGGCCGCCTTGCCGTCGGCCTTCCGGCCGAGCGTGTACGACAGGCGGGTGGCGAACATCGCGGCGACGCCCGCCACGATCGGGGCGGCGACCGCCGGGAGCAGCACCTTGGTGACGAGCACGTCGCCGTGGACCGCGCCGACGCCCGCCGAGGCGATGGTGGCGCCGATCAGACCGCCCATGAGGGCGTGCGAGGAACTGGAGGGGAGTCCGACCAGCCAGGTCAGGAGGTTCCAGAGGATCGCGCCGACCAGGGCGGCGAAGATGACCTCGGGACGGATGCCGGTCTCGTCGACGAGACCCTTGGAGATCGTGTTGGCGACCTCCACCGAGAGGAATGCGCCTACAAGGTTGAGCACGGCGGACATGGCCACCGCGACCTTGGGCTTGAGCGCGCCGGTCGAGATGGTCGTGGCCATCGCGTTGGCGGTGTCGTGGAAACCGTTCGTGAAATCGAACGCGAGTGCGGTTACCACCACAATCGCGAGGATCAGCGAGAAGTTTTCCATTTACCCAGGCAATCGTTCGAGGTCATTGGCTGGATGAAGGTAGGTAACCTGGGTGAACGGAAGGTGAACTGAGTCGGGCTTCGCGATGACTGTCTGCGGAGTCCCGGATTCCAGCCGCCCGGGCGCCGCCCCTGGCAGGATCATGGGCATGGCTGAACTGCGACGTGACCCCCGCCACGACACCGCCGGCACAGCGGGGACGGAGGAGACCCGGGCCTGGGCCGACCTGCTGGCGACGGCCCGCCGCACCGCCGCCGACGGGCTCGTCGTCGGCACCTCCGGCAACGTCTCGGTCCGCGTCGGCGACACCGTGCTCGTCACCCCCTCCGGCGTGCCCTACGACCGCCTCACCCCCGACGACATCACCGGCGTCCGCCTCGACGGCCGGCAGGTCCTCGGCACCCTGGTCCCCACCAGCGAACTGCCGATGCACCTCGCCGTCTACCGCACCACCGACGCCCGCGCCGTCGTCCACACCCACGCCGTGCACGCCACGGCCGTCTCCACCCTCGTGACCGAACTCCCGCCCGTCCACTACATGGTCTGCGCCCTCGGCGGCTCCGTCCGGGTCGCCCCCTACGCGACCTACGGCACCCAGGAACTGGCGGACAACATGCTCCGGGCCCTCGACGGCCGCACCGGCTGCCTCCTCCAGAACCACGGCACCCTCACCTACGGCGCCACCCTCGACCAGGCCTACGACCGCACCGCCCAGCTGGAGTGGATGTGCCGGCTGTGGCTCACCGCGTCGTCGGTGCCCGGCCTCACCCCGACCCTCCTGACACCGGACCAGCTGACGGCGGTGGCGGAGCGGCTGGGGGGCTACGGGCAGCGGGCCTGACGGGGCGGCCCGCGGCACGCCGTGCTCCTCCGCTCCGGCCCGTGGCGTGCCGCGCTTCGGCCCGTGGCGTGCAGTGCTCCGGCCCTTGGTACGCCCTGCTCCGGTCTTTGGTGCGCCGTGCTCCGGTCTTTGGTGCGCCGTGCTTCGTTCCGTCCCGCACCACCACTGGCCGGTCGGACGATCGGCCGGGACACTGGACGGGTGCGCACTGTCACCGCGACGGCCGCCGCCGTCACCGCAGCCCTGGCCGCCGGCGCCGCCAGTGTCGCCGCCGGCCGGTTCGCCAGCGACGCCGCGCTCAAGGCGCCGCCCGGCCGCCCCCTGCCCACCGAACCCCGGCTCACCGTGCACGGCACCGCCGCCGGCCAGATCGTGCTCACCCGCGACCTGGCCGCCCTGCGGCCCGGCACCTACGGCCTCGGCGGAAACGGCTCCCACGCCGTCGTCGGCCCGGTCCTGCCCACCGCGTCCCCCTCCGCCGACACCGTCGTCCGCCGCCTCGAACGCGTCACCCACGGCACACTGAGCCCCGGCGACGCGGTGTGGCTCACCCCCAACCTGCACGTCGGCACCCCGAGCGGCGCGCTCGGCCTCGACCACGCCGACGTCGACGTCCCCGGCGAGCTCGGACCGCTGCCCGCCTGGTTCGTCCCCGGCGCCCGCCGCACCTGGGTGATCGCCGTGCACGGCCTGGGCACCACCCGGGAGCACGTGCTCAACCTCGCCGGCTTCCTGCACCGCCGGCGCTTCCCGGTGCTCGCCCTCGCCTACCGCGGCGACCTCGGCGCGCCCCGCCCCCCGGACGGCCTCAACCACCTCGGCGCCACCGAGTGGCGGGACGTCGACGCGGCCCTGCGGTACGCCGTGCGGTACGGCGCCGAACGCGTCGTCCTGCTCGGCTGGTCCACCGGCGCCACCATGGCCCTGCGGGCCGCCGCCCACTCCGGCCTGCGCGACCTCGTCTCGGGGCTGGTGCTGGACTCCCCGGTGCTCGACTGGCAGGCCACCCTGCGCGCCCTCGCCGCCGCCCGCCACACCCCCGGCGCGCTGCTGCCCCTCGCCGTCCGCGCCGCGCAGGGCCGCACCGGCCTGGACGCCCACCACCCCGACGAGGCGGCGGACCCCTCCCGCCTGCGCGTCCCGGCCCTGGTCTTCCACGGCCCCGACGACCCGGTCGCCCCCTGGGAGGCCACCCGCCGGCTCGCCGCCCGGCGCCCCGACCTCGTCACCCTCCACCCCGTCCGGCAGGCCCCCCACGCCGCCATGTGGAACGCCGACCCCGCCGCCTACGAGGAAATCCTCCGCCGCTTCCTGACCCCGCTGATGTGACCTCCGCCGTAGGGCGGCGCGGCGGGGCTCCCCACAGGAGGCCACCACCCCCGCCCGCAGGACCGCACGCCCGTTGCCACGGGCCACCACCCCCCGCCCACGGGACCGCACGCCCGTTGCCACGGGCCACCACCCCCCGCCCGCGGGACCGCACGCCCGTTGCCACGGGCCGTCACCGTCCCGCCCGCAGGCCCACCACACCCGTTGCCACGGGATCACCACCCTCCCGCCCGAGGGGCCGCCGCCCTCCTTCCGCTCACCGGCACCAGGCGTCCCCGCGCCCCCGTGCGCACCGGGCCGCGCACCCCGTCCCGAAGGTTCCGTTTAACCCCGTACCAGTGGCTTGATCACGTCTCCTCACCCGCCTCCGGCCCCCGTCCCGGGACCGGGTCCCCGCCCCGCCAGGGCATTCCGTTTGGGTTTTCGGACCGTCAACCGGAAGACTGCACCCGTGACGTCCCGTATCCCGCGCGACTCCAGGCTTCGACTCGTCCGCCCGCGACCCCTGGCCGCCGCCCCCACAGCTGTGAACCAGCGGCGCCCGCGCCGCCCCGCACCCCGCCCGCCGGAGGGCACACCGGCCCGGGCCGAGCTGGCCGGAATGGCGCGCTCACGGCTCGCCGCCGCCGCCCGCGTCGCCCGCTGGGCCGACGCCGCCCTGGGCCCCGGCCGCAACGGAGCGACCGACGACGGCAAGGCCACCTTCTCCGACGCGACCGCCGCACGCGCGGCGGCCGATCTCGCCCTCACCCCTGCGCAGGTACGCGCCGACTGGGACACCGCCCGGCTCGCCGGCCTCGTCGAGGTGCACGGCGACAGCGCCCGCCCCGGCTGGCGCCTGCGCGCCTGGGACCGCGACGACAGCGCGGTGCTGCGCGGCTGGGTGGCCCTGTTCGACGCCTGGTCGCTCGCCACCCCCGAGCCCCGGGACCAGGAGCCCGGCGCCGTCGCCGAGGTCGTCTCCGCCATGCCGCAGGTCCTCTCCTTCCTCCAGCTGTCCGCCGGACCCGTCCCGGTGGACCAGCTCCTCGACCTCCTCGGCCAGCGCGTCACCGAACTGCGCACCGAACGCTGCGAGGTCTCCTACGGCCCCGAGGCCGCCACCGCGAAACCCGAGGCCCCGGCCTCCTCCGCCGACGCCGACCCGGCGGAGGAGGCCAGGGCCCCGGAACTCGCCCCGCTCCTCGACTGGGCCCTGGACGCCCTCGCCTCCGTCGGTGCCCTCACCTGCGGCGACGGACAGGCCACGCTCACCCCGCTCGGCAGCTGGGCGGTCTGGGTCAAGCTGGAGCAGATCTGCGTCGCCGCGCAGAGCCCCGCCGGCAACATCGAGGTCGCCGCCGAGGAGATGCTCCGCGGCTGCGCCCAGCTCCGCCCGAACGCGGCCCGCGCCGAGTACCGCGCCTGGCTCGCCGCCCGGCCCGTCGGCAGCGCCGTCACCGAGCTGCTGTCGGCCGCCCGGGGCGAGGACGCCCTGCTGCGCGGCCTCGCCTTCGAGGCGCTGCGCGTCGTCGGCGCCCCCGCCGAACCCGACGTCAGCGCCGTCGTCGAGGAGCCGGCCCTGAGGCCGTACGCCCTGCTCTGGCTCGCCGAGCACGACGGCGCCGACCCCGAGGACGCGCACGAGGTGCTCACCCGCGAGGAGGCGACCTGGCTGTGGGTCGACACCGCGGCCGCCGTCGCCGACCACGGCGAGGCGCCGATGCTGGTGCGGCACCTGGAGTCCGCGGTGCAGCCGACCGTCCCCGCGCTCCTGAACGAGGTGCGCGCCGTCGGACACCCGCGCACCGTGCAGGTCCTGGTCGCGCTCGCCGCCGCGCACCCCGACCCGGCGCTGGCCAAGGCCGTCCGCCGGGCCGCCTTCCAGGTCCACACCGGCGGCTGACCCGCCTACGGCCCCCCCGACGGCTCGGGGGCGGCCGTCAGCCCTGCACCTCGGGCGCGTACGTGCCGAAGCTCCAGATGTTGCCCTCGGCGTCCCGGGCCATGTAGTCCCGGGAGCCGTAGTCCTGGTCCGTCGGGGGCATCAGGATCTCCGCGCCGTGCTCCACGGCCCGCCGGTGGTGGGCGTCGACGTCGTCGACCACGACGTACACCCCCGCCGGGCCGGCGTCCTTCATCACGGTGTCGAAGACACCGCCGCGCCCCTTCGAACCGAGCATCACCGCGCCGTTGCCCTGCACCAGCTCGGCGTGGAGCACGGAACCGTCCTCCCCCTCGTACACCGACAGCTCGGTGAAGCCGAACGCCTCGGTGAGCTGCCGGATCGCCGCCTTCGCGTCCCGGTACAGCACTGTCGGGAAGATGCTCGGACGCCCGCCGTTCGTCCCTGCCATGCCGATCACTCCCTCGTGATCCCGCCGGAATCCCTCGTCAGCCGCCCAGTCTGGCAGCCGGCACCGACAACGCCCCGGAACGGCGCCCCGCCAAGATCGAACACCCGAACCAGAAAAACTGGTTGCACAACCCCGTTAGACTGGCCCCCATGGCCATTCTCCTCGCGCATTAGACGGCGGGAACGTCCTCAGCCGCCCATCCCGCCAACGACCCCGCACAGGAGTCTGACCGTGATCTCCGCCTCCGGCATCGAGCTGCGCGCCGGTGCCCGCATCCTCATCGAGAACGCCTCCTTCCGCGTCGCCAAGGGCGACCGCATCGGCCTGGTCGGCCGCAACGGTGCCGGCAAGACGACCCTGACCAAGGTCCTGGCGGGCGAGGGCATCCCCGCCGGCGGCCAGGTCACCCGCTCAGGCGAGGTCGGCTACCTCCCGCAGGACCCCCGCACCGGCGACCTCGACGTCCTCGCCCGCGACCGCATCCTCTCCGCGCGCGGCCTCGACGTCCTGATCCGCAAGATGCGCGACAACGAGCAGCGCATCGCCAACGGCCAGGGCTCCACCCGCGAGAAGGCGCTCAAGCAGTACGAGCGCCAGGAGACCGAGTTCCTCACCAAGGGCGGGTACGCCGCCGAGGCCGAGGCCGCCACCATCGCCGCCGCGCTCAACCTGCCCGACCGCGTGCTCGGCCAGCCCCTGCACACGCTCTCCGGCGGCCAGCGCCGCCGGGTCGAGCTGGCCCGCATCCTGTTCTCCGACGCGGACACCCTGCTCCTCGACGAGCCGACCAACCACCTCGACGCCGACTCGATCGTCTGGCTGCGGGACTACCTCAAGACCTACCGCGGCGGCTTCATCGTCATCTCCCACGACGTCGACCTGGTCGAGACGGTCGTCAACAAGGTGTTCTACCTGGACGCCAACCGCTCCCAGATCGACGTCTACAACATGGGCTGGAAGCTCTACCAGCAGCAGCGCGAGGCCGACGAGAAGCGCCGCAAGCGCGAGCGCGCCAACGCCGAGAAGAAGGCCGCCGCACTGCATTCGCAGGCCGACAAGATGCGCGCCAAGGCCACCAAGACGGTCGCCGCGCAGAACATGGCCCGCCGCGCCGACAAGCTGCTCTCCGGCCTGGAGGCCGTCCGCCAGTCCGACAAGGTCGCCAAGCTCCGCTTCCCCGAGCCCGCACCCTGCGGCAGGACGCCGCTGATGGCGGAGGGCCTGTCGAAGTCGTACGGCTCGCTGGAGATCTTCACCGACGTCGACCTCGCCATCGACAAGGGCTCCCGGGTCGTCATCCTCGGCCTCAACGGCGCCGGCAAGACCACCCTGCTGCGCCTGCTCGGCGGGGTGGAGCAGCCCGACACCGGCAAGGTCGTCCCCGGCCACGGCCTCAAGCTCGGCTACTACGCCCAGGAGCACGAGACCCTGGACCCGGACCGCACGGTCCTGGAGAACATGCGCTCCGCCGCGCCCGACATGGACCTCGTCGAGGTCCGCAAGGTGCTCGGCTCGTTCCTCTTCTCCGGCGACGACGTCGACAAGCCGGCCGGCGTCCTCTCCGGCGGCGAGAAGACCCGTCTGGCCCTGGCCACCCTCGTGGTCTCCTCCGCCAACGTGCTGCTGCTCGACGAGCCCACCAACAACCTCGACCCGGCCAGCCGCGAGGAGATCCTCGGCGCGCTGCGCACCTACAAGGGCGCGGTCGTCCTCGTCACCCACGACGAGGGCGCCGTCGAGGCCCTCCAGCCCGAGCGGATCATCCTGCTCCCCGACGGCGTCGAGGACCTGTGGGGCTCCGACTACGCGGATCTCGTCGCCCTGGCGTGATCGAACGGGTGATCCACGGCGTATGGATCATTCGGCCTACCGGTGATCCATCATCTGTGTGAGATCTCCTCGTATCGAGGTGTGTCCTACACCCATCTCGCGGCCGATCCCTTTGTCGACAAGGGATCGGCCGTCGTGCGTCCCTGACCTGGCACTTCTCCGATGCACCCGTTCGGCCCCACGAACGCCGTCGTGCGGAATGACGGATTCCACTTGTGGGGACGTGCTCCTGTCGTCACAACCCTGTCGCACGGACCTTGCCGAATGGGTGGCCATCACGCCCCGGAGGGGTGATCATGAGGAGACCAGAGCGCACTTCCCATGAGGAGGCACGGGTGGCCGAGACTCTGAAGAAGGGCAGCCGGGTGACCGGCGCCGCGCGCGACAAGCTCGCGGCAGACCTGAAGAAAAAGTACGACTCCGGTGCGAGCATCCGGGCACTGGCCGAGGAGACCGGCCGCTCGTATGGCTTCGTCCACCGGATGCTCAGCGAGTCGGGCGTCACGCTTCGTGGGCGTGGCGGTGCGACGCGGGGCAAGAAGGCCGCCTCGTCCTGATCCCGGGCGGCCCACCGGCTTCGATGGTGGCCACCCGGTCGATCTCCCCCCGGGCCCGTGAGGGGCCCGGGGGATCCACGGACCGGCCGGGTGGTTACTGTGCAGTCACTTAGCGATGCTTCCCGCATCGCTCCGCGGACCGCACCCATCGGAGGCGCCCCATGGCTTCGCCCGACCAGGAACTCGCTCCCCTGCTCGACCAGGACGGCGTACGGCTCACCGTCGACGACGCGCTCGCCACGGTGACGCTGACCAACCCGGCCAAGCGCAACGCGCAGAGCCCCGCCATGTGGCGCGCGCTCGCCGAAGCCGGGCGCCGGCTGCCGGGCTCCGTCCGGGTGGTCGTGCTGCGCGGCGAGGGCAAGTCCTTCTCCGCCGGGCTCGACCGGCAGATGTTCACGCCCGAGGGGATCGAGGGCGAACCCTCCTTCATCGACCTCGCGCGCAGTGGCGACGCCGAACTCGACGCCGCCATCGCCGGGTTCCAGGAGGGCTTCACCTGGTGGCGACGGAACGACCTGGTGTCGATCGCCGCCGTCCAGGGCCACGCCATCGGCGCCGGCTTCCAGCTGGCGCTCGCCTGCGACCTGCGCGTCGTCGCCGACGACGTGCAGTTCGCGATGCGCGAGACCAGCCTCGGACTGGTGCCCGACCTCACCGGCACGCACCCCCTCGTCAGCCTGGTCGGCTACGGCCGGGCCGTCGAGATGTGCCTGACCGGCCGTTTCGTGCACGCGGAGGAGGCGGTCGGCTCCGGCCTCGCCACCGTCGCCGTGCCCGTGGCCGAGCTGGACACGACGGTGCGCGACCTGGCCGCGGCGATCCTGGCCGCGCCCCGGGACGCGGTCGTCGAGACCAAGGCACTGCTGCGCGGCGCCGGCGACCGCACCTACGACGAGCAGCGGGCCGCCGAACGCGCCGCCCAGGCCCGACGGCTGCGGGACCTGGCGGGCGTCGGCGAATGAACGGGCGGCAGGAGCCCACGGGCGCGCGGCCGGTGCGTGGGCGCGCGCCGGTGAATGGGCGTGCGCCAGTGCATGGGCGCGCGCCAGTGCATGGGTGCGCGGAGGTGAATGGGCGCGCACCGGTGGTCGAGCGTGCGCCGGGGTCAAGCTTGCGCCGGTGGTCGAGCGCGTGCCGGTGAGCGAGCGGGCGCCGGTGCGCGAGCGGGCTCAGCTCACCGCGGTGACCAGCACCGCCACCGTCGGCTGCTGATCCCGCAGCACCTCCGCGACCGCGCCGCGGACCTCCCGGGCCACGTCCAGGGCCCGATGGTCCGCCCCCACCCCGAACTCCACGCGCGCGTGGGAGCGCGACAGCGCGGCGGCCGTCCCGCCGCGCCGTGCCTCGATCCGCACCGCCCGTCCGAGCGCGGCCGTCAGCCCCGTCACCCCCGGCACGGCGAGGACCGCCGCGGCGACGCGCGCCTCGTCCCCCTCCCCGGCCGCCCCCGACAGCCGCAGGACGACCCGGCCGCCCGGCACGCCCTGCGGTTCCCGGCCGGCCGTGTCCTCCTCGCCCCGGTCGAGGAGCGCCGTCACCCGCAGGTCCACCTCCGCCACCTCCAGACCGAGCCGCTCCGCCGCGACCGTCGCCAGCGCCGTCCGCAGCCGGGCCGCGATGGCCGGCAGGGGCTCGGCGGCCTCCGCGGCGAAGCCCGCCGTCACCCGGAGCGGGCCCGGCGGCAGCGCGCTCGGCGGCGCCGGGACGGCCGGCTCGTACCCGCCCTCCGGATCGGCCGGCGCGATCCGCAGCACCCCCAGGCGCACGCCCGCCAGTCCCCCCACCGCCCGGCGCAGCACCACCTCCGCCGCGCTCTCCGCGATCCACGCGCCGTCCCGCGGCCCACCCAGAGGGAGCAGCCTGCCCAGGCCGAGCTGATCCCGTACCGCACGCGTCCATCTGTCCGCCGTCATTCCTCCAGCCTGCCGCATCCCGGCGCGCGCACGGGCAACCGCGCTTACCGTGGTCGAAGGAATACGACCGAAAAGGACGTACGGTGATGAGCGAGACATCGGAGCAGAACCGGACGCAGACCCCGGACGTGGGAACCGATCCGGCGCAGACCCGCAAGCCCACCAGGCGTGGCGGGGGCGCCCCGGGCAGCCGGGGCCGTACCACCATCGCCGACGGAGTCGTGGAGAAGATCGCCGGACTGGCGGCACGGGACGTCGTCGGCGTCCATGCCATGGGCAGCGGTCTGAGCCGCACCTTCGGCGCGGTGCGGGAGCGGGTGCCCGGCGGGTCGAAGTCGGTGACCCGGGGCGTCAAGGCCGAGGTCGGCGAGGTGCAGACCGCGCTCGACCTGGAGATCGTCGTCGACTACGGCGTCGCCATCTCGGACGTCGCACGCGACGTGCGGGAGAACGTGATCGCGGCCGTGGAGCGGATGACCGGCCTCGAGGTCGTCGAGGTCAACATCGCGGTGAGCGACGTCAAGCTGCCGGAGGAAGAGGAAGAGGAACCGGAGACCCGGATCCAGTGACACGTCCCCCGGGCGACCGGTGAGGGGAGACCACCTTGAGCATGGCCGTGGTCGGCTTGATCGCCGGCATGGCGCTGGGCTTCGCCGGGTATTTCGGCGGGTTCGGGGCTTTTCTGCTGGTGGCGGCGCTGGGCGCCGTCGGCTTCGTCGTCGGCCGGTTCCTGGAAGGGGACCTGGAACTCGGCGATCTGTTCCGCACGCGTGACGGCCGCCGCCGGTGACGTCCGTGAGCGAGGGCAACGACGCGCCCGGCCGGGGTCCGGACGTCGTCCCGCCGCGGGAGCGCGGCGCGACGCGGATCGCCGACCGGGTCGTCGCCAAGGTGGCGGCCCAGGCCGCCCGGGAGGCGGTGGGCCCGCTGCCGCCGGAGGCCGCGCGCCCGCACGCCACCGTCGTCGTACGCCCCCACTCCTCCCTCCGTCCGAGCGGGGGGACGCCCGTCGAGGCCGCCCACGTCAGCGTCCACCTCGAACTCGGCTATCCGGCCGACATCGGCCCGCGCTGTCACGCGGTGCGTCGTCATGTCACCGAGCGGGTAGGCGCGTTGGTGGGAATGGAGGTGCCGGAAGTCGCCGTCAGGGTCGAACGGCTGCATCCGACGGCGGCACACGGCGTGGCACACGGGAGGACGCGATGAGCGAGCCCCGGGGCTCCGAGGGCACCACACAGCGGCTGCCGGTCCTGGAGAAGACACCCGACGACCCACCGGAGACACCGGAGAGCGAGCCCGCTCCCGCGGCGAGCAGCGGCCGCTTCTGGTCGGCGCGCCGGGTCCCGGCGGCCGTCGTCGCCCTCGCGCTCCTGGGCCTCGCGGGCGCCTTCCTGTACGACATCGCCGCCGTCCGCGCCGACCGGCCCGCCCTCCAGGCGCGCCGGGAACTCGCCCGGCAGCTCGCCGAACGGCCCCTGGACGACACCTGGGTGCTCGTCGGCGCGGGCGGCGCCGTCGCCCTCGGCCTGTGGCTGATCGTCCTCGCGATGACGCCGGGCCTGCGCGACGTGCTGCCCATGCGGCGCAGCCGGCCGGAGGTCCGCGCCGGTCTCAGCCGCGGCGCCGCCGCGCTGGTGCTGCGCGACCGGGCCATGGAGGTCGCCGGTGTGCAGTCGGTGCGGGTCCGCGTCGGCCGCCGCAGGGCCGACGTCCGCGCGGTCTCCCACTTCCGGGACCTGGACGACGTACGCGCCGACCTGGACGCCGTGCTCGGTGACGCGGTCCGCGGTCTGGGCCTGGCCCGTCCGCCCGCGCTGAAGGTGCACGTGCGCAGGCTCGGCGGGAAGGGGTGAGGGCGGTGCTCAGGACGGTCGACCGGGTGGTGCTGGGGCTCGTGGGCCTCGTCCTGCTCGCCCTCGGCGGCGCGGTGCTGGCCGTCGGCCTGGGCGTCTCCCCGCCCTCCTGGTGGATCCACGACGGCCCCCACGACGTGCTCCTCAGCACCGCCGAGCGCACCCACTGGCGGGGTGAGGCCTGGTGGTGGCCGGCCGTGCTGGCCGTCCTCACGGTCCTCGTCCTGCTCGCGCTGTGGTGGCTGGTCGCGGTCCTGCGCCGCCACCGGCTCGCCGAGGTCCTCGTCGACACCGGCGACGGCGCGGGCGCCCTGCTGCGCGGCCGGGCCCTGGAGGGGGTCCTGGCCGACGACGCGACCCGTCTGGACGGCGTGGCCCACGCCCACGCCCACCTGACGGGCCGCAGGGACGCCCCCGAGGTCCGCGTCCGTCTCCTGCTGGAGCCGCACGTCGACCCGGCGGACGCCCTGCACCACCTGGCGGCCGAGTCCCTCACCCACGCGCGGGACTCCGCGGCGCTGGGCTCCCTCCCGGCGGAGGTCCGCCTGCGGACGGCCAGACACAAGGCCGAACGGGTGAGCTGAGCGGCCGCGGGGGACGGCGTGCCGGTCACCGGTGAGCCGACGTGGCCGGCCGGCGTCCCGGCGCACGGCTCCGCGGGCGCACCGCGCGCCTGGGGGCCGCGCGCCTGGGGGCCGCGCTGGGCAGCGCCCGGCGAAACCCGTGCGTCTCCTACCGGCCGAAGACGCGTGCCGTCCCGTCGGTCGGGGCCGGTGTGCTGTCCGGTCGGTCGGGAGGCGTGTGCCGTCCCGTCGGTCGGGGCCGGTGTGCTGTCCGGTCGGTCGGGAGGCGTGTGCCGTCCCGTCGGTCGGGGCCGGTGCGCTGTCCGGTCGGCGTGGCCGGTGTGTCGTCCTGCCGGTCGGGAGGCGCGTTGCCGTCCTGCCGCCCGGGGCCGGTGTGTCGTCCCGGTGGTCAGAAGCCGTGTCGCATGCCGCCGTCGACCGGCAGCATGATGCCGGTGAGGTAGGAGGCGCCCGGGGACAGCAGGAACGCCGCCGTCTTGCCGAACTCCTCCGGCCTGCCGTACCGCCGCAGCGGGATGCGGGACTCGTGGGCGGCCCGCGTGGCCTCCGGATCGGCCGACAGGGCGTCCAGTTCGCGCACCCGGTCCGTGTCGATCCGCGCCGGCAGCAGGCCCACGACCCGGACGCCCCGCGGTCCCAGCTCGTCCGCCAGCGACTTCGCGAACCCCGCGAGCCCCGGCCGCAGCCCGTTCGAGATCGTCAGCCCGGGGATCGGCTCGTGCACCGAACCGGACAGCACGAACCCGATGACACCACCGGCCTCCAGCTCGGCGGCGGCCGCCCGCGCGAGCCGGACCGCGCCGAGGAACACCGACTCGAACGCCGCCTGCCACTGCTCGTCGGTGTTGTCGGCGACGAACCCCGGCGGCGGGCCGCCGACGCTGACGAGCACGCCGTCGAAGCCGCCGAAGTGCTCGCGGGCGGCCGCGATCAACTGCGCGGGCGCCTGCGGGTCGGCGTTGTCGACGGCCACCCCGACCGCGTTCGGTCCCAGTTCCCGCGCCGCGTCGGCGGTGCGCTGCGCGTCCCGTCCGGTGACGACGACCTTCGCGCCGTCCGCGACCAGCTCGCGCGCGGCGGCGTTGCCGAGGCCGCGCGTGGCCCCGGTGACGACGTACACCCGGTCCTTCAGTCCAAGATCCATGGCCCCTATCCTGCCTCCTCGCCGCCGAACAGGGTGAGGGCGGTGTTGACCAGGCCGATGTGGCTGAACGCCTGGGGGTAGTTGCCGAGGTGGCGGCCGCTCACCGGGTCGTACTCCTCGGCCAGCAGCCCCACGTCGTTGGCCAGGCCCACCAGCCGCTCGAACAGCTCGCGGGCCTCCTGCGTACGGCCCGTCAGGTGCAGCGCGTCGGCGAGCCAGAACGAGCACGCCAGGAAGGTGCCCTCGTCGCCGGGGAGGCCGTCGACCGTGGTGCCGTCGGTGCTGTAGCGGCGGACCAGGCCGCCGTGGCCGAGCTCCGCGCGGACCGCGTCGACGGTGCCGACCACGCGTGGGTCGTCGGGCGGCAGGAAGCCGACGCGGGGGATCAGCAGCAGCGAGGCGTCCAGCTCGCGCGAGCCGTAGGACTGGGTGAACGTGTTGCGCTCGGCGTCGTAGCCCTTCGCGCACACCTCGCGGTGCACCTCGTCGCGCAACGCCCGCCAGCCCTCCAGGTCGCCGCGGAGCCCGGGATGGCGTTCCAGCGCGGTCACGGCCCGGTCGGCGGCCACCCACACCATCACCTTGGAGTGCACGAACTGACGGCGGCCGCCCCGCACCTCCCACAGCCCCTCGTCCGGCTGCCGCCAGTGCTCGCCCAGCCAGGTCATCAGCGAGCACTGCAACGACCATATGTGCGGTTTGGGTGACATGCCCGCGGCGCGGGCGAGGGACAGGGAGTCCATGACCTCGCCGTAGACGTCCAGTTGCAGCTGGTTCACGGCCCCGTTGCCGATGCGTACGGGCCGGGAGTCCAGGTAGCCGGACAGCCAGGGCAGTTCGCACTCGGGCAGCCGGCGCTCGCCGCCCAGCCCGTACATGATCTGAAGGTCCGCGGGGTCGCCCGCGACGGCGCGCAGCAGCCAGTCGCGCCAGGCCTCGGCCTCCTCCTGGTACCCGGCCGCCAGCAGCGCGCCCAGGGTGAGGGTGGAGTCGCGCAGCCAGCAGTAGCGGTAGTCCCAGTTGCGCAGCCCGCCGATCTCCTCCGGCAGGGAGGTGGTGAGCGCGGCGACGATACCGCCCGTCGGCACGTACGTGAGGGCCTTCAGCGTGATGAGGGAGCGCACGACGGCGTCCCGGTGCGGTCCGTCGTAGCGGCAGCGGGCCGACCACGCCTGCCAGTCCTCGACGCTGGACCGCAGCGCCTCGTACGGGTCGACGAGAGGCGGCCGCGCGTGGTGCGAGGCGTGCCAGGTCAGGACGAACGCCACCGACTCGCCCTCGGCGACGGTGAACTCCGCGTGCGTGCCGAAGTCCTCGCCCCACGTGCGCACGGCGGGTTCGCTGCGGAACCAGACCGCGTCCGGTCCGGCGACCGCCACCCGGTGGCCGTCGACCCGGCGCATCCAGGGGACGACCCAGCCGTAGTCGAAGCGCAGCCGCAGTGTGGAGCGGACGGTGACCCGGCCGCGCAGGCCCTGTACCACGCGGACGACGTCGGGGGCGCGGTCGCGCTGCGGCATCAGGTCGGTGACGCGGACCGCGCCCTCGTCCGTCTCCCACTCGGTGTCCAGGACGAGGGTGTCGGGGCGGTACGCGCGCCGGGTGCAGGGGCCGTCGACCCCCTTGGGCGCGATGCGCCAGTGACCGTTGCGCTCGTCGCCGAGGAGGCGGGCGAAACAGGCGCCGGAGTCGAAGCGGGGCAGGCAGAGCCAGTCGACGGAGCCGTCCAGGCCGACCAGCGCGGCGGTCTGTTCGTCGCCGATCACGGCGTAGTCCTCGATGCGGGGGTGCACGGGGTGCGGGTTCCCGGCTCGCCCCGGGGGCAATCAGGGCTGCGGCCGGGGGAGTGAGACGCGGTCCGTGGCGGCCGTGCCGCCGGCCCCGGCTACACCGTCGCCGGTTCCGTCCGGTCGGTCTCCTGCCGGGCCGCCTGGGTCCGGTCCCGTCGCTCCCGGCGGACCAGGATCACCCAGCCGACGGGCACGCCCGCGGAGAACAGCCACCACTGTATGGCGTAGGCGTAGTTCAGCGCGGCGTCCTCGTCGCCGGGCTTGCCGATCAGCTCCGGGGTGTCGCCGCGGGGCTCGGGCGCGGTCTGCACGACGTAGCCGCCGAGCACCCGGGCGCCGAGGCGCTCCGCCTCCTGCTCACTGTTGATCAGCATGACCTGCCGGTCCGGCAGCCCGTCGAGGTTCTTGATGCCGCTCGCCTCGGTCGTCTCGTCGGGCATCAGCCGCCCGGTGACGGTGATCGTGCCGGTGGGGGGTGCCGGGACCTTCGGGAACTCGGTCTGGCTCGCGCCGTCGGCGGGGATCCAGCCGCGGTTGACCAGCAGCACCGTGCCGTCCGTCAGGACGAACGGGGTGAGGACGTGGAAGCCGACCTCCTCGTCCGCGTTGACGCGTCGCCGGACCACGACCTCCCGCTCGGGGTCGAAGCGGCCCTCCGCCGTCACGGTGCGGTACCGCTCGCCGGTGGTGACGGTGTGACCCGGAGCGGTCAGCTTCTCCACGGGCACCGGGTCGGCGGTGAGCGCGTCGGAGACCAGCTGGTTGCGGGCGGTGCGCTCCTCGTAGCGGTGCATCTGCCAGAAGCCCAGCCTGATCATCGTGGGGATGAGGAGGAGGGCGACCAGCGTGAGGATCACCCACTGCCGGGACAACAGGAAGCGGTACACCCCACGACCGTACCTCCCGGGCCGTGGGGTGCCTCGGGCAGGGGGCGCTCAGACGCGGTCGACGATGCCCACCTTCCCCTCCGCCCGCGCGCAGTGCGCGCCGCAGTACCAGTGGCCCTCGACGTCGACACCCTGACCGATGATCTGGACACGACAGTGCTCGCAGATGGGGGCCATGCGGTGGATCGCGCAGGAGAAGCAGTCGAAGACGTGCACCGCGCCCTGCGCGTGCACCTCGAAGGTCATGCCGTAGTTGTTTCCGCAGACTTCACAGGTCGCCATGGGCCACAGGGTGGGCGGTCGCGGTGGCGCGGGCGAGCGGGCGGCGGGCGAGTCGTGCGGCAATCACCCGTACGTACGGGTCGCGGCGAGGCGGCCGGCGGCCCCGCCCGGCCTCCCGGCGGGGGCGTCCGCAGGGGTCACCCGTCCGCAGGGGTCACCCGTCCGTGACGGTCACCCGTCCGTGCTGGTCACTTGTCCGTGTCGGTCACTCGTCCGCGGGCTCGACGTCCCGCAGCAACTGCCCGAAGGCGGCCTCGTCGATCACCGGAGTCCCGAACTGGCGCGCCTTGACCACCTTCGACGTGCCCGAGTCGGGGTCGTTGGTGACCAGCAGGCTGGTCAGCCGTGACAGGCTCGTCGCCACGTGCAGCCCCGCCTCCGCCGCACGGTCCTCCAGCAGCTCGCGGTCGACGGACGTGTCGCCCGAGAACGCCACCCGCATGCCCTGCTTCAGCCTTTTCCCGTCTTCGTACCGGCCGGGGTTGGGGTAGGGGCATACCGGGCGTTTCCGGGACGGACGCCAACTGGTCGGTCGATAGTTTCCGTAACCGCCCGAACCTCCCGGCTGCTGCCCGATCCTGGGCGCGGGCCGGTCCTGCCACTCCGTCAGCGGGCGGCACTCGTGCAGCGGCAGCCGTACGCCGCCCGCCGCCGCGGCCCGCAGGCTCGGCCGGAACGCCTCCGCCAGCACGCGCGCGTCGTCGAGCGCGTGGTGCGCCCGCCGCTGGACCACGCCGAAGTGGGCCGCCAGCGACTCCAGCTTGTGGTTGGGCAGCGGCAGGCCCAGCTCCTTCGAGAGGGCGATGGTGCACAGCCGCTGCTTCACCGGGGCCTCGCGCTCCGCGCGCGCGTACTCCCGGGCGATCATCTGCCAGTCGAAGACCGCGTTGTGCGCCACGAGCACCCGGCCCGCGAGCCGCGCCGCGAACTCCTCGGCGACGTCACGGAACACGGGCGCCCCGGCCAGGGCGTCGCTCGTCAGACCGTGGATCCACACCGGGCCGGGATCGCGCTCCGGATCGACCAGCGTGTACCAGTGGTCCTCGACCTCACCGCGCGCGTCCAGCCGGTAGACGGCGGCGGAGATGATCCGGTCGTCGCGGGCCAGGCCGGTGGTCTCCACGTCAACGACCGCGTACCCCTGGGGATACGCGGCCGGCCACTCCGTGGCGGAGGGCGCTGTGGTCGTGCGGTCTTCGAGCATGGTCCCTGAGGATACGGGCCGCCACTGACACCCCGCGCACGTGTCCCCGCCCGGCCCCGGCCGCCGCCACACGCGCGTGCGGGACGAAGCCGGACGGAAGGTGCCCGCGGCGCACGGCAGTTCGGCCGGTCCGCCCGGACGGGGTGTCACACCCCGTCACGCGCGCGTGGAGCGTCGGTACGGTGCGGGCGGCGCCCGGGGTGCGATCCTCCGACCTGTGACGGAACCCACGCCGGAACCTCCCGGGGGCAAGGCCCACGACAGCACGCTCGGATCCCGCCTCAACTGGCTGCGCGCCGCCGTCCTCGGCGCCAACGACGGCATCGTCTCCACCGCCGGTCTCGTCGTCGGCGTGGCCGGTGCGACGGGCGACCGCTCGACCCTGCTCACGGCCGGCCTGGCCGGACTGCTGGCCGGGTCGATGTCCATGGCGGCGGGGGAGTACGTCTCGGTGTCGACGCAGCGGGACTCCGAGAAGGCCGCCCTCGCCCAGGAGAAACGGGAGCTGCGCGAACAGCCGGAGGCGGAGCTGGAGGAACTGACCGTACTGCTGGAGGAGCGGGGCCTGAGCCGGCCGGTGGCCCGGGAGGCGGCCGTCCAGTTGACCCGGCGGGACGCGCTGAGGGCCCACGCGCGCGTGGAGCTCGGGATCGATCCCGACGACCTCACCAACCCCTGGCACGCGGCCTGGGCCAGCTTCCTCGCCTTCACGGTCGGCGCCCTGCTGCCCCTTCTGGCGATCGTGCTGCCACCGCCGGACCGGCGGCTGCCGGTGACGGTGGTCTCGGTGCTGCTCGCCCTCGCCTGCACGGGATGGACCAGCGCCCGGCTGGGCGCGGCGCGACCGCGGCGCGCGGTGGTGCGGAACGTCGGCGGCGGGGCCCTGGCGATGGGGGTGACGCACGCGGCCGGGATCCTGCTGGGGGCGGCGGGGGCGTGAGGCCGGGGCGACGGACCACCGCCCACCCTCCGCCGGGCCGCTCGGCTTGCCGTGGGTGCGGGTGGTGCGGCCGGGCCGGGCCGCTCAGCTTGCCGTGGGTGCGGGGCGGTGCGGCCGGGCTGGGCGACTCACTCCCCTGGGTGCGGGCGGTGCCGCAGGACCGGGCGACTCCCCCCCCGGGCGCGGGCGGTACCGCCGGGTCCGGCCGCTCACCCCGCCCAGCGTGCCGGATCCGCCCCCCAGGGTCCCGGCGGCACCGCCCAGTCGACCGGCCCGCCGTCGAAGGACACCGGCGGGAGCACGTACCGCAGCCGCCCGAGCCGACTGTCGGCCTCGGCGAGCCGGACAGCGGACTCGCCGCGCGCGGGCTCGGGGGGCCGAGGGACGGGTTCGTCGTGCGTGGTCTCGGGGAGTCGGGGTGCGACTTCGTCGTAGCCGATCTCGCGGGGGCCGGGCGCGACTTCGTCGTGGCGGGCGTCGGCCCCGCCCTCGGCCGCTGAGGCGGCGTCGGCTCCTGCGCCGCGCGCCGAGGTGGCGTCGCCCCTGCTCCGGCCCGCTGAGGCGGCGTCGGCTCCTTGCCCGCCCGCCGAGCCGGCGGCGACCCTGCTCAGGCCCGCCCTGGCGGCGTCGCCCCCGCCCGCCGAGCCGGCGTCGGCCCCTTCTCTACCCGCCAAGTCGGCGTCGCCCCCGCCCGCCGACGCGGCACCGCCGTCCACGCCGCCCGGCCGCGCCCCCTCCGTCAGCCAAGCCGCCGTGCGCGCCAGTGACAGTCGCAGGACCCGGCCGCCGCCCTGCGCCGACCGGTCGGTCAGCGCGCGCAGGACCGCCGCCGCCAGGAGGTACCCGGTGCCGTGGTCGAGCGCCTGGGCGGGCAGTGCGCCGGGCCGACCGTCCGTCCCCTCGACGGCAGCGATGCCCGTCGCGGCCTGGACGAGGCTGTCGAAGCCACGCCGCCCGCCCCACGGCCCGTACGCCCCCCACGCCGACAACTGCGCCACGACCAGCCCGGGCCGGCGCTCGGCCAGTGCCTCGGGGGAGAGGCCGAACCGGTCCAGGGCCGCGGGCCGGTACCCCGTGACGACGACGTCCGCCGTGGCGAGCAGTTCCTCGAACGTCCGCCGGTCGACACCGAGATCCAGGACCGCCGACCGTTTCCCGAACCCCGTGTCGGCGTGCTGGTCGGGGAGCTCGGGCAGGTGGGGCGCGTCGACGCGCAGGACGTCCGCGCCCAGCAGCGCGAGGGTGCGGGTGGCGACCGGGCCGGCGATGACCCGGGTCAGGTCCAGCACGCGCAGTCCGGCGGCCGGCAGCAGGGGAGTGCCGTCGAGGTGCGGCAGCGCACGCGCGGGCGCGGTGTCCAGCGATTCGCTCTCGACGAGCGGCCGGCGGGCGACCTCCGCCGCCTGCGGGTGCGCGGCCCACTGCGCGGGCGTGCGCAGCGCCACGGCCAGGCCCGAGGCGGCGGTCACCGTCTCCTCCACCTCCAGGGCGGAGCGCCCGGCGAGGGCCGCCTCGACGGCGGCCGGACCCGCACCGCCGGGCAG
This sequence comes from Streptomyces sp. NPDC003247, assembly GCF_042888135.1. Classification (NCBI taxonomy): domain Bacteria; kingdom Bacillati; phylum Actinomycetota; class Actinomycetes; order Kitasatosporales; family Streptomycetaceae; genus Streptomyces; species Streptomyces sp. NPDC003247. Next base: position 124,868 of record NZ_JBIAPF010000019.1, read on the forward strand.
GTCCAGCGCCCGCAGCAACCGCTCACGATGGTGCGGGTAGTTGGCGTGCGTGCGCACCCATCCGTCGGCCGTCCGCCAGAACCGCGACAGCGGCGCGAAGGAGACGGGCGCCCGCCCGTCGACCAGCAGATGGCGCTCGCTGACGAACGCGGTGGCCACCGCCCCGTCGTCCACCCGCACCCGCGGCACCTCGGTGAGCCCGGCCCGTACCGCCGCGAGCTCGGCTCCGGCGAGCGCGCACGCGCCGACGCAGGCCCGCGCCAGTTCCCGTACCGGAAGCCGGGAGGGGAGGACGCCCTCCCGCGGCAGGGTCGTCACGCGCGCGAGGAGGGCGGGGCGGCCGCCCAGGTCCGCCCAGGCGGACGCGATATCCATCATGACCGCACTATGCATCACCGACTGGAGCCGACCGGAGCCGACCGGAGCCGACCGGATCACCACAGGAACCCCTCGCAGCCACCCACCGACCCACCGACCCACCGGCCCACCCGCCCACCCGTCCGTCCGGACCCGGGCCGGACCCGGGCCGGGCGGGGTCCGGGCGGGGCCGGACGGGACCCCCGTCCGGCCCCGGGAGAGCCCCGGACCTCCGGCTACTGCACCGCGCGCAACGCGTTCACGACGCCGAAGCCGAAGAACCCGTTGAGCCGCGTGCCGCCCGCGCACGTGGCGTCCACCACGCCGTCACCGTTGCCGTCGTACGGCTCGGCCGGGCACCCGGGGTTGTCCGCCTGCGCCTTGAGCAGCGCCTGCAACGTCGCCGGGGACGCGGACGGGTACGTCGACTTCAGCAGCGCCGCCACACCGGCGACGTGCGGGGACGCCATCGAGGTGCCCTGGAGGAAGCCGTACGCGTTGTTCGGCATCGTCGACAGGATGCGGCCGTTGGCCGACGGGGTGTCCGGGACCTGGTACCGGTCGCCGCCCGGAGCCGCGACGTCGACGACGCCCAGGCCGTAGCTGGAGTAGTACGACTTGGTGCCCTTGACGCCCGTCGCGCTCACCGTGACCACGCCCGGCAGCTGGGTCGGCACGTCGAGGCAGGTGTGCGGGTCGACCGTCCGCGTCACCGGCGTGGAGTCGTCCGGGCTGCTGGAGTCGACGACCTCGTCGGCGTCCAGGTCGTGGTTGGAGTTGCCCGCGGAGGCGACGTTGAGCGTGCCCTTCCGCTGGGCGTACAGCTGCGCCCTGTTGACCGCGTCGACGATGGCCCGCTGGTCGGGATCGTCCAGGCAGTTGTACAGCCACGGGTCCACGTAGTAGCTGTTGTTCGTGATCTCGACGCCGTGGTCGGCGGCGAACACGAAGGCGCAGACGACGTTCTCCGGGTAGAAGAGGCCGTCCACGGGGTCGCTCACCTTGATGCTGGCGACCTTCACCCCGGGCGCCACACCGGCCACGCCGATGCCGTTGCGGGCCGCCGCGATCTCACCGGCGACGTGCGTGCCGTGGTAGTCCTGCGCGGTGTACGGGCGCCAGGCGCCCTCGGAGGTGTCCGCGACGCCGCCGACGCAGTTGGCCGACTGGGACGCGGAGAAGTTCGGGGCGAGGTCCGGGTGGGTGTCGTCGACGCCGGTGTCGATCACGGCGACCGTCACCTTCCTGCTGCCCGGGTCGATCTCGGCGGCCTTGTCGGCGCCGATCGCGCGCAGGTCCCACTGGTCGGCCTCGAGGGGCTCGCTCTCGCCCGCCGCCGCCGACGCGCTCGCGGTCCTCGCGGCGTCCGCCTCCGACAGCAGTTGCGCCGCGCCCTCGTCGGTGGTGCCCGCCGGGCTCAGCGGGGCGGTACGGGTCGCACCCGCCGACTCCACCCCGCGCACCGCGCGTATCGTCGCGCCGAAGCCGGGGTCCGCCGAGCGCGCGACGAGCACGCCGATCCGGTCGTACGCCACGGTGACGGTGCCGCCGGCCGCGGTGATCGCCTCCTTCACCGACCCGATCGTGCGGTGGTCCACCCTCGTGTTGACGACGTACGTCAACGTGCCGGCGTCGGCCGCCTCCGTGGCGGAGGCCGTGACCGGGGCCGCCGCGGCCGCCGTCGGCAGGAAGCCGAGCGAGGCGGTCAGCGAGAGCACGACGGGCACCGCGAGGGCGAGACGGCGTCTGGACGGCAGATGAGCCATGGGGTCTCCACATCATCCGGGAACAGGACCGCCCGGGACACAGGTCGTGTCTGGGCAGGTACATGACGCATGGTGCTGGGGTGAAGCTATCTTCCTGACTCGCCGGCCAGCAATGACCCACGGCCACGACTTCTCCGGAAACCTCCCCGCGGCCCCGGCCGACATCCCGGAACGGCCCCCGGAACAACCCCCCGACGACTTCCGAAACAACCCGATCGAGTTGAACCGCGGCTTGCGCGCCGCCGTGACCTTGGGCAGGGAGCCCGAGGACGATCGAGCCCCCCGGTACACCCGCCGTCCGCAACGCGAGGAGACTCCGTGGCCACCGATGCACCGCCCCCCTCGAAAACCCAAGCCCGACTCCCCTCCACCGAGGAGTTCGTCGCGGTGCAGGAGAGCGCGGAGTTCGGTGAACTGCGCCGCTCCTACCGCAGCTTCGCCTTCCCGCTGACCGTGGCCTTCATCGCCTGGTACCTGCTGTACGTCCTGCTGTCCAACTACGCGGGCGGCTTCATGGGCACCAAGCTGTTCGGCAACGTCAACGTCGCCCTCCTCTTCGGCGTCGCCCAGTTCGCCACCACCTTCCTCATCGCCTGGTGGTACTCGCGGCACGCCGCCGCGAAGCTCGACCCCCAGGCCGAGGCCATCAAGTCCCGGATGGAGGGCGGCGCATGAGCCCCGCACAGCACACCTTCCTCGCCGCCAACGAGGCCAGCGAACACCGGCCGCTGATCATCACCCTGTTCGCCCTCTTCGTCGTCGCGACCCTCGTCATCACCGTCTGGGCGGGCCGCCAGACCAAGGACGCCGCCGACTTCTACGCGGGCGGCCGCCAGTTCAGCGCCTTCCAGAACGGCCTCGCGGTCTCCGGCGACTACATGTCGGCCGCGTCGTTCCTCGGCATCGCCGGCGCCATCGCCCTCTTCGGCTACGACGGCTTCCTCTACTCGATCGGCTTCCTCGTCGCCTGGCTGGTGGCCCTGCTCCTGGTGGCCGAGCCGCTCAGGAACTCCGGCCGGTACACCATGGGCGACGTGCTGGCGTACCGCATGCGCCAGCGCCCGGTCCGCACGGCGGCCGGCACCTCCACGATCGTCGTCTCGATCTTCTACCTGCTGGCCCAGATGGCGGGCGCCGGCGTCCTCGTCTCCCTGCTGCTCGGCATCACCTCCGACGCCGGCAAGATCCTCATCGTCGCCCTCGTCGGCGTCCTGATGATCGTGTACGTCTCCATCGGCGGCATGAAGGGCACCACCTGGGTCCAGATGGTCAAGGCCGTGCTGCTCATCGGCGGCACCCTCCTGATCACCTTCCTGGTGCTGCTGAAGTTCGACTTCAACATCTCCGACCTGCTCGGCAAGGCCGCAGAGAACAGCGGCAAGGGCGCCGCCTTCCTGGAGCCCGGCCTCCAGTACGGCGCGACCGGCACCTCCAAGCTGGACTTCATCTCCCTGGGCATCGCCCTGGTGCTCGGCACGGCCGGTCTGCCGCACATCCTGATCCGCTTCTACACGGTCCCCAACGCCAAGGCCGCCCGGAAGTCGGTGAACTGGGCGATCGGCATCATCGGCGGCTTCTACCTGATGACCATCGCGCTCGGCTTCGGCGCCGCCGCCCTGATCTCCCAGGACGAGATCATCGCCTCCAACCCGTCCGGCAACACGGCCGCGCCCCTGCTCGCCCTCCACCTGGGCGGCGTGGACTCCACCTGGGGCGCCATCCTGCTGGCCACCATCTCGGCGGTGGCCTTCGCGACGATCCTCGCGGTGGTCGCCGGCCTGACCCTCGCCTCGTCGTCGTCCTTCGCCCACGACATCTACGCCAACGTCATCCGCAAGGGGAACGCGACGGAGAAGGAGGAGATGAAGGCGGCCCGCTGGGCGACCCTCTTCATCGGCATCGTCTCCATCGGCCTGGGCGCCCTCGCCCGCGACCTCAACGTGGCCGGCCTGGTCGCCCTCGCCTTCGCGGTCGCCGCCTCCGCCAACCTGCCGACCATCCTCTACAGCCTGTTCTGGAAGCGGTTCACCACCCAGGGCGCCCTCTGGTCGATCTACGGCGGCCTGATCGTCGCCGTCGGCCTGGTGCTGTTCTCGCCCGTCGTCTCCGGCGACCCCAAGGCGATGTTCCCCGACGTCGACTTCGCCTGGTTCCCGCTGAAGAACCCCGGCATCATCTCTATCCCGTTCGGCTTCCTGATGGGCTGGCTCGGCACCGTCCTGTCCAAGGAGGAACCCGACGCCGGCAAGTACGCGGAGCTGGAGGTGCGGTCCCTGACCGGCACCGGCGCCCACTGACCCGCCCCCCCCCGCAGCGGCCGCGCCGCAGGGCACCTAGGAGGTCCCTACGACGCGGCCGCGTCCTACGTCGTGGGATCGGCGGCTGACCTTGTCGGTCCGGTCACGTAGGCTCGCAGACGACGGACCACACGCGATCCGCTCCGAGCGCTACGAGGGAAGGGGGCCCACGTGCTCATCGACACCTACGGCCGCGTGGCCACCGACCTGCGGGTCTCTCTGACCGACCGGTGCAACCTGCGGTGCACGTACTGCATGCCCGAGGAGGGACTCCAGTGGCTGGCCAAGCCGGACCTCCTCACGGACGACGAGATCGTCCGCCTGATCGGCATCGCCGTGACCACCCTCGGCGTCGACGAGGTCCGCTTCACCGGCGGTGAGCCCCTGCTGCGCCCCGGCCTCGTCGGCATCGTCGAGCGGGTCGCCGCCCTCACCCCGCGCCCCCAGATGTCGCTGACGACCAACGGCATCGGCCTGAGGCGCACGGCGACCGCCCTGAAGGCGGCCGGCCTGGACCGGGTCAACGTCTCCCTCGACACCCTCCGCCCCGACGTCTTCAAGACCCTCACCCGCCGCGACCGCCACAAGGACGTCCTCGAGGGACTCGCCGCCGCCCGCGAGGCCGGTCTGACCCCGGTGAAGGTCAACTCCGTCCTGATGCCGGGGCTGAACGACGACGAGGCCCCCGACCTGCTGGCCTGGGCCGTCGCCCACGACTACGAACTGCGCTTCATCGAGCAGATGCCCCTCGACGCCCAGCACGGCTGGAAGCGCGACGGCATGGTCACGGCGGGCGACATCCTCGCCTCGCTCCGCACCCGCTTCGACCTCACCGCGGAGGGCGAGTCCGCGCGCGGCTCCGCCCCGGCCGAACGCTGGCTGGTCGACGGCGGCCCCCACCGCGTCGGCGTCATCGCCTCCGTCACCCGCCCGTTCTGCGCGGCCTGCGACCGCACCCGCCTCACCGCCGACGGCCAGGTCCGCACCTGTCTCTTCGCCCGCGAGGAGACCGACCTCCGGGCCGCCCTGCGCTCCGGCGCACCCGACGAGGAGATAGCCCGCATCTGGCGCCTGGCGATGTGGGGCAAGAAGGCGGGCGCGGGCCTCGACGACCCGTCGTTCGTCCAGCCGGACCGCCCCATGTCCGCGATCGGCGGTTGACCGAGCACCCCTCAGGAGCCCTGGGCCCCGTCGGCCTCCTCGGGCGCCCGCCACTCGTCGAACCTCACGACGTCCTTGAGGAACCCCCGCACCCCGAGGAACTGCGACAGGTGCTCCCGGTGCTCCTCGCAGGCCAGCCAGGTCTTGCGCCGCTCCGGCGTGTGCAGTTTCGGGTTGTTCCAGGCGAGGACCCACACGGCGTCGGCACGACAGCCCTTGGCGGAGCAGATGGGGGTCTCTTCACTCACTGGTTCGTCCCACAGGTGCGGTGAACAAGGCGACGCCGAGCAGCCACGGGGGGAGCTGCCCGGCGTCGGTCCGTCGCTCCGACGGGGGATGCGGAGCGCGTACGCAGTATGTCACGGGTGACCGGCCGTACGGCACTGGAACAACATGATGGATCTGAGCTTTTCTTGAGCTTGGTCCACAGCGGGCTCATGGGGTGGCGCGTGGCCGCCGCTCCGTCGGACCGCCGTCCGCGGGCTCCCGGGCGGATTCCGCGGAGGGCTCCTCTTGCGGACCGGACACCCCGGAACCGTCTTCCGCGGGCGGCGGGGTCAGCACCGGCCGCCCGGGCGTGGTCACGAACGTCGACGGCAGTCCCGGCGCGTTCTCCCGCCCGGCGTTGGCGATCACCACCGCGACGTACGGCAGGACGCCCCCCAGGATCAGCGCCACCACGGCCACATGCCGTTCCACGTTCCACAGCACCGCCGCCAGGATCACCGACAGGGTGCGGATCGCCATCGAGATCACGTACCGCCGCTGCCGGCCGCGCACGTCCTCCTGGAGCCCCTGACGGGCTCCGGTGATCCGGAACACCTGGACGTTGCCGGCGCCGTTCTGCTTCCGCATCACATTCCACCATCCGACCGCATCGAACTCTCCCCGGCACCCACGGTACGCCCGGCCCCGACCGCCTTCGAGGCCGGGTCGCTCCCCGCCCGGGCGGACTTTCTGCGCCGTACCCCGTACGGCCGTGTCCGACATGCGCCGTACGGCGTACGAACCCAGACTGGGTGCAATGCTCACGTCGAGCCGTACGAGGAGGCAGCCATGGGCTGGTTGTGGGCGATCATCGTGGGATTCGTACTGGGCCTGATCGCCAAGGCGGTCATCCCGGGCAAACAGCACAGCCCGCTCTGGCTGACCACCATCTTCGGCATCCTGGGCGCGATCGTGGGCAACGCCGTCGCGCGCGGCTTCGGCGTCGACGAGACTCCCGGCATCGACTGGAGCCGCCACATCTTCCAGCTGATCGCCGCGATCGTCATCGTGGCCTTCGGCGACATGCTGTACATGGCGACGCTGGGCAAGCGCAAGCACCGCACCACCTGAGGCGCGAGCACCGCCCCGCACCACCGGGGACGGCAGTGAGACGGGAGCCGTACGAAGGGACGCGCCCCCCGGAACACATGCTCCGAGGGGCGCGGGGGCCGGGCCGGCCGGCGGTGGGCGCCGGCGAACCGGTCAGGCGGCCCCGGTGACCTCCACGGCGGCCAGGTTCTTCTTGCCCCGGCGCAGCACCAGCCACCGCCCGTGCAGCAGCTCCCCGGCGGCGGGCACGGCGTCCTCCGCGGTGACCTTGACGTTGTTCACGTAGGCGCCGCCCTCCTTCACCGTCCGTCGCGCGGCGGACTTGCTCGCCACCAGGCCGACCTCGGCGAACAGGTCCACGACCGGCCCCAGCTCGGCGACCCGCACGTGCGGCACCTCGGAGAGGGCCGCCGCCAGCGTCCGGTCGTCCAGCTCCGCCAGGTCGCCCTGACCGAAGAGCGCCCTGGACGCGGCGATCACGGCGGCCGTCTGGTCGGTGCCGTGCACCAGCGTCGTCAGCTCCTCCGCCAGCGCGCGCTGCGCGGCCCGGGCCTGCGGCCGCTCCTCCGTCTGCCGCTCCAGCTCCTCCAGCTCCGCACGGGAGCGGAAGGACAGGATCCGCATGTACCGCGAGATGTCCCGGTCGTCCACGTTCAGCCAGAACTGGTAGAACGCGTACGGCGTCGTCATCTCCGGGTCCAGCCAGACGGCGCCGCCCTCGGTCTTGCCGAACTTGGTGCCGTCCGCCTTGGTCATCAGCGGCGTCGCCAGCGCGTGCACGGAGGCGTCCGGCTCCAGCCGGTGGATCAGGTCCAGGCCGGCCGTGAGGTTGCCCCACTGGTCGCTGCCGCCCTGCTGGAGCGTGCAGCCGTGGCGCCGGTAGAGCTGGAGGAAGTCCATGCCCTGGAGCAGCTGGTAGCTGAACTCGGTGTAGCTGATGCCCTGGTCGGACTCCAGGCGGCGGGCCACGGAGTCTTTCGTCAGCATCTTGTTGACGCGGAAGTGCTTGCCGATGTCGCGCAGGAACTCGATCGCGGACAGCCCGGCCGTCCAGTCGAGGTTGTTGACCATCACGGCCGCGTTCTCGCCCTCGAAGGAGAGGAACGGCTCGATCTGGCCGCGCAGCCGGTCGACCCAGCCGGCGACCGTCTCCGGGTCGTTCAGCGTGCGCTCCGCCGTCGGGCGCGGGTCGCCGATCAGGCCGGTCGCCCCGCCGACCAGGGCCAGCGGCCTGTGCCCGGCCTGCTGGAGCCGGCGCACGGTGAGCACCTGCACCAGGTGCCCGACGTGCAGGGACGGCGCGGTCGGGTCGAAGCCGCAATAGAACGTGACGGGACCGTCCGCGAGCGCCTTGCGCAAAGCGTCCTCGTCGGTGGACAGGGCGAACAGCCCGCGCCACTTCAGCTCGTCGACGATGTCCGTCACGGTTCTCGTGTCTCCTCGATGATCCTCGGGCAGCCGGGACGACTACCGGCTACGAGGTTATACGCCCTGGCTGACAGAGCTCATATTGAAATCCGGCACCCGCAGGGGCGGCATCGCGGCCCGGGTGAACCAGTCGCTCCACTCCCTGGGCAGCGTCTTCTCCGTGCGCCCGGCCTCGGCCGCCCGGCCCAGCAGATCGACCGGCGACTCGTTGAAGCGGAAGTTGTTCACCTCGCCCACGACCTCGCCGTCCTCGACGAGGTACACACCGTCCCGGGTCAGGCCGGTCAGCAGCAGCGTCGCCGGGTCGACCTCGCGGATGTACCACAGGCAGGTCAGCAGCAGCCCGCGCGCGGTGCCCGCGACCATCTCCTCCAGGGAGCGGTCGTCGCCGCCGTCCAGGATCAGGTTGTCGCCCGCGGGCGCCACCGGCAGCCCGGTCAGGCCCGCGCTGTGCCGGCTGGTCGTGAGGTGCCTCACCTCGCCCCCGCCGATCCACTCGGTCGCCCGGATCGGCAGCCCGTTGTCGAACACCGACTGGTCGCCGCCGGAGGAGTGCGCGACGACGAACGGCGCCGACTCCAGACCCGGCGCGTGCGGGTCGCTGCGCAGCGACAGCGGCAGCTCGGTCAGCCTCTCGCCGAGGCGGGTGCCCCCACCCGGCCGGGAGAACACCGTCCGCCCCTCGGCCGCGTCCCGGCCCGACGCCGACCACAGCTGGTAGATCATCAGGTCCGCCACGGCGGTCGGCGGCAGCAGCGTCTCGTACCGCCCGGCGGGCAGCTCGATCCGCCGCCGGGCCCAGCCCAGGCGTACGGCGAGCTCGGCGTCGAGCGCCGCCGGGTCGACGTCCTTGAAGTCCCGGGTCGACCGGCCCGCCCACGCCGACCGCGTACGGTCCGGCGACTTCGCGTTCAGCTCCAGCGTCCCGTTCGGCTGGTCGTGCCGCAGCCGCAGCCCGGTCGACGTGCCCAGGTACGTCGACACCATCTCGTGGTTGGCGAACCCGTACAGCTCCCGCCCGCCCGCCCGCGCGCGGGCGAACGCCTCGCCGAGCGCCGGCGCGAAGTCGGCGAACACGGCGGACGAGGTCTCGGCGGGCGCCTCCGTGAACTCGGGGGACCGCTCCGCACCCGTGACCAGCGGCTGCGCGTCCTCGGCGGGCCCGGCGCCGCGCGCGGCGGCCTCGGCGGCCCGCACCAGCGGCTCCAGCTCGTCCGGGGTGACCGCCGCCCGCGAGACGACCCCCGAGGCGGTGCCCTCCTTGCCGTTCACCGTCGCGATCACCGTGAGCGTGCGCGAGCGCGTCACCCCGTTGGTGGTGAGGGCGTTGCCCGCCCAGCGCAGGTTGGCGGTCGACTGCTCGTCGGCGATCACCACACAGCCGTCGGCCCGCGACAGCTCCAGGGCCCGCTCCACGATCTCGTGCGGCTGGACCGCCTTGCTGGTGCGCGCGCTCATCGGCCGGCCTCCTGCGTGGTGTTCAGAATGTTGACGCCCTTGAACAGGGCCGACGGGCAGCCGTGCGAGACGGCCGCGACCTGCCCCGGCTGGGCCTTGCCGCAGTTGAAGGCACCCCCGAGCACGTACGTCTGCGGACCGCCGACCGCGGCCATGGACCCCCAGAAGTCGGTGGTCGTCGCCTGGTAGGCCACGTCCCGCACCTGCCCGGTGATCCGCCCGTTCTCGATGCGGAAGAAGCGCTGCCCGGTGAACTGGAAGTTGTACCGCTGCATGTCGATCGACCAGGACCGGTCCCCGACCACGTAGATGCCGCGGTCGACGCCCCCGATGAGGTCCTCCGTGGACATGCCGGCGGGGTCCGGCCGCAGCGACACGTTCGCCATGCGCTGCACCGGGACATGGCCGGGGGAGTCGGCGTACGCGCACCCGTTGGAGCGGTCGAAGCCGGTGAGCCTCGCGATCCGCCGGTCCATCTGGTAGCCGGCGAGGGTGCCGTCCTTCACCAGGTCCCAGGACTGCGCCCGCACCCCTTCGTCGTCGTAGCCGATGGTGGCGAGGCCGTGCTCGGCGGTGCGGTCGCCGGTGACGTTCATCAGCTCCGAGCCGTACCTGAGCTTGCCGAGCTGGTCGAACGTGGCGAAGGAGGTGCCGGCGTAGGCGGCCTCGTAGCCGAGGGCCCGGTCCAGCTCGGTGGCGTGCCCGATGGACTCGTGGATGGTCAGCCACAGGTTCGACGGGTCCACGACCAGGTCGTACAGCCCCGGCTGGACGCTCGGCGCCCGCATCTTCTCCGCGAGCAGCTCCGGGATGCGCTCCAGCTCATCGTCCCAGTCCCAGCCGGTGCCCGTGAGGTACTCCCAGCCGCGCCCGACCGGCGGGGCGAGCGTCCGCATCGACTCGAACTCGCCGCTCGACTCGTCCACCGACACCGCCGTCAGCGACGGATGCAGCCGCACCCGCTGCTGCGTGGTCACCGTGCCCGCCGTGTCGGCGTAGAACTTGTTCTCGTGGACGGTGAGCAGCGAGGCGTCGACGTGGTTGACGCCGTTGCCCGAGAGCAGCCGTGTGCTCCACTCCGCCAGCAGCGCCGCCTTCTCCTCGTCGGGCACGGTGAACGGGTCGATCGCGTACGACGACACCCACGTCTTCTCCGCGTGCACCGGCTCGTCGGCCAGCTCCACGCGCTCCTGCGACCCGGCCGCCTCGATCACCCGGGCGGAGAGCTTGGCCATGGCCACCGCCTGCGAGGCGACCTTGGCCGCCGCGTCCATCGTCAGGTCCACGCCGGAGGCGAACCCCCATGTGCCGCCGTGCACCACGCGCACCGCGTACCCGAGGTCCGTGGTGTCGGACGACCCGGCGGGCCGCGCGTCCCTCAGCCGCCAGGACGCGCTGCGCACCCGCTCGAACCGGAAGTCCGCGTGCTCCGCCCCCAGCGCACGCGCGCGTGCGAGCGCGGCGTCGGCGAGGGCGCGTAGGGGTAGCGCGAGAAAGGTCGGATCGATGCCGTGGGCCACAGGAGGCTCTCCCCTATCGAAGTGTTCTCAAGGTGTTCTTTGCGCGTGCTCTGTGGAAGGGACAGGCCGCAGTCAAGCACGTCACATCCGATCATGCCGTGTCCACCCTGTTTCGTGAGGCGGCCGAGGGGAGTTGGGGAACGGCGGTGGGCGCGTTCCGCGGGAGCCCGGCCTCCTCGTGGGCCACGCCGGGTGCCGACTGCCGCCCGGCGCCGGGCGAAACTGTAGGGACCCGACAGTCAGCCCCCTGCGCCACTGTCGGTGCCCCCTTGTCCGCGAGCGCGACCGGACCGATAGGTTCGAGGGAAGCCGCCTGTCACCCAGCGTCCGGGCGGTCGTGTCAGACCCCTAGGGAAAGGGTGATCCGTTGAGCCGCTCGGTTCTCGTCACCGGAGGAAACCGGGGCATCGGCCTCGCCATCGCCCGCGCGTTCGCCGACGCCGGCGACAAGGTCGCGATCACGTACCGTTCGGGTGAGCCGCCGGCCGCCCTGACGGAACTGGGCTGCCTCGCCGTCAAGTGCGACATCACCGATGCCGAGCAGGTGGAGCAGGCCTACAAGGAGATCGAGGCCGTGCACGGCCCGGTCGAGGTCCTGATCGCCAACGCCGGCATCACCAAGGACCAGCTCCTGATGCGCATGTCCGAGGAGGACTTCACCTCGGTCGTCGACACCAACCTCACCGGCACCTTCCGGGTCGTCAAGCGCGCCAACCGCGGCATGCTGCGCGCCAAGAAGGGCCGCGTCGTGCTGATCTCCTCGGTCGTCGGGCTCCTCGGCTCCGCGGGTCAGGCCAACTACGCCGCCTCCAAGGCCGCCCTGGTCGGCTTCGCGCGATCCCTCGCCCGTGAGCTGGGCTCGCGCAACATCACCTTCAACGTCGTCGCGCCCGGTTTCGTCGACACCGACATGACCAAGGTGCTCACCGACGAGCAGCGCGCGGGCATCGTCTCGCAGGTCCCGCTCGGCCGGTACGCGCAGCCGGAGGAGATCGCCGCGACGGTGCGGTTCCTCGCCTCGGACGACGCCTCGTACATCACTGGAGCCGTCATCCCCGTTGACGGCGGACTGGGAATGGGTCACTGATCACCATGAGCGGAATTCTCGAGGGCAAGCGCGTCCTGATCACCGGTGTGCTGATGGAGTCCTCCATCGCCTTCCACACCGCCAAGCTGGCCCAGGAGCAGGGCGCCGAGATCATCCTGACCGCGTTCCCGCGGCCCACGCTGACCGAGCGCATCGCCAAGAAGCTGCCGAAGCCCACCAAGGTCATCGAGCTCGACGTCACCAACGACGAGCACCTCGGCCGTCTGGCCGACATCGTCGGCGAGGAGCTGGGCGGCCTCGACGGCGTCGTCCACTCCATCGGCTTCGCGCCGCAGGACGCGCTCGGCGGCAACTTCCTCAACACGCCGTTCGAGTCGGTCGCCACGGCCATGCACGTCTCGGCGTACTCCCTGAAGTCGCTCACCATGGCCTGCCTGCCGCTGATGCAGAACGGCGGCTCGGTCGTCGGCCTCACCTTCGACGCGCAGTACGCCTGGCCGCAGTACGACTGGATGGGCCCGGCCAAGGCCGCCTTGGAGGCCACCAGCCGTTACATGGCCCGCGACCTGGGCAAGCAGAACATCCGCTGCAACCTCATCTCCGCCGGCCCGATCGGCTCCATGGCCGCCAAGTCCATCCCGGGCTTCAACGACCTGGCCGCCGTGTGGGACAGCCGCTCCCCGCTGGAGTGGGACCTCAAGGACCCCGAGCCGGCCGGCCGCGGTGTCGTCGCCCTGCTCAGCGACTGGTTCCCGAAGACCACGGGCGAGATCATCCACGTGGACGGCGGTCTGCACGCCATCGGCGCCTGACCTCCGGCCGAAGCACCGAAGCACCGACGCCCCGTCCCCCGGGTCTCGCGGGGGGCGGGGCGTCACCCGTCCGGGCTACTCGACCGGGCGGGGAGGGGCCGTCACCAGCCATGATGAGGTGTGCGTTCCGCACGCGCTTCCCTCCCCAGCACGGCCGAGGAGGTCCCCCTTGTGCGCCTGTCCCGCAGCGTGGCCCCAGTGACCGTCGCCGTCTTCGTCGTTCTCTCCCTGCCGTACCACGCCCTGCCCCACGCGCGCGGGGAGGCATCGCCCGCGCAGGCACCGAAGCCCGCCGCCTCGCCGGAACCGTTCGGCGCGGAGTGCCGCGTCACGGTCCGCGGCTCCCACGTCGTCGCCTACTGCCACAACCCCTACGCCGAGGTCGACCGCGTCCGCCTGCACATCGAGTGCGCCCGCTGGTGGGACCTGGACACCGACGGAGCCCCCGCCGACGCCGGACCCGCCATGACCGTACGGCTGACCGGCCGGTGCTGGAAGGAGGTCGGCGCGGCCTGGGTCAGCCACCGCAGGCCATGAGCACCACGGCCCGGGTCAGCTACCGGACGCCGTGAACCGCCCGGGCCGGCACAGGAACGGATAGCCGGCCGCCTCCGTGGCCGCCCGCTCCGCGTCACCGGCGCGGATCGCGTCCACCAGCCGCGTGTGGTCCATGTACGTCTCCGGCGTCAGCTCCTCGCCCACGTCCTCGCGCAGCCAGTCCCGCAGCACCTCGCCGAGGTCCGCGTACATCGCGGTCATGACGTCGTTGTGGGAGGCGGCCACCACCGCCAGGTGGAAGGTCGCGTCCGCCGCGACGAACGTCTCGGCGTCGCCCGACTCCCACGTCTCCTCGCGCCGCAGCAGCAGCGCGTCCAACTGCTTGAGGTCCTTCTCGGTGCGCCGCTCGGCGGCCAGTTTCGCCGCGCCGGACTCCAGCGTGGAGCGCAGTTCGGCGATGTGCCGCGGATCGGTGGTGGCGAAGCGGCGGTGCATCACGCCGGCCAGCTCGCTCGTCGCCACCACGTACGTGCCCGAGCCCTGCCGGATGTCCAGCAGGCCGTTGTGCGCGAGGGCGCGGACGGCCTCGCGGACGGTGTTGCGGGCGACGCCCAACTGCTCGACCAGCTCGGGCTCCGTCGGGATGCGCGAGCCCACCGGCCACTCACCCGAGGTGATCTGGGTACGCAGCGCGGTGATGACCTGCTCGGACAGCGCCGAGCGACGGGGATGGCTCAGGGGCATGGCACACCTTCGCACGGGCGGGACGGGGCGACGGCACCCGGGGATGGACAACCAATCATCCCATGATTCTATGATGGGCCTCATGGCCAGTGAGGAAACACGGACGACGCCGTCCCCCGCCCCGCCCGCCCCGGCGGTTGACGAAGCGCCGCGGACGGACACGCGCGCGTGGGCGCAACGCCTGCTCGTGGTCGGCATCGTGCTGGCCGCCTTCAACCTCCGACCGGCCATCACGAGCCTCGGCGCCCTCCTCGAAGAGGTCCGCGACGGCCTCGGCATGAGCGGCAGCCTGGCCGGCCTGCTCACCTCCGTGCCCCCGCTCTGCTTCGCCGTCTTCGGCGTCACCGCCCCCCGCCTCGCCCGCCGCTTCGGACCGGGCGCGGTGGTCTGCGCCGGCATGGCCGCGATCACCGCGGGCCTGCTGATACGGCCGTACGCCGGGAGCACGCCCGGTTTCCTGGCCGCCAGCGCCCTCGCCCTCATGGGCATCGCCGTCAGCAACGTCCTGATGCCGGTGATCGTCAAGCGCTGGTTCCCCGACCGGGTCGGTTCCATGACCGGCCTGTACTCGATGGCCCTCGCCCTCGGCACCTCGACCGCCGCGGCGATCACCGTGCCCGTGACCGACGCGCTGGGCGGTGGGTGGCAGCCCGGACTCGCGGTCTGGGCGGTCCTGGCGGCGGTCGCCGTCCTGGCGTGGCTGCCACAGGTGCGCAGGCGGGAGGCGGCGCCCGACGCGCGGGCCACCGCGCGCGCGGAGGCGCCGGCCGGGATGCGCGTCACCCGCAGCCGCACCGCCTGGGCGCTCGCCGTCTTCTTCGGGCTCCAGGCCACCGCCGCCTACATCACCATGGGCTGGATGGCGCAGATCTTCCGGGACGCGGGCGTGGCGGCGAGCACGGCGGGCCTGCTCCTCGCCGTCACGATGGTGATGGGCGTGCCCCTGGCCTTCGTCATCCCGCGCGTGGCGGCCCGGCTGCCGCACCAGGGCCCGATCGTGCTCGCGCTCGGTGTCTGCGGCCTCGCCGGATACGCCGGCCTCTACCTCGCGCCCGCCGGCGGCGCCTGGGCCTGGGCGGTGCTGCTCGGCGTCGCCAACTGCGCCTTCCCGCTGGCCCTCACCATGGTCGGCATGCGGGCCAGGACCGGCGCGGGCGTGGCCCAGCTGTCGGCCTTCGCCCAGAGCACCGGCTATCTGATCTCCATCCCCGGCCCGCTCCTGGTGGGCGTCCTCTACCAGCACAGCGGGGGCTGGGGCCTGCCCCTCGCGCTGATGGCGGCGCTGATGGTCCCGCAGACGGTGGTGGGCGTGCTCGCCGGGCGCGACCGCACCGTGGAGGACGAGGCCGCCGCCCGCTGACCTCGGTGCGCACCGGGTCGACCTCGGACGCCCCGGGTCGACCCGGGGGCGAACCGCGTCGACCCGGGGGCGAACCGCGTCGACCCGGGAGTGAACCGCGTCGACCCCGGGCGCACCGCATCGCACGGCGGGTGCGAGACTGGGCGCATGCCCGTGCTCGACCCGAACCCCCAGAACGGCCAGAAGAAGATGCTGCTCGTCTTCGGCTCGTTCCTCCTCATCTTCGTGATTATCGCCGTCGTCGCGACGATCGCCTCGCCCTGACGGGCCCGCTCCCCCTGGGCGGTGGGGTTAACCCCCCTGTCCCCTAGGGGGCCAGGGTCAGGGTCAAGTGGGTGGACCACCGGATGGGGGGAGGCCCGCCGGATCCGTACCTTCGAGAAGTGACCGCGCGACGCGGACCACGGACGACTCGAAGACCCGCGGAGGCACTCATGCCGGCCCCTACGCACACCCGGCCCCACCCGGTCGCCCCGAGCGGCGGCATCGCCACCCGGCTGCCCTGGTGGGCCCTGGCGCTCCCGGCCCTGGCCTTCGTCGCCCTGCTCACGCTGATACTGAACCCGTCCGACGCCCAGGCGGCCGCCGGCGACCCGACGATCCCGCACCTCGTCGAGCGCGTGCGCCACCTGCTCGCGCGCTAGCCGTGTCGATCACGCCCCGGACACGCCCTTCACCCCCCGGCCGACCGGCGAAGGCGCATGTCAACTCCCTGCGCCACATGGCCTGTTTCATGCGAAGCTGGGAGCCATGAGCGTCGTAGAACCCCGCAGGATCGTCCTCTTCCGGCATGCGAAAGCCGACTGGCCCCAGGTGACCGACCACGAGCGGCCGCTCTCCGAGCGGGGCCGTCATGACGCCGCCATCGCCGGACGCAAGCTGACCGACACCGACATCCCCATCGATCTCGCGCTGTGCTCCACCGCCACCCGCACCCGCGAGACGTGGAAGCTCGCCGTCCAGGAGTTCCCGCAGCGGCCGAAAACCGTCTACGAAGAGCGGATCTACGAGGCCTCCCCGGGCGAGCTGATCGCCCTGCTCAACGAAACCCCCGACGACGTGCGCAGCATCCTCCTCGTCGGCCACAACCCGGGCATCCACGGCCTCGCCGACATCCTCTCCGGCACCGCCGAGGACGACGCCCGCGAGCGCATGAACCGCCGAGGCTTCCCGGCCGCCGCCTTCGCCGTCGTGTCCTTCGACGGCTCCTGGAAGTCCCTGGAGCCTGCCGTCGGCACCCTGACCGACTACTGGGCGCCGTCCGAGTGAGCCCGCGGCAGGAGTGATCCGCGGGCGGCCGAAGCACCCGCGGGCGGGCGCGGCTCCGTCTCCGGGGACCGTCCCGCCGACCTCCCCGGCGGGCGCGGCCCCGCACGCGGGGTGCTCCGGCACCCGCACGCGGACGCGCCGGCACTCGCACGCGGGACGCACCGGCACGCGCGAGGGCCCGGCACCCCTACGGTGCCGGGCCCTGCCGTCGACCGCTGCGGGTCGATGTCGATACGGCTAGCGCCGGCTAGCGCTCGTCGTGGGTGTCCGCCGCCTCGACCTCTTCGCGGGTGATGCCCAGCAGATACAGGACGGTGTCCAGGAACGGCACGTTCACCGCGGTGTGGGCGGCCTGTCGCACGACCGGCTTGGCGTTGAAGGCGACACCGAGACCGGCCGCGTTGAGCATGTCCAGGTCGTTGGCGCCGTCGCCGATCGCCACCGTCTGCGACAGCGGTACGCCCGCCTCGGCGGCGAACCTGCGCAGCAGCCGCGCCTTGCCCGCGCGGTCCACGATCTCCCCGGTGACCCGGCCCGTCAGCTTCCCGTCGACGATCTCCAATGTGTTCGCCTGGGCGAAATCGAGCCCCAGCCGCTCCTTGAGGTCGTCGGTGACCTGGGTGAAGCCGCCGGAGACGACCCCCACCTGGTAGCCGAGTCGTTTCAGCGTCCGGATGAGGGTGCGCGCACCCGGCGTCAGCCGCACCTCCGCGCGCACCTTCTCCACGACCGACGCGTCCAGCCCCTCCAGCAGCGCCACGCGCGCGTGCAGCGACTGCTCGAAGTCCAGCTCGCCCCGCATCGCCGCCGCCGTCACCTCGGCGACCTGCTCCTCACAGCCGGCGTGCGCGGCGAAGAGCTCGATCACCTCGTCCTGGATGAGCGTGGAGTCGACGTCCATGACCACGAGCCGCTGGGCGCGCCGGTGCAGGCCCGCCGCCACGACGGCGATGTCGACACCCAGCGCGGCCGCGTCGGTGACCAGGGCGGTGCGCAGCGGCTCCGTCTCCACACCGGAGACCGCGAACTCGACGGCCGTCACCGGATACTTCGCCAGCCGGAAGATGCGGTCGATGTTGCCGCCCACCTTGGTGATCTGGGCGGCGACGGCGGCCGTGGCCTCCGCGGTCAGCGGGTGGCCGAGCACGGTGACGAGGGAGCGGCCCAGACCGCGCGGCCGGTTGTCACCGATGCCGGAGATGATCTCCGCCTGCATCTTCATCGACTCCGCCCAGCTGTGGACGGTCGCCCGAAGGTCCCCCTCCAGCCCGTGCGGCGGCTCGGTCACGAGCGCGCACAGCACCATACGGCCACGGGTGACGACCTGCTCGATGTCGACCACGTCGACGGAGTAGGCGGCGAGGGTGTCGAAGAGGCCGGCCGTGATGCCCGGCCTGTCCTTGCCGAAGATCTTGACAAGGAGGGTGGGGACGTCGGTCGGCGAGGTCTGCTCAGCGCTCATGGTGTACCCACCGTATCCGGCACCCAGTGCCGACCGCCGCCCAGGTCCGCCTAGCGGACACGGAACAGTGGGTGGCGTGCCGGTGACCCGCGCATGACGACGCGGCCACGACTGCCGGTGCCACGTCCCGCCCTGCGGCCGGACGGCTCAGCGGGACGCGTCGGACGGCTCAGCGGGGCCGTTTCGGCCTGTCGGGCGGGGGCGCGGCCGGAGGCGGGGGAGGCGGTGGGGGAGGAACCGACGGAGGGTGCGGCGGTGAAGGCGGGGGAGACGAGGGGGGCCGCGGGGGTGGTGGGGGCGGCGGAGGCGGCCCGTCGTCGGCGTCCCGTGCCGGTCGCTCCCCGGGCCGCGGAGGGTCGCCGGGACGCCGCGGCGACCGGGGCGGCGGTCCTACTGGCCGGACCATGGTGGGCGCGTCGTACAGGTCGCCGAGCGGCGGCGGCCCGTCCGGACGCCGCTCGTCCCCCGGAGTGTCCGGAGCACCCGGAGGCCCCGGAACGTTCGGGGCAGGAGGACCGACGGGCCGGGCGCCGCCCGCAGGCCCCACGGATCCGCTCGGCCTGGGCGGGAAACCCGGCGCAGACGGCGCAGGCGTGGACGCCGCAGCCCCACCGGGGCGGGGCCCGGGACCGCCCGGCGGCGGGGCGGGACGGGCGTCCTCGGGCGGGGACGCGTCCGTGCCGCGCCCGCCCGGGGACCCCGGGCGGGCGTCCTCCGGCTCCCGCAGACGGTCCGGCACGCGCAGGTACGGATTGGTCGCCGGATTGGGCGGCCGGTACGGCACGCTCGGCGTGTACGGCCCGGACCGGCCCTCGCCGGACCCCGCGGCCGGACGCTCCGCCTTCCCGGCCCCGGCGTCCCGAAGCCCGCCCCCTGCGTCCCCCGCGTCTCCGTGCCCGACACCTGCACCTGCCGCATTCCCGTGTCCGACACCTGCACCTGCCGCACCCCCGCGCCCGACACCGGCATCACCCTCACCCCCGTACCCGACACCCGTAGCGCCCGCGCCCCCGAGCCCGACACCCGCGAACCCGCCCCCAGCAGCACCGCCCCCAACAGCAGCGCCTCCTCCACCACCGCCTCCTGCCCCATCACCCACTACCCCCGACACCCCCACCCCCCTGACACCCCGTGCCAGCGGCGCAGCCCGTCCGCCCGCCGCCCCGGTCGCGCAGGCCAGTGCCGCGCCGACGGCCCCCGCCCCGGCACCCCACGCGACGCCCAGCAGCACCGCCGTGCCGAGGTGCCCGTGCAGCTCGATCCCGGCCTCGAAGGCGTCGAACCCCAGCACGGACAGGGAGGCGTCCGCGGACACGTCCGTCAGCCGGACGAGCAACGGCAGGGCCACCCCGGTCACGACCCCCAGCCGCAGCGCACACCGTCCGGTGAAGCCGGCGAAGCCGACGGCGCCGGCGCCCCCGACGGCGCCCGAGTCCCGGGCCGCCTCGAACGGCGTCCGTACGGCCGCCAACACCCCGGCCAGCAGCATCATCACGACCACCGCCACCGCCAACAGCCACACACGACCGTCCAGTTCGGCCAGTCGGCCCAGCGTCACCGACTGCTCGGTGCCCATGCCCAGCAGTCGGTCCAGCGGAGCCGGCAGCACACCGGTCAGGACGCCCGTCGCCCTGCCGTCCCACGGCACGAACAGGCCGATGCCGAGACCGAGCCAGGCCCCGTTCGGCGCGCCCAGCAGCGCCGCCCCCGCGATGCGCCCGGGGCGGTCGTCGCCGATCGCCCCGTACGCGGCCGCGGCGAACCCGGCCGCCACGGACACCAGCAGCACGGTGACGACGGCGGAGACGGCGGGCCGTACCACCCGGTGCACGGCCTCCCACCCCGGCGGCAGGGGTGTACGGCGCGAGGCCAGCAGGGCGATCGTCAGGACCCCCACCGACCACAGCAGTCCGCCGAGCAGCGTCGGGACCGTGTCGACGGTGAAGCCGACGGCCGCCTGAGCGTCCATCAGATCCCCGAGCCGGTCCGGCAGCAGACCACCGACGTCCCCGAGGTCGCCCAGCCCGGGGATCTCGACCCCACCGCCCCCGCCCCCGCCGGGCAGGTCGTCCAGCCCCAGCGCGCCCCCGTCGATCGTGACGACGTCGTGTCCCGCCCAGGCCAGCCCGCCCAGCACCGCCACGAACAGCGCGACCATCGTGGCCGCGCGGGCGAGGAGTTCGGCGGGCGCGATCACCGCGCCCGCCGTGCGCAGGGACCGCAGGAAGAACCACGACAGCAGCAGCGCCCCGACCAGGCCGACGCCAAGTGGCGTGATCTCGACGGCCGTCACCGCCTCCGCGCCCGTGAGGCCGAACGCCGACACATCCCCCGACGGCGTCACCGCACCACCCGCCCCGAGCGCCACCACCGCCGCCGTCATCGGGCCCAACGAGCCCGCCGCGTCGGCCTCCAGCAGATGCAGCCCGAGCGCCGCGGTCCCCGCCATCCCGATCAACGCCCAGCTCACCGCGGCGATCGCGGACACCAGCACGTCGGCCCACGGCACACCAGTGCCGCGCTCCGAGCCCCCGACGCCCCCGACATCCGTGCCGGCACCCATGCAGACCCCCCGATCCGCGGTGCGGAGCGGCGAAGATCGCCGTTTCCGTCCCTTCTCGCGTGTGTTTACCACTCTCCGGCCCGGTTTCAACCTCGTCAACGGATACGGCCGAGGAGCCCCTACGCGGTCTTCACAAGGCCCGGCTTTCGGTCAGGGGGCCGTGCCTGAAATAGTTCCCGACGATGTTCGACATCCCTAGACTCCCTGTGACGGGGGTAAATCGGGGGACTACTCAGTGGGGCATGGAGTGCCGGAACTCGTACTGGAATTGAACGGACGTACCTGGAGACTGGATCCGTCCAGGGCCTACACCCTGGGACGCGATCCGCAGGGGGACATCGTCCTCGACGACGCCAGGGTCTCCTGGCGTCACGCCACGGTCAGCTTCAACGGCCGTGGTTGGGTCCTGGAGGACCACGGCAGCACCAACGGCACGTTCGTGCAGGGCCAAAGGGTCCAGCAGGTGGAGCTCGGCGCCGGTTCGGCGGTGCACCTCGGCAACGCGACCGACGGCCCCCGCCTGAACCTCTCCGGCGCGGCGGCGGGCGTCGCCGCGCCGCAGGCCCAGCCGCAGCAGCAGCCGTACGCGGCGCAGGGCGCGAACCCCGGCTGGGGCCAGCCGACACCGCAGCAGCAGGCACCGCAGCAGCCGGCACCGCACCAGCAAGCGCCGCACCAGCAAGCGCCGCAGCAGCCGGCACCGCAGGCCGGCTGGCAGCCGCCGGCACCGCAGGCCGGCTGGCAGCCGCCGCAGCAGGCCGCCGCGCCCATCCCGCAGCAGCAGGGCCCCGGCGTCGGCGCGGGGGCGCCGCCGGTCTACGGCGACCGCAGCCCGACCACCTTCCACCAGTTCTCCCTCGGCCGTGTCATGCGCATCGGCCGTGCCCTGGAGAACGACCTGGTCGTCTCCGACCTCCAGGTCTCCCGCAACCACGCCGAGTTCCACTCCACGCCCGACGGCCGTATGGAGATCCGCGACCTCGGCTCGCACAACGGCACGTACGTCAACGGCCAGCCGATCGCCAAGGGCGGCTCGCAGCTGCTCGGCCCGGCCGACATCGTCGGCGTCGGCCACTCGACGTTCCGGATCGTCGGCGACCGCCTCGAGGAGTTCGTCGACACCGGTGAGGTGTCCTTCTCCGCCCGCCACCTGACCGTCACGGTCGACGGCGGCAAGCAGATCCTGAAGGACGTCTCCTTCGGAGTGCCGGAGAAGTCGCTGATCGCGGTCATCGGCCCGTCCGGTTCCGGCAAGTCCACCCTGCTCAAGGCGCTCACCGGCTACCGGCCCGCCAACCAGGGCGACGTCCTCTACGACAACCGGAACCTGTACAAGCAGTTCGCCGAGCTGCGCCAGCGCATCGGTCTGGTCCCGCAGGACGACATCCTGCACAAGGAGCTGACCGTCAAGAAGGCCCTCAAGTACGCGGCCAAGCTCCGCTTCCCCGCCGACACCACGGCGTCCGAGCGCGAGGCCCGCATCGACGAGGTGCTGCGCGAACTGAAGCTGGACATCCACAAGGAGAAGAAGGTCACCTCCCTCTCCGGCGGCCAGCGCAAGCGTGTCTCGGTGGCCCTGGAGCTGCTCACCAAGCCGTCGCTGATCTTCCTGGACGAGCCGACCTCCGGCCTCGACCCGGGCATGGACCGCGACGTCATGCAGCTGCTGCGCGGCCTCGCCGACGACGGGCGCACGGTCCTCGTCGTCACGCACTCGGTGGCCGAACTGGCGATCTGCGACAAGCTGCTGGTGATGGCGCCGGGTGGCTCGGTCGCCTACTTCGGCCCGCCGGAGGAGGCGCTGAACTTCTTCGGCTACGACACCTGGGCCGATGTCTTCTCCGCCTTCGAGAACTACCGCGACTACGACTGGGCGGGCCGCTGGAAGGGCTCGCAGCACTACCAGATGTACGCCGCGGACATCGACGCCACCGCGCCGCAGTCCGTACAGATGCCGCCGATGCAGGCGCTGCGGCCACCGAAGCCGCAGGGCTGGATGTCCCAGTTCGTCACACTGGTGCGCCGCTACGTCTCGGTGATCGTCTCCGACAAGGGCTTCCTCGCCCTCATGGTGATCCTGCCGGCCGTCCTCGGCGCGGTGAGCCTGCTCATCGACCCGGACCGCGGGCTGCTGCCGAACCCGGCCAACCCGAAGACCGGCCGGATCATCCCGAACGGCACGGCCACCACGGTCCTGCTGATCCTGGCCGTCGGCGCCTGCTTCGCCGGTGCCGCGAACTCCGTCCGTGAGCTGATCAAGGAACGGGTCATCTACGAGCGGGAGCGCGCGACCGGCCTGTCGCGCTCCGCGTACCTGATGTCCAAGGTGTTCGTGCTGGGCATGATCACCGTGCTCCAGGGCCTGCTGGTCGGCGTCATCGGCCTCTCCAGCCGGGAGATCCCGGAGGAGGGCCTGGTCCTCGGCAAGCTCACGCTCCTCGAGATGTCGCTGCCGATCATGGCGCTCGGCTTCACCTCGATGATGTTCGGCCTGATCATCTCCGCGCTGGTGAAGACCGCCGAGAAGACCATGCCCCTGCTGGTCATGTTCGCGATCATCCAGGTCGTCTTCACCGGCTGCCTGTTCGCCCTGAACGGCTCGATCGGCGTCAACCAGTTCTCGTACCTGATGCCCTCGCGCTGGGCGGTCGCCGCCGCGGGCGCCACGCTGGACTTCAACAAGATCAGCCCGCCCGAGGAGGGCGTCGGCAACGACCCGCTGTGGGAGCACACCGTCGGCGCCTGGGCCATGGACATGGTCGCGCTGATCGCCCTCGGCGTGATCTGCGGCTTCTTCGTGGCCCGCTTCCTGCGCCGCCACGAGCCCGAGGTCATGCGGAAGTAGTCCGCACACGGCAGACGCCGAAGGGCGGCACCCCGACCGGGGGTGCCGCCCTTCGGCGTCTGCGGACCTTCGGCGTCGGCCGACAGGCTCAGTACGCGCTGTTGACGTTGTCCATGGAGCCGTAGCGGTGGGCCGCGTAGTTGCAGGCGGCGGTGATGTTGGCGACCGGGTCGTAGATGTTCCAGGACGTGCCCGGGACGTGGTAGGCCGAGAAGGTCGGCGGGATGACCTGGAGCAGGCCCTTCGACGGGACGCCGTTGATGGCGTTGATGTCCCAGTTGTTGATGGCGTACGGGTTGCCGGAGGACTCACGCATGATGTTGCGGTGGATGCCCGAGTAGGAGCCCGGGATGCCGTGCTTCTTCATGATGGCGAGCGACTCGCGGATCCAGCCGTCGAGGTTGTTCGAGTAGCTCTTGACGGAGGCCGGCTGGACGGCGGCGCGCAGGGAGGCCCGGCTCGTGGCCTGCTGCACCTTGCGCTCGGCGGCGGCCTTCGCGACCGCACGGGCCACTGCCTTCTTCTGGGCGGCCGCGTCGGCTGCGGCCTTCTTCTTCGCCGCGGCGGCAGCGGCGGCGGCCTTCTTCTGCGCGGCCGCGGCGTCGGCGGCCGCCTTCTGCTTCGCCTCGATGGCGTCCAGCTTCACGGTCACGCCGGCCTGCTGGCCGGTCACGCCGGCCTTGACGTCCTTCACCGGCTCGGAGCTGTAGGCGACGCGGGACGGGGAGGCGGCGTCCGTCGTGGTCGTGTGCGTGTCGGCCGGCACCACGGAGAGGGCGATGGCGGCGGCACCGAGCGTGGTGACACCGGCGATCGCGATCCTGCGAGTGTTCTTGGGCATGGCGGAATGACCTCTTCGATAGCGCGGAGGTCGCTCTGTCTGTCCACGGCGGACACGGGTGCTTTCGGCACGAACGCCGCGGGGAGAGCCCGCGGCGCTGAGCGACGGCAGCCATTGTTAGCGGCCGCAAAATTCGGAGGCAATCATGTGACGTACGAAGCCAGGTAGTGGATCAGGGAACGGCAAAACGGGACAGACCACAACGTCTGCCCCGTTCAACCCGGACCCTTTTGACTCCTAACGCCCTTCGTACGTGATGTGCACCCTATGCGCGGGCTCACATCCGCCTCTCAGCCTTCTCACTGTCAGTTGCTGGAGCAATGCCGAGCGTGAGTGGTTTCGCGGCGGGCTCGCCACCGCCCCGTCCGGCCGCGACCGGAAGGCCTCGTCCGGACCGGATCGGACCGCCCCGCTCAGGCGGGACCGCGATCCCCGTCCCCCGGCAGCAGGAGGTGCAGATCCCCGAACTCGTGCCACAGGTACCGCCCGCGCAGCGCCTCCTCGTAGCCCCGGTCGACCGCGGCCCGGCCCGCCACCGCCTCCAGCATCAGCAGGTGCGAGGCCTCCGGCTCGTGCAGCCCGGTCAGCAGCCCGTCCACCACCCGCACCCCGCGCCCGGGCGTGACGACGAGGTCCGTCCACCCCTCCCGCGCGCGCACCACCCCGTCCGCCCCGGACGCCGACTCCACGGCCCGCACGGCCGTCGTCCCCACCGCGATCACCCGCCCCACCGTCCGCCTCCCGCCGCCCTGCCGGGCGAGCGCCCCGCGCCCGTCCCGCTCGGCCCGCACGGCGTTGATCAGCCGGGCCGACGCCTCAGGCACCGCGAACCACTCCGGGTACGGCGGCTCGTGCGCCTCCGCCGAGGCCACCCCCGTGTGCAGGGTGACCGGCGCGAACCGCACCCCGCGGCTGACCAGCTCCGTCACCAGCCGGGCGGTGAACGGCCGCGCCGCACTCGGCATCTCCGCACTGCCCGACCCGTCGTCCGACGGCAGCGCGAAGACCGTCTGGTACACCGACAGCGGCTGGTCCCGCTCCGTGTAGGAGTACCGGATGGGCCGCCCGTGCCCCCGCAGCAGCACCGGCACCGGCCCGCCGGACACCCGCGCCCACCACAGCCGCCCGCCGCCCCCGCCCAGCGCCTCCTCGCACACGAGCCGCACGCCTCCCGGCAGCCGCACCTCCGTCCCCCGGACCGCGCCCGCCGCTCTCCCCACCCGCGCGCGCGTGGTGCCCCTCCCGTCCGGATCCCGCAGCTCGACCGCCCACCGCCCGTCGTCCCCGCGCGTGGAGAAGTGCACCACCACGCGCGCGTGCCCGATCCACCCGTCCACCGCGGCCGCCAGCGTGGGCGAGGTGTTCACCACCAGCAGGTCCCCGGCCCGCAGCAGCCCGGGCAGCTCACGGAACGCGTGGTGCGCCACCTCCGTCCCCCGCGACACCAGCAGCCGTACGGAATCCCGGCCCCGGCCGGGGCCGCGCTGCTCGGCCGGTACCCGCGCCGACAGCTCCTCGGGCACACTGCCCCGGCTTCGACCGCGCTCGTGCAGGGGGACCCCGGTGGCCGACGTCATCGCCCTCCCCCCAGCAGCGCCGGAGCCCCGTACCGCCCGCTGGCCGGCCGCTCGTCCAGCAACCGCAGGAACGCCGGCGCCACAGCGCGCGGATCCGGCCGTGGAGCGTCGTCGTCCGGTACGGCCGCCGCGTACAGGTCCGTGGCCATGTCCCCGGGGTCCACCGCCCACACCCGCAGCCCCGGCTCCTCCACGCCGAGCACCGCCGCCAACTGGTCGAGCGCCGCCTTCGAGGCCCCGTAGCCGCCCCACGTCCCGTACGCTTCGGCGCCCGCGTCCGAACTGACCGTGACCACCGCACCCGCCCGCGCCGACCGCAGCAGCGGCAGCGCCTCCTGGACCAGCCCCAGCGCGGCCACGACGTTCACCTCCAGCGCCCGCCGCAGCCCGTCCGCGGGCAGCTCCGCCAGCCTGACCAGCGGCTCGGCGCCCAGCGCGCTCGCGTTGCTCACCAGCAGGTCGCAGCCGCCGAGCCGGCGGGCGGCCGCCACCAGCTCCGACCGGTGCGCGGGATCGGTGACGTCCCCGGCCACCGCCTCGACGCGCGTCCCGTGCTCCGCCGCGACCGCCGCCGTCTCCTTCAGCACCTCCGCCGTCCTGGCGTCCAGCACCAGATCCCAGCCCCGCCCGGCCAGCGCCTCGGCCAACGCCCTCCCCAGGCCCTTCGACGCTCCCGTGATGATCGCCACCGGCATGACAACCGTCCCTTCGTCCGACGACCCGCCTCCGCTCGGCGGTGCCCTCACCGTAGGAACCGCCCCGCCCGCCCCGCCTCGGACGCGGGGCGGGGGACACCGGGGCCCTTCGGCGTACGTCCCCGCACCCCCGCCGCGCGCCCTACGCCCGGCGCCCGGGACCTCGGACCTAGGCCCGGCGCCCGGGACCGCGGACCTAGGCCCCGGGCCCCACCCCGACGCCGCCACCGGTCCGATCCCCCCGTCACACCCCGCCGGTACCGTGAGGGCATGAGTCAAGGCCCCCGGTCCGGCCTCGCCGCGGTGAGCTCCGCGCTGCTGGCCATGAGCAGGCACCTCGAGGTGCGCGACGTCCTCAAGACGATCGTCGCCTCGGCCCGCGAGCTGCTCGACGCGCAGTACGCCGCGCTCGGCGTCCCGGACGACCACGGCGGCTTCGCCCAGTTCGTCGTCGACGGCATCGGCGAGGAGCAGTGGAAGGCCATCGGCCCCCTGCCCCGCCAGCACGGCATCCTCGCCGCGATGCTCCACGAGGCCCGGCCCGAGCGCCTCGCCGACGTGCGCCAGGACCCGCGCTTCGAGGGCTGGCCGTCCGCCCACCCGGACATGTCCAACTTCCTCGGCCTGCCCATCCGCGACGGCGACGAGGTCGTCGGCGCGCTGTACCTCGCCAACAAGAACTGCGCCAAGCCGGCCGGCGGCTGCGGCTTCACCGAGGACGACGAGGAACTGCTCTCCATCCTCGCCCAGCACGCCGCGATCGCCCTCACCAACGCCCGCCTGTACGAGCGCAGCCGCGAACTGACGATCGCCGAGGAACGCTCGCGACTGGCCCACGAACTGCACGACGCGGTCAGCCAGAAGCTGTTCTCCCTGCGCCTGACCGCCCAGGCCGCCGCCGCCCTCGTCGACCGCGACCCCTCCCGCGCCAAGGGCGAACTCCAGCAGGTCGCCGCGCTCGCCGCCGAGGCCGCCGACGAACTGCGCGCCGCCGTCGTGGAGCTGCGCCCCGCCGCCCTCGACGAGGACGGCCTGGTCGCCACCCTCCGCACCCAGATACAGGTCCTCGACCGCGCCCACTCCGCGCGCGTGACCTTCACCAGCCGCGGCGTCCGCGCCCTGCCCGCCGCCCAGGAGGAAGCCCTGCTGCGCGTCGCCCAGGAAGCCCTGCACAACGCGCTGCGCCACTCCGGCGCCGAGCACGTCGAGGTCAGCCTCCACCGGCGCGGCCCGGCCGCGGTCCTGCGCGTCACGGACGACGGCGGCGGCTTCGACCCCACGACGGTCCGCAGGGCCGGCCGCCACCTCGGCCTGGTCTCCATGCGGGACCGGGCGAGCGGCGTCGGCGGCAGCCTGGTGGTGGAATCGGCGCCCGGCAAGGGCACCACGATCGAGATGGAGGCCCCCGGTGGCTGACCCAATCAAGGTGCTGCTCGTCGACGACCACCAAGTCGTCCGCCGGGGCCTGCGCACCTTCCTGGAGGTCCAGGACGACATCGAGGTCGTCGGCGAGGCGGTCGACGGCGCCGAGGGCGTCGCCCGCACCGAGGAGCTGAAACCCGACGTCGTCCTGATGGACGTCAAGATGCCCGGCATGGACGGCGTGGAGGCCCTCCGCAGGCTCCGCGAACTCGACAACCCCGCGCGCGTGCTGATCGTCACCAGCTTCACCGAACAGCGCACCGTGGTCCCGGCCCTGCGCGCGGGCGCCGCCGGATACGTCTACAAGGACGTGGACCCCGACGCCCTGGCCGGCGCCATCCGCTCCGTCCACGCCGGCCACATCCTGCTCCAGCAGGAGGTCGCGGGCGCGCTGCTCTCCCAGGAGGAGGCCACCACCGGGCAGGGCAGGGGAGGCTCGCTCACCGAGCGGGAGCGCGAGGTCCTCGGGCTGATAGCGGACGGCCGCTCCAACCGGGAGATCGCCCGCGCCCTGGTCCTCTCCGAGAAGACCGTCAAGACCCACGTCTCGAACATCCTGATGAAACTCGACCTGGCCGACCGCACCCAGGCCGCCCTGTGGGCCGTACGCCATGGCGTGACCGGCTGAAATGCGCTCCGGCGCACGATCCGGAGCGTTCCGGGGCGCCCTCGCGGAGCGGTTCCCTCCGGTCCGAGATTCATACCGTCGTGGGAATGTCCCC
Organism: Streptomyces sp. NPDC003247; assembly: GCF_042888135.1. NCBI lineage: Bacteria > Bacillati > Actinomycetota > Actinomycetes > Kitasatosporales > Streptomycetaceae > Streptomyces > Streptomyces sp. NPDC003247. The sequence continues at coordinate 154,030 of NZ_JBIAPF010000019.1, forward strand.
CGGACGGCGCACCCTTCACCGGGCGCCCGCGTTCTCCAGTGCGTACCGCGGCGACTGCCGCGGCACTCGCCAGGAGGGCCAGGAGGGCTCAGAAGTGAAGAACCTGAAGAAGGCAGCGGCCGTGACGATGGTGGCCGGCGGTCTGGTCGCCGCGGGCGCCGGCATGGCCTCCGCCACCGGCGGAGCGGCGGCCCACGGCGTGGCCGAGGGCTCGCCGGGCGTCCTCTCGGGCAACGTCGTCCAGGTCCCGGTGCACGTCCCGGTCAACGCCGTCGGCAACAGCGTCAATGTCATCGGCGTGCTGAACCCGGCCTTCGGCAACTCGGGCCTCAACCACTGACGCCCTTCGCGGACACCGGCCTCCCCCGGCCCCACTCCGGGGGAGGCCGGTCCGCTCACCGCCGAGACCGACCGAGACCGCACGGCCCGCACGGAGCCCCGCGTCGGGAAGAACACAGGACCCCGTGCGTGACCCGGCCCCGTCAGAAAGAAGACGGGACCCCGTACGACCCGGCCCCGTCAGAAAGAACACGGGACCCCGTACGACCTGGCCCCGTCAGAAAGAACACGGGACCCCGTACGACCCGGCCCCGTCGGGAAGAACACGGGACCCCGTCCGTGACCCGCCCTCGTACCGCGGGCTCCCACCGGCGTCGGCCGTCCGCCCGACCGACGCCCACCCCGGCGAGGCCCTCACCGCACCCCTCGTTCCAACTCCTCCACATACGCGTTGTACGCGGCGACCTGCGCCCGCCGAGCCGTCCGCTCCACCGGCCGCAGCGCCTCCCCGCGCGCCGCCATCTCCGACGCGCTCACCGCACCCCCGTGCCCGCGCTCCAGGGCGAGGGAGACCAGCAACCCCACCCGCTGCGCCAGCTCCAGCACCCGCACCGCCCGCGGCGGATACCCCGGCGCGAGCACCTCCCGCCCACGCTCCGACCGAGCCCGGTACGCGTCGATCGCCGCCTCCGCCACCGGCCCGGACCCCGCCACGTCCAGCCGCGACAACACCGCCGTGGCGTCCCGCAACGCCTCCGCCAGTTCCCGCTCCGCCTCGCCCAGCGACGGCACATCGGCCGGCGGCGCCTCCCGCACCGCGAGACAGCGCCACACCACCTCGACATGCACATCGCCCTCGGGCCCGGCCTCGGACACCTCCGGCACCAACCCCAGCGCGGACCCGTGGCAGATCACCGCCTCCTCCGCCTCCAGCGCCCGCGCGTTGAACTCCGGCGGCCCGCTCAGCCCCAGCGGATGCCCGGACGCGGGCAGCGCCACCCGGAACCCCCTCACCCCCAGCGCCCGGAGCCGCCCCAGAGCGAGCGTGAGTCCGACGGGCGACGCCTCGCCGGGCAGCCCCGCCACCCGGTGCACGGCATCGGCACCGACTATGGCGTGCACCGCATCGTCCGGAGAGACAAATCCGGACAGAAGTGCGTTTCCCCAAGCGGCAAGGCGACCAGAGCGCGGTTCCGAAAGCATCCCCCCACCCTAAGGACCGGACCGATGGAACGGCTCCCCCGACCGGTGGCGTAGATTTTCCCGGAGGGCCGCGCCCACCCGCGCGCGGCGGTCCGAGCCACAGGCGTACGCGACGACCGAGTCCGGCCACACTGCAAGGGGAGACAACGCGCTCATGAGCGATGTTCTGGAGCTTCAGGACGTATCCGTGGTCCGCGAGGGCCGGGCTCTGGTGGACCAGGTCTCCTGGTCGGTCAAGGAGGGCGAACGCTGGGTCATCCTCGGCCCCAACGGAGCCGGCAAGACGACCCTCCTGAACCTCGCGTCCAGCTACCTCTACCCCAGCAAGGGCACCGCCACCATCCTCGGCGAGACCCTCGGCAAGCCCGGCACCGACGTCTTCGAGCTGCGCCCCCGCATCGGCATGGCCGGCATCGCCATGGCCGAGAAGCTCCCCAAGCGCCAGACGGTCCTCCAGACCGTCCTCACCGCCGCCTACGGCATGACGGCCGGCTGGCAGGAGGAGTACGAGGCCGTCGACGAGCAGCGCGCCCGCGCCTTCCTCGACCGCCTCGGCATGACCGAGTACCTCGACCGCAGGTTCGGCACCCTCTCCGAGGGCGAACGCAAGCGCACCCTGATCGCCCGCGCCCTCATGACCGACCCCGAACTGCTGCTCCTGGACGAGCCCGCCGCCGGCCTTGACCTCGGCGGCCGCGAGGACCTCGTCCGCCGCCTCGGCCGCCTCGCCCGCGACCCCATCGCCCCGTCGATGATCATGGTGACGCACCACGTCGAGGAGATCGCCCCCGGCTTCACCCACGTCCTCATGATCCGCCAGGGCAAGGTCCTCGCCGCCGGCCCGGTCGAACTCGAACTCACCTCCCGCAACCTCTCCCACTGCTTCGGCCTCCCCCTCGTCGTGGAACAGGTCGGCGACCGCTGGACCGCCCACGGCCTGCCGCTGTCCTGACCCCGTCCCGACCGCCCCCCTTCGCGCTCTGTCGGCGGCACGACCCTCGGTCCTACCATGAACGCGTGGACGACATCGACGCGTGGGTGTGGTGGCTCGTGGGGGCGGCAGCGCTCGGCATACCGCTCGTGGTGACCGCGATGCCGGAGTTCGGCATGCTCGCGGTCGGCGCCGTCGCGGCCGCCGTCGCCGCGGGCCTCGGCCTCGGCACCGTCGCCCAAGTGCTCGTCTTCCTCGCCGTTTCGGTCGCCCTCATCGCCGTCGTACGGCCCATCGCGGCCCGCCACAGCAGACAGCGCCCCCAACTCGTCACCGGTGTCGACGCGCTGAAGGGCAAACAGGCCGTCGTACTGGAACGGGTCGACGGCTCCGGCGGACGCATCAAACTCGCCGGCGAAGTCTGGTCGGCCCGCGCCCTCGACACCGACCACGCCTACGAGGTGGGTCAGGAGGTCGACGTCGTGGACATCGAGGGAGCCACGGCGATCGTCATCTGACCTTGCACAACTCCCGCACCACGCAAGTGGACAGAACACACCACGAGCCGCACGACCGTCTGTCAGACTCGACCAGCAAGATCTTCAACAAGCCTAAGATCTTCCGAAAGCGCCGAGGCGGAGAAGGGGACGGGGAGCACGATGGAACCGGTCATCATCGTCTTGATCATTCTGGTGGTGTTGGTCTTCATCGCCCTGATCAAGACGATCCAGGTCATCCCACAGGCGAGCGCCGCGATCGTGGAGCGCTTCGGCCGCTACACGCGCACGCTGAACGCCGGACTCAACATCGTCGTCCCGTTCATCGACACCATCCGCAACCGCATCGACCTGCGTGAACAGGTCGTGCCGTTCCCGCCCCAGCCGGTGATCACCCAGGACAACCTGGTCGTCAACATCGACACGGTCATCTACTACCAGGTGACCGACGCCCGGGCCGCGACCTACGAGGTCGCCAGCTACATCCAGGCGATCGAGCAGCTCACCGTCACCACGCTGCGCAACATCATCGGCGGCATGGACCTGGAGCGGACCCTGACCTCCCGCGAGGAGATCAACGCGGCTCTGCGCGGCGTCCTCGACGAGGCCACCGGCAAGTGGGGCATCCGCGTCAACCGTGTCGAGCTCAAGGCGATCGAGCCGCCGACCTCCATCCAGGACTCGATGGAGAAGCAGATGCGCGCCGACCGCGACAAGCGCGCCGCGATCCTCACCGCCGAAGGTACGCGCCAGGCCGCGATCCTCACCGCCGAGGGCGAGAAGCAGTCCCAGATCCTGCGCGCCGAGGGTGAGGCCAAGGCCGCCGCCCTGCGCGCCGAGGGCGAGGCCCAGGCGGTCCGCACCGTCTTCGAGGCGATCCACGCCGGCGACCCGGACCAGAAGCTGCTCTCCTACCAGTACCTCCAGATGCTCCCGAAGATCGCCGAGGGCGACGCCAACAAGCTCTGGATCGTCCCCAGCGAGATCGGCGACGCCCTCAAGGGCCTCTCCGGCGCGATGGGCAACTTCGGCGCGATGGGCGGCGGTTCGGGCTCCAACGGCGGCACCGAGAAGAAGATCCCGGAGCGCCGCGAGAAGCCGTCGATCGACTGACGGAACCGGAAAGCGGAGAGCCCCGCACCCCGTTCGAAGGGGTGCGGGGCTCCGTCCGTACACGGGCCGCACAGGGCGGCCCCGCGGCGCACCGCTAAGCCGCGTCCACGGCCAGCCACTCCGGCAGCGCGGCGAAGTCCTCCTGCCCCAGGGCCAACAGCATCGCGTCCTGCGGAGTCGGCTCGAACGGCAGCCGCAGCAACGGCATTCCCGCCTGCTCCGGAGTCCGGTCCGCCTTGCGGTGGTTGTCCTCCGCGCACGAGGCGACCGTGTTCAGCCACGAGTCCCGCCCGCCCTGCGCCCGCGGCACCACGTGGTCCACGGTCGTCGCCCGCCGCCCGCAGTACGCGCACCGGTGCCGGTCCCTGACCAGCACACCCCGCCTCGACCACGGTGCTTGTCTTCGGAACGGCACCCTCACGTACCGGCAGAGCCTGATCACCCGGGGCGCCGGTATGTCCACGGCGGCCCCTCGCATACGCAGTTCGGGGTGGGACTGTTCGACGACGGCCTTGTCCTGAAGCACCAGAACGACGGCTCGGTTCAGCGTCACCGTCGACAACGGCTCGAAGCTCGCGTTGAGTACCAGCGTGTCCCGCATACCAGCCCACCTCCCGTGTGCACCGGCCCACCCCCTGGCGGGCTGGGATCAACTCTGGCCGGGCACGCCGGGATGGACAACGCAATATCTGCTGCTCCCACGGGGGGTGACCCCCGCGACCCCCGGCAACAAAAATGCCCGCCCCTGATCACTTCCAAGACCAGGGGCGGACAAACGTTGAATGAACGATGAGCTCGCTCAGCCGACGGCGTCAGCTCTGCGCGGGGTTCTCGTACTCACCGATCAGCTGGGCGCGCGCGATCGTGTGGAACCGCAGGTTGAAGCCCACGGCGGCGGGCGAGGTGTTCGCGTCCGGACCGAGCTTGTCCTGATCCACCGCGTACACGGTGAAGACGTAGCGGTGCGGACCGTCCCCGGGCGGCGGCGCGGCGCCCCCGAAGTCCTTCGTCCCGTAGTCGTTGCGCGCGTGGACGGCGCCCTCCGGCAGGCCGTCGAACTTCCCGCTGCCCGCACCCACCGGCAGCTCGGTCACCGAGGCCGGGATGTCGAACAGGACCCAGTGCCAGAACCCGCTGCCCGTGGGGGCGTCCGGGTCGTAGCACGTCACGGCGAAGCTCTTGGTCTCGGGCGGGAACCCCTCCCACCGCAGCTGCGGCGAGGTGTTCCCCTCCGCGTGGACCTGCGCACTCTTGAGGGTCGCGCCCTCCTCGACGTCCTCGCTCGTCACCGTGAACGACGGGACGGGAGGATGGAAGTCGTGGGGGAGCGGCCGCCTCTTGTGCTCGGTCACCTCGGTACCTCCTGAACAGTTCTGGAGTCAGTGGTTCCGAGCCTAGAACCAGTTGCGCTTGCTGCCGACCTCGGACAGCCACTGGTTGAGGTACGCCGCCCAGTCGGTCCCCTGGTAGTCGTTCAGCCCCACCTGGAACGAGCGGAAGGTGTCGCTGCCCTCACCGAACAGCCCGGGCTTCTTGTCCATCTCCAGCACGACGTCCATGGCCTGCGCGTCGGCCACGAAGCTCAGCTCGACCTGGTTCAGGCCCCGGTACTGCGACGGCGGGAAGAACTCGATCTCCTGGTAGAACGGCAGCTTCTGCCGGGTGCCCCGGATGTGGCCGCGCTCCAGGTCGGCGTTCTTGAAGCGGAAGCCCAGCTGGATGAAGGCGTCCAGGATCGCCTTCTGCGCGGGCAGCGGGTGCACGTTGACCGGGTCCAGGTCGCCGGAGTCCACGGCCCGCGCGATCTCCAGCTCGGTGGTCACACCGATGTTCATCCCGCGCAGCGCCTGCCCGTCGATCATCGTGATCGGCGTCTCCCACGGGATCTCCAGGCCGAACGGCACCGCGTGCACCGCACCCGCCTGCAGCTCGAAGGCCCCGCCCAGCCGCTGCTTGGTGAACTCGATGTCCTGCTTGTACTCCTGGTCGCCGCTCTCCACCTCGACCTTGGCCTGCAGCCCGACGGACAGCCCCTCGATCTGCTGGTTCACGGACCCGCCCTGGATCCGCACCTCGCCCTGGACCACGCCGCCCGGGACCACGTTGACCTCGGTCAGCACCGTCTCGACCGAAGCCCCGCCGGCCCCGAGACTCGCGAGCAGCTTCTTGAACGCCATGACTTCCCCTCTACGACCTCTACGACTGGATCCTTGATCCTCTAAACGCGACCCGGCCGTGGCCGGTTCCGTCACCCACACCCTGGCAAGCCGAGGGCCCGCCGACCACCCCGCCGTACCCACCCCCCTGCACTACGCTCGGAGGGCATGATCGCGACCCCCGACCGTACGCCCCTTCCCCGGTCCTTCTTCGACCGCCCTGTCCTGGAGGTCGCCCCCGGCCTCCTCGGCCGCCTTCTCGTCCGCACGACCCCGGACGGTCCGATCACCCTGCGCCTCACGGAGGTCGAGGCCTACGACGGCCCGAACGACCCCGGCTCCCACGCCTTCCGTGGCCGTACCGCCCGCAACAGCGTGATGTTCGGTCCGCCCGGACACGTGTACGTCTACTTCACCTACGGCATGTGGCACTGCATGAACCTCGTCTGCGGCCCGGACGGCAGCGCGAGCGCCGTCCTGCTGCGGGCCGGCGAGATCGTCGAGGGCGCCGAGCTGGCCCGCACCCGCCGACTCTCGGCCCGCAACGACAAGGAATTGGCCAAAGGTCCCGCCCGCCTGGCCACAGCCCTGGACGTGGACCGCGCCCTCGACGGCACGGACGCCTGCACCCCCGGAGACACCCCCCTCCGCATCCTGGCAGGCACCCCCGTACCTCCCGAGCAGGTACGCAACGGCCCCAGGACGGGAGTCTCCGGCGACGGAGCCGTCCACCCATGGCGTTACTGGGTCGACGACGACCCGACGGTGAGCCCCTACCGCCCCCATGTCCCTAGGCGCCGTCGAAGTTGACTCGCTCTTGACGGGCGCGTAACGTAGCCCGAGCCGCTGAACCGGGTACGGCATTCGCCTGCAGCCGGAAGCGGCCAACCCACTACCTAGAACGCCCCTCAGCAGGGTCGAATTCGTCGTGCCCGCACGCCCGAATTCGAACTCGACGGAACTCGATTATGAGCTCGCGAGGGAATCGGCTAACGTAGTGAATGTCGAAAGGCCGACAGGCGAAAGCCGGAAGGCCCCAGGCAAATCCCGCCGACAGGGAATCGGATCGGAAACGGTCTGATAGAGTCGGAACCGCCGGAAAGGAAACCGCGAGAGCGGAAACCTGGAAAGCGCCGAGGAAATCGGATCGAGAAAAGATCTGATAGAGTCGGAAACGCAAGATCGAAGGGAAAAGCCCGGAGGAAAGCCTGAGAGAGTCTCTCGGGTGAGTACAAAGGAAGCGTCCGTTCCTTGAGAACTCAACAGCGTGCCAAAAAT
>NZ_JBIAPF010000020.1:0-157499 GCF_042888135.1 Streptomyces sp. NPDC003247
TTCCTTTCCGGCGGTTCCGACTCTATCAGATCCTTTCGGCGTCTGATTCCCCGTCAGAGGGGGGTTGTCTTCCCGGCCGTTGGGCCGTTCCGACGAGTGAGACTTTAGCGGATTCCCGGCGCCCGAAGCCAATCGGGGCCTGCGCCCTTTCGAACGCGGATTCCTCATTCCACGAATACGCACGCCGACAACACGACAACAGTCGAATCGACTGTTCGCCGAGAGGTGGTTGCTACTTGCGGAATGGCTGTCCGGGGACCGACCGGAGTCGGCGCTCACGTCGGACAACTCGGAGAACATTACGCATCCGTCAGCAGCGTGTCAACTCATGTCCCAGGAGCACCCCTGAGGCGTACGCTGAGGCCATGACTACGCGTACGTGCACCCGACAGTGGTGGGCCGCCTGACGGCGGCCGTCCTCACGTATGCACTCAACGGCCGCCGCCTCGGCGGCCGTTTCTGTTTCTCCCTCCTGAGGGGCGGCCGGCCGGGGGCGGCGGGCCCGACCAGGAGGTGGAGAGATGAAGCGGGTCTTCAGCGGGGTCAAGCCGACCGGGCATCTGACGCTGGGGAACTACCTCGGGGCCATGCGGCAGTGGGCCTCGGTCGACCAGCACCGGGCAGACGCCTTGTTCTGCGTCGTCGACCTGCACGCGCTGACCGTCGAGCACGATCCGGCGCGGGTGCGTCGGCTCAGTCGGCAGACGGCCACGCTGCTGCTGGCGGCCGGACTGGACCCGGAGCTGTGCACGCTGTTCGTGCAGAGTCACGTGGACGAGCACGCACGGCTGTCGTACCTGCTGGAGTGCGTGGCCACCGACGGTGAGATGCGGCGGATGATCCAGTACAAGGAGAAGGCCGCGCGGGAGCGCACGCGGGGCGGGAGCGTGCGGTTGTCGCTGCTGACCTATCCGGTGCTGATGGCCGCGGACATCCTGGCGTACGGGACGGACGAGGTGCCCGTGGGTGACGACCAGGCGCAGCACGTGGAGCTGGCGCGGGATCTGGCGCTGCGGTTCAACCAGCGGTACGGGCAAACGTTCGTGGTGCCCAGGGCGACGCTTCCGACGGTGGCCGCGCGGGTGATGAACCTCCAGGAACCGACGTCGAAGATGGGGAAGAGCGACGACTCCGGGCCGGGCATCGTCTACCTGCTGGACGAGCCGGACGTCGTGCGCAGGAAGATCGCGCGGGCCGTGACCGACAGCGGGCGGGACGTCGTGTACGACCGGAAGGGACGTCCCGGGGTCGCGAACCTGCTGGAGATCCTCGCGGCCTGCACGGGTGGGGACCCGGAGGCCCTGGGCGGTGCGTACGAGTCGTACGGGGCCCTGAAGAAGGACACGGCCGAGGCCGTGGTGGAGGCGCTCCGGCCGCTCCATGCCCGGCACAAGGAGCTGTGCGCCGACCCGGCGTACGTGGAGGGGGTGCTGGGCGAGGGTGCGCGGAAGGCCCGGGCGATGGCCCGGCCCGTGGTGGATGCCGCCTACCGCGCCATCGGGCTGCTGCCGCCGGTGGCGGACCCGGTGCTGAACGCCGTGCGGTAGGCGCGGGGGCTGGTGGCGAGGCGCGATGCGAAGTGCTGGCGCATCGTGACCTCGCTGCCGAAGCCGGCGCGGCGAGCGACCTCGGGCATGGGCAGGTCGGTGCGTTCCAGCAGCCTCTGGGCCGCGGCGAGGCGCTGGTCGAGGAGCCAGCGGAGCGGGGTGGTACCGGTCTCGGCGGTGAAGTGGCGGGCGAAGCTCCGCGGGGACATACCGGCGTGGGCCGCCAGGGCGGCGACGGTGAGCGGTTCGTCCAGGTGGCGCAGGGCGTGTTCGCGGACGGCGGCGAGGGTGTCGGCGTCGCGGTCCGTGGACGGGGTGGGGTGGTCGATGAGACCGGCTTCTGGGGCCCCGGAACAACCCGGGGGCCGACGACAACATCGCTTCGCTCATCGACGTGTGGCAGGCGTCGGGGCGGCCGGTCGTCTTCGTACGGCACGACTCGTCCAGGCCGGAGTCGCCGCTGCGGGCCGGGCACGAGGGGAACGGCCTCAAGGAGTACGTGGAGGAGCGGAGGGGGAAGGGGGCCGGGCCGGAGCTGTTGGTCACCAAGACGGTGAACTCGGCCTTCTACGGGACGCCGGACCTGGACGCCTGGCTGAGGGCCGAGGGGATCTCGCAGGTCGTGGTGGCCGGGATCCAGACCAACATGTGCGTGGAGACGACCGCGCGGATGGGCGGGAACGCGGGGTACGACGTCGTGGTCGCGTACGACGCCACGTACACCTTCGACCTGGCGGGGCCGTTCGGGTGGCGGCTCTCGGCGGAGGAGGCGGCGCGGGCGTCGGCGGTGTCGCTGCACGGGGGCGGGTTCGCGCGGGTGGTGACCACGGCGGAGGTGGTCGGGGCCGCGCGGTGACCGCCCCCGGCCGGGTCAGTCCTTGGTGCCGGAGGCCAGCTCGCGGCTGCGGTCGCGGGCGGCCTCGAGGGCCGCGATGAGGGCGGCCCGTACGCCGTGGTTCTCGAGTTCGCGGATGGCGTTGATGGTGGTGCCGGCCGGCGAGGTGACGTTCTCGCGGAGCTTGACGGGGTGCTCCCCGCTGTCGCGGAGCATCGTGGCGGCGCCGATCGCGGACTGGACGATCAGGTCGTGGGCCTTGTCGCGGGGCAGGCCGAGCAGGATGCCGGCGTCCGTCATGGCTTCGACCAGGTAGAAGAAGTACGCCGGGCCGGAGCCGGAGAGGGCGGTGCAGGCGTCCTGCTGGGACTCGGGGACGCGGAGGGTCTTGCCCACCGAGCCGAAGATCTCCTCGGTGTGCGCGAGGTCCGCCTCGCTGGCGTGGCTGCCGGGGGAGATGACGGACATGGCCTCGTCGACGAGGGCCGGGGTGTTCGTCATGACGCGGACGACGGGCACGCCGGGGGTCAGGCGCTCCTCGATGAAGGAGGTGGTGATGCCGGCGGCTCCGCTGATGACCAGGCGGTCGGCGGGGACGTGGGGGGCGAGTTCGTCGAGGAGGGTGCCCATGTCCTGCGGCTTGACCGTGAGGATGAGGGTGTCCGCGGTCTTGGCGGCTTCGGCGTTGGTGACGGGGGTGACGCCGTAGCGGGTGCGGAGTTCCTCGGCGCGCTCGGGCCGGCGGGCGGTGACGAGGAGGTCGGCGGGCGGCCAGCCGCCCCGCAGCATTCCGCTGAGCAGGGCTTCGCCGATCTTGCCGGTGCCGAGGACTGCGACTTTCTGGGTCATGGCGGGGGTCCTTCGGGAGTGTGCGTCGTCCGCAGTCATCCTCGCACCGGGAGGCGGGCGGGTGGCGGGCGTGTCCGGTGGGCGGACGTGGGCCGTGGGGGGCCGACCGCTCGGGCGGTGCGGGTGCACCCGTGCTGCCCACGTCGCCTGCGCGCGCGGGGCGGGCAGGGAACCGGCGTCAGGCGGTACGGCGTCGCAGGGTGGCCGCGCCCAGGACCAGGACCAGCAGGGCGCAGCCCGCCACGATCAGCACGTCGCGGACGAAGGCGGTCGTCATCTCCGCGTGCCGGAGGACCTCGTTCATGCCGTCGACGGCGTAGGACATGGGGAGGACGTCGGAGACGGCCTCCAGGGCGGGGTGCATGGCGTCGCGCGGGGTGAACAGGCCGCAGAGGAGGAGCTGGGGGAAGATCACCGCCGGCATGAACTGGACCGCCTGGAACTCGGAGGCGGCGAAGGCCGAGACGAAGAGGCCGAGGGCGGTGCCCAGGAGCGCGTCGAGGAGCGCCACCAGGAGGAGGAGCCAGGGGCTGCCCGTCACGTCCAGGTCGAGCGCCCAGACGGCGAGGCCTGTGGCCAGGGCGGACTGGACGATCGCGAGGGCGCCGAAGGCGAGGGCGTAGCCGGCGATCAGGTCGGCCTTGCCGAGGGGGAGGGCGAAGAGGCGTTCGAGGGTGCCCGAGGTGCGTTCGCGGAGGGTGGCGATGGACGTGACCAGGAACATCGTGATCAGCGGGAAGATCCCGAGGAGGGAGGCGCCGATGCTGTCGAAGGTGCGGGGGCTGCCGTCGAAGACGTAGCGCAGCAGGAACAGCATCACGCACGGGACGAGGATCATCAGCGCGATCGTGCGCGGGTCGTGGCGGAGCTGGCGCAGGACCCGGGACGCGGTGGCGGTGGTGCGGGAGAGGTCGAGGGGGGTGGTGGGCGCGGGGGTCGTGCGCGGGGTGGGGGTGGGCGTGGGTGGTGTGCGCGGGGCCGGGGCCGGGGCGGGGGCGGGGTTCGCGGGCGGGGTCATGGGGTCTGCTCCTTCGCCCGGGCGGCCTCGGCGGCCTCGTCGACCAGCTGGAGGAAAGCCGCCTCGACGGTGTCGGAGCCGGTGCGGGTGCGCAGGGCGTCGGGGGTGTCGTCGGCGAGGATCTCGCCCTCGCGCATCAGCAGCAGGCGGTGGCAGCGCTCGGCCTCGTCCATGACGTGGGAGGAGACGAGGAGGGTGGCTCCCCGGGTGGCCGCGAGGTCGTGGAAGAGGGTCCACAGGTCGCGGCGGAGGACCGGGTCCAGACCGACGGTCGGTTCGTCGAGGACGAGGAGTTCGGGGGTGCCCAGCAGGGCCACGGCGAGGGAGACGCGGTTGCGCTGGCCGCCGGAGAGGGTGCCGGCCAGGGCGTCGGCGTGGCTGGTCAGGTCGACGTCGGTGAGGGCCCGGGTGACGTCGTCGTGGCGGCGGGCGGCGGCCGCGCGGCCCGGGTCGAGGATCGCGGCGAAGTAGTCGAGGTTCTGGCGGACCGTCAGGTCGTCGTAGACGGAGGGCGCCTGCGTGACGTAGCCGATGCGGGTGCGCAGGGTGGGGTGGCCCGCGGGGTGGCCGAGGACGTCGAGGGTGCCGGTGACCTTGGCCTGGGTGCCGACGATCGCACGCATCAGGGTCGACTTGCCGCACCCGGAGGGGCCGAGGAGCCCGGTGACCTGGCCGCGGGGGACGGTGAAGTCGAGGGAGCGGAGGACCGTGCGGGGGCCTCGGACGACGGTCAGGGCGGAGGCGTGGACGGCTGGGGTGGGGGCGGTGGGGGCAGTGGTGGTGGGGGTGGTGGGGGTGGTGAAGGTGGTGGGGGTGGGGTCGGGCGTGCCCGGGGGTGGGTCCGGAGCGGGGTTGTCCATCACTCGTGAACCGTCTCTCCGGGGTGGGGTGCCGTCAAGGCGTCGGTGGTGGGCGGTGGGGTGCCGGGACCGGGTGTGGGTGATGGGCAGGTCCGGGGGGTGAAGGGCAGGCCGGGGGGTGAAGGGCGGCCCGGGGGGTGAAGGGCGGGCCCGGTGGGCGAGGGGCCGGCCCGAGGGGCAATGGGCCGGCCCCTCGGGCCGAGGGGCGGGGTTCGCGGGCGAGGGGCAGGGTTCGGTTCAGGGGCGGGTGGCGAGCAGCAGTGCCACGTCGTAGGTCTCCTCGACCTCGCCGTCGGGGAAGACGGCCAGGAGGTGGCGGCGCTCCTCGGTGAGGAAGGCGGCGGTGCTCCGCTCGTCGTGGACCAGGAAGACGGAGTGGCTGCCGATGTTGGCCAGGTGCGTGTCGAGGGGGACGCGGCGGCTCCAGCGGATGCGGCGGCGGACGAAGTCGAAACGGTCCCCGGCGGTGGCGAGCGCGGCGTGGGTGCCGTCGCCGTTCCTGCCGAGGGGCTCGGTGCCGAAGTGGCGGTGGACGCGGTCCGTCTGGGCGTCGATCCACGGTACGTCGAGGGCGGCGGCGTTCCACCACAGCGCCAGGGCGCCGCCCGGACGCAGCACGCGCAGGGCCTCCGGCACCGAACGGGCCGGGTCGGTCCAGTGCCACGACTGGGCGTAGGTGAGGAAGTCGAGGGAGGCGCCGGCCAGGGGGAGGTGGTTCCCGTCGCCGCGGACGATCGGCACGCCGGGCAGCGCGCGGCGGAACTGGGCCGCCATGCCGGCACCGGGTTCGACAGCGAGGACGGTGGCGCCGCGGGCGTGCAGGAGGGCGGTCGCGATGCCCGTGCCGGCGCCGACGTCCGCGACCCGGGCGCCGGTGAGGGGGCGGCCCGCCGTCTCCTCGATCGCGTCGAGCAGGGCGGGCGGGTAGGAGGGGCGATTCGCGGCGTACTGGGCGGCGGCGGAGTTGAAGGAATGGGCTCGGATGGTGTGGGAGTGAGCCGTCATGGGGTCATGGTGGCGCGGGGCGGGTGGGGAGGGGAACCGCGTGCGGTGAGAGGGGAGGGGAACCGCGCGGGGTGACCGGGGGCGCGCGCATCAGGAGCGGCGGCGTTTCTTCGACGGGTCGCCGGTGCGGCGGGTGCTGCGGCGGTCGTGCCGGGCGCGGGCCTCCTCGTACTCCCGGCGGTGGAGTTCCTCGCCCGGGGCCTCGGTGAGGGAGCGGAGGAAGTAGGCGAGGAGGGAGCCGACGAAGCCGATGGCCAGGAGGCCGCGCAGGGAGGCCTGGCGGTCCGGGTCGGGGCGCTCGGTGAAGCCGCTCCAGGTGTGGCGGAAGGCCAGGGCGGTGCAGATCGCGAACATGGCGACGACGAGCACGGTCACAAAGCCGCCGACGGCGGCGAGGGCGAGGCCCTCGTAGGCGAAGCGGAGGACGAGGCAGGAGACGGCGGCGGCGAGGAGGGAGCCGGCGGCCGCGGCGACCCGGCGGGTGCGGTAGCCGTCGTCGTGCTCGACCCAGGTGGTTTCGAAGAAGCGCAGCGGCTCGGGGCGCGGGCCGCCGGGCGTGCCCGGGCCCGAGGAACCCGCCGGAGTGTCCGAGGTGCCGTTTTCGTCGCTCACGGGACGATTATGGCGCCGGACGGGGGCGGGCTCCCCGGGGGGTGGGTCAGGCGCAGCGCGCCGCGATGTAGCCGTCGCTGCCGGTCCGCACGTACGCGTCCGAGACGAACTGGCTGTCGGCGATGTTGTCCCAGATGTTGGTGGTGCCGTACGGGCCGCTCACGGTGGTGCCCGGGGTCTGGCAGAAGATCGGCACCTTCGTGCCCTCGGCCAGGACCTTCACGACGGGGTAGCTGGTGCCGGGTCCGCTGCGGACGTTCAGGCGGACGCCGGGCGCGATCGGGTAGTACGTCAGGGCCGCCGCGACGACGGCTTCCGCCTCGTCACCGCTCTCGACCCCTTCCACGTGCTCGACAGACATGCAAGACCTCCCCCGTTGAACCCCATGACTGCCATGGGGACCCGTTGATTCCCCCGAATCACGCCATGAAACACATGTACGCAACTCACATCGGGAGGCTAGCAAGTCGCCTCGGTCCCGTACGAGTCATCGACTAGGCTCCGTGCGTCGCGCGCGCGGCCGAAGCAGCACGGGGGTGGTCCATGACGCCACAGCGCAACACCGGGGCGGGCGCGGAAGCGGAACTTCCGGAGTACGCCGGCCACTACCGTCTCGAGTCCCGTCTGGGCTCCGGCGGCATGGGCGTGGTCCACCTGGCCCGCAGTACCTCGGGCATGAAGCTCGCCGTGAAGGTCGTGCACGCCGAGTTCGCCAGGGATCCCGAGTTCAGGGGGCGTTTCCGGCAGGAGGTGGCGGCCGCGCGACGGGTCAGCGGCGCCTTCACCGCCCCCGTCGTCGACGCCGACCCGGAGGCCGAACGGCCGTGGATGGCCACGCTGTTCATCCCGGGGTCGACGCTGTCGGACCATGTGAAGCGGAACGGGCCGATGGGGGCGGGCGAGTTGCGGCGGCTGACGGCCGGGCTCGCGGAGGCGCTGCGCGACATCCATCGGGTCGGGGTCGTGCACCGGGATCTCAAGCCCAGCAACGTGCTGCTCGCGGAGGACGGGCCGAAGGTGATCGACTTCGGCATCTCGCGTCCCAAGGACAGTGAACTGCGCACCGAGACCGGCAAGTTGATCGGTACACCGCCGTTCATGGCGCCGGAGCAGTTCCGGCGGCCGCGGGAGGTCGGGCCGGCCGCCGACATCTTCGCGCTCGGGTCGGTGCTGGTGCACGCGGCGACGGGGCGGGGGCCGTTCGACTCCGACAGCCCGTACGTCGTCGCCTACCAGGTCGTGCACGACGAGCCGGATCTCACGGGCGTACCGGAGAGCCTCGCGCCGCTGGTGCGGGGCTGTCTCGCCAAGGAGCCCGAGGAACGGCCGACGCCGGACGAGCTGATGCGGGAGCTGCGTGCGGTGGCGGCCTCGTACGACACGCAGGCGTTCATACCGGCGCAACGGGCCTCGGAGGCGGCGGGGGCGAGGCCGGGCGCGTGGGCCGGGGAGGCGGCGGGGCCAGACGCGGTAGCCCCGGGCCTGGCGGACTCGGGCCTGGCGGACTCGGGCCTGGCAGACTCGGGCCTGGCGGACTCGGACGCTGCGGGGCCCGCGCGCCCGGAGGGCGGGGGCAGCGGTGCGGCGGGCCTGGGGGGCCCGGAGGGCGGGAGCGGGGCGGCGGTCCCGGGGGTCCCAGGGGTCCCAGGGGACGCGGAGGGCACGGCGGGCCCGGGAGACTCGGTAGGTGCCGGGGACGCGAGGGCGTCGTCGTCGGCGGGGGCGCGGGGGCGACTGCGGGGACGGGTCGGGCTCGTCCTCGGCGCGCTGGTGCTCGTCGCGGGTGTCGGCCTCGGCTCCGTACTGCTGCTCGGCGACGCCACGGACGGCGGCGGTGGCGCGGGCGGGGCGCGGGCTTCCTCGGGCACGGAAACGTTCACTCCGTGGGCGACGCAGCCGGTCGCCGACGGTACGGGCGGCATGCCCCGGTGCGTGTACGACGCGGATCGGCTGATCTGCGTCCAGCCGGGGCAGGTGTCCGCGCTCGACACGGCGCACGGGCGGGTGCTGTGGCGGCACCCCCTCTCCGACGGGGACGGGCGCGGCGAGGCGCCGGTGCTCGCGGGCGGGCTGGCGCAGGTGCTCACCGACTCGGGCAAGCGTGTGGAGGCCCTCGACCCGTCGTCGGGCGAGACGCGCTGGGAGCGGGACGTGTCGGCGTACTCGGGCGTCCGGTACGCGGGCGGGACCCTGCTGCTGACCTCGGCCGACGGCACGGTGACCGGCGTGGACGCCGCGTCGGGGCGGACCGGGTGGCAGCGGCGCGTCCCCGGGGCCGGCGAGGCCTACTTCGCGTCGTTCACGGGTGACCCGCTGGCGTACGTGACGAGCACGTCCGACGACGGGCGCACCCTCGTCACGGCGGTGGACCCGGCCACCGGGGACGTGCGCTGGGAGGAGCGGTTCGACGGCACGCTGACCCTGGCGGGCAGCGACGGGGACAGCCTCGTCCTGCTGTCCGGCGGCGGGGAGTACGGCCGGGTCGACGCCGTGGTCCGCTACTCCCCCGGGACCGGCCGGTCCCGGCGGGTTGCGCTGAGCGTCGAGCTCCAGCAGGCGAGCGCGGCCGTGCGCGGCGACCGCGTCTACCTGCTGACGTTCGACGGTGCGCTGGTGGCCGTCGACACGGCGAAGGGGGAGCGGCTGTGGTCGCTCCAGACGGCGGTGAGCCGGGGGTCTGTGCCGGCGGCCGACGACGAGCACGTGTACTTCAGCGCGCCCGACGGCCGTCTCCTGGCCGTGGACGCCGACGCGGGCAGGCTCCTCGGGCAGACACCGCTGCGGCTCGGGGAGAACTCGGGTGACGTGGTGACCACCCTGCCCGCGCCGGAGCCGGCCGACGGCCGTGTCTACGCCACCGCGCCCGACGGCACCGTCTTCGCCATGGACGGGACGGACCCGGCGGCCTGGTGAATCCCGGCGGTCCGGGGATGTCCCACACACGTCCCGGGCACGTCCCCACACACGTCCCCGGGCACGTCCCCCGACGCGGGCATGAGCGCAAGCACGAGCACGAGCACGAGCACGTACGACGGTGGGGCCGCTCCCGAGGAACGGCCCCACCGGTAGTCGCGGGCCTGGCGGGACCGTCAGGCCCGCCAGTCCTCGTCAGCCCAGCTTCGACACGTCCCGGACCGCGCCCTTGTCGGCGCTCGTGGCCATCGCCGCGTAGGCGCGCAGGGCGGCGGAGACCTTCCGCTCGCGGTTCTTCGGGGCGTACACGCCGTTCAACGCCTGGTCGCGACGCGCGAGTTCCGCGTCGTCGACGAGCAGCTCGATCGTGCGGTTCGGGATGTCGATGCGGATGCGGTCGCCGTCCTCGACGAGGGCGATCGTGCCGCCGCCGGCCGCCTCGGGCGAGGCGTGGCCGATGGACAGGCCCGAGGTGCCGCCGGAGAAGCGGCCGTCGGTGACCAGCGCGCAGGCCTTGCCCAGACCGCGGCCCTTCAGGTACGAGGTCGGGTAGAGCATCTCCTGCATGCCGGGACCACCCTTGGGGCCCTCGTAGCGGATGACGACGACGTCGCCCTCCTTGACCTGCTGGGTGAGGATCTTCTGGACGGCGTCCTCCTGCGAGTCGCAGACGACGGCCGGGCCCTCGAAGGTCCAGATCGACTCGTCGACGCCGGCCGTCTTCACCACGCAGCCGTCGACGGCGAGGTTGCCCTTGAGGACGGCCAGACCGCCGTCCTTGGAGTACGCGTGCTCGGCGGAGCGGATGCAGCCGCCCTCGGCGTCCGTGTCGAGGGCCGCCCAGCGCTCGGACTGGGAGAAGGCCTCGGCGGAGCGGACGCAGCCGGGGGCCGCGTGCCACAGCTCGACCGCCTCGGCGGACGGGGAGCCGCCGCGGACGTCCCAGGTCTTGAGCCAGTCCGCCAGGGACGGGCTGTGCACGGAGTGCACGTCCTCGTTGAGCAGGCCCGCGCGGTGCAGCTCGCCGAGCAGGGCGGGGATGCCGCCGGCGCGGTGCACGTCCTCCATGTAGTACGTACGGTCCTTGGCGACGTTCGGGGCGACCTTGGCCAGGCAGGGGACCCGGCGCGAGACCGCGTCGATCTCGTTCAGGCCGAAGGGCACCTCGGCCTCCTGCGCCGCCGCCAGCAGGTGCAGGATCGTGTTGGTCGAACCGCCCATGGCGATGTCCAGGGCCATCGCGTTCTCGAAGGCGGCGAAGGTGGCGATGCTGCGCGGCAGGACCGTGTCGTCGTCCTGCTCGTAGTAGCGGCGCGTGATGTCCATGACCGTGCGCGCGGCGGCGACGTACAGCTGTTTACGCGCGGTGTGGGTGGCGAGGACCGAGCCGTTGCCGGGGAGGGAGAGGCCGATGGCCTCGGTCAGGCAGTTCATCGAGTTGGCGGTGAACATGCCGGAACAGCTGCCGCAGGTCGGGCAGGCGTTCTCCTCGATACGGAGGATGTCCTCGTCCGAGATCTTGTCGTTCACGGCGTCGGAGATCGCGTCGACCAGGTCGAGCGTGCGGACCGTGCCGTCGACGAGGGTGGCGCGGCCGGACTCCATCGGGCCGCCGGAGACGAAGACCGTGGGGATGTTGAGCCGCAGGGCGGCGTTCAGCATGCCCGGGGTGATCTTGTCGCAGTTGGAGATGCAGACCAGGGCGTCGGCGCAGTGGGCCTCGACCATGTACTCCACGCTGTCCGCGATCAGGTCGCGGGAGGGCAGGCTGTAGAGCATGCCGCCGTGGCCCATCGCGATGCCGTCGTCGACGGCGATCGTGTTGAACTCGCGCGGGATGCCGCCGGCCTCGCGGATCGCCTCGCTGACGATCCGGCCGACCGGCTGGAGGTGCGTGTGGCCCGGCACGAACTCGGTGAAGCTGTTGGCGACCGCGATGATCGGCTTTCGGCCGATGTCCGCACCGGGTACACCGGAGGCGCGCATAAGGGCGCGGGCGCCCGCCATGTTGCGGCCGTGGGTGACTGTGCGGGACCTCAGCTCGGGCATCGTCGCTCGCTCCTTCAGACAGATATGGCTGCTATCGAGCGTACGCCCGTCATCCACGGTGCGGGACACGCCGTCCGAAATGCGGGATGCGTGTCTCGTTCCGGCGGGTGGGGGTGCCGTCACGGTTACCGGTGGGGTACCCCGTTACCGGCGCGGGACGTTCGCGGCCGAGGCCAGGTGCAGGCGGGTGAAGGCGAGGGCCTCGGCCAGGTCGGCCTCCCGTTCGGCGCCGGACATCGCGCGCCGGGTGTTGACCTCGATGACGACGTGCCCGTCGAAGCCGCTCGCCCCGAGGCGCCGCAGCAGTTCGGCACAGGGCTGCGAGCCGCGCCCGGGGACGAGGTGCTCGTCCTTGGCGGAGCCGTTGCCGTCGGCGAGGTGGACGTGCCCGAGGCGGTCGCCCATGCGGTCGAGCATGTGCATCGCGTCCGTGCGGGCCGTCGAGGCGTGGCTGAGATCGATCGTGAAGTGGCGGTAGTCGTCCTTCGTCACGTCCCAGTCCGGCGCGTACGCGAGCATCTCGCGGTCGCGGTAGCGCCAGGGGTACATGTTCTCGACGGCGAACCGTACGTCCGTCTCGTCCACCATCCGCCAGATGCCCTGGACGAAGTCGCGCGCGTACTGCCGCTGCCAGCGGAACGGCGGGTGGACGACGACGGTGGTCGCCCCCAGCTTCTCGGCCGCCGCGCGCGCCCGCTGCAACTTCACCCACGGGTCGGTCGACCACACCCGCTGCGTGATGAGCAGACAGGGGGCGTGAACGGCCAGGATCGGGACCCGGTGGTAGTCGCTGAGCCGGCGCAGCGCGTCGATGTCCTGGCTGACCGGGTCGTTCCACACCATGACCTCGACCCCGTCGTACCCGAGGCGCGCGGCGATCTCGAAGGCCGTCGCCGTCGACTCCGGATAGACCGAGGCCGTCGACAGCGCGACCTTCGCATCCGGGATGCGCACCACTGGTTCTGCCACGAGGGACAGCGTACGGTCCCCCGCTTCACGCCGGGGAGCGAGCCGCGGTGCCGGCCGGGCGGGGGCGGCGGAACCGGCCACGCGCACAACCTGCGACGGAGCGGTGTGAGCGGGGGCCGTCCGCGGGGGCGGCGCGCGGGCCGGGCGTGGCGCACTTCACGTCTGGCGGTGCGGTTGTTCGTGTCGGTGCGGTTGTTCTTGCCGGTCCGCTTGTTCCCGTCGGTCCGGCTGTTCCTGCCGGTGCGATTGTTCCTGCCGGTCTGCCTGAGGCTTCCGTTTCGTGTTCCGCTTCCGGTTCGCCCGTTGCTTCCGCGGGCCGCCCGTTGCTTCCGCTCCGTCGGCTCCGCTCCGTCGGGGCCGCCGCTTCTGCTCAGTCCGTGGGCATGTGGTCGAGCCGCCGGAGGATCACTCCCTCCCGCAGCGCCCAGGGGCAGATCTCCAGCGTCTCCACGCCGAACAGGTCCATCGCGCCCTCGGCGACCAGGGCGCCGGCGAGGAGCTGGTTGGCGCGGCCCTCGGAGACGCCGGGGAGTTCCGCGCGCTGGGCGGCGGTCATACCGGCCAGGCGCGGCACCCAGGCCTCCAGGGACTCCCTCTTGAGCTCGCGCTGGACGTACACGCCCTCGGCGGTGCGGGCGGCGCCGGCGAGGCGGGCGAGCTGCTTGAAGGTCTTCGAGGTGGCGACGACGTGGTCGGGGGCGCCGAAGCGGCTGAACTCCCCCACGGTGCGGGCTATCTCCGCGCGCGCGTGCCGGCGCAGCGCCCGTATGTTCTCGGGGTCGGGCGGGTCCCCGGGCAGCCAGCCGGCCGTGAGCCGGCCCGCGCCGAGCGGGAGGGAGACGGCCGCGTCGGGCTCCTCGTCGATGCCGTAGGCGATCTCCAGCGAGCCGCCGCCGATGTCGAGGACCAGCAGCTTGCCGGCCGACCACCCGAACCAGCGGCGGGCGGCGAGGAAGGTGAGCCGGGCCTCCTCCTCACCGGCGAGGACCCGCAGCTCGACGCCGGTCTCGGCCTGCACGCGCGCGAGGACCTCGTCGGCGTTGGTGGCCTCCCGCACCGCGGAGGTCGCGAACGGCAGCACGTCCTCGGCACCCTTGTCCTCGGCGGCCTGGAGGGCCTCCCGGATGACGCTGATCAGTCTGTCGACGCCCTCGGGGCCGATCGCCCCGCTCTCGTCGAGGAGTTGGGCGAGACGCAACTCCGCCTTGTGCGAGTGGGCGGGCAGCGGACACGCGCCGGGGTGCGCGTCCACCACCAGCAGATGCACCGTGTTCGATCCCACGTCGAGGACACCGAGTCTCATGGAGGGAACGCTACTGCCCGAGATCGCTCCCTCCGTGCCCGGTGCGCATCCTGAGACGGTGCCGTGAGCGGGCGGGGGCGACTTACCCTGGACGCGTGCCAAAGACGAAAAAGGCGAAGGACGAAAAGGCCGACAAGACTGCCAAGACGGTCAAATCCACCAAGGGTTCTTCGCGGCCGAAGTCATCGAACCCGTCGGGGACGGCTCCGGTCGCGGACGAGAAGGGCCTCGACTTCGCGCGCGCGTGGGTGGAGTTTCCTGATCCGGCGGACGCCGAGCAGATCTTCCGCTGCGATCTGACCTGGCTGACCTCTCGCTGGAACTGCATCTTCGGCAGCGGCTGCCAGGGCATCCAGGCGGGCCGCGCGGACGACGGCTGTTGCACGCTGGGCGCCCACTTCTCCGACGAGGACGACGAGAGGCGGGTCGCCGAGCACGTGGCGCGGCTCACTCCCGACATCTGGCAGCACTACGACGAGGGCACCCGGGACGGCTGGGTCGCCGAGGACGAGGAGGGCTCCCGCCAGACCCGCCCGTTCAACGGTTCGTGCATCTTCCAGAACCGCCCCGGCTTCCCGGGCGGCGCCGGCTGCTCGCTGCACATCCTGGCGCTCAGGGAGGGCCGCGAGCCGCTGGAGACCAAGCCGGACGTCTGCTGGCAGCTTCCGATCCGGCGTACGTACGACTGGATCGACCGGCCCGACGACACACGCGTGCTCCAGGTGTCGATCGGCGAGTACGACCGCCGCGGCTGGGGCCCGGGCGGCCACGACCTGCACTGGTGGTGCACGTCGGCGACGTCGGCGCACGGTGCGGGCGAGCCGGTGTACGTCTCCTACCGGGCGGAACTGACCGAGCTGATGGGCAAGGCCGGGTACGACCGGCTGGTCGAGCTGTGCGAGGAACGGCTCGCCGCCCAGCTCCCGCTGCTGGCCCCGCATCCGGCGGATCCCGTGAGTCCCCGCGAGCTCCCGTGATCCGGCGGAGGCCGTGAGCGCCGCGGCCTCCCCGGCCCGGTGGATGTCGTACGCCCTTGCGAGCCGCCCCCGTGGCCCGGTGGAGGCCGTACGCCCTTGCGAGCCCTCGTGGCCCAGTGGATGTCGTACCCCCTGCGAACCCCCGTGGCCCAGTGGAGGCCGTACCCCCTGCGAACCCCCTGACCCGCTGAAGGCCGCGGACCGGGCGGGCTGAGGCGCCGGGCCGCCGCCGTACACGGCGCGGCGCGCTGCGTCCGGGCCGAGCCGGGCCGGGCTGGACGTCACAGCGCGCGGCGGACCGAGCCGGGCCGGACGTCACGGCGCAGCGGACCGAGCCAGGCCAAGCCGGACGTCACAGCGCAGCGGACCGAGCCAGGCCAAGCCGGACGTCACAGCGCGGTGGGGCCGGGATCACCGCCGTCGCCCGCCGGCGGCGCCGGGCTCCCCGGGCCGGACGGCGACGGTTCGCCGGGCGTGGGCTCCGGACCGGGCGAGGACGGCGGCTCGCTCGGTCCGGGGCCCGGGTCGGGGGAGGCAGGGTCCGTGGGGGTCGGCTCCGGGTCGGGGTCCAGGCCCGGGTCGGGCGAGGCGGGCGGGTCACCGGGGGTGCCGGGGGCGGGACCGGGTCCCGGGTCGGCGGGGACGGGTGCGATGCCGTTGCCCTCGATGGAGACGACGGCTCCCGCCGGGGCGATCGCCACGCGCGCGTCCCAGGGGCCGGACGGCTCGCGCAGATGGTCGACGTGCACCTTGACCGTCACCGTCCCGCCGGGCTCCAGCGTGCCGGAGGAGCGGCTCAGGTAGAGCCAGGGCGCTCCGGTGGTCGCCGACCAGCGGACGGGCCCGCCCGCCTCGGCGGAGGCGGTGAGGGTGATCAGCGTGGTGTCGCCGCTGTTGCTCGCGGCCACCGCGAGGCTGCTCGCGCCCTTCGCGTCGGCCCCGGTGACGCTGATGACCTCCACCGACACGTCCGGCTCGTCGCCCTTGGCGAAGCCGGAGCCGGGCCGGGTGCTGGCGTTGCCGGCGTTCTGGTAGCCGCCCGCCGTCCCGCCGTCGAGACCGTCGGTGCCGTGCGCCTCGCCGGCCGTGGCGGCGTGGCCGGCGGTGCCCTCGCTGGTCGGGGTGGACCGGTAGGCCGCCCACAGGGCGAGCACGGGCGCGGCGACGACGGTGGCGACGACGGTCGTCGTGACCGCACGCGCGCGGAGGCGGTCACGGCGGGCGGCGTGGTCCTTGGGGTCCATCGGGAAACCCCGCCGGTCGAAGCGGGGTGCCGCGGTGCCCCGCGCGCGCGGGCGGTGCGCCAGGGCGAGGCGCAGCTCCGCGCGGGGTGCTTCCAGGACGGGCAGCTCGGCGGGGGTGACGCCGGCGCCGGGCCACCGGCCGGAATCCGCGCGCCCGACACCCCGGCGGCAGTGCGGGCAGTCGTCGACGTGCCGGACGAGTTCGCGGCGCAGGGCGGCGCTGAGCACGAGCTGGTGGTCGCCGGTGAGACGGGCCACGCCGGGGCAGCCGCCGGTCTCGACGACGGCCAGGGCCGCGCGGGTGCGTTCGACCTCGCAGGCGGCGGAGGCGAGCAGTTCACGGGCCCCGGCTACGTCCATGCCGAGTACGGCGGCGACCTCGTGGGCGCCTAGCTGGTGGCGGACGGCGAGTTCGAGGGCCTCACGCTGCTCGGGGGTGGTGCCGGCCGCCTCCGGCCAGGCCAGCTGGGTGAGTTCGCGCCGCCGCCGCTCCTGCACCTCGTCGGGGACCGGCTCGCCGGCGGGACCGGCGGCGGTGCCCCGGGAGGCGCCGGGGCGTCCCGCCGCGTGCGTGCCCTGACGTTTCTGCTTGGCCTCGGCCAGCTTGCGCAGACACGCCCAGCGGGCCAGCGCGTACAGCCACGCCCTGCGGTCCCCGGTGGCCTCCGGGACGCGCTGCCCGCGCCGCTCGGCGAGCGTGAGGGCGTCCGCGAGGGCCGCGGTGGCCGTGTCGTGGTCGCACAGGACGGACAGGCAGTAGGTGAACAGGCCGTCCAAGTACGGCTCGTGGCGCGCGGCCGGCCGCTGCGCCACCGTGCGCGCCGCGGCGCGGTCGCGCGCCTCCCTGTTCGCCCGGTGTGCGCCGATCGTGCGGGTCGGAATCTCCGGACTGCTGCTCATCATCCGTGCGACCGTAGGCGGCACGGAACGGCCTCTTCTGCCCCCTGGCGTCCTTTTAATCCGTATGGGTGAAACGATCCCTCATACGGGTAAGGCGGGCAGGCTCGCCGGGCCGGGCCGGTGGAGAGACGACAGGGGCGGGAGGAGCGATCGGGGCCGGAGGGGCGATCTGGGCGAGAGGGGCGATCGGGGCCGGAGGGGCGAGAGGGGCCGGAGGGGCGCCTCGATCCGGTACCGCTCCTCCATGCTCCCGGCCGGTTGTCAGTCCCGGCGGTTACGGTTTCCTCCATGGCTGCCCGTACGAAGACCACCAAGGACCGCCCGTCCTACCGCTGCACCGAATGCGGCTGGCAGACGGCCAAGTGGCTCGGCCGCTGCCCCGAATGCCAGGCCTGGGGCACGGTCGAGGAGTACGGCACGCCCGCCGTCCGTACGACGACGCCGGGGCGCGTCACCACGTCCGCCCTGCCCATCGGCCAGGTCGACGGCCGTCAGGCCACCGCGCGCCCCACCGGCGTGCCCGAGCTGGACCGCGTCCTCGGCGGGGGGCTGGTCCCCGGCGCGGTCGTCCTCCTCGCCGGCGAGCCGGGCGTCGGCAAGTCCACACTCCTGCTCGACGTGGCCGCCAAGTCGGCGAGCGACGAGCACCGCACGCTCTATGTGACGGGCGAGGAGTCCGCGAGCCAGGTCCGCCTGCGCGCCGACCGCATCGGCGCCATCGACGACCACCTGTACCTGGCCGCCGAGACGGATCTGGCCGCTGTCCTGGGTCATTTGGACGCCGTGAAGCCGTCGCTGCTGATCCTCGACTCGGTGCAGACGGTGGCCTCCCCCGAGATCGACGGAGCGCCCGGGGGCATGGCCCAGGTCCGCGAGGTGGCGGGCGCCCTGATCCGCGCCTCCAAGGAACGCGGCATGTCCACGCTCCTCGTGGGCCACGTCACCAAGGACGGCGCGATCGCCGGCCCACGCCTCCTGGAACACCTGGTGGACGTCGTCCTGCACTTCGAGGGCGACCGGCACGCACGCCTGCGCCTCGTGCGGGGTGTCAAGAACCGCTACGGCGCCACCGACGAGGTCGGCTGCTTCGAACTGCACGACGAGGGCATCACCGGCCTCGCGGACCCCAGCGGGCTGTTCCTGACCCGTCGTGACGAACCGGTCCCCGGCACCTGCCTGACGGTCACCCTGGAGGGCCGCCGCCCCCTGGTCGCCGAGGTGCAGGCGCTCACCGTCGACTCGCAGATCCCCTCCCCGCGCCGGACGACGTCCGGCCTGGAGACGTCCCGGGTCTCGATGATGCTCGCGGTCCTGGAGCAGCGCGGCAGGATCAGCGCGCTCGGCAAGCGGGACATCTACTCCGCGACGGTCGGCGGAGTGAAGCTCTCGGAGCCGGCGGCGGACCTGGCGATCGCCCTCGCGCTGGCCTCCGCGGCAAGTGACACCCCGCTGCCCAAGAACCTCGTCGCGATCGGCGAAGTGGGCCTCGCGGGCGAGGTCAGACGGGTCACGGGCGTCCAGCGCCGGCTTACGGAAGCCCACCGTCTGGGCTTCACGCACGCCCTCGTACCGGGCGATCCCGGCAAGATCCCCTCCGGGATGAAGGTGCTGGAAGTCGCGGACATGGGGGACGCCCTGCGGGTCCTGCCGCGCTCCCGTCGCCGAGACGCCCCACGGGACGAGGAGGACCGCCGGTAGACTTTGCCCTGGTCTCGCCCGTCCGTACGAACCGAGTGCGCGAAACGGGAGCGCCCCAGACCCCGCGACCGGAGGAGTGCAGTGGCAGCCAACGACCGGGCGGCAGCTCCCGGAAAGTCCGGTGGGAGCTCCGGTGCCGACGGCCTGATGCGCGCCGCGCTGAGCGCGGTGGCCCCCGGCACGGCGCTGCGTGACGGCCTCGAGCGGGTGCTCCGCGGCAACACCGGAGGGCTCATCGTGCTGGGCTCCGACAAGACGGTCGAGCCGATGTGTACGGGCGGCTTCGTCCTGGACGTCGAGTTCACCGCCACCCGCCTGCGCGAGCTGTGCAAGCTCGACGGCGGCATCGTGCTCTCCTCCGACCTGTCGAAGATCCTCCGGGCCGGCGTCCAGCTCGTGCCGGACCCCACGATCCCGACGGAGGAGACGGGCACCCGCCACCGCACCGCGGACCGCGTCAGCAAACAGGTCGGCTTCCCGGTCGTCTCGGTCTCCCAGTCCATGCGGCTGATCGCGCTGTACGTCGACGGCCAGCGCCGCGTCCTGGAGGACTCGGCGGCGATCCTGTCCCGCGCCAACCAGGCCCTCGCCACCCTGGAGCGGTACAAACTCCGCCTCGACGAGGTCGCGGGGACGCTGTCGGCACTGGAGATCGAGGACCTGGTGACGGTCCGGGACGTCTCCGCGGTGGCCCAGCGACTGGAGATGGTGCGCCGCATCGCCACCGAAATCGCCGAATACGTGGTCGAACTGGGCACGGACGGCCGTCTCCTCGCCCTCCAGCTCGACGAGTTGATCGCGGGCGTGGAGCCGGAGCGGTCACTGGTGGTCCGGGACTACGTCCCCGAGCCCACCGCCAAGCGCTCCCGCACGGTCGACGAGGCACTGCACGAACTGGACGCCCTGTCCCACGCCGAGCTCCTGGAACTCTCCACGGTGGCACGCGCGTTGGGTTACACCGGTTCCCCCGAGGCCCTCGACTCGGCCGTCTCGCCGCGCGGCTTCCGCCTCTTGGCCAAGGTCCCGCGGCTGCCCGGAGCGATCATCGACCGCCTGGTGGAGCACTTCGGCGGACTCCAGAAACTCCTCGCCGCCAGCGTCGACGACCTCCAGACGGTCGACGGCGTGGGCGAGGCGCGGGCCCGCAGCGTCCGCGAGGGACTTTCCCGACTGGCGGAGTCCTCGATCCTGGAACGGTACGTCTGACGACCGGAGCGGTACGTACGACAGTCGGTGCGGTACGTACGACAGTCGGTGCGGTACGGCCGACGGTCGGAGCGGTACGTACGACGACCGGAGCGGCACACCTGACGACCAGAACGGTGCACCCGACCGTCACGGCGGTACGTCCGACGGCCGAAGCACCACCTCCGACGGCCGAGGCGGTACGCCCGATCGGTGGAGCGGTACGTACGACCGGCGGCGCAGTACGCCCGACCGACGCGATCAGTGCGTCCGATCGGTGGAGCAGTACGTCCGAGCGGCGGAGCGCCACGCCCGACCGGCGGGTGAGCCGGCGGCGCCTCCAGGGCTCCGGGTACGGCCCCGACGCACTGCCCCTGCCTCAGTCGGCCTCCAGCACGAACGACGTCTGCGCCTTCGCAAAGCCCGGAGCCTTCGCCTCCACCAGATACGTCCCGGCTCCCGCCACCCCCGCGGGAGGCGTCGCGCACTCCGCGGCACTGGGCTTGCGGTCCCACTTCAGGGTGTAGGTGAAGGTGCCGCCCGCCGGCACGCGGTACAGCACGCTTCCGGACACCGCGGGGCAGTCGGCGGACGACCAGTAGGCGTCCTCGGCGGTCGCCTGAGTGATCGTCAACACCGCGTTCTCCGGCCCGAGATCGACCTTGCAGTCGCTGCCCGAGGAGTTCTTCGCCGTCAGTTGGAACGTGGGCGTCTGGTCGGGCGAGTACGTGTTGCGGACGCTGCGCAGGCTCAACGTGACCACGCTCGCGGTGCAGTTGGGCAGAGTGGTCCCCGCCGGCAGCGCCGCGGACGAACCCGTTCCGGCGGAGCCGCTGCCGGAGCCCGCCGAGCCCCCGCCGCTCGTGCCGGAACCTCCCGACCCGGAGCCGCCACCCGAACCCGCGTCCGCACCGGACCCATCGGAGGAACCGGACCCACCGGTGTCACCGGAGCCGCCGGACCCACCGGTGTCACCGGACCCGGCGGAACTCTCATCGCCCGACTCGTCGCGCCCGCCCGGGTTCTGACTGATCGCCGGCCCCGACCCCGACGGCCCCGGCGTGATGGAGGGCGCCGGATTCTTGCCGTTGCCCCCGTCTGCGCCGTTGTCACCGCCGCCCCCGCCCGAGGTGACGATCAACGCGATCACCAACGCCAACAGGGCTGCCACGGACAGCAGTACAACCCTCCGTCGCCAGTAGATGGAGGAGGGAAGCGGCCCGACCGGATTGCGCAGAGATCCCACGGCGCAAACTGTACGAGAGATCATCGCGTTCCCTGGCCCCACCCGCCGCCAGGACTACAACTTTTCCGGATCATCATCCCGGACACGGCGGCCCCGCACCTTACTTACGCCTCTCGCCCACATGGCCGGTCACCCCGCGTGACGACCCACAACAGAACGCCCACGCTCGGTGACGTCGCCGAAATTTCGCATTCGCACGCCTTGCAGCTTTGGCCATAGCTACCGGCGGGCCGTCCCCGCAGCCGGCGGGGGCGCGCCGCTCCGCGCCCACGCCGCCGGGTGGCGGTACGCGCGCGTGCCCCGGTGCGCATGGCAGGATCGAAAGGCCATGACTGCGCCCACGAAGCCCCCGCACAGCAGCCCCACCGACGCCGACGCCGTCCCCGGACCCCCCTTCGGAGAGCAGTCGCCCTCCGCCCCCACCGCCGGGACGAGCACCGCCCCCACCACCGGAACGACCACCGCACCGACCACCGGCACACTCACCGGGACGTTCACCGGAACCGCCGCCGGGGAGGTCTCCGGCGCGCACCTGCACTCCCCGGTGATCGACTGGTTCGACGACAACGCCCGCGACCTGCCCTGGCGGCGCCCGGAGGCCGGCGCCTGGGGTGTGATGGTCAGCGAGTTCATGCTCCAGCAGACGCCGGTCAACCGTGTCCTGCCGGTCTACGAGCAGTGGCTCGCGCGCTGGCCGCGCCCCGCCGACCTGGCGGCGGAGGCGCCCGGCGAGGCCGTCCGCGCGTGGGGCCGGCTCGGCTACCCGCGCCGCGCCCTGCGCCTGCACGGCGCCGCGTCGGCCATAACGGAACGGCACGGCGGCGACGTACCGTCGGACCACGCGCAACTGCTGGCCCTGCCCGGCATCGGCGAGTACACGGCCGCCGCCGTCGCCTCCTTCGCGTACGGCCAGCGGCACGCCGTTCTGGACACCAACGTGCGCCGGGTCTTCGCCCGCGCGGTGACTGGCGTGCAGTACCCGCCGAACGCCACCACGGCCGCCGAGCGCAGGCTGGCGCGCGCCCTGCTCCCCGAGGACGAGCGGACCGCCGCCCGCTGGGCCGCCGCGTCCATGGAACTCGGGGCGCTGGTGTGCACGGCCAAGAACGAGACCTGCCACCGCTGCCCGATCACCGCGCAGTGCGCCTGGCGGCTCGCGGGCAAGCCGGAGCACGACGGTCCGCCCCGCCGGGGGCAGACGTACGCCGGGACGGACCGGCAGGTGCGGGGCAAGCTGCTCGCCGTGCTGCGCGACGCGCACGCGCCCGTGCCGCAGGCGGCCCTCGACCGGGTCTGGCACGAACCGGTGCAACGCGCGCGTGCCCTGGACGGGCTCGTCGCGGACGGTCTGGTGGAGCCGCTGCCCGGCGGCCTGTACCGCCTCCCCCTGACCTGACACGGCGTCGCGCCTGACCTGGCACAGGGTCGCGTTCGACCTGACACAGGGTCACGTCACAGACGGCGGCCCTCTCCCCCGGCCCGCACCCGGCCGTTCGTCACGCCTCACCCCACCCACTCACCCGACGAATCACCCCATAACCGCACGATACGGTTCGCTTCTTTATCTGCGCCCTACTTCCGTTACACAACCGACGGACAGCCGAGGGGTGACCGCGGGCTGCCTCGGACAGTGCCGTGACAACACCTCCGTAGCGTCGTTCGCGTACCCGGCAGCGACACGCGGGCACAGACCAGAAGCGGGGAAACCGGCGGCTCCGGCCGACCGGCACGGGGACACGGAGGCGGTTGATCATGGCGCAGGGCGAGGTGCTCGAGTTCGAGGAGTACGTCCGCACCCGGCAGGACGCGCTGCTGCGCAGCGCCCGTCGGCTGGTGCCGGACCCGGTCGAGGCGCAGGACCTGCTCCAGACCGCGCTGGCCCGGACGTACGGCCGTTGGGAGGGCATCGCGGACAAGCGGCTCGCCGACGCCTATCTGCGCCGAGTCATGATCAACACGCGGACGGAGTGGTGGCGGGCCCGGAGGCTGGAGGAAGTGCCCACCGAGCAGCTGCCGGACGCCTCCGTGAACGACTCCACCGAGCAGCACGCGGACCGCGCCCTTCTGATGGACGTGCTGAAGGTGCTCGCTCCCAAGCAGCGCAGCGTCGTCGTCCTGCGGCACTGGGAGCAGATGTCCACGGAGGAGACGGCGGCCGCCCTCGGCATGTCGGCGGGAACGGTCAAGAGCACGCTGCACCGGGCACTCGCCCGGCTCCGCGAGGAGCTGGAAGCCCGCGATCTCGACGCACGCGCGCTGGAGCGTGAGGAGCGGGAGCGTTGCGCGGCGGCCTGACCGAGGCCCGGCCCACCACACCGGTCCGGGGCACCGTCCAGGCGGCGACCACGGCGGCGGCCGTCCTCGCCGCCCTCGCCTTGGTCGTCTCCGCGTGCGCCGCCGGCGGCACCGGCGCCCGCGACGAGGGGCCGGCCCGCGGCGACGCGGCCGTCGGCGCGGCCACGGCCTCCCCGTCGGCCGCTCCCACCGAAGCCTCCGACCGGGTGGACGCGGTACGGCTCGTCAAGGAGGACCCCGCGGTCTCGGCGGAGGTCAAGCGCGAGCTGAAGCCGTGCGCCGGCGACGAGTACCCGGTCGACGTGTCCTACGGCGCTCTCACCGGCGGCTCCGGCAACGACATCGTCGTGAACGTACTGACCTGCGGCGATGCCATCGGCGTCGGCTCCTACGTGTACCGGAAGCGCGACGGCCGCTACGAGAACGTGTTCAAGGCCGAGGAGTCCCCGGTGTACGCGGAGCTGGACCGCGGCGCCCTGGTGGTCACCAAGCAGGTGTACGAGAAGGGCGACCCGGTCTCCAGTCCGTCCGGCGAGAACGTGACCACGTACCGCTGGGCCTCGGACCGCTTCGTCGAGGAGTACAGCTGGCACAACGACTACAGCAGCGTCGTCGGCGGGGACGGCTCGACGGAGTCCGAGGGGGGATGAGCCCCGGCCGGCGCGGGCTGAGCCCTCCCGGGAGCTGGGACCGGGAGCCAGGAGCTGGGACCGGGAGCCGGGGCCGCGGGGGGTCCGGGAGCCGGGGCCGCGGAGGGTCCGGGAGCCGGGGCCGCGGAGAGTCCGGGAGCCGGGGCCGCGGAGGGTCCGGGAGAAAATCTCCCGTCGCGTGAACCGTTCGGGCCGCCCGGTCCGATGAACCAGTGAACGACACAGCCGACAGACGTACGGCCGACACCCACGAGGACTGAGAGCACCGGGATGGCAGACCAGACCCACGTCCTGTTCGTCGAGGACGACGACGTCATCCGCGAGGCCACCCAACTCGCCCTGGAGCGGGACGGCTTCGCGGTCACCGCGATGCCCGACGGCCTGTCCGGCCTGGAGGCGTTCCGGGCCGACCGCCCGGACATCGCGCTGTTGGACGTCATGGTGCCCGGCCTGGACGGCGTGAGCCTGTGCCGGCGCATCCGCGACGAGTCCACCGTGCCGGTGATCATGCTGTCCGCGCGCGCCGACTCCATCGACGTCGTCCTCGGTCTGGAGGCCGGTGCCGACGACTACGTCACCAAGCCGTTCGACGGAGCCGTCCTGGTCGCCCGTATCCGCGCCGTCCTGCGCCGCTTCGGGCACGCGGGCGGCGGCGACCGCACCGAGCCCGGCGGCTCTGCCACGGGCGGGGTGCTGACCTTCGGCGAACTGGCGGTCGACACCGAGGGGATGGAGGTGCGCCGGGCCGGACGGCCGGTGGCCCTCACCCCTACCGAGATGCGTCTGCTGCTGGAGTTCTCCTCGGCCCCGGGCACGGTCCTGTCGCGGGACAGACTGCTGGAACGTGTCTGGGACTACGGCTGGGGAGGCGACACCCGGGTCGTGGACGTCCATGTGCAGCGCCTGCGGACCAAGATCGGCCAGGACCGCATCGAGACGGTCCGCGGCTTCGGCTACAAACTGAAGGCCTGAGCGGGACGGGGGATGCCGGGGATGCGGGGGATGCGGGGGATGCGGGGGCACCTGGTTCCGGCCCGCGTGGAGCGCGCGGCCGTCCGCACCGGCCTGTGGTGGAGGCCGAGCGCGGGCATCCGCACCGGCCTGCGGTGGAAGCTGAGCGCGGCCATCGCGCTGGTAGGCGCGCTGGTGGCGGTCGCGCTCAGCCTGGTCGTGCACAACGCGGCCCGGGTGTCCATGCTGGACAACGCACGGGACCTCGCCGACGAACGCATCCAGATCGCGCAGCGCAACTACGACGTGTCCGGCCGCGCCAACTTCCCCAGCATCGAGATCGACGACCCCCGTCTGCCGTCGGAGCTGCGGGAGAAGGTCGAGGAGGGCCGACGGGCGACGTTCGTCTCCGAGCACGCGGCGGGCGGCGCGCCGAGCATCTGGGCGGCCGTGCCGCTCAAGGGCGGCCATGTGCTCTCCCTGCACACCGGGTTCACCGACCGCAGCACGGACATCCTCAAGGACCTCGACCAGGCCCTGGTGATCGGCTCCATCGCGGTCGTCCTGGGCGGCAGCGCGCTCGGTGTACTCATCGGGGGGCAGCTGTCCCGCCGGCTGCGCAAGGCGGCGGCCGCCGCCAACCAGGTCGCCAAGGGCGAGACGGACGTCCGGGTGCGGGACGCCATCGGCGGGGTCGTCCGGGACGA
Source organism: Streptomyces sp. NPDC003247 (assembly GCF_042888135.1). Classification (NCBI taxonomy): domain Bacteria; kingdom Bacillati; phylum Actinomycetota; class Actinomycetes; order Kitasatosporales; family Streptomycetaceae; genus Streptomyces; species Streptomyces sp. NPDC003247. The sequence continues at coordinate 25,814 of NZ_JBIAPF010000020.1, forward strand.
GACCGACGACCTGGCGCGGGCGGTCGACGCCATGGCGGACGCCCTCCAGCAGCGGCTGGAGGCCGAGCGCAGAGTCACCGCCGACATCGCGCACGAGCTGCGCACGCCCGTGACAGGACTGCTCACCGCCGCCGAGCTGCTGCCGCCCGGCCGGCCCACGGAACTGGTCCTGGACCGGGCCCAGGCCATGCGCACCCTCGTCGAGGACGTGCTGGAGGTGGCCCGCCTCGACGGCGCCTCGGAGCGCGCGGAGTTGCAGGACGTCCTGCTGGGCGAGTTCGTCGCCCGGCGTGTCGCTGCCAAGGATCCCGCGGTCGAGGTCCGCGTGGTGCACGAGTCGATGGTGACCACCGATCCCCGGCGTCTGGAGCGCGTGCTGTTCAACCTGCTCGCCAACGCCGGCCGGCACGGCAGACCGCCCGTCCAGGTCACCGTGGAGGGCCGGGTCATCCGGGTCCGCGACCACGGCCCCGGCTTCCCCGACGACCTGCTCGCCGAGGGCCCGAGCCGCTTCCGCACCGGCAGCAGCGACCGCGCCGGCCATGGTCACGGGCTCGGTCTGACCATCGCCGCGGGCCAGGCCCGCGTCCTGGGCGCCCGGCTCACCTTCCGCAACGTACGACCGGCCGGGGCGCCGGAGCACATACCCGCCGACGGCGCCGTCGCCGTCCTGTGGCTGCCGGAACACGCACCGACGAACACGGGGAGCTACCCGATGCTGCCGATGTCCGGGCAGTAGACCGCCGTACGGGCCGAAGCGGTCCCGTGGTCCGGGCCATAGCGATCCCGTGGTCCGGGCCGAAGCAGTCCCGTGGTCCGGGCCATAGCGATCCCGTGCGCGGGGCCGAAGCAGTCCCGTGGTCCGGGCCATAGCGATCCCGTGCGCGGGTCTCACCGGCCCGACGACTCCGGCGCCCCTGGGCGGCTCCAGCGACCCCGGCGGCTCCGAACAGCTCAGGCGACCCCGGCGGCCCCGGCACCCCTGGGCAAACCGGTTTCGCGGGAGGCCATGGTTCCAGGCCCCCCCGGTGGCTCCGGGTAGCTGCGGGCGCCCCCGGCACCCCAGCACCCCCGGGTGACCACCGCGTGCGTGCCCCGGCTCCGGCGGCCTCGCCCCCCCGTCGCGGCCCCGGCTGCTCCTACGACGGGAATGGCCCCCTGAGCGGTCACCCGCCGGGGGCCTCCGGTGAGGCCGGGACCGGTGCCGCGCCGTCCGTCGGCGCGGTCGGCGCGGCACCGGTCCCGTCATGTCATCCGGTCAGACGGACTCCGCCACCGGCACCGTCGGGACTGCGGCCTCGTCCGCGGGCCCCTCCGGCTTCGGGCCGGTCCCCCGCAGCGGAACCTCCTTGACGAAGAAGGACGCCACCAGCGCGATCACAGCCACCACCGAGCCGAGGAGGAACGCCGCGTGGGTTCCGTCGGAGACCGCGTACTGGTAGGCCTCCCGGGCCGCCGCCGGAAGCTTGGCGAGGCTGGCCGCGTCCAGCTGCGCGGACTGCTCGGTGACCGCGGAGCCCAGCGCGCCGGCCCGCTCGGCCATGACGTCCTCGACCCGGCTGTTGAACAGCGCGCCCATGATCGCGACACCGAAGGAGGAGCCGAGCGTACGGAAGAGGGTGGTCGACGAGGAGGCGACCCCCATGTCCTTCATCTCCACGCTGTTCTGCGCGACCAGCATGGTGATCTGCATCAGACAGCCCATGCCGAGACCCACGACGGCCATGAACACGCCGGAGGTGAGCCGGGAGGTCCCGGTGTCCATCGTGGACAGCAGGTACAGCCCGACGATCATCAGGGCGCCGCCGACGATGGGGAAGATCTTGTAGCGGCCGCTGTTGGTGGTGATGCGGCCCGCGACGATCGAGGTCACGAGCATCGCGCCCAGCATCGGCAGGAGCAACAGCCCGGAGTTGGTCGCGGACGCGCCCTGCACGGACTGCTGGTACAGCGGAAGGAAGAGGGTGGCGCCGAACATCACGAAGCCGGTGATGAAGCCGATGAGGGACATCAGCGTGAAGTTGCGGCTGCGGAAGATGTGCAGCGGCACGATCGGCTCGGCGGCCCTGGTCTGCCAGAACACGAACCCGACCAGCGAGGCGACACCGATGCCGATCAGCTCCATGATCCGCGCGGAGCCCCAGGCGTACTCCGTGCCGCCCCAGGTGGTGACGAGCACGATGGCCGTGATGCCGATGGTCAGCAGTGCGGCGCCCAGGTAGTCGATGCGGGCCTGGGACCGCTTCCTCGGCAGGTGGAGGACGGCGGTGATGAGGCCCAGGGCCACGATGCCGAGCGGCAGGTTGATGTAGAAGGCCCAGCGCCAGCCCCAGTGGTCGGTGATGGTGCCTCCGACGAGCGGACCGCCGATCATCGCGATCGCCATCACTCCGGCCATCATGCCCTGGTACCTGCCGCGCTCCCGCGGCGGGACCAGATCACCGATGATCGCCATGACGCCGACCATCAGTCCGCCGGCACCCAGGCCCTGAACGGCGCGGAACGCGATCAGCTGGCCCATGTCCTGGGCCATGCCGCTCAGCGCCGACCCGATCAGGAAGATCACGATCGAGCTCAGGAAGGCGCCCTTGCGCCCGTACATGTCGCCGAGCTTGCCCCAGATGGGGGTGGAGGCGGCGGTCGCGAGGGTGTACGACGTGACCACCCACGACAGGTGCTCCAGGCCTCCGAGCTCGCCCACGATCGTCGGCATCGCCGTACCCACGATCATGTTGTCGAGCATCGCGAGCATCATCGTGATCATGAGCGCGAGCATGACGACCCGTACGCTCTTCGGTTCCTTGGCGGCCGGCGTGACGCCGGCGCCCGTCTGTTCGCTTGGTGTGTCCGCCATCGTTCCCACTCCCCCAGGGCGCTCACTTACTTGCCGCCCGGCTAGTTCACTACACTGGGAAAGTAGACCCCTAACTAGCCGGGCGTCAAGTAAGTTCCAGCCCGGGGCGGCGGGTAAGTTTTTCTTACCGAGTCGTGGGCGAGTGTCGCGGCAGCGCGAGGAGTACGAGGATGGACGTCACCATGGACGGCACCAGGCAGCAGCGCCGAGGCAACACCCGCCAGCGCATTCAGGACGTGGCCCTTGAACTCTTCGCCGAGCAGGGGTACGAGAAGACCTCGCTGCGCGAGATCGCCGAGCGCCTGTCGGTCACGAAGGCGGCCCTCTACTACCACTTCAAGACCAAGGAAGAGATCGTCGTCAGCATCTTCACGGATCTGATGAAACCGATCGAGGACCTGATCGAGTGGGGCAAGGCGCAGCCGCACACCCTCGAGACCAAGCGGGAACTCGTCCGCCGCTACAGCCAGGCCCTCAACAACGCCGTCCCCCTCTTCCGGTTCATGCAGGAGAACCAGGCGACGGTGCGGGAGCTGCAGATCGGGGGGTCCTTCAAGGACCGTCTGGGCAGTCTGCGCGACATCATCATCGACCCGGACGCCCCCCTGGCCGACCAGGTCCGCTGCGTGAGCGCGATCTTCACGCTGCACGCCGGCATGTTCTTCCTCCAGGACATCGAAGGCGACCCCGAGGACAAGCGCGAAGCCGTCCTCGAGGTCGCCATCGATCTGGTCACCCAGGCCCACCAGGGCGCGCGGCCCTAGGGCAGCCCTCTCGGGTCAGACGCTGAGGCCCTTGGCCCGCAGGAACGCGACCGGGTCGATCGCCGAGCCGTAGTTGGGGGTCGTACGGATCTCGAAGTGCAGGTGCGGGCCGCTGGAGTTGCCGGTGTTGCCGGACAGGGCGATGCGCTGGCCGGTCTTGACGATCTGGCCGACCTTCACCTCGATGCGCGACAGGTGGGCGTACTGGGAGTACGTGCCGTTGCCGTGCTTGATGACGATGGCGTTGCCGTAGGCGGGGCCGTCACCGGCGCCGTTGCCGCCGGCCTTGACCACGGTGCCGCCGTGCGCGGCCACGACCTTGGTGCCGCTCGGGACGGCGAAGTCCTGCCCGCTGTGGGTGGACTGCCACATGGCACCGTTCTGGTGGAAGCTGGCGGACTTGGTGTACTTCGCGACCGGCTTGACCCAGCCGGTGGAGGCGGCCGCCTTCACCGCCGCGGCCTGGACGGCGGGCTGAGCTGCGGGCTGGACGGCGGACGCCACTCCGCTCCCCAGGACGACCGAGGCGCCGAGAGTGGCGGCCCCGACCGCCACGCGGGTGCGGAACTGGGACGTACGGGAGGAACGGAACGTGACGCGCTGGAACATCGAAACCTCATGGGAGCCGGGGGCAGAGAAAACCACCCGACGGACGTCCGCCGGATGGGCCATTCCTTGGTAACCCACGGACCCGGAAAGCCTCAAACGTGTGATCTACGACAGAATCTAGTAGATCGTCGCGAAAGAGAGCACTTCTTGACAGTTCGCACCTTGCTACCACTTCCCCCAATTCGACCCATATCGCCCACATTCGATGCACCGTTCTGCACCTTTGGGCCGTTTTGTCGGGTTCATCTGATCCACTAATCAGGCTAGTAACGGACAAATCGCCTGTGCGGCACGTCACCAGCCACCCGCCCCAAGGGACTTCGGAATGTGACGGGGGCTACTCGCCCCTACTCCCTCTCCTTTTCGGCGAGTTGTGGCCCACACCACGATCACGCGCTCAAGGCTGTGACCGGGCTCTCAGGGTGCACTACCGTCCAGTAACCCGCTGGTTCCCCTCAAGCCATACCCTTCGATGAGCATGCTCACGACATCCACAGCGCCCTGGACGCGAGAGGACCCCCACCATGAGCAGAGGCAGCTGGACACGCCACATCGCCCTGACCGCCGCGGCCACGGCCGCCGTCACCGCGATGGCCGTCCCGGCAGCGGACGCGGCCGACACCGGCACCACGGCCGTGTCGGCCGCGGCCGCTGCCGCGGTGGCCGTGGACTACGACACCTGGCAGGCGGACTGCCAGGCCGTGATGGACCAGGCCCTGCCCTACCTGAAGCAGCGCATCGCCGCCCCGGTGCCGGGCGAGAAGCAGGCGATCGTCTTCGACGTGGACAACACCACCCTGGAGACCGACTTCGGCTTCAGCTACCCCCAGCCGGCCAACGCCCCCGTCCTCGACGTCGCCGAGTACGCGCAGGAGCACGGCGTCGCACTGTTCTTCGTCACGGCCCGCCCCGGGATCATCGCCTCGGTGACCGACTACAACCTCCAGCACGTCGGCTACCAGGTCTCCGGTCTCTACGTCCGCGGCCTCCTGGACCTCTTCCAGGACGTCGCCGACTACAAGACCGCCCAGCGCGTCGACATCGAGGCCGACGGCTACACGATCATCGCGAACATCGGCAACAGCGCCACCGACCTGTCCGGCGGCCACGCCGAGAAGACGTTCAAGCTGCCCGACTACGACGGGCAGCTGTCGTAGCCGACGACGAACGGCCCTCACCGGGGCACGCGTAAGGGGCCGGTGCTCCTCAGAGCACCGGCCCCTTACGTCAGGTCCGTCAGGTCCGTCAGACCCGTCGGGTTCCGTCAGGTCCGTCGGGCGAACTCCTGGACGCTCACGCGTCCTTGCTCAGGTTCGGTCCGGCGCCGCCGGCCGCCTGCTCGATCGGCGGGACGTCCGGCAGGGCCGACTTCTCCTCACCCCGGAAGGTGAAGGTCTTGGTCTCGCCCTCGCCCTCGGTGTCCACGACCACGATGTGACCGGGGCGCAGCTCGCCGAAGAGGATCTTCTCCGACAGCGTGTCCTCGATCTCGCGCTGGATGGTGCGGCGCAGCGGACGCGCACCCAGCACGGGGTCGTAACCCTTCTTGGACAGCAGCTCCTTGGCGGACTGGGAGAGCTCGATGCCCATGTCCCGGTCCTTCAGGCGCTCGTCGACCTTGCTGATCATCAGGTCGACGATCCGCAGGATGTCCGCCTGCGTCAGCTGCGGGAACACGACGACGTCGTCGACGCGGTTGAGGAACTCGGGCCGGAAGTGCTGCTTCAGCTCGTCCGAAACCTTGTTCTTCATGCGCTCGTAGTTGGTCTTCGTGTCGCCTGCGGCCGCGAAGCCGAGGTTGAAGCCCTTGGAGATGTCCCGGGTGCCGAGGTTGGTCGTCATGATGATGACCGTGTTCTTGAAGTCCACGACCCGGCCCTGGGAGTCGGTCAGGCGACCGTCCTCCAGGATCTGCAGCAGCGAGTTGAAGATGTCCGGGTGGGCCTTCTCGACCTCGTCGAAGAGGACGACGGAGAACGGCTTGCGGCGGACCTTCTCGGTCAGCTGGCCGCCCTCTTCGTAGCCCACGTATCCGGGCGGGGAACCGAAGAGACGCGACACCGTGTGCTTCTCGCTGAACTCCGACATGTCGAGGGAGATCAGCGCGTCCTCGTCACCGAAGAGGAACTCGGCGAGCGCCTTGGACAGCTCGGTCTTACCGACACCGGACGGGCCGGCGAAGATGAACGAACCACCGGGGCGCTTGGGGTCCTTCAGACCGGCGCGGGTACGGCGGATCGCCTTCGACAGCGCCTTGACGGCGTCGTTCTGGCCGATGACCCGCTTGTGGAGCTCGTCCTCCATGCGGAGCAGCCGGCTGGACTCCTCCTCGGTCAGCTTGAAGACCGGGATGCCCGTCGCCGTGGCGAGGACCTCGGCGATCAGCTCGCCGTCGACCTCGGCGACGACGTCCATGTCGCCGGCCTTCCACTCCTTCTCCCGCTTGGCCTTGGCGGCCAGGAGCTGCTTCTCCTTGTCGCGGAGGGAGGCTGCCTTCTCGAAGTCCTGCGAGTCGATCGCGGACTCCTTGTCGCGGCGGACGCCGGCGATCTTCTCGTCGAACTCGCGCAGGTCCGGCGGAGCGGTCATCCGGCGGATGCGCATCCGGGAACCGGCCTCGTCGATCAGGTCGATCGCCTTGTCCGGCAGGAAGCGGTCCGAGATGTACCGGTCGGCCAGGGTGGCGGCCTGGACCAGTGCCTCGTCGGTGATGGAGACGCGGTGGTGTGCCTCGTACCGGTCGCGCAGGCCCTTGAGGATCTCGATGGTGTGCGGCAGGGACGGCTCGGCGACCTGGATGGGCTGGAAGCGGCGCTCCAGGGCCGCGTCCTTCTCCAGGTGCTTGCGGTACTCGTCCAGCGTGGTCGCACCGATGGTCTGGAGCTCACCGCGGGCCAGCATCGGCTTCAGGATGGAGGCCGCGTCGATGGCGCCCTCGGCGGCACCCGCACCGACCAGCGTGTGGAGCTCGTCGATGAACAGGATGATGTCGCCGCGGGTGCGGATCTCCTTGAGCACCTTCTTCAGGCGCTCCTCGAAGTCACCGCGGTAGCGGGAGCCGGCGACCAGCGCGCCGAGGTCCAGGGTGTAGAGGTGCTTGTCCTTGAGGGTCTCGGGCACCTCGCCCTTGACGATGGCCTGGGCGAGGCCCTCGACGACGGCGGTCTTGCCGACGCCGGGCTCACCGATCAGCACCGGGTTGTTCTTGGTACGGCGGGACAGCACCTGCATGACCCGCTCGATCTCCTTCTCGCGCCCGATGACCGGGTCGAGCTTGGACTCACGAGCGGCCTGGGTGAGGTTCCGGCCGAACTGGTCGAGGACCAGGGACGTCGAGGGCGTGCCCTCGGCAGGCCCGCCGGCGGTGGCGGTCTCCTTGCCCTGGTAGCCGGAGAGCAGCTGGATGACCTGCTGCCGCACCCGGTTGAGATCTGCGCCCAGCTTGACCAGGACCTGGGCGGCGACGCCCTCGCCCTCGCGGATCAGGCCGAGCAGGATGTGCTCCGTGCCGATGTAGTTGTGACCCAGCTGAAGGGCCTCGCGGAGCGACAGCTCCAGGACCTTCTTGGCACGGGGAGTGAAGGGGATGTGGCCCGAGGGAGCCTGCTGGCCCTGGCCGATGATCTCCTCCACCTGCTGGCGGACCGCCTCGAGCGAAATCCCGAGGCTCTCAAGGGCCTTGGCGGCGACACCCTCACCCTCGTGGATCAGGCCCAGGAGGATGTGCTCGGTGCCGATGTAGTTGTGGTTGAGCATCCGGGCTTCTTCCTGAGCCAGGACGACAACCCGCCGCGCGCGGTCGGTGAACCTCTCGAACATCGTTAATCGCTCCTCAGAGCGGTCAGGCAGTGGGGGGAACTTCCCCTCCCTGTCCTTCCGCAGCTTAGTCCCGCAAGCGGGGACCGCTCATTCCAACTGCCGACACCGTCGATGGCCTCCTGACCCCGAACGCCGACATCTGCTCCAACCCGATGGTGCGAGACGATGTTCCCGCAGGCCAGACAGTTACCCCCTTCGCCAGTACGCCGATGGCGAACGTGAGACGTCCCGTCCTGCGTGTCGACCCCTCCCACTAGGGATGTCTTACCCGCTGCGACTGACAGTCCATGCCGCGTGCACCGGTTCCCTCCGCTATGGGCGAACAACCTCACGCCCCCCGGGATCCCCGCGCGCCCCCACTTTCGGCACGCTGGGCATCCGAATGAATACTCAGCGTAACTCGCGGGCGTTCCGGACGGTTGCGCTTGGCATGGTTGGCTCGGTCCTCTCGGACACCCTCCGGGACGGTCGCCCGGCCGTTCCCCCGGGCACTCCTCCGGCTCTCCCGACTCTTCCGGCCGCTCTCGTCACATCTGATACGGCCGATACCGCCGATACGACTGATACGGCCGACGCCGCCGACGCGGCCGATACCGCCGATACCGCCGAAATCGCCGGTACGGCCGCCCGTGTCCGCGGCTGGTACGAGAACGAACTGGGGTGGGCGACGGTGCCCGGGACGCCGGTGCGGCTTGCGGTCGGCGTGCGGTTCGACGTCCTGGAGGTACCGGCCGAGGCGGGTCACGCGGCTCTGCGGCGCCTGGCGCCGGGCTCTCCCGTGGCCGTCGAGGGGGAGCGGATGTGGCTCCTGGTGGCCGCGGGCAGCGCGGGGGAGCTGCCGGGGATCCTTCAGTGGCTCGACTGGGGGGTGCTGCCGCTGGAGCTTCGGGCGATCGGCGCGGGCGGCCTCATCGAGGCGCCCCTGCCGCCGGGCGCGGAGTCCGCCGGGACTGCGCAGGGGGCCGCCCTGTGGGTACGGCCCCCCGTGGCCGGGCGCGAGATCGAGGCCTCATTGGCGACGGTGTCGGCCCTGGGGGGCGGTGGGGGCGCCCCCGATCTGGTGCGGTGGGTGGACACGCTGGCGACGCAGTGTCACCGTGTCCGGCTGTGGCGCGCCTGCGCTCAGCCGTTGGCCTTCTCGTAAGCCTCGCGAATGGAAGCGGGAACGCGGCCACGGTCGTTGACCTCGTAACCGTTCTCCTTCGCCCATGCGCGGATCTGCGCGGTGTCCTGGCTGCCACCGGAAGCGGCGCGTGTCTTTCCGCGTCCGCCCGAAGCGCGGCCACCGGTACGACGGCCACCCTTCACATAGGGGTCGAGAAGGCCGCGCAGCTTGTCCGCATTGGCCGTCGTGAGATCGATCTCGTAGGTCTTGCCGTCCAGCGCGAACGTAACGGTCTCGTCCGCCTCGCCGCCGTCGAGGTCGTCGACAAGAAGGACCTGAACCTTCTGTGCCACCGGATTTCCTTTCATCGATAACGTGAGGGCCGGGGCTCTGCGGCGTGCGCCGTTTCGCCGCCCCTGTTATATGCAGTACTGCAGTACGTCGGAAAGCAAACCGCTTTTGCTGGAAAAACACAAACCCCCGGCAGAGGCCTGCGGCCCGCCCACCGTCCGGAAAGATACGCGTTTCGGACATAGGGCACCCGGGCAACGGCGTCCGGCCCGGAATGGACGGGACGATCACAGATGCAGAAGCATCCGGCTGTTGCCCAAGGTGTTCGGTTTCACTCGTTCGAGTCCGAGGAACTCGGCGACGCCCTCGTCATAGGAACGCAACAGCTCCGCGTAGACATCGGTGTCGACCGGCGTCTCGCCGATCTCCACGAAGCCGTGCTTGCTGAAGAAGTCGACTTCGAAGGTCAGGCAGAAAACGCGGCGAACGCCCAGCCAGCGGGCGGTGTGCAGCAACTTCTCCAACAACTGGTGACCCACGCCGGCGCCCTTCAGGCCGGGCTTCACCGCGAGAGTGCGGACTTCCGCGAGGTCTTCCCACATCACGTGCAGGGCGCCGCAGCCGACGACCTCGGCGTTGTCGTCCCGTTCGGCGACCCAGAACTCCTGGATGTCCTCGTAAAGCGTCACGGTCGCTTTGTCGAGCAGGATGCGGTCGCGGACGTACGCGTCAAGGAGACGGCGGACGACGGGGACATCGCTGGTCCGGGCCCGGCGGACGGTGATGGCTTTAGCGCTGACTTCGGGACTCCGTGCTGACATGTGCGGACGCTATCGCCCGTCGGGTCCGGTTGCCGAGCCGGGGTTCTGGTTCTCCCCGGCACTCGTCGGCCGGGGGGCTTCGGAGGTTTCCGGACCTTGGACGATGCGCACCGCGTCCCGCAGGGCGTACCGCTGTTCCTCGCTCATCATGCCGAAGAAGGCGACGAGAGCGGCGGCGGGGTTGTCGCTCTGCGCCCAGGCGTCGTTCATCAGGGCTGCGGCGTAGGCGGCGCGGGTGGAGACCGCCTCATATCGATAGGCCCGGCCTTCCGCCTCGCGGCGGACCCAGCCCTTCTGATGGAGATTGTCCAAAACGGTCATCACCGTGGTGTAGGCGATGGACCGTTCCTGCTGGAGGTCTTCCAGGACTTCTCGAACGGTCACCGGGCGGTTCCACTTCCACACCCGCGTCATGACCGCGTCTTCGAGTTCTCCCAATGGGCGAGGCACACCTCAGAACAATAGTGGGAGATCTCGCCCATCGCGTGCCGGACGTGCACGTTCACTGCCGAAGGCGAACAAAAAGGGCGTACGGCTGCCGGGAGGCTGCCGTACGCCGTGCGGGGGGGGCGTCCAGGTCAGGCGTCGGGCTGGGCGGAGGGCCGGGGGGCACGCTCCGCGCGCGCGAGGGCGGCGTCGACGGCCGCGTCCTCCTTGGCCTTGGCGGCCCCGCCCTGGGTCTTCACGATCACCCTGACCACACCGATGAAGAACGCCGCCATGACGACGGGGGGCACGAGCGCGGAGACGTAGTCCATGGATCCAGGGTAGCCAGGGTCGAGGGGGGCTCCGGGGCGGGGTCGGGCGCGGCGGGGCGCCCCGGTGCCGTTCCCTCAGCAGACCGCGAGCCGCCGCTTCCCGGCCCCGGCGGGCGGCGGGACCGGTTTGCGGCGCGGGAAGACCTCGCCCGGCGTGGGGACGGGCCGGCGCGGGGGCTCGGGCGCGGCGGGCTTCACGGGCACGGGGCCGGGGGCGGGGTGGGGTGCGGCGGGCCGCTGGGCGGGTTTCTTCCCCGGCTCCCCGTCCGTGCCGTCCGCGGCCACGGCGGCCCGGCCGCCGGGCACCCGGTCCACGACCACCCCCGCCCGGCCCCCCGGCAGGGCCAGGAGGCGCGTACGGGACACCGGCACGACGCGAGCCGCCGGAGCGGGCCGACGGGCCGTCTGGCGCGCCAGGCGGGCGCGTACGTCCTGTTCCGCGAGGACCTGGCAGTGGGCCAGGAGGGCGGCCGCCGCCGGATTGCCGCGCAGGGCGCGCAGGGCGGCGAGGTCGTCCGCGCCGGGCCGGTGGCCGGCTGCCAGGACCTCCTCCAGCAGCGTGAGGTATCCGGCCGCGGTGCCGGGCAGGGCGGCGCGGTACCGGGCGAGGTCGGCCACCAGGAAGGCCCGCAGCCGGGCGGTCTCACGCACCGCCTCGTCGAGGGACTCGGCGAGGCGGTGGCAGTCCTGGACGTCCTCGGCCGAGGCGGGACCGGGGTGGAGGGCGAGGGCGAGAGCGCGGCGGAGCACACGCAGCTCCTCCGCGCCGAACGCCATGCCGCCGCGGGATCCGTATGGCGTGGGCATGCGGCGACGATACGCGCTAATCAGACAATCTCGGCATAACGGTCAGGCGTGGCGTGCCCGAATCCGCCCGCGGCCTGCGCCGGCTCACCCGTGCGGGCGACCCGGCGCGGGCCGGCGCAGGTCGGCGCGGGCCGGTCCTGATCCGGTCCCGGTCAGGGCTTGTCTGGTCCTGTTCCGGTCCTGCGGTCCGGTCTTGTCCGGTCCCGTTCCGGTCCTGGGGTCCGGTCTTGTCCGGTCCCGTTCCAGACCGGTTCCAGGCCGGGCCGTAGGAAGACGGGTCCCGTCTCCGCGCGGAGCGGGGCGTACCTGTCCGGGCACGCCCCGGTCCGCGCGCCCCCGCGGCCGCCTGGACCGGCGCGCGGCGGCCCGGGGGGCGTGCGCCGGTCACATGCGCGACACGTTCCGCTCGTACACCAGGCGCAGTCCGATCAGCGTCAGCCACGGTTCGTGCTCGTCGATCACCGAGGACTCGCCCAGCACCATCGGCGCCAGGCCGCCGGTGGCGATCACCGTGACGTCGTCCGGGTCGTCCGCCAGCTCGCGTGCCATCCGGCTGACGACGCCGTCCACCTGGCCCGCGAAGCCGTAGACCACGCCCGCCTGCATCGCCTCGACCGTGTTCTTGCCGATCACGCTGCGGGGGCGGGCCACCTCGATCTTGCGCAGTTGCGCGGCCTTGATGCCGAGGGCCTCCACGGAGATCTCGATGCCGGGGGCGATGACGCCGCCGACGTACTCCCCGCGCGCGCTGATCGCGTCGAACGTCGTCGCCGTGCCGAAGTCGACGACGATCGCGGGACCGCCGTAGAGCTCGTTCGCGGCGACCGCGTTGATGATGCGGTCGGCCCCGACCTCCTTGGGGTTGTCGAAGAGGATCGGCACGCCGGTCTTCACGCCGGGCTCGACGAGCACCGCGGGCACGTCGCCGTAGTAGCGGCGGGTCACCTCGCGCAGCTCGTGGAGCACCGAGGGGACGGTCGCGCAGATCGCGATGCCGTCGATGCCGTCGCCCAGCTCCACCCCGAGGAGGGGGTGCATGCCCATCAGGCCCTGGAGGAGCACCGCGAGCTCGTCGGCCGTACGGCGGGAGTCCGTCGAGATGCGCCAGTGCTCGACGATGTCCTCACCGTCGAACAGGCCGAGCACGGTGTGCGTGTTCCCCACGTCGATCGTCAGCAGCATGGCCGGATCCCGCTCCTACTCCGCCGCTCGCAGGTCCAGGCCGATGTCGAGGATCGGCGAGGAGTGGGTCAGGGCGCCCACGGCCAGGAAGTCGACGCCGGTGTCGGCGTACGCCTTGGCGTTGTCCAGGGTGAGCCGGCCGGACGCCTCCAGCAGCGCGCGCCCGCCGACGATGCCGACGGCCTCCGCGCACTCGCCGGGGGTGAAGTTGTCGAGCAGGACCAGGTCGGCGCCGGCGTCCACGACCTCGCGCAGCTGGTGCAGGGTGTCGACCTCGACCTCGATCGGCACGTCCGGGAAGGCCTCGCGCACGGCCTCGAAGGCCTGGGCGACACCGCCCGCGGCGACCACGTGGTTGTCCTTGACCAGGGCCGCGTCGGACAGCGACATGCGGTGGTTCACCCCGCCGCCGCAGCGGACGGCGAACTTCTCCAGGGCGCGCAGGCCCGGGGTGGTCTTGCGGGTGTCCCGCACCCGTGCCTTGGTGCCCTCCAGGACGTCCGCCCACGCGCGCGTGGCGGTCGCGATGCCGGACAGGCGGCACATCAGGTTGAGCGCGCTGCGCTCGGCGGTGAGCAGGTCGCGGGTACGCGTGGTGACCGACAGCAGCTTCTGTCCGGCCTCCACGCGGTCGCCGTCCTCCACGTGCCGCTCGACCTCGAACTCGTCCGTGCAGACGACCGAGAGCACGGCCTCGGCGACGCGCAGGCCCGCCACCACGCCCGCCTCCCGCGCGGTGAAGTCGGCGGTGGCGACCGCGTCCTCGGGGATGGTCGCGACGGTCGTCACGTCCACGCCGTTGTCCAGGTCCTCCTGGATGGCGACGTTGGCGATGTCCTCGACCTCCAGCGGGTCGAGCCCGGCGTCGGCCAGGAGCTGGGCGAGCGCGGGGTCCAGCCCGCACTCCAGGTACTCCTCGTCGTCGTGGCCGGCGTCCGCGCCGCAGGCGCAGCCGTCGCCGCAGCCGCCGCTCTGGACGAGGGGAAGGTCCTCGGGGGTGCTCACTTGTGTCACTGCTCCTGCTGGTGCTGCCGGGTAGGGGGGAAGTCTGCGGTATCGGTGGTGCGTACGGCGAGGGTCCGGTCCGGATTCAGCCGTACGACGATATGACGGCGCCAGTCGGTGTCGTCGCGGTCGGCGTGGTCCTCGCGCCAGTGGCAGCCGCGGGTCTCCTCGCGCAGCCGCGCGGCGGCGACCAGGACCCGGGCCACGCACAGGAGGTTGGTGGCCTCCCAGGTGTCGACGCCGGGCTCGGCGGTCTTGCCGTTCTCGGCCAGCGCGTCGCGGGCCTCAGCGTGCAGCCGCTGGAGGTGGTCGGCGGCCTTCTCCAGGGAGTCGGCGGAGCGCAGGACGCCCGCGCCGTCGGTCATGATCCGCTGGATCGCGAAGCGGGCCTCGGCGCCCAGCAGCGGGTGCTCGGGCCGCTGCTCGGACGGCTGCTCGGGCCGCTGGGACGGCTGCGCGGACCGCTCGGGTCCCTCGGGCCGCTGCTCGGCCGGCGCGGGCACGCGCGCGGGGAGGCCGCCGTCCGCGCGGCCCGCCGCGATGTCGGCGGCGATGCGCTCGGCGTAGACGAGGCCCTCCAGGAGCGAGTTGGAGGCGAGCCGGTTGGCGCCGTGCACGCCCGTGCAGGCGACCTCGCCGCACGCGTACAGGCCCGGGACGGTGGTGCGGCCGTGGGAGTCGGTGCGCACGCCCCCGGAGGCGTAGTGGGCGGCCGGGGCGACCGGGACCGGCTCGGTGACCGGGTCGATGCCGTGCGCGCGGCAGGCGGCCAGGATCGTCGGGAAGCGGTGCTCCCACATGTCGGCGCCGAAGTGACGGGCGTCGAGGAACATGTGGTCGGCGCCCTGCTCGTGCATGCGGCGCGTGATGCCCTTGGCGACGATGTCGCGCGGCGCGAGTTCGGCCAGTTCGTGCTGTCCCACCATGAAGCGGACGCCGTCCCCGTCGACCAGGTGGGCCCCCTCACCGCGTACGGCCTCGGAGACGAGGGGCTGCTGGCCCTCCGCGTCCGGGCCGAGGAACAGCACGGTCGGGTGGAACTGGACGAACTCCAGGTCGGAGACCTCGGCGCCGGCCCGCAGGGCGAGGGCCACGCCGTCACCCGTGGAGACGGACGGGTTGGTGGTGGCGGAGAAGACCTGGCCCATGCCGCCGGTGGCCAGGACGACCGCCGGGGCGTGCACGGCGCCCACGCCGTCGTGCTGGCCCTCGCCCATGACGTGCAGGGTGACGCCCGCGGTGCGGCCGTCGGCGTCGGACAGGAGGTCCAGGACGAGCGCGTTCTCGATGGTGCGCAGCCCGCGCGCGCGGACCGCCTCGACGAGGGCGCGGGAGATCTCCGCGCCGGTCGCGTCGCCGCCGGCGTGCGCGATACGGCGGCGGTGGTGGCCGCCCTCGCGGGTGAGCTGGATGCCGCCCTCGTCGTCGGTGTCGAAGGCGGCGCCGGTGGAGATCAGCCGCCGTACGGCGTCGGGGCCCTCGGTGACCAGGATCCGCACCGCTTCCTCGTCGCACAGGCCCGCGCCCGCCACCAGCGTGTCGTTCAGGTGCTGTTCGGGGGTGTCGCCCTCGCCGAGCGCCGCGGCGATGCCGCCCTGCGCCCAGCGGGTGGAGCCGTCGTCCAGGCGGGCCTTGGTGACGACGACCGTGGTCAACCCCTCGGCCTCGCAGCGCAGGGCGGCGGTCAGGCCGGCGACCCCGGAACCGACGACCACGACGTCCGCGGAGATGGACCACCCGGGGGCGGGCGCGTGCAGTCGTATGCCTGTGCTGGTCACGAGGCGGCTCCGAAGGTGAGGGGAAGGTTGTCGATCAGCCGGGTCGTCCCTACCCGGGCGGCGACGGCGAGGACGGCCTCGCCGGTGTAGTCGTCCTCGACCTCGGTGAAGTCGGAGGGGTCGACGAGGGCGAGGTAGTCCAGCTCCAGTGGCGGACTCAGCCGGACGGCCTCGTCGAGGACGAGGCGGGCGGCGGCGCGGACGGCCGCGGCGGCACCGGGGACGGCCTGGGCGACGGCGTGCGCGTCGGCGGCCGCGCGGGACTCCCCCAGGGCGCTGAGCGCCTCGGCACGCGCCTGCGTGGCGGGCACCTCACGCGCGCGTGCCCGCAGCGCCTCCTGCGCGGCGTGCCGGTCCCGGCCGGCGAACAGCGCCTGCGAGAGGACGAGCGCGGTGCGCCGTTCGGCCCGGGAGAGGTAGCGGTTGCGACTGGACAGGGCCAGCCCGTCCTCCTCGCGCACGGTCGGTACGGCGACGATCTCGACGCCGAAGTTCAGGTCGCGCACCATGCGGCGGATCAGGGCGAGCTGCTGGGCGTCCTTCTGCCCGAACAGGGCCACGTCCGGCCGCGTGAGGTGCAGCAGCTTGGCGACGACGGTCAGCACGCCGTCGAAGTGGCCGGGGCGTGAGGAGCCCTCCAGGCGCTCCCCCATGGGGCCCGCGGCGACGCGGACCTGGGGCTCGCCGCCCGGGTAGACCTCGTCCACGGACGGGGCGAGCACGACGTCCGCGCCGGCCTGCTCGGCGATCTTGACGTCGGAGTCCAGGGTGCGCGGATAGCGGTCGAGGTCCTCGCCCGCACCGAACTGGAGCGGGTTGACGAAGACCGTGACGACGACCTCGCCGTCCGCCCCGGCGAGCTCGCGGGCGGCGCGGATCAGGGTGGCGTGTCCGTCGTGCAGGGCACCCATCGTCATCACGACGGCCCGGCGGCCCGCACGCGCGCGTGCGTGCAGTTCGTCGGCGGTGCGCAGCAGGGTCGTGGTCATCCGGCATCTCCCTCGGCGCCGTCGGTCCCGTTGGCGAGTACCCCGAGGAGGTCCTCGGCGAGCTCCGGCTTGAGCAGTCCGTGGGCGAGCGCGCGGTCGGCGGTCGCCCGGGCCATCGCCAGGTAACCGCCCACGGTCTGGGGGGCGTGCTTGCGCAGTTCGCTGACGTGCGCGGCGACCGTGCCCGCGTCGCCGCGGGCCACGGGGCCGGTGAGCGCCGCGTCGCCGGAGCGCAGCGCGTTGTCCAGGGCGGCGCCCAGCAGGGGGCCGAGCATCCGGTCGGGAGCCTCGACGCCGGCCGCGCGCAGCAGCTCCATGGACTGGGCGACCAGGGTGACCAGGTGGTTGGCGCCCAGGGCGAGGGCCGCGTGGTAGAGCGGCCGGTTCTCCTCGGCGATCCACTCCGGTTCGCCGCCCATCTCGATGACGAGGGCTTCGGCGGCCAGCCGCAGCTCGTCGGGCGCGGTCACGCCGAACGAGCAGCCGGCCAGCCGCTGGACGTCGACGGGCGTGCCGGTGAAGGTCATCGCCGGGTGCAGGGCCAGCGGCAGCGCGCCCGCGCGCAGGGCGGGGTCGAGCACGCGCACGCCGTACCGCCCGGAGGTGTGCGCGAGCAGCTGTCCCGGCCGTACGGCGCCGGTCTCGGCGAGGCCCTCGACGAGACCGGGCAGGGTGTCGTCGGGGACGGTCAGCAGGACCAGGTCGGCCCTCTGGAGGACCTCGGCGGGCGGCACGAGCGGCACGTCGGGCAGCAGGAGGGCCGCCCGTCGCCGGGAGGCGTCGGAGACTCCGGAGACGGCGACCGGGCGGTGCCCGGCGAGCTGGAGGGAGGCGGCGAGCGCGGGACCCACACGGCCGGCGCCGACGACGCCGACGGTGAGCCGCGCGGGGCGGTCCCTGGGATCTGGCTGTTGGCTTGTACTCACGCGACGGCGGCCTTCCCGTTCCAGTCCGCTCGGGGTACCGGACGATTTCTCGTCATGTTAACGCGATCGGTTCCCGGGGCGTCCGTTCGTCCACAGGCTGTGGGTGGCCGGCGGACCGCGGCCGACCGACCGGGGAGGGGCGGGCGCCCCGGCAAGCGCCCCGGCGGGAGGCCCGCGGGGCTGGCGGGCTCCGGGCAAGAGGGCGCTGGGCAGGAAGCCGCAGGGCGGAAGCCCGCAAGACGGGAAGCGGCAAGGCAGGAAGCGGCAAGGCGAAAGGCCGCGCGGTCCGCCGTCTCCTCGCGAAAACGACGATGACCCGCGCGGGCGCCGCACGGCATGATCCGGGGCATGACGGAGACGGGGCGGGACAGCAGGGGCCGGGCGGCGACGGACCGGGCGGCAACGGATGGGGCGGCGACGGACCGGGCGGCAGCGGACCCGACGGCGCAGGGCAGCGCGGGTCGGACGGCGCACGACAGCGTGGGCCCGGCGGCGCACGACAGTGTGGAGCGCGAGGCGACCGGCCGGTCGGCGGGGGAACGGCTCAGGGAGCGCCGCGCGAACGCTTACCGAACGGCGGAACGCGTCCTGTCGCGCGCGGGCTTCCGCAGGACCCTGCGCGAACAGCTCGCCCTCCTCCAGGAGGCGGCGCCGCAGGTGTACGACGTGGACGAGCCCGGCGACATGTACGGCAACCGGGTCGTGGAGGCCCTGGAACGGCGGGTCGCGGCGCTGCTGGGCACGGAGGCCGCCGCGTTCTTCCCGACGGGCACGATGGCGCAGCAGGTCGCGCTGCGCTGCTGGGCGGGCCGCACCGGCGACCCCACGGTCGCGCTGCACGCCCTGGCCCATCCCGAGGTGCACGAGCGCAGCGCGCTCAGCCTGGTCAGCGGGCTGCGCCCGGTGCGGCTGACCGGCGAGCACCGGCAGCCGACGGCCGAGGAGGTGCGCGACCACGAGGAGCCCTTCGGGACGCTGATGCTGGAGCTGCCCCTCAGGGACGCCGGTTTCCTGCTGCCCTCGTGGGAGGAGCTCACCGACGTCGTCGCGGCGGCCCGCGAACGCGACGCGGTGGTGCACTTCGACGGCGCGCGCCTGTGGGAGTCCACCGTCCACTTCGGCCGCCCCCTGGAGGAGATCGCGGGCCTGGCGGACAGCGTCTACGTGTCGTTCTACAAGTCCCTCGACGGCTTCGGCGGCGCGGCCCTCGCCGGTCCGCTGACCCTGGTGGAGGAGGCCAGGATCTGGCGCCACCGCTACGGCGGCACGGTCTTCCAGCAGTTCCCGACGGCCCTGTCGGCGCTCGTCGGCCTCGAACGGGAACTGCCCCGGCTTCCGGAATACGTCGCTCACGCGCGCGTGGTGGCCACCGCGCTGCGCGAGGGGTTCGCGGCGGCCGGCGTGCCGTGGGTACGCGTGCACCCCGAGGTGCCGCACACCCACGAGTTCCAGGTCTGGCTGCCGTACGACCCGGAGGTGCTCACCGAGGCGGCGCTGCGGCAGGCCGAGGAGACGGGGACGCTGCTGTTCGGCGTGAACTGGATGCGGGGCGGGCCGGGCCTCGGCGTCACCGAGGTCACCGTGCGCGCCGACGGCCTGGCCTGGACGGCGGCGGACGTACGGGCCGCGGTCGCCCGGTTCGTGGCGGGGGTGACCGCGCTGACGGACGGGACGACGACGGACGAGGTCAGCGGATGGAGCGCGGTCCCGGGTGCGTGAGGCGCCCCAGGGCCGTCCGGATCCGCCCGCGGGCCGGGCGGCCGGCGAGGACCGCGCGGAAGCGGCGCCGGTCGCGCAGGCCGCGGACGACCTGCCGGTCGTGGGCGCCGGGTGCGGGCGGGGCGGGCTCGCCGAGCTGCCGGGCCCGGTAGGTGTCGAGGGCGTACTGCTGCGTGATGCTCATGGCCGGCTTCCCTTCGTGACGTGGGAACGGGGATCGTGAAGCGGGAACGGGGATCGTGACGGGGGAACGGGGATCGTGACGGGGGAACGGGGATCCGGAAGGCTCCGGTCGCCCCGGTGTCCCAGACTGCGCCGGGCCCGTGCGCCGCGTCGCGTCGATTGACGGCGGTCGTCAATCGACGACGGCGTTGTCAGTGGCGGGGTGCACCATGAGGGCATGAGCGTGAGCATCGACATCGCGGGGCTGCGGCCGGAGAGGGTCGCGATCGTGCCCTCCCCCCTGGCCGAGCTCGGCATGGCGCTGCACGCGCTGTCGGAGCCGGGCCACCACCCCGGCCTCCAGGGCTGGGTCACGAGCGTCACCGCACGTCTCGACCCGCACCTGGCCGACCGGATGTGCGAGGCCGACTTCCTGTGGCGCACCACGTTCTCCGACCTGTTCCTGCCCTGCGCGGGCGTCCCCGGCAGGACCACGCTCCCCGGCGCCACCCTCGCCGAGGACCTGGACCTCCTGGACAAGCTGACGGACGAGCAGTTCGCGGACTCGGCGCTGGAGTTCACCTGTGCGCCGGGGTACGACCTGCCGGGCCCCGGCGTCCTCTCCGACCCGGACCTGCGCCGCCGGGCCCTCGACCTCGCCGCCACACGCGGCCCGCGCCAGGTGCGCTTCACCCGGCGGCTGCTCGACGACCCGCCGCGCGTGCGTGCCTGGGTGCGGCAGTTCCTGGAGGAGTGCGACGAGGCGTTCTTCTCCGACGTCTGGGCGCGGGTCCGCCACCCGCTCGCCGCGGACGCCCGTCACAAGACGGAGCTGCTGCACCGCAAGGGCCTCGCGGACGCGCTCGCCGCGGTCTCCTCAGCCGTGGCGCTGGAGGAGCGGGCCGCGAGGATCACGGTGGACAAGCTGGTCGAGGGCCGCACCGCCACCGAGGACGGCGGCCTCCTCCTCGTCCCCACGAGCCTCGGCTGGCCGCACCTGCTGGTCCTGCACCAGTACGGCTGGCAGCCGGTGGTGCACTATCCGCTGGGCTCGCCGGAGCTGGCCTCGCCGCCCTCGGTCGAGCAGCTCACGCTGCGGATGACCGCGCTGTCCCACCCGGTGCGGATGCGGATCTGCCGTCTGCTGGCCCGCAGCGCCTACACGACGACCGAACTGGCCCAGGTGCACGCGATGACGGCGCCCGAGATATCCCGGCACGTCGGCGTGCTGAAGAAGGCGGGCCTGGTCACCACGCGCCGGCGTGGGCGGTACGTGCTGCACCAGCTCGACGTGACGGCGGTGGCCCGGCTGGGCAGCGACTTCCTCGAAGGGATACTGCGCTGACGCCGACGCTGATGCCGGCAGCGGCAGCAGCAGCCGACGACGCCCCGTCCCACCCGTCAGTCGATGCGGACGTGCCGTAGTCCCACCCGTGTCTGTCGCAGGCGTGTCCGCAGCGCGCCCTCCGTGTTCGGGCGCAGGGTGAGACCGGCCAGGACGGCGATCCGGTCCGCCGTCTTCGGCACCGTCGAGTGGTCGGTCCACAGGTGCTCGGCGAACTCCGGCTCGCGCAGCCGCTCCAGGCAGTGGTCCAGCCGCTGGACGGCCCAGCTCTCGCGCCGGGGACCGGCGCCGCGGGCGACGTACGACAGGAGGCGGCCGAAGCCCCGCTCGCGCAGTCGCCGCAGGACGGTCTCCCGCTCCGCGAGGAGCGTGAAGTGGCGGACGTCGTGGCCCAGTGCGCGCAGCCGGCCGACGGTCTCGTCGAAGCAGCGCGGGTCGGTGACCGTCATGGGGACGACGACCACGCCGTCGTGCCGGGTGAGCACCAGGTCGAGGACCTCGACGACGCCCTGCCGCCAGGACACCAGGTCCTGGAAGTCCTCGATCAGCGGTGTCCCTCCCCGGGCACCGCGCAGCTCGGGCGGCAGCACGCGGCGCAGGCCGAAGCCGGCGTGCTCGGGGTCGCAGACGACGCTGCCGGGCAGCCGGCGCTGTATCTCGTGTGCCGTCTGTGTCTTGCCGCCCCCGAAGGGGCCGTTGATCCACAGGAGCATGCGCAGACCCTAATGCGTGTCCGCCGCGCACGGGTGACGTTCGCCGGGTTCGGCCGGGACTCCGGCGGCCGGACCGGGATTCCGGCAGACCGGTACTCCGGTGGCCCGGCGGAGACTCCTGCGGTTCAGCGCCCTCCGGCCCGTACGAGGCCCGTCTCGTAGGCGAGGACCACCACCTGCACGCGGTCCCGCAGTCCCAGCTTGGTCAGGATGCGGCCCACGTGGGTCTTCACGGTCGCCTCGGACAGCACCAGCCGGGCCGCGATCTCGCCGTTGGACAGTCCCTGGGCGACCAGCACCATGACCTCGCGCTCCCGTTCGGTGAGCCGCTCCAGCTCCTTGTGCCGGGGCTCCTTGACCGTGCTGGGCAGCATCGGCGCGAACCGGTCGAGGAGCCGGCGGGTGGTGGACGGGGCGACCACCGCGTCACCGCTGTGCACGGAGCGGATGGCGGCGAGCAGCTCGGCGGGCGGCACGTCCTTGAGCATGAACCCGGAGGCGCCCGCCTTCAGCGCGGAGAAGGCGTACTCGTCGAGGTCGAAGGTGGTCAGGATCAGCACCTTCGGCGGGTCGGGCTCCGCGCAGATGCGCCGGGTGGCCTCCACGCCGTCCAGCTTCGGCATGCGCACGTCCATGAGGATGACGTCGACCGCCGTGGACCGTGCCACCTGGAGGGCTTCGACGCCGTCGCCCGCCTCGGCCACGACCTCCATGTCCGGCTGGGCGGCGAGCACCATCCGGAAGCCGGTGCGCAGCAGCACCTGGTCGTCGACGAGCATCACGCGGATCGTCATCGGGATCGAGTCCTCTTCCGTGTCGTTTCGCAGGGTGCGAAGGGTCTTTCGCGCTGTGGTGGGCCAGTGTCGTCCCGCCGGGTCGTGACAGGTGTCAACGGGGCGCGTACGCGGACGTCAATGTGCCGGTTTCAGCGGGAGCAGGGCGCTGATGCGGAATCCTCCGCCCGGGCGCGGGCCCGCGTCCAGGGTGCCGCCGACCATGCCGACCCGCTCCCGCATCCCGATCAGGCCGTGGCCCTGGCCGTCGGCGCCGCCCTCGTCGTACAGCTCGTGCGGGGCGCCCTTGCCGTCGTCCTCGACGAGCAGGCCGAGGCCGTCGTCGAAGTAGACCAGGCGCACGCTGGCGCCCGCGTCGGGACCGCCGTGCTTGCGCGTGTTGGTCAGCGCCTCCTGCACGATGCGGTACGCGGTGAGCTCGACGCCGCTGGGCAGCGGCCGTGGAGTGCCCTCGATCTTGAAGTCCACGGGCAGTCCGGAGCCGCGGCACTGCTCCACGAGGTCCTCGATCTGCTCGACGTCCGGCTGCGGCACGTACTCGCCGCCCTCCTCGTGCTCGCCGGTGCGCAGCACGCCCAGCAGGCGGCGCATCTCGGCGAGGGCCTGCCGGCCGGTGGAGGAGATCGTCTCCAGGGCCTTCTTCGCCTGGTCGGGGGCTGCGTCGAGGACGTAGGCGGCGCCGTCGGCCTGCACCACCATCACCGACACGTTGTGTGCGACGACGTCGTGCAGCTCGCGCGCGATCCGGGCCCGTTCGGCGGCTACCGCGACCTTCGCCTGGGCCTCGCGCTCCTTCTCCAGGCGCGCCGCGCGCTCCTCCAGCTGGGCGAAGTAGGCGCGGCGGGTGCGTATGGAGTCGCCGAGGACCCAGGCGAGGGCGAACGGCACCGTCTGGAACACGACGATCGCGATGTTGCCCGCGACGCCCGTCTGCGCGGTCGGCCAGCGCAGCTGCGCCAGCGTGGCGGCGCACAGGCCCGTGCCCAGCGCGAGCCTGGACGCCCAGCGGGCGCCGGTCGCGGCGACCGTGTACACGATCACCAGCAGAGCGAAGTCGGCGGCCGTCGTCGGGACGTCCAGCACCAGCTGCGCCAGCCCGAGCGCGCCGGCCAGCAGCAGCATCTTCTCCGGCAGCCGGCGGCGCAACGCGATCACCAGGCACAACAGGAGCACGACCGGCACGACGACCGCCGGGGAGTCCGTGCCGGGGGCCTCCTGCCGTGTCGTCTCCGAGACGAGGGAGATCCCGAACAGGACGAGGGCCCAGAAGCCGTCGACCCCGGTCGGGTGCCTACGGAGGAAGTCATAGAGGCGCTGCACGTAACCCAGAGTAGGGAAGCGTGACGAGTGCACGGGTCAACCGGAGGGCCGATCCGCGACCGGCGCGCGTACTCCGCAAGGTGGAGGCGGTGATCAGCTGTGCGCATAGTCTGACCAGGTGGTGGAGAAGGTGACGGACCCCGGCGGGTGGCGCGGCTGGCGGGCGGCGACGCAGGCCGCCCTGTACGGACCGGGCGGCTTCTACCTGCGGCCCGAGGGGCCCGCCGGGCACTTCCGTACGTCCGTGCACGCGTCGCCGCTCTTCGCCCAGGCGGTGGCCCGGCTGCTGTGCCGCGTCGACGGGGCGCTCGGCCGGCCCGCGACGCTGGACTTCGTCGACATGGCCGCCGGACGCGGCGAACTGGTCACCGGGGTGCTCGCCGCGCTCCCCGCCGACGTGGCCGCCCGCACGCGCGCGTACGCCGTCGAGGTCGCCGCCCGCCCGGCGGGCCTCGCGGACCGGATCGCCTGGCTCACGGAGCCTCCACCGCAGGTCACCGGCCTGCTCTTCGCCAACGAGTGGCTGGACAACGTGCCCGTCGAGGTCGCCGAGACGGACTCCGCGGGCGTGGCGCGGCTGGTGCTCGTGCGGGACGACGGGTCCGAGCGGCTCGGGGAGCCGGTGTCCGGCGCGGACGCGGAGTGGCTCGCGCGGTGGTGGCCGCTGCCGGATGAGGAGGGGCTGCGGGCCGAGATCGGGCGGCCCCGGGACACCGCGTGGGCGTCCGCCGTCTCGTGCCTCGCGCGGGGGCTCGCGGTGGCGGTCGACTACGCGCACACCGTGGACACGCGCCCCGCGTCCGGGACGCTCACCGGATTCCGGGACGGGCGCGAGACGGCGCCCGTCCCGGACGGGTCGTGCGACATCACGGCACACGTGGCGCTGGACGCGTGCGCGGATGCGGGGGCGGGGGCCGCGGGGCACGCGGAGGCGGAGCCCACGGCGTGCGCCGAGGCGAAGGGCACGGCACGTGCGGGGTCGGAGGGCGCACCCTGCGCGACGGCGTACGAGGAGGCGGAGGTCACGGCGTGCGCGCCCCTGGGAGCGCGTCTGCTGAGCCAGCGCGCCGCACTGCGCGCGCTCGGCGTCACCGGCGCACGCCCCCCGCTCTCGCTCGCGACCACGGACCCTTCCGCGTACGTGCGCGCCCTGGCGGGCGCCGGGGAGGCCGCCGAGCTCACCGCGCCCGGCGGACTGGGCGACTTCGGATGGCTGCTCCAGCCGGTGGGGATGCCGGACCCGCTCCTCCCCGAGGGCTGACGGGCCGGTCGGCTCGGCGGCCGGCCCTCCCCCGCCGCCCGCTTGCCGGTCGCCGCTTACTTGCCGGTGGCCGCCCGCTTGCCGGTCGACGCCCGCTTGCCGGTCGCCGCCTACTTGTCGATGTCGCCGACCACGAAGAACATCGACCCCAGGATCGCCACCATGTCCGCGACCAGCGTGCCCGGCAGCAGCTCGGTGAGCACCTGGACGTTGTTGTACGAGGCCGAGCGCAGCTTCAGCCGGTACGGGGTCTTCTCGCCCTTGCTGACGAGGTAGTAGCCGTTGATGCCGAGGGGGTTCTCGGTCCACGCGTACGTGTGGCCCTCGGGCGCCTTGAGGACCTTCGGGAGCCGCTGGTTGACCGGGCCCGGCGGGAGGTCGGCGAGCCGGTCCAGGCAGGCGTCGGCGAGGTCGAGCGCGTTGTGCGTCTGCTCCAGGAGGCACTCGAAGCGGGCGAGGCAGTCGCCCTCGGTCCGGGTCACCACCTTCAGGGTGTCCTGGAGCTCCCCGTACGCCAGGTAGGGCTCGTCGCGGCGCAGGTCCAGGGCGACCCCCGAGGCGCGCGCGATCGGCCCGCTCACGCCGTACGCGTGCACGGCCCCGGGGGTGAGGGTGCCGACGTCGCGGGTGCGGCCGCGGAAGATCTCGTTGCCGAGCACCAGGTCGTCGAAGACGTCCATGCGCGAGCGCACGGCGGCGACGGCCGCACGCGCGCGTGCGGCCCATCCGGCCGGCAGGTCCTCCTTGAGGCCGCCGACGCGGTTGAACATGTAGTGCATGCGCCCGCCGGACACCTCCTCCATGACGTTCTGGAGGACCTCGCGCTCGCGGAAGGCGTAGAAGACGGGCGTGATGCCGCCGAGTTCCAGCGGGTACGAGCCCAGGAACATCAGGTGGTTGAGCACCCGGTTCAGCTCCGCCAGGAGCGTGCGCGTCCACACCGCGCGCGGGGGGACCTCCATGCCGAGCATGCGCTCCACGGCGAGGACCACGCCCAGTTCGTTCGAGAAGGCCGAGAGCCAGTCGTGGCGGTTGGCCAGCATGATGATCTGCCGGTAGTCCCGCGCCTCGAACAGCTTCTCCGCGCCGCGGTGCATGTAGCCGATCACCGGCTCCGCGTGGGTGATGCGCTCGCCGTCCAGCACGAGCCGCAGCCGCAGCACGCCGTGCGTAGAAGGGTGCTGCGGCCCGATGTTGAGCACCATGTCGGTGCTCTCCGCGGCACCGCCGATCCCGACCGTGGTCTCCGTCGTAGGAGTCATGGCCCCAGTCTCCCCTACGTACGCTGGCCGCATGGAAACGGGGAGCACGGCGGGCGAGCGGGCGGAGGGGGCCGGTCCCGTGTGGACCGGGCTGCCTCCGGGGCTGCTGCGGATGCGACGGCTGTTGCTGGTGGTGTGGCTCGGGGCGGCGGCCGCCGGCCTCGGGGTGCCGCTCGGGCTGCTCGTCGGCCCGGCGTGGGCCGCGTTCGCCCTGCTGCCGCTGGCGGGCATCGGCTGGGGCTGGGTCGTGCTGGGCCGCAACTGGCGGTCCTGGCGGTACGCGGAACGCGCCGACGACCTGCTGATCAGCCGGGGTGTGCTGTGGCGCGAGGAGACGGTCGTGCCGTACGGGCGGATGCAGCTCGTGGAGGTGACCTCGGGTCCCGTCGAGCGGCACTTCGGCCTGACCGGCGTCCAGTTGCACACCGCGGCCGCCGCGACCGACGCGAGGATCCCGGGCCTGGACCCGGCCGAGGCGGAACGGCTGCGGGACCGTCTCACCGCACTCGGCGAGGCCCGATCGGCGGGTCTGTGACGGCCCCGGACGCCGACGAGGCCGGACCCGGCGGGCCCCCCGCGCGGGCCGTCGCCGAGCGCCGGCTGCATCCCGTCACACCGTTCCGGCGGGCGTGGGCGCCCGTCGCGGTGCTGGTCGGCTGGGCCGCGCACGACCCGAACCAGGCGCACGCGCAGCTGACCCGGCTGACCGCGACGACCCTGCTGATCGCGCTCGCCGTGGTCGTCCCCGCGGCCGCCCTCTACGGATTCCTGTCCTGGTGGTTCACACACTTCGCGGTCACCGACTCCGAACTGCGCATACGGACCGGCCTGCTGTTCCGGCGCACCGCCCACATCCGTCTGGAGCGCGTCCAGGCCGTCGACGTCACCCAGCCGCTGCTCGGGCGGATCGCGGGCGTGGCGAAGCTGCGCCTCGACGTCGTCGGCACGGACAAGAAGGACGAGCTCGCCTTCCTGGGCGAGGCCGAGGCCCGCGCGCTGCGGGCCGAGCTGCTCGCGCGCGCCGCGGGGTTCGCGCCCGAGACGGCGCACGAGGTCGGTGAGGCACCGGCGCACGAGCTGCTGCGCGTGCCGGCGCGCGAGCTGGCGGTCTCGCTGGTCCTGACCGGCGCGACCTGGGGCGCGCTCGCGGCCGCGCTCGTCGTGCCGCCGGTGCTGTGGCTGGCCACCCACAGCGTGTGGACGGTCCTCGCGACCGGCGTGCCCCTGCTCGGCGCGGCGGGCGCGAGGAGCGCGGGCCGGTTCGCCGTCGAGTACGACTGGACGGTCGGCGAGTCGCCGGACGGACTGCGGATCGACCACGGCCTGCTGGACCGAACGCACGAGACGGTGCCGCCCGGGCGCGTGCAGACCGTGCGGATCGTCGAGCCGCTGCTGTGGCGGCGACGGGGGTGGGTGCGGGTCGAGCTGGACGTGGCCGGCTCGGCGAACTCCGTGCTCGTGCCGGTCGCCCCGCGCGGGGCGGCGGAGGCCGTCGT
The DNA here is from genome assembly GCF_042888135.1 of Streptomyces sp. NPDC003247. Lineage (NCBI taxonomy): Bacteria > Bacillati > Actinomycetota > Actinomycetes > Kitasatosporales > Streptomycetaceae > Streptomyces > Streptomyces sp. NPDC003247. The sequence goes on from NZ_JBIAPF010000020.1 coordinate 53,594, forward strand.
CGCGCGCGTGCTGCCCGGCACGGCCGTCCCGGCGGCGGCCGCGCTGTCCCGGCCCCCGCGCCGCGCCGGGCGCTGCGTCCCCCTCTGGTGGCGGGGCTACGGCCTCGCCGTCACGGAAGCGGTGTTCGCCGTGCGGCACGGGCTCCTGCGCCGGAGCCTGGCGCTCGTGCCACACGCCAAGGTGCAGAGCGTACGGCTCTCGCAGGGGCCCTGGCAGCGGCTCTGGGGCGTCGCGGACGTGCACGTGGACACGGGAGCCGGGAAGACCGTGACGGCGCGTCTACGGGACGCGAGCGAGGCCGGGGAACTGCTGCGGGCCCAGGCGGAGCGGTCCCGCACCGGGCGCCGGGACGCGCGGCCCGACCGGTGGATGGCGTAGGGAACGGCCAGGGCGCTTCTGACGGATCTCCGTGGGAGAAGGAGCGGCGTTCGGTGCGTGCCCTCGGCGTGCGGTGAGTGGGGGTACCGCCCACGCCGTTCAGGCAGTGGGGGAGCGTGCCGGGCGTCGCGACGCCGCGGAGATCCGTCAGAAGCGCCCTAGGGCCCGCCCCGCGCGCGGAGAGCGGCGGGACGGGCCCTGTGGGTCGGACTCGTGAGGCGTCAGTCCCTGGTGGGGCTGTGCGGGCGCGGTGGTTCAGGAGACGGCGCTGCGCAGCCCCTGGAACTCGATGTGCTCGGTCTCGTCGTGCGCGGTCAGGTCGATCACCTGGCCGATCCCGCGCGACGCCTCGTCCGCGGGCTTGAACTCCGCCTCCGCCTCGGCCTTGTGCAGGACGATCGCCTCCTGGCCGACGACGTCGGCGAGGTCTTCGTTGTGAACGGCGTCCGGCTCCTCGGGCGTCGAGGAGGTCTTCGTACCGAAGAAGTCGAACCCACCCTCGGCCGCCGGAGGCCGCACCGGCTGCGCGGCCGGTACGACGGCCACGGCGGTCGGCACGGTGAAGTGCCCGGAGGGGGGCTGCACGGGGCCCGCGGGGCGCGGGACGAGGTCACCGGTGTCGGAGGCGAGGGCGGCCTCGGGCGCGCCGGACTCCGGGGAGTCGACTTCGGGGGACTCGGCTTCGGGGGACTCGGCTTCGAGGACGTCGGCTTCGAGGGAGTCGGCTTCGGCACGGCTGGCCTCGGGGGCGCCGGCCTCGGGGGCACCCGTCTCGCGGGCGCCGGCGTCCAGGGCGGCGGTGCCGGGCGCCTCGGCCTCGGAGGCGGCGTACTCGACCGGCTGCCCGGCCTCCGAGGGCGGGACGGCGGCCTCGGCGTCGGGTCCGTCCGAAACGTCCGGCACGTCCGCGAGGTCGGCGGCGGTGTCGATGTCGATGTCGGCGGAAGCGGCCGGGAGTTCCATGTCCTGCGGCCGGTCGGCGGCCTCTTCGGCAGTGGCCGGTTCGGCGGGGTTCCCGCTCTGTCCGACAGCCGTGTGGGGGGCGACCGCGCGCGTGTGCTCGTCGGCCGCCTCGGGCTTCCCCTTCGCCTCGTCCTCCCGCGCGGCCTCCGCGTCGCCGCCGGTCTCCGCGACGGCGGCCCGCACGGGCCCTTCCGCCCCGGCGGACTCCTCGCCGCTCACCGGCTCGGCCGGCGCCGCCGTTTCGACGGGCGCGGTCCGCTTCTCCGGCTCGGCCGCGTCGGCGTCGGAGCCGAACCGGGCGAGCGCCGCCCGCGCCCGCCGGAACAGCGAGGAGCCCTCCGGCGAGAAGACCGCGGGAGCCTCGGGCTCGTCCTCGGCCGCGTCGACGGTCTCGTCGGTCTCCCCGTCGGTCCCGGCCCCGGCGCTCCCGGCGACGCCACCGCCGGGCGCCTCGCTCTCGAAGTCCTCGACGTTCTCGACATCGTCGACCTTGTCGACGTCTTCGATGCCGTCGTCTTCGATGCCGTCGGCGTTCTCGACGCTCCGGACGCTCTCGGCGTTCTCGGTGTCCTCGACGCTTCCGGTCCCGTCCGCGTCGGGCGCGTCCTGCGCGGACCGTGCGGGCGGCAGCGCGAGCGACGGAGCGGTGGTCTCGATCTCGAGGAGGCGGCGGCCCTCCAGGGCGCTCGCCCGCTCGGTCTCCGCCGTGGCGTAACGGCGCAGCAGTGCCGCGTGCTCGTTGCGCAGGCCGGCCAGCTCGGCACGCTTGGCGCGCAGCCGCTGTTCCAGCTTGCCGCGCAGCTCCCGCGATTCGTCGAGGTCGCTCTCCAGTTCGGCGACGCGCTCCTCGAAGCGCCACTCGTCGCTCGCACGCGCGCGCGTGAGCTCGGCGACCTGTTTGCCGGCCTGGATGTCCCAGCGGCGCATGACGAACGCGCCGGCGACCGCCGTCACCGCGGCGACCGCGGCCAGACCTCGGAGCACCAGTGGCTCCGAGAACGCCCAGGGGCCGAGGGCGCAGACGACGGAGACGCCTGCGATCGCCGAAGGAGGCAGCAGCCTGTGCAAAGGCGGGGAATGGCGGTGACGTCCACGTGGCATGGCCAGAAACTTACCGCGCGTAGACGAATGTTGGCGCCCCGCCCCGTAAAAACACAGTCATACCGAAGGCTTCACAGAGCATCAGCAATCACTCATGTCGCGGAATTCGACAAGAATCAAGATCATTTCTGATCGACGCACCCCTCGGCCGGCATCCCCGACCGCTCAACCACCCCGCTCAACCACCCCGCTCAACCGCTCAACCGCCCGCCGATCCACTCCAGCGCCGATGGGATCTCGCGCCGCCAGGTGTTGAAGTTGTGCCCGCCGCTTTCGAGGATGATCGACGAGATCCTGGTCCTGTTCGTCGCCTTCACCTGTTCGATGAACTTCAGCGTCGTCTTGTAGTTGGATTCCCCGGCCTTGCTGCTGGTGACGAGCAACGAGGTGTCCGGCGCGGGCCGGTTCTTCAGGAACCACCGCAGGTCGGCCTCGTTCCGCAGCGTCGCGTTCCCGTGGAAGAGGTCGCCGGTGGTCGGGTCGATCGGCGCCTTGTAGTACGCCGAGAGGCCGGCGCCCGCCGCGAACACGCCGGGGTGGTGCATCGCGAGCTTCAGCGCGCAGTAACCGCCCGTGGAGTTCCCGATGACGCCCCATCCGCCCGGTTCCCTGTCCACCCGGTAGCGCGCCGCCACGGCCTCCGGCAGGTCCTTCGCGAAGAACGACTCGGTCCGCGGTCCGCCCGGTATGTCGACGCACTCCGTGTCCCTCGGTGGCGCCACCGTCGGCCGCAGCATCACCAGGATCATCGGTCGCATCCGCCCCTCCGCCGCGAGCCGCCGCGCGGTGCGCGGGTAGTCCAGCTTGTCGACGAGCGCCTCCGCCGTACCGGGATATCCCGTCAGGACCACGGCCGCCGGGAAGGTACGCGTCGGCCGGCGGGGGTCGAAGTACTCCGGCGGCAGGTACACGAACGCGGGCGTGGCGATGCGCGTGGTCCGGCCGGAGACGGCGACCTCGTGCACCTGCCCGCCGGACCGCGGCCGCCCGCCCGCGCCCTCCACCCGCCGGGTCGCCACCACCCGCAGCGCCGCAGCGCCGCCGCCCGCAGCGCCGCCGCCCGCCACGTGGTCGCCCACCGCGCCGCCGCCCGCCACGTGGTCGACGACCACGCCCTGGCCAGTCTCCCGGCCGAACAGGTCCGCCCAGCTCGCGTAGAAGCCGAAGGCCTGGTTGGCGGCGAGCCCCACCGCCACGAAGAGCGCCGACTGGGTGGCGAGCAGCAGGCCCACGCGCCCGCTGACGGCCCGCGCGCCGGGCCCGGCCAGCCGCGGCCACTGCCACACCGTCCCGGCGAACAGCAGCACGGCGGACGAGACCGCCAGCAGCAGCACCGTGGTGCTCGTCAGACCCATGCGCGTTCCCGTCCGCCATGTGTTCCCGACCGCCTGAGCCCGCCCCGGACCCTCCTCGGCCTTTTCGGCAGCTTCGGGGAGACGGGTGAACCCCCATCCCCGGATGGGCGCCCCCGCCGACCGCGCCTCTCCCCCACCCCAGGCCCGGGGGCGTCCGCCCGGGCCGCGCCGCATGGCCGCCCCCTCCGGGGCCTACGCTGAACGTATGAGCAAGCAGAGCGGACGCGGGCGCGTCGCCGGCCTTCCGGAATGGGACCGCTGCGCGGTCATGGGAGTCGTCAACGTGACCCCCGACTCCTTCTCCGACGGCGGCCGCTGGTTCGACACGACGGCCGCCGTCAAACACGGCCTCCAGCTCGTCGCCGAGGGCGCCGACCTCGTCGACGTCGGCGGCGAGTCCACCCGCCCCGGCGCGACCCGCGTCGACGAGGCCGAGGAGCTCCGTCGCGTGATCCCCGTCGTCCGCGGCCTCGCCTCGGAGGGCGTCGTCGTCTCCGTCGACACCATGCGCGCCTCCGTCGCGGCCCGCTCCCTCGCCGCCGGCGCCGCCCTCGTCAACGACGTCAGCGGCGGCCTCGCCGACCCGGAGATGGTCCCGGCCGTCGCCGAGGCGGGCGCTCCCTTCGTCGTCATGCACTGGCGCGGCTTCCTCGAGGGCGGCAACGTCCGGGGCGTCTACGACGACGTCGTCGCCGAGGTGGTCGACGAGCTCCACGCGCGCGTGGAGGCCGTGCTGGCCGGAGGCATCGCCCCCGACCGCATCGTCGTCGACCCGGGTCTCGGCTTCTCCAAGGGCGCCGAGCACGATCTCTCCCTGCTCGCCCACCTGGACCGGCTGCACGCCCTCGGGCACCCCCTGCTCGTCGCCGCCTCCCGCAAGCGGTTCCTCGGCCGGGTGCTGGCGGGGCCCGAGGGCGCCCCGCCGCCCGCGCGCGAGCGGGACGCCGCGACGGCGGCCGTCTCCGCCCTCGCGGCCCACGGCGGCGCGTGGGCGGTACGCGTGCACGAGGTACGCGCGACGGCGGACGCGGTACGGGTCGCGCGCGCCGTGGAAGGGGCGCGCACGCCCGCGGACACACCCGGCGCGGGCGCCCAGGGCATGGACGCTTCCACCCCGGCGCCCACCACCGCGGGCACCCGCGACGGCCGCGACGGCGCAGAAGGAGCCCGGTGAGCGCCCCCCACACCGATGTCGAGCAGGTCGAGGCAGCCAACACCGCCTTCTACGAAGCACTGGAACAGGGTGACTTCGAGACGGTGTCCTCGCTCTGGCTCACCCCGGCCGACCTGGGGGTCGACGAGGAGTACCACGACCCGGCCGACACGGGCGTGATCTCCTGCGTGCACCCGGGCTGGCCCGTGCTCACCGGGCGCGGCGAGGTGCTGCGGTCGTACGCGCTGATCATGGCGAACACCGACTACATCCAGTTCTTCCTCACCGACGTCCACGTGTCCGTCACCGGCGACACCGCCCTGGTGACCTGCACGGAGAACATCCTCAGCGGCGGCCCCGCCCCGGAGGCCGGCGAGGAGCTGGGCCCGCTCGTGGGCCAGCTGGTCGTCGCCACGAACGTGTTCCGCCGCACCGCGGACGGCTGGAAGATCTGGGCGCACCACGCCTCCCCGGTCCTGGCCGAGAACGGCGAGGAGGAGGACGAGGAAAGCCCCTCCTGAGGGAGGTGGAAGGCCCCCTCCGAGGGAGGTGGAAAGCCCCTCCTGAGGGAGGTGGAAGGCCCCTTCCGAGGGAGGTGGAAAGCCCCTCCTGAGGGAGGTGGAGGGTCCTTCCTGAGGGGGTAGGCGAAAGAAGTGGTTGGAATCACGAACCCGTGGGTAGGCGCGGCCACCGACCCATGAGCCACCGGGTTCTCCGGGGGAAACGCAGGGTGAAACCTCGTGGCGGCCGGCCGTGCCGGAGCCCCCCGCGGCCCGGTCCCACCGGTGTTCGCGGGTACATTCGTTCGAGGTCGGTGCTCCGCCCGCACAGGGCAGGACCGGCCGTCACCGACGACTGCAGGAGTGATTCGCGTGGATCGTGTCGCGCTGCGCGGCCTGAAGGCCCGCGGGTACCACGGCGTGTTCCCCAAGGAACGCGAGGAGGGGCAGACCTTCATCGTGGACCTCTCCCTCGGCCTGGACACCCGTCCGGCCGCGGCGGACGACGACCTGGCGAAGACCGTGCACTACGGCATCGTGGCGGAGGAGGTCGTGGCCGTCGTCGAGGGCGAGCCGGTCGACCTCGTCGAGACGCTCGCCGAGCGCATCGCCCAGGCCTGTCTGAAGCACGAAGGAGTCCAGGAGGTCGAGGTCTGCGTCCACAAACCGGACGCGCCGATCACGGTCCCCTTCGACGACGTGACCGTCACCATCACCCGGAGCCGAGTATGACCGCGTCCTTCACCGAGGGTCACAGCGACCCGACCGTACAGCCGGTACCCGCCTCCGTCGTCGAGAAGGTCGACGCCGCCGACACCACCCTGCACAACCCGAAGCAGGCCGTCATCTCCATCGGCTCCAACCTCGGCAACCGCCTGGAGACGCTCCAGGGTGCCATCGACGCCCTGGAGGACACCCCCGGCGTCCGGGTCAAGGCCGTCTCCGCCGTCTACGAGACGGAGCCGTGGGGCGTCGAGCCCGGCAGCCAGCCGTCCTACTTCAACGCGATCGTCCTGCTGAAGACGACCCTGCCCCCGTCCTCGCTCCTGGAGCGAGCCCACGCGGTGGAGGAGGCCTTCCACCGCGTCCGCGACGAGCGCTGGGGCGCCCGCACCCTCGACGTCGACATCGTCGCGTACGCCGACGTCGTCTCCGACGACCCCCACCTCACGCTCCCCCACCCCCGCGCGCACGAACGCGCCTTCGTCCTCGCCCCCTGGCACGACGTGGAGCCGGACGCCCTGCTGGCCGGCCGCGGCCCGGTCGCCGACCTGCTGGACGTCGTCACACGCGACGGCGTGGCCGCCCGCAAGGACCTGGAACTCCGGCTGCCCGAGTAGTCGTTAAGGTCGACGACGACCACCGTCGCCCGACCACAGCCCGTGGCATCCGGGGGAACCGAAGGGACACCGTGAGAGAGCTGCGCATCAGGACGCTGGCCGGCGTCTTCGTCGTCGCCGGCGTCCTGTCCTGGGCGGGCGCCCGCCTCTGGAACTCGGTCGGGACCCTCCCCAGCGTTCCGCTCGCCGCCCCCATCGTCCTCGCCGTGATCGCCGCGATCCTGCTCGCCACGGCGCTCTCCCTGCGCGCCCGGCTCAAGGCCCAGCGCGAGCGCCGCCCCGAGGCCAAGGGCGTCGACCCCCTGATGGCAGCCCGCGCGGTCGTCTTCGGCCAGTCCAGCGCCCTGGTCGCCGCCCTGGTCGCCGGCATGTACGGCGGCACGGGCGTCTTCCTCCTGGAGTCCCTCGACATCCCCGCCCGCCGCGACCAGGCCATCTACGCCGGCTTCTCCGTCCTGGCCGGCGTCGCGGTCATAGCGGCGGCCCTCTTCCTGGAGCGCGTCTGCAAGCTCCCGGAGGACGACGACGACAACACCGGGGCGGCTTCGACGGCCTGAGCCGCCGACCGCCCCACGGGCGTCAGCGCGCCATGATCAGGCTCATCGCCTCGTTGCGCGTGGCCGCGTCCCGGAGCTGCCCGCGCACCGCCGAGGTGAGGGTCTTCGCGCCGGGCTTGCGGATGCCCCGCATGGACATGCACATGTGCTCGCACTCCACGACGACGATGACACCGCGCGGTTCGAGGATGTCCATCAGGGAGTCCGCTATCTGCGTGGTGAGTCGTTCCTGCACCTGCGGGCGGCGGGCGTAGACGTCCACCAGGCGGGCCAGCTTGGACAGACCCGTGATCTTGCCCGTGGTGGCCGGGATGTACCCGACGTGCGCCACTCCCCGGAACGGCACCAGATGGTGCTCACAGGTCGAGTACACCTCGATGTCCTTCACCAGCACCATCTCGTCGTGCCCCAGGTCGAACGTCGTCGTCAGGACGTCCTCGGGCAGCTGCCACAGCCCGGCGAAGATTTCCTTGTAGGCGCGCGCCACCCGCGCAGGCGTCTCCCTCAGCCCCTCGCGGTCCGGGTCCTCGCCGACCGCGATCAGCAGTTCGCGTACGGCGTTCTCGGCGCGCTTCTCGTCGAACTCGCCTATGCGGCCCTCGCCGTCCAGCGTCACGGGGTCGGTCATCCTGGGTGCCTCGTTCCTGTGCGGGTCGCGTATCGGTCACGCGTGTGCGTGCGGGCATAACGGAAATGCCGCGCCCCCCAAGGCTAGAACCAGGGGGGCGCGGCATCCATTCCGGGCCTGGTGGGCCGCCGGAGGCCGGAGGGTCAGTTCTCCGGACGCTCCTCGGAGGCCGGCTCGGCCACCGCGGCGGAGTCCGCCACGGTGGACTTGGCGGTGGTGATCGCGGGCGTCGCGCCGTTGGCACCGTTGGTCAGTGCGAGCTCCTTGGGGGAGAGCACCGGCGGGCGGGTGGACGGCGTGCGCCGCGAGGAGCCGGTCCAGGCGGGCCGCGGCGGGCGCTTGACGATGGGGGCGAAGATCTCGGCGATCTCCTCCTTGCCCAGCGTCTCCTTCTCCAGCAGCTGGAGCACCAGGTTGTCGAGGACGTCGCGGTTCTCGACGAGGATCTCCCACGCTTCGTTGTGGGCATTCTCGATGAGCTTCTTGACTTCCTCGTCCACCAGGGCGGCGACCTCTTCCGAGTAGTCGCGCTGGTGGGCCATCTCACGGCCGAGGAAGGGCTCGGTGTTGTCGCCGCCGAACTTGATGGCGCCGAGCCGCTCGGTCATGCCGTACTGGGTGACCATCGCGCGGGCCGTGGCGGTGGCCTTCTCGATGTCGTTCGCGGCACCCGTGGTCGGGTCGTGGAAGACCAGTTCCTCGGCCGCGCGTCCGCCCAGCATGTAGGCCAGCTGGTCGAGCATCTCGTTGCGGGTGGTCGAGTACTTGTCCTCGTCCGGGAGCACCATCGTGTAGCCGAGGGCACGGCCACGGGACAGGATCGTGATCTTGTGGACGGGGTCGGAGTTGGGGGAGGCCGCCGCGACCAGGGCGTGACCGCCCTCGTGGTACGCGGTGATCTTCTTCTCCTTGTCCGACATGATCCGGGTCCGCTTCTGCGGGCCCGCCACGACGCGGTCGATGGCCTCGTCCAGCATCTGGTTGTCGATCAGCTTCCGGTCGGAGCGCGCGGTGAGCAGCGCCGCCTCGTTCAGCACGTTCGACAGGTCCGCGCCGGTGAAGCCCGGCGTGCGGCGGGCGACCGCCGAGAGGTCGACGTCGGGCGCGACCGGCTTGCCCTTCTGGTGGACCTTGAGGATCTCCAGACGGCCCTGCATGTCCGGGCGGTCGACCGCGATCTGGCGGTCGAAGCGGCCGGGGCGCAGAAGGGCCGGGTCGAGGATGTCGGGGCGGTTCGTCGCGGCGATGAGGATCACGCCGCCCTTGACGTCAAAGCCGTCCATCTCGACGAGCAGCTGGTTCAGCGTCTGCTCGCGCTCGTCGTGACCGCCGCCGAGGCCGGCGCCGCGGTGGCGGCCGACCGCGTCGATCTCGTCGACGAAGACGATCGCCGGGGCGTTCGCCTTGGCCTGCTCGAAGAGGTCACGGACTCGGGAGGCACCGACACCGACGAACATCTCGACGAAGTCGGAACCGGAGATCGAGTAGAAGGGGACGCCCGCCTCGCCGGCGACGGCGCGCGCGAGCAGGGTCTTGCCGGTGCCGGGAGGCCCGTAGAGCAGCACGCCCTTGGGGATCTTGGCGCCGACGGCCTGGAACTTCGCCGGTTCCTGGAGGAACTCCTTGATCTCCTGGAGCTCCTCGACGGCCTCGTCCGAACCGGCGACGTCCGAGAACGTCGTCTTCGGGGTGTCCTTGGTGATGAGCTTCGCCTTGGACTTGCCGAAGTTCATGACCCGGGAGCCGCCGCCCTGCATCTGGTTCATCAGGAACAGGAAGACGACCACGATGAGGACGAAGGGGAGCAGGGAGAGCAGGATGCCCACGATGGGGTTCTGCTTGGACGGCGCCACGGTGTAGCCGTCCGGGATCTGCTTGTCCTGGTATTTGGTCTGCAGCGTGTTGGCGATGGTCACGCCCTGGTCGCCGATGTAGCTCGCCTGGATCTTCGAGCTGTCCTCGACCTTGACGCCGTCCTTGAGCGTGACCTTGATGATCTGCTCGTCACCGGTGGTGAGCTTGGCCGACTCGACCTTGTTGTCGTTGATCGCTGCCACGACCTGGCCGGTGTCCACCGTCTTGTAGCCGCCGGACGAGCCGACGACCTGCATCAACACGACCACGGCAAGGACGGCCAGCACGATCCACATGACCGGCCCACGGAAGTATCGCTTCACGTCCATCCATACGGAGCGGTGCCGCCCCGTCCCTCCTGCCATAGTGAGTTTGATAAGACAGTTCTTCTGACGGTACCCCAGCATTGTCGCCCGAAGCGGCACGGGACGGCTGGCGAACCCGTCTGCATGCTTCAACGGCGCGGAACCCGCTGGGGTTCCCGCTCGTCCTGCAAGGGACTCGTGTGGCTCAGCCGCCGTAGACGTGGGGCGCGAGCGTCCCCACGAACGGGAGGTTGCGGTACTTCTCGGCGTAGTCGAGGCCGTAGCCCACGACGAACTCGTTGGGGATGTCGAAACCGACCCACTCGACGTCGATGGCGACCTTGGCGGCCTCGGGCTTGCGCAGCAGCGTGCACACCTTGAGGGAGGCGGGCTCGCGCGAGCCGAGGTTGGACAGCAGCCAGGACAGCGTCAGTCCGGAGTCGATGATGTCCTCGACGATCAGGACGTGCTTGCCCTTGATGTCGGTGTCGAGGTCCTTGAGGATCCGCACCACACCGGAGGACTGGGTGCCCGCGCCGTACGACGACACGGCCATCCAGTCCATCGTGACGGGGGTGGACAGCGCCCGGGCGAGGTCCGCCATGACCATCACCGCGCCCTTGAGCACACCGACGATCAGCAGGTCCTTGCCCGCGTACTCCGCGTCGATCTTCGCGGCCAGCTCGGCCAGCTTCGCGTCGATCTCTTCCTTGGTGATGAGTACCTGCTGGAGGTCGGCACCCATGTCTTTCGCGTCCACCCGCATCACTTTCGGTCGTCCCACCGGCCGGCCGACCCCTCCCCGAGGTGCTCGGAGGGGGTCGGGATTCAGCCTTGCCGAATCACCAGTCTGCCACCCTGGCGCTGGGCGACGACCCGGCCGGGGAGATTGATGGCTCCCTGACCGCGCCAGCCGGTGATCAGCCGGTCGACCTCCTCGATGTGCCGGGCGAACAGCGAACCGGCCGGGGCGCCCGCCTCGATGGCCGCGCGCCGCAGGACGCGGCGGCGCACGGCGGGCGGGAGGGCGTAGAGCTTGGCGCACTCCAGGAGCCCGGCGGAGTCCCGTACGGCGGCCTCGGCCTGGCGGGCCCAGGCGTCGAGGGCGTCGGCGTCGTCGCGGGAGAGCCGGGCCGTGCGGGCGAGGGCTTCGACGACGCCCTTGCCGAGGGCCTTCTCCAGGGCGGGCAGACCTTCGTGGCGCAGCCGGGAGCGGGTGTAGGCGGGGTCGGTGTTGTGCGGGTCGTCCCAGACGGGCAGGGACTGGACCATGCAGGCCTTGCGGGCGGTCTGCCGGTCGAGGGCGAGGAAGGGGCGGCGGTAACGGCCGCCGGCCCCCGAGACCGCGGCCATTCCGGACAGGGAGCGGATGCCGGAGCCGCGGGCGAGGCCGAGGAGGACGGTCTCGGCCTGGTCGTCGCGGGTGTGGCCGAGGAGGACGGCGGTGGCGCCGTGGCGTTCGGCGGCGGCGTCGAGGGCGGCGTAGCGGGCGTCCCGGGCGGCGGCCTCGGGTCCGCCCGTGCGGCCGACGGTCACGGCGGCGGACTCGACCGGGTCGAGGCCGAGTTCGCGCAGGCGCAGGACGACTTCCTCGGCCCGCAGGTCGGAGCCGGCCTGGAGACCGTGGTCGACGGTGATGCCGCCGGCGCGGATGCCGAGTCTGGGGGCCTCGAAGGCGAGGGCGGAGGCGAGCGCCATGGAGTCGGCGCCGCCGGAGCACGCCACGAGCACGAGCGGCGACGGTGGGCGCTCGTGCGGGGGGACGCTCAGGGGGGTGCGCGGCGGGACACCCCGGGGGGTGTCGGGGGCGTCTGGGGTGCTGGTGTGTTCGGTGAGGAGGTCGTGGAGGACGCGGCGGACCGCCAGGCGTATCGCCGCGACCGCAGGATGGGGACCCATGTCCGGTTCCCTTCATGAAGTTGTCGGGGGTGAACCCGAGCTCGGTCACTCAGAGTGTGTAGATGGTGACAGAACCGGGCCGTTCCCCGAGCATTGCACGCCTGCCGTGGGCTCACGGTCCCTCGGACGGGTGATTGCAGGGGCATTCGACTGCCGTCGGGCCGGATCGTGGTTCACGAGGGACCATGGAGGATCACTGGGGATCACTGGGGATCGCGGGGGATCGCGGCGGACCGGTCCGGTTCACGGCTCGGCCCTGCGGTGCACCCGCGCGACCCAGTCCGCCGGTGCGGCGATCTCGGCCTTGGTCGGGAGGGTGTTGGGCGAGGTCCACACGTGGTTGAAGCCGTCCATGCCGACCTGGTCGACGACCGCCCGGACGAATCGTTCGCCGTCCTTGTACTGCTTGAGCTTGGCGTCCAGCCCCAGCAGCTTGCGCAGCGCCATGTCCAGGCGGGACGCCCCCTTGGCGCGGCGCTGCTGGAACTTCTCCCGGATCTCGGAGACGGTCGGGACGACGGCCGGACCGACCCCGTCCATGACGAAGTCGGCGTGGCCCTCCAGGAGGGACATCACGGCGGTGAGGCGGGCGAGGATCTCGCGCTGGGCGGGGCTCTGCACGAGTTCGACCAGGGAGCGGCCGCCGTCGTCCTCGTCGCCCTCGGGGCGGCCGCCGGCGAGGGACTGGGCGGCTTCCCGGATGCGTTCCAGGAAGGTCATGGGGTCGACGTCGGTCTCGGCGAGGAACGCCTGGATCTCGCCCTCGAGGTGGTCGCGCAGCCAGGGCACCGCGGAGAACTGGGTGCGGTGCGTCTCCTCGTGGAGGCACACCCAGAGGCGGAAGTCGTGCGGTTCGACGTCGAGTTCGCGCTCCACGTGGACGATGTTCGGCGCGACGAGGAGGAGGCGGCCGCCGCCGTCGGCGCCGGCGGGGAGGTCGCGGGTGGAGGGGGCGAAGGTCTCGTACTGGCCGAGGACCCGGGAGGCCAGGAACGACAGCAGCATGCCGAGTTCGACGCCGGTGACCTTGCCGCCCAGGGCGCCGAACACCGCGCCGCCGGGGGTGTTGCCCCGCCGCTCCTGCATCTTGTCGAGGAGCGGCTTGAGGATCTCGCGGAAGCCGGCGACGTTCGCCCGGACCCAGCCGGGGCGGTCGACGACGAGGACGGGGGTGTCGTGGATGTCCTCGGTCCCCATACGAGTGAAGCCCCGGACGTGTCCCTCCGAGGCCTTGGCGTGCCGGCGCAGTTCCGCGACGACGGCGCGCGCCTCGTCGCGGCTCACCTCGGGGCCCGGCCGCACGAGCCGCGTCGCGGTCGCCACCGCGAGATTCCAGTCGACCATCCCGGAAGAGGCACCACCGAAGCTCGTCATGTGTCAACCGTACGTGAGCGCCCGCGCTGGGGGCAGATCGCGGAAGAGGGGTGGGGGACAGATCAGGGTGGCCCGGAGGCCGGGCGGGACGGCGACGCCGTTCCGCCCCTACGGCGTCCCGAGCCCCGGCTCCGGCCCCCGCTCCGCCCTCACCGGCATCCGCACCCCGCCAGGGCCGTCGCCGCGCGGTCCAGCGCGGCCTGGGCCGCCGTCGGGTCGGTCGTGTCCGAGGTGAGGAGGGCGAAGGACAGGAGGCGGCCGTCCTGGTCGACGACGGTGCCGGCGAGGGTGTTGACGCCGGTCAGCGTGCCGGTCTTGGCACGGACGACACCGGCCGCGCCATCGGTGTAGCGGCTGCTGAGGGTGCCGGTGAAGCCGGCGACGGGCAGACCGGTGAGGGTCGGGCGCAGGTCGGGGTGGGCCGGGTCGCCGGCCTTCGCGAGGAGGGCGGTCAGCAGGCTCGCGGTCAGCCGGTCTTCGCGGTCGAGGCCGCTGCCGTCCTTGAACTCGGCGCCGGACAGCGGCAGTCCGAGCTTCGCCAGCTGCGCGCGGATGGCCCGGCCGGCGCCGGCGAAGTCGGCGCGTTCGCCGGTGGCGACGGCCGTCTGGCGGGCGAGCGCCTCGGCGATGTCGTTGTCGCTGTTGGTCAGCATCCGCTCGACCAGGGTGGACAAGGGGGGCGAGGAGACCGTCGCGAGGGTCTCCGCGCGGGCGGTCGCCTTCGACGGGCCGGGGGGCGTGGTGTCGATGCCGTGCGACCGGAGGAGGTCCGCGAACCCGCTCGCCGCGTCGGCCGCCGGGTCCGCCACGCGGGTCGCCGGGCCTTTGGCCGAGCCGTCCGTGCGGCCCTCGTCAGCGGTGAGGGCGGTGACGGGGGCGAGATTGGGGTTGACCCCGATGGGGTGAATCTCGGAGCCGGCGTACAGGGTGGTGTCGTAGGAGAGCGTGGCCCGGGTGATGCCGCGTTTCTTCAGGGCCGCGGCGGTCGAGGCGGCGAGGGTGCGCAGGCTGGCGTAGCCCTCGGCGTCGGCGCGGGCGGTGAGGGTGGGGTCGCCGCCGCCGACGAGGACGACCTCCCCGGTGTCGGGTTCGAGGGCGACGCGGGTGGTCAGGCGGTGGTCGGCGCCCATCGCGGCGAGCGCGGCGACCGCGGTGGCGATCTTGGTGGTGGAGGCCGGGGTGAGTGCCTCGTCGGCTCCGGCGCCGTACAGGAGCGTGCCGGTGGCCACGTCGACGACCGCGGCCGTGCGGCGGGCGCCGAGAGCCGGGTCGGCGAGCAGGGGGTCCAGGACGCCGGCGAGGGCGTCGGCCGCAGGGGCGGCCTTCACGGTGGTCGTGGTGCCGCCCAGGCCGGTCAGGACGGAGGCCGCGCTGGGGGCGGGCTCCGGCGCGCCGGCCGCCGCGCCGGACGTACCGGACGCATCGGACGGGCCGGTGTCCGGCGCCCCGGCCGTGGCGCCGTGATCTGCGCCACCCGCCCGTTCCAGTGCGGCGGCCCGGTGGCGCTCGGCCGTACGCTGACCGGTGGAGTCCCAGGGGCCGGCGGCGGTCGCCACGCCGACGGCCAGGGCCAGTCCGGCGGTCGCCGCGCACGTGGTGTACTGCCAGGTCCGGCCGGCCTTCGGCATCGCGATCCGCGCGAGCTGCGGTTTCGCCGCCTGCGTGAGCCGTGCGATCCGCGGCTTCGCGGCGGCCGCGGCGCGTTCGGCGCGAGGCCGTACGATCCCTGCGGCCCGTGCCAGACGCGGTCGTACGGCGTTCGCGGCCCGCACCACGTGCGGTCTCGCGGCGCGCCAAGGCCTCAGTTCCGGCACGACCACCAGCCCCTTTCGCGATCACACCCCTGCGTGAGGGACACTTAACCACCAGAACTATGTGCTGATCATGGAGGAGCCACCGGTGGAGTTCGACGTCACGATCGAGATCCCGAAGGGTTCGCGGAACAAGTACGAGGTGGACCACGAGACCGGTCGGATCCGCCTGGACCGTCGACTCTTCACCTCGACCGCCTACCCGACCGACTACGGCTTCGTCGAGAACACCCTCGGCGAGGACGGCGACCCGCTGGACGCGCTGGTCATCCTGGACGAGCCGACCTTCCCGGGCTGCCTCATCCGCTGCCGCGCGATCGGCATGTTCCGGATGACGGACGAGGCCGGCGGCGACGACAAGCTGCTGTGCGTCCCGGCGACCGACCCGCGCGTGGAGCACCTGCGCGACATCCACCACGTGTCGGAGTTCGACCGCCTGGAGATCCAGCACTTCTTCGAGGTCTACAAGGACCTGGAGCCCGGCAAGTCCGTCGAGGGCGCCAACTGGGTCGGCCGCACCGACGCCGAGACCGAGATCGAGCGGTCGTACAAGCGCTTCAAGGAGCAGGGCGGTCACTGACCTCCCCGCAGCGAAGGGGGCCGCACGCGCGCGTGCGGCCCCCTTCGCATGTCCGCGGACGGAAAGCCCCTGTGCGGGTCGCGTGACCGTGGGCACAGGTACCTCGGTGCGCGGACGGGCGTCTGCGCATACTGAGGCTTACGGAATGTGTCGTTCAGGGAGCGTTGCTCAGTGACGGAGGCGGAGGACCGCAAACCGCAGTCGGACGAGGCCAGGAGCGTGCCCGACTCCGAGATCACCTCCGAGTTCGCGGTTCCGCCGGGTCTGGCCCTGCCCAGGGCCGGCGGCGAGTCGGAGACGACGTCGGAGTTCGCCGTTCCCAAGGGGCTGGGCGCCCCGCAGCCGGCGTCGGGGGAGCCCGAGGGGTCGGCGTTCAGCACGCCGAGCACCTACAGCACCCGCCACGCGTCGGCGGCGTTCACACCCGCCGAGGGCGTCCCGGTGGTCAGCCTGACCAAGGACGTGCCCTGGCAGGACCGGATGCGCACGATGCTGCGCATGCCGGTGGCCGAGCGGCCCGCGCCGGAGCGGGTGCCGAAGGCGGAGGAGGAGGGCGGTCCGGCCGTCCCGCGCGTGCTCGACCTGACGCTGCGCATCGGGGAGCTGCTGCTGGCCGGCGGTGAGGGCGCCGAGGACGTGGAGGCCGCGATGTTCGCGGTCTGCCGCTCCTACGGGCTCGACCGCTGCGAGCCGAACGTCACCTTCACCCTGCTGTCGATCTCCTACCAGCCGTCCCTGGTGGAGGACCCGGTGACGGCGTCGCGGACCGTGCGCCGCCGGGGCACCGACTACACCCGGCTCGCGGCCGTCTTCCAGCTGGTGGACGACCTCAGCGACCCCGAGACGCACCTGTCCCTGGAGGAGTCCTACCGGCGGCTCGCCGAGATACGGCGCAACCGGCACCCGTACCCCACCTGGGTGCTGACCTCGGCGAGCGGGCTGCTCGCGGGCGCGGCCTCGGTGCTCGTCGGCGGTGACGTCGTCGTGTTCGTGGCCGCCGCTCTCGGCGCGATGCTCGGCGACCGGCTCGCCTGGCTCTGCGCGGGGCGCGGACTGCCGGAGTTCTACCAGTTCCTGGTGGCCGCGATGCCGCCGGCCGCGATCGGGGTCGCGCTGACGCTGGCGCACGTCGACGTGAAGGCGTCCGCGGTGATCACCGGTGGGCTGTTCGCGCTGCTGCCCGGGCGGGCGCTGGTGGCGGGCGTCCAGGACGGTCTGACCGGCTTCTACATCACCGCGGCCGCCCGCCTGCTGGAGGTGCTGTACTTCTTCGTGGGCATCGTCGTCGGCGTGCTGCTGATGCTGTACGTGGGTGTGCAGCTCGGTGCCCATCTCAACCCCGACGTGGCCCTCGGCATCACCGAGCGGCCCGTGGTGCAGATCGGCGCGTCGATGCTGCTGTCGCTGACCTTCGCGGTCCTGCTCCAGCAGGAACGGACCACCGTGCTCGCCGTGACGCTGAACGGCGGTGTCGCCTGGTCGGTGTACGGCGCCATGCGCTACGCCGGCGACATCTCGCCGGTCGCCTCCACCGCCGTCGCGGCGGGGGTGGTGGGACTGTTCGGGCAGTTGCTGTCGAGGTACCGGTTCGCCTCCGCGCTGCCCTACACGACCGCGGCGATCGGGCCGCTGCTGCCGGGGTCGGCCACCTACTTCGGGCTGCTGTCGATCGCCCAGAGCGAGGTGGACACGGGGCTGACCTCGCTGACCAAGGCCGCGGCGCTGGCCATGGCCATCGCCATCGGGGTGAACCTGGGGTCCGAGGTGTCGCGGATGTTCCTGCGGATCGGCTCCGCCGAGAAACGGCGGGCGGCCAAGAGGACGCGGGGATTCTGAGCGGGGCGCTGCGCTGTGCGGTGCGGTGTGTTCGCTTCCGGTGCGTACCGGTGCGGTGCGTTCCGGTGCGGTGCGTTCCCGTGCGGTGCGTTCCGTTCCGGGCGGGCGCGGGTTCGTCGTGGCTTGTCGCGCAGTTCCCCGCGCCCCTTTCCGGCCGGCGCGTTCCCGTGCGGTGCGTTCCCGTGCGGTGCGTTCCCGTGCGGTGCGTACCGTTCCGGGCGGGCGCGGGTTCGTCGGGGCTTGTCGCGCAGTTCCCCGCGCCCCTTTCCGGCCGGTGCGTTCCCGTGTGGTGCGTTCCGGTGTGGTGCGTTCCGTTCCGGGCGGGCGCGGGTTCGTCGTGGCTTGTCGCGCAGTTCCCCGCGCCCCTTTCCGGCCGGGGTCAGTAGCCCTGGTTGTGGGGGTACTGGCCGTTCTGGTGCTGCCGGGCGTCGTACGGCTGCTGCTGGGGCTGCTGTTGCGGCTGCCAGTCCTGCTGCGGCGGGTACTGCTGCTGCTGCTGGTACGGCTGCTCCTGCGGGTACTGCTGCTGGTGGGGGTACTGCTGCCGGCCGTAGTAGTCGTCCTGGTAGCCGGCCTGGTGACCGTCCCGGTACTCCTCCTGGTGACCGTCCCGGTAGTCGCCCTGGCCCTGGTGGGCGGCGTACGGCTCGTGCTGCTCGATGCGGCGGAGCTGGGTCGTGGCGTCGTCCATGACCGGGGTGTGGGCCTGGGCCATGGCCGGGGCGGGGGGCTCCTCCGCCGCCGCGCGCTTCTTCTTCCCCCGCTCGCGCAGGTACTCGATGATGATCGGCACGACGGAGACGACCACGATGAGGACGAGGATCGCCTCGACGTTCGTCCGGATGACCTCGATCTGGCCGAGCCAGTAGCCCGCGAGCGTGACTCCGGTGCCCCAGGCGACGCCGCCGATGACGTTGTACGACAGGAAGGTGCGGTACTTCATGCGGCCGGCGCCCGCCACGATGGGGGCGAAGGTGCGCACGATCGGCACGAAGCGGGCCAGGACGATCGCCTTCGGGCCGTACTTCTCCATGAACTCGTGCGCTTTCTCCAGGTTCTCCTGTTTGAAGAGCTTGGAGTTGGGCCGGCTGAAGAGCTTGGGACCGAAGAACTTGCCGATCATGTAGCCCACTTGGTCGCCGACGACGGCGGCGATCACGATCAGCGCGCAGACCAGCCACAGGGGCTGGCTGATGTACTGCCCCTGGGCCACGAAGAGACCCGCCGTGAACAGCAGGGAGTCACCCGGGAGGAAGGCGAAGAGGCCGGACTCGGCGAAGACGATCAGCAGGATGCCGGGCAGGCTGAAGGTCTCGATCAGGTAGTCCGGGCTGAGCCACTCGGGGCCTAGCGCAAGCGTGGTCACGGGGATGTGGCTCCTGCTGTGGGTGCGGGCTGGGACTGGCTGCCCCAACGTATCAACGCAGCCGCCACGGCCCAGGTTCCATGGGGCTTCCCAGGATGCACTGTGATCCCGGTCGGTGAAACCTGTGGCACGGGTACCGGCAACCACGCCGGCGGGCAGGGCCCCGGCGGACGTACCCGGCGCTAAGAGGTGTACCGGGCCGCGTTCGCCGTGATCGCCTCCTTGAGGTGTTCGGCGAGACCGGGCCGCATGGAGTCGTAGAACGCCTTGAAACGCTCGTCGGAGACGTACATCTCGCCCAGACAGCGGTGCATCTCGTACGGGCAGTCGTAGTACCAGGTGCAGATGTGCCGTCGGTGTTCCTCGGCGAGGTCCATGGCCGCCTCGCCGGTGGACGGCTCACCGGCCTCCACGAGGTCCGCGTAGCGCCCGCTCCAGGCGTCGACCTCGGCCTGGAGCCGTTTCCAGTCGTCCTTGGTGTAGCTGGAGACGCGGCGCCGGGACTCGGCGTGGGCCTCGGTGCCGCCCCAGCGCGCCTCCGCCTCCTCCGCGTACCGCTCGGGGTCCTTGTCGCCGAAGACCTCGAACCTCTCCTCGGGCGTGAGCCTGATGCCCATCTCGTGTGCCTCCATGGCGTGTTCCACGGCCGCGGCCATCTTCTGGAGCTTCTCGATCCGCGCGGTCAGCAGTTCGTGCTGGCGGCGCAGGTGCGCGCGCGGGTCCGCGTCCGGGTCGTCCAGCAGGGCGGCGACCTCCTCCAGCGGGAAGCCGAGCTCGCGGTAGAACAGGATCCGCTGGAGCCTGTCGAGGTCGGCGTCGTCGTAACGCCGGTGGCCCGCGTGGCTGCGGCCGCCGGGGACGAGCAGGCCGATCTCGTCGTAGTGGTGCAGGGTGCGCACCGTGACCCCGGCGAAACCCGCCACCTGTCCTATGGCGTAGCTCACTTCGTCCGCTCCCTTCTCGGTTCGCGTTCCACGGTGCGCCCTCACGCCGCGTGAGGTGCAAGTCCCGCCGGCCCGCACGCCCCCCTTTCGGCTCCCCCCGGATGTCATGTCCGTTTTGCCTGCTTATCGTGAGGTCGTGGCCCAGGACAGCACGCGGCAGGCGCCCACCGCTCCCACGACCCCGGCACGCGCCCTGCTGCCGCTGATCCTGCCCGCCCTGGCCGTCGGCGTCCTGGCGAGCCTGCTGCTCCTGCTGGTGAGCGGGGCGGCCGAGCGGCTCCAGGACGTGCTGTGGGGGGATCTCCCGGACGCGCTGGGGGTGGGCCGGTACTCGGTGCTGTGGATGCTCGTCATGCTGACCTCGACCGGGATCCTGGTGGGTCTCGTGGTGTGGAAGGCTCCGGGGCACGCGGGACCCGACCCCGCCACGACGGGCCTGGACGCGCCCGTGCTGCCGCCCGTCGTCCTCCCGGGCCTGGTGGTGGCGACCGCGCTGATGCTGGCGGGCGGGCCGAGCCTGGGCCCGGAGAACCCGATCATCGCGGTGAACGTCGCGCTCGCCTTCTGGCTGGGGCGCAGGCTGGTGCCCCGGATGCCGGGCCCGGTATGGCCGGTGCTCGCCGAGGCGGCGACCATCGGGGCTTTGTTCGGGACCCCGGTCGCGGCGGCGCTGCTGATCTCCGAGGCGCTGGCGGGCAGAGGGACCAAGGGGCCGCTGTGGGACAGCGTCTTCGCGCCGCTGGTCGCGGCGGCGGCGGGCTCGATGACCACCACTCTGGTGGCCGAGCCGAGCTTCGACCTGCACCTCCCCCCGTTCGGCCGTCCCGGCTGGGCCGACCTGCTCGCGGCGCTCGTGATCGCGTCCGTGGCCGCGTTGCTCGGCATGTGCGCCGTACGGGCCTTCCCCTACGTGCACGGCGCGTTCACGCGCCTCGGACACCCGATGCTGGCGCTGCCCGCCGGCGGGCTCGTGCTGGGGCTGCTGGCTGCCCTGGGCGGCCATCTGACGCTCTTCAAGGGACTGGAGGAGGTCGGGGAGCTCGCGGCCGATCCGGACGGCTGGTCGGCCGGGCAGCTGGCCACGATGACGGTGGTGAAGCTGGCGGCGCTGCTCGTCGCGGCGTCCTGCGGGTTCCGGGGCGGGCGGATCTTCCCCGCCGTGTTCATCGGCTCCGCTCTCGGCCTCACCGCCCACGCGCTGGTGCCCGGGGTGCATCCGGCGGTGGGCGTGGCCACGGGCGTGCTGGGCCTGCTGCTGGCCATCACCCGGCAGGGCTGGGTGAGCCTGTTCGTCGCGGCCGTCCTGGTGTCCTCCCCGACGATCGTCGCGCTGCTGTGCATCGCCTCGCTCCCCGCGTGGCTGCTGGTGACGGGCCGGCCGCAGATGCAGCTGCGCGACGACGGAACGGCGGTGCGCTGAGCGTGTGAACCGGACAGGCCCCCCCGATCCGATGAACCGGACAGCCGCCTCGATCCGATGAACCGGACAGATCCCTCGATCCGATGAACCGGACAGACCCCCTCGACCCGACGAACCGAACACGCGCCTCGATCCGATGAACCGATCACACCCCTCGATCCGATGAAGTGATGCAAGCCGATGCGAGCCGGCCGGAGGCCGGTCCGCGGTTGGGAGGAAGCCCGTGCCCCTGCACAAAGGTCCCCAGAAGCCCGACGAACGCCCCCTGTCCGTGAACCCGTTCTACGGTGAGGCGAACCCGGTCGGCGGCATGACCGAGGCCCCGCCCAAGCACCGGCTGCCGGACGAACCGATGGCTCCGTCGGCGGCCTACCAGCTGGTCCACGACGAGCTGATGCTCGACGGCAACGCACGGCTGAACCTGGCCACTTTCGTCACCACCTGGATGGAGCCGCAGGCCGGCGTCCTGATGGGCGAGTGCCGGGACAAGAACATGATCGACAAGGACGAGTACCCGCGCACCGCCGAGCTGGAGCGCCGCTGTGTGGCGATGCTCGCCGATCTGTGGAACGCGCCGGATCCGTCGGCGGCGGTGGGCTGTTCGACGACCGGGTCCAGCGAGGCGTGCATGCTGGCCGGGATGGCGCTGAAGCGGCGTTGGAGCAAGCGTGGTCAGGCGCCCGGAGCGCGGCCGAATCTCGTCATGGGTGTCAACGTCCAGGTGTGCTGGGAGAAGTTCTGCAACTTCTGGGAGGTGGAGGCCCGTCTGGTCCCCATGGAGGGCGACCGCTTCCACCTCGACCCGCAGGCCGCCGCCGAGCTGTGCGACGAGAACACCGTCGGGGTCGTGGGCATCCTCGGCTCCACCTTCGACGGGTCCTACGAGCCGATCGCCGACCTGTGCGCGGCCCTGGACGCCCTCCAGGAGCGCACCGGCCTCGACATCCCGGTGCATGTCGACGGCGCGTCCGGCGCGATGGTCGCCCCCTTCCTCGACGAGGACCTGGTGTGGGACTTCCGTCTCCCGCGCGTGGCGTCGATCAACACCTCGGGGCACAAGTACGGCCTGGTGTACCCCGGGGTGGGCTGGGCGCTGTGGCGGGACAAGGAGGCCCTGCCGGAGGAGCTCGTCTTCCGGGTGAACTACCTGGGCGGCGACATGCCGACCTTCGCGCTGAACTTCTCCCGGCCCGGCGCCCAGGTCGTCGCCCAGTACTACACGCTGCTGAGACTCGGCCGCGAGGGCTACCGCGCGGTGCAGCAGACCACGCGGGACGTGGCCCGGGGCATCGCCGACCGCGTGGAGGCCCTCGGTGACTTCCGGCTCCTCACCCGGGGCGACCAGCTGCCGGTCTTCGCGTTCACGACGGCACCGGACGTGACGGCGTACGACGTCTTCGACGTCTCCCGCCGGCTGCGGGAGAACGGCTGGCTGGTCCCGGCGTACACCTTCCCGCCGAACCGGGAGGACCTCTCCGTCCTGCGGGTCGTCTGCCGCAACGGCTTCTCGGAGGACCTCGCGGAACTGTTCGTGGAGGACCTGCGACGGCTGCTGCCGGAGCTGCGGCGCCAGTCGGGACCGGCGGTCCGGGACAAGGGGGCGGCGACCGGGTTCCACCACTGAGGCGCGCCGGAGCCCGCCGACCGCCCTCCCCGGCGGGTCCCAGCAGCTCAGGGGCGCGGACCGGCCCCTGCGACCCGAGCCGGACGACGGGCCCTGGGCAGGCCCTGGCAGGCCCTAGAACGGGAAGCCGCTCCGGCCGTGCTGGACGGAGATCCACTTGGTGGTGGTGAACGCCTCCAGCGTCGTCTCGCCGTTGAGACGGCCGACGCCCGAGTTCTTCTCGCCGCCGAAGGGCACGAGGGGCTCGTCGTGGACGGTGCCGTCGTTGACGTGGAACATGCCGGTGTCGATCCGCTGGGCGAAGCGGACGCCGCGCTCGACGTCGCCGGTGTGGACGGCGCCGCTGAGGCCGTACGGGGTGTCGTTGACGAGGCGGACGGCTTCTTCCTCGCCGTCGAAGGGGATGAGGAAGGCGACCGGGCCGAAGAGCTCCTGGCGCAGCAGGGGCGAGTCGGCGGGGACGTCCGTGAGGACGCTGGGCTCGACGAGGTTGTCGGTGGTGGCGCCGTGGACGAGGGCCGTCGCGCCGCCCGCGACGGCCTGCTCCACGGCGGCCGTCAGGGACTCCGCCTGGGAGGAGTTGATGACCGGGCCGATCACCGTCTGCGGGTCGCTCGGGTCGCCGGCCTTGAGGGACTTCACCTTGGCGACGAACTTCTCGGTGAACTCGTCGGCGATCGAGCGGTCGACCAGGACGCGGTTGGCGGCCATGCAGACCTGGCCCTGGTGGACGTAGCGGCTGAAGACGGCCGCGTCGACGGCGTAGTCGACGTCGGCGTCGTCGAGGACCACGAGGGCGCTGTTGCCGCCCAGTTCCAGGACCGTGCGCTTGAAGTGCGCGGCGCAGACGGTGGCGACGTGACGGCCGACCTTGTCGGAGCCGGTGAAGGAGATGACCCGCGGGACCGGGTGTTCGAGGAAGGCGTCACCGATCTCGGCGACGTCGGTGAGGACCACGTTCAGCAGGCCGGCGGGCAGGCCCGCGTCCTCGAAGAGCTTCGCGACCAGCGTGCCGCCGACGATCGGGGTGTCCTGGTGGGGCTTGAGGACCACGGCGTTGCCGAGCGCCAGGGCGGGCGCGACGGACTTCAGCGACAGCAGGAAGGGGAAGTTGAAGGGGCTGATCACGCCGACGACGCCCACCGGGAGTCGGTAGAGGCGGTTCTCCTTGCCGTCGACCGGCGAGGGGATGATCCGGCCCTCGGGGCGCAGCGCCAGGTGGATCGACTCGCGCAGGAACTCCTTGGCGAGGTGCAGTTCGAAGGCGGCCTTGAGGCCGGTGCCGCCGAGCTCGGCGATGATCACCTCGGTGATCTCCCGCTCGCGCTCCTCGACCAGGCGCAGCACCTTCTCGAAGACGGCGCGGCGGGCGTAGGCGTTGGTCGCGGCCCAGGCCTTCTGGGCGCGGGCGGCGGCCCGGTAGGCCTGATCGACCTCGTCGACCGTGGCTATCGTGATCGAGGCGAGCTTCTCGCCGTCGTAGGGGTTGAGGTCGATGATGTCCCACGAGCCGGTGCCCGGGCGCCACTCACCGTCGATGTACTGCTGGGCCAGGTCGGTGAAGTACGACGACATGTGATCCCTCAATCCCTGCGCTGCGACCGCGTCACCATCTGATGGGACGTCATCGTACGAGCGCGGCAAGGGGGTTGTGGCTTCTCCGGGCTTCTCTGGGGAAAACCCTAGGAAAGCTGGAGGAGACCGCGCAGCAGGTCCCGGCTCTCGTCGAGCCCGGGGCTGTCCTGCTGGAGCTCCTTCAGCGCCTGCTCGTACTGGGCGACGTCCTCGCGTTTGTCCAGGTAGAGGGCGCTGGTGAGCTGCTCCAGGTAGACGACGTCCGACAGGTCCGACTCCGGGAAGCTGAGGATGGTGAAGGCGCCGCTCTCCCCGGAGTGCCCGCCGAAGCCGAACGGCATGATCTGGAGCCGCACGTTGGGGCGCTCGGAGATGTCGATCAGGTGCTGGAGCTGCCCGCGCATCACCTCGCGGTCGCCGTAGGGCCGGCGCAGGGCGGCCTCGTCGAGGACGATGTGGAAGTCGGGGGCGTTCTCGGCCACCAGGTACTTCTGCCGCTCCAGGCGCAGCGCCACCCGGCGGTCGATGTCGGCCACGCTCGCGCCCTTCATGCCGCGCCGCACGACCGCGTGCGCGTACGCCTCGGTCTGGAGCAGCCCGTGCACGAACTGCACCTCGTAGGCACGGATCAGCGAGGCGGCGCCCTCCAGGCCGACGTACGTCGGGAACCAGTTGGGCAGGACGTCGGAGTAACTGTGCCACCAGCCCGCCACGTTGGCCTCGCGGGCGAGCGAGACGAGCGCCTGGCGCTCGGTGTCGTCCGTGATGCCGTACAGCGTCAACAGGTCCTCGACGTCCCGCGTCTTGAAGCTCACCCGGCCCAGCTCCATGCGGCTGATCTTCGACTCCGACGCACGGATCGAGTAGCCGGCCGCCTCGCGCGTGATGCCGCGCGCCTCCCGCAGTCGCCGTAGTTGCGAGCCGAGCAGCATCCGCCGCACCACCGATCCGGGCTCTCCCGCGCTCACCTTCGCCAGCCTCCCCAACCGTTCTCAGGGTCCCGCAGTCTGCCACTAAAACACTTCGAGCTGTACTCGTCCGATTACAGAGATGGAAAGAAGCCAAAGGATACGCACAGAGTGGCCTCAGGGAAGAGAGGGGAGAAGGCAAGGGCATGCCCCTGATCGGCAAGAAGATGGCGGAAAAAATGGCCAAGAAGCGGTACGGGGAGGTCCATTTCGGTCACGTGCACGTGCATCTGCCCTTGCATCTGCCCTACGCATCGGAAACGATGGTCTCGCGCCACCGCTGCATCGCAACGACCGCGAATCCCGGGAGTGCCTCGCATGGGGACGAATGGATCGACCATGCTCGAGCCGTTACGGCAGGGCCTTCCGCCGCTTGATCCCGCGGCCGTGTCCGACGCCGCCTCCTGTGCACTGCCCGCCCGTTACGAAGCGGTGCGCGAGGCACGGCAGTTCACCCGCAGAACGCTCGGACAGTGGGATGTCGGCGACCGTTTCGACGACGTCTGTCTGGTCGTCTCCGAGCTGGTGACCAACGCCCTGCGGCACGGACTGCCGTCCGACTGCGCCCCCCGCCTCCCGCACGAGCAGCATCCGCCCGTGCGGCTGCACCTGATGCGGTGGACCGAGCGGCTGGTGTGCGCGGTGCGCGATCACAGCGACGACAGCCCGCTGCCGCGCGAGGCGGACGACTTCGCCGCCGAGTGCGGCCGCGGCCTGTTCCTGGTCGACTCCTTCGCCGACGGCTGGGGCTGGCACCCGTTCGCCGGCACGCTGGGCGGGAAGGTCGTGTGGGCGCTGTTCCGGCTGCCCACCGCGGATGAATGAGAACCGCGGCGTCTTGTGACGCCGCGGTTCTACGCGCGTCGTAGCCACTTTTCCACCCCTTCCCGCAGAATCTCCGCCGCCACCACCGCCTCCACCGCCAGACGGTCACGCAGCCGGGCAGCCGGGCAGCAGGCGATGGACAGCGGACGCAGACGGGTCAGACGGCAGACGGCAGACGGGTCAGACGGCAGACGGCAGACGGTGGTCAGCTCGCGATCAGGTGGTCGAACTCGCCGTCCTTGATGCCCAGCAGCATCGCCTCGATCTCGGCACGCGTGTAGACGAGCGCGGGACCGTCCGGGAAGCGCGAGTTGCGCACGGCCACCTCACCGCCGGGCAACCGCGCGAACTCCACGCAGGAACCCTGTGAATTGCTGTGCCGGCTCTTCTGCCAGGCAACCCCGGACAGCTGTGTGGCCGCCATGCCGTTGTACACGTCATGCCCCCCGTCAACGTCGTGGTCCACAGGTCGCTCCCTGGTGGTGCACTGGCTCGTGTGGCCATAGGTGCCGTGGTCAACTGTTCCGGATCATAACCCCGTTCATGTGCAGCTGCATGAGCAGATGCACGTGCACGCCGGGTGCCTGTGCGGTTACAGCGGGGACGCCCGCCCTACCCGATGCCTTCGCCCTTCGGTCCCCGTCGCGCGTCTGCCCCGGGGTCCACGGGCCATGCGACCACCGGTTCCTGTGGGTGGCCTGCGTAGGCCGCCGGCCGCCCACAGATGGTTCGGATCGAACTATCGCGCACAGGAGAAGACGCACCGGGTGGCGCCCGTGTTCCGCCGTCGCGCATCCGGTTCGGCCGGCGACGCACCGTGCGCACCGCGGGTTCCGGCCGGGGCCCCCGTGCCCGGGCGGACTCGGACCGTCCATTCACCGCACCCGCGCGGCGCGCGGACGGCCCACGAGGCCCTCGCGCCGCGCCAACCGGAACGCCACGCACCTCCCCCGCCCCCGGCGCGAACAGGCCGGGCCGCCTCCCCCACCCCCGGCGTCCGCGACAAGCGCTCGCCCCCGCGGACGACGGGGAGATCGTCCACAGGGGCGAGCGGCGGGACCGGCGCGCACACGGCCGCGCCGAGGGCACGTCGGCGCAGATTCACCCGGAGCCGGCACGCGACGGAACCGGACAGCGGTCGTATTCCCGCTCCTCGGAACGGCGTCCGGGCATACGCCACCGGCGCGACCGTGCCTACGCCGGTGGCCGGTCTCCGCTCATGCCCTCGGCGTCAGCGGCCGCCGTACGGCAGGAGGGCCATCTCCCGGGCGTTCTTGATCGCTCGGGCCACCTGGCGCTGCTGCCGGGCCGAGATCCGGGTGACCCGGCGGCTGCGGATCTTGCCGCGGTCGGAGAGGAACGTCCGCAGCAGGTCGGTGTCCTTGTAGTCGATGTACGTGATCCCGGCCCGGTACAGCGGGTTGGGCCGGTTCCGGGCGGGCTCGCGCTCGCTCCTGCGGGGCATCGGGGGTCAGACCTCCAGAAGGGTGTCGAAGGCGGGCGGCAGCCGCTTCCAGGCGTCGCGCCCGGCGGCGTACTCGGCGTCGGTGAGCAGGCAGGACTCCAGCAGACCGGTCAGGCCGTCCCGGTCGAGCGCGGGGGACGTGAAGACCAGGTGCTGGCAGCGGTCGCCGTGTTCGGGGTGCCAGTCCAGCGCGGCGGCCGCGCGGCGCACGGGCGGCACCAGGTCCCAGGCCGCGTCGGGCAGGGACGCGAGCCACGGCCCGGCCGGCTCCACGCACAGGGCTCCGCCGGCCGCGTCCCAGTGGAGCAGCGTGTCGGGCCGGTCGGCGAGCCAGAACCGGCCCCTGCTGCGGGCCGCGGCACAGGTCAGACCCTCCAGCGCCGCGTACAGCCGCTCCGGGTGGAAGGGGCGGCGGCGGTGCCAGACGAGCGTGGTGACACCGTGCGCGTCGGCCTCGGCGGGCAGCAGCGCGCAGGCCGGGTGCTGTGCTGCGGTGGCCGCCTCCACGTCGAAGCCGGCGAGGGCGGCGGCGGCCAGCGGGGAACCGGGCGTGTCGGGCAGGGGGCCGGGTGGGGGTGTGGGTGGGGGGCTCTCGGAGGCGGACGACGGGGTGCCCGCCCGGTTCCCCGACCTGTTCCCTGGCCTGTTCCCCGGCCGGCCGCCCGGCACGGGGACCCCGACCCTGCGGGCCGTGGGGTGGAGCTGGGCCAGCAGCTCGTGGTCCTCGTCGTCGGCCTCCGGGGAGTCCACGACGGCCAGGACCGGGGCGTACTCCAGCTGCCGCGCGAAGGTGTCGGCGACGGTCCGCCGGTCGGTGGCGGCCGCGGCGAGGCCGACGTCCGCGAGGTCGTCGCCGTCGGCGAGGTACGGCAGCAGCAGTGCCGGGTCGACGGCCGTGATCACGCCGGTGACGGTGAGACCGCCGGCCACCACCGCCTCGGCCATCGCCTTGGGCTCGACGGAGTCCCACAGCTCGACCACCGCGAGCCGCGTGGTGCCGTCGTCGGCGAGGCGGCGCAGTTCGGGCACCAGGTCCTCGCGCAGGGCGCAGCAGGCGCAGTCGTCGACCAGGGGCGCCTCGCGGACCGAGAGGACGCCGGTGGCGTCCCGCACGGTCCGTACGACCGTACCGGCGGCGGCCGTCGACAGGTCGTGGTGGAGGACGACGGCGCCGGGCACGTCGGCGAGCAGCCGCGCGACGGCCGCCCCGCGGGCGTCGGCGTGCAGCCCGCCGACCAGGACCACGGACAGGCTCACGCCCCGCCCCGCTTCCCGTACCGGAGCTCGAAGCGCTCCACGCGGCCGGCCGTGTCCAGGACGCGGGCGGTGCCGGTGTAGAAGGGGTGGCTGACGTTCGAGATCTCGACGTCCACGACCGGGTAGGTGTGCCCGTCCTCCCACTCGATCGTCTTCTCGCCGGTCATCGTCGAACGGGTGAGGAAGGCGTGGCCCGCGGCCCGGTCGCGGAAGACGACGGGACCGTAGGCGGGGTGGATTCCCTTGCGCATGGCGGTGGTTCAGCGCTCCTCTCGGAAGTCGACGTGACGGCCGACGACGGGGTCGTACTTGCGCAGGGTCATGCGGTCCGGGTCGTTGCGGCGGTTCTTGCGGGTGACGTAGGTGTAGCCGGTGCCCGCCGTGGAGCGGAGTCTGACGACCGGGCGCAGTTCGTTGCGTGCCATGCTGATACCTTACTGAAAATGAATTCCATTAGCACTACCGCTTCAGGAGAGGTACGTCACCCATGTCCGCGCACTGCATGCTGACCGGCGCCCGGCCCGGCTTCGGCAACCGCGTCTCCCACTCCCACCGGCGCACCTCGCGCCGCTTCGACCCGAACATCCAGTCCAAGAGGTACTGGCTGCCCGGCGAAGGCCGGTACGTGCGGCTGCGGTTGAGCGCCCGCGGGATCCGGACCGTCGACGCGATCGGCGTCGAGGCCGCCGTGGCCCGGATCCGCGCCCGGGGGGTGAGGCTCTGATGGCGAAGAAGAGCAAGATCGCGAAGAACGAGCAGCGGCGGGAGACCGTCGCCCGGTACGCCGGGCGGCGGGCCGAGCTGAAGGAGATCCTCCGGCGCCCGTCGTCGGCGGACGCGGAAAGGCAGGCCGCTCGGCGCGAGCTGCGCCGCCAGCCGCGTGACGCGAGCGCCACGCGCGTACGCAACCGTGACCAGGTGGACGGACGGCCGCGGGGGTACTTCCGCGCGTTCGGGCTGTCCCGGGTGAGCCTGCGGGAGCAGGCGCACGCGGGGTATCTGCCGGGGGTGCGGAAGGGGTCGTGGTGAGGGTGGAGACGGTGCGGGGAGGGCGGTCGCCGAGGGGGCGGCCGGGGGTGGTGCTGGGGGTGCGCCCTGGGGTGCGGCCGGGGCGCGACCGGGGCGCGACCGGGGTCGCCGCCGGGAGTCCTGCCGGGAGTGCAGTCGGGGCCCCGCCGGGGACGCCGCCGGGAATACCGCCAGGGGTCGGTCGGAGCCGTCGCCGGAGTCCTGCCGGGAGTGCAGTCGGGGCCCCGCCGGGGACGCCGCCGGGAATACCGCCGGGGGTCGGTCGGAGCCGTCGCCGGGGGTGCTGCCGGGGCGGGGGCGGCTGGTAGCTTGCTGCGGTCCTTCCGGCCGACCGGGCCGCCCGGCTACCGCTTGGGAGCTAGCAGTGACCACGGCGAACTTCTCGCGCACCACGCCCTCCTCGAGCCACTCCCCCTCCCTCTCGACCGCCCTCCCGACCTCCCCTTCGGCGCGCCCCGCGCGTGGGACGGCCCTCCGGGCGGTGCGGGCCGCCGTCGTGACGGCCACGCTGGCCGGCGCGCTCGCGCTGACCGCGTGCAGCGACGGCGGCGGGTCCGACGACACGCCGTCGGCCACGTCCGGCACGGCGTCCGGCACGGCGTCGGGCGCGGCCACCGGGGGCGGCACCGGCGGCTCCGACAGCACCGGCGGATCCGCGTCCGCGCGGGCCTCCTCCGAGCTGGAGGGCAGCTGGCTCGCCACCACGGACGGCAAGGCCGTCGCCCTGGTCGTCACCGGTTCGCAGGCCGCCCTCTTCGCGACCGGCGGGACCGTGTGCAGCGGGACCGCCGGCGAGGAGGCGGACATGCAGATGATCCGCCTGAAGTGCACGACCGGTACGGACGACCGGACGACCGGCATGGTCGACTCCGTCGACACGGACTCCCTCCGGATCACCTGGGAGGGTGGGGCCGGTCAGGAGTCGTTCACCAAGGCGGAGGGCGGCCAGTTGCCGTCGGGACTGCCGACCGCCGGCCTGGGGTGACCGGACACCATGGCCAGGCGCCGTGGCCATACACCGTGGCAGGTCGCCCTGGCCAGGCACCGTGGCCGTACACCCTGGCCAGGCACCGTGGCAGGTCGCCCTGGCCAGGCGCCGTGGCCGTACACCCTGGCCAGGCACCGTGGCAGGTCGCCCTGGCCAGGCGCCGTGGCCGGACGCCGTCCGGGCCCTGGACGCCGTCCGGGCCCTGAGCGCCCTGTGACCGCATGCCGTGACCGGACACCCTGTGACCGTCGTGGCCGGGGTCTGTGACCGGTGGTCCGGATGGCGGGGTGGGCGGCGGTTCGGGGCGGACATGCGTGATGATCCTTCGAGCACCGTCACGTCATGCAAGGGACCCATACATGCGCGCCGTTCCGATCACCGTCACCGCCCTCGCCGCCGCCTTCCTCCTCACCGCGTGCGGCGGCGGGGACGACAACTCCTCCGGTGGCGAGGAGAACAAGGCCGCGTCCGGCTCCGCCTGTGCCGCCGGTGACCTCGCCATGGAGCTGGGCGCGGTGAACGCCGCTCCCGCCGCCGGGGACACCGGCAACGTCACCGTCACGGTCACGAACAACGGCGCCGAGTGCACCCTGGACGGCTTCCCCGAGGTCGCGTTCGACGCCGACGGCACCAGCACCGCCGTCCCGCGGAACGAGGCCGCCGAGGCACAGGAGCTGACCCTGCCGGAGCAGGGCACGACCTCCTTCACGATCACGTACGTCCGTGCCGAGGAAGGCGGCTCGGAGGGCCTTGCCGTGACGACGGTGAAGTACGGGCTGCCGGGCGGCGAGGCGGACCAGAGCTTCGCGTGGACGTACGGCGACGTGGCTTTGAAGAGCGAGGACACCCCGGACGCCTCGGTGAGCGCCTTCCAGCAGGCGGGCGACTGACCGTCGAGAACAGCCCTGGCGCGGGCCCGAGAAAAAAATCTCGCCGCCCGGCAACCTCCGGCCGGGCGGCGGCGACAAAGGGCCAGATGGACGAGGAAGGCCATCGCACGCCGAACGAAAGCTGCGACATGAGTACAGAGACAGCCCCACGCCCGGGGCACCGCCGGAGGAACGGACGTCGCCGTACCGTCCTGGTCGGTGCCATCGCCGCATCGCTGGTCGGCGGCGCCGTCGTCGGCGGAGTGCTGATGACGGCGTCCGCCTCCGGACCGGGCGCGGGCACCTACCGTCTGGTGAACTCGGACGGCACCTGTCTGGAGGTCCCCTCGGCGAGCACGGCGGACGGTGTCCAGCTGACGCTGGCCACGTGTGACGGGGGCGCCGACCAGAACTGGAAGCTGACCGCGTCCGGGGACGGGTTCACCGTGGCGTCCTCCGCCACCGGGCTGTGCGCCGGGGTCCAGGGCGACTCGGCCTCCGCCGGCAAGGCCGTACAGCAACAGACCTGCGACGACGGCACCTCGCAGGTCTGGCGGATCAGCGCGCTGGACGACGCGTACCACCTGGTCAACGCGCACAGCGAGAAGTGCCTGAACGCCAAGTCCGCGCGGGCGCAGCAGAACTCCTGCGACAAGGCGGCCACCAAGAGCTGGACCCTGGACACGGTGAGCGGTGCGTCGGCCACGCCGTCGGCCGGTGCGACGACGTCCGCCTCCGCGTCTCCGTCGGCCACCGCCACCACCTCGGCCTCGGCTTCGGCTTCCGCCTCGGCCACCGCCTCCGCCTCCGCGACGGCGACGGCGACGGCGACGGCGACGGCGAGTGCCACGGCCTCCAGCGGCACCACGTTCGCCTCCTGGCCCACGGCCACCGGCGAGCAGGCCGTCACCGAGACCATCGAGGTGAGCGGGACGTACGACGGCTCCCTGAAGCGCTTCTACGGTTCGGGCGACCTGGGCGGCGACGGCCAGGACGAGGGCCAGGACCCGATCTTCAAGCTCGCCGACGGCGCGACGCTGAAGAACGTGATCCTCGGCTCCCCGGCCGCCGACGGCGTCCACTGCTCCGGCAGTTGCACGCTCCAGAACGTGTGGTGGGAGGATGTCGGCGAGGACGCCGCGACCTTCAAGGGCAAGTCCTCCTCGGCGACCTACGTGATCGACGGCGGCGGTGCGCAGAAGGCCGACGACAAGGTCTTCCAGCACAACGGCGCCGGCACCCTGACCATCAAGAACTTCCAGGTCTCCGACTTCGGCAAGCTCTACCGGTCGTGCGGCAACTGCTCGACGCAGTACACCCGGCACGTGGTGGTCAGCAACGTCCAGGTCACCAGCCCCGGCAAGGTCGTCGTCGGGATCAACTCCAACTACGGTGACACGGCCACGCTGTCCGACGTGACGATCGTCGGTGACAGCAGCAAGAAGATCACCGTGTGCGAGCGTTTCGAGGGCAACAGCAGCGGCGACGAGCCGACCGAGCTGGGCAGCGGCCCGGACGGCACGTACTGCATCTACGACTCCTCGGACGTGACCTACCAGTAGGCCCTGTCCGCCCACCCGCCCGCCCGCCCGCCGGCCGTGTCAACGGTCCGGCGGGCGGGCCGCGTCGGCGTCAGCCGGTGCCCGGGGCTCGTCCGGGCAGGCGGGGCCGGGAGTTCATCCGGGCCCGGTCCGCCGCCTGGGCGCCCTCCGTCCAGCCCGCCTCGTCGGTGACGCCGCGCAGGCGGGTGGTGACGGTCTCCGGGAACATGCGGTCGGTCGCGTCGGTGACCGCGAGGTCGCGGGTGGCGAGGACCGGGAGCAGGTCGTCGGTCACCTGAGTGTCGGCGGCCGCCGCGAGGCGGGTGCCGATGCGGTGGGCGTAGGCGGCGAGGAAGGACTGGCGGAAGGTCTTGGTGCGTCTGCGGCCGCCCGCCCGCTGGGCCGCCTCCGCCCTGGTCAGCGCGGTCTGCGCCTGCACCAGCAGGGACGTGAAGAGCAGTTCCACCACCTCCAGGTCGGCTTCGAACCCGACGACCGTGGAGAAGCAGAAGGGTTCGTTCCACACCGCCCGGCAGTGGTTGGCGTCGGCGACCGCGTCCAGGAGCACCGCCTTGGCCTGCTCGTACGGCGGCTCCACGCCGATCCGGCAGGCGCCGGGGGCGTCCGGAGCCGGGGCCCGGGCGTCGAGCAGGGCCTCGTCGACGCTGTGCCGGGCCATCAGTTCCTGCGCCTTCGCGGTGAGCGCCTCCGCCTCCTCCGGGTATCCGGTCGCCTCCGCCTTGGCGAGCAGGGCGCGGATGCGGGTGAGCATGCGGGAGTCGGAGCGGGCCGCCCGGTCCCGGCGCGGTTCCTGGAGGGGTTCGAGGGTGGGCAGGCGCAGCAGCAGGCGGTACAGCTCCAGGACCGCGGTGGCGTGCGAGAAGCGGTCGGTGCGCGGCGGGGCCTCCGTGGGCAGCTCCTCCAGCTGAGCCGTCCAGCGCCGGCCGCGCGGGCGCCCCTCCTCCCGGCGGTCCTGCGCGCGGATCAGTGACGCGAGCAGGCGGACGTGGGGCTCGTCCAGGTCGCGGCG
This sequence comes from Streptomyces sp. NPDC003247, assembly GCF_042888135.1. Classification (NCBI taxonomy): domain Bacteria; kingdom Bacillati; phylum Actinomycetota; class Actinomycetes; order Kitasatosporales; family Streptomycetaceae; genus Streptomyces; species Streptomyces sp. NPDC003247. Next base: position 88,130 of record NZ_JBIAPF010000020.1, read on the forward strand.
CACGAGCCGTACGACGTCGGCGGGCTGCCAGCCGCGCCGCCAGGCCGCCGCCACGAACTCCTCACCGCGGCGCGCGAGTCCGGCGTCCGCCGAGGGGTCGGCGGCGAGCAGGGACGCGCCCGCGTCGAGGGCGGTGTCGCCCGTTTCGTAGAGGGCCGCGCGGAGGGCCCGGTCGACGGTGGGCGTGCTGCTGGTCATCCGGTGATGGTGTCACGGGCGGGGACGGGGACGAGTTCCGGCAAGTGTCAACTCAGGGTTGACGACCTAAGGGCGTCAACCTAAGGTTGACACATGACTTCCTCGTCCCAGAACCCCACGGCGTCCATCCGTCTCGACGACCTCATCCACGCGATCAAGAAGGTCCACCCGGAGCCCCTCGCCCAGCTCCAGGACGCGGTCATCGCGGCCGAGCACCTCGATGACGTGGCCGACCACCTGATCGGCCACTTCGTCGACCAGGCCCGCCGTTCGGGCGCCTCCTGGACGGACATCGGCCGGAGCATGGGCGTGACGCGGCAGGCCGCGCAGAAGAGGTTCGTGCCCAAGGAGTCGACCGACCTCGACCCGAGCCAGGGCTTCAACCGGTACACCCCGCGCGCGCGGAACGTCGTCATGGCCGCCCACACCGAGGCCAGGGCAGCCCGCACACCGGAGGGCCTCCCCGCCCACCTGGTCCTCGGGCTGCTCGCCGAGCCGGAGGGCATCGCGGCGAAGGCCCTCGCCGGGCAGGGCGTCTCCGCGGACACGGTCCGCGAGGCCGCCACGGCCGCGCTGCCGCCCGCCGCCGAGGAGGTGCCCGAACTCATCCCCTACGGCTCGGACGCCAAGAAGGTCCTGGAACTCACCTTCCGCGAGGCCCTCCGCCTCGGCCACCACTACATCGGCACCGAGCACGTCCTCCTGGCCCTCCTGGAGTTCGAGAACGGCGAGGGCGTGCTCAGCGGCCTCGGCATCCGGAAGACGGAGGTCGAGCGGTACGTGGCGGAAGCGCTCGCCGAGCTGGTGAAGGCGCAGGAGGGGGAGCGGGAGGGGAAGGAAGAGGGAGAGCAGGGGGAATGAGCGGGGGCCGGGCCGGGCCGTTCGGGCCGTTCGGGCTCGCCGGCCACGGACGCGCGGGGCGTTGTCAGACCCCCCTGGCAGACTCGCGGTATGGGTGATCGGTGGGTGCTCGCTCCGGTCGAGGGTGGCGGTGCGGAGCTGGTCGCCCTCGGCGGGGACGGGCTGCCGGTGGGGCCGGTGGTGCGGGAGGGGGATCTGGTGGAGGCGGTGCGGGGGCGGCCCGGGGTGGCGCGGTGGGTCTGGCGTTCGACGGCCGAGGTGTATCCGCGGCTGCTCGCCGCGGGGGTGCGCGTCGAGCGGTGCTACGACGTGGAGGACGCCGAGACCCTCCTGCTCGGCCACGAGGGACGGCACGGCGAGCCCCGGTCGGCCGCCGCCGCCCTGGCCCGGCTGCGCGGCGGGCCCGTACCGCCGGACCCGCCGCAGCGCTCCGCCGAGCCCGGCGCGCAGTCCTCGCTGTTCGAACCGGAGGCCGCCGGGCTGCCGCTCGCCGACCTCCTCACCGTCTACGCCGGCCAGCAGCGGCGCCACGACCGGGCGGAGCACCCGGAGCGGATGCGGCTGCTGACGGCGGCCGAGTCGGCGGGGATGCTGGTGGCCGCCGAGATGAACCGGGCGGGGCTGCCGTGGAGCGCGCGGGTGCACCGCGCGGTGCTCGACGATCTCCTCGGCGAGCGGTACGCGGGCGGGGGCGAGCCCCGTCGGCTGGCCGAACTCACCGACGAGGTGTCCGCCGCCTTCGGGCGCCGGGTGCGGCCGGATCTGCCCGCCGATGTGATCAAGGCGTTCGCGCAGGCCGGGATCAGGATCAGGTCGACGCGGCGCTGGGAGATCGAGTCGGTCGACCATCCGGCCGTGCGGCCGCTGATCGAGTACAAGAAGCTGTACCGCATCTGGGTGGCGCACGGCTGGTCCTGGCTCCAGGACTGGGTGCGGGAGGGCCGCTTCCGGCCCGGGTTCCTCGCGGGCGGCACGGTCAGCGGGCGCTGGGTGACCAACGGCGGGGGCGCCCTGCAGATCCCCAAGGTGATCCGGCGGGCCGTGGTCGCCGACCCCGGCTGGCGGCTCGTCGTCGCCGACGCCGACCAGATGGAGCCGCGGGTGCTCGCGGCGATCTCCCGCGACCCCGGGCTGATGGAGGTGGCGGGCCGCGGGACCGACCTCTACCAGTCCGTCTCCGACCGCGCCTTCTCCGGCGACCGCGCCCAGGCCAAGCTCGCCGTGCTCGGCGCGGTGTACGGCCAGACGTCCGGCGACGGTCTGAAGAACCTCGCCGCGCTGCGCCGCCGCTTCCCGCGCGCGGTGGCCTACGTCGACGAGGCGGCGCGGGCCGGCGAGGAGGGCCGGCTCGTGCGCACCTGGCTGGGCCGGACCTGTCCGCCCGTGGCCGGGGCGACGGACGGCACGGCGGAGGAGGCGGGCATCCCCGCCGGGGACGAGGAGGCCGAGAGCCGGCCGTGGGCGCCCGGCCACTCCTCCTCCGACGCCCGCGCGCGCGGCCGCTTCGCCCGCAACTTCGTCGTCCAGGGCAGCGCCGCCGACTGGGCCCTGCTGCTGCTCGCCGCACTCCGCCGGACGTGCGCCGGTCTGGCGGCCGAGCTGGTCTTCTTCCAGCACGACGAGGTGATCGTGCACTGCCCGGAGGAGGAGGCCGAGACGGTCGTCGCCGCGATCCGGGAGGCGGCGGACCTGGCCGGACGGCTGACGTTCGGCGAGACGCCGGTGCGGTTCCCGTTCACCACGGCCGTGGTGGAGTGCTATGCGGACGCCAAGTGACGACCGGTGGCCACGGCCCCGCGTTCGGGTGGGGTCGTGCGTTCGGGTGGGGTCGTGCGTTCGGGCGGGGTCCCGCGTCCGGGCGGGGTCTCAGATGACCGGGGGCCTGCCCAGCCGGGTCAGTCGCCACACCGTCCGCCAGCGCATGGGCCGCCGTGGGCCGGCCGACGTGCGCACCCCTTCGGCGAACCCGCCGAACCAGGCCCGCAGACCACCGAGGGAACGGGTGCGCAGCAGTGTGACGAGGACCCACACCCCCAGGTGCACCGGAACGAGCGGCAGCGGGAGGTTGCGCCGGACCAGCCACACCCGGTTGCGGGCGGTGACCCGGTGGTAGATGGCGTGCCGGGCGGGCGAGGTCTTCGGGTGCTGGAGCAGCAGCTCGGGCGCGTACAGGATGTGCCAGCCGGCGTCCGCGGCGCGCCAGGCCAGATCGGTCTCCTCGTGGGCGAAGAAGAACTCGGCGGGCCAGTCGCCGGTCCGGTCGAGCATCTCCATGCGCAGGGCGTGGCCGCCGCCGAGGAAGCCGGTGACGTACCCGCCCCGCATCGGGTCGGAGGCGCCCACGCGCGGCACGTGCCGCCGCTGGGTCTCACCGTGCTCGTCGGCGATGCGGAAGCCGACGATGCCCAGGCGCGGGTCGGCGGCGTACAGGTCGCGGACGCGGCGCAGCACGTCGGCGTCGACGAGCAGCCCGTCGTCGTCCAGCTCCACGACGACGTCGACGTCGCCGTACTCCCGGAGCCGGGCGAGGGCGACGTTGCGGCCGCCGGGGCAGCCGAGGTTCTCGTCGGTCTCGACGGTGGTGACCTCGCCGGGCAGGGAGAGCCGGCGGGCGAACTCGGGCAGCCGGCAGCCGTTGCCGACGATCACGATGCGGGCGGGCGCGAGGTCCTGTTTCGCCACCGACTCCAGCAGGGCGTCGACCTCGACGGGCCGGTTGCCCATCGTCACCACGGCAACGGCGATCCTCGGCTCCACCACGTCCCACGCTCCGTCCGGCCCTCGACGGCTCCCCGGCCCGTCCCGGCGGTGCCCGTCGTTCACCAAGATGTTGCCTCAGATCCGGAGGCTGCCCCGACGCCGGTTCACTTCGTGTCGGCTTTGCATCGTTTTTACCGTTTTCCCCGAGCAGGAGGACCCGACCGCCATGCCTTTCCGCTGTGCCGTGCTCGACGACTTCCAGAACGTCGCCACCGAGGTCGTCGACTGGTCGGTCCTGGGCGACGGGGTGCAGGTCGTCACCTTCACCGAGCATGTCGCCACCGACGACGCACTCGTGGCCGCGCTGGCCGGCTTCGACTGTGTGGTCACCCTGCGCGAGCGCGTCGCCTTCCCGGCCTCGCTGCTGGACCGGCTGCCGCGCCTGAAGCTGCTGATCGCCTCCGGCATGCGCAACTCGGCGATCGACTACACGGCGGCCCGGAGGAACGGCGTGACCGTCTGCGGCACGGAGAGCTCCTCCACCCCGCCGGTCGAGCTCACCTGGGCCCTGCTGCTCGGGCTCGCCCGCGGTCTGGTCCAGGAGACCACCGCCCTGCGCGAGGGCGGCCCGTGGCAGTCCACCGTCGGCGCCGACCTGCACGGCCGCCGGCTCGGTCTGCTGGGCCTGGGCAGGACCGGCAGCCTGGTCGCCCGGGTCGGCCTCGCCTTCGGCATGGAGGTGACGGCCTGGAGCCAGAACCTCACCCCGGAGCGCGCGGACGAGGTCGGCGTCCGTCCGGCCGCCTCGAAGGAGGAACTGCTCCGCGAGAGCGACTTCGTCTCCGTGCACCTCGCCCTGAGCGACCGCACCCGCGGCCTGCTGGGCCCCGCCGAACTCGCCCTCCTCAAGCCGACCGCGTTCCTGGTCCACACCTCGCGTGCGGCGATCGTCGACCAGGACGCGCTGCTGGCCGCGCTGCGGGAGGGCCGGATCGCGGGAGCCGGGGTGGACGTGTTCGACGTCGAGCCCCTGCCCCACGACCATCCGATGCGGACGGCACCCCGGCTCCTGGCGACCCCGCACCTGGGGTACGTCTCCCGCGCCAACTACGAGCGCTACTACGGGCAGGCCGTGGACGGCATCCGGGCGTTCCTGGCCGGGGAGCCGGTGCGCGTACTCGGCTGACCGGCTCCCGCCCCGGCCGACTCCCGCCCCGACCGGCCCTCGGCCGCCCGCCCGCCGGCGCGCACGGCGGCGCGCACGGCGGCGCGCACGGCGGCGCCGACCCGCTATTCCGTGCGCAGCGCGGTGGCCGTGTCCGCGCGGGCCGCCCAGCCGGCCGGGAGCAGGCCTCCCGCCACCGCGATGGCCAGACCCCCCAGGGCAAGCACGAGCAGCCACGACGGGTCGTAGACGGAGATCGTCGCGGCGGGCAGGGCCAGGCCGACGGCGTCCCCCATGAGGGGGGTGATCCAGTGGTGCAGCGCGACGCCGACGGGGACCGCGGCCGCGCCGACGAGCAGGCCGGGCCAGGCGACGGAGACGACCACCATGGCCACGGTCTGGCGGGGCGTCATCCCCAGGGCCTTGAAGACGCCCAGGTCACGGACGCGGTCACGGGTGTCGAGGACGACCGTGTTGAGCACGCCCAGGCCGGCCACCGCGACCAGCATCAGGGTGAGCATCCCGATCAGCGCGTCCATGGCCAGGACCACGCTGGACGAGCCGGAGGTGTTGGGCAGGGCGGTCGCGCCGACCGGTTCCAGAGCGGCGTTCAGCGCGGCGAGGTACGCGTCCGCGTCCGTACCCGGCTCCGTTCTCACGTCGTACCGGCCGGGCGTCGCGTCCCCACCCAGTGCGGAGAGGGTGGAGGTCGAGGTCAGCAGCGCCATGCCCTTCCCCTCCGTGAAGAACACCTCGCCGACGATCCGCACCGAGGCGTGCCGTCCCTCCTGCGTCAGGGTCACGGTGTCACCGACCTCGACACCGGCGGCCTTCAGGAACCGGCCGGTGACCGCCGCCTGGCCCGGCCCGTCCGGCCAGCGGCCCGAGACCGTCCGCGGGGCGCCCCACGACGAGTCACCCTCGTACGCCACGACCGTGGTCTCGCCGGCGATCCCGGTCACCCCGGCCTGGGCCTGGGCCGTGCCGTAGAAGCGGCTGGTGCCCCGCTGCGCGCGCAGCACGGCGGCGACCCGCTCCGGATCGGCCTTCGGTACGTCGGCCTCACCCGCCGCGGGGACCACGTCGGCGCCGGGCGGACCCTGGCTTCCGCCCGCCTGTACGACGACCGAGCCGGCCGAGTTGAGCCTGCGCCCGTCGGAGACCGCGCCGAGCGAGAGCGCGAGGCCCACGGCGAAGGTGACGGAGACGGCGCCGAAGGCGACCGCGGCGGCCATCGTGCCCGACCGCGCCGGGCGCGCGAAGGGGTGGGCGAGCCCGAGGCTCACCGCGCGCGGCACCGGCAGCCGTGCCGTGAGCCGCCGTAGCGCCCACCCACGGCCGGTGCCGCGCGCCCGCCCGCCGGTGAGCGCGTCGGCGGTGCGCAGCCGGCCCGCGCGCAGGGCCGGCCACAGGGCGGCGCCCGCGACCAGGAGGAGGGCGGCGGCGGGCACCACGAGGTCGACCCGGAGGGGGATCGATTCGGCCGGCCCGCCGAGAGCCTCCCCCGCCTCGGCCAGCACCGGCCCGGCCAGCAGGTTGCCGAGCACCACCGCCGACGCACAGCCCACCGCCGCCGGGATGAGCGCCTGCCCGACGTAGGCCAGGACGATCTGCGCCGGGGTGAGCCCGAGGGCCTTGAGAACGCCGATGCGCCGGGTCGCGGCACCGACCGAGCCGCTGACCACGATGCCGATGACCAGGACCGACAGCGACAGCCCGAGCACCCCGAAAGCGGCCAGGAACGGCACGAACGCCATCGCGTTGGCCGTCTGATCCTGCCGGACGGTCAGGTACGGGAGCGTCCCGGTCATCGCGCCCCGCGGCACGAGCGCCGCCACCGCGTCCCGCCCGGCGGCCACCTCGTCGTCGGTGTCGGCGTCGTGGAACCGGTAGAGCATCTCGTACGAGACGCCGGACCCACCGGCCCTGCCGGACCCACCGGACCCACTGGACCCAGCGGCCCCGCCGGACCCGCCGGACCCGTCCGAGCCCTCCGAACCGTCTGACCCGTCTGACCCGTCTGACCCGTCCGAGCCGTCCGAGCCGTCCGAGCCGTCCGAGCCGGACGGTGCTGACGACGACGCGTCGGTCTGCCTCCCGGCCTGCGGCTCGGCCAGCGCCTCGGCCTGTGCGGGCGTCACCCAGGCATCCGCCGTGCCGGTCACCGAGCGGGCGACACCCACCACGGTCAGCGTCGGGCTGTCCGGCGCGTCGGGGAACGCCAACCGTGCGCCCACCTTCCGCACCGGCAGCACGCCTTCGGCCACCACGATCTCGCCCGGACGGGTAGCCCACGCGCCGTCGACGAGGTCGATGCGGTCGACCGGGCCCCCGGCGTCCGCCCGCCCGACGACGGTCACCGGCGGGAGGTCCAGCTCGGCCGGCAGGCCGTCGGAGGCGGAGGCGGTGCGCGGCCGTGCCGAGAGCGTCCGGAACGGGCCGGCGACGGCACTCACACCGGACGCCCGAGCGGTCGCCATGAGCTGCGCGGACGTCACTTTCGTCCCGTCGAACCGCGCGTTCAGATGCGCACCGTGCTGCCGCGCGAAGGCCCGGTCGAAGGGCGCCCGGGACGCGGCCGTCAGTCCGACGGCGAGGATCGACGCGGTGACGGCCACGAGCGTGGTCAGGACCATCACCGTCGTCTGCACCCGCCGGCGCGCGACCCCCGCGCGCACCACCCGGCCCAGGGCGCTCACCAGCCCACCCCCGTGGCGGACGCGGCACCGTCGGTGCCGTTACTGGCACCGAAGCCGGTACCGGTGCCGAGGCCGGTGCCGGTGCCGAGGCCGGTGCCGGTGCCGAGGCCGGTGCCGGTGTCCCGGACGATCCGGCCGTCGACGAGTTCGACGGTCCGGGTCGCACAGGTCGCGGCGAGGCCGAGATCGTGGGTGACCAGGACGACCGTCTGTCCACCCGCGTTGAGCTTGACGAGCAGTTCGCGGACGTCCGCACCGGCGGCGGTGTCCAGCGCGCCCGTCGGCTCGTCGGCCAGGAGCAGCGCAGGACGGTGCATCAGCGCGCGGGCCACCGCGACGCGTTGGCGCTCGCCGCCGGACAGCCGCCCCGGGAACGCCCCGGCGTGCCGGGCGACCCCGAGGTACTCCAGCAGCTCCGCGGCGCGTTTGCGGGCCTCGGCCCGTGAGACGCCGGCCAGTTGGGCCGGCAACAGCACGTTGTCGGTGACCGTCAGGTCGTCGAGGAGGTGGAAGAACTGGAAGACCATGCCGATCCTCGTCCGCCGGTACCGGGCCGAGGCGGTCTCGCTCATCCCGTCCACGCGCAGCCCGTCGACGGTGACGCTGCCCGCGCTCGGACGGTCCAGCCCGGCGATCAGGTTGAGCAGCGTCGACTTGCCGCTGCCCGACGGCCCGACGACGGCCAGCGCCTCCCCCGTGCCGACGCTCAGCGTGACCCCGGCGAGGGCGGGCGGCCCCTCGCCGTAGGTCCTGCTCACGTCGCGGATGTCGATGACGGGCGCGGTCGCTGCCACGGTGCCTCCCAGGCGGTGGTCGAGGATTCGCCCCGACGCTAGGGACGCACCCCCGTCCGGGGCGTCCCCCGTGACGGCGGTCCCGGCTGCCGCACCGGGCTGACCCGCCCGCGACGTCATCCCCGCGATGTACGCCGAAGAGGGAGCGTCCGTCCGCTCCGGGAGGGATGTGCCCCGGTCCGCCGCCTTGCCACACTGGGCCCATGGACGGCGCGACCGGTGAGACCGGCGAGACCGGCGGGGCTCCTCGGGCGGACACGCTCGGGCCGCAGACGGAGACGAACCGGCGGAAAACCGTGCCACACAGGGCGCTACGGCCGGGATGGCCACGACTGGGAGCGTCACGGCTGGGAGCGTCACTGCCGAGATGGTCACGGCTGGGAGCGTTACGGCCGACGGCCGTGCGGCAGAGTGCGCTGCGGCTGGGCACGGAACGGCTGGCAGCGGCGCGCCGGTGGACGACGGGCACGACGGACAGGACAGACACATCTGGCACGGCAGGCACGGCAGGCACGTCGGGCACGACGTCGCTGCCGCACCCCCCACAGCCCCTGCCGCGGCCCTCCCGCTGGATGTGGACCGCCGACGCGATCCTGGCCGTGGCCCTCGCCGCCTGCACCGTGGCTTCGGTGCGGTGGCAGGACACGGCCGGCCTGGTCGTCCCAGCACTGCCGGGGCAGGCGTTGGCTCCCGGAACGACGCCGACGGTTCCGACGGTTCCGCCCATACCGCCCCCGCCGGTGGAATGGGCCCAGCAGGTCGGTCCCGTCCCGTCGTGGCACCTCGTCCTGGCCGCGCTGACGGCGCTGCCCCTGGTCCTGCGCCGCCGCTGCCCGCTGACCGTGTACGGGGCCGTGATCGTCACGACGTTGCTGCTCGACCAGCGCCTGAGCGGCGACACCGCGTCCGTGTACCCGTTCCTGTCGTGCGTGATCGCGGCCTACGGCGCCGCCGTGTACAGCCCGTACCGCCTGCGCGCGCTCACCGGGCTGGTCGTCGGCGCGGGCCTGATCGCGTTGTTCCCGGACGAGAACTTCCTGCCTTTCACGCCCAGCATGATGCCGTTCCTGGTGCTGCTCGGCGTGGGACTGGGCGCCAACGCCCTGCACGTCTGGAAGCAGCGCGTGCACACGCTTCAGGAGCAGCAGAAGGCCGCCACCGGGATCGCGGTCGACCGTGAACGTGCGCGCATCGCGCGCGAGTTGCACGACATCGTCACCCACAATGTGAGCGTGATGGTGATCCAGGCGGGCGCGGCCCGCAAGGTGATGGACGCCGCGCCCGACCGTGCCCGTGAGGCGCTGCTGGCCGTGGAGGCGGGCGGGCGCACGGCCATGGCTGAGCTCCGGCACGTCATGGGCCTGCTCGCCCCGTCCGGTGACGATCCCGACGAGGCCGACGACCCGGACCTGAGTCCGCAACCGGGCGTGGACCGGATCCCCGCCCTCGTCGACCGCGTCCGCGGGACGGGGGTGTCCGTGGAGCTGACCGTCACCGGCACCCCGTCGCCGCTGCCGGCCGGCGCCGACCTCGCCGCGTACCGGGTGGTGCAGGAGGCCCTCACCAACACCGTCCGGCACGCTGCGGGCGCCCGTGTGCGGGTCGCCCTCGACCACACCCCCGACGCCCTGCACATCGACGTCACGTGCACCGGCGGCGCTCCCGCCCCGGCCGCCGGCCCCGGTACCGGTCGCGGCCTCCTGGGCCTCCGCGAACGTCTGGCCCTCCACGAGGGCACCCTCGACGCCGGCCCGCTGCCCGTCGGCGGCTACGGGGTGCACGCGGTCGTCCCGCGCTCCGCGAGGACGGACCGGAGACCGTGACCGAACCGCCACAGCCCCGCGTCGTCATCGCGGACGACCAGGCGTTGGTCCGCACCGGCTTCGGCCTCATCCTGGCCGCCGACGGGATCGACGTCGTCGCCGAGGCGGCCGACGGCGACGAGGCGGTCGAGGCGGTCCACCGCACCCGCCCCGACCTGGTCCTGATGGACATCCGCATGCCCGGCACCGACGGTCTGGAGGCCACCCGCCGCATCCTCTCCGGCGCCGGGCCCGACACGCCCCGCGTGATCATGCTGACCACCTTCGACCTCGACCGTTACGTCTACGCGGCCCTCACCGCCGGCGCCAGCGGCTTCCTCCTCAAGGACGTCACGCCCGAGCACCTGGTGGCCGCCGTCCGCCTCGCCCGTACCGGCGACGCCCTGCTCTCCCCGGCCATCACCCGCCGTCTGGTCGAACGGTTCACCTCCGCCGCGGACACCCCCGTCCTCCACCGCGACCTCTCGGTCCTGACCCCGCGCGAACTCCAGGTCCTCCAGTCCCTGGGCCGCGGACTGAGCAACACCGACCTGGCCGCCCACTTCGGGCTGAGCGAGGCGACGGTGAAGACCCACGTCGCCCGCATCCTCGCCAAACTCCGGCTGCGCGACCGCGCCCAGGCGGTCGTGGTGGCCTACGAGACGGGCCTGATCGTTCCCCGACTCCCCGGAACCCCGAGCACACCGAGAAACCCCAGGCCGCCCACGTGACCTGGGGCTCTCCGGATGACACCTGGCGGCGACACCTCGGCCTCCGCCGGTTCTCCTCCCCAGAGGGGGCACCACACGAACCAAAGAGGGGCACAACACGAAAGGCCAGGTCAGATAACATCTGACCTGGCCTCCACCGGAGCCGCCTTCGGGATTCGAACCCGAGACCTACGCATTACGAGTGCGTTGCTCTGGCCATCTGAGCTAAGGCGGCGCGCTGCCCACACCATGGTGCGATCAGCAACGTCGGTAAGTCTACACAGTTTCCGGGGGTGCTCCGTACCACCCCCGGAGGTGGCGGTTCCGGGGGTGGCGGGCTGGGTCACGTGCAGCGTTTTCCGTCCGTCGGGGGCGTCCCGCGGAGCAGGTAGGCGTTGATCGCGGAGTCGATGCACCTGCTGCCGCGGCCGTAGGCGGTGTGGCCGTCGCCGTCGTAGGTGAGGAGGCGGGCCGAGGAGAGCTGGCGGGCGAGGGAGCGCGCCCAGCGGTAGGGGGTCGCCGGGTCGCGGGTGGTGCCGACGACGACGATCGGGGCCGCGCCCTTCGCCTCGATGCGGCGCGGTTGGCCGGTGGGCGCGACGGGCCAGTACGCGCAGTTCAGGGAGGACCAGGCGAGGCCCTCGCCGAAGACGGGGGACGCCTTCTCGAACGTCGGCAGGGTTCGGCGCACCTGGTCGGGGCCGTCGAAGGCGGCCGGCGAGTCCAGGCAGTTCACGGCCGCGTTGGCGTACATCAGGTTCGCGTAGCGACCCTCGGCGTCCCGTTCGTAGTAGCTGTCGGCGAGCAGGAGCAGGCCCGCGCCGTCCTGGTCCTTGATCGCGGCGGTGAGCGCATCGCGCAGTCGCCCCCAGCCGCTCTCGTCGTACATCGCCGCGATCACGCCGGTGGTGGCGAGGGACTCGGTGAGCCTGCGGCCGTCCTTGTCGCCGGTCGGCAGGGAACGCGCGTCGGCCTTCTCGAAGAACGCCCTGAGGTTGCCGCCGACCTTGTCCGCCTTGGTGCCCAGCGGGCAGTCCGGCTGCCGTACGCAGTCCTTCGCGAACGACCGGAACGCCGTCTCGAAGCCCGCCGTCTGGTCCAGGTTCATGCGCCGGGCGGGCAGCGCCGGGTCCATCGCCCCGTCCAGCACCAGCCGGCCGACGCGGTCCGGATACAGCCCCGCGTACGTCGCCCCGAGGAACGTCCCGTACGACGCCCCCACGTACGTCAGCCTGCGGTCCCCCAGGGCCGCCCGCAGGACGTCCATGTCGCGGGCGGTCTCGACGGTGGAGACGTGCCGCAGCAGCCGGGGCGACCGGGCCCCGCACCCTTCGGCGAACCCCTTGTACGCCTCGACGAGCCGGTCGGTCTCCCGCTGGTCGTCGGGTGTGACGTCGGCCTGTGTGAACGCGTCCATCGCGCGCCCGTCGAGACACTCCACGGGTTCGCTGCGGGCCACGCCCCGGGGGTCGACGGCGACCATGTCGTAGCGGGCGCGGACCGCGGCCGGGTAGCCGACGCCGGCGTACTGCTGGAGGTAGCCGACCGCGGAGCCGCCGGGCCCGCCGGGGTTCACCAGCAGCGAGCCGATCCGCTTCCCCGGGCCCGTCGCCTTCTTGCGGGAGACGGCGAGCCGGATGTCGCCGTCGCCGGGCCGGTCGTAGTCGAGCGGCGCCTTCAGGGTGGCGCACTCGAAACCGGGGACGCCGCATCCGCGCCAGGTCAGCTTCTGTCCGTAGTACGGCGCGAGCGCGGACGGTGTGGCGCGGGGCAGCGCGGCCAGTGTCACCTCCGCCCCCGCACGCGTGGCGGTGCTCGTCACGCCCCCGGTGGAGCAGGCGGAGAGAAACAGGGCGGCGAGGGAGACGAGGGTGACGCCGGTTCGGGACCTGCGCGGGAAGCGGGAGCGCCTGATGTGCATCCAGCGAGCGTAACTGTGCGCAATGACACCGATGCGGTGTGTACGCAAACCGCCACGGACGAGTGAAACGGTCCGGTCGATCGTCGCATCGGGTCGTCGGGTCGTGGGGTCATGGGGTCGTCGGCTCGTGGGGGGGACCCCGGGCACCTCCGTCCCGGCCCGCGCCGGGCTCAGCCCGCTCTCAGCGCCATCGTCATCGCCTCCACCGCCAGCAGCGGCGCCACGTTCCGGTCGAGGGCCTCTCTGCACGCGCCGATGGCCTCGATGCGGCGCAGGGTGGACTCGGGGGTGCTGCCGCGGGCCAGTCGCTCCAGGGCGTCCTCGGCGTCCGTGTTGGCCAGTGCGACGCGGGAGCCGAGCTGGAGGGCGAGGACGTCCCGGTAGAAGGCGGTGAGGTCGGTGAGCGCGAGGTCGAGGCTGTCGCGCTGGGTCCGCGTCCTGCGCCGTTTCTGCTTGTCCTCCAGGTCCTTCATCACGCCGGCCGTGCCGCGCGGCATCCGGCCGCCCTGGACGGCGCCCAGTGCCGCCTTCAGCTCCTCGGTCTCCTTGGCGTCCCGCTCCTCCGCGAGCTGTTTCGCGTCGTCGGTGGCGGCGTCGACGAGTTCCTGGGCGGCCCGGAGGCACCCGCCGATGTCCTCGACGCGCAGCGGCAGCTTGAGCACGGCGGCACGGCGCTCCCGCGCGGCGGGGTCGGTGGCCAGGCGCCGGGCCCGGTCGACGTGCCCCTGGGTGGCGCGGGCGGCGGCCGCCGCGACGGCGGGCTCGATGCCTTCGCGCCGTACGAGCATGTCGGCGACGGCGTCGACGGACGGCGTCCGCAGGTTCAGGTGGCGGCAGCGGGAGCGGATCGTGGGCAGGACGTCCTCGATGGAGGGGGCGCACAGGAGCCAGACGGTACGCGGCGCGGGCTCCTCCACCGCTTTGAGGACGGCGTTGGCGGACTTCTCGTTGAGCCGCTCCGCGTCCTCCACGAGGATCACCTGCCAACGGCCGTTGGCGGGCGAGGTGAACGACTTCCGCACCGTGTCGCGCATGTCCTCGGCGAGGATCTGCGTGCCCACGGCGGCGACGGTGCTGACGTCGGCGTGCGTGCCGATGAGCGCGGTGTGGCAGCCGTCGCAGAACCCGCACCCTGGGGCGCCGCCGAGCGCCCGGTCGGGGCTCACGCACTGGAGGGCGGCGGCGAAGGCGCGGGCGGTCTGTGTCCGGCCCGCGCCGGGCGGGCCGGTGAACAGCCAGGCGTGCGTCATCTTGGACGCCTCGGGCGGCGGCGCGTCGGAGGCGGACGCGGTGATGGACGCGTCGGCGTCCCGGGCGGCGGCGGCGAGCTGTTCGCTCACCTTCTCCTGCCCGACGAGGTCGTCCCACACGGTCATGGGTTACGCCGCCCCTTTCGTCACGATGCCGCCCAGTGCGGATTCCATTGTGCGCGCTGCCACTGACAGTGCCCCCGGCGGGCGGGGGCACAGGGCGGTCGGCGCGAGGGAGGCGAGCACCGCACGGGCGCCGGTCACCAGGCCACCGGGCACCAGGTTCCGGAAACCAGGCACGAGGCACCAGGCACCAGGCACCAGCAGCCATCGGCCGTCAGGCGTCAGGCGTCAGGCGTCGGGTACGCCCCCGACGCCCGGCCGCGTCCTACCGCCGACGGCCGCGCGTCACCGGCGCCGTCCGCGCCCTCGGCCGCCGCCGCGTCCGTCGTCGAAGCCGCCGTCGGGTCCGTCCTCGCCGCGGTGCGGTCCCAGCAGTTCGTCCGCAAGCGTCGGCAGGTCGTCCAGCGGGGTCTCCTCGGCCCAGTCCGGCCGCGGCCGCTGCCGGGGCGTGCCCGACTCGTCGACCTGCGGCAGTTCACGCGTACGGCCCTCGGAGCCGTCCGGCCCCGCTCCGTCCCGCTGGTCGCGGAAGTACCCCTGCGGCACCCTGTCGACAGGGCTCTCCCCGGGGACGGGGGGCCGTACGGCCGCCTCCTCCGTGGGACGCGCCTCGCGCACCGGGGGCAGCACGGCCGTCTCGTCGGCGGTCCCCTGCGGGGCCACGGGCGGCAGGACGGCCGTCTCGTCGGGCGCGTCGGCCGGTGCCGGCGGCTGCGGCAGCTCGGCCGTCACCTCGGAGTCGGGCCCGTGCCCTTCGGAGGCGCCCGACGCGTCCGACGCCGACGCGCCCGACGCCGACGCGTCCGACGCGTTCGAAGCTCCCGCCCCGGACCGGCCCACCGGCTCCCGCGGGCTCTCCACGGGATCCTTGTCCATCCGTACCCGGGGCAGCACGGCCGTGTCCTCGACCGGTCCGCCCGACGCGTTCGTCGGCGTCACCACGGGCGTCGGCACGGTCGCCGCGTCCGGCGCGACAGCCGGCGCCGGGGCAGCGGCCGCCGCGGGACGCGTCGGCCGGGGGCCGGCCTGCGCCGCGGCAGCGGCCTGCTCGGCGGCGCGCCGCGCTTCCTCTGCCCGCAGCAGCGCCTCCTCCGCCTTGCGCTGCTTCTCCAGGCGCCGCGCCTCGGCCTCGGCGCGCAGCCGGGACTCCTCCTCGGCCTGCTTGCGGCGCCGTTCCTCCTCCGCCCTGCGGCGGGCCTCCTCCTCGGCCCGGGCCTTCTCCTCGGCGAGGAGGCGGGCCCGCTCCTCCTCAGCGCGCCGGGCCGCTTCCTCGGCCCGCCTGCGGGCCTCCTCGGCCTGCCGTTCGGCCTCGCGCCGCTGCGCCTCCTCCAGTTCGCGCCGCTTGCGCTCCTCCTCCTCGGCGCGCAGCTTGGCCAGCTGCTCCTGGCGCTCACGCTCCAGGCGTTCCTCCTCGGCCTTGCGGCGGGCCTCCTCCTCGGCCTTCTTCCGGGCCTCTTCCTCGGCCTTGCGGCGCGCCTCCTCCTGGGCCCTGATCTCGGCCTCGGACAGCGGCAGCATCCGGTCGAGCCGGGCCCGGACGACCGAGGTGACGGCCTCCGGTTCCTGACCGGCGTCCACGACGAGGTAGCGGCCGGGATCGGCGGCGGCCAGGGTGAGGAAGCCGGAGCGCACGCGCGCGTGGAACTCGGCCGGTTCCGACTCCAGCCGGTCCGGCGCCTCCGTGAAGCGTTCGCGGGCGGTCTCCGGGGAGACGTCCAGCAGGACCGTCAGCTGCGGCACCAGCCCGTTCGTGGCCCACCGGGAGATGCGGGCGATCTCCGTCGGCGACAGGTCGCGGCCGGCGCCCTGGTAGGCCACCGAGGAGTCGATGTACCGGTCGGTGATCACCACCGCGCCGCGCTCCAGGGCGGGACGTACGACGGTGTCGACGTGCTCCGCGCGGTCCGCCGCGTACAGCAGCGCCTCCGCGCGGTGCGAGAGGCCCGCGCTCGACACGTCGAGCAGGATCGACCGCAGCCGCTTGCCGACGGGCGTGGCCCCCGGCTCGCGGGTGAGGACGACCTCGTGGCCCTTGGCCCGGATCCACTCGGCGAGCGCCTCGGCCTGGGTGGACTTGCCGGCGCCGTCACCGCCCTCCAGGGCGATGAAGAAGCCGTTCGACGCGGGGGCCTGCACGGGGTCGTCGCCGCCGAGCAGCGCGTCCCGCAGGTCGTGGCGCAGCGGCACTCCGGAGCGGTCGTCGACCTTGGCCAGCACCAGCGCGGCCACCGGCAGCAACAGGGCACCCACCAGCATCAGCGTGAACGCGGCCCCGCCGTGCGCGAAGACGAACTTGCCGTTCTCCAGCCGGTGCGGCCCGATCAGCGCGGCCACCAGGGGGGCGATCAGCGCGGCCAGCGCGACGACGACCCGGACGACCGCGTGCAGGTGCTCCGTCACGCGCGCGCGGCGGTGGTCCTCGGTCTCCTGGTCGAGCAGCGCGTGCCCGGTGTTGGCGGCCACGCCGGAGCCGACGCCGGCCAGGGTGACGATCAGCAGCACGCTGGTGACGTCCGGGACCAGACCCGCCGCGAGGAGCGCCACGCCGGTGAAGGCGATCGCGAGCGCGAGCAGCCGCCGCCGCGACAGCGTGACCAGCACCTTCGGCGCGGTCCGGACGCCGACGACGACCCCGCCGGTCAGCCCGAGCACGAGCAGGCCGTACGTCACCGGGCCGCCGCCCAGGTCCTTGGCGTGCAGCACCGCCACGGCGACCGCGGCCGCGATCGCGCCGGCGACGGCCGCGCAGGCGAGCACCAGCAGCGGGATCACGCCCGTGCGGCCCGTGTCGACGCCGGTGGCGGTGCGGGGCCGGCGCAGCCCTTCGAGCGGGGACCGCGCGCGCGGGGTGCGCGTGCCCGGCAGCTCCAGGAACACCACGACGGACAGCGAAGCGGCGAACAGGCCCGCCGCCACGTACGAGGCGAGGGCCGCCTGGTGCTGGTCGAACCAGGCGATGCCGGCCCCCAGCAGGTTGTTGAGCAGCGCCGCCACGAGCAGCGCGGCCGCGCCCAGCGGGATCGCCGCGAAGCCCGTGCGCAGCGACAGCCGGCGCAGCGCGTCGAGATGGTCCGGCAGCGGCCGTACCGTGGCGCCCTCCAAGGGCGGGGCGGGCAGCAGCGCGGGCGCCGCACCCTCACGGGCGACCGTCCAGAACCGCTCGGCGACGCCGGTCACGAACACGGTGACCAGCAGCAGGGCCAGGGCGTCGTCGGGGATCCAGTCGATCCACAGCGGCGCGATGATCAGCAGAGCGGCACGCAGGCCGTCCGCGCCGACCATGGTCCAGCGGCGGTCGAGCGGACCGTCCGGCGACGTCAGCGAGGTCAGCGGCCCGAGGAGGACCGCGCCGAAGAGCAGGGTGGCGAGGATCCGCACCCCGAAGACGATCGCCACAGCGAACGCCACACCCCGGTAGCCGCCTCCGAAGGACCCCTCGGCGATGGCCGCCTGGAGGGCGAGGAGGACGAGCACCAGGAGGGCGAGGGCGTCACCGACGCCGCTCACCAACTGCGCGCTCCACAACCGCCTGAGCTGCGGCCGGCGGAGCAGGGCGCGGACGGCGCGCTCGCGGGAGTCCGCTACCAGGGCGTCGTCTGGGGCCGGGTGATGGGCCGTTGGCTGCTCGGCTCGCGTCATGCGTTCAGCCTATCGGCAGCGACCGACACACCGAGTCACCCGTCCACGCACCCGCACACGCCGACACCAACCCGCGCACACCCCGACACCAAAGCGATGCCGGAGCGTGCGTTTCGAGGAACAGGCGCGGGGAATCCCCACACGCCCCACCAGTCCCAGTCCCAGTCCCAGCCCTAGTCCCAGCCCCGGCGCGACCGAGGCGGGACGCCGGGCGCCGGACGCCGGGCGCCGGGGAGGCCCCGGGCGGCCCCGGGCGGCTCAGTCCTCTCCGGACGTCTTCGAGGCCGCCGCCTTCGACGTCGTCGCCTTCTTGGCCGTCGTGGTCGTCTTCTTCGCCGCGGTCGTCGTCTTCTTCGCCGCGGTCTTCTTGGCGGCCGTCTTCTTCGCCGGTGCCGCCTTCTTCGCGGCCGTCTTCTTGGCGGGCGCCTTCTTCGCCGTCTTCTTCGCGGGCCCCTTGGCCCGCTTCTCGGCGAGCAGCTCGAACCCGCGCTCCGGGGTGATCGCCTCGACGCTGTCGCCGGAGCGCAGGGTCGCGTTGGTCTCCCCGTCGGTGACGTACGGTCCGAAGCGGCCGTCCTTGACGACGACCGGCTTGCCGCTGACCGGGTCCGCGCCGAGTTCCTTCAGCGGCGGCTTGGCGGCGGCGCGGCCGCGCTGCTTGGGCTGGGAGTAGATCTCCAGCGCCTCTTCGAGCGTGATCGTGAAGAGCTGGTCCTCGGACTGCAACGACCGCGAGTCCGTGCCCTTCTTCAGGTACGGGCCGTAGCGGCCGTTCTGCGCGGTGATCTCCACGCCCTCGGCGTCGGTGCCGACGGTCCGCGGCAGCGACATCAGCCTGAGGGCGTCGTCGAGGGTCACCGTGTCCAGCGACATCGACTTGAACAGCGATGCCGTGCGCGGCTTGACCGCGTTCTTGCCGGTCTTCGGGGTGCCCTCGGGGAGCACTTCGGTGACGTACGGCCCGTAGCGGCCCTTCCTGGCGACGATCTGGTGGCCCGTGGCCGGGTCGGTGCCCAGCTCGAAGTCGCCGCTCGGCGCGGCGAGCAGTTCCTCGGCCAGTTCGAGGGTCAGCTCGTCGGGCGCCAGGTCGTCGGGGATGTCGGCCCGCTGGTGACCCTCCGCGTCCTTCTCGCCCCGCTCGATGTACGGCCCGAAGCGCCCGACGCGCAGCACGATGCCGTTGCCCACGGGGAACGACGACACCTCCCGCGCGTCGATCGCGCCCAGGTCGGTCACCAGCTCCTTGAGGCCGCCGAGGTGGTCTCCGTCGCCGTTGCCGGCCTCGGCCGCGCCGCCGATGCCCGCGCCTTCGCCCTCACCGAAGTAGAACCGCTTCAGCCACGGCACGGACTGCGCCTCACCGCGGGCGATGCGGTCGAGGTCGTCCTCCATCTTGGCGGTGAAGTCGTAGTCGACGAGCCGCCCGAAGTGCTTCTCCAGGAGGTTGACCACGGCGAAGGACAGGAAGGACGGCACGAGGGCCGTGCCCTTCTTGAAGACGTAGCCGCGGTCGAGGATCGTGCCGATGATCGACGCGTACGTCGACGGGCGGCCGATCTCCCGCTCCTCGAGCTCCTTGACGAGGCTGGCCTCGGTGTAGCGGGCCGGGGGCTTGGTGGCGTGCCCGTCGACCGTGATCTCCTCTGCGGTGAGGGCGTCGCCCTCGCCGACCTGCGGCAGGCGGCGCTCGCGGTCGTCCAGCTCGGCGTTCGGGTCGTCGGCGCCCTCGACGTACGCCTTGAGGAAGCCGTGGAAGGTGATCGTCTTGCCGGAGGCGCTGAACTCGACGTCCCGGCCGTCGGCGGCGGTGCCACCGATCTTCACGGTCACGCTGTTGCCGGTCGCGTCCTTCATCTGGGAGGCGACGGTCCGCTTCCAGATCAGCTCGTAGAGCCGGAACTGGTCGCCGGTCAGACCCGTCTCGGCGGGCGTGCGGAAACGATCACCCGAGGGGCGGATCGCCTCGTGCGCCTCCTGCGCGTTCTTGACCTTGCCGGCGTACGTGCGCGGCCGGTCCGGCAGGTAGTCGGCGCCGTACAGCTGCGTGACCTGGGCGCGGGCCGCAGTGACGGCGGTGTCGCTCAGCGTCGTGGAGTCCGTACGCATGTACGTGATGAAGCCGTTCTCGTACAGCTTCTGCGCGATCTGCATCGTGGCCTTCGCGCCGAAGCCGAGCTTACGGCTGGCCTCCTGCTGCAGCGTCGTCGTCCGGAACGGGGCGTACGGCGAGCGGCGGTACGGCTTCGACTCGACGGACCGCACGGAGAACCGCGTGTCCTCCAGGGCGGCGGCGAGCGCGCGGGCGTTCGCCTCGTCGAGGTGGAGGGTGTTCGCGCTCTTCAGTTGTCCCAGGGAGTCGAAGTCGCGGCCCTGCGCGACCCGCCTGCCGTCGACGGCCTGGAGTCGGGCGACCAGCGACGACGGGTCCGACGGGTCTCCCGCGCGGCCGGTCGCGAAGGTGCCCGTCAGGTCCCAGTACTCAGCCGAACGAAAGGCGATGCGCTCGCGTTCCCGCTCGACGACGAGCCGCGTGGCGACCGACTGAACCCGGCCGGCCGACAGGCGCGGCATAACCTTCTTCCACAGGACCGGCGAGACCTCGTAGCCGTAGAGGCGGTCGAGGATGCGGCGGGTCTCCTGGGCGTCGACCAGCTTCTGGTTGAGCTGGCGCGGGTTGGCGACGGCCGCTCGGATCGCGTCCTTGGTGATCTCGTGGAAGACCATCCGCTTGACGGGGATCTTCGGCTTGAGGACCTCCTGGAGGTGCCAGGCGATCGCCTCGCCCTCCCGGTCCTCATCGGTGGCGAGGAAGAGTTCGTCGGACTCCTTGAGCAGGTCCTTGAGCTTCTTGACCTGTGCCTTCTTGTCGGCGTTGATCACATAGATGGGCTGGAAGTCGTGTTCGACGTCCACACCGAGGCGGCGGACCTCGCCGGTGTACTTCTCCGGCACCTCCGCGGCGCCGTTGGGGAGGTCGCGGATGTGCCCGACGCTCGCCTCGACAACGTATCCGGGGCCGAGATAGCCCTTGATCGTCTTCGCCTTGGCAGGCGACTCGACGATGACGAGTCGGCGGCCGCCCTTCGCGGTCTCGCTGGTCGGGGACAACTTCGCTCTTCTCTCCGGTCGACGCTGGGGCCTCCCCAGGCCTTGCTCCCGGGGTTGGGTCATGGTGACGCTGCGGAGTGTGACGGTACAGCCCGCCCCCGTGTCAAACGGGAAAAGCCCGCAACGGCCACTCGAACGGTAACCCGACTACCGCCATTCCTGCCGCCCGGAGTGCCGACCCGCACTTTTCCGCCGGACCGGAGCGTGACCTCTCAATTGTCCGCGCTGCCGCGCCGACGTGGTTCTCACGCGGCCTCGCGCAAGGTCTTCGGCGCCGCCTGTCCGCCGCTTCGCAAGGTTTTCAGAGGCGGGTGAAGCACCACGTTCCGAGGGCCAGGGCGACCACGGCGGCGATGCCGGCGAGCGTCGCCGATGCGAGGGGGCTCACACCGTGGGCGACGGGCTGGCGCTGTCGTACCCGGACCGCCGTCCACAGCAGCAGACCGCCTCCGAACAGGGCGAACACCGCTCCAGCGAAGATCGCCGGTCCACTCTCCATGATCGTCCGAGCCCCTCTTCCGCTGCCCGCGCGTGCCCCGTCCCGCGAGGCTGACACGCGCGGGCGGCGCCCGGGCGAACCCGGGGTGAACGCCCGGTCGACGGTCGGGGGCGGCGTGCCGCCGGAAGCCGCGCGCCGGAGTGCGACCGGTCTCACACCGTTCGGCGCGCGGGTGTCGTTCCCGTGGTGTTCCCGTCGCCGACTCCGCTCATCGCGCACAAGATCTTGGCGAATCCGGTGTTCCCCTGATCCTCATCGGTCGCCCTTCGGGCCGCGACGCGCTGCGAACCGGGCGTCCGGACCGACTCGAATTCGTCGGAACGGACCGGACCGCGTTGTCGATGCCCTTCTTCCAGCTCTTTTTTGTCGGGCGTCTGCACGGTTCCGATCACCTGGTGGGTGTGCGCTGTGTCGCGTGGTGCGTGTGCGCTGTGTCGCGATCCGTGAGGGCGGCTCGGACACCGGGCGCGCCCGGGACGTCGCCGGTGCCAGGACGTCGCCGGTGCCAGGAGAACGTCGCCGATGCCGGGGCGTCTCCGGCATCGGGGCGCGTCTCCGGCATCGGGGCCTCTCCGGCGCCAGGACGTCTCCGGCGCCGGAACGAGGCATCCGTCAGGCAGGCTCCAGGAAGCCCTGTTCCACCAGCAGCCGGATCTGCGCCGGCGTGCGGTCGCGCAGCAGCACGGGGTCCTCGCCGACGAGCTGCGCGATGGCGTCCAGGATGCGGCCCGCGCTCAGCGAGCCGTCGCACACGCCCGCGAAGCCGGCGCCGACCGTGTCCACCTTGGTGGCCCGGCGCATGCCGCGGTGCTGGCGCAGCACGACGTGCTCCGGGTCCTCGGCGCCCGGGAGCCCGACCTGCTCCTGCACGACCTCCGCGGCGAGCCTGAAGTGCCCGGCCAGCAGGGCCGCGTCGTCGTGCGCCCGCAGATGGTCGAGACGCTCGAAGTGCGCCCGGACCGTGTCGCCGAGCGGCTGCTCGACCGGGTGCGGCCACTCCTCGAGGGTGACAGTGGGCTCGGCGGACGCCGTCCTGCGCAGGGTGATCCAGCCGAAGCCGACGGCCTTCACCTTGCGCGCCTCGAACTCGTCCAGCCACGCGTCGTACCGCGCCTGGTACTCCTGCGGGTCGGTCCGGTGGTCACCGGAGTCCCTGAGCCACAGCTCCGCGTACTGCGTGATGTCCTGCACCTCGCGCTGCACGACCCACGCGTCGCACCCGCGCGGCACCCACGACCTGATCCTGTCCTGCCAGTCCTCCCCCTCCACGTGCTGCCAGTTGGCGAGGAAGTGCGCGAACCCGCCCTCGTTCAGGCGCTCCCCCGCCTGCTGAACGAGCGACCGGCACAGATCGTCCCCGCTCATCCCGCCGTCCCGGTACGTCAGCCGCGCCCCCGGCGAGATCACGAACGGCGGGTTCGACACGATCAGGTCGAACGTCTCGTCGTCCCGCACGGGCTCGAAGAGCGACCCCGCGCGCAGGTCGGCCGACGGAGCGCCGGACAGCGCAAGCGTGAGCGCGGTGATGTGCAGCGCGCGCGGGTTGAGGTCGGTCGCCGTCACGCGGGTGGCGTGCCGGGCTGCGTGCAGCGCCTGGATCCCGGAGCCGGTGCCGAGGTCGAGGGCGGAGGCGACGGGCGTCCGCACGGTGATCCCGGCGAGGGTGGTCGACGCCCCGCCGACGCCGAGGACGACGTTCTCGTCCCGGCTGCCGATGCCTCCGGCCCCGCCGACCGCGCACCCCAGGTCGGACACCATGAACCAGTCCTCGCCGTCCGGCCCGCCGTAGGGCCGTACGTCCACGGTCGCGGCGACGTCGTCCTCGCCGGCCCGCCTCAGCCAGCCGGTCTCCACGCACGCGTCGACGGGCAGAACGCCCTCCACGCGCGCGTGCGGAACGGGCTGCTGGAGCAGGAACAGCCGGACGAGCGTCTCCAGCGGCGTGTCCCCGCGGGTCGCGCGCAGCGCGGGCACGACCTCGCTGCGGGCCAGGGCCGCGTAGGCGGGGGCGCCGAGGAGGTCGAGCAGCCCGTCGGCGGTGAAGGAGACCGCGAGCAGGGCCTCGCGCAGCCGGGCGGCGACGTCGGGGCGGTCGGCGGAGGGAAGGGGGGAGAGGGTGGCGTTACTCACGCCCCCCATTGTGTCCCGCACGCCTGCCGCCCGCCCCGCCCGGACCGCCCACCCCGCCCGACCGGCCGCCGCGCCCGGACCCGCCGCCCCGCCCGGATCTACCGACGGGCACGGATCGGCCGACGGCCCCGGTGACGACCGGGGACGAACCGGAGGAACGGCGTCGGGCGGAGGAACGGGGTCGGGCGGGGATGACCGGCGTCAGCCGGTCGTGGCGCGGGCCGAGGCGGAGGCCGCCACCTTCTTGCAGCTGGCCTGCTGGGCCATGGCCGTCTTGACGTCGCCCTGCTCCAGGTTCTTCAGCGCGGTGTTGCCGCTCTGGCTGAGTGCGCCCAGATCGGTGGCGATGTCCTGGAGGCCGTCGGCGAACTTCGCCTGGTCCTTCGTGTCGAGCGCGTCGACCTGCGTCTTGAGGTCGGCGTACGAGGCGGAGAGGTCGTTGAGGGCCGTGACGGCCGCCTGCTGCTTCTTCTTGCCGTCCTCGACGCCGGGGGGCGTGCCGGCCTTCTGGACGGCCTGCGCGAGCGCCTTGTAGGCGTCGGACATGTCCTGGAAGGCCTGGGAGTCGGTCTTCTGGACGTTCGCCGGGGCGTTGTTGTCCGTGGCGGCCTGCTTGATGGCCTCGTTGGCCGCGTCGACCTTGGCGTCCTGGGCGGGCAGGGCGTCGCAGACCTTCTTGGCCCAGGCGTCGAGCTCCTTGTTGCCGTCGTCGTCGCTGCTGCTGCATCCCGACAGCGCCAGCACCAGTACCGCACCGCCGGACAGTGCGGCCGCGAGCTTCTTGTTCACCGGATCGGTCCCTTCCATGGCTCTCGGCCCCGGAAACATACACGCCGACCGGGCGACAGCCCCAGGACGAATGTCCACTGTCTCCATGAATGGATCCATTTGAACCAAGAGAGAGAAGGCTCACGGGCCGGGCCCGCGCACGACGGAGGCGGGCGGACGGCACGTCAACCCGCGCCGTCCGCCCGCCCCTTGATCAGCACATCCTGTCCGTGCCCTACGAAACCACCGCCGGATCGGCCGACTTGGACGACGAGTCGGCGTTGTCTTCGTCACCCACGGCGATCCCCCTCCGCTTGGAGACGTACACCGCGCCGACGATCACCAGGAGCGCGAGGACCGCGATCACGATCCGCACGCCGATGTTCGCGTCGTCGCCGTAGCTGAACTTGATCACGGCGGGCGCGATGAGCAGCGCCACGAGGTTCATGACCTTCAGCAGCGGGTTGATGGCGGGGCCGGCCGTGTCCTTGAAGGGGTCGCCGACCGTGTCGCCGATCACCGTGGCCGCGTGGGACTCGCTGCCCTTGCCGCCGTGGTGACCGTCCTCGACGAGTTTCTTGGCGTTGTCCCAGGCTCCCCCGGAGTTGGCGAGGAAGACCGCCATCAGCGTGCCCGCGCCGATCGCGCCCGCGAGGTAGGAGCCGAGCGCGCCGACGCCGAGCGTGAACCCGATGAAGATCGGCGCCATGACGGCGAGCAGCCCCGGGGTCGCCAGTTCCCTGAGCGCGTCCTTCGTACAGATGTCGACGACCTTGCCGTACTCCGGTGTCTCGCTGTAGTCCATGATCCCTGGCTTCTCACGGAACTGCCGCCGTACCTCGAACACCACGGATCCCGCCGACCGCGACACCGCGTTGATCGCCAGCCCGGAGAAGAGGAAGACGACCGCCGCACCCGCGATCAGGCCGACGAGGTTGTTGGGCTGCGAGATGTCCATCATCAGGCTCATCGGCGCCCCGTCCCCGCTGAGCTTCTCCCCGACGTCCCGCGCGCCGGTCGTGATCGCGTCACGGTACGACCCGAAGAGCGCCGAGGCCGCGAGGACGGCGGTGGCGATGGCGATGCCCTTGGTGATGGCCTTGGTGGTGTTGCCGACGGCGTCGAGGTTGGTGAGCACCTGTGCGCCCGCGCCCTCGACGTCGCCGGACATCTCGGCGATGCCCTGGGCGTTGTCGGAGACCGGGCCGAAGGTGTCCATCGCGACGATCACACCGACGGTGGTGAGCAGCCCGGTGCCGGCCAGGGCCACGGCGAACAGCGCCAGCATGATCGACGTACCGCCGAGCAGGAACGCCCCGTACACGCCCAGGCCGATCAGCAGGGCGGTGTAGACGGCCGATTCGAGTCCGACGGAGATTCCGGCGAGGACGACGGTGGCGGGGCCCGTGAGCGACGTCTTGCCGATGTCGCGGACCGGGCGGCGGGTGGTCTCGGTGAAGTAGCCGGTCAGCTGCTGGATGACGGCCGCCAGGAGGATGCCGATCGCCACCGCGACGAGGGCGAGGATCCGCGGGTCGCCGCTCTTGCCCTGGATCGCCGCGTCGGTGACGCCGTCCAGGTCCGCGTACGTCCCGGGGAGATAGACGAACACGGCGACGGCGACCAGCGCGAGGGAGATCACCGCGGAGATGAAGAAGCCCCGGTTGATCGCGGACATGCCGCTGCGGTCGGTGCGGCGCGGGGCGACCGCGAAGATGCCGATCATCGCGGTGACCACGCCGATCGCGGGCACGAGCAGCGGGAAGGCGAGTCCGGCGTCGCCGAAGGCCACCTTGCCGAGGATCAGCGCGGCGACCAGTGTCACGGCGTACGACTCGAAGAGGTCGGCCGCCATGCCCGCGCAGTCGCCGACGTTGTCGCCCACGTTGTCGGCGATGGTCGCGGCGTTGCGCGGATCGTCCTCCGGGATGCCCTGCTCGACCTTGCCGACGAGGTCGGCGCCGACGTCGGCGGCCTTGGTGAAGATGCCGCCGCCGACCCTCATGAACATCGCGATGAGCGCCGCGCCGAGACCGAATCCCTCCAGCACCTTCGGCGCGTCGGCCGCGTACACCAGCACCACGCAGGAGGCGCCGAACAGACCGAGCCCCACCGTGAACATGCCGACGACACCGCCCGTACGAAAAGCGATCTTCATGGCTCTGTGCGAGACGGCGGTGAGGTCCTTTTCCGGTTCACCCGCCGCGGGAGTCGCTTCCCGGGCGGCCGCGGCGACACGCACATTACTGCGCACGGCGAGCCACATGCCGATATAGCCGGTGGCCGCCGAGAACGCCGCACCGATCAAGAAGAAGACGGATCGTCCGGCGCGCTGATTCCAGTCGTCCGCGGGTAGCAGCATGAGCAGGAAGAACACCACGACGGCGAATACGCCGAGCGTGCGCAGTTGCCGGGCCAGATAGGCGTTGGCGCCTTCCTGGACCGCTGCCGCGATCTTCTTCATGCTGTCGGTGCCCTCGCCGGCCGCGAGCACTTGGCGCAGCAGCACGCCCGCGACCACGAGCGCGGCCAGTGCGACGACCCCGATGACCACCACGAGCAGGCGGTTGCCGTCGGTCAGCACTGCGGCTGCGAAGGTTGTGGGGTGGTCCAACCGATGAGGGGTAGAAAGCCCCGCCATTCGTCCTCCTTGACGCTTGGGCTGAGCTCAAGATGTGGACGGATTGTAGGTACCGGAACCCGATCAAAACAGTGCGCGGTGAATGTAATTCGCCTTCGCACGCGAGAGGGGTGATCAAGTAATGCCTTTGAGGCACTACATCTTCGTGAATTGATTCACGAATTTCCCGGCAAGATTCATTTCTTCAAGATTCACTGCCTGGGACCACTGTAAGCGCGGTCGGCGATCTCCGCACATGACGAAGGGCCCCACGAGGGGGCCCTTCGATGGGTGTGTCGCCGGTTCACCTGGACGGTCGTCGGCCTCGGCCCGAGGGCGTCGGACCGGCGGTGGCCGGACCGACGAAGCCGCGCCGGTGGTGCCGGGCGGGCGGTGTCAGGCCGGTGGCGCGGACGCCAGGACGCTCGGCCAGGTCATGCGGATGGCCCCGCCGCGCTCGCCGGCGGTGACCTCCACGTCGTCCACGAGGCCGCTGATGACGGCGAGGCCCATCTCGTCCTCCTCGGCCTCGGCGTCGGCGTCCCCGCCGGTGCCCGGCGCCCGGTCACCGGGTGAGGAGCGTGGCGCCTCGTCGCCCACCTCGATGGAGAACTGTTTCTCCTCCTCGATGAGCAGCACCTTCACCGGCGCGGTGATGCCGCTGGTCTGGTGCAGTCCGACGGCGCGGGTGCAGGCCTCACCGACGGCGAGCCGGACCTCGTCGAGGACGGCCTCGTCCACTCCGGCCCTGCGCGCCACCGCTGCCGCCACCAGTCGGGCGGTCCTGACGTGCTCGGGCAGCGCGCTGAAGCGGAGTTCAACGGTGGCCATGCGTCCCCCTCGGAACTACGGGCGTGCTGTCGGGGGGCCGGGCCGCCGAAGCCCGATCCCCCCGGTGTTCAACTGTGCTGCCGTCCCGGGCGCGGCTGTTCTCGCCCGGGATCGGTGGTCAGTCGGTGGCCGACACCGCTTCGTCGACCGAGGTGTGGATGGGGAACACCTTGGTGAGACCGGTGATGCGGAAGATCTTCAGAATGCGCTCCTGGTTGCAGACCAGGCGCAGCGAGCCCTCGTGGGCACGCACTCGCTTCAGACCGCCGACCAGCACGCCGAGACCGGTGGAGTCGAGGAAGTCCACGCCCTCCATGTCGACGACGAGGTGGAAATTCCCGTCGTTCACCAGCTCGACCAGCTGCTCGCGCAGCTTGGGCGCGGTATATACGTCGATTTCGCCACCGACCTCGACGACCGTACGATCGCCGACGGTACGGGTCGACAGGGACAGGTCCACGGATCCTCCAGCACCTTGCTATCGAGCGGTCGCCCCTCGGGACACCTCGGCAGGAGCCCCCGGGACGGTTCGCCAGCCGCGATGGCATTCAATCACTTACCGGCAGGCGTGCACGACGCCTTGGCTCCATTGTCCGTCACGCCAGTGACACACTCGGTGCCGATGGCCAAGAATCACCGATCCGATCGATCCCCGGCACAGCACGCGTCCCGCCTGTCGCCGGGCGCGGTCCTGGACCGGCTCGCCCCCGGTCCGAGCCGGGCGTCGCGCATCACTCATACGGAGCACTTGCCCCCACGTGAGGGCCGCCATGCCGTCTGGCCTGACCGGATTCGTCCGGAGGTGATCGCGGCCGTGCGGGCCTGCGGCATCGAACACCCCTGGGCCCACCAGGCCCGAGCCGCCGAGCACGCCCTGGACGGGGACTCGGTGGTCGTCGCGACGGGCACGGCGTCCGGGAAGTCCCTTGCGTACCTCGTCCCGGTCCTGTCCGCGCTGCTGGAGGGCTCCGAGGCCCCGAACGGCCGCGGCACCACCGCCCTCTACCTGTCCCCCACGAAGGCGCTCGCGGCGGACCAGTGCCGATCCGTGAAGAAACTTTCACAGTCGCTGGGCACGGCGGTTCGCCCGGCCGTGTACGACGGCGACACCCCGTTCGAAGAACGTGAGTGGATCCGCCAGTACGCGAACTACGTCCTCACCAACCCGGACATGCTGCACCGCGGCATCCTGCCGTCCCACCCCCGCTGGTCCTCCTTCCTCAAGTCGCTCAGGTACGTCGTCATCGACGAGTGCCACACCTACCGCGGTGTGTTCGGCTCCCACGTCGCCCAGGTGCTGCGCCGGCTGCGCAGGCTGTGCGCCCGCTACGGCTCCTCCCCCGTCTTCCTGCTGGCCTCCGCGACGGCGGCCGAGCCCTCGGTGGCCGCCGGCCGTCTGACCGGCCTGCGGGTGGTCGAGGTGGCCGACGACGCCTCTCCACGAGGTGAACTGGTGTTCGCCCTCTGGGAGCCCCCGCTCACCGAGATGCAGGGCGAGAAGGGCGCCCCCGTCCGCCGTACCGCCACGGCGGAGACCGCCGACCTGCTCACCGATCTCGCCGTCCAGGGGGTGCGCACGGTCGCCTTCGTCCGCTCCCGGCGTGGCGCCGAGCTGATCTCGGTGATCGCCCAGGAGCGTCTCGCCGAGGTGGACCGCTCCCTGGCCCGGCGTGTCGCGGCGTACCGCGGCGGCTACCTGCCCGAGGAGCGCCGCGCCCTGGAGCAGGCACTGCACTCCGGCGACCTCCTCGGCCTGGCCGCCACGACCGCCCTGGAACTCGGCATCGACGTCTCGGGACTGGACGCCGTCCTGATCGCCGGTTACCCGGGCACCCGCGCGTCCCTGTGGCAGCAGGCCGGTCGCGCGGGCCGGGCCGGGCAGGGCGCCCTCGCCGTCCTGATCGCCCGCGACGACCCCCTGGACACCTTCCTCGTCCACCACCCCGAAGCCCTGTTCGACCGGCCCGTGGAGTCGACGGTCCTCGACCCCGACAACCCCTACGTCCTCGCCCCGCACCTGTGCGCGGCCGCCGCCGAGCTCCCCCTGACGGAGGAGGACCTGGCGCTGTTCGGCCCGGGGACGGAGGGACTGCTGCCGCAGCTGGAGGCCGCGAAACTGCTGCGCCGCCGGACGAGGGCCTGGCACTGGACACGCCGGGAACGGGCCGCCGACCTGACCGACATCCGCGGCGGGGGCGGCCGGCCGGTCCAGATCGTCGAGGAGGGGACGGGCCGCCTGCTCGGCACGGTCGACGAGGGCGCCGCCCACACGACCGTCCACGAGGGCGCCGTCCACCTCCACCAGGGCCGCACCTACCTGGTGCGGTCGCTGGACCTGGAGGACTCGGTCGCCCTGGTCGAGCAGGCCGAACCGCCGTACTCGACGGTCGCCCGCGACACCACGGCGATCTCCGTGCTGGAGACGGACGTCGAAGTCCCATGGGGCGAGGGACGGTTGTGCTACGGCTCCGTCGAGGTCACCAACCAGGTGGTCTCCTTCCTGCGCCGGCGGCTCATCACCGGTGAGGTGCTCGGCGAGTCGAAGCTCGACCTGCCTCCCCGCACCCTGCGCACCCGCGCCGTGTGGTGGACGGTCACCGAGGACCAGCTGGACGCCGCCCGGATCAACCCGGAGATCCTCGGCGGCGCCCTGCACGCCGCCGAGCACGCCTCCATCGGCATGCTGCCCCTCTTCGCGACCTGCGACCGCTGGGACATCGGCGGCGTGTCGGTCCCCCTGCACCCCGACACGCTCCTCCCCACGGTCTTCGTCTACGACGGCCACCCCGGCGGCGCGGGCTTCGCGGAGCGGGCCTTCCACACGGCCCGCTCCTGGCTGACCGCCACCCGCGAGGCCATCGCCTCCTGCGAGTGCGAGGCCGGCTGCCCCTCCTGCATCCAGTCCCCCAAATGCGGCAACGGCAACGACCCACTGCACAAACGGGGGGCGGTACGGCTGCTCACGGAACTGCTGCGGGGGGCGCCGGAGGAGAAGCCGGTGGGCTGACCGGGTCCGCGGTGGGGCCGGTGTCCGCCGGCCCGGCAGGCCCCGCCCTCGCCCTGACCTCCACGGCGAACGGCCGCCGTCCGGCCGCCGCCGTCACGTCCGAGACCTCTCCCACGACCGCGCACCGCACCAGCCGCGCCCCCTGTGCCCGAGCCACACGCTCCGCGTGAGCGCAGGCCGCCGCGGCACCGTGCGTCCAGTGGTCCGCGGCCGCGAGCGCGGCGAGGTCCGCACCCCCGGCCGCGCGATGCCGGGCCAGGACGGCCTGTCCCAGGGCGAGCACCACGCCGAACACCACACACAGCACGGCGATCGCACCGAGCGTCCAGACGGTGGCCGAGCCCCGATCGGCTCCCGAGCCGCGGTACCGGCCCCCGCGGCGACGATGCCCTCTCACGGACCCACCTCCCCATCCTCCACGGCCCCCGCCGCCACGTCCTCCGCCGCCGCCACGGCCTCCTCCCGCACCTCGAACGGCAGTCCCCGCAGCACCGGCGGCCGCGCCACGACCACCACCCGGACCAGGCCGTCTCCCCGGTGAACCGTCACGTGCGCCCCGCGGGGTGCCGTCGCCCGGGTCACTTCGACCACCGCGTCGACCGGGTCCTGCCGGGCGGCGGCCCGGGCGCCGGTCCTGGCGGCGTCCACGCACTGGATCTGAGCCGCCATGACGAGCAGGCCCCACACCAGCGCCATCGCGAACGCGACCAGCACCGGCAGCACGACGGCCGACTCCGCCGTCACGAAGCCCCGGTCCCCGCCTCGCACCGGTGCCCGCTCACGGACTCGCACTGAGCGCCCGCTTCACGATGTCCTGCAACGCCTCGGTGACCGCCCCGCTCGTCACCACCTGGTAGAGGATCACGGCGAAGCCGACCGCCGCGACGATGCCCATCGCGTACTCGGACGTCACCATCCCCGCGTCCTTGCGCGCCGTACGCGCCCTGCACACCAGGGCACGCATCCGTGCCCGTACCGCCTTGCTCATCTCAACCCCCGTGAGGTCCGTTTCCGTTGATTCCCCGGCGCACCGGTCCTGCCGGTGCGCCGAACCCGTGCACTGCTCGCGTCAGTGCCGCCTCGTCCCGCCGGTGCTCGCACGCTCACCTCGCCGTCACGGCCCACCTCCTCCCAGAGCGCCGCCCGCCAGCCCGATCACGACGGGTGCGATGCCCACCGCGACGAAGGCGGGCAGGAAGCAGAGCCCCACCGGCGCGGTGACCATGACCGCCGCGCGCCGGGCACGAGCCGTTCCCGTGCGTGCCCACTCGGCGCGGGCGTCGGCGGCGAGCCGGGTGACCGGCGCGGCCGCCGGAAGCCCGGTGACGTCGGCCCGTTCCAGCAGTCGGGCCAAGGCTGCGGCGCCCGGCGCTGCGGCCAGCCTCCGCCAGGCGGTGGCCGGCTCACCGCCCAGCCGCACCTCGGCGGCACCGCGCGCCAGACCGTCCCCCAGGGGGCCGCCCAGGGCCTCACCCACCGCCTGGGCCGCGATCACCGGACCGGCTCCGGCGGCGACGCACGCGGCCAGCAGGTCGGCGGCGAGAGGGAGCTGCCGTGCGGCGACCTGTGCACCGACCGCGTTCGCAGGAGCGGCCGCCCGCTGCCGGTGACGCCACCACCCCAGCCCCACAGCACCGGTCACCCCCAGGGCGAGACCGACCGCGCCACCGCCCATCACCCACCCGGCGCCCAGAACGGCCACCTCAGGCAGCCACCGCCGCACAACCTCCGGCACGGCAGGACGCGAGGCGCCCGGTTCCGCTGCCAGGGCCAGCAACTCGGCGAGCCGCTGCCGCGTCCGGCGCTCACGCCGCACGCCCGTCAACCATCGCGCGAGCCACGCCAGGACCAGGGCGATCCCCACGACCGCCCCCAGCCTGTGGACAACTTCCGCACTCATTCCGCCCTCCGTTTCCCTCACCCGGCACGGCCCCGCCCGCCATCCGGCGCCCGCCGATCCGTCATCCGGCAGCACCCGACCCGCCATCCCGCACCCCCGGCCCGCCATCCGTCGCGCCCCGCCCGTCACCCCGCACCCCCTCGACCCGTCCCAGCGCCCCGCCCCAGCGCCCCGTCCCGGCGGACCGCAGCGATCGCCTCGCCCCCCGCCCGTTCCCTGCCTCACACCTCCTCCGCGCCCCGCACGATGCGCACCGCCCACCACATCCCGACGGCCTCGAGCACCCCGCCGACCAGCAGGCACCCCCACCCCGCGCCGGTATGGAGCAGGACGTGCAGGGGATCGGCGCCGAGCGCGGTCCCCAAGGCGAGTCCCAGGACCGGCAACCCGGCGAGCATCACCGCCGTCGAGCGCGTACCCGCCAATTGCGCTCTGAGGTCGGCCCGCTGGTCCCGCTCCGCTCGCAGGGCACCTTCGAGGCGGTCGAGACCGGCGGCGAGGCCTGCTCCCTGGTCCACGGCCACCCGCCAGCACGCGGCGAGCCCGAGGAGCCCGTCGGCTCCCGGTTGCCGTGCCGCGACCGCGAGCGCACCGGGCACGTCCCCGCCGAACCGTGCCGCCGCCAGTACGGCGGGCTGCGCCGCACCCAGCCCTCCGGAATCCCAGGCAGCCCGCCGCAAGGCCTCACCGGGCTGCCGTCCCGCGCGCACCTCCCCGGCGAGAGCGCCGCACAGCGCGATCACGGCGTCGCCCCGGCGCTCCCTGTCCCTCCGAGCCTCACGAGCGCGCCGCACCCTGCGCAGCAGGGGCACTCCGGCCGCTCCGGCGACGACCGGCAGCACCGAGGCACCCAGCACCGCCAGGACCAGCCCGACGACGGGCGCCCACCACTCGGGACGCCACCGCCCGCGGATCCTGCGCAGCTCGTCGGCGAGGTCCGGCCAGGCCGGCGGGCCGCTGTCGACGACCCCGCCTCCCGCCAGCAGCAGCTGCGCCCGCCGGGCTCCGGAGTACGGCCCGCCGAGCAGCCAGATCGCCGCGCCGGCGCAGACCGCGGCCGCGGCCATCGGCACCTCAGCCATCACGCTCATCTCCTTCTCCGCTCCCCTGGTCCCGCAGCAGTTCCCGCAGCCGCTGCCATCCGCGCTCCCGGCTGAACGCCCGCGCCTGCCACCGCAGCGCGGGCACTGTCCGCACCAGTCCGGACGGATCCCGTTCCAGTACGTGCACCTCGGCGATCCGCCGCCGTCCGGCCGGATCGCGCACGAGGTGCAGCACCACCGACAGGGCGGCCGCCACCTGGCTGTGCAGCGCGGCCCGGTCGAGCCCGGCCGCCGTGCCGAGCGCCTCCAGCCGGGCGGGCACGTCCGCGGCGGCGTTGGCGTGGACCGTGCCGCAGCCGCCCTCGTGCCCTGTGTTCAGCGCGGCCAGCAGATGGACGACCTCGGGCCCGCGCACCTCGCCCACGACCAGCCGGTCCGGTCGCATGCGCAGTGCCTGCCGCACCAGGTCCTCCAGCGTGACGAGCCCCGCTCCCTCCTGGTTGGCGGGTCGGGTCTCCAACCGGACGACGTGCGGGTGGTCGGGCCGCAGCTCGGCCGAGTCCTCCGCGAGCACGATCCGCTCCCCCGGCCCGACAAGCCCCAGCAGGGCGCTGAGCAGGGTCGTCTTCCCGCTGCCGGTGCCCCCGCTGACCAGGAACGACAGTCGGGCCCGCAGCAGGTCGCGCAGCACCTGGTCACCGCCCGGCGGCACCGTGCCCGCGGCCACCAGTTCGTCGAGCGTGAACGCCCGTGGCCGTACCACCCGCAGCGACAGACAGGTACAGCCGACGGCGACCGGAGGGAGCACCGCGTGCAGCCGGGTACCGTCGGGCAGCCGCGCGTCGGCCCACGGCCGGGCGTCGTCCAGGCGCCGGCCGGCCACCGCGGCGAGTCGCTGCGCGAGACGTCGTACGGCTGCCGCGTCCGGGAAGGAGACGGTGGTCAGCTCCAGGCCGCCGCCGCGGTCGACCCAGACCCGGTCGGGGGCGGACACGAGCACGTCGGTCACCGACGGGTCGGCGAGCAGCGGCTCGAGCGGCCCGCTGCCGACCAGTTCCGACCGCAGTTGCTCGGCCGCGCCGAGGACCTCCGCGTCACCGAGGACCCGCCCTTGCTCCCGCAGCGCCTGCGCGACGCGGGCGGGGGTCGGCTCGGCGCCGCTCTCGGCGAGCCACTGCCGTACGCCGTCGAGCAGTGTTCCCGTCGCCCTCGGCCGTTCGAGTCCGGGCAGCGCGTTCATGCGGCACCCGCCTCGACCAGCGCCCGCTCCCAGAACTGCTTGCAGAAGCGAGCTAGGGGCCCGCGCGGGGCGGCTCCGGGCGGGGCCTTGCCGCCGTCGGCCCGCAGCAGCCCCGGCTCGACGGGCACCTCGCCCGCCAGCGGCAGGCCGAGCAGCCGGGCCACTTCGCGGTCGTGGAGTCCGGGCGCGTACGGCCCGCGTACCGCGACCCTCAGGTCGCGCAGGACCATGCCGACGGCTGAGGCGACCCGGCCGGACGCGGCGACGGCACGCAGTTCGGCGGGGACGACGAGGAGCCCGACATCGATCTGGGCGAGAGCCTCGGCGACGCCGTCGTCGATGCGGCGCGGCAGGTCGACGACCACCGTGCCGCCCCGCCGCCGGGCGGCGGCGAGCACCGCGCGCACCGCCTGTGGCGGGATGGCGACGCAGTCGCCGCGGTCCCAGCTGAGGACCCTGAGCTGGTGCAGTTCGGGCAGCGACTCCTCCAGCGCGCCGCCGCCGACCCGTCCGCGCGAGGCGGCGAACGCGGGCCAGCGCAGTCCGTCCGTGGTCTCACCGCCGAGGAGCACATCGAGCCCGCCGCCCAGCGGGTCGGCGTCCACGAGGAGCGTACGCAGCCCCTCACGCGCGGAGGTGACGGCGAGAGCGCACGCGAGCGTGGACGCTCCGGCCCCGCCGCGCCCGCCGACGACCCCGACGGTGAGGGCGGGCCGGCCGACCCCCTCCGCGACGTCGGCGATGCGGTCGACCAGCCACTGTTCGCCGTCGGGCAGTACCAGGACGTGGTCGGCTCCGATCTCCACGGCCCTGCGCCACACCCCGGAGTCGTCCTGGTCGCGTCCCACGAGGACCACTCCTCGTCTGCGGGTGGCCCCGCGTACCCGGCGCGCCGCGTCGTCCCCGACGAGGACGAGTGGGGCGGCCTCCCATCCGCCCCGCCGGGCCGGCACCGAGGGGTGCACCTCGGGGGTGGCGCCCGCCGCGGCGCACAGCCGCAGCAGGTCGTCCAGGAGTGCGGCGTCCTCGGTGACGATCAGCGGCCTGTCCTGCCGTCCTCCGGCGGTGGGCGGCGGGTCGTGTGTGACGGCTCCGGTCACGATGTCCATCCCCCTTCGCTGCGTGGCACGCGCTTCTCCGCGGCCCCGCGATTCCCGTACGTGGGAGGAACCGGCGAGCGGCCTCCCTGTGAACAGCCGGCGGAAACCGGCCTCGGCGTCCGCAAACGGAACCGGTCATGAACTCGGTGCGATCGGACGCGTCGGAATCACGGTGCAGCGAACCCGGAAATCGTGTGGATCTTGGTGGATAACTGTGGAGGAGTGGGTGGTTGTGAATATCACCGTCACTCATACCGGTGACAGCGACACCACTCCCTGTACGACTTCCACAGAGCAGCCCCACAACTACCCAGGGTGACGATCGCTGGGCAGCACGAAGGGACGGCCGCGACCGCCCGAACGCGGTAGCGCAGCCGTCCACGAAAGGAGAAAACCCACCCGGACATGCGACGACCCCCGCCGGGGGGGAGAGCGGGGGTCGTCTCCACGGCCGACTCGGGGGGGGAGGAGCCGGACCGGGTTAGCACGGTCGCGAACGATCCGTGACTTCCATGGTGTACCCGAGAGCCCTCTCAGGCAAACCCACGCGCCAACCTTACGCCGAATGGGCTGCCCCTATGCTCTGGGTTGTGGAAAACCACTCCTTGCCCCGCACAGCGGCCTTCTTTGACCTGGACAAGACGGTCATTGCGAAGTCGAGCACGCTCACCTTCAGCAAGTCCTTCTACCAAGGCGGGCTGATCAACCGCAGGGCGGCCCTGCGCACCGCGTACGCCCAGTTCGTCTTTCTCGTGGGTGGTATGGACCACGACCAGATGGAACGGACACGCGAGTATCTGTCCGCGATGGTGCGGGGCTGGAACGTCCAGCACGTGAAGGAGATCGTCGCCGAGACCCTGCACGACCTGATCGACCCGCTCATCTACGACGAGGCGGCCTCCCTGATCGAGGAGCACCACACCGCGGGTCGCGACGTGGTGATCGTGTCGACGTCGGGCGCGGAGGTCGTCGAGCCGATCGGCGAGCTGCTCGGCGCGGACCGCGTGGTGGCCACCCGCATGGTCGTGGGCGAGGACGGCTGCTTCACCGGCGAGGTGGAGTACTACGCGTACGGGCCGACCAAGGCGGAGGCGATCAAGGAGCTGGCGGAGTCCGAGGGGTACGACCTCTCGCGCTGCCACGCCTACAGCGACTCGGCGACGGACCTGCCGATGCTGGAGGCGGTGGGCCATCCGCACGCCGTGAACCCGGACCGTGCGCTGCGCCGCGAGGCCGTCGCCCGGGGGTGGCCGATTCTCGACTTCCACCGTCCGGTGCGGCTGAAGCAGCGTATTCCGTCGTTCAGCGTCCCGCCCCGCCCGGCTCTGGTCGCCGCGGCCGCCATAGGTGCCGCGGCCGCCACGGCCGGCCTCGTCTGGTACGCCAGCCGACGCAGGTCGGCGGCAACGGCCTGAGCGACTGAGCCCACGGCACGACCTCATCCACACCTTGCGTCGCCCCAGATCCCACCAGCCCCTGGCCCACCCCCGCCCACAAGTCCGGTTAACACCTGTTTAAGAGTAAAAGTAAAGAAAAGGCGGCAGGACTTCCGCTTATGGGGCTCCTGGAGTACAAAGGACTCAACGGCCCGCGAGACCTAGGACATCCGAAAGGATCACCTTAAAACCGCACATGGCCCCACGGACCGGTTGCATGAACACCGAGCACCCACGCGACGTCGACCCGTCGATTACGGGCCAGCCGCACCAGGTGACGGGCAAAGTCCCCGACCTGATGGGCGACATATCGAGGACGCTTGGTAACCCGGTGAGCATGCCAGCGGCGGTACGAATCCTCGTACCGCCGCATCTCCTGTCCGGGCGCCCGTCGGCGGGCCCGTTCACGGGCCCGTTCCGCTAAGCCGCCCCGCGCTGCAACGCCTCGCACACCGCCATGGACTCGCGGGCGCCCAGCTCGACCGCCCGGCCGCAGTGGGCGATCCAGGCCGCCATGCCGTCCGGAGTCCCGGAGACATAGCCGTCCAGGGCGGCCAGGTAGGCCGCCCGGCCCAGTTCCGCGTGGCCCACCTCCGCCGGGCAGACCGACTTGGGGTCCAAGCCGCTGCCGATCAGCACGATGCGCTCGGCGGCGCGCGCGACCAGACCGTTGAGCGAGGCGAAGGGGCGCAGCGCGAGCAGTTCGCCGTGGACGACGGCCGCCGTCACCAGGGCGGGCGCGGAACCGCCCGCCACGATCAGATCGGAAAGACCCTCCAGTCGACCGGAAACCTCGTCGGCGCCGGGCAGCGGCAGCTCGATCAGGGGTTCGTCGACGGGCTCGCCGGCCAGTCGCGGGCGCCCGACCTCGCCCCCCTTGCCCGCCGCGGCCACCAGGTGCAGCCGCGCCAACACCCGCAGGGGCGACTGGCGCCAGATCGACAGCAGCTGACCGGCCTCCGCGGTCAGCCGCAGCGCGGCACCCACGACGAGCGCCTCGTCGTCGGCCCCGAAGTCGCTGCGCCGGCGCACCTCCTCCAAGGCCCAGTCCGCACCGGACAGCGCCGACGAGCCACGGGCCCCGCGCAGGGCCGCCTCGGAGGTGATCGCGGTACTGCGGCGGCGCATGACGCGGTGACCGTAGACCCGGTCCACGGCCTTGCGGACGGTCTCCACGGACTCGGCCACTCCGGGCAGCGAACCCAGAGCGGCGAGCGGATCAGCGGCAGAGCCTGTCGTACTCATGAGTGCGACCCTACGCAACAGGCGTCCGCACCCCTCGAAGGAGTGGTCTTCTTCACGCACCCCTGCCACGCACAGCTATGACCGCACTACTCTTGGTGAACATGAAAATTGCTTTCGTCGGGAAGGGCGGCAGCGGCAAGACCACCCTGTCCTCCCTGTTCATCCGTCGTCTCGCCGCCATCGGCGCGCCCGTGATCGCGATCGACGCGGACATCAACCAGCACCTGGGCGCAGCGCTCGGTCTCGATGACGCGGACGCCGCCGCGCTGCCCGCGATGGGCGACCGGCTGCCACTGCTCAAGGAGTACCTGCGCGGCTCCAACCCCCGCATCGCCTCCACCGAGACGATGATCAAGACGACACCGCCCGGCGAGGGCTCGCGGCTGCTGCGGGTGCGCGAGGAGAACCCGGTGTACGACGCCTGCGCACGCACCGTGGAACTCGACGGCAGCGCCGTCCGTTTGATGGTCACGGGCCCCTTCACGGACGCCGACCTGGGGGTCGCCTGCTACCACTCCAAGACGGGAGCGGTGGAGCTGTGCCTGAACCACCTGGTGGACGGCCGTGACGAGTACGTGGTGGTCGACATGACGGCGGGCTCGGACTCCTTCGCCTCCGGCATGTTCACCCGCTTCGACGTCACGTTCCTCGTCGCCGAGCCCACCCGGAAGGGGGTGTCCGTCTACCGCCAGTACAAGGAGTACGCCCGGGACTTCGGCGTGCAGCTGAAGGTCGTCGGCAACAAGGTGCAAGGCCAGGACGACCTCGACTTCCTCCGCGCCGAGGTCGGGGACGACCTGCTCGTGACGGTCGGACAGTCGGCTTGGGTGCGCGCCATGGAAAAGGGCAGGCCGCCCCGGTTCGACGCCCTGGAGGACGCCAACCGCCACGCCCTGGACCTGTTGCGCTCGACCGTCGACGCGGCGTACGAGGGGCGCGACTGGGAGCGTTACACCCGCCACATGGTGCACTTCCACCTCAAGAACGCCCGGTCCTGGGGCAATGAGCGGACCGGAGCCGACCTGGCCGCCCAGGTCGACCCCGGCTTCGTCCTGCGCGAGAGCGTGACCGCCACCGCATAACCGCCACCGCGTGGTCGGCCACGCGCCCCGGCCTGCCCGGCGCGCCGAGCGCCCACCCGGTGCCTACTGCCGGGCCGGCGGCGCCCCGGGTACGCCCTTCGGGGCCGGGGCGGGGTGTCCGGAGAGGAACGTCTCCCAGCCCTGCCTCGGGGACTCGCCGACCTCCAGGGTGCGCAGCTTGGCCAGGACCCGCGGTTCCTGGGCGTCCAGCCAGTCGGCCAGCTGCCGGAAGGAGACACAGCGCACGTCCTCCTTGGTGCAGACGGTCTCCACCACCTCCTCGACGGCGCGCATGTAGGCGCCGCCGTTCCAGGACTCGAAGTGGTTGCCGATGATCAGGGGCGCGCGGTTGCCGTCGTAGGCGCGCCGGAAGCCGCCGAGCAGGCCGTCGCGCATCTGGTCCCCCCAGGAGGCGTGCTTGTCGGGGTCGCCCTGGGTGGCGGTGCCGGACTGGTTGACCATGAAGTTGTAGTCCATGGCGAGCTGCTCGTACGAGTGGCCGGGGAAGGGAACGAGCTGCATCGACAGGTCCCACAGGCCCTCTTGCTTCTCGGGCCAGACCTGGTTGTCGACACCGCTGGTGTCGTAGCGGAAGCCGAGGTCGCGGGCCGCCTTCATGAAGTTCTCCCTGCCTTCGAGACAGGGGGTGCGGGCCCCGATGAGCTCCTTGTCGTAGTCGAAGGGCAGCGGCGCCGCCGTCTTCATGCCGGTGTTGCCCTTCCAGGTCTTCACGAACTGCTTGGCCTGGGCGATCTCGTCCTTCCACTCCTCCACCGACCACTCGCCGACCCCGCCGCCCTTGCCGCAGAAGTGGCCGTTGAAGTGGGTGCCGATCTCGTTGCCCTCCAGCCAGGCCAGGCGCAGTTGCTTCACGGTGGCGGCGATGCCCTGGCGGTCGTTGAAGCCGATGTCCGAGCGGCCCGGCGAGTGCTGGGGCGGCTTGTAGAGGTCGCGCTTGTCGTCCGGCAGCAGGTACACGCCGCTGAGGAAGTACGTCATCGTGGCGTTGTTCGCCTTGGACACCTTGCGGAAGTGCGAGAACAGCCGCTGGCTGTCCTCGCCGGCACCGTCCCAGGAGAAGACGACGAACTGTGGCGGCTTCCGGCCCGGCTTCAGACGTTCCGGTCTGGGCAGGTACGGCTGCGCACCGGTGAAGGCGGTGGAGCCGTCGCCGATCAGGCGGACCGCGCCCTCAGGGGCCGGGGCCTGCTCGCCCTTCCGGGGAGCCGGGGCCCACTCGCCCCGCTGCGGGCCCGGCGCTCCTTCCCGGGGACCGTCGGTCCCGCCGGTTCCTGTCGTGCAGCCCGCAAGCGATGCGGCGACGGCCGCGGCAACCGCGGCGCCCGCAGCGATCCTCTGGGTGGCGGCCATCTTCCGCCCACCTTCTTCCTTCTCTCAGGCCGACGCCGACAGGGGCGTTCGGCGGGTGGCATGTCGGGAGGGGCCGACAGCGCCGCCAAGGTCGCACGGGACCGAGAAGGAATTAGTACGACAAGCCGATAAAAGACTCGCTTCACCCTTCTGAGTGATCTATTGACCTATTTGCCGGGAAAGTCCATGCTTGGCCTTTACTCTGCATTACGATCTATTTACTGAGCGTTGATTCTTCATCCCGCCACTGCACGCCGTGACCCACGGCCGCGACCGCCTCCGACACCGACGGGGGACCACCTGTTCCGCGACCGCGCTGCCCCGGAGGAGACGGGAAACATGTCAGCCTGCGTCCCCACCCGCACGTCCGACTCGTCCCACACCCAGTACGTCCACCCACCGCACAGCCCCCCACCGCCCCGGCGGCGCCGCTTCCAGGTAGCCGGCGCCGACGTGTCCGCCTCTGTCGCGGTCTTCCTGATCGCCCTGCCCCTGTCCCTCGGCATCGCCCTCGCCACCGGCGCGCCCCTACAGGCCGGTCTCGTCGCGGCCGCCGTCGGCGGGATCGTCGCCGGGCGGCTCGGCGGTTCGCCGCTCCAGGTCAGCGGCCCCGCCGCCGGACTGACCGTCGTCACCGCCGACCTCATCCACCGCTACGGCTGGCGGACGACGTGCGCCATCACCGTCCTCGCCGGACTGGCCCAGCTCGGCCTCGGCTGCCTGCGCGTGGCACGCAGCGCCCTCGCCGTCAGCCCCGCGATCGTGCACGGCATGCTCGCCGGCATCGGTGTCACCATCGCAGTGGCCCAGCTCCACATCGTCCTCGGCGGCAGCCCGCAGAGCTCCGTCCTCGACAACGTCCGCGCGCTACCGGCCCAGTTGGCGGCCCTCCACCCCGCCGCCGTCACCGTCAGCGCCCTCACCCTCGTCCTGCTGCTGCTCTGGCCGCGCCTGCCCGGCCGGGTGGGCAGGCTGCTGCGCACGCTGCCCGCGGCGCTCGTCGCCGTCGCCGGGGCCACCGCGACCGCCGCACTCGCCGACCTGACCCAGCCCCGGGTCGAGCTGCCGTCCTGGAGAAGTCACGCCCTGGCCGGACTGCCCGAGGGACCGGTGCTCGGTCTCGTCACGGCCGTGCTCACCATCACGCTGGTGTGCAGTGTGCAGTCGCTGCTCGGCGCGGTCGCGGTGGACAAGCTGATCGCCTCCCGCCCCGGGCAGTCCCCCCGGATCGGCCGCTCCGACCTCGACCGTGAGCTGCTCGGGCAGGGCTCCGCCAACATCGTCTCCGGCGCACTCGGCGGACTGCCCGTCGCCGGCGTGGCCGTGCGCAGCACCGCGAATGTCCGTGCCGGTGCGGTGAGCCGGAACTCCACGATGCTGCACGGCGTTCTCGTAGTAGTCGCCGCGCTGCTGATGGTCCCGGTCCTGGAGTTCATCCCGCTCGCCTCGCTCGCCGCCCTGGTGATGGCCGTCGGCATCCAGATGGTGTCCCTGCACCACATCCGCACGGTGACCCGCCACCGAGAGGTGCCGGTGTACGCCGTCACCACCCTCGGCGTGGTGCTCCTCGGCGTCCTGGAGGGCGTGGCGCTGGGGATCGCCGTGGCCGTCGCCGTGTCCCTGCACCGCCTCGCCCGCACCCGCATCACCCACGACGAAAGGGAAGGAGTCCATCACTTGCACGTACGAGGACAGTTGACGTTCCTCGCGGTGCCCCGGCTGAGCCGCGCCCTGCACCTGGTGCCCCACGGCTCCCCGGTCGTGGTCGAGTTGGACGGGTCCTTCATGGACCACGCGGCGTACGAGACCCTCCAGGACTGGCAGAAGACGCACACCGCGCAGGGAGGTTCCGTCGAACTGACCGGCCGCAGCCCCGGCAGCGGGGTGAAGGTCTCCGAGCCCACCGCCGTCGGGGCCACCGGCTCCGACCCGGTGACGGGCGACCCCAGAGCCGGCTGCCGGTGCCGTCCGTGGACGCCTTGGCGCAACCACCAGTGCGAGGTCCCGCCGTCCGCCCCCTCGTCCCCACCCTCGTCCTCACCCGTCGACCGGACCGGCGGGAAGCCGGAGGAGCGGCCGTCGGCCGGACAAGCGGGCGGCCCGCCGGAGGGACCCACCATGACCGACGCGGGCGAGGAGGCGGGCGGTTCGGGGAAGACCACCACACCGACGTCCGAGGAGCCGGCCGCCACGGACAGAGCCACCGGCTCCGAACCGACCGCTCCGGGCAGGCCGGCCGACTCCCGACCGACGACCCCCGACGGGTCCGCCGAACCCGAACCGACCACCCCGGCCAGATCTGCCGAATCCGAACCGAGCGCACGCCAACTCGTACGAGGGATCAACGCATTCCACCGGAACACCGCCCCGCTGGTGCGAGGGGAACTGGCCCGACTGGCCCGCGAGGGGCAGCAGCCGTCCCAGCTGTTCCTCACCTGCGCCGACTCACGGCTGGTCACGTCGATGATCACCTCCAGTGGTCCCGGCGACCTGTTCGTCGTGCGGAACGTGGGCAATCTGGTTCCGCCACCCGGCGAGGAGAGCGGGGACGACTCGGTGGCGGCCGCCATCGAATACGCGGTGGACGTGCTCAAGGTGCGGTCCATCACGGTGTGCGGGCACTCCGGGTGCGGGGCCATGCAGGCACTCCTCGCCTCCGAACCGGGTGCGGCGCAGACTCCGTTGAAGCGATGGCTGCGCCTCGGACTGCCGAGCCTGGAGCGGATGGCCGACGCCGACCGCCCCTGGGTCCGGCTGGCCGGGCGGGCGCCCGCCGACGCGGTCGAGCAGCTCTGCCTGATCAATGTGGTCCAGCAGCTGGACCACCTGCGCGGCCATGAGTCGGTGGCCCGGGCACTGCGGGCCGGGGCGCTGGAGCTGCACGGGATGTACTTCCACGTGGGCGAGGCACAGGCGTATCTGCTCACGGAGGCAGACGACAGCGACGGCGAGGTGTTCGACCATGTGGGGGTGATGGACGTGTCGGCGTGAACCCGGC
Organism: Streptomyces sp. NPDC003247; assembly: GCF_042888135.1. Classification (NCBI taxonomy): domain Bacteria; kingdom Bacillati; phylum Actinomycetota; class Actinomycetes; order Kitasatosporales; family Streptomycetaceae; genus Streptomyces; species Streptomyces sp. NPDC003247. The sequence goes on from NZ_JBIAPF010000020.1 coordinate 132,370, forward strand.
GCCGGTGTGCGGCCCCGTCGGGGCGGGGTCGCACACCGGCTCCGGCATCGGCCCGGCGCTGCGGTCACCGCTCCACCGCGCAGGGCGACAGCAGCTTGCCCCTGAGCGCGTGGACGGTTCCGGTTCAGGCCACGCCGGATTCCCCGCACGCCGGCTTCCGCAGGTGTCCCGGTCCCCAGCGACTTACTACGCCCCCTCCGACCATGCTCCCTCCGACCATGCTCCCTCCGGCCGCTGCTCCCACCCTGTCCCGCCAGGCTGCCCTCGCCCGGGCGGCGCTTCACTCGTCCTGGGGTGGGGATGTGAAAGGCAGCACAGAGGCTGAACTCGGCCCGGTCGGCGTCCGTGGCTACGGGTGACCCCCGGTCGACGGTCGGGGCCGGCCATGGGAAGCGAGCCTGGAACACGGTCCACAGGTCTAAACCATTTGTCCGTCGCCCCTTGTCACCGGGCCCCCGGGTCTGATGAGGTGTGGCCTGGGACACATCGGACACCCTGCGAGAGGGAGATGTCGTGAGCAACGAGAGCCTGGCCAACCTGTCCGGGAAGGAGAGGGAACAGTGAGCGAGTCGTCCTCCCTTTCCAACCTGCTCAAGGAGGAGCGCAGGTTCGCGCCCCCCGCCGACCTGGCGGCCCACGCCAACGTGACGGCGGAGGCGTACGAACAGGCCAAGGCTGACAGGCTCGGCTTCTGGGCCGCGCAGGCCCGCCGGCTGACCTGGGCCAAGGAGCCGACGGAGACGCTGGACTGGTCGAACCCGCCGTTCGCCAAGTGGTTCAAGGACGGCGAGCTCAACGTCGCCTACAACTGCGTGGACCGGCACGTGGAGGCCGGGCACGGCGACCGGGTCGCGATCCACTTCGAGGGCGAGCCCGGCGACAGCCGCGCCCTCACCTACGCCGAGCTCAAGGACGAGGTCTCCCGGGCCGCCAACGCCCTGCTGGAGCTGGGGGTCCGCAAGGGCGACCGGGTCGCCGTCTACATGCCGATGATCCCCGAGACGGCGGTCGCGATGCTGGCGTGCGCCCGCATCGGCGCCGCGCACTCGGTCGTCTTCGGCGGTTTCTCGGCGGACGCGCTGGCGACCCGCATCCAGGACGCCGACGCCAAGGTCGTCATCACGGCGGACGGCGGCTACCGGCGCGGCAAGCCGTCCGCGCTCAAGCCGGCCGTCGACGAGGCGGTCGCCAAGGTCGACAACGTCGAGCATGTGCTCGTGGTCCGCCGCACCGGCCAGGACGTCGCGTGGGACGACGGACGCGACCAGTGGTGGCACGAGATCGTCGGGCGGCAGTCGGCGGAGCACACGCCGGAGGCGTTCGAGGCCGAGCACCCGCTGTTCATCCTCTACACCTCCGGCACCACGGGGAAGCCGAAGGGCATCCTGCACACCTCCGGCGGCTACCTCACCCAGACCGCGTACACGCACCACGCCGTCTTCGACCTGAAGCCGGAGACGGACGTCTACTGGTGCACCGCCGACGTCGGCTGGGTCACCGGGCACTCGTACATCGTGTACGGGCCGCTGGCGAACGGCGCGACGCAGGTCATGTACGAGGGCACCCCGGACACCCCGCACCAGGGCCGGTTCTGGGAGATCGTCCAGAAGTACGGCGTGACGATCCTGTACACGGCGCCGACCGCGATCCGTACGTTCATGAAGTGGGGCGACGACATCCCCGCGAAGTTCGACCTCTCCAGCCTGCGCGTCCTGGGGTCGGTCGGGGAGCCGATCAACCCCGAGGCCTGGATCTGGTACCGCAAGCACATCGGCGCGGACCGCACTCCCGTCGTCGACACCTGGTGGCAGACCGAGACCGGCGCGATGATGATCTCGCCGCTGCCGGGCGTCACCGAGGCCAAGCCCGGCTCGGCCCAGCGCCCGCTGCCCGGCATCGCGGCGACCGTCGTCGACGACGAGGCGAACGAGGTGCCCGACGGCGGGGGCGGCTACCTGGTGCTCACCGAGCCGTGGCCGTCCATGCTGCGCACCATCTGGGGCGACGACCAGCGCTTCCTCGACACGTACTGGTCGCGCTTCGAGGGCAAGTACTTCGCCGGTGACGGCGCGAAGAAGGACGACGACGGCGACATCTGGCTGCTGGGCCGGGTGGACGACGTGATGCTCGTGTCGGGCCACAACATCTCCACCACCGAGGTGGAGTCCGCGCTGGTCTCCCACCCGGCGGTGGCCGAGGCGGCCGTCGTCGGCGCGGCGGACGAGACGACGGGCCAGGCGATCGTCGCCTTCGTGATCCTGCGCGGTACGGCGTCGGAGGACGAGAGCCTCGTCAACGACCTGCGCAACCACGTCGGCGCCACGCTCGGCCCCATCGCCAAGCCGAAGCGCATCCTCCCGGTGGCCGAACTACCGAAGACCCGCTCCGGCAAGATCATGCGCCGCCTGCTGCGGGACGTCGCCGAGAACCGTCAGGTCGGTGACGTGACCACGCTGAGCGACTCGACGGTCATGGATCTCATCCAGGCCAAACTGCCGGCCGCACCGAGCGAGGACTGAGCAGCCACGACGGCTGAGCCCGTCGGCTGAGAACGACGGCTGAGCCCGTCGGCTGAGAACGGCGGCTGAGCCGGTCGGCTGCGAACAGCGGCCGAGAAGGGCAGCCGAGAACGGTGACGGGTGTCCGGGGACGACCGAGAACGTCGGCCCCGGACACCCGTCGGACCGGTGCACCACCAGGTGCCCCTCTTCACGCCCGTTACGTAAAATGAGCGAACAGGTGCGCCGGGAAGTCTGGTCGGCAGGTGTTCCGTCCTGCCCACCGACCGGAGGTCTCCCCCGTGACCGCGCCGCCCCGCACCCCCGCCCCCCGCAAGGTCCTCGGACGACTGTCCCTCCCCGAGCGGACCTACGTCGCGGACGCGCTCCGCACCGAGACCGTCGGTGGTGTGATCCTGCTCGTCGCCGCCGTCGCCGCACTGATCTGGGCGAACGTCCCCGCCCTGCACGACAGCTACGAGAGCGTCAGCCACTTCCACCTCGGCCCCGAGGCCCTCGGTCTGGACCTGTCGATCGCGCACTGGGCCGCCGACGGCCTGCTCGCCGTCTTCTTCTTCGTCGCCGGCATCGAGCTCAAACGCGAGCTGGTCGCCGGTGACCTGAGGGACCCCAGGGCCGCCGTGCTGCCCGTGGTGGCCGCCCTGTGCGGCATGGCCGTACCGGCGCTGGTCTACACGCTGACCAATCTCATGGGCGGGGGAGCGACCGACGGCTGGGCCGTGCCCACCGCCACCGACATCGCCTTCGCGCTGGCCGTGCTCGCCGTCATCGGCACCTCGTTGCCGAGTTCCCTGCGGGCCTTCCTGCTCACGCTCGCCGTCGTCGACGACCTGTTCGCGATCCTGATCATCGCGGTCTTCTTCACGGAGTCCCTCGACTTCGCCGCGCTCGGCGGCGCGGTCGCCGGCCTCGCGCTGTTCTGGCTGCTGCTGCGGGCGGGCGTGCGCGGCTGGTACGTGTACGTTCCGCTCGCGGTCGTCATCTGGGCGCTGATGTACAACAGCGGCATCCACCCCACCATCGCCGGCGTCGCCATGGGCCTGATGCTGCGCTGCACCCTCCGGGAGGGCGAGGAGCAGTCTCCGGGTGAGCGCATCGAGCATCTCGTGCGCCCCCTCTCCGCAGGCCTTGCCGTTCCGCTGTTCGCCCTGTTCAGCGCCGGTGTGACGATCTCGGGCAGTGCTCTCGCGGACGTGTTCTCCCGGCCGGAGACACTGGGTGTCGTCCTGGGGCTCGTCGTCGGCAAGACGATCGGCATCTTCGGCGGGTCCTGGCTCACGGTCCGGTTCACCCGGGCCTCCCTCAGCGAGGACCTCGCCTGGGCGGACGTCTTCGCCGTCGCGTCGCTCGCCGGCATCGGCTTCACCGTCTCCCTGCTCATCGGGGAACTGGCGTTCGAGGGCGATCCGGCCCTCACCGGCGAGGTCAAGGCCGCCGTCCTGATGGGTTCACTGATCGCGGCGTGCCTGGCGACCGTCCTGCTGAAGGTACGCAACGCCGGGTACCGCCGGATGAGCGAGGAGGAGGAGCGCGACGACGACCTCGACGGCATCCCGGACGTCTACGAACAGGACGATCCGGCGTACCACCTGCGCATGGCCGAGATCTACGACCGCAAGGCCGCCGAACACCGCCGGATCGCCGAGGAGCAGGCCGGGGGGACATCCGGGGCGCCGTCCGGAGAACCGCACGGAGAACCGCACGGAGAGCCGGCCACACGCCACAGGCGGGCCGAAGTCGCGGGCGGGGCGGGCGAGGAGGGCGACCGTCCGGCATGATCTGACGGGACGGTACAAAAGACGGGACCGTACGCAGTCAGGCAGAAGACGGCGGAACCGTACAAGATGAGGGAGACCGCGATGAGCGCACCCGACGGCAGCCCGGTCGGCGCCGAACGAAGCATCGGCCAGTTGTTCGCCTCCGCGACGACCGAGATGTCGGCGCTGGTGCACGACGAGATCGCGCTGGCGAAGGCGCAGCTCAGGCAGGACGTCAAGCGGGGCGCGACGAGCGGCGGCGCGTTCTCGCTGGCCGGCGCGATCCTCCTCTTCTCGCTGCCGATGCTGAACTTCGCCCTCGCCTACGGCATCCGGACCTGGAGCCGTTGGAACCTCGCCGTCTGCTTCCTGCTGTCGTTCGCGGCCAACGTCCTCGTGGCGCTGGTCCTCGTGCTGATCGGCGTCGTCTTCGCGAAGAAGGCCAAGAAGGGCAAGGGTCCGCAGAAGGTCGCCGCCTCCGTGAAGGAGTCCGCGGGGGTCCTCCAGAAGGCGAAGCCGCACCCGCGGCCCGAGCTCGTGCAGGACCGGGCCCCGCAGGCCATCGAGGCTGTGGCACGCTCGACGTCATGACGGACCCCGCGACGCCTTCGGCGCAGCCCGCCCCGGTGCCCCCCACGGCAGTCGTACGACCCGACCTGGTCGACGGCAGGAAGGTGACCCACCGGGAGGTCGCCGCGAACGGCGCGCGCTTCCACATCGCCGAGCTGGGCGACGGCCCCCTCGTGATGCTGGTGCACGGCTTCCCCCAGTTCTGGTGGACCTGGCGGCACCAGCTGACCGCGCTCGCCGACGCGGGCTTCCGGGCCGTCGCCATGGACCTGCGCGGCGTCGGCGGCAGCGACCGCACCCCCCGCGGCTACGACCCCGCCAACCTCGCCCTCGACATCACCGGCGTGATCCGCTCCCTCGGTGAGCCGGACGCCGCGCTGGTCGGCCACGATCTGGGCGGCTACCTGGCGTGGACGGCGGCCGTCATGCGCCCCAAGCTGGTCCGGCGGCTCGCGGTCGCCTCGATGCCGCATCCGCGCCGCTGGCGCTCGGCGATGCTCACCGACGTCCGGCAGACCGCCGCCGGCTCGCACATCTGGGGGTTCCAGCGGCCCTGGATCCCGGAACGGCAGCTGACCGCGGACGACGGGGAACTGGTGGGCCGGCTGATCCGGGAATGGTCCGGGCCGCGACCGCCGGAGGAGGAGGCGGTGGAGACGTACCGGCGCGCGATGTGCATCCCGTCCACGGCGCACTGCTCGGTGGAGCCGTACCGGTGGCTGGTGCGGTCGCTGGCCCGGCCGGACGGCGTCCAGTTCTACCGGCGCATGAAGCGGCCCGTGCGCGTGCCGACGCTGCACCTGCACGGCTCCCTCGACCCGGTGTTGCGCACCCGCAGCGCGGCCGGCTCCGGGGAGTATGTCGAGGCGCCCTACCGCTGGCGGCTGTTCGACGGGCTCGGCCACTACCCGCACGAGGAGGACCCGGTCGCCTTCTCCACCGAACTGGTCAACTGGCTGAAGGATCCCGAACCCGATCGGTGACGCGGCCGTCGCGCCCGGTATCCGGAGACTGAACACCTGTCCTACGAACAGCCAATTGCCCGGCGCATAGGCCAATTGGCTGCCCTCCGGGAGGTTATCGACCTTGGGGCGAGGGCACACGTCGGGGTATGGGCTGGACGCACGACTACAGTGATGCAGCACGCACCCGCCGCTCGGCCTCCGGCCTGAGCCCCCACGAGCGAGGTTACGCGCCGCAAGGCGGCGACCTCCGTGTGGGCATTCCGCGCATCCTGCGCCGCCGGGCCCGCTGGGTCTCGGTACGCCTGCGTCACCCGCGCGGCTGACCCACCGCCCCACCACGACACCCCCGCGGCACGCCTCCCACGGCTCCGTCCCGTACGGCCGCTGTCCGACGTCGCCTCGCCGGGCACAGCCGGCTCCCCCTGTCGTCGCACCTGCACCTACCGCGGACGCGCCGACACGGGGACACGCATCACCCCCACGGCGCCCGTGTCGGGACGGGTCATGTGCACGGGCACCCGCACCCGCACGGGGCATCCGGCGCGGGCACCACATCCGCCACGGCATCCGCTGCGGGTACAGAGCCCGCGTGGGGCCTGTCCGGCGGGCCGCCCGGCGTGAGGCCGCCCGGCGTGAGGCGGAGGACTACAAAGCGCAGTTGTCGCTGTCGACTTCCTGGCCGGCGGTGCGCCCCTGCGCGATGTCCTGCTGGATCTCGTCCGCGGTGAGCGCGTAACCGGTGTCGGCGTCGTCGAGGGACTTCGCGAAGACCACACCGTAGACCTTGCCCTCGGGGGTGAGCAGCGGGCCGCCGGAGTTGCCCTGGCGGACGGTGGCGTACAGCGAGTAGACCTCACGGCTGACGGTGCCGCGGTGGTAGATGTCGGGGCCGTTGGCGTCGATGCGCCCGCGCACACGCGCGGCGCGGACGTCGTAGGACCCGTTCTCGGGGAAGCCGGCGACGATCGCGCTGTCGCCGCTCGCCGCGTCCGCGGTGGTGAACTCCAGGACGGGTGCGTCGAGGTCCGGTACGTCCAGGACGGCGATGTCGCGCTTCCAGTCGTACAGCACGACGGTGGCGTCGTACTTGCGGCCCTCGCCGCCTATCTGGACGGTGGGCTCGTCGACGCCGCCGACCACGTGCGCGTTGGTCATGACGCGGCGCTCGTCGAAGACGAAGCCGGTGCCCTCCAGGACCTTGCCGCAGCTCTCCGCGGTGCCCATGACCTTGACGATGGAGCGCTGCGCGCGCGTGGCCACCGCGCTGCCCGCGAGCGCCGGGTCGGGCGGCTGGACGTCGGTGATCGGCTCGTTGGAGAACGGGCTGAAGACCTGCGGGAAGCCGTTCTGCGCGAGGACGGTGGAGAAGTCGGTGAACCAGTTGTCGGCCTGGTCCGGAAGCGCCCGGGAGACGCCTTGCAGCACCGTGGAGCTGCGGACCTCCTTGCCGAGCGTGGGCAGGGTGGTGCCGGCGAGCGCGGAGCCGATCAGCCATGCCACGAGCAGCATGGCGACGACGTTGACGAGGGCGCCGCCGGTGGCGTCCAGCGCACGGGCCGGGGACCAGGTGATGTACCGGCGCAGCTTGTTGCCGAGGTGGGTGGTCAGGGCCTGGCCGACGGAGGCGCAGACGATCACCACGACGACCGCGACGACGGCGGCCGTCGTACTGACCTCGGCGTTGTCGGTCAGCGCGTCCCAGATGACGGGCAGCAGATACACGGCGACGAGGCCGCCGCCCAGGAACCCGATCACCGACAGGATGCCGACGACGAAGCCCTGGCGGTAGCCCACCACCGCGAACCACACGGCCGCGACCAGCAACAGGATGTCCAGCACGTTCACGAGGGACACCCTGTCATGACCGCCAGTCGAGCGGGACCTGCTTCTCTCGGTCCCAGGGCAGCTCCCATCCCGCGTAGTGCAGCAGGCGGTCGATGAGTCCGGCGGTGAACCCCCATACGAGGGCGGAGGCGACCGTGAACGCCGCACCGCGGTGGCCCGAGGGGTGCACGGCCGTGGCGCGGTTCGCGGGGTCCGTGAGATCGGCCACGGGGACCGTGAAGACGCGGGCCGTCTCGGCGGGATCGACCACACCGACCGGGCTCGGCTCCCGCCACCAGCCGAGGCACGGCGTCACGACGAAGCCGCTGACCGGGATGTACAGCTTGGGCAGCACGCCGAAGAGCTGCACACCGGCCGGGTCGAGACCGGTCTCCTCCTCGGCCTCCCGCAGGGCCGCCCGCAACGGCCCGTCGCCGTGCGGATCGCCGTCCTCCGGGTCGAGGGCGCCGCCCGGGAAGGAGGGCTGCCCCGCGTGCGAGCGCAGGGAGCCGGCCCGCTCCATGAGCAGCAACTCGGGGCCGCGCGCGCCCTCCCCGAAGAGGATCAGCACGGCCGACTGCCGTCCCGCCCCGTCCTCCGGCGGCAGGAACCGGCTCAACTGGCGCGGCTCCACCGTCTCCACGGCCCGCACCACCGGCTCCAGCCAGTCCGGCAGCCCCGCCTTGCTGACCGTCACCGGCCCGCCGTGCGTGTCACTCGCCCTTGTCACCGAGACACCACCCCCGTCCTGCCGAGTCCAACGCCCGAGCCCTCATAGATCGTTCCGCGGCACGTGCCGCTGCCGGGGCGTTCGGAGGGCGGGGCAGGGAGCCGTCGCCGGGGCCGAAGCGGGGGCGCGCGGTCGGCCGCGGGCCCGGGAAGGGGCGCGCGGTCGGCCATGGGGCCGGGAGGGAGCGCACGGTCGGCCGTAGGCCCGGGAAGGGGCGCATGGTCGGCCGTGGGCCCGGTCCCGTGTCCGTCCTTCCCGTCATCAGGCACCCAGCGGGGGCGCCGGCCGGCCCCCGGCGTCCAGGTAGGCCTGGGGCGGGTTCAGACGCTGGCCGGGGAAGCCGCCCTTCTCGTACTTCAGGAGCTTCGTCGCCTTCTCCGGGTCCGTCTCACCCTCGCCGTAGGCCGGGCAGAGCGGGGCGATGGGACAGGCTCCGCAGGCGGGCTTGCGGGCGTGGCAGATGCGGCGGCCGTGCCAGATGACGTGGTGGGAGAGGTCGGTCCAGTCGCTCTTGGGGAAGAGCGCGCCGATCTCCGCCTCGATCTTGTCGGGGTCGGTCGCCTCGGTCCACTTCCAGCGCCGCACCAGCCGCTGGAAGTGCGTGTCCACGGTGATGCCGGGCCGGCCGAACGCGTTGCCCAGCACCACGAAGGCGGTCTTGCGGCCCACGCCGGGCAGCTTGACCAGGTCCTCCAGCTTTCCGGGGACCTCGCCGTCGAACTCCTCCACCAGGGCCTTGGACAGCCCGGTCACCGACCTGGTCTTGGCGCGGAAGAAGCCGCACGGCCGGAGGATCTCCTCGACCTCCTGCGGGTCGGCGGCGGCCAGGTCCTCGGGGGTGGGGTACTTGGCGAAGAGGGCGGGGGTGGTCTGGTTGACCCGCAGGTCGGTGGTCTGCGCGGACAGGACCGTGGCGACCAGCAGCTGGAAGGGGTTCTCGAAGTCGAGTTCCGGGTGGGCGTAGGGGTAGACCTCGGCGAGCTCGCGGTTGATCCGACGTGCGCGGCGGACGAGAGCCGTACGGGACTCGGGCTTCCGCGCCGCGGGCGCCGCCTTTCCCGGCGGGGTCTTCCCGGCCGACGGCCTGGCAGGCCCCCTCGTCACGGGCTCTGCCTCCAGGGGCTCCTTCTCCACGGGCTCCTTCTTCACGGGCGCTTTCTTCATAGGCGCCTTCTTCGTCACCTTCGCCGCTTTCTCACCCTCACCGGACACCTGTTCGCCCACAGCGGAATCCCGTCGTACAACCACCGCCCAACCCCCTCAGGCCTGCACTCTCACCGGCGACTTGGACACCCGGCCAGCCTAAAGCCCACCGCCGACATCCGCCTCGGCCTCGGAAGATCAGCCCCCGATCGGACCCCTGCCGCTTACCTCAGGGCACCTGTGCGGCATCCTTGTGACAGATCACACTGTTTGGACCGTCCGGCAAAATGGGGAACACGGTCCCCTGGCAGACAGGGGAGCAAGATCCCCTGAGCAGGTCGACAAGGAGAGAACTCGTGGACGACGTTCTGCGGCGCAACCCGCTCTTCGCGGCACTCGACGACGAGCAGGCCGCGGAGCTGCGCGCCTCCATGAGTGAGGTGACCCTCGCCCGTGGCGACTCCCTGTTCCACGAGGGCGACCCGGGCGACCGGCTCTACGTCGTCACCGAGGGCAAGGTGAAGCTCCACCGCACGTCCCCGGACGGCCGGGAGAACATGCTGGCGGTGGTCGGCCCCAGCGAGCTGATCGGCGAGCTGTCGCTCTTCGACCCCGGCCCGCGTACGGCGACCGCCACCGCGCTGACCGAGGTGAAGCTGCTGGGCCTCGGCCACGGCGACCTCCAGCCCTGGCTCAACGCCCGCCCCGAGGTGGCCTCCGCGCTGCTGCGCGCCGTCGCCCGGCGCCTGCGCAAGACCAACGACGCCATGTCGGACCTGGTCTTCTCGGACGTGCCCGGCCGCGTCGCCCGCGCCCTGCTGGACCTCTCGCGCCGCTTCGGCGTGCAGTCCGAGGAAGGCATCCACGTCGTCCACGACCTCACGCAGGAGGAGCTGGCCCAGCTCGTCGGCGCCTCCCGCGAGACGGTGAACAAGGCACTCGCCGACTTCGCCCAGCGCGGATGGCTGCGCCTGGAGGCGCGTGCGGTGATCCTGCTGGACGTGGAGCGGCTCGCGAAGCGGTCGCGCTGACCGACACCATCCGGCCACCCTTGCGACCGCCGACGGCCGACCGCCGACGGCGGTCGCAGGCCGTTGACGAGCCCGGGCCCAGTGACGAGCCCGGGCCCAGTGACGAGCCCGGGCCCGGGTGACGGCGCAGGCCCTAGATGAGCCCGTGCTCCTCCAGGTACTCCATCTGCGCCCGTACGGACAGCTCGGCGGCCGGCCACAGGGAGCGGTCCACGTCGGCGTAGACGTGGGCCACGACCTCCTCGGCGGTGCGGTGGCCGTTCTCGACGGCCGTCTCGACCTGGGCGAGACGGTGGGCGCGGTGGGCGAGGTAGAACTCGACGGCGCCCTGGGCGTCCTCCAGGACGGGGCCGTGGCCCGGCAGGACCGTGTGGACGCCGTCGTCGACCGTGAGGGACCTCAGCCGCCGCAGGGAGTCCAGGTAGTCGCCCAGACGGCCGTCGGGGTGGGACACGACCGTCGTACCGCGGCCGAGGACCGTGTCGCCGGTCAGGACGGCGCTGTCGGCCGGGAGGTGGAACGACAGGGAGTCGGCGGTGTGGCCGGGCGTCGGGACGACCCGCAGCTCCAGCCCGCCGACGGCGATCACGTCACCGGAGGCCAGCCCCTCGTCGCCGAGCCGCAGCCCGGGATCCAGGGCCCGCACCTTGGTGCCGGTCAGCTCGGCGAAGCGGGCGGCGCCCTCGGCGTGGTCGGGGTGGCCGTGCGTGAGCAGGGTCAGGGCGACACGTCGGCCGGCCTTCTCCGCCGTGTCGACGACCGCGCGCAGATGGCCGTCGTGCAGCGGCCCCGGGTCGATCACGACGGCCAGGTCGGAGTCCGGCTCGGCGACGATCCAGGTGTTCGTGCCGTCCAGCGTCATCGCGGAGGCGTTGGGCGCCAGGACGTTGACCGCGCGGGCGGTCGCGGGACCGGAGAGGACCCCGCCGCGGGGCCGGCCGGGAAGGGCTGCTGCGTCCGTCATGCGGGGGCTCCACCTGTGGGGATGTGTTTGGTGAACTCGTCGTGGCCCGGCCAGGTCAGCACGACCTCGCCGTCGTCGAGGCGCGCCCGTGCCAGAACGGGCGTGAGATCGCGCGCGTCGGCGTCCGCCAGGGCCTCGGCGGCCGTGGCGCAGGACGTCAGCTGGCGCAGGGTCGCGATGGTGGGAGGCATCATCAGCAGCTCGCCGTCGTCGTACGCCGCGGCCGCGTCCGCCGGCCGGATCCAGACCGTGCGGTCGGCCTCCGTGGACGCGTTGCGGGTGCGCTGCCCCTTCGGGAGCGCGGCGACGAAGAACCAGGTGTCGTAGCGGCGGGGCTCGAACTCCGGGGTGATCCAGCGCGTCCAGGCGCCCAGGAGGTCGGAGCGCAGTACCAGTCCGCGGCGGTCGAGGAACTCCGCGAAGGACGTCTCCCGGGCGACCAGGGCGGCCCGGTCGGCCTCCCAGTCGGCGCCGGTGGTGTCCCCGACGACGGAATCGGCGGCCGGCCCGGCGAGCAGGACCCCCGCCTCCTCGTACGTCTCCCGTACGGCCGCGCAGACGATCGCCTGGGCCGCCGCCTCGTCCACCCCGAGCCGCTCGGCCCACCACGCGCGCGTGGGTCCCGCCCAGCGCACGTGACGGTCGTCGTCCCGCGGGTCGACTCCCCCGCCCGGATAGGCGTACGCCCCGCCGGCGAAGGCCATGGAGGCGCGTCTGCGCAGCATGTGGACGACGGGACCGCCGTCGGTGTCCTTCAGCAGCATGACGGTGGCCGCGCGCCTCGGCACGACCGGCTCGAGGGTCCCGTCCGCCAGTGCGCGGATGCGATCCGGCCAGTCCGCGGGAAACCACTGCCCATTCGCCATGGCCGGAGGCTATCCCGTGGTGCGTGAATGTTCGAGAGGTGCCTACGGGTGCCTAGGGGTGCCTGGGAGTGCCTGGGCGCCCGGGGAGCGCCGAGCGGGGCACCGGGCGGGCGAGGCGGCACCGGGCTGAGCGGCACCGGGCAGGCCGGGCACCAGGCGTGCTCCGGGGGCGTGGCGGCGCGAGGGCGCCGGCCTGCCCCGGAATCGGGGTCTGAGGGTCGAGAACAGCACCGCAAGGCCCCGCAGGCCCCGCAGGCCCCGCAAGCACCGCAAGCACCGCAGGCACCCAGGTGTAGTAGCGGCGGCCGGACCTCCGGCGCACGCCCTGCCGACGCCGCGACACCGGGCCGCCCCATTACCGCAGGCGCCCCGCAGGCGCCCCGTACGTATCCCCGGAACGCCTACGGGTACGTACCCGTGCGCACGACCACCGGCAGACGGCGACCGCCGTCTCCCCGCGCCCTACGCCAGCTCGACCTGGATCTCCACCTCGACCGGCGCGTCCAGCGGCAGCACCGCGACGCCCACCGCGCTGCGCGCGTGCACGCCCTTGTCGCCGAGGACCTCGCCCAGCAGCTCGCTCGCGCCGTTGAGGACGGCGGGCTGGCCGGTGAAGTCGGAGGCCGAGGCGACGAAGCCGACGACCTTCACCACGCGCGCGATGCGGTCCAGGTCGCCCGCGACCGACTTGACGGCGGCCAGGGCGTTCAGGGCGCAGGTGCGGGCGAGGTTCTTGGCCTCCTCGGGGGTGACCTCCGCGCCGACCTTGCCGGTGACCGGCAGTTTGCCGTCCACCATCGGCAGCTGGCCGGCCGTGTACACGTACGGCCCGGACTGCACGGCGGGCTGGTAGGCCGCCAGCGGGGGGACGACCGCCGGCAGGGTCAGGCCCAGCTCGGCGAGCCTCGCCTCGACGGCGCTCACGCCTTCTCCCGCTTCAGGTAGGCGACGAGCTGCTCGGGGTTGTTCGGTCCGGGCACGACCTGGACGAGCTCCCAGCCGTCCTCGCCCCAGGTGTCCAGGATCTGCTTCGTGGCGTGGACGAGCAGCGGCACGGTTGCGTATTCCCACTTGGTCATGGGCCGACTGTATCCGCTGTGGACCGCGTGATCCGTCGCAGGCCACGTGGCCGATTGCCGCCCCTGGGCCGGGGCGGGCGCACCCCGTTGTCCACAGCCTCCCGATTGGCCCGGGCGCCGACTGGTTACGCTCGAAGACGTGAGCAGGCTCCAGGTCGTCAGCGGCAAGGGCGGGACCGGAAAGACGACGGTCGCCGCCGCACTCGCGCTGGCCCTCGCGTCCGAGGGGAAGCGGACGCTTCTCGTCGAGGTCGAGGGCCGGCAGGGCATCGCGCAGCTCTTCGAGACGGAAGCGCTGCCTTATGAGGAGCGGAAGATCGCCGTCGCTCCCGGGGGCGGGGAGGTGTACGCCCTCGCCATAGACCCCGAACTGGCACTTCTGGACTACCTCCAGATGTTCTACAAGCTGGGCGGTGCCGGACGGGCCCTGAAGAAGCTCGGCGCGATCGACTTCGCCACCACCATCGCGCCCGGGGTGCGGGACGTCCTCCTCACCGGCAAGGCGTGCGAGGCGGTGCGCCGGAGGGACCGCAGTGGTCGGTTCGTGTACGACTACGTCGTCATGGACGCCCCGCCCACGGGCCGGGTGACCCGCTTCCTGAACGTCAACGACGAGGTCGCCGGGCTCGCGAAGATCGGCCCCATACACAATCAGGCCCAGGCGGTCATGAGGGTGCTGAAGTCGTCGGAGACGGCGGTGCACCTGGTGACACTGCTGGAGGAGATGCCCGTCCAGGAGACCGCGGACGGCATCGCCGAACTGCGGGGGGCGGGGCTGCCGGTGGGACGGGTCGTCGTCAACATGGTGCGGCCGGAGCTGCTCGACGCGGACGAACTGGAACTCCTGCGGACGGTGGGCCGTTCCTCTGTCGCACGGTCGCTGTCGGCCGCGGGACTCGGCGGGGCGCGGCGTGGCGGGCACGCCGAGCGGCTGGTCGACCCGCTCCTGGCGCAGGCCGAGGAGTACGCCGAGCGGTACGCGCTGGAGCACGAGCAGCGGTCCGTCCTGGCCGAGCTGGACCTGCCGCTGCACGAAGTGCCGCTGCTCGCCGAGGGCATGGACCTCGCGGGCCTGTACGAACTCGCCACCGAGCTGCGGAAGCAGGGGATGTCATGAGTCCGGACCAGACTCACGGCCAGGGGAGCACCCGGCACGGCCTCTCCCCCGCGCGCGTGCTGGACGTCGACCCGCTGCTCGACGATCCGGGCACGCGCATCATGGTGTGCTGCGGTTCGGGCGGCGTCGGCAAGACGACGACGGCGGCCGCGCTGGGCCTCAGGGCCGCCGAGCGGGGCCGCAAGGTGGTCGTCCTCACCATCGACCCGGCGCGCCGGCTCGCGCAGTCCATGGGCATCGACTCGCTCGACAACACCCCGCGCCGGGTGAAGGGCGTCGAGGGCGACGGCGAGCTGCACGCGATGATGCTCGACATGAAACGCACCTTCGACGAGATCGTCGAGGCGCACGCGGACCCGGAGCGGGCGGCCGCGATCCTGGGCAACCCCTTCTACCAGTCGCTCTCGGCGGGCTTCGCGGGCACGCAGGAGTACATGGCGATGGAGAAGCTCGGGCAGCTGCGCGCCAGGGACGAGTGGGACCTCATCGTCGTCGACACACCGCCGTCCCGTTCGGCGCTGGACTTCCTGGACGCGCCCAAGCGGCTCGGGTCGTTCCTGGACGGCAAGCTGATCCGCGTCCTGCTCGCGCCCGCCAAGGTCGGCGGCCGCGCGGGGATGAAGTTCCTGAACGTCGGCATGTCGATGATGACCGGCGTCCTCGGCAAGCTGCTCGGCGGTCAGCTGCTGAAGGACGTGCAGACGTTCGTGGCGGCGATGGACTCGATGTTCGGTGGCTTCCGTACGCGCGCGGACGCGACGTACAAGCTGCTCCAGGCGCCCGGGACGGCGTTCCTGGTGGTGGCGGCTCCGGAGCGGGACGCCCTGCGGGAGGCGGCGTACTTCGTGGAGCGGCTGGCCGCCGAGGACATGCCGCTGGCGGGTCTGGTGCTCAACCGGGTCCACGGCAGCGGCGCCGCCCAGCTGTCCGCCGAGCGGGCGCTCGCCGCCGCCGAAAATCTTGAAGAGCCCCGCATTGTGGATCAGGACGACGGGAAAGCTGGACTTCGTAACTCCCCCGACACGTATGGCAGTTCGGCACCAGAGACCCCCGACTCCCCCGGCTCCCCGGAGGACGGGTCCTCCGGCTCCCCGGTGGACGGATCCTCCGACTCCCCGGAGGACGGGTCCCCTACGTCCGAGGCCTCGACAGACCGGCCCCCGGCACGGCGCTCCCCCGCGCCCCGGTCGCCGGCCGCCACGTCCGACTCCCCCGCGGACGCGGACCGGACCGTCGACGATCTCACGGCGGGCCTGTTGAGGCTGCACGCCGAGCGGATGCACCTGCTCTCCCGCGAGCAGCGCACCCGCGACCGCTTCACCGCGCTCCACCCCGAGGTCGCGGTCACCGAAGTGGCCGCACTGCCCGGCGATGTCCATGACCTCGCGGGACTGCGGGACATCGGGATCCGGCTCGCGGCCAACCGGCCGGAGCTGCCCGAGGCGGCCGACGGATGAGCCGACTGCCCACAGCCGAGCCGACCCACGGCGGCTGAGCCCACAGTTGGGCCAGTGTCCGCGCCGGCTTCCGGCAGCCGAGCCGAGGGGTCGCCTCAGCCCACCGCCGCGTAGTTCTCGTACACCTGGTCGTCGTCGAGGGGCACGATGCCCGCTCCGCGCTCGTACTCCGAGCGTGCCGTCTCCAGCAGCCGGCGCCACGAGGTGACGGTCGGCCGCCTGCGCAGGAGGGCGCGGCGCTCGCGCTCCGTCATGCCTCCCCACACACCGAACTCGACGCGGTTGTCGAGCGCGTCGGCCAGGCATTCCGTGCGTACCGGACATCCGGTGCACACCGCCTTGGCCCTGTTCTGCGCTGCTCCCTGAACGAACAGTTCATCCGGATCGGTAGTGCGGCAGGCAGCCTGCGCACTCCAGTCGGTTACCCAGCCCATACCGGCGCCGTCCTCTCCCGAATCGAGGCTCCCCCACGGCGGCAGCGGCATATTCACCGCCGCCAGTTGAGGACGTTACGGAAGGTGGGCACAGCGCAACACCCCCTTCGGGCCCAATCTTGAATGGCCCGAACGGACTATGCGCAAGCGGCAGATCACCCGGGGGAGTGAGCCTGCGACATGCGTGACTATCCGCTGCAAAACGGGACAGTCCTGTTGAGTCACAACGGACGCCGAGCGACACACGAGGCGGATTCGGACACGCTCTCACCAAGAAGCGAGAAACCTCCGGAACGATTCGGGGTCTCCGGACGTATTGATACGTAGCCCTGCTGCTGTGACAGTTGAGGGCAGCTTAGGCCAAGGCATTGACGCGTGTCCGGCGAATGAGAACGTAGGCTTCCCCCATGCCAAAGAAGCGCTCGGGCGGTGGTCTGACGGCGACGCAGCAGGCCGCCCAGTTCCTCGGTGTCAGTGTTCTCGCGGGAGCCGTGCTGGCCGGTATCGCCCTGCCCGCGTTCGGCGCCCTGGGCCTGGCCGCCAAGGGGTCGGTGGAGTCGTTCGACGAACTCCCGGCCAATCTCAAGACGCCACCGCTGAGCCAGCGCACCACGATCCTCGACGCCAAGGGCGACCAGATCGCCACGGTCTACTCCCGTGACCGCACGGTCGTCGACCTCGACGCCATCTCGCCCTACATGCAGAAGGCGATCGTCGCGATCGAGGACTCGCGCTTCTACGAGCACGGCGCCGTCGACCTCAAGGGCGTCCTGCGCGCACTGAACCAGAACGCGCAGAGCGGCGGGGTCTCCCAGGGCGCCTCGACGCTCACCCAGCAGTACGTGAAGAACGTCTTCGTCGAGGAGGCGGGCGACGACCCGACGAAGGTCGCCCAGGCCACCCAGCAGACCATCGGCCGCAAGATCCGCGAACTGAAGTACGCGATCCAGGTCGAGGAGGAACTGGGCAAGAAGAAGATCCTCGAGAACTACCTGAACATCACGTTCTTCGGCCAGCAGGCATACGGCGTGGAGGCCGCCTCCCAGCGGTACTTCTCCAAGAGCGCCAAGGACCTGACCCTGCCCGAGGCGGCCCTGCTGGCCGGCATCGTGCAGTCGCCCAGCCGCTACGACCCGGTCAACGACGCGGCGGAGGCCACCAAGCGGCGCAACGTCGTGCTGGAGCGCATGGCCGAGGTCGGCGACATCTCGCAGGCCGAGGCCGCAGAGGCGACGAAGGCCCCGCTCGGCCTGAAGGTCACCCAGCCGAAGAACGGCTGCATCACGGCCGTGCAGGGCGCCAGCTTCTTCTGCAAGTACGTCGAGCGGGTCTTCCTCAGCGACCCGGTCTTCGGCAAGACCAAGGAGGAGCGCGCCAAGGTCTGGAACCAGGGCGGCCTCACCATCCAGACGACGCTCGACCCGCAGTCCCAGCAGTCCGTCCAGGACTCGCTCAAGGACCACGTGTACAAGTCGGACAAGGTCGCCGCGGCCGCCACGCTCGTCGAGCCCGGCACCGGCAAGATCCTCGCGATGGGCCAGTCGAAGCCGTACGGCTACGGCAAGAACGAGACCGAGTACAACTACTCGGTCGACGCGGCGATGGGCGGCTCCAACTTCGGCTTCCCGACCGGTTCGACGTTCAAGCCGTTCGTGGCCGCGGCCGCCCTGGAGCAGGGCCGGCCGATCAACCAGTCGTACGCCGCGCCGTACGAGATGCCCTACCCGGCCTCGGTCCAGACGTGCAACGGGAAGCCCTGGACCAACGCGGCCAACGAGAAGCTGGAGAACGAGGCGGAGTCCGAGGTCGGCCCGTACACGCTGAAGGAGGCCATGGCCAAGTCGGTCAACACCTACTTCGTGCAGATGCTCGCCGACATCGGCATGTGCCCGGTGGTGAAGATGACCGACGCGCTCGGCGTGGTCCAGGGCAACGGCGACAAGGTCCCCGAGGTGCCGTCCTCGATGACGCTCGGTTCGACCGGTCTGTCGCCGCTGACGATGGCGACCGCGTACGCCGCGTTCGCCAGCCGGGGCATGTACTGCACGCCGATCGCCATCGAGTCGATCACCCAGACCGTCGGCGGCACGAAGAAGTCGCTGGAGGTCCCGAAGTCGACGTGCTCGCGCGCGATGAGCGAGAAGACCGCGGACAGCATCAACACCCTGCTGCGCGGCGTGGTCGACTCCGGCACGGGCCAGCAGGCCGGCCTGTCGGGCCGCGAGAGCGCCGGAAAGACGGGTACGACGGACGAGCGGAAGAACGCCTGGTTCGTCGGCTACACCCCGAACCTCTCCGGCGCCGTCTGGGTCGGCAGCGCCACCCAGAAGGTCAAGATGACCAACATCACCATCGGAGGCGTCTACCACGCCCAGGTCTACGGCGGTGACACACCCGGCCCGATCTGGCGGGACGCCATGTCCGGCGCGCTCCAGGGCAAGGAAGCCCCGAACTTCAACCTCGTCGACATCCCCGGCGGCGACAAGGACAGCGGCGACGAGGACGGCGACGACAACGGCGGCAACGACGACGACCAGGGCCTCATCGCCGGCCTGACCAACGGCGGCACGACGACCGGCGGCACGGTGCCGACCCCGTCGTACTCCTTCCCCGAGAACCTGTTCCAGGGGCAGAGCAACGGAGGCAACGGGAACAACGGGAACGGGGGGCGCGGCTGAGCGGCCCCGCCCGGCCCGCCCGGCCCGCCCGTCCTTGACGGGGAACGGCCCCCGCCCCTCGTACGGAGGGACGGGGGCCGTTCGACGTAGGGGAGCCGGTCACCGTCGGGGGAGGCACTGGCCGCCGTCGGGCGAGGTGTCGGCCGCCGTCGGGCGAGGCCCCGGCCGGAGTCAGGGCGAGGCATCGGCCGGATCCAGGGCGAGGGGTTGGCCGGGGTCAGCCCGCGAGGAGCTTCTTCACCACGGCAGCGACTCGGCCGCCCTCGGCCAGGCCGGCCACCTTCGGGTTCACGATCTTCATGACGGCACCCATGGCCCGCGGACCCTCCGCACCGGCCGCCTTCGCCTCCTCGACGGCCTGGGCGACGATGTCGTTCAGCTCGTCGTCGCTGAGCTGCTTGGGCAGGTACGCGGCGAGCACCTCGCCCTCCGCCTTCTCCCGCTCGGCGGACTCGGTGCGACCGCCCTGCGCGAAGGCCTCGGCGGCCTCCCGCCGCTTCTTCGCCTCGCGGGTGATCACCTTCTGCACCTCGTCGTCGGAGAGCTCGCGCTTCTCCTTGCCCGCGACCTCCTCCTTGGTGATCGCGGTGAGCGTCAGCCGGAGCGTCGAGGAGCGGAGCTCGTCGCGCTCCTTGATCGCGGCGTTGAGGTCTTCCTGCAGCTTCGACTTGAGCGTGGTCATGGCTGCGATTGTCGCAGGTGCGGACAGTCCGACGCCCGTTCATTTAACGGGCGACGGTTCTGACACGATGGGCACATGCGCGCGCGATACGGAGTGCCCCTAGGAATCGCGGCGGTCGGCGCCGCCGGACTGCTCTACTCGGCGGGCTTCGAAGCCCGCTCCTTCCGCCTGCGGCGGGTGACGGTTCCCGTCCTGCCCGCCGGGATGCGTCCCCTGCGCGTGTTGCAGGTCTCCGACATCCACATGGTCGGCGGCCAGCGCAAGAAACAGCGCTGGCTGCGCTCGCTGGCCGGTCTGCGCCCCGACTTCGTGATCAACACGGGCGACAACCTGTCCGACCCGGAGGGCGTCCCGGAGGTCCTCGACGCGCTCGGCCCGCTCATGGAGTTCCCGGGCGCGTACGTCTTCGGCTCCAACGACTACTACGGCCCGAAACTGCGCAACCCCGCCCGTTACCTGCTGGAGAAGACCCAGGGCCGCCACGGCCTGAACGGCAACGCGCCCGCGGTCAACGTCGTCCACAACCCGTGGGAGGAACTGCGCGACGCCTTCGACGGCGCGGGCTGGCTCAACCTGACGAACACACGCGGCACGCTCAAGGTCGAGGGCGTGTCGGTGGAGCTCACGGGCCTGGACGACCCGCACATCAAGCGGGACCGGTACGCCGAGGTGGCCGGCGGCCCGTCGGGCACGGCGGACTTCTCGATGGGCGTGGTCCACGCTCCCTACCTGCGCACACTGGACGCGTTCACCGCGGACGGCTACCCCCTGGTCCTCGCCGGCCACACCCACGGTGGCCAGCTGTGCATCCCCTTCTACGGCGCGCTGGTGACCAACTGCGACCTGGACACGGACCGGGTGAAGGGCCTGTCCACACACACGGCGGAGGACCGTACGGCGTATCTGCACGTGTCGGCGGGCTGCGGAACGAACAGGTACACCCCCGTACGGTTCGCCTGCCCGCCGGAGGCCACTCTGCTGACGTTGGTGGGACGGGAGTAGGGGATCGGACGCTGCCGGCCTGGGCGGAGGGGGCGGCGGAGGACTCAGCTCTCGGCCCGGGACGGAGCGGTCGGCCGGGCAGGGCCATCGAGGCTGTCGGGGTGGTCGGACCGGACCTCCCGGGTGTCGGATCACCCACACGGGCCCGCCCGAATAGCCCCTTTCCTCCCCCCTCCCTAGCGTGAGGGCATGACCGCCCCGATACCCAGGGACCTCCCGGACCTGCCGGCGATCCCGCGGACGCACGCGCTCCTGCCCTCCTCCGTCCCCGCCTCGGCGGTGGTGGCCCCCGTACGACGCCCCGTGGCCGCGGTGCTCCGCCTGCTGATCGCCGCGACCGCGGCGGCGGGCGTCGCCCTGGCCCTGCTGCTCGGCAGCCCACTGCGGGTGCTCAGCCACTTCGCCGTCCAGAGCAGCATCCTCCTGGCGCTGGTCACGGCCCTGTCGGCCCGCCGCGCCTGGACCGCCCGCCGCCCCCTCTCCGCCGCCTGGACCGGCGCGGCCCTGCTCTACGTGACGATCATCGCCCTGGTGTACCACCTGCTCCTCACCGACGCGGCGACCCCGTTCTCCGTGACGGCCACCACAGCCACCCCCACGCGCTGGCACGCGCTCGCCGGCCACCTCCTGCACACGGTGATCCCCGCGGCCGCCGTCCTGGACTGGCTCCTGCTGACCCCCGCCGGCCGCCTCCGCCTGCGCCAGGCGGCACCGTGGCTGCTGTACCCCGCGGCCTACCTGGCCTTTTCCCTCATCCGCGCGGAGCTGATCCTCCCGGGGACCCCCGGCCGCCACCTCTACCCGTTCCTCGACACGGCCGCCCACGGCTACCGGCACACCCTCGCCAACGCACTCCTCCTGGGCCTGTCCTTCTACGCCCTCGCCCTCCTCCTGGTCGCCCTCGACCACGCCCGCCCGAACCCGATGCGCCTCCGCGCCAGAACCGGATTTCGCCTACAGCCACCGGTGGGCTAAAGTAAACGACGTCGCCGCGACAAGCAGCACAAGCAGGACCCGCAGCGACATCGGGGTGTAGCGCAGCTTGGCAGCGCGCTTCGTTCGGGACGAAGAGGTCGTGGGTTCAAATCCCGCCACCCCGACACAGGTCAGAGGCCCATTCACGTGATCGTGAATGGGCCTCTGTCGTGCGTACAGCAGCGGAGTACAGCAACCGCTATGACTCTTGCTGGCCGTCCTTGTCCGGCTGCTCTCCGGCCCGCTCCTCCTGCTTGCGCTTGCCCTTCTTCTCCCTCTTCTGCTTGCTACCGCCACCGAGCGCCTTGCCGAGCTTGCGGAGCGCCCGGCGGGTCTCGGCGGAGGGCACGTGCGTGTAGACCTCCATCGTGACCGCGATCTCGGAGTGCCGCAGGATCTGCATGGCGATCCGCGGGTGGACGTCGAGGGCAGCCAGGAGCGAGGCGCAGGTGTGGCGGGTGTCGTGCACGCGGATGCGGCGGACGCCGGCGCGCTCACAGCGGCGGTCGAATTCGCGGGTGAAGTTCCGCGGCTCCACCGGATTGCCGTAGCGGGTGGTGAAGACGAGATCCGATTCCGTCCACAGATCCTTGGCCCGCTCCCTCGCGGCCCGCTGCTCCTTCTGCCGGAGTCGGAGGGCGGTCAGGCAGACGTCCGGCAGCGGGAGCACGGCTTCCGACGCTTCCGTCTTGGCCGTGTCGGTGTGCTGGAGCCGCCGGCGGACCCGCTGCAGTTGGTGCCGGATGTGCAGTTCACCGGTGTCCAGGTTCACGTCCGACCAGGTGAGGCCGAGGACCTCTCCCTTGCGCAGGCCCAGGACGAGGATCAGGACGTACGCGGAGTAGAGGTAGTCACGCCAGGTCTGGGCGTTCTCCAGGAACGTGCACGCCTCTTCGACCGACCAGGGGTCGGGCCGCTTTCGCCGGGCCCGCTGGACCTTGACGAGCTGGGCGACGTTCTTGGAGATGCGCTCCTCGACCATGGCGTTGGTCAGCGCGCTGCGGAGGATCGTCCGGGCGTCGTTGACCGAGCGCTTCGACAGGGTCTGTCGGCAGCACTCCCCCTTGGCACAGCAACGCCGTCGCTCCTCGGGCCGCCTGGCGTCCTTGCCCTGCGCGCAGCACCGGCAGTATTCCTCTAACGAGTGGTGGAGCTGCCCAGGTCCCGGAAGTCCGCCATCACTCGGAGCAGCAGCTCCCGCAGCTCAGCCCCGAAGACCGCGGCCGCTTCGAAGCGACCGAACGCCTCCTCGTACGCGGCCACTTCGGCGAAGTCGTCCGATGCCCGCTCAACCCGGGAGGTTTCGACGACGACCGACACACGGTCGCACAAGGTGAACCCGTGACGAGGCATGACGGGAACGGCGCGACGCCACGGCAGGACACCGAGGCGGACCGTGCTCAGGCTCTCGACAGCCAGCAGCCGGTCAAGCTGGGCGAGCATCAGCGCAGGACTCCCCGGCCAGGTCCGCAACACCGCCTCCGTCAGCACGAACACCGACTCCCGCCCCGGCTCGTACAAGAGACTCTGCCGCTCCACACGGGCGGCGACCGCACGGCCGACAGCTTCCGGAGTCGCGTCCGGCGCACTGCCGAAGACATGACGGGCATACTCCGCGCTCTGAAGCATGGCCGGCAGGACGACGCACCCGAACGAGCGGACCAGCCGAGCAGAGCGCACCGCTTCATCAAGAGCCCCCACGGCGAAGGCCTGAGTTTCCGGAGCTTCAACAGCGTCCGATGCGGTCTCCACCGCAACCAGGAGGTCACGCACTTCCTGCGTCGTCGACTCGTCGAGGTCAAGGGCGCGAGCCAAGCGGTCCAGGACGTCAGCGCTGGGAACCATGCGCCCGTTTTCCACCTTGGACATGGTCGGTTGCCCCACCCCGGCTCGATGCGCCAGCACGGCACCAGTCAGACCAGCCTCAGTACGAAGCCCCCGAAGACGCACCCCAAACGCCTTCATCCACTCCTGCCGCTCACTCCCCATAACCAGGGTTCTGCACCACGGCCCGAACGGACCTGCCCTACGGACTCGATGACGGTCAACGGCACACCGGGAGTCAGACCATGATCCAAACTTTCTCTACTGGTTCAAGGCGGCTCGCTCCGCTCCCCGCGCGCGGCCCGGCCCCCGGCCGGGCCTGCGCTCCAGCCTCCGTCCCGCTCCAGCCCGGCCGGCACCCGCGCCGCGCTCAGAGCAGTCAGGCACCTGACGTCAGAGAAAAGGCAGGTCACGGCTGGGGCGGTCGGCTCCGCCAAGCACACTCCTACAAATTCCGACAAGATCCAACACCTACCTCTTGGTCGGTGAGTAGTAGGTAGATATTGCACCTACCGCGTCACCAGACTTGACCGACAGGAGGCCCATCGATGTCCATTACCCCCCGAGGGATGTCGATCCAAGAAGCCTACAGCCTTTATCGAGGTGAAAGGCTTATCGTGAATCGCAACTATCAAAGAAAACTCGTGTGGGGGGTAGACGAAAAGGTCCACTTGATTGACAGTATCCTAAAAGGATTCCCGATCCCGCTGTTTCTTTTTGCTGAAACACTAGACGGCAACTTTGAAATCATCGATGGCATGCAGAGGCTGGACGCGATTTTTGGATTCATTGAACACAAGTATGCCATTCAAGCCGGTGACGCAAAACAGTTCTTCGACCTCAAGGAATTCTCGCGAGCGCGACAATTCGCAGAGGCGGGAGCATTTGAAGCCGAACCCGGAAACCCTGACCTCCTTCCAGCAAGCAAGTGCGCCGACTTGCTTGACTATCAGCTAGCGGTAACCATCTTCGATTCGAAAGAGGAAACGCAAGTAACCGAAGTATTCCGACGCATCAACTCAGGAGGCCGCCAACTCAGTGCGCAGGAGAAACGACAGGCAGGTGTCGTCAGCGACTTCGTTCGGATGGTTAGGAGGCTTGCCTCCGATTTTCGATACGACGGCTCACCCGACGTGCTCCCGCTCACCAAGATGCCGGTTGTCTCCATCGATTCCGCACGCGAAAGACTCGGGTACGGGATCGCGGCAGAGGAGACATTTTGGTGCAGCTTGGGAGTCCTGAATCCACGCCAGCTACAGCAAAGTGAAGATGAGCAGCTTCTAGCGGATATTTGCATTTCAGTTGTCAGGGGAAACACATTTAGCGTCAGCTCTGATGTACTTGATAAATATTTCGATCCAACTACCCCTGAGAGCCAATCGCTTGCCATTGACCTAAACGCCTATGGCACCGAGACTCTAAGCGTTGTCCCGTAAATGATCTACGACATGCCGGTTGACCAGCATCGTTGCCTCTCATCTGGCGAGGGTGAGGTTGTGGAGGCGGGCGATGC
>NZ_JBIAPF010000021.1:0-93764 GCF_042888135.1 Streptomyces sp. NPDC003247
CCCGCGGAGCGGGTACCACATCGCTGCGCGATGTGCAAGCGAACAACCGCGCTGCGCACGGTTGTTGCGAACCCGCTCCGCGGGTTCGAACCCCAGTGCTGCGCGCTGGGGTTGGTGGCGGTCGCTGCGCTCCCGCTGGCCCTCGCGATGCGAGGGCGCCTCCCTCCGCTGCGCTCCAGGATCCGGTGGGGCCGGCCGCTGCGCGCCCGGCTGGCCGCGCGATGCGCGGCCGTGACTGGCGTGGTGTCAGGTGCGGCTAGTCGGGCCTCCAGTGTGGGAGTTGGGGAGTGCTCCGCACTCCCGGGCGGGTTCGCTGCGCTCCCCCGCCTGACGGTCCTTCCGGCTGCGCCTCCAGAACCTTGGGGCCCGCTGGCGCGGGCCGGGCTGGCTACGAGGGGTGGGGATGGCTCGTTCGTGTGGGTTCCAGTGTATCGCGTGGATCAGGTTGATGCAGCATGTACCGTTGGCTGAAATATGGGACACCCCCCAACCACCCGAGCGGGGCGCGTGATTTGATGAATGGTCAGTGCCGGAATTCGCAACTCCCCACTCAGGCGAGGAATTACCAAATTGGGACGCTGTGAACCTCAGCCACAGAACAGTACCCCGGATATCAGAAAGGCTGAATTCCGGCGTGCGGAGGTACCGGAGCCGAACGGCCCCCCGGGCCGGGCGGCGGAACCGCCCACCGGCACCGGCCGCGCCTTGCCTGCTTTTGGGCGTCACGGCCGGCACCACCCGAGAATCAGAGCCGCTGCTGCTGTCCACGGCCCGCAGTGGGCCGATGGCCCGCACGCGAAGCCGCGCGCGCCACGACGGGGTCCGACCGGAGGGGCTCTGACGCTGCTGCTAGTGGGCAGATCCCACGGCGCGGCGGTGCTTGATCACGGCGAGGCGAACCGGTATCACGCGCGCGCGCTCTAGAGGGAAGAGCCGTGCGTTTCCGCAGGTCAGGGAGTCGAGTTCAGAAAGATATGTCAGCCCAGGACTGACGTATCTCGGTCGCGACGTCAGGCGGTCCTGACCGATCAACATCGTTTCGTGGCACTACTGCCACGAAACAGCACGCGGTGCGTCAGCAGGGGGTTCGGCCCCGATCTGGAAGCGGAGGTCAGTCCAGGGCTGACGTTCGGGTGACTTTCGTGTCAGCGCTGCCGCGTTTTGGTGGCAGTAGTGCCACGGTTCTCCGCTATGGTTCTGGCACCACGACGATCAAGGAGGCGGCGACCCTATGAGTTCAGGGCCCCTGGACGGCAGCGCAGCGCCGAAGCTGCCCGGCGCCCCGTCCCGTCGTCGGCGGCGCCCGAAGCCGCCGCCTACTGCCTACAACCGGTCCTCTGGCGCAACCATCGAGCTGCCCGTCGGCCATGCTGCCCAGGTCTTCCCGGTCGGCTCCAGTACGGGGTTCATCGGCGAGGCGTTCTCCATGGACAGCCTGGAGTTCATGCGCTGGGCGGCCGTCCGTTACGACAGCGACCGGTTCGTGCTCGTGGTGCTGTTCCACCTGATGGGCTCGCAGAAGCCTGGCGGGCTGATCGAGGCGAAGCACGAGGATGTTGCCGAGGCCCTCGGGTACAGCCGGTCGCACATCAGCCGCGTCTTCAGCGTCCTGGAGGCTGACGGCGCGCTGCGCAGGCTCCAGCGGGGCCTGTACCAGCTCAACCCAGCCGCGTCGCTCAGGGGCGGTCTCAGGGAGCCGCAGAAGGGCGAGAAGAAGCGCTCCAAGGCGGGTATCAGCGACAGGGTGGAGCAGCTGGACCTGCTGCGCGAGATCATGGAGGACCCGGACGCGCCCGAAGCGTTCCGGGCGATGGCCGCTCCCGGCGCGAAACTGGAAGTGCGCAAGGAGTCGGATGGGGAAGGGAAGGCCACGTCATGACGTCCGCTGCCGAGGAATGGGTTCCGCGCCGCAACGTGCTGTGGGGCAGCTTCAACGGTCTCGCGTACGTACCGCGGCTGCCTCCCACCGCCTACACACTGCTGCTGCACATGATGACCGAGCAGGAGCCCGGCGGCCTGGTCGTCGCCACGCACGACGAACTCGCGGCCGGCCTCGCGATGGAGCGCGGCATGATCAGCCGCGCCATGCCGCACCTGGTCGCCGCCCGGCTCGTCACCGTGGTTCGCCGCGGGCGCTTCCAGCTCCACCCGATGATCGCCGCCTTCAACGACCCCCACGAGCAGCAGCGAGCCGTCAAGGCGCTGCCCCGGGACATGCGCCTGGACGACGGCGACTTCGAAGACGAGTACGAGCGCCGCTTCCAGCTCCACCTGGACGAGAAGGCCCGCAAGGCCGAAGCCAAAGCCAAGGGCAACGTCACGCCCATCACCAAGACGACCCGCCTCAAGCGCGTCCACTGACCCGGCCGCCCGCCCGGCCGGGCAACACGGCGCTGCACCCCTGGTGCGGCGCCGTTCCCGTGCCCGGAGCCGTACACCGTTCCCCTCCAGGGGAAAGCCGCAGGTCGGCGGCGTGCAGCGATGCTGAGCGGTAGCACCAGGTAAACCAGTTTGTTCTAGAGCAGCAGAACAAATGATGCCGCTGCGCGACGGTCGGCAGTCCCGTCGCAGCGCACGGGCTGGGCAGCGCCGTGTCGTGTTGCTGCCCGACCGAGGCCGGCCTGCTGCACATGCAGCACCCTTGCGTCGTCCGGGTCGTGCGATTACTGCGCCACAGCGCCCGACTCTGAGCAGCATCCGGTCTTGCACCCTTCACCACCAGGAGCAGCAGCCGCTTGCGCAACGGACGCTGCACAGTGCAGGCGCCGGGAAGGGGGCAAGGGACTGCAACGGCGTGTGGGTTGCAGCGACGACCGACTTCACCGGGAGCGCCGGCGCCCTAGGAGGACGGGGTCGATCGACACCGGCGTTGCACCCCAATAGTGGTTAGTACAGATAGCGGTTCTGTGCGGGTGGTAGATCCCTCCCCCTGAGAGCAGAGCTCGCTCCGGGAGCAACCGGGAGGCGCAGCGAGACGACGATGGCGGCGAGACGGTCGTGGTGCCGCTCCGAAGGGGATCAGCGGCACTTCCGGCGCCTGGAGGCGCTGTACGGCGCTGTGAGCGCCTCTGACAGCCTTGATCGCCGCTTGGGAGCCCGGAGGGCCTCAGAACGCCGCAGACGGCCGTACGGGGCCGGGAAGGATCATGTGCGCCGAACGCTGGCGGGCCGTCGCCACAGGTGAGGGCAGATGATCGGGCCCCGTTCTGCGAGCTCTGCTCTCAGGGGGAAGGATCTACCACCCGCACTAGAAGCACTATCTGTATCACCCACTAATGGGGTGCAAGACCGGTCCGCGGCAACAGCTTCTGGGAGACGGTCTCGCAGTACGCGAGCGGGACCAGTGCTTGGAAGAGGTTCCCCTCGGAGACGTTCTGGACGGCCATGCCCAGCATCATCGAGAGGCTTTGGAGCGGTCCGTCCTCGCCACCGCCGTCTTTCTCCAGACGGGTGAGCACCACGCGGTTGCTCTGGTCCAGGACGTCGTACCAGAAGTGCTTGAGGGCCTGCGGGACCACCCCGGTCAGGGGCGTGAGCCACAGGTCGGCGTGCGACTGCAACACCTGCTCGGTGGGCCGGTAGTCCAGGACGACCCCGCAGTGCAGGCGAGAATCAGCGCCGACGGTGGCGGCGCCCGGCCATCCGGGCAGGTCCTCGGTATGCGCAGGGCACAGGTGTGCGAGCCAGGCCGGGCCCGTCCCGGCCTCAACGGCAGGTCCCTGCCGGATCGACGTCGCCGTTTTGGAGCACTCCAGCGCGATGCGCATCGAGGTGATCTGACGGCCGGCGGACAGCTGGTGCAGGACGGACGGCACGTTGGGCTCCTTCGGCGGTTAGACCTCGATGTAGGCGACGACCACGACGGTGCGCAAAGCACTCACCCAGTACAAGAGGCGTACCCGCTCGACTTCGTCGGCGTACTGGCGCAGCTGGGGGCCGGCCGCGTCGCCGGGGATCGACTCGCCGACATCCGGGTCGACGGAGACGACGACCAGGGCGCGGTCCAGAGCGTGGATCTCCGACTCGCTGCTGATGTTCTCCAGCTGCTTCGTGGCGGAGTCCGAGAAGACGATCCGGGCGCGGCGGGGGCCGTGCTGCGGGGGCATCAGGCGACGGCCGGGCGCTGGGAGGCGAGGCGGGCGAGGTGGGCCTCGCGCAGCTCCTCCCACGGGGTGCACTGCTCGGGGTCGGGCAGGCCGTTGGTGGCGATGTCCTCCAGGACGGCGGCGAACCGGTCGGCGTCGGCGCGGGTCTTGGCCGCGTACGCGCGGACCGCGTCGGCGGCCGCGGGCTCCAGCTGCCGGGCGGTGTCGGCGGGGGCCGGCTGTTCGCTCATCGAGGGCTCCAGAAGGCAGAACTGGCGTCTGCTCCAACGGTATCGGCCGCCCCGGCCTCTGGGGACCACTCCGGACGAACCTGGCCGTACGAGGGTGTGAGACCCAGGGACCCAGCTCCCGGCGCACTGCGTGTCCGCCAGGGGAAACACCGGTTCCGGGACCCAGGGACCCAGGTTCCGGGGCGTTGCTGGGTCCGCCCGCGCGATGACACAGATCAGCTGAACAGTGACACAGATGGACGTGTCCACCTGCGGAAACAGGGGGTGGATGACACAGATCGGCGGGACTGTTCAGGTGTCCTGTGCCACTGAAGCTTGACCCCGTGCCATTGAAGTTTGAGCGACCACACTCAGCTTCGACCCGGTGAGCTTTACAGTCCCTGCGTGGATGCAGCAGTCGCAGGGCTCGTTGGTGCGCTTGGTGGGGGCTTCTTGGGTGCAGCCGGAGCCTGGGGAGCGGCAGTGATCGCCTTCCGGGGCGCCCGGTATCAAGCCGATCGGCAAGGTGAGACCGCCCATGAGCAGTGGCTGAGACAGATCCGCCGTGATGCGTACACATCCTTCATCACGCCCGCGCGTACAGTCCTTGAGCAGCACCTGAGAGCGTATGCGGCTCGTCGCCAGCAGGACTGGGACGAGATGGAAGCCGCCCTTCGACCTGACGATGCATTCCGGGAAATGACACGAGCCTTCGGAGCCGTGGAATTGGAAGCGCCGACCGAGGTTACGGACGCCGCCGAGAAGCTCAGGGACTACCTGACTCTGGCCCTGCACCGCGCGCGGCACTGGCCGCGCACTCGGCCCGGAGAGGACATCGAATCCCAACTTGCAGCCCTTGATCGCGCCATGGCAGAACTCCTAGACCTGTGCAGAGACTCGCTGCACAGGTCTTAATGGCGCCGATCATGAGCGTTTATCTTGCGCTCTCGATCTTCGCCGGCCACACTCCAGGGACCGTCTTTCGGCGCTGCATCCGCCTCGCCCAATCTCTGACCAGGCGTGATCAAACTTCGGTGACACAAACTCGCGTCCGTCACAGTTCGGTGGCACACGGTCACGTTCGATGGCGGCAGTGGCTGGCCCGGATGCCGGCCGTAGCCGGGCGGGAGGGGTGTCACGCTGATGGGCATAGGTGGCCGAATCGGGGGTGGGGCCGGTGTTTCCGGGCCGGACCGCCGCGTGACACCCCAACGTGACAGCCGGACCGGGGTACGTGACACCGCTGGGCGTGACAGCGTGACAGTCACTTTTAACAGGCAAACAGGGTGAACAGGGCATTTCTGCCTTCGGCCTCAGGCTTGTCACAGGTCTCCACGGGGATCTGGGAGGTTGCGGAGGGTGAGATCAGCTCTGGTCGGACCGGGCGCGGGCGAGCAACGCGGCGAGGCTGCCAGCTGCTTCGGGTTCGGTGGTGGCGAGGCGGCCCGCGAACGCCAGCTGGTCGACGTCGGCGTCGGGGACCAGGCGGGCGAGTTCGGCGAGCAGCGCGGCGTGCGCGAGGACCGGCGGGGTGAGAAGGCCGGCGGCTTCCTCGCGGGCGGCGGGGTCGCGGTAGTGCCCGCGGTGGGCGGCGAGGGCGTGCGCGAGCCAGGCGTCGACGTCGGCCGGGACGTACCCGCCGGCTCGCCGCGTGAGCTCGTCGCGGACGGCTTCGTCGCCTTCGGTCGGCTCGGCCTGGTCCAGGGTGCCGAGGTCGCGCAGCGCCTGGAGCTCGTCGGCGCGGGCCGCGATGCGGGCGGCCTCGCGCAGGTCGGCCTCGTGGGCGGCGGCGGCCGCGGCGTCGGCTTCGAGCTCCGCCCGGACGACGGGATCGGTGTCCGGGTCGTAGAGGGTGCCCGCAGGCGCGGCGGCGAGCAGCTGCTCGATCCGTTCCCACTCCGCGAGCTCCGCCGGGCCGCGGACGTCGTCGGACAGGTCCTCGAACCGGGAGTCCTGCCGTGCGTCGAACCGCGCGTCCTCGAGTGCCGCCGCGATGGCGCCGGCGTCCATCCCCTTCGCCCGGCGCCGTACGACGCGCCGTCCGATGCGGGCCGGGTCGACCAGCTCGCGGGGCGCGGCGACGCGCGGGGTGGGCGATCGGCGGGCGGTGCGCCAGGGCGTGGTCATCGGCAGCCTTGTATTCGTGGTGGAGAATCGGGGCGGGCCGCCGCCAGAGCGCTGTACGGCGGCCCGTGGACATGGTTTATAGCAGGCTTGGAATTTCGCGGTGTCAGAACCGGAATTCTATGGACTGGACGTCTGTGAAATCTGCTCGCAGGCCATCGGTGCGGGTGCCCCACTCGGTGAAATACGACTCGGTGATGGCCGCCGCGACGATCGGATGCAGCTCCTCCTCCGTCGCACCCGCTTCCTGGAGTTCGAGGATCTGCTTCGCGTAGGTGGGCGAGATCGCCGTGGTGATGGTGCGCTCGCGGCCGTCGTCCGAGCTGCCCGTGCAGGTGAATCCGAAGTGCGCCGTCACGTCCACCATCATGCCGCTGGAGGTGGCCGCCTGTTCGCGTGCCTGTGCCCTGACCTGCGGTTGCCACTCGGATTCCGTCTCCTCCACCAGAGCGGCCTGGAGGCGCTTCTGAGGATTCTTCAACTTCCCGGCGAGGTAGCGCTCCACCGTGCGGCGCGAGGTGCCCAGCCGCTCCGCCACGGCCTTGGTGGACCCCCTCTCTCGCGTGCGGAGGAATTTCATGCACGCCTTTGCGGATTTCGGCGCGGGCCGGGTGAAGACCTTCCGCTCCGCCCGCGCGAGGGCCTCCAGGACCTTGCCGCGGCGGGGGGCCGGCTGCTGCTGCTCGTGATCGTTCATGCCTCCAGGGGCTCACGGATCGCCTGTGGACAGCGGCCAGGCCCTCGCTACGGGCGGCAGCTCGTCATCCGCGGCGTCCTGCCCGGCCCCGCGCGCTGAGCCGGTGACCCGGGCGGCTGTCCGTCCGTACGGTGGAAGGCGTGACGACGTCCTCCGCCCCCGAGCCAGTGCCGGTGCCCATCCGTGTGCTGCTGCCCGGGGACCAGGAGGTCGTCGCGCACCTGTGGTCCCGGCGCCAGACGCCCGACGGCTGGCGGTACGAGGTCGGCCTCCCGGCGTTCCGCAACGGCCCCGGGGACACGGTGGAGCCTGCCGAGTACCGGGTCTGGGTGCGCGCCCCGCAGCAGGTGGGGCCCGTGGACGGCGTCTCGTACGACGCCGTGCCCACCGAGTACCTGGCGCCGCCCTCGCCCGTCCAGGAGGCGCTGGGGCCGCGGCGGCCGTCCGGCTGGGTGCTGGCGAAGGCCGGCGGCCGCGGTCCCGGCCGGGCGGTGTCGTGCACGCCGTCGACTGCGAAGAGGCGCCGGCCGGGGCGCCGGTGCTGCCGCTGGAGCGGGCCTTGGACGCAGCCGAGCAGCCGGGGGTGCGGCTGTGCTCGCTGTGCGGCGCAGCCGCCGAGCTGGACCCCGTCCTCAAGGGCCTCGACCACGGCTTCGAAGAGACCTGAGCAGCAGGTCAGCGGCGGGCGACGGTGTAACCGGCGTCGTTGACAGCGCGGGTCCACACGTCGCGGTCGAACCACTTGGTGACGTTGGGCTGCAGCTCGGTGATGGTGCGCATCCTCGCTTCCCAGTCGTGTCCGGCCGGGCCGCGGCTGCCGTCGCAGCCGGTGCAGCCGTCCTCGCCGTGGATGTGGCCGGCCATCCAGGCGTTGACGGCGACGTTGATGATGACCGCGTACAGGTCGCCGCCGGTCTGGGCCAGGGAGTCCGGTACCCCGGCGAGGACCAGGGCGAGCTCGGGGTTGTCGATCGGCGGCATCGGGGCCTGCCCGACGCCCTTCTCGCTGCTGCTCTCCTCGTAGGAGGCCTGGCTCTGCGCGAGGCGGTCGGCGAGGGCGGCGGCGTCGAAGTACCGCCAGGCGGAGCGCGTCTGGATCCCGAGCCGTTCGGCCACGGTGCTGATGCTCTTCTCGATCGTGTCCTCCACCGTCGCCGGCGCGAGCGTCACCCCTCGGTGGGCCAGCTCGGTGAGCGTCTGGGCAACGGCTTCCTTGAACGCCTTCGTGTTCCGCACGACTGCATCGTAGGCGCGCTGGAGCAGCCGCCGGACGGCTTCACTCGCATCGGCCCTGCAGGAACGCGCAGCGCAGGGGGAGTTGTCAGTGGCTGCTGCCACCATCCGGTCATGCCTCTCGTCACCCGGGAGCGAGCGCGCTCCCTCTTCGCGGACCTGACGCACACTGCCGCGGTCCCGCTGGATCCCGACGTGCTTCTTCACATGCCACGCCTGCGGGAGCACGGGCACGTCTTCTTCGGTGACATAGCGGTGCGCTGCTACAAGCACAAGGCGCGCTGGATGTATGACGAGCGGGACGTGCGTGCCGCCGGCCAGGCGCTGGCGGACCTGCACGTGGACCTGGGCGACGTCGTCGACGTGCAGCTGCCCGCGTACCGCGACATCCCGGAGCGCGACCCGGAGGAGTGGCACCGGCCCGACTGGCGGCGCACGCTGATGTCGTGGATGGTCGAGCGGGCCCGCTTCAAGCTGGTGCAGGAGAACCGTCCCTATGAGGAGTGGGGCGACTGGAAGGCCATCGGCGGCAACGGGCTGCCCGGGGCCTGACGTGGGAGGAATTCGTCGCCTACAGCAGCCAGGCCCGGCACCTGCAGAACATCGCCGGCACCCGGCCCCTCCAGCTGCTGGCCTGGAACGGTGATACCTGGCTCCTGCCGCGGGCCTACACCGAGTTCCTGGACCGCTGGGAGCAGCGGGAGGGCGAGCTGGTCGACCAGGCCCGGCTGTGCCGCTGCGGAGCCCAGGGTCCGTACTTGGGCGGTTGGAGGAGGAACACCCGCACCGGGTACGTCACCATGTGCCCGCCGTGTGCCGGGGAATCCACCCAGCTGTACACCGGCCACCTGCGGGGCGTGCTGTACGAGGCTCACCGCCGGCGCGGCACCCGGGCAGACGGCTACCTGTGCCGACTGTGCAAGCAGAGCCCGGCCGCGGCGTGGGACCACTGCCACGAGCACGGCTACGTCCGCGGCCCGCTGTGCGGCAGCTGCAACACCCGCGAAGGAACAGGTCTCCCCTACTACTTCCTCCGCCTCGAAGGCGCGGCGCTGCATCTCCTGGAATGCCGCGGCTGCCTCGAACAGCGGACCTTGCCGCGCCGGTTCCACACCGCCGTCGTCCGCGCGCACCTGGAGCAGACCGAGCGGCACGGGCGCTGCCCGCGCGAGCCGTACGCCCGCGAGGTGGAGCACGCTCACGGTGTGCGCCGGTTCGAGCTGGAGTGCAGCGGATGGCACGCCAGCCGGTGGACGAAGGACGTGACAGCGCCCGAGACGGCCGCGCTCGTGCAGGCCTTCGTCGACGCGGCCCTCGCCGCACGGGAAGGCCGGCCGTCTCCCGGCCCGGCCACGGCAGCGGGGTAACCGGCATCCGGCGGCGTCGTTGGACACGGCATCGCGTGCATCACCATCCGCCCCCCCGCGGATACGCGAGCGAGCCCCAGACCAACTCGGTCCGGGGCTCGCGGGCTGTTCGGGGCGCGGCTGCTAGAGCTCGAACTCGAGGTGCTCGATGTCCGTGAACCGGACCTCCTCCAGGGAGCCGGCGCGGCGGCCGCCGTCCTGGAAGTACACCTCCTTGAGGGCTTCGGCGGCGATCTCCTGGAGGCGGGCGTCGCTGGCCCCCTGCTCCTGGGCGTCGAAGAGGCGGGCGGCGTAGACCGGGGGCAGGGCGACGGTCAGGTGCCGGATGCGGTCCTGGTCCGTCGACCCGATCGGCGCGGTGTAGCCCATGCGGGCGCGGGCGTCGATGACGATGCCGCCCGTGCTCGCCGCCTTCGCCCTGGCCTTGGCCCGGATCTGTGGCTGCCAGCGCTTCTTCACCTCGCGCTCCAGGCGCGCGGCGAGGTCCGGGCGGGGCTTCTTGATCTGGTCCTTCACGTACCGCTCGACGGTGCGCTGGGAGACCCGCAGCATCTGGGCCACCGGCTTGGTGCCTCCGAGCTGCTTGACCAGGTACCGCATCTGCGGGCCCGCGTTCTTGGGCGCCGGGCGCGTGAATGCCTTCTGCACGGCGGCGTCCAGGCCGTCCCCGAACAGGCTCATCGTGGCCCTCTCCTACTCTCCGTTGTCGACGTCGGTGACGGTGCCGTCCTTGATGTACCGGGCGAGGTTGAGCTCCGGCGCGTTGAACCGCTCGCGGACTTCCTCGCCCCACAGGACGTCCTGGGTGCCCTCGTGCTTGACCAGGCCGGGGTTGATGCCGAGCTTGAAGCCGCCGGGCAGCGGCTTGCCCTCCCGGTAGGGCAGGAAGTCCAGCGGGCTCGGTCCGTTGGCGGCGTAGACGACGCAGTCGGACAGGATCGCGATGGGGTACTGCCCGGTGAAGGCGGCGTGCTTGACGATCTTGCGGTGCAGGTTGATCCGGGTGCGGGAGATGACCGCCGCCCGGATGTCGGGGCGCCACGTCGGGCGGGACAGGGCGCGCCACGGCTCGCCGGGCCGCCAGCCCTCACCGCGGGGCCGCTCGCGGAGCTTGCCCAGGCCGCCCTTCACCGTGGCCTTGACCGCCGAGACGACGATGGCCAGCTCCGGGTCGCGGCTCTTGTAGCCGTCCATCGCCGTGAGGAAGTCGGGCGGGGCGAGGTCGGCGTCGACGCCGAGGTCGGCCATCGTGGCGAGGTAGGCGTCGCGCAGCCGGTTGTACCAGCCGTCCAGGTAGCGGCCGTTCTCGCGCCGCACCCACGCCTCCAGCGGGCGCACCTCGTAGCCCAGCTCCTGGGCGTAGGCGACGGTGGGCGTCGCGTACCAGGCCGGCCCTTCGGGGCGCTCGCCCTTCGGCGTGAACGGGGAGGGCAGCAGCGAGCCGTTCAGCTCCACCCACTCCTTGCCGACCTTCACCTTCGACAGGTCGACGTGGGAGAGGTCCACCAGCCAGCTGCCGGGCAGCTTCGGGTCGAACACCGGGTTCGTGACGTGCGTCGGGGCTCCGAGGCCGACGTTCAGGCCGTTCGCTCCGGCGGCGAAGGCCATGTTGACGTCGATGCCGACCAGGTGGCGCAGGGTGCACTCGTCATCGGTCATCGGCCGTGCCCAGTCGTACGCCTCCTCGAACAGCTTCTCCGCCGGGCCGCGCACGTGGAACCGCGGCAGGTCCTTGAGGACGGGGTGACCGTCGGGGGCCTCACACGGCGCCGGGGCGACCGGGTCCTTGCCCAGGGAGCCGGGGTTGTGCTCGGAGTGCCGCTTGCCGTCGGCGTCCGGCTCGGAGGCCCGGGTCGCCGGGTGCAGCGCGGTCATCAGCTCCAGGCCTGTCACGGCGGTGGAGCCGCGCGGCGTCATCACCCGGGACGCGTACACGCCCAGGACGCGGGCGAGTTCAGCCGGCGGGAGCTGCCCCGCCTCGCCCCAGTGCCGGGTGTCCAGCGCGTGCCACGACGGGATGCACAACTGCACGCAGGCCCGCTCCGAACCGGTCGCCGGACGGTAGATCCGCGCCCACGGGCCGAACCCGCGCTTCGTCAGCTTCCACTCCGCACGCGCGAGCTGCTTGATGACCTTGTGGCCCTCCGGCAGACGCCCGGCGAGCCGTTCCTCCTCAGTGAGGGCGGCCGGGAGCCCGTAGCGCTCCAGAGCGGCCTCGGTGAGCACGATCAGCGGGTCGGCGTCCTTGCCGGGTCCGGCGAGCTTCGGCTGCCCGAGCTTGGCCTCGCGCAGCGTCCAGTCGACCAGGGCCGGGATGCTTTTGGCGGGCACGTCCAGGACCAGGCCGCCGGTGCAGTACGCCAGCACCTGCCCGTCCTCGACGTCGACGACCGCGAGCGGACCGTTCTCGAACCGCGGGTCGGTAGCGTCTGCCGGAGTGCCGGCCGGAGCGGCCTTCTTCGCGCCGGGGCGGCGCGACGTCGACGCCGTCGGCTTGGTGGTGCGGTCAGGGCGGGGTGCGGCGGCCGGAGCAGCGACGGCGGGGGTCTGGGTGTTCTGTGTTGAAGTGATGACCGCGGCCTCGGGGGTCTCCCCTGTGGACAGAGTCCGGGAATCCGTCGGCGAGATTGTCGCGCGGTTGAACGTCTCCGGGACTGCGGGGGGCGGCGGAGCTGCGGCATGCGGGGCTTCGGCCGGATACATCTCGGCCCATCCGTCGAGCAGATGCTTGTACGCGGCGAGGCGAGGCGGGCGGGGCATCGTGCGGCCGCTCTCCCAGCCGTTCACAGTCTCCCGCTTCGTCTGCAGCGCGACCGCTACGTCTTCCTGGGTCAGCGCGGCGGCTTCACGCAGTCGCTTCCGCTCCGCCGGCGGCGGCAGCAGGGGACCGCGGGCAAGCAGTTCCGCGGCTCGCGCGATCAGTTCCTCTTCCGTGGGCATACGGCAACCTCCTGCCCCCATCCTAGCGAAACTCACACTCAAAGTCACTTTGAACCTAACTTTGAACATAACAATGAAGCTCACTTGGGTGTATGCTCGCGCTCGATGCGCGATCTTGAGTGATACGGAAGTGGGTGGCGGTGAAGGACTCGGATGTCGTGCCGGTCGTACTCTCCGAGGACCGGCACGCGGAGATCCTGGCCTCGCAGATCCTGCCGAGGTGGACCAGCGACGCAGTTGCCCAGCAGCAACCGGTCGTCGTCGTGGTCGCGGGGCCGCCGGGCAGCGGGAAGTCCGCGGCCTGCCGGGTCCTGAAGGCAGTCCTGGACAGGCGGGGAGGTGCCGTACTCATCGGCCGCGACCTCTACAAATCCGCTCATCCCGAATACAGGCGCCTGCTGCGGGACGACGACCGGACCGCCGGGGTGAAGGTCCGACCGGACGTGCTGCGCTGGCAGGCCGAGGTCGAGGAGTACGTACGCGGGCGCCGGTTCGACGCCGTGGTGGAGGACCCGGTCGCAGACCCGGATCGGATCCGCGCCCACCGGGAGGCCGGCTACCAGGTCGAGGTGGTGGTGCTGGCAGAGGCGGTTGCCGTCACGCAGCTCAGCGTGCTGGACCGCTACCTGGCCACCGGCCGGTACGTGTCGTGGGACAACTCTGACCAGTGCCTGCGGGATCTGCGGCAGTCCCTGAAGACCATCGAGTGCGCTGGCCTGGCCGACCGGTTGACCGTGGTCCGGCGCGGCTTGGAGGTGCTGTACGACAGCGACCGCCGGGGTGTGGGACGGCCGACGCGATCTCCGGTCACCGCCTTGAAGGCGCTGGAGGCGGAGTGGGCGCGGTGGTGGACAGCGGCTGAGACCTGGCGGTTTCGTCGCGAGACGGCCGAGGTGGAGCAGCGTGCGCACCCGGCGGTGAGCCGCCGGGAGGGGCACCTGGTGGTGGCCGGGGGTGTGGAGCGGGCTCGGGCGCTGGCTGAGCCTGTGCGCCGTGTTGCGCAGCCGCTCGCGGTGCCGCCTGGCGTCGACTTCCACCGGTTGTCGGCCGAGGAGCACCGATTCGTCTTCGACGAGCTGGTGGTACCGATGTACCTGAGCGCGATCACCCCGCATGAGCGGCCGGTCACTCTGTACGTGATGGGGGCGCCCGGCGCCGGGAAGACCCACGCGGCGCGGATGCTGCGCCGCGTCCTGCGTGCACGGCGGCCGACCCGGATCGAGGGAGGCATGTTCAAGGCCGTGCACCCCGACTATCGGCGGCTTCTGGAGGAGGAGCCGCGGACGGCGTCGGCCCGGATCCGCACCGACTACCGACGCTGGCAGCAGCAGGCCGAGCAGTACGTGCGCGAGCGCGGCGGCGATCTGCTGGTGGAGATCGCCCCGGACGATGCCGCGCACTTCCTCCACAGTGCGCGCCGCTGCCATGCCGCCGGTCGGCGGGTGGAGCTGATCGTGCTGGGGGTGCGGGCCGCGGACAGTCGGCTGGGCACCGCGGCGCGGTGCGCGGAACTGGCCCGCATGGGCGGCGCCGTCCGCTTCACCCCGGCCGCCGGGCACCGCCGGATCGACGCCGTGCTGGCCGACGTCGTCCGGGCGGCCGAAGCCGAGCCGGACATCGTCAGCTCCGTCTCCGTGGTCCGCCGGGACCTGGCCGCGGTGTACCGCAACGAGTGCACCGCCAACGGAACATGGGCGCGGCCGCCGCGGGGCGGGCAGGCCGTGGAGGCGGAGCAGCGGCGCCCATACACGCCGTCCGAGGCGGCCTCGTTCCTCGCGGCGCTCGAGCGGGTGCAGGAGCAGCTGCCGCAGTACCGGTCGGATCTGGTCGAGATCGCTGCGATGGCGTGGCCGCTGATGCCCGCCGGTCTGCGGCCGCGGGCGCTTGCCGCCACGCTCTCCACCGCGGCGCTGCCCGTCCCGGTCCGGCCGGGAGGCGGCTACTCGGACTGGAGAGTCTTCACGCGGGCCGCGTAGCGGGCGGCGATCTCGGCGACTTCGTCCTCGTCGGCATCTTGCAGGGCTTCCCGGTCGGCGGCGCACACGGCGAGCTCTTCCTGGAGGGCTTTCAGCCGCTCGGGATCGGGTGCGGCCGTACGCCGCTCCTGGATGATCTGCTCCGCGCACCAGCTGACGACCTCTTGGATCACGAGTTCGACGGTCTCGGGGGTGACGTGCTCAGACACAAGTTCCTCTTTGTCTCGGGGTGGTCAGGGGCGACATTGTCCCTGGCCGAGACGGGTCGTCTCCGGAGCCTGCATCTCGGGGAAGCCTTCCGTAGCGGGAAGCAGGGCACCTAGGCTGGCAGCGCCTGTGATCTTTACCGGGGGATGGGGTGGCCGTGGCACGGGACCTGCGGATGTCGTTCGGTGCGGGTGACCGCACGGTGGAGGCGCAGGAGGCCTTCACCAACCGTCAGGTGCAGTGGCAGGTCGTCATCGCGGCGCTCGCCGACCATCTGCAGCGCGTCGCCGCCCCGGGGTTCGACGTCCAGGACGTGACCAGCCCCCGGCACAACGTGGCTGCGGCCCACGGTGTCGGCGGGATCGGAAAGTCGACGCTGTCGCGGAAGATCGAGGCCTCGCTCGCCCACCCCGGATCCCGGCCTCCCCAGTGGGGTGCGCCCGCCTGGCCGGCCGAACGGCTCCTGCCCGTACGGATCGACCTCGCCCGCTCCGCCGGCACCGACTTCGAGCGGGTGATGCTGTCGATCCGCCTTGCCGTCGCTTCCCTGGGCAAGCCGATGCCCGCGTTCGATCTGGCGCTGCGCCGGCACTGGGACCGCAATCACCCCGGCGAGCCGCTGGAGGAGTACCTGCGCCGCGGCGGCCTGCTCAGCCGGTTCAGCAACGCCGTCAACCTTCCCGGGCAGATGAGTTCCGCGCTCGCGGACGCCGCCCAGGCCCTCGCCCTGCCCGGCACCGTCGGCGGCGTCGTCGCCCAGGTCACCACCGCCCTCGTCGGCGCGCTGCGCGAACGGCGTCAGACGGTGCGCGCGCTGGCCGGCTGCCACCGGCTGGCCGACATCCTCGACGCCGAACCCGACCTGGACACCCTCTCCTTCGCCGCCCACCTCCTTGCCTGGGACCTCCAGCAGCTTCCCGCCCACCGCCGGGTCACCCCCGTCATCCTCCTCGACAGCTTCGAGGAGGTCGGGGACCGCACCCACCGCGACTTCGAACGGTTGTTGCAGCGCATTGTCTGGCTGATGCCCAACGCGTTCTTCCTGATCACTGGCCGCAACCGGCTCCAGTGGGCCGAGGAAGGCCTCCACGGACAGCTCGACTGGACCGGCCCGGCCGCCTGGCCCGGCCTCGCCGGCCACCTCCCCGGCGCCCGCGGCGGCGCCGGGCCCGCGGTGCGGCAGATCCTGATCGGCGACCTCGCCCCCGAGGACTGCGACGACCACCTTGCCCGCCGCCTCGCCCGCAACGGGCAGCCCCTCATCGGCGAGGACCTGCGCCACGCCATCACCGAACGCTCCCACGGCCTGCCCCTCTACCTGGACCTCGCCGTCCTGCGCTTCCTCGAGATCCGCCGCACCGGCCGCGAGCCCGCCGCCGGCGACTTCGGCGACTTCCCCGCCCTCGTCTCCCGCACCCTCAGCGACCTCACCCGCGACGAACGCCACGTCCTGCGCTCCGTCTCCTTGCTGGACGCCTTCTCCGTCCCGCTGGCGACCGAGGTCGCCGGCCAGCCCACCGACGCCGCGGCCCTGCGCCTGTCCGAGCGTCCCTTCGTCCTGGAAGATCCGACCGGACTGTGGCCCTTCCACCTCCACCAGGTTGTCCGCTCCGCGATCCGCAACGCCGACGACCACACCGACGACCGCTGGTCCGACCAGGACTGGCAGCGCGCCGCCCACCGCGCCCTCACCGCCCTCGGACAGCAGTGGACCGGCGGGCCGCGCCGCGACCGGACCATGCTCGTCGGCGTCCTGCGCCAGGGCCTGCGCCTGGCCCGCGACACCAACCTCCACGAGCTGGGCTGGCTCGCCGACGCCGCCTTCGCCTACGTCGGCGACTCCATCTGGGAGCCCCTCGCCCCGCCCGCCGACGACACCGCGGCCCCGCTCGCGACACCCGCCGACGCCCTGGTGGAAACCCTCAGCGCGGTGGTCCGCCGACAGCACGAACACCGCGCCCGCACCGTCCAGCGCCTGGACGCCGTCATCGGCTCCGCCCTGCTGCCCACCGAGCTGCGGGACCTGGCCGTCTACTACCGGGCCAAGGCGCTGCGCGACATCGACCGCTTCGCCGACTCGCGCCGCGACTACCAGCAGGTCGCCGACAACGGCGGCCGTCTCGCCACAGCCGCCCGCCGGGGCCTCGCCCAGGCCGCCCGCCTTGCCGGCGACTTCCCCACCGCCCTCACCGCTGCCCAGCAGCTCGGCTGGGAAGGCCGTCAGCAGCGCGTCCTCGGGGACATCCACTGGCTCCAGGGCGAAGCCCAGCGTGCCGCCGACTTCTACCTGGCCGGCCGCCGCGAGGCCGAAGAGCACGCCAAAGCCGGCGAGGCCGCGCACAACCAGTCGCTGCGCACCCTCGCCGTCGCCCTCACCGACCCCCGCCAGGCCGACGACGAGATCGACCTGTCCCGCCGGCTCCTGGCCGGCCTAGACCTGCGGGCCACCGCCGCCAAGACGAACATCGCCACCCTCCTGCGCGACGCCGGCGACCCCGACGTCGACGACCGCGGCCAAGCCCTCCGCACCGAACTCGTCACCGCGGGCCTCACCTCCACGATCCCTACTCTCGAACTCGCCCTCGCCTTCCACCAGGCCGTCCTCGACGACCAGGCGGCGCTGCGGGCGACGGTCGACCGGCTCCGCGAGCAGGCACGGAGCGGCGGGTACGTCTACTGCGTCGACATCGCCTGCTTCATGGCCGGCCTCCCCCTCCCGGACGGCCACACCCCACCCCTCTGGCTGGACGACGAAGCCTCCACCCGCGCCCGCTGGCGGAACTTCGTTACCACCCGACGGTCCCTGCACAGCAGGCAGTAGACGCTCCACGGCCCGGCGCTGCCGGACCGGCAGAGGCCGGGTCGCCGGCGGAGCCGGGTGGCGGGCGGCGCGCTTCCTGAAGCTGCGTGATTTGCGGTGGTTCGTTACAGAATGGCCGCATGGAGGATGGTCGGCAGTCAGACCTGGACGCGGTCGGGGAGGAGCTGTACGGCCTGCCTCCGAGCGGTTTCACCGCCGCCCGGGACGAGAAGGCGCGGGCCGCCCGGGCGGCGGGCGATCGTGAGCTGGCAGACCGGATCGGCCGGCTGCGCAAGCCGACGCTCGCGGCGTGGGCCGGCAACCTGCTGGTGCGCGAGGAACCGGACGAGGTGCAGCGGCTGCTGCAGCTGGGCGAGGCACTCCGCCGGGCGCACCAGCACCTGGACGCCGGGAACCTGTCCGAGCTGTCGGCGCAGCAGCACCGGCTGACCTTCGCGTTGTCCCGGCAGGCCGTCCGGCTCGCCGCCCGGGCCGGGCAGCGGGTGGGCGACGTCGTCCGGCAGGAGGTCCAGGACACCCTGCACGCCGTGCTGGCCGACCCGGACGCGGCAGCCCGCTGGGCGACGGGCCGCCTCGCCAGGCACTTCCCCGCCCCGGCCGGATTCCCCACCGCCCAGCCGGCCGGCCGCGCGGCACCCCGGTCCGGCCGCCCGGCCGAAGCCTCCAACCAGGCCAAGCCTGACCGCGCCGAAGCGGAGGCCCGCCGCCGCGAACGTCAGGAACGCATCGCCCGGGCCCGGAAGCAGATAGAAGAAGCTGAGCAGGCGCTACAGGCGAGGGAGCGTGAACTCGCGGCCGCGGAGAAGGACCACAGCCGTGCGGTGGAGGAGCAGCGGCAGGCGGAACGGCAGGTGAACGACCTGTCCCGGCAGCTCCGGGAAGCCGAGGCGGGCGGCCGCCGGGCGCAGGAGACCGCCGGGCAGGCGCATGACCGCGTGGGGGACGCCGGCCGGGCCGTTCGCGAGACCCGGCGCCAGGCCAGGGACGCTGCCACCCTGCTCCGTAAGCTCGAGGA
Source organism: Streptomyces sp. NPDC003247 (assembly GCF_042888135.1). Taxonomy (NCBI): domain Bacteria; kingdom Bacillati; phylum Actinomycetota; class Actinomycetes; order Kitasatosporales; family Streptomycetaceae; genus Streptomyces; species Streptomyces sp. NPDC003247. Next base: position 18,696 of record NZ_JBIAPF010000021.1, read on the forward strand.
AGCACCTCCCGAAACGGTCTGACCAGCTTCTGTGCGGGCCGCGGGAGGTGGGCATTTCAAGCGGAACGGATCAGAGGGCGTCGGGGTCTCGGCCGATCATCCGGGTCAGCAGCTCGATGATCTGAGCCTGGTTGCGGTCGAGCTTCTCGGTGAGATCACGCACCTCGCCGACCAGGTTGCCGACCTTCTGATCGAGGTTGCCCACCTGCAGGCGCAGCGCCGTGAGATCGCTCTTGACGATCCCGAACTCCCGGTCCGTCCTTTCTGCCACTTCCTCGAACCGGCGGGTGAGCGCCGCGATCTCGCCCTGTGCGATGGGGTCCTCGGGCACGCGAGTCTCCTGCCAGATCATGAGGGGTGGGACAGTCGTCAAGGGTCCTCCACGATATCGCGGAAGCTGAGCGGCTGATCCGTCGGCCGGGATCGGTTTCACGGCGGGCGAGCGCCAGGGACGCTGCAGCCGGGCTCCGTGAGCTCACCGTGGAGCAGCGCCCCTGAGATGCCGGGATCGCTGGGGCCGGTCACGCCCGCCCGAATCGAGGAAATGACCAATAGCGGCAATTTAGGCCACAACCTATCCGAGTGGCCGGTTTGTGGTGCAAGGTATGCGTATGAGAGGGCCCGCCAACCCCTCGGATGGACCGTCCTTCTTGCTGGGCCGTGCCGCCTGTCCGAGCGGCACGGCCCGCCGCACCTCCCGGCTCCCCACGGGAGGCCTCGCGGCTGCCCGGTGCCGAGACACGGCCGACGGGGCACCGGAGCGTGGACGCGCAGTCGTCACGCACACGGGGCGGCGGCCTCCAGGGGGCGGGGCTGTGGGCGGATCGGCCCCGGAGCTTCGGGGCGCTCGTTCATGCCGTCGGCGTGGAGCGCGGCTGGGGGGCTGGGCGGTCGGGGCGGCGGGCGGCGGCCAGGAGCGTGGTGACCCGGGCGGGGTCGGTGCCGGTGATGGTGGCGATGCGGTCGATGCTCAGGCGCAGGCCGTCGTGCAGGAGCGCGGTGTCCTCGGCCGGGGTGGAAGTGCGGCCGGCGCGGCGGGCGATGGCCCGGATGTGTTCTTCCCAGGCCCAGGCGGAGGGGCGCTGTTCGGTCATGAGCCAGGTCCAGTTGTTGGCGATGAGGTCGAAGAGCTGGGTGACGCTGAGCTGGGCTTCTTCTTGGGGGAGGCGTGCGGCGGCGTAGGCGTGGTAGGCCTCGCGGTGCAGGTCGTAGAAAGCGTAGAAGGCGGTCGTGAGCACGGACGCGGTGGGCGCTGTGGACTTCATGGTCCTTTCCCCCCGATGGGCAGGCGGTTCAGCTGTGGGTGTCGGTGGGGCTGTTCTCGGCGGCCGACTGGGCGCGGCGCCACAGGGGCCGGGCGACGTTGGGCAGGCTCTGCAGGGCGAAGGTGAGCCGGTCGATCACCGGCCAGTCGGGGACGCCGGGCCCGTGAAGCGCGCGGTCGAGGTCGTCGGCGCTGAGGGCGTGCTGGGCGGCGGCGAGGATGATCTGGGGGTCGGGTGAACCGAACGCGTAGTGGAGGCCCTGGAGGTAGGTGCGCAGGTAGGTGACCGGGTCTTCGGTTTCCGGGGGCTGGACGCCGGCGGCTACTTCCCACAGCGGTTTCATCAGTTCTGGTTCGACGCCGCACGCCTCGCAGATGGTCTTGGCGTACTTCCAGTGGGTGGTGCGCTGGCCGGAGAGCATGCGTGAGGCGTAGGACTCGTCGATGTCCATCATCACGGCGAGTTGGCGCTGACGGTGGCCGGAACCTTCCTTCATCCGGGTCAGGGCGGCGGCCAGGCGCTGGCGCGGATGGCGCAGGGTGGGCGCGCCCGTGGCGGTTTCGTTGCTGTGGGCCGGGGTTGCGGGCCGGGGGCGGCGGCGGGCGGCCAGGGCGCGGTCGACGGAGGCCGGGTTGTACTTCTTGCGCAGCCGGTCCTGGGTGAGCCCGGTGGTCGGCTCGAGTTCTGCGAGCGGCTCGCCCTGGGCGCGCTGGCGGACGACGACCACTCCGACCGCCTCGTCCACCAGTTCCCGGAGATTGACCAGGAGCTGGAGGAGTTCGGTGTTCGGGGCGTCCGCACTGTAGGCGTTGAGCAACAGGGACTCCGAGACCACGGTGCAGTCCTCGGCGATGTCGCGCAGAGCCTCGGTGCAGCGGCGGGCACGGGCTGGGTCGGCCGCAGGGGCGGAACGGCCACGGGCCGGGCCGGCCGCAGGGGCGGAACGGACGGGGCGTGAGGCGTTGTCAGCCGTCTGGAGGCGGGAACGGGTGGACACCAGGGACCTCTTTCGGGGGTGCTGGGCGGGTATCTGTACCGCCCCAGCGGCCAGGGGCGGCCGCAGGGGCGGAGGCCGGCCGGGGCGCGGGCGTCTGCTCGCGCCCCGGCCGGTGCTCAGGTCAGCGGCGGTAAATCCGCTGGCTAACCAGCACAGATCCGTGAGCGGCTGTCAGAAAGAGGGCAATCAGGGGCAGTACACGCGTCGGCAGAGCGCCCGGGACTGCGAGCAGGGCAAGGCAGATTGCGGCCATGGGCAGGCTGCCGCGGAGCATGACAGCCTTGACATGCCACACCGGGGTTTGGGCCGGGGGCGGCGACGGGATGATACGGTCACGACTCGTTTTCACCGCAAGTGCATACGCGCCTGCGGGAAAACGAATTCGGCGTCGGGACAGCGACATCGGAGACCTCCCTTGTCTCGGGACTGGCGTTGAGAGCGACAAGACCCCGGCGCGAGGCGACCAACCAACGGTGCCGGGGTCTTTGCCGTCCGGAAGAAGATTCCGGGAGCAGGACGCTACTACCTTGCGCAGCCCTGCGATGCCAGAAAGTAGCGCCGTGGGTACGGGCGCCCATCACCCCACAGACGGTCACCGTCAGAAGGCCCTGCCCAGAAATGGCAGCAACCGATCAAAAACGGTCACCCAAACAGGGCATGCGGGGTGAATCGACAAAATCGAGTACGCCCGCGCAGACCTCGCCGTCCCCCCGTACACCCGCAGTGCGCCCCCCATCCACACTCTCAAGATCCAGAACCGTGTCAACAAAATCTGGCGGAAGTCGGCGTGTACGAAGACCCGCCGGCACGCCGACAACCCGAGCAGGCAGCCGGCACGGCTCCTCACGGACATCGGCGCAGCGCAGATACCACCGTTCGGCAAGGACCCTGCCCCGCCATGAACCTCACGCCGTGGTCGGGGCGACCGCAGCGGGGAGCTCCCGGCACAGATCGAGGCAACAGCGCAGTCGTACACCCGGCCCGCCCGGGGGTCTGGTCGTCCGGTCAGATGTCGCGGTCACCCAGCGCCCGGCGAGTACCTCGCGGAAAGTTGCAGCGGTGGCGTCGTCCGCGGCCGCGACGTCCAGCCCCGGTTCTGCGACGTGTACGTCCCTGATCGACCTCATGCTCTGGTCGACGCTCCGGGACGACACCCGGTTCGTAAAGGACTGGTATGTTCACCCAGCTGAGTGGCCCTGCCCGGCAGTCGTCACGGTATGTCGCCGTGGCCGAAGCCGGCCGCATCGCCCGGTGCGGGTCGTACATCGCCCGCCCGCCGGTACCGAATCGCACCGGTCCTGCTCCGTCAGCGCCTGCTCGCAGCGCCACACCAAGTCTCCGCCTCGATGGCGGCGTGCTCGCGCATCCGGTCCTCGATGACCTGACAGCGCTCCCCTTCACCGATGCCGGGCACCTCCCGGTCGATGCCGGCCGCGATCCTCGCCCGGCGCGCCCGGCGGAGGCGGATCGCGTTGCCGCAGTCGCCGCCGGTGTCCAGCCGGATCCCGCCGTCGCAGCGCCCCGTCCGAGCAGGCCGGCCGCTGCACCGGCCCCGCCGGGTGACCCAGTCGAACGGGCTGTTGATCCGGGCCTCGCCCCCGGTGTTCTGAAGCCGGTCGGCCAGCAGCCGCGGCGCATCGCCCTGCTGCGCCAACGAGGCAGGTCGTGTGGCGGGTCGACGATCGACAAACCCGCAGGAGAAGGTCAAGGCGATCCACGACCTCGCGGTCGACGACCAGGCCGCCGCACGCTGGCCACCGACTTCCTGTCTCACCCCCAGCGTCGCCTTCCAAGCCGCCGCGGATACCACCAGGTGTCTGTTCAACAGGGCACAGACTGACCGGTGGCACCAGGCCGACAAGTCCGAACCGGTTCCCGGGCGGCCGGAGAACCCAATCGCGCCGGTGGTCCGCCAACTCGTCGCCTCACCCGGCAGGCCACCTCACCCGGTGCTTCGGACAGAGCCGTCCGTTCCTCCACGGATCAGCCGTCGTGGAACGCAGAAAAAGCGACACAGGCTCTCACGAGTGAGCCAGGGCGTCTGCCCGCAGGTGGGCAAACAGGGCCCGTACCTCCTGCGGGTCGTCGCCGTCCGTGGTGAAGGACAGGAGCGCTTGCAGGACGTGGCGGGCGAGGTCGCCGGTCGCCTGGACGTCGTCGCCGGCGGAGAGAGCCCAGCCGGACATCATGCTCAGCGCCACCGTGGTCATGTGCGCGATGACGCCCTCCCGCAGCTCCGCCAGCGCTTCTTGCCGGTCGGCTCCGTCCATGTTCGGGATGCCGGCGACGATCAGCACCATGGTCTGCAGCCTGCTGGCGCCGAACTCAGCGATCAGCACGGCCAGCGGCTGCTCGCCGTGCCCACCGCGGACCAGGGCGGCCAGCGCGTCATCGTCATCGGCCCATGCCGCTTCCAGCCCGGCGACCGCGCGCAAGACCTGATCCGGAGTCAGCTCTTCTGGTGGCATGGCAGCACCGTAACCACCCCAGTACGGACCCGGGCGTCATTCGGAGCAAAAGCCCCTGAACGAGTCAGGAGGCCAGACCGGCACGGGCCGCCCCACAACCGACGGGCTGGGAACAGTCTCTGATCAGCACCCCCTCCAGAGCGGCTCCCGTGCAGAACAAAGGGACGCGCCGTCCTGGAGAGGACGGCGCACCGCCGGTCTGTCACGTCTGGTGGGTCAGTGGCGGCTGCCGTGGCTGCTGTAGCCCCAGGACTCCTTGTCGATGACGCGGCCGTGGTCGTTGCGCAGGGTCGCGGTGTCGTGGTCGTTGTTCCACACGTACTGGCGGCGGTCCTGGTAGAGGTCGGTGCGGGTGTCGCGGCCCTCGCCGGTGTGGATGCGGACCGTGGTGCGGCTGGCCAGGCGGTAGTGGTCGAAGGTGTAGGTGTGGCCGGACTCGTCCTTGAGGGTCCAGCCGTCGAGGTTGACCGCGTGGCGGGTGGTGTTGGTCAGCTCCACCCACTCCTTGTTCAGGGAGCGGTTGGAGCGGTCGTCGCGTCCCGGGGAGTCGTACTGGACGGCGGAGATCTCCACCTTCGGCCGCTCGGGGCGGGCGTGGTCGGCCGCGGTCGCGGGCAGCGCGGCCAGCGAGACCAGGGCGCCGGCGGCGAGCGCGGCGGCGGTCAGGCGGCGGGCGGAGACGGAAGCAGAAGCGGACACAAGTCCCCCTTGGTGCGGGCACCCTCCCGGCCGGCGGCTCTCGCCGCAGCGGCAAGGTGGGTGCGGTGTGCGGGTGGCGGCCGGTCGGCCGCGCACCCACACTCTGTCCACGTCGTGGAGGGGATGAGGGGGAATCGTGGGCTGTGTTACTTGTTGCCCATATTTCTGTGACTCTCGGCTGCACCGTCCATACAGCCGGGGGTGCCCCGGCCTCGGGGAACATCGGTACAGCGGTTGGCGCTGAGATTGATCACGGTTGGCTAGCACACCGGCCGGTGGCTCCGCTGGGGTTCGCGGAAAGATCGCCGGGCGGGTGCTGGGGCTGGCTACGGTCCGCTCGTGCCGGTGGAGTTTCTGACTGATGAGCAGGCCGAGGCGTACGGGAAGTTCGCCGAGGAGCCGACCCGCCCCGAGCTGGAGCGGTTCTTCTTCCTGGACGACGTCGACCGCGATCTGATCGCCCGGCGCCGCTCGACGTACCACCAGCTCGGGTTCGCACTCCAGATGTGCACCGTGCGCTACATCGGCCGGTTCCTCCCGGACGACCCGCTGGACGCGCCCTGGCCGGTGGTCGAGCACCTGGCCGCGCAGCTCGGCATCGAGGACCCGTCGGTGGTGAAGCGGTACACCGAGCGGCCCAAGACGGCGTACGAGCACGCGTGGGAGATCCGGGACGCCTACGAGTACCACGAGTACGACGACGCGGAGTGGTCCCGGCGGTTCCGCACCTTCCTGCACGGGCGGGCGTGGACGCACGCCGAGGGCCCGAAGGCGCTGTTCGACCACGCGGTGGGCTGGCTGCGCCGTCACCGGGTGCTGCTGCCCGGGGTGTCGGTGCTGGCCCGGCAGGTGTCGGAGGTGCGGAAGGTCGCGGAGAAGCGGTTGCACGCCACGGTCGCGGGCGCTGCCCGCCGCGCGGACCCGGCGCTGCCCGGGGATCTGGTGGCGACGCTGAAGACGCCGGAGGGCTCGCGGTTCTCGGAGCTGGAGCGGCTGCGCCGGCCGCCGACGCGGACGACGGGTACGGCGTTCGCTCGTGCGCTGGAGCGGGTGGACGAGATCGGCGCGTACCGGCTCGGCAGGTTGAGGTTGTCGCAGATCCCGCCGAACCGGATGGCGGCGCTGGCCCGGTACGCGCTGGGGTCGAAGGCGCCGCTGCTGGAGCGGGCTCAGGAGCCGAAGCGCACGGCGATGCTCGCCGCGGTGATGCGGCACCTGGAGGCGAAGGCGATCGACGAGGCTCTGGACCTGTTCCAGGTCCTGATGGCCACCCGGCTGCTGAACACGGCGAAGCGGAAGACGGAGAAGGAGCGGCTGTCCACGCTGCCGCAGCTGGAGAAAGCGTCACGGGTGCTCGCGCGGGCGGCGAAGGTGCTGCTTCAGGAGCTGGAGCTGGTCGAGGAGCAGGAGACGGATCTGGACGTGGCCGCGCTCTGGGCAGCCGTGGAGGAGGTCGCCCCGCGCGCCGCCGTGATGAGCGCGGCGGCCACCGTGGTGACCCTGGTGCCCGAGGACGAGAACTCGGCCGAGGTCGCCATGCGGGCCGCGCTCGCGAACCGGTACGCGACGGTGCGCCCGTTCCTCGCGCTGCTGGGCGAGTCGAAGGCGCTGGACGCGGCGAGCACCGGGAAGCGGGTCCTGGGCGGGGTGCGGGGTCTTCCGGCGCTGGCGCGGCGGAAGGTGGGGGTCAAGCCGCTGCTGCCGCGCGAGGTGGACGACAAGCTGGTGCCGCCGGCGTGGCGCAAGGCGGTGTACGCCAACCCGGACCTGCCGCAGGGTGCGGTGGACCGGGACGCGTACGTGGTGTGCGTGCTGGAGCAGCTGCACCGGGCCCTGAACAACCGCGACGTCTTCGCCTCGCCCTCGCACCGCTGGTCCAACCCGCGCGCCCGGCTGCTGGACGGGCCCGACTGGGACGCGGTCGAGGAGGACGTCCTGGCGGCCCTGAGCCTGGACATGCCCGTCACCGAGCACCTGGCGGAGCTGGTGCGCGGCCTGGACGCCGGGTGGAAGCAACTCGCCGAACGGCTTCAGGAGGCGGGGCCGGCGGCGAAGGTCTCCATCGAGATCCAGGACGACGGGCGGGTGAAGCTGAACGTCGACAAGCTCGGCGCGCTCGGCGAGCCGAAGTCCCTGACCTGGCTGCGCCAGCGGGTCGAGAAGATGCTCCCGAAGATCGACCTTCCGGACCTGCTGTTCGAGGTGAACGCCTGGACCGGCTTCCTCGACGCCTTCGTGCACCTCGGCGACGGCACGACCCGGATGAAGGACCTGCCCACCTCGGTGGTCGCGCTGCTGGTCTCCGAGGCGTGCAACATCGGCCTGGCCCCGGTGGTCAACCCCGGCCACGAGGCCCTGACCCGGGCCCGGCTCGTGCACGTCGACCAGTACTACCTGCGCGCCGACACCATCGCCGCGGCGAACGCACGACTGATCGCCGCCCAGGCCGGCATCCCGGTCGTGCGCTACTGGGGCGACGGCCTGCTGGCCTCGGTGGACGGGCTGCGCTTTACGGTGCCGGTGCGCACCATCAACGCTGCCCCGTCGCCGAAGTACTTCGGGTTCAAGCGCGGCATCACCTGGCTCAACGCCGTCAACGACCAGGTCGCGGGCATCGGGCAGATGGTCGTGCCCGGCACCCCGCGCGACTCCCTGCACATCCTGGACGCCCTGCTGAACCTCGACGGCGGGGTCAAGCCGGAGATGGTGGCGACCGACAACGCCTCGTACTCCGACATGGTGTTCGGCCTGTTCAAGATCCTCGGCTACAACTTCAGCCCGCGGTTCCGCGACCTGGACGACCAGCGGTTCTGGCGGGCCACGATGCCCGGCGTCGAAACCGGCACGTACGGCGCGGTGGAGGACCTGGCCCGCAACCGCGTGAACCTGAACAAGGTGATCACGCACTGGCCGGACATGCTGAAGGTCGCCGGCTCCCTGGTCACCAACCAGGTCCGCGCCTACGACCTGCTGCGCATGTTCGGCCGCGACGGCCGCCCGACCCCGCTCGGGGCGGCGTTCGCCGAGTACGGGCGGATCGCCAAGACCGAGCACCTGCTGCGGGTGGTCGACCCGGTCGACGACACCTACCGGCGGCAGATGAACCGGCAGCTCACCGTGCAGGAATCCCGCCACAAGCTCGCCCGCGACGTGTGCCACGGCAAGCGCGGCACCATCCACCAGGCGTACCGGGACGGCATGGAGGACCAGCTCGGCTCCCTCGGCCTGGTCCTTAACGCCATCATGCTCTGGACGACGCGCTACATCGACGCCGCCGTCACCCAGCTGAAGGCGGAGGACCACGAGATCCGGGACGAAGACATCGCCCGCCTGTCCCCGATCAAGCACCGCAACCTGAACCTGCTCGGCCGCTACAGTTTCACCGCCCAGGTCCCGGCCGCCGGCGCCCTGCGGCCGCTGCGCGACCCGGAGGCGCCGGAGCTGGACGAGGACGACGGTGGCGTTCCGGGCTGACAGTCGGGCATGCAGGCGCGGCCGTTTTGCTCAGGCGCCGTCGGCGAGGCCGTCGCCGGGTGCCGAGGTCCTGTCAGGTTCGCGTCTGGTCGAATTCGGTTCCGCTGAGGGCCGGGTGCGGCAGGGGGGTGGGGTGGCCGCGGTCGTGACGGAGGCCGTCGAGGATCAGCATGAGGTAGCGCTGCCACAGGTCGGGGGCGATGTCCCTGGTGTGCTGGGCAATGGCCCCGAGCATGAGCTGGACGAGGGGGAAGTCGGTCGGCTCGATGTCGCCGCGTAGCTGACCGGCCTGCTGGGCGCGGGTGATGACGGCGTCGACGGCGGGGGTGAGGCGCTCCCGGAGGGCGGTGGCGCGGGCTTTGCCGTGCGTGCTCTCCAGCAGAATCTGGCGCAGTCCGCGGTCCCGGGCGAAGTCCTGCCCGGCGGTCTGGAAGAGCTGCACGACTCCCTCCCAGGGGTCCTCATGCGCCAGGGCGGCCTCCGCCAGGCCGTTCAGGTGCTGCACTGCGTCGTCGAAGACGGCCTCGATGAGTTCCTGGCGGTTGGCGAAGCGGCGGTAGGCGGTGCCGACGCCGACGCCCGCGTGGCGGGCGATGTCATCGAGTGTGACCTCCAGGCCGCGTTCGGCGAACACCTCCTGAGCTGCCGCGATGATGCGGCGCCTGTTGCGCTCCGCATCCGCCCGCAGGGGGCGAGGCGGTGTGTTCCCCAAGGACGGGACGGGGGTGGTCTGACGGCTCATGCATCTACTCTAACCGACCAACTGGAGAGATCATCTCCGATTTTCTGCTACCTTGGAACCGTCAATCGGAGATGTCGTCTCCACTTTGGTTTCCGTGTTCGGAGAAGCTGATGAGTACGCCCCTCACCCGTGAATCGAGCCCGCCGCCGGCGGACCAGGCCGTGGAGCGGCCCGGCGGCCGGCACCGGTGGCTGGTCCTGGCGGTCATCGCGATCGCCCAGCTGATGGTGGTGCTCGACGCCACCATCGTGAACATCGCCCTTCCCTCGGCCCAGGCCGATCTGGGGTTCTCCGCTGACAACCGTCAGTGGGTCGTCACCGCCTACTCCCTCGGCTTCGGCAGCCTGCTCCTGCTCGGCGGGCGCATCGCGGACCTCATAGGCCGCAAGAAGGCTTTGATCATCGGACTCGTCGGCTTCGCCGGGACCTCCGTCCTGGCGGGCGCCGCCGGGAGCTTCGGTGTCCTGGTCGCCGGCCGGGCGCTGCAGGGCGTCTTCGGCGCCCTGCTCGCCCCCACCGCGCTCGCTCTGCTGACCACGACGTTCACCGATGTCAAGGAACGCGCGAAGGCGTTCGGTATCTACGGAGCGGTCGCCGGTGCGGGTGGCGGCGTGGGCCTGCTGCTCGGCGGCCTGCTGACCGAGCACCTGGACTGGCGCTGGTGCCTGTACGTCAACCTCGTCTTCGCCGGCGTCGCGCTGGCCGGCGCCCTGGTGTTCCTGCCCGTCCAGGCCCGCGACAGGAGCGTGAAAATCGATGTCCCGGGCACGGTCGCGGTGACCACCGGCCTGTTCGCCCTGGTCTACGGATGCGCGAATGCCGAGACCGAGGGCTGGAACGCGGCGGGCACCTGGGGCTTCCTGGCCGCGGGCACGGTGCTCATGACGGTGTTCGTGTGGCTGCAGACCCGGGTGAGGAACCCGCTGCTGCCGCTGCGGATCCTGCGCGACCGCGACCGCGGCGCCGCCTTCCTCGCCATGTTCATCACCGCCGCCGGCATGTTCGGCGTCAACCTGTTCCTGACCTACTACCTTCAGCAGTCCCTCGGCTACTCGCCGGTCCGGACAGGTCTGTCCGTTCTGCCCATGATCGGCGCCACGATGGTCTCCGCGACCCTGGCCACCGGCATGCTGGCTCCGCGCTTCGGCCCCAAGACCGTCGTCCCGCTGGGCCTGGCCCTCGCAGCCGCCGGCCTGCTGTGGCTGACCGCGCTGGAGACCGACTCCGGCTACGCCGCCCACGTGCTCCCCCCGCTGGTCGTCTTCGGTCTCGGCCTCGGCCTGGTGATGTCGACGTGCATGAGCACCGCAACCAAGGGCGTCGCGCCGGCCGATGCCGGCGTCGGCTCCGCCGGTGTCAACACCATGCAGCAGATCGGCGGCTCCATCGGCGTCGCCCTGCTCAGCACCCTGGCCGCCGGCGCCGCCACCGACTTCCTCTCCGGCAAGACCCCCACCCCCGAGGTCGTCGCCCAGTCCGCCCTGGAGAGCTACTCCACCGCCTACACCTGGTCCGCCGTGTTCTTCGCCGCCGGCGCGATCATCTGCGGCCTGCTCTTCCGGCCCGGCGCCCCCCAGCAGGACGCCGACGCCGCTCCCGCCGTCCACATGTGACCCACCCCCACGCAGCCGGAGGCCGCGCACCGCCGTCGGCCCCGGCGCCTGGTCCATCGCACCCGACAGAGCACAGAAGAACGAGAGAGGGACGCCATGCACACCCCCACACCCCGCGCCCTGATCGTCGGCATGGGCATCGGCGGCCTGGCCACCGCGATGCGCCTGCACGAAATCGGCTGGGAACCCGTCATCGTCGAACGCGCACCCGAGCGCCGCCCCGCCGGCTACTTCATCGGCCTCTTCGAGACAGGCCGTGCCACCGCCCAGCGCATGGGCGTCCTCGACGCCATCGGCGACCGCACCGACCCCGACGGCATGACCTACGACATCGACCGCACAGGCCGCCGCCGGCCCGGCCTGGGCTACGGCGACCTGCCCGGGGCGCCCCGCCTGATCCTCCGCGGCGACATCGAGGCCGCCCTGTACGACACCGTCGCGCACCGGACCGACATCCGGTACGGCACCACCCCCACCGCCCTCTCCGAAGACCCCGACGGCGTCGACGTCACCCTGCACACCACCGGTGACCGGGAGAGCCGGGAAACCACCGAGCGCTTCGACCTCGTCGTGGGCGCCGACGGACTGCGCTCCACGACCCGCCGCCTCGCCTTCGGCCCCGACAGCGACTACCTCCGCCCGCTGCACCACATCATCGGCGCCACCATCCTGAAGGAACCCGTTCCCGGCTACCGCCCCAACGACGGCCTGGTCCTGGCCGAACCGGGCCGCTCGGTATGGACCTTCCCCTTCGCCGACCACCAGCCCGGCGTGCTCTTCAACTACCGCACCGACGACGAGGACGCCCAGTTCCGCCTCCCGCCCGCCGAGTCCCTGCGCCGCGCCTTCGGCCCCGAGCCCGCCGGCCCCGTCCTGAACAACCTCCTGGCACAGTTCGAGCAGGCCGACGACTACCTCTTCGACTCCGTCCACCAGGTCGAGATGCCGACCTGGCACACCAATCGCGTCGTCCTGCTCGGCGACGCCGCCTGGTGTCTGACCCTCTACTCCGGCATGGGCGCCTCCACCGCGATGGCCGGCGCGGATCTCCTGGGCACCCTCCTCCACCGCAACCCCGCCACCATCACCCGGGCACTGCGCGAATGGGAGCAGAGGCTGCGCCCCTTCATCACCCTCCAGCAGAAATCCGGCCGGGCCCAGGGCCTGACGATGTTCGTCCCGCAGACCCGCAGGGACAAGGCCGTACGCACCGCCATGCAGCAGGTGCTGAGCACCCGCCTCGGCCAACGCGCGATGCAGACCCTGGCCGCCGGACGGTTCAAGGAGAAGTCCATCGACATCGCCGCCGTCTGACCCGGCCGTCCGGCCCACCACGCCCCAAGGAGAGACCATGCACCCCGCACACCCCACCCTGATCAGCGCCGCCGACACACTTGCGCAGGGCCCTTCCCGCTCGACGGACTCCTGGTGGTTCACCGCCCGCCTCCAGACCGAGGGCACCGCGTTCTGGGCGAAGATCCACGCCATCACGGTGCGCGACACCGTCCACAGCACCGTCGCGGTCCTCCAGGACCCCGGCGGTCACACCAGCCACACCAAGAGCATCGACAGCCGCCAGGCCGTGACACTCTCCACCGACCGACTCGACATCCGCACCCCGCTCCTGACGATGCACGGAAACCTGGAGCACCTGGAACTCACCGGTGCCACGGACACCGCATCGCTCCGGCTCACCCTTCACCGCGAGACTCCCGTCCTCTACAGCGGCGGATCGGGCATCTTCCCCTTCCTCGACGGAACCACCGGCCAGTACGCCCTGCCCGGCCTGACCACCACCGGAACCCTCACCGCCGACGGCACCACCTACACCGTCAGCGGCCGCACCTGGTTCGACCGCCAATGGGTCTCACCCGGCACACAGCCCCCGCGCTTCACCTGGCTCGGCCTTGACCTCGGCGCAGACCGCTACCTGAGCGTCTGGGACACCACAGGCGACGGCACCTCCTGGCTCACCGAACTGACCGCCGACGGCACCCACACCATCACCGCCGCCCGGCGCACCGACAGCAACGGCGTCTGGACGCTGACCGCCCCCAGCCTCGACGCAACCCTCGACATCACCCACCGCCAACTGTCCGCCGACGACGGACGCTTTTACGGCGGCGTCTGCACCGTCACCGGCACCCACGCTGGCGACAGCATCACCGGACACGGCTACACCGACATCGTCGGCTGACCCCGGCGGCGCCCCTTCCTCACCGAGCCCGTGCCGAAGCGGCCAGCCACCGGGCCCGAGACAAGGACTACACCCGAAAACCCGCCCCCTGCAGACAGCGGCCCACCCTGTCGTCAAAGGATCGTTTGACGACAGGAGGCCGGAGCGTCCAATGAACCCGTGCAATCAGAGGGTTCGAGGCGGCCCGGATCCAATCAGATCCGATGGTGATTGCTGACAGGGTTTGACGACGGATAGGGTCCGATCCTCCGTACGGAAGGGGCCCACGGTGGCGAACCTGGTCTACAAGCGGGTCTCGACCGACCAGCAGTCCACCGCCCGGCAGGACCTCGTCCTGGCCGAGGCCGGGATCGAGGACCCGGTCGTCTTCGAGGAGGACCCGGGCACCTCCAGCCGCCTCCATCCCCTCCAGCGCCCGAAGTTCAGCGAGCTGCTCACCTACGCGCGGCCGGGTGACACCGTGCACATCTCCGAGATGTTCCGCCTTGTGCGCGGCAACCAGCACATCCTCGACGTGCTCGACGTCCTCCACCGTGATCGCCTCGCCCTGCGCATCCACGACGGCGCGTTCTCCGCCATGGACCTCACCGCCCGTCACCCGCGCACCGGCGAGCTGCTGTCCACCGTGAAGTTCATGGTGCAGACCCTCGCCGCCGCCGGCGAACTCCAGCGCGACCTCCAGCGCGAGCTGACCTACGACGGACTGCGCGCCGCCGAGGCAAAGGGCAGCAAAGGCGGGCGTCGCCCCGCCGTGGGGGCCGACAGGACCGACGCCGTCCGCACCGCGTACCTGGAGGGCTGCTCGATCGCCGCCCTCGCCCGCGACCACGGCGTCAGCCGCGGCGCGATCCGCACGGCGGTCGCCGACCTCATGCCCGAGCACATCGCCGTCGAGGAGGACGCCCCCGCCCCGGAGCTGCCGGTCGCCCTCGACATGCCGGGCAAGGTCGCCGACTTCCTCCGCAACACCGACCTGGAGCCCGCTGAGCGGGCCGCGCTCGGCGAGGGCGTGACCGTACGGCGCGGCCAGGGCTACACCCTGCGCGTCAGCGCCGTCCTCGCCGTACACCGCCAGCTCCTCGACCACTGCCAGCCGCTCGACAACACTTCGGCGATTCCGGCACAGCGCAAGGCCCGCCGCGAGGACGCGAACCGTGTCAACGCCCTCGGGGCCACCGCCGAACCATGATCAATCTCAGCGCCAACCACGGTTCGATTGATCCCCGGCACCGGCAACCGCTGTACAGGCCCCAAGTCTGCTGCCCAGTCCTATCGTTGGCTGATGCGCGCACATCCTATTGACCGCCCAGCCGACCTCGACGTGGTCCGTGAGTCCTATGACCGCGTGGCCGACAACTACGCCCACATGGTGGTGACAACCGGCATGGGCGACATCCGTCGCCATCCCTGGCTCAAGGCGTCGATTGACGCTTTCGCCGACACCGTGGGCGAGCTCGGGCGCGTCCTCGACGTCGGCTGCGGACCCGGCACGGTGACCGGCTACCTCGCCGAACGCGGACTCGACGTATCCGGGGTTGACCTCTCTCCCCGCATGATCGAGAACGCGCGCCGTCTACATCCGCAATGCCGCTTTAGCGTCGCCTCCGCCACCGAGCTCGACCTCGGTGAAGCCTCCCTCGGCGGCATGCTCGGGTGGTGGTCACTGTTCAACCTCCCCCGTGATGTCCTTCCCCAGGTCCTCACTCATTTCGCGCACGCCCTGAAGCCGGGCGGGCACCTCATCGCCGGCACACACGTTGGCGACGAGGACGCGGTGCGCACCGAGGCATACGGAGGAGTGCCCGTTCGTTGGACCACGCACAAGTGGCGGCCGGAGCAGCTCGTGGACCTGATCGAGCAGGCCGGACTACACCCGGTCGCCGAACTCCGGCTCCCCGCGGATGAGTGGAGCGGGCCGGGTGTGGTCGTCATGGCCAGGCGTCCCGGCTGACGATCAGCGTCGGAAGCGGCACAGGGGCTCCTGCCGGGCTCCACCTGACGCCTACCGCTAATTTCCGTTCGGATACTCCCCGAGGGCCTACACCCTGCGTGTGACCGCCGTCCCCGCGGTGCACCACCAGCTCCTCGCCCGGTGCCAGCCGCTCGACGGCACCCAGGGCATCCCAGCGGTACCAGCTCAGCGCAAGGCCCGCCGCGAGTACGAGAACCGGGTCAGCACGCTCACACCCTGACCATGATCGTTCTCAGCGCCAACCGCTGTACCGATGTTCCCCGAGGCCGTGCCCGAAGTTGACGCTCCGGCAGGCCGACCGTTCTTGCGGCAGTTGGCCGTGCCCCTGCCGTCGGTGTATCGCGTCAGCCCGGACGGTCCGGGCGTCACCCGAAAGTGAGTAACAGCCGCCGCCACCCGAACTGCCGCAGACAGGGGTGGCAGGACAAGGCCGGCCAAGAGGTTCCGGGAGTCGGCGAACGGCAGGACCTGGTGCTGCCGCCGGCAGGGCGGCCCGCCGCGTGCCGGGGTCAGGAGGCGTGGCGGTAGATGGTGGCCGGGCCGATGACGTGGGGGCCGAACTTGTCGCGGACGCGGTCGACGGCCGCTTCGGCGACCAGGCGGGCCTCGCGGGCGTCGTCGAGGCTGAGCTGCCGGGCGACCTGGCCGGCGCCGATGAGGTCCTCGCCTTTCAGGGTGATCCGGGTGAGACGGCCGCGTTGCAGGCCGGCGGCGTCCATCAGCTGGTAGGCCAGGGCGCGCAGGTCCTCGTCGTGCGCGGACGGCTCCTTCAGACGGCGGGTCTTCTCCCAGCTGCCGGTGCCGGCGAAGGCCAGCGTCAAGGTCAGGGCGCGGGCGGCCTGGCCGCGCCGGCGCAGCAGCAGGGCGAGCCGGATCACCAGCTCGAGGAGGGCGGCCCGTGCGGCGGCGCCGTCCAGGACGTGGTGGTCGAAGTCGTGCCGGACGGTGGCGGTGGCGGGCAGGGCGCGGGGGACGACGGGGCGGGGGTCGATGCCGCGGGCCCGGTCGGCGGCCTGGCGGCCAGCGCGGCCGCCGAGGAGGCGCTGCACGGTCGCGGGGTCGACGGCGGCGAGCAGGCCGACGCGGTGGATGCCGTAGTCGTGCAGCGCTTCGGCCTGGCGGGGGCCGATGCCGTGCAGGGCCTCCACCGGCAGCGGCGCCAGCCAGTCGGCGGCCTGGTCCGGGTCGATGGCGAGGACGCCGCCGGGGTGCGGGACCTGGGCGGAGGCGGTGGCGGCGACCGTGATTGAGGGGCCGATGCCCACCCGTACGTCGATGCCGAGCCGGGACAGGGTCCGCACCCGCAGGACCTCGCCGAGGTGGCGGGCGTCGGTGCCGTGGTAGCGCAGGGCGCCCTTCAGCTCCACCAGGGCCGCCGTCGGCGGCAGCGCCTGCACGACCGCGGACAGGCCGGCGAGCTCCTCCAGGACCCGGCGGTAGACCTCCTCCGGCAAGCGGTCCGGGCAGCGCACATGCATCACCGACGACACCCCGCCACCGGACGCCTTCTCCATGCTCATCGCGGCCACCTCCCGCACACCACGCTATCGAACATAAAATCGAACACGCGACGGCGCGAGGTGGATCACGGGCATAGAATCAAAAACGTGTTCGATGACCTGCCGCCCGACCTGGAGCGCCTGCACACCCTGCGCGTATGGCACACGATGTGGCTGACCCGCATCGACGCCAAGATCGCCGCCGTGCAGCAGCGCCAGGCCGAAACCGACCACGGCCGGCGCAACCGGCCCGAACCCCCGCAGTGGCTCGTCGAACTCGGCATCGGCACCGGCCGACCGCCCGTCCAGGTCCACGCCGGCGACTGCCGCATGACCGGCAGCCGACGCCGCCCGGTCAGCCGTGACGAAGCCCGCCGCCTCCTCGCCGGCGGACTGCGCGCCTGCACCCACTGCCGGCCCGAGACCCTCCTGGACATCATCGACTTATCCGACGGAGGTATCCCACCCCCACCCGCATACCGCCCGAAGGACCCCGCCGATGACGCCTACTCCCCCGCCCCCGGTCACCGAACCCGACCCGTCCGCGCTGACCTGCCTGGGCAGCCAGGTCGGCCCCTGCGCCACCTGCCAGAGAAAAACACACAAGTACGGCCCCGGCGGAAGCCCGCTGTGCCAGTGGTGCATGGCCCCCGTCCTCGAGCAGTGGGGCCCGAACGTACGCCACACCAGCACCCGCCGCTGACCTTCCCGCCGACCTCTCCGGACAAGGGCATCACCCCCCGAGGCCAGCCCCTTACCGGCGACTCCGCGGCCGGAGCGGGCGCCGTGGCGCTTCAGCGCCAGGCACTGTTTTCAGGGCCAGACGACTTCTGGGCGCTCAACCCGGCGCGGTCGCAGCAGTTGGCCATTGTCCAGGCCGGCGGCCTACCGCCGCAGGACTTCCACCAGCGCACCCGGGTGTGCCGGTCCCGGCCAGCCGGTCCCGGCACGACGGGTGTGGAGGGTCAGCCGCAGTCGTTGCGGTTGATCTTCAGGGAGCGGGTCTGGTCGTTGAGGTTGTAGCTGCGCAGGTCGTGGATGGAACCGCCGCTGCGGGTGACGCACACCCAACGGCCGCTGTGGTTGCGTTTTTCGTAGACGCGGGCGGTGCGGTCGGAGTTGTTGCGGATCGAACTGCCCCGGTCACGGATCGCGGAGGGCAGGTCCTTCACGCTGCCGTCCGCGGCCCGCCGCACCCACGGCTGCCCGCCGAAATTGATCTCGGGGTAGATGCACACGTAGCCGGACGGGCAGTCGATCGCGGCCCGCACCGCACCCGGCGCGCTGGAAGCAGAGGCCGGGACAGCCAGGGGAAGGACAGCCAGGGCGACGACGGCCCCGGCACGCATCAGGTGTTTGATCACAGCACCACATCTACCGGTCACCCGGTGCCGGCCAGGCGGGAATGCCTGCCGGTTCACCTGCGCAGGGGAGCGCGCTGTGCGTACGACAAGCGCCTGCCGCCCGCGCAGCTGCCCGCCGGCGGCCCGGCCCTGACACTCTGGGTGCCGCCGTACGTCACGCGCTGCGCGGCCGCCGTCCCGACGCCGCTTTCTTCCCCGCGGTCTTCTTCACCGTCTGCTTCCCGGCGGCGGTCTTCGCCTTCGGCATCTCGTGCACGTCGGCGTCCTCGCCGCGCGCGGCCTTCGCCCGCTGCACGGACTCGTCCAGAGCGGCCATCAGGTCCAGAACCTGGGCCGGCTTCTCCGCCTCCGGCACTTCGGGGAGCCGGCGGTCCTCCCGCTTCGCCTCGATGATCTTCCCTATGGCCTCGGTGTAGGTGTCCTGGAACTCGGGGTCGTCAAGGTCGTCGCGGCTCATCGTCTCCATCAGCGCCATCGCCCGCTCGATCTCCTCCTCGGAGACCTCCACCGGCGGCGGGACCAGCCCGGACGGATCACGGATTTCGTCCGGCCAGCGCAGGGCGTGCAGAACGATCGCGTTCTCCCTCACTCGCAGCATGCCCAGCCGTTCCCGGCCGGACCAGGCGTACTTGGCGATGGCCACCTTCTCCGAGCGCTCCAGGGCCTGCCGCAGCAGCTTGTACGGCTTGGCCGCGACCTGTCCGTCGGGGGCGAGGTAGTAGCCCTCTGCGATCTGGATGGGGTCGATGGACGACTCCGGCACGAACGCGTCGATCTCGATCGCCTTCGCCGTCGGCAGGGGCAGGTCGCGCAGCTCCTGGTCGGAGATGGGAACGATCTGGTCCTTGGAGTACTCGTAGCCCTTGCCGATCTCCGTGTTCGCCACCTCGCGGTTCTCCAGCTCGCACACCTTCCGCGTGCGGATCCTGCCTTGATCGTCCAGGTGGTACTGGTGGAAGTGGATCGAGTGGTCCTCGGTGGCGGACTGGACATGGATAGGCACCGTGACCAGGCCGAAGCTGATGGCTCCTGACCATATGGTTCGGGGCATGGGAGACCTCCGCGAAAGCCCCGAGAGGTCCAGGCTATGACCCGGCGGCCCGGGCTGCACCTGACGTCTCTCGGGCAGCCGCATGGCCTCCCGCGGGGAGGAGTCGGGAGGCGCGGCGGGTCCTGCCGCCCGGGGGAAGACGGCAGGACCCGGCAAGGGGCGCCACCCGGGGGGAGGGGCGGCCCGTGCGCACCACCATGCACCACAAACCAGCCACAGGAACAGATCACGGCCGGAATCAATCGCTGTCAGTGCCGGCCGCGATGATGCCCCCTATGACGATCACGATGCAGAACTACGGACTCACCTGGACCAGTGCCGACGGCATACCGCGGGCCTCCGCCGTGGCCTACGACGAGCCCACCGCTGGACAGCGGCAGACCGAACTCGAGAACGCTGGCTGCACTGACGTGGAGATCGTGCCTGTCCGCCCCGGCGTACTGCCCCGGCCGAGAGCTTGAACACGAGCGCTCGCCCCCAGTCTGCCGCCCTGCGGCCGGCACCGGTCAGCGGGCCAGGGTGACCTCGACGGGCGTGTTGGGGCAGCCGTCCAGGACGGTGGCGAGCGCGGTGCGCTCGGTGGAGTCGACCGTGAGCCCCCACCGGGTCTTCACCGCGATCCAGTCGGTGGCGTAGGTGCAGCGGTATCCGGCGGCCGGAGGCTGCCAGGTGGCCGGGTCCTGGTCGGCCTTCGACCGGTTGGACGCCGCCGACACCGCGATCAGGGCACGCGGATCGCCCAGGTCGTTGGCGTAGGCCTCGCGCTCCGCCGGACTCCAGGCGGAGGCCCCGGAGTCCCAGGATTCGGCGAGGGGCACGAGGTGGTCGATGTCCAGGGCGCGCGCGACCT
Organism: Streptomyces sp. NPDC003247; assembly: GCF_042888135.1. Taxonomy (NCBI): domain Bacteria; kingdom Bacillati; phylum Actinomycetota; class Actinomycetes; order Kitasatosporales; family Streptomycetaceae; genus Streptomyces; species Streptomyces sp. NPDC003247. The sequence continues at coordinate 38,887 of NZ_JBIAPF010000021.1, forward strand.
CGAAGCGAGTGTCGTCGTAGGGCGAATACCAGACGCCTCCGGTCAGCCGGCAGCGGGCACCCTGCTCGGGGGCGGTCACCGCCTCCTCCAGGAGTACCTCGTTGCGCGTACTGCACCCGTCGCGGTCGGCGTCGATCCAGTGCCGGAACTGGTCGCGGGTGTAGCCGGTACGGTCCTCTACCTGCACCGGCAGCGCTTCCAGAGCGTCGCGGACGGGCAGCACGACCGTCTCCCCTGGCGCGCGCCCGGCCGGGACGGCGCCGGGGGAGTTCGCAGCCTGCGCAGCGGCAGGGGCGACAAGGGCGGCGAGTACGGACACCACGGCGGCCGCGGACAGGACGGCACGGGAACGACGCACGGGCGGGCTCCTCACGAGAGATCACGACAGGGGCGTGATCTTCGTAGCAGTCCCGGACCCGGCACCGCCGCCGAACTTGGCCTCTTCACTCTCAAGCGCAGCAAGTCACATGATCATCCGGTATTCAGCAGTACATTCTGCTCGACGAGGCCCGCGCCGCCCGCGGACGCCACAGCGCCGGGCCGGTCCCGTAGGGACCTCATCGTGGCGGCCGAGATCGCGTCGAAGGACATCGTCGTGCCGCGGGACAACGCGGGGCGGACGGCCGCCGCCATCCCCGCGCCACGTCGTAGGGCAACCCAGGCAACCCCGTCCAGGTCCTCACGGCCGGGCTCGGGGGAAGCTCCCCCTTCCGGCCCGACTTGCTCGCCCTACCCCGTTTCTGCGATGCCGTGACCGAGAGTCCGCCGGCCTCTTCGCTCGGCGGCATCCTGGTGCTCGCCGTCGTCCAGGAGTGCGGCGGGCTCGATCCGTTCGACAGGCAGAAGCCGCGGGGACGGTACGGCTGTCGTCGTGCTCTTGGCGGTGCTCGGGCCGCTGCCGAGAAGGCGTCGCATGGTGCTCACCGGGGGAGCTTCCCACGCGCGCATGTGCGACGCCGAGACCGATCGCGTACCTGGCCCAGGCAGGGGGATCTCGTTGCGAGGGCCGCACGGCAATCCGGCGGCCCTCAGCTGCGTTCTGGAACCCCGGAGTATGGCCCGCCCGCCGAATCGGAGGGCTACCAGGGACGATGCCGGGGTCTTCGCTGCCCAGAGTAACCGCGGCGCCCCGGCCGCCATGCGTCGAATCCCGTCGTGGGGCTGGCTGATCATCCCGCTGACACGGCCTCGATCCCCGTGGCAGGGTGCGGTGATCGGATCAGCAGACGGCAGGGGGCTCCCGTGGAAGCGCGGATGTGGGACGGACTGGTCGGCGTCGCGAAGAAGACGTACACCGCCTCGCTGGGCGAGGGGGTCGTGCCGCGCCCGCTGATGGTGCCGCTGGTGCGCGGCGAGCTGGTCGGGCTGGTCTGGGTCCGCCCGCTCAAGGTCGGCCCGGACGCGCTCGCCGGGATCGGCGAACTCGCGAACATCGCTGCGGCGGCCGGCGCGGACGAGGTCGTCCTCGCCTGGGAGACCCACGATGTTGCCACCGCCTGCGAGTTGCCGGTCGTCGGCCCGGCGCCGTGCCTGAACATGGTGCTCGCCACCCGGGATGGGCACGTCCTGCACCAGTTCCCCTATAGCGAGCAGTTCCTGGCCCGCAGCCCCGAGGGTCGGGCTTCGGTTGACCCGGACTGGAGGCCGGCCCCCGCGCCGCAGCCCGGCGGCGAACTGGTGCCGCCCATCCAGGCCGCGGTGAACTTCTCCTTCACTCCCATCGAGCTGGACCACCCCGATCCGTTCGGCGTCACCGTCGTGCTGATGGAAGAGGACGGCTACCGCATCAGCCTGACCGAAGCGTTCGCCCGCTGAGCCCGTGGCCCGCGACTTCGACGACGACGCGTCCCGCCGTATCCAGGACGCGGACGACCTGATCAACGCCCGCAAGCGGGACGAAGCCGAACGGATTCGCGCCCGCCAGCGGGACGCCGACGAACGGATCTACGTGGTGACCACCAACCTCGTCATCGACGCCCAGGAGAAGCTCGCCCGGCGTCGGCGGCTGGACCGCATCTGGCGTGCCGGGGCGGTGATCTGCTGGCTGTCCTTACTCACCGCCGTCATCGGCACCGGCATCGCCTGGCTCACCACGGGCGACCCGGCGCGGTTCGTTCTGGGTGACCTGATCTGCGGAAGCCTTCTCCTGATGTCCCTGCTGGCGCTGGTCGGCGTCCGCTTCGCCGGGCGGGACTTGCCGACGCTCCAGCGCTTGGAGGCGCAGCTTGCCTCCGAGCAGGAGTCGCTGTGGAAGCAGAAGGCCAAGAGCAACCCGGACCTGGACGACCGGCGCAAGCTCTACCGCGAGGAAGTCACCACCGCGATCGAGCAGTACCAGGCCGACAGCCGCAAGTACCGGCGCATCCACAACAGCCTGCAGACCCTCATCATGATCGGCTCCGCTGCCACGACCACGATCGCGGCCCTGGACACCGGCAAAGAGCTGACCTGGCAGAGCGTCACCCTGACCGGCATCAGCTTCGCCATCACGGTGGCCGCGATGTTCACCGGCTACTACAAGTTCCGCGAGCGCAGCTACTTCCTCCAGCAGACCGCCGACGCCATCGAGGAAGAGGCCAACGCCGTCCGGCTCGGCATCGGCCCGTACAGCGAGTACGGGAACGGCCGCGAGGGCGAGGCGCTGAAGGTGTTCACCCAGCGCGTCGAACAGCACCGCAACGAGCAGCGGCGCCGCCAGCAGCAGCTGGACCAGCCCGCCGACCAGGCCACGCCCTCCAGCCAGCCGCCCGCGGCCTGACCGTGAGACGTCAACCGGCGGCCGCGGCCCTCGAGGTGACAGTTGAGGATGTCCCGCCGCGCCACTACCAAGGGCGGCGTAGCAGGGCGCATTCTGCGGTGACCTGGGCGAGGAGTTCGGTGTCGTCATCGGGTACGTGGCGCTCAAGGCGTTCGGCGAGGTCGCGGTACAGGTGCAGGGCTTCCTGAGTACCGGCGGCGGCGAGGACAGCTGACCACAGTGGAGCGCCGGGGCTGGTGTTCTTCTCCACGGCTTCCAGCACCGCGAGCCGGTCCCGGCGATCGAGACGGGCCAGTTCACGCTGGCCCGTGCGCTCCCTGATCTCCTGCCACGTGGCGGAGCGCTCTTCCCGGGCCGCCTTCTTCAGCGCTCCCAGGACGAACGGGGCCAGGTAGGAGAGCTTCTCAGCGTGGTCCTTCTCCGCCTGCAACCGCGCCGCCTGGTCACGGGCGGCCCGTTCCTCCTCGGCACGGGCGGCCTGTTCGCGGCGTTCGGCCTCTTCCTGCGCGTAGGCCCGCGCACGTTCGGCCTGCCGCCTGCGGAGTTCCTGCTGCCACTGGCGTTCCTTTGCTGCCGCGCGTTCTGCGTCGGTCCGCCGGCGCTCCGCCTGTGTGGAGCGGTGTTGCTGCCTGGCGAGGCGGAGGATCTCCCGCTGAGCATCTGAGACGTTCCCGTCCGCCATCAGCTTGTCGGCCTTCGCCAGGAGCAGGGCCGTGGGGTTCTGCTGGAGCTGCCGCAGGACCTCATCAAGTTCTTGGGCACCCAGGTCCAGCCGCTTCTCGCCGCGGTCGAGGGCCATGCGCAACCGGGCGATGTTCTCCGGGAGCTTCTCCTCCTGCAGGAGCCGTTTCACGGCCTGTACTGCGGCGTACACGCGGTGGTTCTCGCGCAGGGCCCGGTCGATGTGCATGACGGCCAGTTTGACCGCGTCCTCCTGGCGGGCGATGCTGTCCACGTAGGGCTTCGGGTCGACGGTCACGATCGTCCGGACGCCCGCCTCGCCCGGCGTGTGCTGTGGCGGGCGGCTGGTCAGTGGCGCGCGGACCGCGTCGGGGCGCGTGGTGGTGTTCATGCCTTTCGGCGTCAGCGTGACGTCGTCGGGAGTGTCCCACTCAGTGCCTTTGCCGGGGTGTTCGGTGCCGAACTTCATGGAGCGGCCGCCTCCGGGCCGGTCCTTGAAGCTCAGGCGCTGGACGTATCCGCGCTGTTCGAGGATGGTCGCGGGGACGGGTACGCCGGGCCCGAGGATGACTTCCCAGGCGTCGCTGTTCCAGTCGACGGGATTGTTGCGGTCGAGGTGGACCAGCAGGGTGCGCCCGTCATCGAGGTGCGCGATCACGGCGGAGCCGAGAGGTTCGGGATAGCTGAAGCGGGCCGTCAGGCCCTGGGCATGCAGCCACGATGCCAGATGGGCCTTGGCGAACAGGTGGTTGGCACTGTCCTTGTCCTTGGTGGTGCGGCCGCATGGTCCACCGGAGCCGTCGGAGCCGTAGTGCGCGAAGTGGCAGATCTTGTCCGTGCATAGCCGGGTCGTGAGCCGGCGTCCGCAGCCGCCTTCGAACTTCGTACCGCACCAGATCGTCTGGCCCTCGTGCTCGATCCGAAAGGCCTCCAGCTCATGCACGGTCTCCGGGCAGACCGCCGGGTCGTCTGAGTCTGCACTGTCGAAGACCGCTGTCTGGATGAGGCGCCGATCCATCGTGCTCCCTGATGGTCCAGATGAGTGACTTGACAGCATTGTGCCCGCCACCACTGACAACGGGGGTGCGCACAAGGACGTGGAGGCGCGCATGTTCGAATCCGGAACCCGCTGCGGTGTTGAGGAGGCCGAACCGGTCCTGGCCGACGCCGCCGACCGTGCCGCCGACCTCCGGGACCTGGCCGCCGACGACGCGGGCGGCATCACGTTCCGGTCTAACGCCGTCGCTCCTCACCGATGCCCGGCTCACGCCGTGGTCCGCAGCGCAGCCGGCTGAGGGACGGCGGCCGCCGTCCCGGCTTCACTGGCAGCGCGTTCTGCCCTGGCCCGGCGCAAGGCGGCGGCCTCGGTGGCCGCGGCCTGGCGGCGACGCTGCGCACGGGCCTGCTCGATCGGGGCCGGCGCATCGTCGGGGACGTCGTCGGGCTCGGGGAACGCGCGGCGCGACAGCTCCCGCATCGCAGCGGTCTGCCGCTCCACCGCCTCCGCGATGTGCGGGTCCACCCGCGACGGCGGCGCCGCCTCCTGGTGCGCGGCGAGCGCGCGGCGGTAGCCGTCCGAGGCGGTCTCCCGGGTACGCGGCGGCCCGGCGGGCGCGGCAGCGGGCTCCGGGGCGACGTCGGCCGGCTCGGGCGCCGCCACCGTTCCGGGCGCCAGGATCCGCAGGGCGCGCACGACCGTCCGGCCCGCCGACTCGTTGGCGGCCGCGATAATGCGGGTCTGCTCCAGCCGGACCTTCGTCGCCCAGGCCGACGACTCCGGACACACGGTGAGCTGGCCGGAGTCGGCGTCGTACGACACGGCGGCGACGTGCCCGGCGAGCTCGGGAGCGATGACCGCCCACCGCTCGCGCAGCGTCGCACCGGCGGCCGGGAGCTCCCACGCGCGCTCGGTCATCATCAGCCCGATCGCCGCGCCGAGCCCGAGCGGCTCGCGCCCGTCCCGCCGTACGACCGTGCCGGTGCGCCGCTTCGCCTTCTTCGTCTGGGTGGCGCCGTTCTTCTTCGCCGACTCCCGGGCCGCGACCAGGGCCTGGCGCGCGAGGTCGACGCCGCTCAGCTCGGTCATGCGATCACCGCCGAGGCCGTGCGCGGGGCGAGCTCGCGCAGCTGCTCCAGCCGCGTCGTGAGCAGGTACTCGGCAACGCGCTCGCGGGCCGTGTCGGCGGCCCGGGTCGCGGCCGCGATGGCGTCGGCACCGTTCGGGTTGTGCTGGAACCAGTGGCGGCCCTGCTCGGTCTTGTACGCCCGCCGGGCCTCCGCTTCGGCTTCCTCGGTCCGTCCCAGCATCGCCAGGGCGGTGGCCTGGTACTCCTGAACGGCCTGCTGCGCGGTCTGGAGCGCGGCGAAGGCGTACGCGTCCTGCGCCGCCTCCGGGTTGGCCTCCAGGGCGGCTACATCGGTGATCTCCAGGAACTCCTGCCACGCGGCGGCGACGCTGTCGTCGATGGCCGTCCGGGCCTCAGCGGCGGCGGCCGCGACGCTGCCCGGGTCGGTCAGGTCGGCGGACCAGACCGCTGCAAGGAGCCCGGCCTGACCGATCAGGGTCTCGGTCTGACGGCTGTGGTCGCAGCGCTCGCACAGCCCGGCCGCCCGCTGCTGCCCGCAGTCCTCGCACGGCAGGGCCTGGCGCACCGCGTCGGCGGCGGCCGCGGCCGCACGTTCGGCCTCCGCCCGCTGTGCCGCTGCCGCACGGGCGGCATCCCGGCGGGCCTGCTGCGCGCGGGCCTGCTCCCGGCGCCACACCAGGTCCTCCGCTTCGATGGCCGCCCGCTCGCGCAGCCGCTCCTCGAGGACGCGCCGCCGCTCGCCGTCGGACAGGCCGGGCAGCTCCCGGTCGATGTCCGCGCCAATCCGGGCGCGCCAGGCGCGACGGAGGTAGATGACGTTGCCGCAATTCTCGCAGTCCTCCCCGGTGTCCAGCCGGACCCCGTCGTCGCACTTGCGGTGCGAACACGCCTGCCGCTGGGGCAGACCCCGCCGGATCAGCCACGGGAACGGCTTGTCGACCAGAGCCTCGCCGCCGGTCTCCTCCAGGCGGTCGGTGAGCCGGTCGGCCAGCAGCCGCGGTGCACCCGCCGGCGCCACACCCAGGCCTGCCATCTGCGCCAGCTCCGCCTTCGACGCTGCCTCCACCTGATCCTGCTGCCACCCGGACAGCCGCTCCCACAGCCACGAGACCGGCCCCAGTGCTACCCGCAGACGAAGATCAGCAGGCAGACCCACCCTCCGCTGCTGCTGGGCCTTTTCCCACCCCGCAGCCTTCGGCCGGCCACCGGCAACAGCCCTGGCAGCGAGCTGCTCCACCCGCTCGTCGACCGGGGACTCCTTCGGCTTTTCCCCGCGAAGCGGGCCGCCCTCAGCCACCGGCGACCCCATCCCGGCAACGCCGCTCTCGCCGTCGGCGGCCTGGTCCTCGCCCGCGCACGCGCGCTCCGGCCGACGGCCTTCAGCCCCACGGCCTTCGCCGGAAAAACCACAAGAGAGCTGCGGAGGAACTACGGGAGTAACCACAGAAGCGTGGTCTGCGTGGAGCTCTGCACCATCAGGACGCTCCCGGTCCCCCGCCTCGCCTGCCCGCTCAGCACCGCCGATCCCAGACGTACCAAGGGCACCAGTGGTACCGCCGGGAGCATGATCTCCGCACGCACCATCGGGACGCGCCGAAAACACCGCTCCGGACCCCGAAACAGCCTCCACAGGGGCCAGGATGCGGCCGTACGCACGGGCGACCGGCAGCAGCATGACCTTGCCCCGGCCGTTCATCCGCGTCGACGTCGCCTTGCGCTGCCGCGCCACGACACCGGCCTCCGTCAGCCGCGCCAGGACCTTCCGCGCCCCCGAGGGCGAGCAGCCCAGCAGCCGGGCCAGCGTCGCCGCCCCTCGCCCCTCACGCGTCTTCACCGAGCCGCCGCACAGCTGCAGCCAGCCCGACGCCCTGGTGCTCAGCACCATCAGCAGCAGCCCGAGCCGGTCGGTCGCCGCCCCCTTGCCCGTACGGCCGGCCAGCAGCCCCGGCGGCGTCGGCTTTTTGTTCTCCGGCGTCCAGCCATGCCCGAACAGCGCCTCGATGAGGCGCAGCAGCGTCGCCAGCTCCGCCTTCGTCAGCGCCAGCGGGTGCCCCGCTCCCCCTCCGTGGTGGGCGTGCCACAGTGGCATGACCAGGCAGTCCAGCCCGGTCGGGTGCCCCTTCCCGTCCCTTACCACCCTCGTGCGCAGTGCGCCCGAGTTGCGCAGCACCGGCAGCACCTTGTGGTGGACCGTCGACTCATTCACGCCCATCCACCGACCGAGCTCCGAGCCCCAGATGGAGGTCTGGAGGTCGCTCTCCTCGCCCTGCGGTGCCCGCGACTTGGCGTACAGCACCACCGCTGCCAGCTTCGGCGCGTCCTTCAGCCCGGCGATCGACGGGTCCGCCAGCAACGCCTGGACCGCGGCGCACAGCCGCAGCCGCATCGCGCGACCAAGACGCAGCGGGTCGTCCAGGCCACCGTCACCCGGCTGGCCGGAGGCCGGCACCGACCGCAGCGCGGCCCGCTGCCCGGGAAGAACCGGGGTGTCGACCACGGCGTCGCCGGTGAACGTTGGCAGCATCGTGGACACCGCCGCGCCCGCACTCATCGGGCACCTCGGAAGAACCTCAGAATGTGATCCATTCGGCGACCCTGGACCAGGTCGCCTGTGGACAGAGGACGGACAGCAGCAGCTGCTGCCCTTCCTCCCGTCAGACGCCAAAAAATCTTGGAACCCGTCCCGTCGGGCGGGATGACGCTCCCGAGAACGGCGGCTGACTGCCGGGCCACAGACAGACCGGAACCAGCGGCTCCGGTGACCATGTGCGGTGTGATGTCGGCCATGACCGCGAAGCGATATGGCAGCTCTGCGCGGTAGTACCCATTTGTGCGGGCATGCCGAAGCTGGCGGCCCGCAGGAAGGTCATGCACAATGACTCCTGTCGAGGGGCTCCCCGCCTCACGGCACGACGAAGCCCCCTAGAGGTGCTTCGGGTTTCGGTGTGAAACCTGATTTCGAACCGTCCGGCCGGCTCCAACCGACGGACGACCCCTTCGGAAGGGCCTCCCAAGCCCTCTCCGGTGGCAGATGGGCGCTGAGCCGAGGTGACTCCCAATCACCTGCTGGCTGAGCGACCCGGGGCGGCATGAAGACCCATACGGGCGCCGCCCCCGAAGACCTAGGTCATCCCGGCCCCCTCACCCGAGGGGCGAACCGGGGTGCACGCGAACAGCACGATCACCCCGCCGACGGACCAGCAGCTGGCATGGCTGCTGACCCCACGGCGGGGTGCTGTGTGTCGGGTGACGGGTACGGGTACCCTGATCACGTCGGCACCTTCCTTCACACGAAAAGGGTGCTCGGCAGGCTCTAGGACCCCTCCTACAAGGTCCTTCGGCCAAGTGGCCCCGATTCCCGGCTTGCCTAAGGCCGGACGACGGGGCCACTCTTCTTTTTGATCAACGCTGGGGGCCACTGTACCGTTCCCGCCGAACTTCGGGGGTCCCTGGTCCGTACGTGTCGCAAAGCCCAACGGCCCCTGACGAACCATCATGACGTGACGCCTTCCAGCTGAGTTTTCCGGGCTACCGTGATCACCTGCACTGATTGTTCAGCACATGTCCCTGATCCGAGCAGGGATCGGTTGCGAATCCAAGGGATTCGCAGGGGCACCCCCGTGAATCCCTCCGAGCGGGAGACGACTTGCTCGTCCCTCCCGACATACGGGCCGTGCCAGCGAACCGTCCATGGCGCGGACACTGAATCTGCCTCTGCGACGCCCCCGATAGGCTCACCGACGTGCAGCAGCGCCTCGCCCTCTTCGACCTGGACGGCACGCTGGTCGACCGCCAGGCGGCCTACACCGACGCCGTGACCAGCCTGTGCCGCGACCACGCCCTCGGCATCTCGGCTGAGCAGTGGCTGCTCGCCCGCTTCGCTGACCGCGCGACCATGAACGACTTCAAAGAGTTGCGCGCCGTCTTCGTCCTGGAGGTGTCGGCTGCGGACCTGTGGCAGGAGTACGTCGACCTCATGGCGGCCGCAGTCACCTGTCGCCCCGAGGTCCTCGAGGGTCTGGCCCGCCTGCGTGCGGCTGCATGGACGATCGGGGTCATCACCAACGGGGCCGGCGACATTCAGCGTGCCAAGCTCGCCGGGACCGGACTCGCCGACCTGGTCGACGGCGTCGCTGCCTCGGGCGACCTGGAGATCCGCAAGCCGGACCGGCGCCTCTTCGAACTCGGGGCCACCCGTTGCGGCGTCAGCCTCGCGGACGGCGGCTGGATGGTCGGCGACAACCCGACCGGCGACGTCGGCGGCGGCCACCAGGCCGGCCTGCGCACCATCTGGCTGCGCGGCCGACCCTGGCCCGACGGACTCCCCGCCGCGCACCACGTCGTCAACGACGTCACCGACGCCATCACCATCCTGCTCGCAGAGACGGAGTAGCACCGTGGACCAGCCGACCGTCGGCATCCTCCACCCCGGCAGCATGGGCGCCGCTGTCGCCGCCTGTGCCGCGACCAACGCGGCCGCGGTCCTGTGGTGCGAAACCGGGCGCAGCGCCGCATCTGTGGAGCGTGCAGCCCGGTTCGGGCTGACGCCCGTGGCGACGCTGACCGAGCTGCTGGACCGCAGCGACATCGTCATCAGCCTCTGCCCGCCGGCCGCTGCCGAGGACCTGGCCCGCGACGTCGCCGGGCACCGCTTCGCCGGGGTATACGTAGAGGCGAACGCTATCAACCCCGAGCGAACGAAGCGGCTTGCCGCGCTGCTCGAACACGGCGCGACCGTCGTGGACGGCGGTGTCGTCGGTTCCCCGCCTGTCGGCGGCAAGACGCCAACCCTGTACCTGTCCGGCCCGAATGACGCGACCGCGCGCATCGAGGCGCTGTTCGCGGGCACCGCTGTCCAGACGGCGGTGCTGGGGACCAAGGTGGGAAAGGCGTCCGCGCTGAAGTTGTCGTACGCCTCGTTCCAGAAGACCAGCCGAGTGCTGGTGGCGCTCGCGGTCGGCGTGGCGCGCGAGCACGGTGTCGACCAGGAACTCATCGATGTCGCCTCCCGGCGCACCGACTCGTACCTCTCCGAGCCGCAGTACGTTGCCAAGACCGCCGCGCGTGCCTGGCGCTGGGGCCCAGAGCTGGAGGAAGCTGCCGACGCGCTCGCGGCCGCCGGCCTTCCGCCGGAGATGCTGCGTGCGGCCGCGTCCACGCTGGCACGGTGGAACGACGCCAAGGACAGCGAACTCACGCTCACCGACGCCTTGGACCGACTCGCCCAGCCGTAGCCCGCGCTCATGCCGTTGCCGCTCCTGCCTGCTGCGTCAGCAGCTGGTCGATGAGCCGTGCCGCGTCCTGCGGCGCCGACGCCGTGGTGTCTACGGTCAGGTCCCAGACCATGCCCGGGTGCGCGTCCAGGTCCTCGCGGGTCGCGTCCCACGCCGCCAGGCGCGCCGTGGTGTCGCGGTCGCCGCGCCCCGCCGACCGCTGCTCGGTCACCTCGCGCGGGCACCACAGCAGCACCACCGACCAGTCGGCCGGGTAGCCGTCGACCAGCGCTCGGATGCCGTCGACCTGCCCGAGGTGCACCACCGGCACCCCGGCCTCGAACGCTGCGTCCAGACCGGGCTCGTCGATGACGTACGTGTTGCCGTACCGGGCGTTCGCGTAGATGACGCCGCCCGCGGCTTCCAGCTTGCGCAGCTGCTCCGCTGTGCCCATCCGGTAGCCAGCGGACTTGCCCGCCCCCACCTTGAGCCGCGCGAACTGCGAATACTTCGAGTGCAACTCGGTGAGCACGGCGGTGACGGTGTCCTTGCCCGCTGCAGGCGGGCCGTACAAAACCACGCCCTGCTTCACGCGTACATCGCCCCCATCGCCTGCCGAGCCTGGTCTGCGAGGCTTACAGCGGTTCCCAGCCGGTTGTCGACGACCAGGTGCGGGACTGCCGGACGTAGGTCCAAGTCGATCGTGGCCATGTACTCGTCCCAGCGCTGGAGCTTCCACGCGTCGCGGGCAGCGGAACGGAAGGTGATGTACTCCCGCATCGACTCCTCGTCGCACCGGACCCACACCGGGAAGACGTCGACGCCCATGGACGCGGCTCGGTTGGACAGGCGCTGCATCCAGGCCGCGTCGGTCAACTCCGCGATGAAGGGCGCGGAGAGCACGGTGCTGATCCCGCACTTGATGTTGGCCATGGCTGACTGCATGAGGCAGTCGTACTCCACAGACCGGACATGCTCCCGATAGAGCTCGGTGTGCCGGTCGTTGGGGTCACCGCCCAACGCGACCAGGAGCCGTTCCACCAAGGGCCGGGTGAGCGGGTCCTTGTCGAGCAGCGGCCAGCCGGTGAGCTGGACAAAGAACCTCGCCAGTTCGGTTTTGCCGCTCCCGGCGTAGCCCCCGACCAGAATCAGGACTGGGCGGTGCGGGTCACCCCCGGTGTGCCTCCGCTTCCAGGCGTCGATGATGCGCTGCTGGAGAGCGAAGTGCCCGGCGTCTTCACTGCCGGGTGAGATGCGGTGGATGGCCCGTTCGACAGCCAGGACGTGCGCGCCGTTGAGGCGGTCTTCCATCGGTGTGAGCTTGAACGACGTCTCCTCACCGGGCAGAGCAGATCGGAAGCCCAAGTCCGGCTCGGTAGCCCTATAGAGGAGGCAGTAGGCGCGCCGGTAGTGCGGACCGGGGTAGACCTCGCCCTGCTCGTGCTGCCACAGGGTCTGAGGATTCGCGGCAGGGATCCCCTTCAGCTTGGCCTGCTCGGCAACCTGCCGAAGGCGCTCGCCAGCCTTCTCCAGGGTCAGGCCGTGAGCCTCCCGCTGCTCCCGCAGCATGTCCGGCCGCCAACCTGCTCGCTGCTTCCCCACCCTTTGACCCTCCGTGATCGACATGGCCGTGAGCCTAGGGCTCGGCCCGCAAAACCCGTGTGTACGCGGATGTTGAAAACCCGTGAATGAGAGTACGTACGGGCTTCGACAAGCCTTTGTGATGTTGAACGAAAGCGGCAGACGGTGTGATGGCCCCCACACCGCGAAGGATTTTGAGGGGGCAGATCAGTGGCTATCCAACGAAGGTCAGGAGCGGCCTCCATGCCACACACCTGGTCGGAGAATGTCCTCCCACACCTCCAGCGGGCCTTCGTCGTCGGAGTAGAGGGTCCGCAAGACGAGAACCGGGACAGGCACGTCCGGAGGCATGTCGATGCCAAACTCATCGAGTTCGTTGTTGGAAGCCAGCCGTGCTGTGCTCTGCTCAGGACCTGCGGTGATCGTCTTTCCGGTGCGCTCGGTGTAGAGGTCGTGCCGGAACTTTGGCATCGGTCCCTCGTCAAGCAGCTCCGGCAGGGACACCAGGGCCCGCATGTGAATCATGTTCAGAGCCAAGACCGTAGGTTTGCCGTCCTGTACGAAGGTTCGGCTCCTCAGCACAATCTCGTCGTACAGGTCGATCCCGAGAAGGTTCGCAACCTCGGCATCGGCGCACGAGCGAAGTACGGAGCGAGAGTTCACGTAGGTCTCCCGCGGAGCCAGTGGCCTGCCTGTGCGGCGAAGGCGCTCCAAGCGCGCGGCGCCCGTGAGGATCGATGGCGGGATGTCGCTCGGGCCCAACACAGTGGTGCCGCTGCCCTGTGTCGTGCGAATCAGCCCCTCCGCCTCCAGGGCTTGATAAGCGCGATGGACCGTCGCTGTGGCTCCCTTGCCTTCGGTGACAAGGGCTTGGACCGACGGGAGCCGATCACCAGGGCCGTAGTCACCGTTCTCGATCTTTCTCGCGATCTCATCCGCGATCTGTCGCCACTTTGGCGGCTTCGGGGCCGGAGTTGGCATGGCGGCTCCTCTCGGCTCGTCTTGTGCCGACCAGTCAACCACATTCTAGAAGACCTTGACATCTCTTCTAGAAGACTTCATCGTGGTGTCTGCGAACGGCGCTAAGCGCCTTTGGCACCAGCACGACTGCACAACAGCGGGAGTCACCGTCTCTTCGGAGGCGGCGGCAATGGGGTTGAGCCCGCGCTCCCCCGGTCGACGGCGCCTGTACCGAATAGCAGCATCCGAACCATCCCTGAACAGCGAGGTTGCGCTGTCTGTCCGCCAGGACCCAAACCGGCCGCAAGGCCGGCCTGGCGCGGCAGAGAGAGCAGCACCGCTCCAGAACCAGGAGGAATCGATGCCCCAGATCCGCCCCGGTCGCGTCCGTACCAAGCGCGACAACCGGCGCGCTCCGTTGCTGCTCAGCGCGATCAGGCCCGAGAACGTCAACGTCCGTGAGGGCGAGGTCAAGTCGCTGGTCTGCCCCGACTGCCGCACCTGGCGGCGCCTGATGGGCGACACGAAGCTCAAGATCCGTGAACACTGCCGCAGCGACAAGGCCACCACCGGCAAGAAGCACGACCGCTGCCCTGGCAGCAACCAGATCGTCCAGCTCGACATCACCATCGAGCAGTGGAGCGAGCGAATGCTCGCCGCCGACAGCACGGCGACCGGCCGCCGCTCAGCCCGCCAGCACTACAAGCCGCTCCCGGCCCCGGCCAAGCCCGTCACCAAGTTGGCGCCCACCGCACAGACTGCCCTCACCGCCTACCGGGAGCACTTCAAGAAGTGCCAGGCCAGCGGCGCGCCGGGACGATGCACTGGCAGCCAGCGTTGTGCTGCCGGTGTCAAACTCGCCACGATCTACGAGCAGCGCAAGGTCCTGGACCGCGAGCGAGCCCGATTCGACCGTTCCTACGTCGCGGCCGCCGCGAAGAACACCGCAGCAGAGTGGGCCAAGCACCACGAGGCCACGGGCGACGCGAAGGCGGCCATGGCCAAGCGCAGCGGTACGACGGTTGAAGAGGCCAACAACTCCTGCCGGAGCCGGCAGGCCGACACGGTCTCCGAGTTCCGAGGTCCCCAGGTGCCGCTGCAGCCGGTACGGATCAGCGCCTGATACATACGCACGAACCGCCACGGCCCCGGCCATCCCGAGCGATCGGGGAGGCCGGGGCCGCGGCTGCTCGTACGAAACGGACAGCCTGAACAGCACGACAGCCCCGGTGACTTGAGACCCTCCGGGGCTGTCCAGGACCCGATTGGAGACCTGATGCCCACCAGCATCGCACGGAACGACGACACCACCGACCCGATCATCGAAGAGGCTCTGCGCCGCGTCCGGCAGGGGAAGTGAGCGGCATGGACTGGCGCCACAACGCGGTCTGCCGCGAAGAGGACCCCGAGCTGTTCTTCCCCATCGGCAACACCGGCCTGGCACTTCTGCAAATCGAGGAGGCCAAGGCGGTCTGCCGCCGCTGCCCGGTCATGGAGCAGTGCCTGCAGTGGGCGCTGGAGTCCGAGCAGGGCGACGGCGTGTGGGGCGGCCTGTCCGAGGACGAGCGGCGGGCGATGAAGCGCCGCGCCGCCCGCCGCCGGGCGCGGCAGGTGGCGGTATGACGGACGCCGACCAGAAGCGCCTGGAGGACGCGGTTCGCCGGACCAACCACGCACACGCCTTTGGCCGACGCGCCCATGGTTGAGTCCCTTCACGACCGCTATATGAAGGCCGACACCGTCTTTCGCACGCACTGTGAGACCTGTCCCAGGTGCCTGCCGGACGCGAGGTGCGACATCGGCCAGCGTCTGTACGAGTCGGTCGCCCGACTCCAGGACGCCTACCTCGCCCAGCAGAAGAAGCGGCGAGGTTGACCCGCAGCGCAGGACGGAAACCCAGCTTCCCTCCCGCAGCATGTCCCTCCACCAGGCCGGTCGCCCGCACCACGGGCGGCCGGCCTTTCGCACGCCTCCGGTCCGGGAAAGTCTCGGGCCCGCTTCCCCGCAGGAGAGCCCATGCGCAGCAGCACCCCGCTCGGCACCGCGACGACCGCCACCCAGCTGCCGGACTCGCTGTGCACGCACACCCCGACCTGTCCGACCGCCGACAGCCCGGACCGGGAGGCCGCGCACGTCGTGGCCAGCCACCCGGAGCAGGGCTGGAGCCTGCTGTGCAACGGCGTCCTGCTCTTCGAGGACACCGGCGAGCTGCTCCCCGACGGGCGGGTCATCGCCCCGCACCGCTCCGTCGCGGCCCTGGCCTGACGGCTGCCTGATCCGCCCGCGCCGACCGCTGACCTCCTGGCTGCCGGGTCGGGCGGTGAAGGGGAGCCGGACAGTCCGGGTCCACACAACGACAGAGGGGTCTGTCATGAACGCCCTGATCACCGCCGTCCGCAGGGTTCTGGCCGCCTGGCGCTGCCCGGAGTGCGACACGGAGAACGGCTGCACCTGCATCGTCGGCTGAACCTCTGACGGCTGCCTGATCCGCCCGCACCGCCCGCCGGACGATGGCTGCCGGGTCGGGCGGTGATGGGGAGCCGGACAGCCCGGACCACCGACCCAAAGTGAGGCTCGTATGCCCAAGACGACGAACGCCCCCTTCACCACGGTTTTCACCGACGCCACGCTGCGCAAGGCGCAGGAGCGCACCGCCGACTCCTACCGGTCGGTGTGGATCGGTCCGTCCGGGGAGGAATCCTCCGGCGAGGCCGTGGCCCGCCACCTCGAGGCCACCATCGCCCTGCTCGACAAGGACGGCTGGGTCCGCGCCTACAACCACGGCAAGGACTGGTCGACCGGCGTGGACCTCGCCGACGACGACTCCATGACGGTCAAGGCGATGGTCCGGGCGCTCGTGCGGTTCGTCCGCGACGAGAGCGGAACCGACCCGCAGCGGACCCTGTACACCGCCCTGCGCCACGTCGGTGAGGACGGCGGCCACGGCGACACGGACACCGCCTACGTGGCGGGCTGCGTCCTGGACCTGGTGGTCCAGGCCCACACCGGCTCGGACTTCGCCCGCGCCACGCCGTGGTCGGAGCGGCAGCACCGCACCCACGCGGACATCACCGCCCTGCTGACCGCCAGCGCCCGGTTCGCCCGCACCTACGGGTCCGCGGCTGCCGCCTGATCCCGGTACTGACCGCACCAGCACAACGGCCCTCCGAGTCCCCGGCATTAGCGCTGCCGGGGCCCCGGAGGGCCTGGTCACGACCCTACCGACCCGATGCCGACCGCGGTGGCCTCTTGTACGAGGCGCCGGAAAGAGAGGACACCCCCGTGGCCAACACCACCACCCGGCGCAGGCGGAAGCCCGCCGCTGCGAAGCCCCGAGGCGCCGGGCGCGCCAAGGCGCCGGCTACTCCGGCTGCCATCCCTGTCCAGGCCGCCGCCCCCGACGAGACCGGCGAGACCGTGCCGCTGGTGTTCGAGGAGGCCGACCCGGTCCTGGCCGACGCCGCCGACCGTGCCGCCGACCTCCGGGGCCTGGCCGCCGACGACGCTGCGCGCATCCTCGCTGACGGCGAGACCCGCGCTGCCGAACTCCTGGACGGTGCCCGCTCGGAGGCGGCCTCGATCACCGAGGCGGCCACCACCGAGCAGGCCCGCGTCCTGGCCGACGCGCAGGCCGACGCCGACCGGGTCCGCACGGAGGCCGCGACCACCGCGGCCGCCGACGCCGACCAGGTCCTGGCCGAAGCCGACGCGAAGGCCAAGCAGCTGCTCGCCGACGCCCGCGCGGAGGCCGACACCGCCACGGCGACGGCGTCCAGCAACGCCGACCAGGTCCTCGCCGATGCCAAGGCGGCTGCCGAGCAGCTGCTCGCCGACGCGCGCGACCAGGCACAGGAGGTCACCACCACGGCGGCCTCGAAGGCCGACACCGTGCAGGCGGAGGCCGCCAAGGTCCTCGCCGACGCGGAGGCCGCGCGCACCGAGCTGCTCGCGGCGGCGGAGCGCACCGCGGCGGAGACCCGCACCCGGGCCACCACTTACGCCGAAGCTCTCCTGGAGCGGGCGCGGAGCGAGGCCGACCGGATGCGCGAGAGCGCGGACGGACAGGCCGCGCAGGTACGGGCCGGAGCCGAGAAGGCCGCGGCCGGCCTCCGTCAGGACGCCGAACGCGCCCTGGCCGACGCCCGTACCTCTGCTGAGGAGCTGCGGGCCGCCACCGACAAGGACGTCGCCCGGCTGCGTGAGCAGGCGGAGACGGACGCGACGGCGGCCCGGGAGGCGGAGGCCAAGGCCACGACTGACCAGGCCGCCGCCGAACGTGCCCTGGCCGAAGCCGAGCGGATCCTCGAGGCGGCGACGCAGCGCACCGTGCAGCGGGCCCGCCGCCGGGAGATCCGGACCGAGTCCCGCGCCAAGCGGCGCAAGGCCCGCAACGACGCCCGGCCCGCCGGCGGTGTCCCGCCGCTGTCCGGGCAGGAGCTGGTCCTGGTCGTCGGGATCGTCCTGGCGGCCGCGACCGTCTCCACCCTCGGTCTGCTCTCCTCCTACACCGCGCTGGAGACCAAGGCGACGGCGTGGGGCTGGGACTGGCCGTGGCTGCTGCCGGTCGGCATCGACGTCGCCATCCCGGCGTTCACCGGCGCCAACTTGGTCTTGATCCGCATGGGCATGGAGCTGCGCTGGATCCGCTGGGTGCCTCGGGCGTTGACGGCGGTGACCGTGTACCTGAACTGGAACGCGGCGCACTCCGCCTCGGGCCGCCTCGGGCACGCCGCCCTCACGCTGCTGTGGGTGATTTTCTCGGAGATCGCCTCCCACGTGTACGCGACGCGGATCGGCGCGGTCACCGGCAAGAAGCGGATGGAGACAGTGCGGCGCTCGCGCTGGATCCTCGCTCCGATCCCGACCGCTCGCCTGCGCCGCCGGATGATCCTGTGGGAGATCACCTCCTACGAGGAGGCGCTCACCCGGCTCCAGGAGCAGACGTACCTGCGGGCGCGGCTGCGCCAGAAGTACGGCTGGATGGCGTGGCGGTGGAAGGCCCCGCTCGACAAGCGGATGGCGCTCAAGCTCAACACCGCCCCAGCCGCGCTCGCCGACACGCTCACCCCCGAGGACGCTCACACCGTCGAGCGGATCGAGGAGAGCGGCGACGCTCACGACGCTCACCCGGAACCGAGCGCGCTCACCTCCGGGAACGCCGACGGTGAGCGTGAGCGCCCGGCGCTCACCACGGGCGCTCACCACGGTGAGCGCGACGGTGAGCGCGACGACGCTCACCGAGCGGACAGCCCCCGCACGCGCAGCGAGCGGGACGCGCTCACCGAGCGCCGTCACGACCGCATCCGTCTCCTCTACACCGAGCTCGGGCGCCGCCCCGAGTGGACGGAGATCCGCGACGCGCTCACCGAGGCGGGCCTGTCCGAGGAGCCGGTCTCCCGCCCGACCGCGCAGCGCCTGCGCGCTCAGGTAGAGGAGAGCGCCCCGGTGAGCGCCAAGGCGAGCGCGCCCGGCAACACCTGAGCGCCCGCACCCCGCACAGCACCTGCCGCTCATGGTCGCCCCCGGCCCGCGCCCACGCTCCCGAGCGTGAGCGCGGACCGGTGACGGCCACGGCCGGCAGGCCGCTCGCCCGCGCCCGCCCCGAGCGGGGCGCGGCCGATCAGCCCGAACCGAGCACGATCCCGGCCCCGCACGCACGCCTCGGGGACACGGACCCATGAACCCCTTCCCCCTCCCCACCCCGAGACCTGGAGGTCTTTTGTCATGCCCGAGAACAACAACCGGTGGACCTCGGACCACCTGATGAAGCCCGGCGGCACCGCCCTGTACGCCGCTCAGCAGCGCGAGCGGCTGCGGCAGATGGCCGATGAGGTCAGGGCGCTGCTCCGCGAGTACCGGGCTGACCTGGAGAACATCAAGTTCGACGGGGACAAGCCCTTCGAGGCCCGCATCCGGGCCTATCTCGCGTCGCGTCCGCTGGCGCAGCTCGAAAGCGACCTCCGGGACGCCGTAAATCACGCCGGAAAGCTCGACGCCGAATTCCAGCGGCGCTATGTCGAGCTGCCCGAGAAACGTGAGAAGAAGGCGGAGAAGAAGGAGCTGGAGAAGGCGCGCAGGCAGGGCCTGAACAGCGCCCGCACGGTCAGCGCCGCCGGACATCTCAACGGCCTCTCGCAGGCCCTCAACGAGCCGACCGGCGACGGGAAGGGAGTCGCGAAGAAGACCGGCACGGACAGTGGCGACCACACCTTCCTGGACTTCCTGGAAAGGAGGGCCTGATAAGTGGCTTCCCCGCTTTCCAAGGGCCAGGAGGCGCGCTGGAACAAGCGCCTGGCGGAGACCACCACGAACAAGGCGCGGGCGACCGCGCTGTGGGACCTGGCCCGCCTCCTGGCCGGCACCGACGACAAGGCATGGGCCGACCTGGTCCTGCTGCTCCAGGGGTGGACCCAGAAGCAGCAGGGCCGGGGGCCCGGCTCGTAACGCTCCGCGCTCATCACTGCTCATCATCACCGCCTCACTCCGTGAATCACGGGGTCCCAACACGCGCGCTTATACGCGCGCGTGAGGCCCCCGGGGTCATGACCCTGAGTGACTGATCAAAAGGAGACGGCCGATGGCCGACGACGACGCCGGGGGGACCGTCCTCGGCTTCCCCGGCGGGCTGACGATCCCGGGGCCGGTGGGCAGCGGCCCGCCGCCGCCCGGGGCCGCCGCCCCGTCCCTGAGTGACCTGCCCGAACTGGCGCCCCCGCCCTCCCTGCTGGTGGCGGGTAATTCCGACGTCGGCGGCGGGAGTACGACCACCGCGCACGCGGATCCCGGAATGCCGGACAGCCCGGAAGGGCAGGGAATCGCTGCCATGTCGGTGGTGATGATGGCCGGTATTACCGTCGCCGCAATGCGTGGCGCATGGAATGCCGCTGCTTATCTGAAAGCCCGCCACGAACACCATCGGGCAATTGCGGATCAGCAGCGGGCGGCGGCCGATAAAGCCTCGATCGGTGTTGAAGCGGCGCGCCAGAAAAGCCGCTTACAGGCCGGTCCGGAATTCGGTCGGAGCACTCGCACATCGGGCGGTGGAGGCGGCCGGACAAACTCCGGAAAGAATTCCGCCCCGAGCACGTTCCGCTCCTCCGGCGGCACCAAGCCCCCGGGTGGCTCCGGATCCAAGACGCCCAGCAAGACGTCTGGCGGCGGCTCTGGCGGGCGTACACCGTCGCTGGGCAGGGGCGGGCGCGGGGGCGGCGGCGGAGGCCGCAGGGGCGCCCTGGAGTCCTCCGGGACAAAGGGCGGTGGAAACACCGGGAACGGGGGCCGAAAGACCCCGACAACCGGCACGAAGAACAACTCCGGCAGTCTCTCCGGCGCCGTACGCAACCGTGCCGCCGACCGGATCCGCAACGGCCCCAAGCCGAAGAACAGCACCGGCACCCTCGGCACCGGCAAGTCCGGCTCGGGCGGCGGCACCACACCGTCCTCCGGGTCGAAGTCGGGCCGCGGCCCCGGCTCGAAGTCCGGCACGACCGGCGCCTCCGGCTCGAAGTCCGGCACGACCGGAACCAAGTCCAGTACCTCCGGCACGGGTTCGGGCGGCAAGGGCCGGGTCACGCTGCCGGAGGCGGTGGCGAAGGAATCGGCGCGGCGGCTGAAGAGGCGCCGCAAGCGGCTGGCCCCGCCCGTCCTGACCACGGTCCGCAAGGGCAAGGGCAAGAAGGGCGCGGGGAAGTCGGGCAGCGGCGGCCCCGGCCCGAAGCGCAAGGGCAAGGGCAGGGTCACGCTGCCGGCGGCCATCGCGAAGGAATCGGCACGGCGGCTGAAGAAGCGCCGCAAGCGGCTGGACCCGCCGGTCCTGACCACGGTGCCCAAGAAGAAGGGCAAGAAGGGCAAGAAGCCCGCCGCGGCCGGGACGACGCCGACGACGCCGAAGGTCAGCCTGACCAAGAAGCCCAAGCCGGGCACTCCCGGCGCGGGCGGTGCGGCGACGCCGAAGGTCAGCCTCACGAAGAAGCCGAAGCCGGGTACTCCCGGCGCGGCCGGCACCGGCGGCACGGCTCCGAAGGTGAACCTCCGCAAGAAGGTCAAGCTCACCAAGAAGCCGCGCAAGCCCGGACCGGGCGGGTTCGGCCCGCCCGTGCCTGGGCCGAAGCCGACCGGGCCGGCCGGTGCGGCGGGTGCGGTCCCCAAGCCGAAGGCGGACAAGCGCCGTTCCCGCCGCGGCTGGTGGGAGCGGGCGAGCGCCCGCCGATCCGGCCGCCCGGCTCCCGACCCGTCCAGCTCCACCAGCTCCGGCCCCACGCCGGGGCCGGGGCAGGGCGCAGCACCCGGCGGAGGGTTCGGCCCGCCCCCGGGCTGGGGCTACGCACAGGGAACGACGATCACCGTCGAACAGGTCGGCGGCGAGGGCTGGACCGCCCGCCGCGGGGAGAACCGCCGCGCGGCCCGCATCCCGGCCGGAGCCATTCCCGCATCACGAAAAGGAGGAACCGGAGTGACCGTGCCCGTCCCGACGAAGGCACCGAACACCCAGTACGCGGACAGCGACCTGACGATCTACGACGTCATCGACTCCGACGCCGACATGGCGGAGGAGATCATGGCGGGCGTCGACGAGGCCAACGCCGCCGCTGAGGGCTGCGACAAGATGATGACGCGGCTGGAGGCCCTCCACGCGAAGATCGTCGACCTCAAGGTGCCCGGCGTCCTGGAGGGCTGGGTGCTGATCCTCGCGGAGAAGGCCGTCAGCGTGAAGGCGAAGGCGGAGGCCCTGGCGGAGAAGCTGCCCGCCGCCTCCGAGGCCATCCGCACCGCCGGCGAGAACGCGGAGCGCCGCCACAAGCCGCTCGCCGACGCCGTCCGCGATGCCGGACACGCCGCCCCCGCTGAGCGCGACTACCACGTCGAATAGGAGAACCCACCGTGTCCGACCTCGTTCCCGTCATCGGCGGAGCCCTCCAGAAGACCGGCTCCGCCATCGTCGGCGCCGTCCGCTTCGGCATCGTCGTCGCGCAGCTGACCGCCGCCAGCGCCACCATGGCCGGCCTGTCCAACCAGGTCCGCTCCACGTTCAAGTACGTGGAGGACTGCGCGGACTCGGTCGACAAGCTCGCCGACCTCGCCGCGTCCAAGGCCGTCGACCAGTCCACCGTCAACGAGCACCGCGAGGCGGCGACCGTGATGCGGTCCTGCAAGGACGAAGCGGAGGCCATGGCGGTGGAGTGCGAGGAGATGTCCACGCTCTTCCACGAGACCGCCGACGCGCACATCGCCGACTACGGCGCGGTCGCGGACGCCGCCAACAACATGCCCGACGGCATCGAGATGGCCGACCGCACCTTCTACAGCAACCGCTGACCCACCCTCACCCCCTCACCACGAAGGGCGGCGAACCCACGACGGGTTCGCCGCCCTTCCTCATGCCTCGAAGGAGAGCCCACCGATGATCCGCCTCGGACCCCTGCGCGGCCGCTTCGCCCTGGCCCGCAACGCCGTCGGCCGCGTTGCCACCGTGGCCGGCACCGGCGCGCTCGCCACCGGAACCTTCACCCACGACTTCTACGGCCCCTCCGTGCTGGCCGCCCTCGGCTGCGCCGGATGGGGCGCCCTGTGGTCGCTGACCCTGCCGCGCCACGCGGCGGGCAACACCGCCATGGGCCTGTACCTGTCCCCGTCGGTATCCATGGCCGCGCTGCTCACCGCGCAGCGCATCGTGCCCGGCATCGACTGGTACTGGCAGCTGCTCGCCGACGCGGGCTGGACCGCCGTGGTGCTGTACGTACGCCCGGCCCGCCTGGCCCGCGTCCTGGTCGGCCGCGAGAAGTCGCTGACCCCCGAGGCCATCGAGCAGACCCAAGTGCTCCTGGCCGCCGACACCGACCAGGCCGGCCCGCAGCACCCGATGGCCGCCTACTGGGCGCAGCACGTCGCCATCGAGGGCGGCGCCGCCCCGAACACCGTGCTGGAGCAGATCGAACGCACCGGCGAGGAGTCGATGACCGCCGTCATCCGCTCCACCCTCCCCGGCAAGCCGGTCCCGAAGATCGACCTGCTGGAACTGTCCGCGGCCATCAACTGGCCCGAGGACGACATCGCCATCACCCCCGTGCCCAAGCAGGGCGCCGGGGTCCGGCGCCTCACCGTCGGCCAGGCCCCCGAAGAGGCCCTGGACATCTACACGGCCTGGGAGAAGCTCATCGCCCCCAAAGGCATGCCCTCCACCGTCATCACCGCGATCCGCACCGTCGACATCCCCGACGAGGAGACCAAGGAGCTCCCCGCATGAGCAAGATCTACGAGCTGACCGTGGAAGCGGTGGAGGCCGGCGACATCATCACCTACCACCCGATGAAACTCGCCAACGCCCTGCGCATCAAGGACGTCAACCGGCTCGCGGTGGAGACCAGCGTCATGGGCGACAAGGCGCTGGTCACCATCTACCCGCACGACCCGCTCGCCCACGTCATCCTCGCCGACCCGCAGATGCTGGTCATGGACGACCGCGGGCGCGTGTGGATCGGCCGCTACCACAACGGCCGACCCTCCCTGCTGCGCCTGTACGACCCGCAGTCCGGCTCCGCGCAGCGTCTGCTGCTGTTCGGCACCACCGGCGCGGGCAAGTCCACCGCCGGGCAGATCATCCTCGCCGCGATGAAGCGCTCCGGGATCGCCGTGCTGTACGCCGACCTCAAGGGCGGCCAGTCCGCCCCCGAGGCGTACGGGCAGACCGGGCCCCGTGCGGACGGCAACGTCGCCTGGCGGGTCACCACGCAGGAAGGCACGATGGCGCAGCTGCGCACGACGTGGCTGACCATGATGGACCGCCAGGAGCGCTACGCCCGCCTGGGCCGCTCCAAGTTCCTGCGCGACCGGCCCGACCCGCTGATCTACCAGATCGTGGACGAGGCCAACAGGTTGCTGGAGAAGGGCGCGCCCTACCGGGACGAAGCCACCTTCTACATCAAGGACATCGGCCGCACCGGCCGCTCCCTCGGGGTCGGCATCGGCCTGTTCGCGCAGGCCGGCCACCTCGAGGAGATGGGCGGCAGCGACACGTTGAGGGCGATGCTCAAGGAGGGCGAGGTCATCCTCCTGCGCTGGACCAGCTCGATGATGAAGCAGCTGGTGACCGACGGCCTGCTGCCCGCCGGGCAGATCCTCGCCCCGATCCCGAAGTACGCGGGCGAAGTCGACCTCGTCTCGCAGTTCGACGAGGAACACACCGACGACGACCGGCCCGGCACCCAGGGCACCGCGTACAACGTCAACGGCCGCTACCCGACGTCCAAGATGCGGTTCTGGAACATCGGCTCCCCGGTCCCCACCGAGGGCCTGGACCCGATGGTCCTGGACCTCTACGGCCCAGGCGCCCCGCCCGAGATCGAGGAAGCCGCCTGGGACCTCATCGGAGACGCCTACTGCCAGCGCCTGGACGGCATGGAGGCGTACCGGGCCGTCTTCCCCGAGCCCGAGGAAGACGAGGACGGCGAAGGCGGCGGCGGGGGCAAGAAGAAGGGCGGCGGCGCCAAGAAGGCCGCCTCCCCGGTCCCGGCCTCCCAGCCCAAGCCCCGCGCCCGCACGCTGCGCGAACGCATCCAGGCCGTCCTGGACGCGCACGACGACCCACTGGACGCACTCCAGATCCTGGAGCTGGTCAACGCCGACGGCCGCCGCGAGGTCAAGCTCGGCAGCGTCCGCAACACCCTGACTGCGATCAGGAACTGACCCTCACCCTTCGCCCGGCCGGGCCGGGCCTCGCGCCCCGCCCGGCCGCCGGCCTTCCCTGAAGGAGCTTTCCACTGTGGCGCTGACCGTCTCCCTGGTCGTCTTCGCCGGAGTCATCGTCGTGGTCCTGCTGCGCACCGGCTACCTGCGGCTGTGGCCCGCGCTCGCCGCCGTCCTGTTCGGCTTCACCCTCGCCTCCACCGGCATCGCGCCCGCCATCACCAACGCGATCAGCAGCGTCGCCGGATGGCTCAGCACCCTCGGATGACCCGCCCCACCGCCCCGCTCCCCCACCCCTTCGCGCCCTCCCCGCCACATGGCAGGGAGGGCGCGCCCGCACCCGAACGGAGACACCACGATGGACTTCCACTCCACCGACGGCCGCCCGATGTCCGACTCCGAGGCCGCCGCCGAAGCCAAGCGGATCATCGAGGAGAACTTCCGGCCCGAGCCGCCGGTCCGCCACTTCCCGACGTCGTTCCGCGACCACTCCCCCGTGCCTGCCTACGGCGACACCCCGCCCGTCCATCAGGACGACCGCCGGATCGTGCCCGCATGGGCGGCCGGGATCGCGGTGGCCTCCATCGGTGTCGGCGCCGGGGTCACCGGCATCGGCTGTGGGGCCTGGCTGGTCCTCCAGGGCCTCGCCTCGGTCACCCTGACCGGCGTCCTGATGGTCACCCTGCCGTTCGCCGGCCTCGCCATGGCCGCCACCGCGATCGGCGGCGCGATCAGCCGCGCCCGCTCCGCCGTCACCAAGAACATCTACGAGGGCCCGGTCACCCAGAAGACCGAGATCAACAACCACAGCACCACGCGCGGCATGTTCTTCGCCCGCACCCGCAACGACATCCACAGCTGATCCCGGCACCCTGCGTCGTACTCGAACCCCGCCCGCACGGCCGGGAGTCGAGTGCGGCGCAGGCTGCCCCGGGCAGCCCGCGCAATCAGTCGTCGTCGTCCAGGTAGATCAGCAGGCGGCCGTACTCATCGACCTCCGCCTCGTAGATCACGCCGTCGACGACCGCGTGATCTACGACCACCTCGAAGTCGTCTTCGTCGTCGATCCACAGCACGCCGTCGTCGTCCGTGAACGCCGGATAGATCACCCCGTCGGCGATCACCGAATCGAACTCGACTGCCATCGCGCCCCCTTGCTGCTCCTGGCCTCGCCCCAGCCTGACGCACCACCAGGCCCTGGTGACAGAGACATTCCCATCCCGTACGCAGCGTCACCGCCCTCGAAGGAGATGCCGACCGTGGCTGACCACAACGACCGCACCCCGCACATCCCCGGCCAGCGCCAGGAGTCCCCGGCCGCCCACGGCCAGGCCCTCGACTTCCCGCCGCCCCCGCCCTCCCTCGAAGAGAAGGAGCCGCGGCTGGAGGCCCTGCGCGAGTGGTGGGCCGACGCCTGGGACGACGGCGGCTTCCTGCACGACCGCTGGGAAGACCTGCGCCGCGCCCCCGCACTCGGCTGGCACGGCATGGCGAACTGGGTGAAGACGTCGCTCGGACTCGCCGGGATCTGCGCGGTCCTCATCCTGCTGGACGGCGCGACCGACGTCCTGGCCGACACGCTGCACAGCCTGCTGACCGCCGTGCCGCGCGTCCAGGTTGGTGCCGACACCTCCCACGGCGTCTTCGCCGTGGTCGACCAGCCGATCCGCTCGTACATCGCGGCGCACTCCGCCGCGCTGCCGATCAGCGCCTCCACCGTCTACACCGTCTGGCAGATCGTCGGACTCTTCGGCCTGGTCGGCGGGTTCTTCCGCAGCAGCGGCGCCCGCCTCACCTGGACCGCGTGGGGCGCGGCCAGCATCGCCATGGTCTGGGACACCGCTCCCGACGAGGGCCGCACCATCGCCACCGGGCTCGCCGTCCTCGCCTGGACCGTCGCCTCCGCGTTCGCGCTGCGCGGGCTGACCCTGCGCCCGGCGTTCTTCACCCACATCCACAACGCCGGTCACCAGATCGAGCCGCACATCCACCTCCCGGCCCCGGCCGTCCCGGACGCCGACGACACCCCGGACAACGTGCACCCGCTCCAGAAGCGCTGACCCGCCGCCCTGCCTGGCTCTCGCCCGCCCCGCGCGGGCGAGGACCGGACAGGACGACCGGCCGCCCGCCACACCCCACGCCCCGCATTGGCTTCCGCCGGCGGGGCGCAGCACTGCCCGCCATCAACCTGTTGGAGGACACACCGTGCTCATCCCCCGCCCGCGCCGCCGGATCGGCCGGCCCCGCCCGCAGCGCCCCGGCCCCCGCTACCCGCACCGCCCCGCCCGGCTGCCCGGCGCCTGGAGCAGGTGATGCCCCGCCGCCGGAAGAAGGGGCGCCGCCGGGAGGTCAAGAAGGTGCCGCGCAGCGAGGCGACCTTGCCGGAGTACGACCGGCGCACCTGTCCCAAGGGCCTGGTCACGCGCCGCCAGTTACGGGACAAGGGCCTCAGCCCCGGCGGGCACGGACCGGTCGCGGTCCTGCGCTGCAAGGGCTGCTCGTACCGGCCCGATCAGTCGTGCAACCACCCCACCCGGGGCTGGCTGTACGACGTGAACCTTGCCCGGCCGAAGCGGACGCCGACGCTCGCGCAGGAATGGGCGCTGGACCGGGCGATGGCCGCGAGGTCCACGTGCCCCCAGTGCCGCCGGAGGTACTACTTCTGCCTCCCGCTGCGCACCCAGGGCGTCTGTGACCCCTGCGACAAGGGCTACGAGCCCAGCCCCGACACCTACATGGCGTCCACGGCCCCGGTCGTCCACCGGCTGGCCGCGTGAGCCGAACCCCGTCCCAGCCATACAGGCCGGGACGGGGCCCACCCGGGCGGCCGCAGCACCGGCAAAGGCCGGCCGCCCGCTCCCTCACCCCTTTCGAGATCAGGAGAAACCCCAGCATGACGCATCGCTCCGCCCTCTTCGCCGCCGTCCTCGGTCTCGGTCGCGCCGCCTCGAACCTTGGCGATCACCTCGTGCAGTCCGACTACTGCGCCCGCGTCAAGGGCGCCACCGACGACAAGCCCGTCCACTACGCCGCCGGCCCGGACGACGAGCCGACCGTCCACGGCACCGCCGACGGCATCAAGGCCTGCGCCTGGCACTGCCTGACCTACACCGCCACCCAGGCCGTCGCGGTCGGGGCCGGTGCCCGCGTCCTGGGCATCCGGCTGCACCCCGGTGCCGCCGCGGGCGCGCTCGCCCTGTCCTTCGTCACGCACTACGCCGCGGACCGCCGGGTACCGGGCGGGCTCCTGGAGACGCTCGCCACCAAGACCGGCAAGGGCGGCTTCTGGCACCTGGCCGACCGCGGAATCAACGGCGCGTACTGCATCGACAGCGCCTGGCACCACGCCTGGGAGACCCTCGCCGCCCTGGTCGCCACCACCAAGGCCACCACCCGGTGACCGGCCGCACCCGCAGCCGCCTGGACCGGATGCGCGCCTCGCTCGGCATCGCCCAGCTCGCCCTCCAGCAGATCGAGGACGACCTGAGCGCCGACGACGTCGACGCCCGCGAGCTCGCCGCGATCCTGCGCGAGCTCCAGGAGGACGTCGACGTCCCCGGCGGCCTCCTCCCCTCCCTCGCACAGCTGCTCACCACCGCAGCCCGCCGGGCGGAGCAGATCGAACCCGACCGCGACGCCTCCTGCCCCCTGCACGAGGCCGCCGCCCTGCTCACCGACAACGCCGGGCAGCGCCTGAACTGGGCTGCCCGCTCCCTCGACCCGCAAGGAGACCCCGAATGACCTCGGTGTTCTACCCGGACCTGCCCGAGAACGGGCTGATCGTGCTGATCGGCGCCTCCGGCGCGGGCAAGTCGACGCTGGCCCGCACCTGGCCGGCCTCCCAGGTCCTCTCGCTCGATGGCCTGCGCGGCATGGTCGGTGACGACCCCGGTCGGCAGGACGTCACGGCTGATGCCGCCGACGTCCTCAAGCTGATCCTGGAGCGCCGGATGGCCCGCAGGCTCAACACGGTGATCGACGCGACCAACTGCGAGCAGTCCGTGCGGGTGGAGCTGGTGATGGCCGCCAAGCGGCACGGCATGCCGACCGTCGCGGTCGTCGTCGCCACGCCGCTGGACGTCTGCCTGGAACGGCAGGGCCCGCGGCCGGACAACCGGCGCGTGCCCGAGGACGTCGTCCGCGCCCAGCACCAGGCCAGGGTCCACTCCCACCAGCGCCTCGCGGCCGAAGGCTTCAACACCATCGTCTTCGCCGACGCCCTGTACCGCCTGGAGCCGTTCCTGAAGCGGCTCTCGCAGGTCCGGGAGGCCGACCTCGGACGCGACGGCAGCGACGGCCTGGGCGATCTGCTGCTGGTCCGCCGCTTCTTCGGCCCGGAGATCCTGCCGCTGTGGCGGTGGCAGCCGGGCTCGGACCTGGTGACCGGCCGGGACCGCGTCGCGGAGATCCGCCTCGGGCAGCAGTCCCTCACCCTGGCCTTCCGCGCCGACGTCGACGGAGAGGGCGACTTCGGCTTCGACGTCCTGCTGCCCTGCCCCTTCGACCCGGAGTGCGACGGGCAGGCGTGGGCGCCGGCCTACTCGGTCACCGACCTGCACAAGGCGCTCACCGGGGCCATGGACAGCGACCCGGACATCGTCTGCACCGTCCACGGCGACGGCGTCGACCAGGAGGCCGACGACCACGACCTCCCCGACGACGACCCCGAGGGCCGCGCCGACCTGGAAGCGCAGTACGCGGACGCGGTCCGCGCATGAGGCGTGCCGCCGCCGCTGCGCCGAACAACCCAAGCCCACGGGGCGCCGCCCACACCCGGCGCCCGCCGTCACCCCAGGAAGGACACCCACGCATGAGCATCACGATCACGAACACGTACGGCACCGCGCACCACGTCAGCGAGACCAACCCGACCCACGTCACGAGCTGCGACTACTACCGGCTGCCCCTCGTCGGCACCATCGCCCCCGGAAACCCCGGCTACGAGGACATGGTCGAGATCCTCAAGGACAACGGCCACGACACCCGCCCCGAGGGATACGGGCTGATCTTCCTGGAGTCCGAGGAGTTCAGCGCCACGTACTTCGGATCGATCGCACAGATCGAGCAGTACAAGCGCGAGAACACCGACGGCAAGGCGACCTTCGACGCCTCGCAGGGCGTCATGTACGCCCAGTGGCCCCACGGCAAGGGCTGGGACGACTTCCTCCCCCGCGTCTTCTGGAACGTCAAGGCGCCCGGCGGCATCGCGGACGGCGTCGGCCTCGTCACCGCCTTCGCGCACACCGAGATCCCGGGCGCGGAGGCCATCGTCTACGAATTCGAAGGCAAGTGGCTTCCCGACAGCGAGCCGCAGCAGCTGGTCACCTACCACTGCACCGGCTGCCACCTGGACACGTTCCACGACTCCGGGCACGTCCACGAGAACACCGGCCCCGACCGCCGCCGCTGGGCCGCCCGCCAGGCCCGCCAGCACATCATCAGCGCCGCCCGGCACGGCGTCAGCGGCAAGAACAGCGCCTGCCGCCCCAACAACGGCGAGATGCTGCGCGGCGTGAACGCGGTCGCCCGCGACATGTGGGGCACCACGGGCAACGCCCTCCCGGACACCGACGACGCGTACTGCGCCACCAAGGGCCCCTGCTCGATCATCCGCGAACTCCGTGCCGGAGTCCGCCCGCCCGTCTACCGCGCCTGACCGCCGACGTGCGCACCCCGACCAACACCCGGTTATCGAGCGGCCCTGGCCGCCAACACCCCTTCGTGGAGGACCGCATGGCCCGCAAGCCCGTCACCTGGTACATCGCCACTCCCGCCGACGGCGTCATCGAGATGTCCCGGCACGCCGGTACCCCGGTGAACCTCGCCGCCAACGTCGGCCAGGTCGTCGACCACCCCAAGCCCTGCACCAACCTGTGGTTCGACGAGAGCCCCTTCTCGTACTTCCGCATGGTCAAGAGTGTCGGCGAGGCGCTGGGGGACACCGGCATCTGGCCCGTCACCTGGCCCGTGCGGCTGTGGACCGTCCAGCCGCTCGGCGAGACCGGCAACTGGGGCCAGCGCCACTACCCTTACCGGCTGCTCTCCCACCAGATCCGCGTCCTCGAGGAGACCGACGCCCACCGCGCGCTCGGCGCCGCCGGCCGCGACGTCCTGGACGTCGTCCAGCAGCAGATCCCCGAGCAGGCCGTCCGCTGGGCTGCGGACTGGGACGCCGATCCCGAGGGCATGCGCCAGCGGCAGTGGAACTGGGCGCAGTGCGGCGGCCGCACCTGCGGAGGCGGACGGTGGGCGGAGTCGGTGGCCCTCACCACGTCGCACGCCCGCCGCGAGTCGGCCGCGCAGACCTGGATCGAGCACCTCGCGCGCCGCGCCGTCGACCAGGCCCTCGCCGACACCGACGCCAGCATGTACGCGTACAGCTACGCCTACGGCCGCGCCACCGGCCACGCGGTCGCCGCCCAGCACCAGGCCCGCCTCGACGCGTACGTCCTAAACGCGCTCCGCGGCATCGGCCTCGACTCCCCCGCCTCCGTCGCTGCCTGACGGGCTCCCCGTGCCGCCCCGGCCCTCCCGCACCACGCAGGCCGGGGCGGTCGCGGTGGCCCCTCAAGCACTGGCACGGAGAGGAGAAGGGCGTCATGCCACGCACCGAGTTCTATGAGGTCAACGTCCCGATACACGACACCACCAATCCGGCCCGCAAGGGCGTGCACGTCTTCACCGGCGTCG
Organism: Streptomyces sp. NPDC003247; assembly: GCF_042888135.1. Lineage (NCBI taxonomy): Bacteria > Bacillati > Actinomycetota > Actinomycetes > Kitasatosporales > Streptomycetaceae > Streptomyces > Streptomyces sp. NPDC003247. Next base: position 70,539 of record NZ_JBIAPF010000021.1, read on the forward strand.
CCGACTCCCCCGCCGCGGCCATGCGCCGCGCCCACGAGGTGTACGACGCCGCGCTCGCCGCGCACACGGCCGGACTCGAGATCCCCGGCAGGCAGCCGGACAGCTGGGGAGCGCGCGGGCTGAGGCCCGGCTGGCAGATGGAGTGGCCCGCCGCGAAGGCCGGCCCCTGGAACAACCCCGTCAGCTGGACCACCCGCAGCGACCTCGCGCTGTAGCTCCGCCCCGGGACAGCCGCTCTGCTTGCCCGGCTTGACGGCTGTCCCGGGCCCAACCATCCCGTACGAGACGAGACGGAGAACCCAAGTATGTCGTCCCTCCTGCGCGTTCAGGGCCGGATCGGCCAGCGCACCCTCTTACTTACGACCGCCGCCGTGCCGTTGACCGGCTGGGCGCTCCACGCCGTCACGCTGCACAAGCAGCTCGCCGCCACCCGCCGCGACCCGCTGACCGGCCTGATGCGCCGCGACGTCTACACCGCTCGCGCCCGCCGGCTCCTGTCCCGGCACGGTGACGGCGTGGCCGTGGTCATGGTCGACGCCGACCACTTCAAGGCCGTGAACGACGGCTTCGGGCACCCGGCCGGGGACGCCGTGCTCGCCGCGTTCGGCGCCCGGCTCACCGCGTGGGCGGGCCCGCGCGCCGCCGTCGGCCGCCTCGGCGGTGACGAGTTCGCCGTCGTCCTGGAGCTACCCGCTGGCCGACTGGAGCAGCGCCTCGCGCAGCTGGTCCGCATGCTGCACACCCCCGTCGTCCTGGACGACGGCCGCACCGTCGACGTGGCCGCATCGGTCGGCGCCGCGACCCCCGACGTGATCAGCACCCGCGACCTGTCCCTGCTGCAGAGGGCCGCCGACGCCGCCCTCTACGAGGGCAAGCACTCCGGCCGCGCGATCGTCGCCACTGCCGCGCACGCCACGCTGCCGTCCGTCAACGGGCGCCGGGCCGGCCGCCCGGGCACGAGCCTGTGGGGGCGAGCCGCATGAGCGTCGCACCCCTGCCCGAGGGCGACTGGATCCGCGGCATCACGATCCGCCAGCCCTGGGCGACCTGCATCCTCGCCGGGAAGAGCCCGGAAAACCGACCCGTCCCCTGGTCGTGGCAAGGCTGGGTCTTGATCCACGCCGGAAAGAAGAAGCCGGAGCCCGCCGTGCTGCGCGACCCGCTGGTCGCCACCACGATCCGCGGCCGCGAACTGCCCTTGGGCGCGGTCATCGGCGTCGCCCGCCTCACCGGCTGCCACTTGGACCAAGGGCCGGAGCGGTGCACCAGCCCCTGGGCGGAGCGCGGCGCGCACCACCTGGTCCTCGCCGACGTCCAGGAGCTCGCCCTCCCCGTGCCCGCCACGGGCGCGCTTCCGGCCTGGAAGCCGACGCCGGACCTGCTGACGCAGGTTTTCCAGCAGCTGCCCGCCTTCCGGCCGTGACCCGCCCGGGACGCAAGAAGGAGAAGCCGCCGTTCGAGCCGGGCCTGATCCCGGCTCCCGGCGAGCTTCTCGGATGGCGCGACAGCCAGCACTTCGACCGCTGGCAGGACCTCCCCTGCACGCTGTGCGGCCAGCCCACGCCCATGCGCTCCCACTCCGGGGAGCCCGTGCACAAGGCGTGCGCTGAGGACTGGATCACCGCCAACCCCGTTGAGGCCCGCCTCGGGCGGTTCGCCTCCGACATCCAGCCGAAGCCCAAGTCCAAGGGCCAAGGCGACGACCACGCCTGACCTCCACCTGGAGGACCTCCATGAGCAGTACCCCACAGCAGGACGTCGACCACGCCCTCGCCTATCCCGAGCCCCCGGCTCACCCGAACTGGCGGCGGCGCGGCACGGCGAAGCCCCGGCCGCTCACCGCCGACCAGCAGCAGCACAACCGCGAGCTCCTGGTGCTCGCCCAGCGCACGTAGGAGGCGCCGTGTTCACCGACTGGACCCAGGCCCTCGAAGCCGAATCCCTCCCGCTCGAGCCCAGCACCGAGCAGCAGCTCGCCGCCGCGTGCCGCGTCACCGCACGCAACGCCCGCGACAAGGACGACCTCGCCCACCTCCTGGACGCCCTCGGGGTGCCCGCCGACGAGGACACCCTCACCGCGCTCCTCCCCCTCCTTCCCGACACCGCCACCGCCGGAGAACTCGTGACCACCCAGGCCCCCAGCACCAACGCCTACGCGGCCGTCGCCGCCGACATGCTCAACCGCGGCGACAACCCCGACCACGTCCGCGCCACGCTCGGACTGTCCGACACCGAACTCGCCGACGCCGTCACAAAGGCAGAGGCGGAGCCCGCACCGGAAACCGGCATCGCCCCGGGAAGGGACGGCACCCCTGCGCAAGGCGCGGACTCCCCCGAGCCCGAGACGTCCGGCATGCGCAAGCCGGCCCCCGGGACAGAGATCGAGACGCTGCTCGCCTGGGGCGAGCAGCACACCGCGAAGGCCGTGCAGGCCCTCGCCGCCAGGGCCCGCACAGCCCTGGCCGAACTCGCCAGCAGGCGCGACACCGAGCACGCCGTCACCGAAGCAGAAGGCCGGGTCGACCGGCTGGAACGCGAACTCGCCCGAGCCAGGGAGGAACTCCGGCAGGCCAGGACCGGCAAGACCACCACCAAGGCCGCCGTCGCCGTCCCGGCCCTCAACGGCAAGCTCAGCAAGGAGCAGCTCGCCGCGATCCGCACGTGGGCGCGCGCCAACGGCCACCAGGTCGCCGACCGAGGCAACCCGGCCAAGGCCGTCATGGACGCCTACGACGCCGCCCACCGCACCACCAACCTGGCAGAGGCGATCTGATGGACGCCATCCCGCTCGCGCTGGAAGGCTACCTGGCCGCCGAACCCGAACCCGGCGACCGTGAAGGCTCCGCCGCCTGGCGTCTGAACTGCTCCGCCGGCACCGACCACCTGGTGGAAGAAGCGGTCATTCCCTGCACCACCATGGAGCCGGAGATCGCGCACGCCCTGCTCACCGAGCACCAGCCCGGCGACCTGCTGCGCGTCATCGGCCACCTCACGCTCCCGGACACCGCCGACGGGGTCATCCGGCTGCACGCCGAAACGCTCGAAGTGCTCTGGCAAGCGCCGTTACTGGACGCGGACCGGGATGACACAGACACCGCGACCGCGACAGACGCGCACACGGACCGCAACAGTGCCATCGCGGCTCTCGCCGAAGCGCTCACCGGCTTCGGACAGGCCACCCCCGGTCCCGGACAGAGCATCCGTATCCACATCAGCCCGACAGGAGCCCTCGGCTCGGGCCTGGAACACTGCCACAGCTTCGACGTCACCCCCGCCATGGCCCACCGGCTCGCCGACTACGTCGACGCCATGAGCTGCTACCTCGACAGCGAACGCCCCGACGGCGTCGACCTGGCCCCGGAGACCATCGCAGACCTGACCGAGCTGTTCGAGGACATCGACCTGATCGGCCTCACCAACGCGGTCCTCAACGCCACCCGGCCCGAACACCGGCCCGCCGTCACGCAGGCGATGGACGACATGTTCGGCGACGTCCCCGCCCCCGAAGACACCGACCCGTGACCACCAGCCAAGCCCGAAGGGAGGCGACCTTGAAGCCCACCCAGCCACAGCGCAACGTCCTGGAGCGGTTCCCCGCCGGAGGCCCCCGCGGCTCCTGGCCGGCGGAAGAGTACGCCGCCGCCCAGCGCGCCCAAGGCAGGTCGGACGCCCAAGTCGTGATGGACCTGCCCAGCGACCAGTTCCTCGTGGTCACCAGCACCACCCACTAGCACCACCACCCCGAGCGCCGCGGCCCCGCCTTCCCGGCCGGGCGCGGCGCTCCCCCGTCTGCGACAAGGAGCAGCACCCCATGGCCCGCATCACCATCCGCGTCGAACCCCGCCACGCCGACAACAGCCCCTGCGATCACGCGGTAAAGCCCTCCGGCAAGCCCCGCGACCCCGCCTCCGGCTGCACCGGCAGGACCGCATACGCCGTCGTCTGCTCCGAGCACGGCGACGTCGGCGGGCCCCACCACATCAAGCAGCTTGCCGCGCCCGCGGCCACCGAGCACCGCCAGGAGCACCGCGCCGCCCTCGCCGCCCGCTGACCCCGCGGCCCGCCCGGCCGGGAACGCCCCCATACCTGCGGGGGCGGCCGTCGACACCGACTCCGGCCACCCCCGCAGCACCACCCCATCACCACCGTCTGAGCACACGCCCAGCCCCGCAGAGCCCGCCCACTCACTGAAAGAGCCCTCATGACGGACACCACCACAGCCCTCACCCGCCTGCGCACCCGGCTGCTGAGCGCCGCCTACGCCAACGCGGACTTCTGGACGCAGCGCACGGCACTCCTCACCGACCAGGCCCTGGCCGCCCTCGCAGACCGCGACCCGGCCGCAGCCGAAGACCTCGCCCACCGCCAGATGGACCCGGACTTCCTCAACGACACCCGGGTCCTGAGCGCGGCCATCCAGGCCGGGATCGACACCAGCCACTGGAAGGAACGGCGCGACAAGATGCGCGACTACGCGCGGGAGGCCGACTGGCTGAACACGAGGACCGACCCGGACACCGAGGCCAAACGGCTGTGGGCATCGCTGTACGACCACTACCCCGTCATCGCCCAGGCCCTGGCCGCCTTCCTCACCGGGCTGCCGCCCACCTGGCGCGAGGACCTGTTCACCCGCACCTACCTCTTCCCCGACCCCAACGGCCCAGCCGCGCCGCAGCTCCCCGGCCCGGAGACCGCCCCGTACGACGAACAGAGCTGGGAGGACTGCCTGGCCTGCGCCGAAGCCCAGGACTCCTGCCGCTTCCACAAGGGCGTCAGCGTCGGCATGCACTACCAAACCGACCTGATCAAGACGCTGCTGTCCGACGGCCAGGCCACCGAATACGTCCAGCAGCGCCACGCCGAACTCGAGACGAGCGCTGCCCAGCCGGCGACGACCAACACGAACACCTCCACCACCCAGTGAACGCCCGGGGCGGCCGTCGACCTCGAGTCCGGCCGCCCCGGCGCCTACCGGCACCACGAAGGGAAACCCGTGCCACCGACCCCCATCGAGCTGACCTCGTTCGGCTACCTCCACCAGCCGACCGGCACCGACGGACAACCCGCACCGCCCACCGCCGACCGCACCGAGGACGTCCGCGAGCGCCTGCGCGACCCCGCCGCCGCCCGCAACATCCTCGACCTGGACGGCCGCCACCCCGACGTCCAGGCCGTCGTCCTCGCCACCCCCGGCGTCCCCGAGCTGCTCGACAACCTCACCGCCTACGCCCTGCTCCCCGCCGGACCCCGCCGCATCGCGATCGGGTGCGCCGGCGGGAAGCACCGGGCATGCGCACTGGTCGAACTGCTCGCCCTGCGTCTCCTGGAGCGCGGCATCCCGGTCAGCGTCCGGCATCTCCACGCCCATCTGCCCCGCGTCTTGAAGGGCAAGAAGTAACAACGTCGACGTTCATCGTCGCCGACGCCGCTGACACTCCGCCCCCAAGCTGCACGGCAAATGTCCTGTCTCACTCAATCGAGTCGTTTTCTCAACGAACCGAGTCGTTCGGGCTTCTGCCTCAGCGAACCCCCAGTCGCGCGGTTGAGCGTGCTGGGGGTGCTGGATGGCTGTACCGGCTGGGGTGGATCACGCGGCGGGGGCGCCGCCGACGAAGGTACGTTCCGGCGGTGACGCCACGAGTTCGACCATGGTGCCGGCGCGGAGGTCATCGCCGAGGACACGCGTGATCGCTTCGGTGAGCGCGGTGCCGAGGCGCGCGGTGATCTGGGCGGCGTCGGGGCGGTCGAAGACGCCGGCGCGGACGCCCAAGATCACCGAGGCATTCGTGTCCACGGCCTTGCCACCCTGCGCGAAACGGCCTGCGGGGGCTCCGGTCAGGCGGACGCTTACGAGGTCGCGGGCCCATTCGCCATAGACGCCGACGATCGCGTCGGTCAGTGCGGCGACGAGCATGGGTTCGTTCCCGGTCAGCCTGTTCTCTGGAAGGTGGACGGTCAGATGCGGCATAGTGGACCTCGTTCCCTTTGAATCCAAAGTCTTTGTCTTTAAAGGTATCTGGAAGAGGTCGTTGATGTCCACGGAATCGGACGGTCCAGCCGTCAATGAGGCCGTCCGCACCCTGCTGTTGCTCATGCCACGGCTCGTGGGCCGCGCCAAGCGCCTGCCCATACCTCCGGCGCTCCAGGGTCTGGACCTGGCACCGCGACACCTCGCACTGCTGGCCCACCTGGAGTACGACGGCCCCACCAGCATCAACGAGCTGGCCGCCCGGCTGGAGGTGGCCCCGACGACCGTCAGCCTCATGGTCAGCGAGCTGTCACGGCCGGGCGTCCTGCAGCGCACTGCCGATCCCGCCGACCGCCGCCGCCGCATCATCGCCATCGCCCCCGCCTACGCCGCACCGATCGGCGAATGGCTTTCTGGCAGCGCCTCCGCCTGGGAATGCGTCATGCGCGGTCTCGCCCCCGCGGAACGCGCCACAGTCATCACCGCCCTGCACGCCTACGAGGCCGCCCTGGAGCAGGCGGGCGACCAGCATCGGAACGCGCAGCTGCTTTAGCGAGCCGAGATTTGTCTCAACGAACCAAGTCCCCGCGTCGCACCCAATCCAGTCCACGCAGGTCAGCGCAGGAGTGGACGACTAACTTCATTGAGACAGGACAGCAAAGGCCCGCGCTCCCTGCGCATCACGCAGGGAGCGCGGGCCTTTTTTGCGTTGCGCTCCGGCCGGCGGGCAGTCAGGCCGACTGCTGCTCCTGTCCGGTCAGCTCCTGCAGCAGTGCGCTGTAGCTGTCGGGATGCTGTTCACGCAGGATCCTGAGCCAGATGCGTGCGCCGTCCGCGAAGACCGCCGGGTCCATCTTCAGGTGCAGGTGGGTGACGACGGAAAAGGCGTCGTCGTACGGCAGCCGACGCGGCTGGCCTCCATCGTTCTGGGCTGGCAGCTCGGGCGCCGCAACCTCCAGGGTATTAACGCCGTTAACGCCCGGCGCCGCAAGAGAGCCAGACACCGAAGGGCTCTCCGGGGTATTAACGCCGTTAACGGCAGGTGCCGCAGGGATGCCAGATGCCGCTGGCCCCTCTGAGGTGTTAACGCCGTTAATGGCGGAGGTGTCGCTCGCCTCCCCCTTGGCGGGTTTGGGACGCCGCTGACGGGGGGCTTTGGCGGCCTCGATGGCCTTCTGCGCCTCCCCAGCCTGCTCGTTCTTGGGAAGCCGACCGATCCGGCGAGCCGGCTCGACCTTCAGCTCGCCCGTTTCAACTTGCCTCTGAAGGTCGGGCGTGAGTTCCAACAGGGCCATGCGCTGAGACACCCACGCCGCCGTCTTCCCCAGCCTCCTCGCCACCGCGCCCTGCGAACCGTGGACCTTCACGAGGTCCTGGATCGCGTTTGCCTGATCCATGGGCGGGACGTCCACGCGGTGGATGTTGGCGATCAAGGCGGACTCCAGGATGTCCGCCGCAGTCGCGGCGAGATCGTCGTTGACGTCTATCCGCAGCTCGACAAGACCGGCGAGCTGAGCAGCAGCCAGGCGCCGGTTGCCGTCGACGACGACGTACTCGGCTTCCTCACCGAGCTTGTCTTCCTGGCCGGGGTAAGCACCCAAGAAGGCTGCGCGACGCACCACGGTGACAGGCTGGATCTGCCCCTTGGCACGCAGCGACTCCGCCGTCTCTTCGATCTCCGTGAGCTCGTCACGCGGATTGAACGGATTTCCCGCGAGCAGTCTGAGCTCCACCTTGGCGGGAGGGCGCTTGCCCTCACCGTTCATGATCTGCTGACGGGTTCGGATCCGCCGCGGCTCCCTCTTCTCACCGGCCTCACCCTCCTCCCCCATGCTGAACCCGCGGGTGACCCGCTGCTGAGGGGGCGTCATACGGCAAGCTCCTTCGCCAGATCGCGCATCACCTGCGCGTGCTCACTGTCCGGTGCGTACTCCAGCAACGGGATCTCACCGTCCGCGGCCTCCCGGCCTTCCTTCAGATCACCGATCACAGCCAGGACGGGCGGGGAACTGCTCTTCTCCCACTCGTCCTTGTTCTGCTTCACGAGCTTGCCGCGGCGGCTGTCGTACGCGTTGATGATCAGACCGATGTAATCGACCTGGATCCTGCCCTTCTTGCACAGGTCGTCCATCTGACGGCTGAGGAGCCGGAACGCCCGGTGCGAGGCCTTGTTCGCCCAGACCGGCGTGATCACCCCGGACCGGTCAGCGAGCTCCCCATCACGGCGGCGGACGTAGTACAGGGCGGTGTCCATGTTCAGGCCCAGGCTGGGTGGGCCGTCGATGATGATCACGTCGTAGTCCGCTTCGAGCGGCTCCAGTGCCCGCTCCAAAGCGGCCTCGCTGAAGCTCACCTTGGACAGGGCGACGTCCCGCAGGAATGCGTCGTCGGATGCGGGCAGTAGATGGAGCCGATCGCCGAACCGTTCGCCGTCCAGAGCCACCAGCAGATCGTGTATGTCGCCCCGTGCAGTGCCGTCCATGTGCATCATCAGGGTCTCGACATCGTCCTCGTACATGAGGTCCTCGAAGCCCAGCTCTGCCGTGAGGTGGCCCTGCGGGTCGTAGTCGACCAGCAGGACGCGGTGGCCGGCCTCCGCGAGCGCCTGGGCAATGCCGGAGGACAGGAACGTCTTGCCCACACCGCCCTTCTGGTTGGCCACTATCACCCGCACCACCGGCTGAGCCGCCAACGGAGCAGTGGGGGAGGGGTGATTGTCGAGCCACAGGGTGAGGGCCTGCGCCAGCCCCTGAACATAGGTGACCCCGCGGTCGGAGCAGGCCGCCTTGAACCTGTCCGGCTCACCGACAGGGAGGAACGTGCCCCACGTCTTCGCGCCGTCGGTCTTGACCTCCGGCAGGCCGTCCGCTGAGTACCAGGCACTGATCGCGTGCTCGGTCGCGTCCTGGATGTCCATTCCGTGCTCGAAGGCGCGGATTTTCAGGTGTCTACGCAACTGGGGAGTGAGGGCTGTAATTAGCTTCTCTCGCTCCCCTCGTGGGCTTGGGATGCTCATGGGGCCGAACTTTACTAGGTACACAGCTCGTACGGCCGTAACGGCTCCATCAAACCCACTTCGGATGCAGTGGCGAACAACTCACGGGCCGTCAACAAACCTGCCGTGTACTGCAGCAGTGCCTAGCCGACTTGTGCCGACGACGCGAAGTACCGCCGCGGACGGCTGGCTGGCCTCGTATGCCCCCGGAGGAGAACATCCTGTTTACCCTGGGCGCTGACTATCCACGCTTGACCGCGGAGGATGGCACGAGAACCAGGAGCAGACGGCACATCACGCTGGACACCCCCAAGTCGGCAGGGAGGACGCCGAGCCGCTCGGCGGAGGGGTGGGCCGCCTCGGGCCCCCCGCGTCGGCGGGGAGGACAACGGCTGGGTCGCGCTGGCCAAGGCCATGGGCGGAACATCCCCACGTCGGCGGGGAAGACTTCAGCCGGCCCTGCACGATCACCCGCACCCCCGGAATACCCCCGCGTCGGCGGGAGGACCCACGGCGTCCACTCGGGGTACGCCCAGCAGGCGGAACGCCCCCGCGTCGGCGAGGAGGACCACACCGTGGTGTCGGTCGAGATGTACTCGATCGGAACACCCCCGCGTCGGCGGGGAGCACGCGAGCCGGTTGTAGGCGACCTTGTTGTCACAGGGAACACCCCCGGGTGGGCGGGGAGGACGGGGTGGGGCGGTCGTACATCGGGCGGGATCGTGGAACACCCCCGCGTCGGCGGGGAAGACTTGGCGAGGTGCTCGTCGACGAGCTCGCCGACTGGGACACCCCCGCGTCGGTGGGGAGGACGCGGTCCCGCTGTGCGGCCGGTGTGCGGGCCTCGGACCACCCCCGCGTCGGCGGGGAGGACGGGGACAACTTCTTCGTGGGCAAGCAGGTCGGCGGAACACCCCCGCGTCGGCGGGGAGGACATCGTCAAGATCGTGCTCGCCGTCGTAAGCATCGGAACACCCCCGCGTCGGCGGGGAGGACGTGAGCCGGGCCTTGACGGTGATCTCGACGGCCGGATCACCCCCGCGTCGGCGGGGAGGACGCAGGCTCTGCGACGCCCAGCGCGCCCTCTGCCGGAACACCCCCGCGTCGGCGGGGAGAACACGAAGGTCGTCGGCTCGATGCTCCTGCACTGCGGAACACCCCCGCGTCGGCGGGGAGAACGCGGTGGACGACGGGGCGATCCATGTGCGGTCCGGAACACCCCCGCGTCGGCGGGGAGGACAGCTGTCCGGGGACCATCGGCTCCGGGGCCCGCGGAACACCCCCGCGTCGGCGGGGAGGACCTGCCGAACCTGGTGTCCCACCTCGCCGTCAACGGAACACCCCCGCGTCGGCGGGGAGGACCAAGCGGCCGGCCTCACCCAGGAGCAGGTCTTCGGAACACCCCCGCGTCGGCGGGGAGGACGTGCGCCTGGACGGCCGGTGGAAGCCGTCCGCCGGAACACCCCCGCGTCGGCGGGGAGGACATCGTCCCCGACACCGGGAACGCCGCAGTGAACGGAACACCCCCGCGTCGGCGGGGAGGACAAAGCCCGTCACCCAGAGCCGCCCTTCGGACGCGGAACACCCCCGCGTCGGCGGGGAGGACCTTGGCGGCGATGGCCTCGAGGATGATCCCGGCGGAACACCCCCGCGTCGGCGGGGAGGACGAAGCTGCCTGGGCATCAGCTGCTCTCCTTCTCGGAACACCCCCGCGTCGGCGGGGAGGACCTGTGGGACTACATCATCAAGCCGTACATCGACGGAACACCCCCCGCGTCGGCGGGGAGGACACGATGCCCGGGAACACGACCTCGCGGAACTGCGGAACACCCCCGCGTCGGCGGGGAGGACGGGCGACATGCAAACCAGTTCGCACCATCCAACGGAACACCCCCGCGTCGGCGGGGAGGACCTCTACGACGGCAAGCACTCCGGACGCGCGCACGGAACACCCCCGCGTCGGCGGGGAGGACCGACCGACCCGGAGGGCGCGGGAATCGCCAAGCGGAACACCCCCGCGTCGGCGGGGAGGACCCAAGGCGGCCCTGGAGAACGAGCACGGACGGCGGAACACCCCCGCGTCGGCGGGGAGGACGACGAGGAAGTCCGCGCGTTCGTACAGCGGTTCGGAACACCCCCGCGTCGGCGGGGAGGACGTTGAGGATGCGGCGGCCCTGCCACCTGCGGGTGGAACACCCCCGCGTCGGCGGGGAGGACATGAAGCGGGCGGTTTCCAGGGCCTGGAGCCTCGGAACACCCCCGCGTCGGCGGGGAGGACGTCGGCCACCTCCTTCAGCGCCCAGTCCGGGGCGGAACACCCCCGCGTCGGCGGGGAGGACGCGTTGGCGGATCGGATCCTTCCGATGCTCGGCGGAACACCCCCGCGTCGGCGGGGAGGACACATCCCGCCGCGCCCAGTAGCGCAGGTCGAGCGGAACACCCCCGCGTCGGCGGGGAGGACCCGAACGAGACCAGCAGCGCCGGGGTGGCGGGCGGAACACCCCCGCGTCGGCGGGGAGGACTCGGCCGTGGCGGTCCTCGTCACCACCGTGACCGGAACACCCCCGCGTCGGCGGGGAGGACTCTTCCTGACCTGGGGCTCAGGAGAGGCTTTGCTTTTTCTTTGCGTTCGAGGGAGCTTCGCGTCGTGGTGGCTGAGGCTGCACGTTGTCACCTTATCGGGGCTGGACAGCTGCACTGCTGTCGGTGGGCAGTGGTTGAATGCCCGTTCCGGTGGCGGGGTGTGGCCCGCTAGCTGGGGTGAGGGGGCTGGGATGCCGGGGAAGTGGGAAGCGCCGGATGAGTCGGTGTGGGGGAAGTCGAGAGGTTTGGATGGGGGACTGCCGCCGTATCCGCTGATCCGGCACCTCCTGGACGCTGCGGCGATGGCGCTGCACCTGTGGGATGCCTACCTGTCTGAGAACCAGCGTGTACGGATCGCGGACGGGATGGGGCTGGCGGGCGAGCTGGAACGCGCGAGGGCGGTCGTCGGGCTGTGTGCCGGTCTGCATGACATCGGCAAGTTGTCAGGGTTCCAGTTCTGCTCCCGGCACGGCAGCCAGTACCTCAGCGCGGAGCTGGCCGGCGACCGCATGAAGATGAGCGGGGAGCGGTTCGGGCATGACGTGGCCGGCCTGCAGGGTGCGAAGGATGTGCTGGCGGACCTGGGCTTCGCTGCCGACGGAGAGCTGAGGGTCGCAGAGCGGCTGGCCGAGGTCATCGGCGGTCATCACGGACGCTTCCACCGCATCGAGGACGGTATCGCTCCGGCATTTCTCGGCGGGGCTGCCTGGGCACGGCAGAGGACTGCGCATGCGGCCGAGGTGTATGAGTCGCTGGGAGCACCACAGGCGCCTGGAGTGTTCAAGGCGTCGGCCGCGGTGCTGGTGACGGGGGTGGTCATTCTTGCGGACTGGCTGGTCAGCCAGGAGGACTACCTCCGGGAGCGGCAGCGGGGTCTCGAGCCGGCGCTGGCGGATCATTTCAAGCAATCTCAGAAGGACGCTCCCCGCCTGCTGACCCAGGCCGGGTTGGCCTGGGTGCGGCTGCAGCGCAAGGGGTTCGCGGAGGCGTACGGCATTCAGGGTGAGCCGAATCCGTTGCAGCGGTCCGTGATGGACGAGCTGCGGGCGGCGGTGGGCGAGGGGCAGCGCGGCGGCGTTTTCCTCGTCACCGCGGCTCCGGGGGATGGCAAGAGCGAGACGGCTCTGGAGGCCGAGCGGGTTCTGTCCGAGGCCTTCGGCACGCAGGGGTACGCGTTTTTGCTGCCGACGATGGCCACCAGCGACCAGATGCACGGGCGGGTTGCGCAGGCGTTGCTGCGTCAGTCCGGCGAGGAGGCCGGGCTGACGCTGGTCCACAGCATGGCTTGGCTGAACAGCGCGTACTCCGACGAGGATCTGGATGCGCAGAACGTGTTGACCTGCGATGGTGACGAGGTCGGGGAGGGGAGCCGGCGGGCGGAGGCCGACATGCGGCCGCAGCGGTGGCTGCGCGGAGCGAAGCGGCCCCTGCTCGCGCAGTTCGCGGTCGGTACGATCGACCAGGCCCTGATGGCGGTTTTGCCGGTGCGGCACAATGCGCTGCGCTTGCTGGCCCTGTCGGGGAAGACGTTCATCGTTGACGAGGCCCACGCTTATGACCCGTACATGCAGGTGCTACTGGGCCGGTTGCTGAACTGGCTCGGGGCGTACGGCGTGCCGGTCGTCCTGTTGTCGGCGACGCTGCCGGCATCGGTCAGCGACCGGCTGATCAAGGAGTACCTGCAGGGCGCCGGTCACAACAAGCGCGCCCTGAGCGGACGGACGTTCCCGGCGCCCTACCCCGGGTGGCTGTACGTGGACGGGCAGAGCGGCCGGGCGACGCAGATCTCGCCCGCCCGACAGCATGAGCAGGCGCGTGCGCGGCACATGGAGCTCGGTGTCGTGGTGGAACCGGTCGTCCACGGCTGTGATGGCGGGGCCCGGGCCCGGCTGGCGGTGATCGAACGGGTCCTGCAGCCGGTGAGCGAGGGGGAGGGAGGCACCGCCCTGGTGGTGTGCAACACCGTAGGAGACGCGCAGGACACCTACTTGAGGCTCCGCGAGCGGTTCGACAAGCGTTCACACGAGCAGGGCGGAAGCGTGCAATTGCTGCACGCCCGTTTCCCCGGCGACGTACGTGAGGCCCGCACACGGGAGGTCACCGAAGGGCTGGGCCGCTCAGGGCCGCGTCCGCTGCGCCGGATCGTCGTCGCCACTCAGGTCGTCGAGCAGTCGCTTGATCTTGATGCCGACATTGTCATCAGCGACCTCGCTCCTCTGGCCCTGCTGCTGCAGCGGGCCGGACGGTGCTGGCGGCACGAGGACCACTGGGCCCGGCACGGATATCCCGACGGACGCGGGCGCCCGGCCTGGGCGAGCGGGCCGTGTCTTGTGGTGCTCGACCCGATCGCGGGCGGCGGGACGACGCCGAAGCAGTGGGGCGAGGTGTATTCCGAGCACCTCCTCGCCACCACCTCCCGGATTCTTGCCGGCATCGAGGGCGGGACCATTTCCATCCCGGACGACGTGCAGGATCTGGTCGAAGCTGTCCACGGGGACAGCGAGGACTTCGACTGGAACAGTCCGGGCGGCAGCGAGGCGAAAGCCTGGACGGTGCACAAGGGCCAGGAGATGGCGGAGCGCAGCGTGGCCGGTCTTCTCGCCGTCCCGCGGGCGCGGAGCGTTTCCGCGCTGCATGACCTGCACGGCCTTCCCGGTGACGAGGACGAGTGGGAGGTGTCCACCCGGCTCGGCGCCGAATCGGTGCGTCTGCTGTGCGCGTATGTACAGGAGGACGGCCGGGTGACCCTGGACCCGGGGGGTGAGCAACTGCTTCCCCAGGTCGCGTCGGACGGGAAGATGCCGGTCTCGTCCGTGCGGGAGGTGATGCGCCGCACCATTGCGGTCCGCGGCGACTGGCTCAAGGGAGCAGATCCCGACACTGTCGCCCCGCCGAAGTCGTGGACGGAGCACCCGATGCTCGGAGAACTGCGTGTTCTCCGCCTTCCCGTGCAGGGCGGGAGTGGGCAGGCGGTGAAGGTCGGCGGCGCGACTCTTCGTCTGGACACGGACTGTGGTCTGGTTCGCCGCTGATACCAGTCACTGCCTGCCTTTGACTCAGAAGTTCGCAGGTCCGGGCGCATTGTCGGTGGTGGCTGCTTGAATGCCGGGACGACGTCAGTGCAGGGCTGCTGGGGGAGGGGCTTTGCCGTGCCCGTGCGTCATGGGACCCAGGCTGTTGGAGGGGATGACCGTGAGTGGGGGATTCGACCTGCGGGTCGAGCCGTGGATTCCTGTGCGTCTGCTGACCGGGCAGCCGGCGTGTGTGGGGTTGCGTGAGTTATTTCAGCGGGCGCACGAGATCGAGGACCTGGAGATCCCCGTGCCGCCGGCGGCGGCGGGCTTGCTGCGGATTCTGGCGCCGATCGCGGCGAGGATCGCTGCCGATGGCGGTGACCGGCTCGACGATCCGGACGTTGCGGAGGACATCGACGACTGGTTCGGTCTGCGGGAGCGTGTCTGGAAGGCCGGCCGGTTCGATCCGCACGCGGTGGACGCCCACTTCGACCGGGAGGACCTGGCGGGCCGGTTCGACCTGTTCCATCCCGCGCGGCCCTTCCTCCAGGACCCGCGGCTGCGTGCGGAGTGCGTGGACGGGAAGGGAGCGCCGAACACGTCCGGGGTGAACAAGCTCGTGATGGGCCGCCCCACAGGAGTCAACGGGGCGGTGCTGTTCGGGCATTTCACCGACACCGCACCCGTGCCGGTGCCGGCCGCCGAAGCTGCCTGGCATCTGATCGCGCAGTTGTACTACGGGCCGTCCGGGCAGTGCACACCCCGCCGGATCACCGATGCGCGGACAGGCAGCAGTGACGCGGCCCCGCTGCGCAAGTCCGTCTCCTACTTTCCATGGGGGCCCGACCTGTTCACCACGCTGGTGCTGGCCGTGCCGATCCCTCAGACCGAGACCGACGGGGAGGCGCAGGACGCTTGCCCGTGGGAAGAGGACCTCAACGCCCCCCTGGAACCTCTGCCGCCGGTCACGTGGCCGGGCCGGATGCTGACCGGCCGGTTCCGTCATGCCGCGCTGCTCGTGCCGTCCGAGGACGGCCGGACGGTGACCGACGCCTACATCACCTGGTCGACCCACGAGCCGCCGCACAAGGTGCGCGACCCCTACCAGATCCTCGACCGGCGCAAGGACGGGGACTTCCAGCCGCGGGAGGCCGACGGGGCCAGGGCCCTGTGGCGGGACCTGGACTCGCTGCTGCTGAAGGACAGCCGTCAGGACGCCCGGCGCCCCCCGGCCCTCGAGCACCTGCCCCGACCGCTGCTGTCACGGCTGCGGGTGCGCGCCTACGGCTTCGACCAGGACGGTCAGCAGAAGGACAGCGTCTGGTTCCGGGCGACGAGTCCGCAGGTCCTGCAGTGGCAGGAGGAGAACGACGCGGCAATAGCCTATCACGTCAAGCACTGCCACGGAGCTGCCGAGAAGACCGGTGACCGGCTGGACTTCGCCGCGAGGATCGCCTGGAAGATCGCCACCGACACCAGTGCCGATCCGTCACCGAAAGCCAAAATCAAGCTGGACGCCCGCAAACCCGGCCCGTGGGCTGCTGCCGCGCTGACTCGTTACTGGCCGACCGCGGAGAAGAAGTTCTGGCAGCTCACCGAGCCTGGCCGCACCACAGACCGGGTCGACAAGCCGTTCGTCGACGCAGCCCTTGCCGCTCTCGACGAAGCCATCGGACAGGCCAACCGTGCGGACATCCGCGTCGCGCGCGCCCGTCACCGCGCCCGCGGCCTCCTCCTCGCACTGCTGCAGCCGTCCGGATCCGACTGAACCCGCCCGGCCGCGCCCCACGCCGACGCTGTCGGCGCTCCCTCACCTCACCCTTTCCCCGCATCAGGGATGCCTCATGACCGATTCCGTGCCGGCAGCGTCTGCCCCGCCGAATTCCCCGACCGTCCGTGTCTCGGACCGGTTCGTCGCCTACACGCACCACCTGTGCGAGTCCAAGCAGGCCCGTGCCGCCCTGCGGCGCGGGCTCGGGCTGCCGGTGGAGCGGTGCAACTACATGCACCGCTACCTGGTGCCGTGGCTGCGCGACCACGACGACCAGCACCATGCCGATGTCCGGCGGGCGTACTACGCGGCGGCCTCGCTGATCGCCGCACGTCCCCGCATCGCCCGCGACACCACACCCGACGAGAGCGTGTCCGTCTCCTGGTACGAGCGGCCCAACCTGGGCGCCTCGCTCGGGCAGGCCGTCACCGCGGGCGTCCTCAAGGAGAACTCCGCCGAAAGCGCTCTTCACCTGATGGCCCGGCAGAGCAGCGACGCCGTCCACCCGGGCCTGCCCGCCCTCGTCCGCCAGCTCCTGGGCGGCGGCATCACGGTCGACTGGGCGGTCCTCCTGGAGGACCTCGCCTGGTGGAACCGCAGCCGCGACCGCATCGCCACCCGCTGGCTCGAGAGCTACTTCCGCACCGCCAGCGGCACGACCGACCCCGCCCCCTCCGATTCCGCCGAGGAGAACGACCGATGACTCTCTACCTGGACCTGAGCGCCCTGCAGTCGGTGCCCGCCGCCAACCTCAACCGTGACGACCTCGGCTCCCCCAAGCAGGTGCGCTACGGCAACGCACCCCGCATCCGGGTCTCCAGCCAGTCCTGGAAGCGGGTCATCCGTCTCGGCGTCGAGCAGGACCTCGGGGAGAAGGCCGCCCGCACCCGCCTGGTGCCGGCGAAAGTGCAGCACGCCCTGGAGAACACCGGCTGGCCCACCGAGCTCGCCGCATTCGCCGGAGCACAGGTCGCCGCGAGCGCCGGGAAGAAGGGCATCGGCACCGAATCGGCCGGCCACACCTCGGTCCTGCTGTTCCTGCCAGAGGCGGCCATCGGCGAACTGGCCGCAGTGTGCACCGAGCACCAAGAGGCCCTTCAGGCGGCCCAGGGCAAGAAGAAGCCCGGCCAGGTACTGCCACCCGAGAAGATCGAGGCGATCCTCAAGCGGCGCACCGCCTCCATCAGTCTGCTGGGCCGCATGCTCGCCGAGCTCCCGGACGCCAACGTGGACGGGGCGGCCCAGGTCGCCCACGCGTTCACCACGCACGCCGCCGAGCCGCAGCGTGACTACTTCACCGCCGTCGACGACTGGCTGGGCGAGGCCGAGACCGGCAGCGGTCACCTCGACACCGCCGAGTTCAGCGCCGGCGTCTTCTACCGGTACGCGACCGTCAACGTCGCCGACCTGCTGAACAACCTGGAAGGCGACGTCAAGGCCGCCCGGACCGTACTCAGCTCCTTCGCCGAGCACTTCCTGCTCTCCCTCCCGCAGGCCAAAAAGAACAGCACCGCCCCGCACACCGTCCCGGACCTGACCTACCTCGCCGTGCGGGAACACCGGCCGCTCTCCCTGGCCGCGGCCTTCGAGACCCCCGTCACCGGCGACCAGCAAGGCGGCTTCTCCCAGCCCTCCCGCCAGGCCCTCGACGCCTACGCCGGCAACATCAACCGCCTCACCGGCAACCGCAACCGCCGCTTCCACGGCCACACCGTCATCAACCCCGCCGAGAAGTACACCGGACTCGGCACCGCACACGACTCCTTCGACCAGCTGATCGACGCCGCCGTCGACGCCGCCGTGGAGACCCAGCAGTGAGCGGGCTCCTGCTGCGCCTGGCCGGCCCCCTGCAATCCTGGGGTGAACGGTCCGCGTTCACCCCGGTGCGGGACACCGCGCCCTTCCCCACCCGCTCCGCACTGATCGGAATGTTCGCCGCGGCCGAGGGAATCGGCCGCGACGAGGCAGGCCTCGACCGCTACCAGGACCTGCGGCTCACCGTGCGCGTGGACCGGCCGGGCGTCCGCCTCGTCGACTACCACACCGTCGGCGGCGGCTTCCCCAAGGACCGCACCGCCGCCACCAGCGGAGGCAGCAACAAAGGCGCCGCCGTCATCACCCACCGCCACTACCTGTCCGACGCGGTGTTCGTCGTCGCCGTCACCGCAACCGACGAGACCGTCGAGCGCCTCTCGGCTGCCCTGAGCCGCCCGCACTGGGCGCCCTATCTGGGCCGCCGCTCCTGCGTCCCCGACGAGCCGTTCCTCCTGCGCCGCCACGCCGACAACCCCGAGGAAGAACTCCGCACCCGGGTCCCGCTCAGCCGCACCGCACCCCAGGCGAAAGACGGCGACAGCCCGGAAACCGGGACGATCGCCGTGGAATTCCTCCGGGAACGGCCATCACCCCCCAGCGGTTCCGCAGCGCCCGTACCGGTCGACGTCATCGACGTGAACGATGTGCCGGTGAGCTTCGCCCAGCACGGCCGCAGCCACACCGGCCGCCGCCTCCACCGCACCGTGGAACCGGTGCCCCGCTCCCTCGCAGGACCCCCGGAAACCCTGATGCAGCGCCTGATCGACTACGCCCACCTCGAGGAAAGCGCATGAACGGCCACCCGGTGATCGCACGCATCCGCCTCAACCCGCACAGCCGGGACGTGCAGCGGGACCTGCGCGACGCCACCCAGATGCACCGCACCGTCATGCGGATGGTCCCCGACGGCCTCGGCGACGCCCCCCGGCAGCAGGCCGGGCTGCTGTACCGCCTGGACGAGACCGACACCTCCAGCACCCTCCTCGTCCAGGCCGCCAGGCTCGACCCGACACTCCTGCCCACCGGGTACGGCCAGGCCGACGTCAAGAGCCTCGCCCCGATGTTCACCGCACTGCGCAAAGGACTCGGGGTCCGCTACCGCATCGTCGTCAACCCCGCCAAACGGGAACGGCTCTCCCTGCAGGAGAAGGGGAAGCGGGGCCGGATCGTTCCGCTCTCCGGCGCCGACGCCGACCAGTGGTGGCTCCGCCGGGCCGCCGAAGCCGGCCTCGACCTCAACGTCCTGACCTCCACCAGCATGGAGCCGGTTCGCCCCCGCGGCCGAGACGCCCCCCGCATGCGGCACAGCCTGCTCCGCTACGACGGCACCGCCACCGTCACCGACCCCGACGCCCTCCGAGACGCCGTCACGCACGGCATCGGACGCAGCAAACCCTACGGCGCGGGACTGCTCAGCCTCGCACCCGCGAGAACCACGTGAGCGCGCCACGACGGGGCGGCGACGCACGCAGACGCCTCGCCGCCCCCACCCTTGCCATGCTCCCCCGCGTCGCGGACTCCCTGTCCTTCCTCTACCTCGACATGGTCCGCGTGGTGCAGGACGACACCGGAGTGTGCGCGCAGATCCAGACCGACGAACACCGCACCGACCTCGTATACATCCCCACCGCCGCCCTGTCCTGCCTGCTCCTCGGCCCGGGCGTCTCCATCACCACCCCGGCCCTGACCACCCTCGCCCGCCATGGCACCAGCGTCGTCTGCGTCGGAGCCGGCGGCATCCGTGCCTACGCGGGCATCCTCCCGGACTCTCTCACCACCCACTGGCTCGAACAACAGGTCGCGACATGGGCCGACCCGGCACGGCGCCTCGAGGTCGCCGTCCGCATGTACCGGATGCGCTTCAAGGAAGCCGACGTACCCACATCCGTCACCCTGGACCAGCTCCGCGGTATGGAAGGCCAGCGCATGAAAGCCTTCTACAAGATCCTCGCGCAGCAGCACGGCATCGGACGCTTCCGCCGCAACTACCGACCCGACCAATGGGACACCCAGGACCCCGTCAACCTCGCCCTGTCCGCCGCCAACACCTGCCTGTACGGCATCGTCCACGCAGCCCTGCTCGCCCTCGGACTCTCCCCGGCCCTCGGCTACGTCCACACCGGCACCCAGCACGCCTTCGTCTACGACATCGCCGACCTCTACAAAGCCGACATCACACTCCCCCTCGCATTCGCCCTCCACAGCTCCGACAACCCCGAACAAGAAGCCCGCCGCCGCTTCCGCGAAGACCTCCGACTCCTACGCCTCCTGCCCCGCATAGTCCAGGACGTCCAATCCCTGCTGACCCCGTCCCACACCCCTACGACCACAACCGATGACAACCTCGACGAGGAACACTCCGAACGGCATGACGTGCGGATGGTCCACCTCTGGGACCCCAAAGCCGGAGTCCTCCCAGCAGGCGTCAACTACGCCCAAGGAGGCGACTGATGCCCTCCATGGTCGTCATCGCCACCACCGCAGTCCCCGACCATCTGCGCGGCGCCCTCAGCCGATGGACCAGCGAAGTAGTGCCCGGCATCTTCGTCGGCAGTGTCTCGGCCCGCGTCCGCGATGAACTCTGGCAGGCCGTCACCGAGACCGTGGGCAACGGCGCTGCCATCCTCGTCCACCCCGCCGCCACAGAACAGGGCTACGCCATCCGAACCGCAGGAACCCGCCGACGGGTCCCCATCGACTTCGACGGCCTTACCCTGATCCGTATGACCGCCGCACCGAAGGTAAAAGAAATGCAATCCCCATCTTAAAGTGCAGGTCAGAAAGGGTCCTCCCCGCCGACGCGGGGGTGTTCCGGAGCGGCCCCACTCCCGGCGGACCGTGTCCGCGTCCTCCCCGCCGACGCGGGGGTGTTCCGTACGGCAACTGCACCCGGCGCGAGCTGGAGCAGTCCTCCCCGCCGACGCGGGGGTGTTCCGAGCTTCGACGAGCTCGCCGACACCCTCATGGGGTCCTCCCCGCCGACGCGGGGGTGTTCCGATCTACCAGGACGCCTACCGGCAGTCCTCCGGGTCCTCCCCGCCGACGCGGGGGTGTTCCGGCCTGGAGTTCGACTACGAGGACCCGACGCCTGTCCTCCCCGCCGACGCGGGGGTGTTCCGTCGGCGTTGGCGTAGTGGGCGGAGAGGCCTTCGTCCTCCCCGCCGACGCGGGGGTGTTCCGCCGAACGCATCAGGGTCCACGAGCAGCGCGGCGTCCTCCCCGCCGACGCGGGGGTGTTCCGCCACCAGGGCCGAGGCATCCGGCGCCGACCAGGTCCTCCCCGCCGACGCGGGGGTGTTCCGGGGTCTCCCAGGGAAGTAGTCGGCACGCCCGGGTCCTCCCCGCCGACGCGGGGGTGTTCCGCAGGTCACCACGCAGGTGGGCGGTCGCCATCAGTCCTCCCCGCCGACGCGGGGGTGTTCCGTCCACCCCATGGCGGTCGTCCGGGGTGAACTCGTCCTCCCCGCCGACGCGGGGGTGTTCCGCCGCGGATGCCCGCGCGGACGGAGACACCGCCGTCCTCCCCGCCGACGCGGGGGTGTTCCGCGGGACCCCCATGGGACCCCCCTCAATCTGTCGTCCTCCCCGCCGACGCGGGGGTGTTCCGCCGGGGTCGGCCTGCGCCATGTCGCTCAGCACGTCCTCCCCGCCGACGCGGGGGTGTTCCGCTGTGGCTCGGGTACGAGGCCGAGGGCGTGAAGTCCTCCCCGCCGACGCGGGGGTGTTCCGTCCGGGGCGGTGATCGAGCGGCTGGCAGCCAAGTCCTCCCCGCCGACGCGGGGGTGTTCCGGCGGACGGCACCCCGAAGGCCAAACCGGGGCGGTCCTCCCCGCCGACGCGGGGGTGTTCCGGACGCGGGGGTGTTCCGGTGGCTGCCGCGGACGCATGCGCGGTTGCGGCGTCCTCCCCGCCGACGCGAGGGTGTTCCGAGCCCGAGTCGGGTGATGGCGGCGGTGGGCGCGTCCTCCCCGCCGACGCGGGGGTGTTCCGAACGCCGCGTACGCCTCTCGCCTCACCTGCTGGTCCTCCCCGCCGACGCGGGGGTGTTCCGGTGGTGCCGGACGTGGTGGCCGTGGTGGTGCCGTCCTCCCCGCCGACGCGGGGGTGTTCCACGAACTCCGGCGCGTCCGAAACGGTGCCGGGCGTCCTCCCCGCCGACGCGGGGGTGTTCCGCCGTCCCGGGCCAAGGAAGCCGGTTTGCTGGCGTCCTCCCCGCCGACGCGGGGGTGTTCCGCGCCACGCCTACCGCGCCGCCCGCGAACTGGTGTCCTCCCCGCCGACGCGGGGGTGTTCCGTAGAACGAGGGGTCCGCTCATGTCCGAGCTTCGTCCTCCCCGCCGACGCGGGGGTGTTCCGTTGATGGGCGGTAGGCAGGCCCGATCGCGGATGTCCTCCCCGCCGACGCGGGGGTGTTCCGCGCACCGGGGCGGTCGAGTCGTCGCTCGGCACGTCCTCCCCGCCGACGCGGGGGTGTTCCGCTGGTCGACGGTCGTCACAGGGCGCCGTCCTTGTCCTCCCCGCCGACGCGGGGGTGTCCCGCCGAGGTCGACAGCCTCCACCAGGGCCTGGGCGTCCTCCCCGCCGACGCGGGGGTGTTCCGCTGCGGGCACGTGTGGGGCGGAGGCGCGGCTAGTCCTCCCCGCCGATGCGGGGGTGTTCCGTCCAGAAACTCGGCCGTCCCCCAGGTCCGGCCGTCCTCCCCGCCGACGCGGGGGTGTTCCGTAGGGCGACTCGAACCCCCAGTGCGCGCGGCCGTCCTCCCCGCCGACGCCGGGGTGTTCCGGAGTAACCACCGTGCGTGATGATCGGGCGATGGTCCTCCCCGCCGACGCGGGGGTGTTCCGCCCCACGGCGTGCAGCGCGTCGGCCGGAGCCGCCGCGTCCGTGCCGCCTCACCCGCGACCATCTACCTGGCCGGACTCCACATCGCAGGCATCTTTTTCTGGTCCGCACGCTGATCCGAACGCCCCCTGGTTCACGCCTCATCGTCCGCCGACCGTGCCAGGTACGCGTGGTTGTCCTCGATGAGGTGGTCCAGCGCGTCCCTGGCGGCGGCGAGGCCGTCGATGGCCTCGGACAG
>NZ_JBIAPF010000022.1:0-69673 GCF_042888135.1 Streptomyces sp. NPDC003247
GGGGCGCCCCCCCCCCCCCCCACCGCCGCCCCCCCCCCCCCCCCCCGCGCGGGCCCCCCCCCCCCCCCCACCCCCCCCCCCCGGGGGGGGCGGCGCCCGGGGGGCCCCCGCCACCGGGGCCATGAGCGGTCGAGCCGTGCCTCAGGGACCGACGCCGTCCAGGGCGTCGGTGATGGCCTTCACGGGGCCGTGCGCCGAGTAACCGCCGTCCACCGTGATCTCCGCGCCGTTGACGTACGAGGACTCGTCGGACAGCAGGTAGACGACCAGCGGCGCCACCTCGTCCACCGTGCCGGGGCGGCCCTGCGGGGTCATCGCCAGATGGGCCCCGACGAACACCGGGTTCGCGGAGGCCATCAGCGGTGTCTCGATGTAGCCGGGGTGCACGACGTTGGTGCGGATGCCGCGCGGGGCCAGCTCCAGGGCGGCCACCTTCGACAGGCCCCGCAGCGCCCACTTGCTCGCCGTGTAGGCGACCGCGTGGTGGGCGGTCAGGCCCGCGACCGAGCCGACGTTGACGATGGCGGACCCGGCCGGCATGAGCGGGGCGAGCGCCTGGATGCCGAGCAGCGCTCCGGTCGTGTTCACGGCGAACGCGCGGTTCCAGTCGTCCAGCTCGACCTGCCCGAGCCGCGCCCGGACCGGGATGCCGGCGTTGTTGACCAGGCCGTGCACGACGTCCAGCCCGGCGGCGAGCGCCGCCCAGTCGTCCGGCGAGGACACGTCCAGGTGCCGGTAGGACACGTCGAGGCCGCCCCCGCGCAGGGAGGCGGCCAGCTTCTCTCCGGTCTCGTCCAGGACGTCGGTCGCGATCACCGTCGCGCCCTCCCGGGCGGCCGCCGTCACCTCCGCGGCCCCCTGGCCCTGCGCTGCTCCGGTGACGACGACGGTACGGCCCGCCAGACGCGTACGGCTCACGGCTCCTCCACTGAACGAGTGCGGGATGTCTCTCCCGTCCACGCTAGGAAGCGACCGGCAGCTCCGGAAACGCGTGTTCGCCATGGCTGGCATCCGCGGCGGTGATCTCCCGCGGCAGCGGTTCGTCCAGCGCGGCGCCCACCCGCCGCACGGTCTCGCGCAGCCAGCGGTGCGCCGGGTCGGCGTGCCGGTTGTTGTGCCAGTACATGGCCTCGATCAGGGGGACGTCCGGGAACGGCGTCGGCACGACCGCGCAGGCCGCGAAGCTCTCGTAGCGCCGCGCCAGCCGCTCGGGCACCAGCGCGACCAGGTCGGTGCCGGTCACCACGAGCGGCAGGACGCTGAAGCCGGGCGTGGTCACCTGCACCCTGGGGGTGATGCCGAGGGTCTCCAGCTGGCGGTCGGCCGGGGTCAGGCTCTTGCCGATGGCGCACGCGGCGTGCGGCATCTCCGCCAGGTCGCGCAGGGACAGCCGCCCGTCCGCCAGCCGGGGGTTGCCGGGGTCGACCAGACACACGAACCGGTCGTGCATGACCGCCTCGCTCACCCCCGGCAGCTGGTAGCCGAGCGGCACCAGCATCAGGTCGTGGCAGCGCAGGTGGGTCTCGGTCTCCAGCTGTCCGTCCACGATGGGGTGGAAGTCGATCCGGACCCCGGGCGCCTCCTGCGCGATGACCCGCAGCAGCGGCTCCACCAGCACCGTCATCACGTAGTCGGACATCACCAGCGAGAACCGCTGTCGGCTGCGCTGCGGGTCGAAGCGCCGGGTCAGCGTCAGCGCCTCCTCCGCCTTGTACAGCGAGGCCTGCACGACCGGGAGGAGCCGCTCGGCCAGCGGCGTCAGCTCGTACTCGCGGCCCACCCGCACCAGCAGCTCGTCGTTGAAGTGGCGCCGCAGCCGGGCGAGCGAGCCGCTCATCGCGGACTGGCTGGTGCTGAGCCGCACCCCGGCGTGGGTGACGTTCTTCTCCTCCAGCAGTGCTTCGAGGGCGACCAGAAGATTCAGGTCGATCGCTCCGAGACCCATGCGTGTTCCCTTCCGGCCGCGTCGTTGAAGTCCGGTTCACGGGACTGTAACCAGCCGATCCCCGACTAGGAAGAGACCGGAAGGGAACTCACAGCGATCCGATGACAGCCATCGGATCGCGTGATACGGCCAGGTCAGGGCCGTATCACGGTCGGGTCACGGACGCGGGGTGCGGCCGCGCCGGCGGGCCCGCGGAAGATAGGCGTCCGTACGCCCCGCCACCACGCGGTTGCTGAGCGTCCCCAGGCGCTCGACGGTCAGCGTCACCTCGTCCCCGGGACGCAGCGGTGCCGGCGTGCGCTCGCCGACGCGGCCCCAGAACTCCGCCAGGGCGCCCCAGCCGCAGGTGCCCGAGCCGAGGACGTCCCCCGGGCGCACCCAGGCGTCCCGGCTGGCGTAGGCGACCATCTCCTCGAACGTCCACGAGACGTTGGCGAGGGTGTCCCGGCCGATCAGCTTCCCGTTGAGGGTGACCGTCATCTCCAGGTCCAGGAAGCCGTCCGCGTCGCGCCGGTCCTCCACCTCGTCGGCGGTGACCAGGTACGGCCCCAGCGTGTTGGCGAAGTCCTTGCCCTTGGAGAAGCCCAGGCCGAGGTTCTTCTCCGGCTTCTGGAGGTCCCGCGCCGACCAGTCGTTGAACACCAGGTAGCCCACGATGTGCTCGCGGGCCTCCTCCGGTGTGAGGTCGCGCCCGCTGCGGCCGATCACCGCCCCGACCTCCAGCTCGAAGTCGAGCACCGAGCAGCCCGCCGGCACGGGGATGTCGTCGTGGGCGCCGTAGGCGGCGTGCGGGTTGGTGAAGTAGAAGTTCGGGGCCCGGTACCACTCCTCCGGTACGTGCTCCAGCCCGTCCAGCGACTTCGACACGCCCTCGATGTGCGCCTCGAACCCGACGAAGTCCCGGATCGAGGGCGGCTTCAGCGGCGGCAGCAGCCGCACCCGGTCCACCCGCACCGCACCGGGGCGGGCGAGGGCCTCCTCCCCGGCGGTGTGCAGGGCCCCGTCCTCGACGAGCGCCGTCACGGTCTCGCCCACGGGCAGCGGATGGATCACCCCGTCCCGCACCACCCCGGCCCGCTCCACGCCCTCGTCCTCGTATGCCGCGAAACGCATGCCTCAGTGCTCCCAGTGGTTGGTGTTGGTGACGGTCCCCGCGCTCAGGTAGCCGGCGAAGAGGCCCTCGGGGTCGCGGACGGCGCGGATCTCGTTCAGCCGCCGCCACTGCGCGTCGCCCATGAACCGCAGCTGCCGCACGGTGAAGTCGGAGTCGCCCAGGTACTGGCCCGCGGTCACCGGCTGCATCGCCGCCATCGCGCCGTCCAGCCAGGCCCGCAGCTCGCCGTCCCGCTCGGGTTCGTCGTGCACGACGTAGGTGGCGCAGTAGATCTCCGACTGCAACGAAAACGCCATGTCCGGGAGCGGGCGCAGGGGAGCCATCGAGAACCAGATGGTGAACGTCTGCCGGGTCGGGTGGGTGGTGAACGCCTTCCGGATCGCCGGGACGACCTCCTCGGCGGGCCCGGTCAGCCAGGCGTTGTCGACCAGGTAGCGGTGGCCCTCGGGGTTGGCGGTGCGCTGGCCCGCGAGCTGCTCGGCGAGCGTGGTGGGCTCGGCCTCGACGCGGAAGAGCGCCCGGTCGGCGTACGGGTTGGCGTGCAGCGGCGCCAGCGCCTCGGCCGCCTCCCGCGGGGTGTCGGTCATCGACACGCCCGTGACCAGCAGCACCGGCGCGTCGGCGCCGGGCGGGGTCTGCGTCAGGGCGACGATCTCCACCAGGTCCGACACGGTGTGGTGCATACCGTGCAGCCAGGTCATCACCTCGTCGAACAGGTCCAGCGGATACGCGTGCACGGTGTGCGCCAGGTGCTTCGGCAGCGGGCGGGTGCGCAGGTGGAAGCGGGTGACGACACCGAAGAAGCCCGGACCGGCGCCGCGCGCCGCCCAGTACAGGTCGCTGTTCGTCGACTCGTCCGCCCGCACCAGGTCGCCCTCGGCGGTGACCACGTCGATCGCGACGACGTTCTCCGCCGCCCAGCCCCAGCCGCGCGCGTTCCAGCCCTGCCCGCCCTGGAGCAGGAAGCCGCCGATGCCCACGGAGGGACAGTGCCCGCCGTTGAAGAAGCGGCCGAACCCGCCCAGGTAGGGGTTGAGCTCGTCGCCCCCCTTCACGCTCGGCGTCGCCGTGACGATCCCGGTCGTCCCGTCGTACGCCATCTCGCGGAAGCCGCCGAGGTCGATCAGCAGCGCGTCCCGCCGCACCGACCAGGAGGCCCAGCTGTGCCCGCCGGAGCGCACCGCGACCTGCCAGCCGCGCTCCCGGGCGAGCCGGACGCCCTCGACGACGTCCTGCTCGGTCAGCGCCTCCAGCACGGCGGCGGGCCGGCGGTCGGCGGGGCGGCGGGCGTTGAAGACCCGCCCGAGGCACGCCTCCTCGAAGTCCTCGTCGCCGGGGAGGTGGAGGGTGCCGGAGAAACGGTTCGTGTCCATGTGCGCCGTGCTCACTGCCGTGCTCGTAGTCGAACTCATGGTCGTACTCACTTCACCGCGATCGGATTGACGGGGGCTCCCACCGCGCCGGTCACCGGCAGCGGGGCCGCGACCAGCAGGAACTCGTAGACGCTGTCGGCCGCGCAGTCCGCGGCCAGCGCCTCCAGGTCCCACATCTCGCCCAGCGGCAGGCCCATGTTGGGGATGGCGATCTGGTGCAGCGGGGACATCGCGGGCTCCGCGAACTCGTACGGCCGCACCTCCAGGCCCCAGGTGTCCGAGGCGATCGCGGCGATCTCCGTGCGGTGCAGCCAGCCGAGGGTGCCGAACGACAGGCCGGGCGCGTCCCCGGCCGCGTACGTGCCCCAGGTGCCGAGCCGCCGTACGCGCCCCACCTGTCCCGTGCGGACCAGGACCAGGTCGCCGCGGCGGACGTTCGAGGTGGCACCCTGCGCCTCGATCGTGGCGCGCAGGTGCTCCTCCAGGATCGGGAAGCCGTCGGGCAGTTCGCCGTGGTCGTCACCGATCGCGCGGCCCACGTCCAGCAGGACCCCGCGCCCGGTGAACGCGTCGGCCATGTGCTCGATGCCGGTGACCGAGTCGCCGTCGCCGTTCACGATGGTGCACGGACGGCCGTTCCACGCCTGCTTGTTGTCGAAGATGTGGCCCAGCCCGTCCCACTGCGTGGACGCCTGGAGCGGCATCACCACATGGTCGTCGGCGCCGCCGAAGCCGTGCGGGAAGCCCTGGGTGCCGGCGGCCGCGTCGGACCCGGTGTCCTTCATGTAGTGCACCGGGTTGATCCGGCCGCGGAAGCCGCGCTGCGGCCCGTCCTCGTTGAACTCCAGCGCCAGGGAGAACGCCCGCCCGCGCCGTACCAGGCTCGCCGCGTGGGCCCGGATCGCGTCGTCGATGAAGTTGAGCGTGCCGAGCACGTCGTCCTCGCCCCAGCGGCCCCAGTTGCGGTACGCGGCACGGGCCTTGGCGAGTTCCTCCTCGATCGGACCGAGGGGTGCGGTGGTCATCGGACACGTCCTTTCAGCAGCAGGTCGAGGGCGTTGCCCCCGGCGATCGCGTCCCGTTCGGCCGGCGCCAGCCCGGCGGCGTCCAGACGGTCCACGGGGTCGGTGACGCCCATGTCGAAGGGGTGGTCGGTGCCCAGGACGACGCGGTCGGCGCCCACCTCCTCGACCAGACGGCGCAGCGCGCGCGGGGTGTAGACCAGCGCGTCGAACCACATCCGGCGCAGGTAGGAGCTGGGCGGCTCGGCGCAGCCGCGCGCGTCCGGCCGTTCCCGCCAGGCGTGGTCGGAGCGGCCGACGTACGTCGGCAGGTATCCGCCGCCGTGCGCGGCCACCAGCTTCAGCCGGGGGAAGCGGTCCAGCACCCCGGTGAAGATCAGGTGCGAGAGCGCGACCGTCGTCTCGACCGGCTGGCCGACCGTGTTGCCGAGGTAGCGGGTCGCCAGCCGCTCGCCGAGCGAGCAGCCCCAGGGGTGCACGAAGACCACCGCGCCCAGCTCCTCGGCCCTGCGCCACACCTCGTCGTGGGCCGGATCGGCCAGCTCGCGGCCCTCGACGGTGGTCGACACGCTGACGCCGTACAGGCCGTGCCCGGTGACCGCCTCCTCCAGCAGGGTCACGGCCAGGCCGGGGTGCTGGAGGGGGACCGTGCCCAGGCCGTACAGCCGCTCGGGCGCGGCCGCGCAGTGCCTGGCGACCGCCTCGTTCACCGTACGGGCCAGGCGCGCGGCGAGCTCGGGGTCCGCCCAGTAGTGGTGCATCGGCATCGGGCCGACCACCTGGACGTCCACGCCCATCGCGTCCAGGTCGGCCAGCCGGGCCGCCACGTCCGTCAGCCGCACCGCGAGCCGGGCGAGCTGCGCCCGGTTGGCGGCCAGGGACTCGGGGGAGTGGGCGCGCTGCTCGGCCGCCAGCTCGGCGGCGAACCCGGGCGTGCCCGCGACCAGGGCGTCGGCGGCCGGAACGGCCAGGTGGCCGTGGAAGTCGACGACCGGCGCGCTCATGCCGCCGCCGTCAGCGAGTCGAGCGTCTGCGACATGATCAGCGCCGGGTCGATGCCCGGGGTGCCGGGGTGGATCTCCCACTCGGCCAGCCGCAGCGAGTTCTCCAGCACCATCCGCACCCGGGGCAGCCGCCGGGACATGAAGCGCTCCAGCGCGCTCTCCACCGGCTCCTGGCCGGTGACCAGCTCCGCCAGCAGCACCGCGTCCTCCATGCACATCGCGGCACCCTGCGCGATCAGCGGCGGGCAGGCGTGCGCCGCGTCACCGACGATCATCGTGCGGCCGCGGTGCCACGGCTCGTCCACGAGCACCGCCTCGATCCAGCGGTAGTCCACCGCGGTGTCGTCCGGCAGCGCGGCGATGATGTCGCCCCAGGTGCCGCCGTACCCGGCGCCGCGCTCGCGCAGCAGGGCGAGGGGCGCGCGCGGGCCGACCAGGGAGGCGTCGAGGTTCTCGTCGAGGAGGTAGGCGTAGCACTGGTCCGGGGAGATCGGGCTGTAGCCGGCCTTGAAGCGCGGGCCGCCGTAGTACACCTCGGCGCAGTCCATCGTGGCGGGCCGGTCGGCGACCACCCGGAAGATCGACATGCCGACGGGGTGCGGGACGGTGTCGATACCGATCAGGGCCCGCATCCGGCTGTTGATGCCGTCCGCGCCCACGATCAGGTCGTAGCGGCCGGTGGTGCCGTCGGTGAAGCCGACGTCCACGTGGCCGGCGCCCTGGTCCAGGTGCTCCACGCTCAGGCCGAGGCGGACGCGGACGCCGTGCGCGCGCACCGCGTCGCACAGCGCGTCCTGGAGGTCGGCGCGCAGCGCGCCCGCCGTCGAGGGCAGCTCGGGGCCGCCGGTGTGGGGCGTGTCCAGCCGGCTGATCAGCGAGCCGTCCGCGTGGCGCAGCCGCATGAAGTCGAACGGCACGGCCCGGGCCAGCACCCGGTCCAGCACCCCCACCGAGCGCAGCGCCTTCAGCGCGTTGCCCTGGAGGGTGATGCCATGACCCACCCCGAACCACTGGGGTGAGATCTCGACGAGCTCCACCTGCGCGCCACGCTGGGCGAGCGCGAGGGACAGCACGCTTCCGGTGATGCCGCCGCCGACGACGAGCACCTTGTTCACGGGCATGGGCGATCCTTGTGAAGACGTAGAAGACGGAGAAGACGTCGGGGACGAAGACGGAGAAGACGTCGGGGACGTCGGAGATGCGGGCGGCAGCGGGGTCAGCCGGAGAACCGCGGGCCGAGCTCACGGAAGTGCTCGACGGCCGGCGGCGCGGCGAAGAACGGCCCCACCAGGGCCCGCCAGCGCCCGAAGCGCTCGGACTGCCGGAAGCCGACGGTGTGCGCCTCGACCGACTCCCAGCCGACCAGCAGGAGGAAGACACGGGGCCGCTCCTCGCAGCGCAGCAGTTCCGCCCAGCGGAAGCCGTCCGCCTCGGCGAGCACCTCGCGGGCCTTGCCGAAGGCCTCCTGGAACTCCTCCTCGCGGCCTTCCTCGACGGTCAGCTCGGCATGTTCGACGATCACGGCTTCTCCTGGGTCTCGGGGTGGCTCCGAGCCTGATCGGCGGTCCGTGCAGGGTCAACGGATCGAGGCATCGCCAAGGGGCACCCCATGCATCCCGCACGGCGATGGAGCAGCCGCCCGGCGGCCGCACATCACCGCAGGCAGGGCCCGGACTCCCCTGCTGATGGCAGCCATCGCCAACGGCCATTTCCGCCGCCCGCCCCCGGTGCCTAGCGTCGACGGCGAGCCACCGTCCGTACGAGGAGAGCGAGCCGCCCGTGCCCGATCAGCTTCCTTCCCACGCCGGAGCGTTCGCGCTCGGCACCTTCCGCAGCGCCTCGGGAGTCTTCCCGGGCCTGGTCACCGGGGCGCGCGTCCGTGACCTGTCCGACCTGGTGCCGTCCGTCCGCGCCCTGGTCGAGGAGTGGGACGCCTGGCTGCCCCGCCTGCACGACCTCGCCGCCGGCACGGACGGCGCCTGGCACGACCTGGCCGCCCTGCGGGTGCTGACCCCGCTGGAGCCGGGCCAGATCCTCCAGAGCGGCGCCAACTACCGCAAGCACGTGGTCGATCTGGTCGCCGCCGAGAAGGAGAGCGTGCACGGCGCCACCCCCGAGGACGCCCGCGCCGACGCCGAGAAGATGATGGACGAACGGATCCGCTCCGGCGTCCCGTACGTCTTCCTCGGCTCGCCCCGCGCGCTGACCGGCCCCTACGACGACATCGTGCTCCCCGCGCTCGGCGAGCAGCACGACTGGGAGCTGGAACTCGCCCTGGTCATCGGCAGGGAGGGCCGGAACATCCCGGCCGAGGAGGCGATGGACCACGTCGCCGGCTACACCATCAGCAACGACCTCACCACCCGCGACCGCCTCTACCGGCCCGACCTGAAGGCCATCGGCACCGACTGGTTCACCGCCAAGAACGCCGACACCTTCCTGCCGACCGGCCCCTTCCTCGTCCCGGCCGCCTTCGTCGGCGACCCGAACGACCTGCGGATCACCCTGCGCCACAACGGCGTGGTCCGGCAGGACGAGTCCACCAAGGACATGATCTTCGACATCCCGCGGCTCATCGCGTACGTCTCCACGACCACCACCCTGCGCCCCGGCGACCTGCTCCTCACCGGCTCCCCGGCCGGCAACGGCGCGCACTGGGGCGTCTTCCTCCGGCCCGGCGACGTCCTGGAGGCGGAGATCACCGGCCTGGGCCACCAGCGCAACACCGTCAGGAGCGGACAGTGACCACCAGCACCCCCTTCCAGCCCATCACCCATCTGCGCCACGTCGACCTGGCCGTACCGGACTTCGACCGCCAGCGCGCCTTCTACGGCACCACCTGGGGCCTGACCGAGGTCGCGAACGACAGCGGGCTCGCCTTCTTCGCCGCCGAGGGCAGCCCGGAGCAGTACGTGGTCCGCATCCGCAAGGACGAACGCAAGCGGATGGACCTGGTCGCCTTCGGCGCCGTGTCACCGGCGGCCGTCGACGAACTCGCGGTGCGGCTCGGCCGGGCCGGCATCCGGCTGGTCCACGAGCCGAGGGCACTGGACACCCCGGGCGGCGGCTACGGACTGCGGTTCTTCGACCCCGACGGGCGGGTCGTCGAGGTGTCCGCCGACGTCGAGAACCGGACCCACCGCAGGATCGAGGAGCGCGAGGCCATCCCCGTACGGCTCTCGCACTGCGTGATCAACTCCCGGGACCCGGAGGGCCTGCGGGACTTCTACGTCGAGCACCTCGGCTTCCGGCTCACCGACACCCTGTACTCCACGCACATGGGCGACCTCATGTACTTCCTGCGGTGCAGCCCCCTGCACCACTCCTTCGCCATCGCCCGCGGCCCCCACGTCTCCCTGCACCACGCCTCGTTCGAGATGCGCGGCGTCGAGGAGTACATGCGCGGCACCGGCCGCGCGCTGCGCGCCGGGACCAAACTCACCTGGGGGCCGGGCCGGCACCTGGCCGGCGACAACACCTTCGCCTACTTCCACGACCCGCACGGCAACACCGTGGAGTACACCACCGAACTCGCCGTCCTCGAAGAGGACCTCTGGCACCCGGGCCGGCACGACGTCGACGACCCGATCACCCAGGACCAGTGGGGCACCGCCGACCCGATGAGCGAGTCGGTCGCCAAGGAGCAGTTCAACGACCCCGACGTGCTCTTCGAAGCCCCGCCCGTCTGATCCTCGTCCCACTCACCTCCGGAAAGGCCGCAACCGTGGCAGACACCCTGAAGCACGCCGTCCCGAAGGCGCAGGTCACCGCCTCCCTCGACCAGGTGCGCGCGACCGTGTCCGGCGTCATCGCCGACATCCGCGAACGCGGCGACGACGCCGTGCGCGCGTACTCCGAGAAGTTCGACGCCTGGAGCCCGGAGTCCTTCCGGCTGTCGTCCGAGCAGATCGAGGAGATCGTCGCCTCGGTCCCGCAGCAGGTCGTCGACGACATCCACGCCGTCCAGGCCAATGTCCGCGCCTTCGCCGAGGCGCAGCTGGACTCGATGGGCGAGTTCGAGATCGAGACCCTGCCCGGCGTCCGGCTCGGCCAGAAGCACGTCCCGGTCCAGGCGGCCGGCGCCTACATCCCCGGCGGGCGCTACCCGCTGACCGCCTCCGCCCACATGACGATCATCACGGCGAAGGTCGCGGGCGTCCCGCGTGTCGTGGCGTGCACCCCGCCGATCCGCGGCGAGATCCCCGCCGCGACCGTCGCCGCCGCCCACTTCGCGGGCGCCGACGAGATCTGGCTGCTCGGCGGTGTCCAGGCGGTCGCCGCGATGGCCGTGGGCACCGACACCATGAAGCCGGTGAACCTGATCGCCGGTCCGGGCAACGCCTATGTCGCCGAGGCCAAGCGCCAGTTGTTCGGCGAGATCGGCATCGACCTGTTCGCCGGCCCCACCGAGATCCTCGTCCTCGCCGACGACGAGGCCGACCCCTTCACCTGCGCGGTCGACCTGCTCTCCCAGGCCGAGCACGGCCCGGACTCCCCGGCGATCCTGATCACCACGTCCGAGCGGGTCGCCCGCGAGACCCTCGCGCACGTCGACGCGCTGCTGCCGGGCCTGCCCACCAACGACTTCGCCGGTCCCGCCTGGCGCGACCACGGCCAGGTCATCGTCGTCGACTCGATGGACGAACTGTGGTCGCTGGCCGACGAGTTCGCCTCCGAGCACGTCGAGGTGCTGACCGCGAACCCGCGGGAGGCGCTGGAGCGGATGACCCAGTACGGGGCGCTCTTCCTCGGCGCGGGCACCTGCGTCTCCTTCGGGGACAAGGTGATCGGCACCAACCACGTCCTGCCCACCCGGGGCGCCGCCCGCTACACCGGCGGCCTGTGGGTCGGCAAGTACCTCAAGACGGTGACCTACCAGGAGGTCACCGACCCGGCCTCGCAGGCCGAGCTGGGCCGGCTCTGCGGGCGCGCGGCGCGCGTGGAGCTGTTCGAGGGCCACGCCCGCTCCGGCGACCTGCGCGCCACCCTGGCCGCCGGCGACGAGCTGCCGTGGGACCCGCGGTGACCCTGGCGGGGCGGACCGCCCTGGTCACGGGCGGCGGCGGTCCGCTGGGCCGGGCCTTCGCCCTCGCCCTCGCGGGCGCCGGGGCCCGGGTGGTCCTCACCGGCCGCAACGAGAGCGCGCTCGCCGAGGCGGCGGAACGCGTCCGCAAGGAGGGCGGCGGCGCCCGTACGGCCGTCTGCGACGTCTCCGACCCGGCCTCGGTCGCCGCTCTCGCCGCCGCCCTGGCCGACGAGGACGTGTCGCTGCTGGTCAACAACGCGGGGGTGGCGGGCCCGGTCAAGCCGCTCACGGAGATCGAACCCGACGAGTGGGACGACGTGTTCGCCGCCAACGTGCGCGGTGTCTACCTGATGTGCCGGGCGTTCCTGCCCGCGATGGTCGCGGCCGGGCGCGGTGACGTGGTCAACGTGGCCTCGGTGAGCGGCAAGCGGCCGCTGCTCAACCGCACGCCCTACACCGCCTCGAAGATGGCGCTGCTCGGCCTGACCCGCACCCTGGCCGGCGAGGTCGGCCCGCACGGGGTGGCCGTCAACTCGCTGTCCCCCGGGCCGGTCCGGGGCCCCCGGATGGACCGCAACTTCCGTCTGGAGGCCGAACTCACCGGCACCACCCCCGAGGCCGCCGAGCGCGCCTTCGCCTCCCGCGCGGCCCTGAACCGGCTCGTCGAGGAGGACGAGGTGGCACGGGCGCTGGTCGCGATGCTGGCCATGCCCGGCCTGTGCGGGGCGGACATCGACCTGTCGGCGGGGATGATCGCCCCGGCGTAGCACACGGCGTCGTACACGGCGCCTCACGAACGGCGAGGCGGACGGCTCGGCAGCCGCCCGCCTCGCCGTTCGTGCGTCCGCCCGGAATCCCTCTGTGGGCACTCTGTGTGACCGCCATGGAACGGGCGGCGCGATCCGAGGCATCAGCTTCCGGCATGCGTGTGTGCGGTGCCTGTTCCCCCTGGTGCAGGGCTGCTTCACTCCCTCCCAGCGCACCTCAGGGTGCCTGCTCCGGGCCCGGTCGACCCGTCGTCGACGGCCGCCCGTCACTTGGCGCGATCGCGCACACGACCCCGTGGGAAGGCATGCAATGACGCTGATCACCCGACGTTCGATCCTGATGGCCGGTACCGCCACGGCCGGGGCCCTGCTGATCCCGGCCGCCGCAGGCGCCGCCTCCGCGGCGCCGAAGGCGTCGGGCTCGCGGATCACGGTCGGCTCCGGCGAGACGTACGAGGTGGCGGCCACCACCCGGGTGAGCCGGCTGACCGTCGCGGAGGGCGGCACGCTCACCGCTCCCGAGGGGTACCTCCTGTCGCTGACCGTCGACGGCGTCGAGACCGGCCAGCGGCTGACGGTGACCGGCGGCACCGTCACCCTGATCCAGCCCGGGACCTACAGCGGCGACGTGGTCCTCACCGTGGCGGAGACCAACGAGGTGACGTACGAGACGCTCACCTTCCCCTTCCGGCAGGCGCTGTACGTGGGCTCCGACGGCGTCGACCGGGACCGGTCCGTCCTCACGGCCGTCCTCGGCGGCCGCGTCACCGACGCCCTCGCCCGCAACGTGTCGATCACCTCGACGGGTGAGTGCTTCAACGGCGTCTTCGTCCAGGACGCCACCTACACGCTCCAGCGCCCCACCCTCTCCTTCACGGGCAACGGCCGCTGCGACTTCGCCGGTTACGGCGCGGCCGTCGTCGGCGACGGCGCCGCCACCACCCTCGTCGTCGAGGACGGCGAGATCACCACCGAGGGTGTCGTCCGCACCGCCGTCATCGCCGACGACGGCGCCAACGTCGTCGTGAAGAACACCACCATCCAGACCCGCAACGGCACCCTGCCCGCCGACTACCAGGCCACCGTCGAGACGCCGTACATGCAGTCCGTGCCGTGGATGCTGGGCCTGGACGGCAACGTCCGCGCCACCAACCTCGTCGGCAAGGGCAGCAAGGCGACCTACCTCAACTCCACGGTGCTGTCGGAGACCTGGGGCGCCCTGTCGGTGGAGGGCGGCAGCGGACTGAAGCTGACCGCGGTCAACAGCCGCGTCGGCAACACCGGCGCCTACGGCTACGGCACCTACGCCATCGGCGACGCCACCGTCCGCGTCCTCGGCTGCCGGTTCGACGTCGGCAGCTACGCCACCATCATCGCCGGCCCCGCCGCGGTCGTGCACTACGGCGACAGCACCCGGGAGACCGTGGCCGCGCTCAACACCGAACTGGAGCTCGGACTCTCGGCGGCCGAGCTGAAGGCCCTCGCGGCCCGCAACACGGTCGTGAACTCCGGCCACTTCGGCTACATGTTCTTCGGCGCGGGACAGCTCACCCTCGACGGCGGCACCGTCGTCAACTCCGAGCGCGCCACCTTCCTCAACAAGGGCCAGCAGACCGCCATCACCGTCGACGGCTCCCACGGCGCCCGGCTCAACCCCGGCGACGGGATCGTCCTCCAGATGATCGAGCTGGACGACCCGGGCCCGGTCAACGTCGACGGCAAGATGCTCAACGTCGGCGTCTACACCGAGCCCACCGACGACCCCGCCAAGGACTCCTCCTTCGACGTCACCGCCGCCCACGCCACCGACGGAGCCGCCACCTTCACCTCCATCGAGCTGGAGGGCGACTTCTACAACGGCATGCGCACCGGCAAGAACATGGTCCTCACCTTCGAGGACACGACGGTGCGGGGCGTCATCTCCGCGTCCCGGACCAAGCACCGGGTGACGACCATCGACGCGTCGAACTTCCAGGAGCTGGGCATCGTCACCAACACCGTGCAGCCGGCCGTCAACAACGGCGTCGTCGTGACGCTGGGCAGCGGCTCGGCCTGGACCGTCACCGGCACCTCGCACCTGACCTCGCTCACCCTCGCCGCCGACGCGTCGGTGAGCGCGCCGCACGGCCGGACGCTCACCGCGACGGTCGACGGCACGGCCACCACCCTCGCCCCGGGCGCCACCTACACCGGCGCCATCACGCTCACCGTGGCGTGACCCGGCCGGCCTCCGCCCCGCGGTGCGCTCGGGGCGGAGGCCTTCACCCGCCGTCGGCGGGCAGCGCGTACAGCTCGGGCAGGTTGACGACGATCGCCTCCTGGGTGCTGCGGGCGATGACCACCACGGCCTCCTCGGCGGGGTCCGGGTTCTCCTCGCGGTGCGGCACGAAGGGCGGGACGAAGACGTAGTCGCCGGGGGAGGTGCGCAGCCGCACCTCCTCGGGCCGCTCGCCGGAGTCGTCCAGGAAGACGAACTCGGGGTGCCCGCTCACCACGTAGATGGCGGTCTCCGACGCGCCGTGGTGGTGGTCGGAGGACGACGTCTTCGGAGCGACGTGGGTCTGGCCCATCCACAGCTTCTCCGACCCCACGGTCCGCCCGCTGACGGCGGCGAACCGGCGCATGCCGCCGCTCTGGGCGGTGTCCCCGTCGAGGCCGTCGGCGCGGATGTGGTGCAGCCGGGTGCTCAGGGGCGCCTTCGGCGGCTCGGGAACGTCGTGCAGATGGGGGTGGAAGCCTTCACCGGGCGTCGTCAACGGCTCGCTCATGAGCCGGGACGCTAAACGGGCCCGGAAAAGGATGTCAAGAGGTGTCCATTGCCCTTCACCTGCGGCAATGTTCCCGCAACAGAAGGCGGGATCAGAGCGAACGACCGCGTGCGCAGGCCCTCTCGGGCATGATGTGCGCATGCATATCTCCGCGAAGGCGGACTACGCCGCACGGGCTCTGCTGGAGCTCGCCCGCGAACCTTCCCGCCCGCTCACCTGCGAGGCCATCGCCTCCGCGCAGCAGATCCCGTTCCGTTTCCTGAAGTCCGTCGTCGGTGAGCTGCGCAGAGCGGGCCTCGTCCGCAGCCAGCGCGGCTGCGAGGGCGGCTACTGGCTCGGCCGGCCCGCCCACGAGATCACCCTGCTGGAGGTCGCCCGCGCCGTCGACGGCGAGCTGATCACCCTGCGCGGCGCGGCGCTGACCGGACTCGACTACCCCGGCCCCGCGACCGGACTGCCCGGCGTGTGGCGCCGGATCGAGGCGGACGCGGCGGCGGTCCTGGGCGGCGTCACCGTCGCCGCGCTGCTGCCCGCGGACGAGGTGACACCGGCCGGGAAGGGGGCCGCGTGACCGGCACCGAGCGGAGCCCGGCGGCCGAGGTGGTCGAGTACACCGATCCGCTGTGTCCCTGGGCCTGGGGGTCGGAGCCGGTCTTCCGACTGCTGCGGGCGGCACTCGCGGACCGGGTCCGCTGGCGCCGCGTGTTCTGCATCCTCTTCGACCACGACGACGACCCGCCGCCCGACCCCGCCGCCGAGACCGCCTGGTACGCGCGGTACGTCGAGGACATCACCGCCCACACCCGCTCCCCGCGCGCGGTGCGCCTGGACCGCGTGGCCGCGAGCTCCTGGCCCGCGTCACTGGTCGCCAAGGCCGCCGAGCGCCAGGGCACCGACGTGGCCGAGCGGGTGCTGCGCCGGCTGCGCGAGACCGTCTTCGTCCTCGGCGACCCCGCCGACACCCCCGCCTCGGCGCTCGCCGCGGCCCGCGGGGTGCCGGGCCTCGACCCCGTACGGCTGGCGGCCGACGCCGCCTCACCCGCCGTACTGGAGCAGGTCCGCGCGGACCGTGCCGAGGCCCGGCGGCCGGTCGCCGACGTGCTGGCCGCGCAGAGCGGCTCACCGCACGCCGGCACCGCCAAGGAGACCGCCGACGGCCACCGCTACGCCCTGCCCACCCTGCTCGTCCGGGTCCCCGGCGCCCACCGGGCGGTTCCCGGCTGGCGGACGTACGAGGAGTACGCCGCCGCCGTCGACGCCCTGTGCCCGGGCTCGCTCTCCCGGCCGGAACCGCTCGCCCCGCACGAGGCGCTCGCCCGCCACCGCACCCTGACCGATCCCGAGGCCCGGCTGCTGACGCGGGGCCCGTGGCCCCCGGCCGGCGCCCTCCGGGTGGACACCGGCAACGGCCC
The DNA here is from genome assembly GCF_042888135.1 of Streptomyces sp. NPDC003247. Classification (NCBI taxonomy): domain Bacteria; kingdom Bacillati; phylum Actinomycetota; class Actinomycetes; order Kitasatosporales; family Streptomycetaceae; genus Streptomyces; species Streptomyces sp. NPDC003247. The sequence goes on from NZ_JBIAPF010000022.1 coordinate 16,432, forward strand.
GCTGTGGCTGGACCCGGAGGAGGCCACCGTCCACCCCGCCTCCCCGCTCCGCCCACCCGGCGCGCCCTGACCCGCCCCTGACCAGGCGTCACGCACCGTCCCACCGAATGAGACACCATTTGGTGTCCATTGACAGCCGGTCGCGGCTGCCCCCAGGATGTGCGACATGCTCACGACGCACCCCGGTGTGGTGTGCCGCTACGTGGATCTGCGGCGCACCTGTAGCGCTCTCTGTCGCTGACCGACCGCCGCCCACGGCCCCCAGGCGCCCGACCTCCCGGTCGGCACCGGATCGCCGGCCCAGCCGCCGTACCCGCCGCCCGCGCCTGCCCCCGCATTCCCGCGTACACCGCGTCCCCCTGCCGCACACCGGTCCTCCTCCGTCGCCTTCACCGACGCCCCCTGCCGTACGGGCCCCGCCGAGCTGCCCCCACCCGTCCTCGGCGTGCCCTCACGGGTCCGGGCGCCGGTGTGCGCCGTGCGGACCGACCGCCGCTCCCACACCGCCGATCCCGCCGCACGCCACGCGTCGGAGTCATCGAAGAGAGAACGAGATGCCCGGACGACTCACCGCCCGCCGCCCCGGACCGACACCGCGACCCGCCCGAGCTCGCCGCCCGCGGACCGGAGCCCTGGCCGCCTCCCTCGCCACCGTCCTGGTCGCCGCCCTGAGCGCCTGCGGCGGGGGAGCCGCCGCCTCGGCGGGCGGCGCCACCCTGAAGTGGACCTCCTCCTACTTCCCGACCCACTGGGACCCGGTCGTCTCCGGCAGCGGCGCCCAGTTCCGCGAACTCGCCCTCGTCTACGCCTCGTTGACCCGCACCGACGAGCAGGGAAACGCCGTCCCCGACCTGGCCGAGAGCTGGGAGTACAACGACGAGGGCGACCAGATCACCTTCCACCTGCGCTCCGGACTGAAGTTCAGCGACGGCGAACCGGTCGACGCCACGGCCGTCAAGGCCGCCGTCGAACGGGCCCAGAAGCAGAAGAACTCCGCGCTCTTCGGCGACCTGACCTCCATCGAGTCCGTCGAGGCGAACGGTCTGGACGCGGTGGTCCACCTCACCCAGGTCGACTACCAGATCCCGCAGCTGCTCGGGCAGCGCGTCCTCCAGATCGCCAGCCCCAAGGCGGCGAAGTCCCCCACCGAGCTGGACCGGAACCCGGTCGGCGCGGGCCCGTTCACCGTCACGCAGCTCGTCCCGGGCACCAAGGCGGTCCTCAAGAAGAACCCGGACTACTGGGACGCCGACAACATCCACATCGACAACGTCGAACTCACCTCGGCCCCCGACGCCTCCACGGTCGTCTCCGGCCTGCGCACCGGCGTCTACAACTTCGCCGACATCGACCCCAGCCAGGCGGACGCCGCGAAGAAGGCCGGCCTCGACGTCTTCGTCCAGCCCGGCTTCAACGCCTCCAACATCAGCCTGAACGTCAACAAGGCGCCGTTCGACGACACCGAGGTCGTCGACGCCGTGCGGTACGCGATCAACCGTCAGGAGTTCGTCGACAAGCTGACGTTCGGCTACGGCGAGACGACCGACCAGCCGTTCCCCGAGGGGTACGTGGCCTACGACCCCGAGTCGGCGGACGCCTACCCCTACGACCCGGCGAAGTCGAAGAAGCTCCTCGCCGAGGCCGGGTACGAGTCCGGCGACATCAAGCTCGACCTGGTCATCCCGTCGGAGGACCCGCAGGCCGAGATCGTCCAGTCGCAGCTCGCGAAGGTCGGCATCACCGTCGACATCAAGATCGACAAGAACTGGTCCACCCCGTTCTTCGCCAAGGACCTCACCTTCTCGCTCTACGGCACCACGGGACGCGACTCCGCGGTGCAGACCCTCACCGCCCACTTCGGCCCCGACGGCCCGCTGAACCTCAGCTCCCCCTACGAGCCCGCCGGCTTCGAGGAGGCCGTCTCGAAGGTCCGCCGGACGCCGCTGGACGACCCGCAGTACGCGCAGGTGCTCCAGGCCGCGACCCGGGCGGGCCTCCAGAGCAGGGCCCTGGTGTTCACCTACTCCCAGCCCAACCTCATCGCCAAGAGCAAGACCATCTCCGACCTGCCCAAGAACCCGGCCCACATCGACTGGACCGGCGTGACCATCTCCAGCGGCGGCTGATCCCCGTGCCCTCACCGACCGTTCCGCAACCGACCGTCTCCGAACAGACCGTCTCCGCACCGACCGCCGACGGGGAGACCGTCTCCGCACCGACCGCCGACGGGGAGACCGTCCCGCCGCACACCGTTCCGCCGCAGACGAAGGGGCACCCCATGACGACGACCGAGGCGCAGGCCGGGCCTGCCCTCCGTCGCGGGGGCGCCGCGGCCAGGACGCGGCACACGCTGCGCCGCGTCCTGGCCGCCCTGGCCCGATCCGTCGCGCTCTTCGTACCGGTGTTCCTGGTCGCGACGTTCGTGACGTTCGCGCTGCGATCCCTCAGCGGGCTCAGCCCGGCGCGGATCCAGCTGGGCGAGGACGCGACCCCCGAGGCGATCGCCCGCATCGAGGCCGAGTGGGGCCTCGACCGGCCCTTCCTGGTCCAGTACGGGGACTGGTTCTCCGATCTGCTGCACGGACAGCTCGGCACGAGCTGGTCCAACGGCGCCGACATCTCCACGCTCATCGGCCTCGGCCTCGGCGTCAGCCTGTCGGTGGCGACCCTCGCGCTCGTCATCGGCGTGGTCGCGGGATTCGCCCTCGGCACGCTGGCCGCCGTACGGCGCACCACCTGGATCGACCGCTCGATCACGGGCTTCGTGACCGTCATCTCGGTGATGCCGGCGTTCGTGGTCGGCATCGTGCTGGTCGCCGTGTTCGCCGTCGGGCTGGACCTGTTCCCCTCGGCCGGATACGTGCCGGCCGAGCAGGGCTTCGGGCCCTGGCTCGCCCACATCACCCTCCCCGCGGTGGCACTGAGCTTCGACGTCGTCGCCGACGTGGCCCGGCAGCTGCGGGCCGGCCTCGTCGCCGCCTACCGCGAGAACTACGTGACCGGTGCGGTCGTCCGGGGCATCGGCCCGCGCCGCATCTTCTTCGCGCACGTCCTGCGCAACGGCCTCGGCCCGACGCTGGCCACGCTGGGCCTGAAGTTCCCCGCCCTGGTCGGCGCCTCCGTCGTCACGGAGTGGATCTTCGGCCTCCAGGGCTTCGGGCGCTTCGCCAACGACGCCGCCCAGGCCGGCGACGTGCCCGCCGTACAGGGCGTCCTCGTGGTGTCGATCGTGCTGGTCGTCTCCTTCAACCTGATCGTCAACCTGGTGCTGGCGCGCGTCACGCCGGCCGCCCGACGAGGGGTGTGAACCATGCGCCGTGTCCTCGCCCTCACCTCCGGCCGCATCGCGGTGGCGGTCCTCACCGTCGTCGCCCTGCTCGCCCTGTTCGGTCCGCTGCTCGCCCCCCAGGACCCCCTGGCCACCAGCGACGCCACCCTCGCCCCCGTGTCCGGCGCCCACTGGCTGGGGACGGACTACCTGGGCCGCGACGTGCTCAGCCGGCTCCTGGACGGCTCCCGCGTCAGCGTGCTCGGCTCCCTCGAAGTGGCGCTCACCGCCCTGGTGGTGGGGACGGTCCCCGGGATCCTCTCCGTCCACCTGGGCCGGGCCTTCGAGTGGGTCACGCTCCGGCTGGCGGACACCCTGGTCGCCCTGCCGTTCCTGCTGTTCGCCGTCGCCGTCGTCGCCCTCCTCGGCAACGGCCTCACCCAGGCCATGATCGTCACGGGCGTCCTGGTCTCACCGCTGTTCTACCGCGTGTCCCGCGCCGCGACCCTGGCCGTGGCCCGCTCCCCGTACGTCGAGGCGGCGCTGATCTCCGGCGCCTCCGTCGGCTGGGTGGTGCGCCGGCACCTGTGGGCCAAGGTCCTCCCGCCGGTCGCCGTCGCGCTCGCCCAGACGATCGGCGTCGGGTTCGTCATCGTCTCCAGCCTGACCTTCCTCGGCATCGGCGTCCAGCCGCCCGCCCCCACCTGGGGCGGCCTGCTCGCCTCCGACCTCGGATACCTGAGCCAGCGGCCCTGGGCGCCCCTCGCCCCCGCGCTGCTGATCATGGTCACGGTCTGGGCCGCCAACCTCCTGGCCGACGCCGTCCGCGACGTGTCCGGAGAGGCGGGCCGCGCCCTCGTCGACCACCGCAAGGCCCGCGCCGACCGCCCCGCCGCGGCCGGCCACGCCCCCTCCGGAGGTGCCTCATGACATCCCCGTCCCCGACGACGGACCGGGAGCCCGCCACCACGGCCCCCACCCCGTCCGGCGGCACCGCGCCGGCCCGCACCCCGTCCGGCGGCACCGCTCCGGCCCCCACCGCTCCACCGGTGCTGTCCGTGCGCGACGTCCGCATCGGCGACCGGGCCGGCGACCGAGAGATCGTCCACGGGGTGAGCTTCGACCTCACCCCGGGCAAGGCGGTCGGCATCGTAGGGGAGTCCGGCAGCGGCAAGACCCTCACCTGCCGCGCCACCCTGGGCATCCTGCCGCCGCCCTTCGAGGTGACCGCCGGCTCCGTCGAGATCGACGGCACCCGCATCGAGGAGCTGACCCCCCGGCAGTGGACGGCCCTGCGCGGCAGCACCATCAGCGCCGTCTTCCAGGACCCGGCCTCCTACCTCAACCCCTCCCGGCGCGTCGGCGCGCAGATCGCCGAGGTCCTCCGCGTCAAGAAGGGCCTCAAGCGGCGCGAGGCCCGCCTCGGGGCCGTCGACCTGCTGCGGGCGGTGCACCTGCGCGACCCGGAGCTGGTCCACGACCAGTACCCCCACGAACTGTCCGGCGGCATGCTCCAGCGGGTCCTCATCGCCGCCGCCGTCGCGGCCGGCCCGCGCGTCCTCATCGCGGACGAGGCCACCACCGCCCTCGACGTCACCGTCCAGGCCGAGATCCTCGACCTCCTCGACGACCTGCGCGAACGCACCGGCCTCGCCCTCGTCGTCGTCTCCCACGACCTCGCGGTCGTCGCCCAGCTGTGCGACGAGGTCCTCGTCATGCGGCGCGGCGAGGTCGTCGAGCACGGCCCGACCCGCCAGGTGCTCCACGAGCCGCGGCACCCGTACACGAAGTTGCTGATCGCCGAGCACGAGCAGTACGGCCTGGAGAAGTTCCTCACCCCGAAGGAGGCCGCGTGACCGCCCGTCCGTCCCCGGGCCCGCCCGCCGCCGAGGCCGGCGCGCGGCCCGTCCTCGACATCACCGGCCTGCACGTGCACCACGGCCGCCGCAGCACCCTGCGCGACGTCTCGCTGAGCGTCGCGCCGGGGGAGACCGTCGGCCTCATCGGTGAGACCGGCTCGGGCAAGTCCACCCTCGCCCGCGCCGTGCTCGGCCTGGTGCGCCCCTCGGCCGGCTCGATCGTCGTCGACGGCCACGACGTCGGCTCCTACGGCCGGCGGCAGTGGCGCGACCTGCGCCGCAAGGGCGTCGTCCAGTACGTCTTCCAGGACCCCCTGCGCAGTCTCGACCCCGACCTCACCGTCGCGGACTCCCTCACCGAGCCCCTCCTCGTGCAGGGGGTGCCGCGTACCGAGGCGGCCGCCCGCGCCCGGGCGTTCCTCGCCCGCGTCCACCTCACCGAGGACCTCCTCGACCGGCTGCCCGGCGAACTCTCCGGCGGCCAGCGCCAGCGCGTCGCCGTGGCCCGGGCCCTGGTCACCGAGCCGCGGCTGGTCCTCCTCGACGAACCGGTCAGCGCCCTGGACTCCGCGAACCGCGTCCGGATCCTGGAGATCCTCAAGGAGCTCCGCGCCAGTGGCGTGGCCCTCGTCTTCATCTCCCACGACCTCGGTTCCGTCGCCGGCGTCGCCGACCGCATCGCCGTCCTCCACCAGGGCGAACTGGTCGAGGACGGGGCCGCCGCCGACGTCGTCAACCGCCCGCGGCACCTCTACACGCGCCTCCTCGTCAGCTCCGCGCCCACCCTCCGCGGCGCGTCGGCCGACCGGGCCGAACGCGACGCCCTGCGCGCCCTGCTGCACGCCTGACCCCCGACACCACAGACAGGAACAGCCCATGTCCCGCACCCTCCACCTCGCGCTCCACCCGTACGGCGTCGGCGGCCCCGGCCAGCACGGCCTGTGGAAGGACCCCCGGGTCGCGAAGAACGCCAGCATCGACATCGACTACTACATCCGCCTGGCCCAGGCGGCCGAACACGCCCTGTTCGACGCCCTGTTCATCGTCGACAGCCAGTTCATCAACGCCACCTACCCGGCGCACTACCTCAACCGGCTGGAGCCGCTCACGCTGCTGTCCGCGGTCGCCACCCACACCCGCCACATCGGCCTGGTGGGCACCGCCAGCTCGACGTACAACTCGCCCTTCAACCTCGCCCGCCGGTTCGCCTCGCTCGACCACATCAGCCGCGGCCGCGCCGGCTGGAACGTCGTGACCAGCTTCGACACGGGCACCTCGAAGAACTTCGGGCTGGACGAGCACCTCGACTACACCACCCGCTACGCCCGTGCCCTGGAGTTCGTCCAGGTCGCCCGCGGCCTGTGGGACTCCTACGAGGACGACGCCTTCCCCGCCGACGTGGCGCGGGGCGTCTTCCTCGACCCGGCCAAGCTGCACGAACTGAACCACGTGGGCGAGCACTTCGAGGTCGCCGGCCCGCTGAACCTCTCCCGTTCGCCGCAGGGCCAGCCGGTGATCTTCCAGGCCGGCGTCTCCGAGGAGGGCCGCGACCTCGCCGCGCAGGTCGCCGAGGGCATCTACGCGCCGGGCGGCACCCTGGAGCAGGCGCAGGAGTACTACGCCGACATCAAGCGGCGCACCGCCGCGTACGGCCGCGACCCCGAGCACATCAAGATCTTCATCCACGGCGGCCCCGTCGTCGCCGGCACGGACGAGGCGGCCCGCCGCCGGGAGCGGGAGATCTTCGAGGAGGACAACGACTTCGACCGCAACCTCGCCCTGCTGGGCCGTTCGTTCGGCGCCTACGACTTCAGCGTCCACGACCTGGACGCGCCCTTCCCCGACGTCGCGCACCTCGCCGAGAAGGGCGGCCGCACGGGCGCCGCGAAGCTCATCGAGCGAGCCCGTGAGGAGAAGCTGACGCTGCGTCAGGTGGCCGAGTCGGTGAACCAGTTCCGGCAGTCGCCGTTCGTCGGCGATCCGCACACCGTCGCCGACACCATCGAGCGGTGGTTCGGCGCGGGCACCTTCGACGGCATCAACCTGGCCTTCCGCACCAAGGAGGACCTGGACCGCTTCGTCGACGGCGTCGTGCCGATCCTTCAGAAGCGCGGCCTGTTCCGCACCGAGTACGCCTCCGACACCCTGCGCGGCAACCTCGGCCTGCCCGTACCGGCCAACCGCCACGCCCGCGCACCCCAGCTCGTGAGCGACTGAGGCCGGCGGCATGGCCCGGCGACCCGCAGGGCGTCTGCCCGGCCGCGCCGACTTCCCTTCCCGTACGGGGAGTCTGTCCGGCCGCGCCGACTTCCCGTCCTGTGCGGGGAGTCCGCCCGACCACGCCAAGTCGGCCGGCGGCAGGCCGGGAACGCCTCCCCGGTTCCGGCCGGGAACGCCTTCCCGGTTCCGGCCGGGCACCTCACCGCCCGTCGGCGGGGAAGGCGTGCCCGCCGGCACCCCCGCACCCGCCCCGGCATCCCCGTCCACCCCTTCCCCCGTCAGGAGTTCACCATGACCGAGTACACCGACCACCACGGCCCCGAGGGCCTTCTCGTCCGGGGCACGGTCGTCGTCGTCCCGGGGCGGGGTGAGACCCGGGCGACGTACGACCGCTTCGGCAGGCGGCTCGCCACCGACGCCTACCGCGTCCGGGTCGTCGACGCCCCGGACCTCGACGGCGGCGATCCGGCCGGCGCGCTCGGCCGGTTCGCGCGGCGGCTCGCCGAGGCCGTGGACGGCACCGCGGGCGAGCAGGGCGTCGCCGAACCCGTCGTCCTCGTCGGCGCGGACGCGGGGGCCGCGGCCGTCGCCGCGCTGCTCGCCCACGCGGAGATCCCCTCCGCCCGGCAGCCGCACGCCGTGGTCCTCGCGGGCCTGCCCGGCCACGACGCCGCCGCCGACGGCGGCGGGTGGGACGAGGAGCTGGACGTGCGCACCTCCTGCCCCACCCACCGGGGCGTCCTCTCCCAGGACGCCGAGGTCCGCCGCGGCTCCCTGGACGAGGCGCTGCCGGAGGCCGTCCTCACCGCGGCGTACGGCGGCGACATCGCCGTACCCGCCCTCCTGCTCGTCGGCGACGCCGATCCGCTCGCGGACCGCGCCGCCCTCGCCCGGTTGGCGAAGTCCCTTCCCCAGGCGCGTCTCTCCGTGGTCCGCGGAGCCCATCACGACGTCCTGAACGATCTTCAGCACCGTTCGGTGGCGGCGGAGGTCGTCACCTTCCTGGAGACGCTCCGCGACGGTCTGCGGCCCCTCGTCACGGTGGAGACGAGCGCGTGGTGAGCGCGCCCGGCGCCCGCGCTCCGAGGTGACGCGGCGACCGCCGCCCACCGGCCGTCCCACCCCGCTCCCCGCCCGCCCGCATCACCGGAAGGCCCTGCCCATGCCCACCGTCCTGTCCGTGTCCGGAAGTCCTTCCGTCACCTCCCGCACCACCAGCCTCCTGCGCCACCTCGACGACCGGCTCCGCCTCCACGGCCACGACGTGACCGCGCTGGACGTGCGGACCCTTCCCGCCGAGGCGCTGCTCGGCGCCGACTTCGCCCACCCGGCGATCGTCCGGACCGCGGCCCTGTTCGAGGAGGCCGACGGGATCGTGATCGGCACGCCCGTGTACAAGGCCGCCTACTCGGGCCTGCTGAAGGCGCTGCTCGACCTGCTGCCGCAGTACGCCCTGCGTGACAAGACCGTGCTGCCGCTTGCCACCGGCGGCAGCACCGCCCATGTCCTGGCCCTCGACTACGCCTTGCGTCCGGTCCTGAACTCCATGGGCGCCGCGCACATCGTGCCGGGCTGGTTCACCCTGGACAAGGACATCATCCTCGGCGACGACGGCACGCCGACCGTGGCACCGGCCGCGGCGGACGCCCTGGCCGAGGTCACGGACAACTTCTCCGCCGCACTGTCCGGCCGGGCGGCCGCGCCGGTCTCCCGGTGACGCCGGGCCGGCTCCGTCACGGAGGCGGCCCACCCTGAATTGAACGTTTCAAAATCACTCCTTACGGGTGACGGTGAAGTCCCAGGCTGTGGCCGGAGGGTGACCGTGCAGTCAACCTTCCTGCCCCACCTGGGACTTCATGTTCCCTTGTCGGCGGAGTTCGATCAATACCTGTGAAAAACCTTGACGCCTCTCATGGCCGAGCTTAGCGTCTGCGCCTGCACCGTAAAACGATTCAATCCCGCGCAGTGCAGCGCTTCGCTCGTCGGTGCCGGAGCGACGGCCGCTGTTCCGCGCTCCCGCGCCCCGCCGAAGGGAGTCCGCACGTTGTCCGTGCCTCGCGACACCGCCGGTCCGTCCCGCCGTCAGGTCCTCTTCACCGCCACGGCCGCGGCGGCCGTCACCACCATCGCGCCGCCCGCGGCCGCCCACGCCGCCGCACCCGCGGCCCACCCGGTCACCGGGCCGCCGGCCGCCGGGCCGTCGGCCGGCGGCCCCGCCCTCGCCGCCTTCGAGCTGTCCGACGTCCGCCTCCTGGACAGCCCCTTCCTCGCCAACATGCGCCGCACCTGCGCCTATCTGCTCTTCGTCGACGTCGACCGGCTCCTGCACACCTTCCGCCGCACCGTGGGCCTGCCCTCCGCCGCGGAACCCTGCGGCGGATGGGAGGCCCCCGACATCCAGCTGCGCGGCCACACCACCGGCCATCTGCTCAGCGCCCTCGCCCAGGCGCACGCCCACACCGGCGACCCCGCGTACGCCGAGAAGGGGCGCGCCCTGGTCTCGGCGCTCGCCGAGTGCCAGCGGGCCGCGCCGGCCGCCGGCTTCACCCGCGGCTACCTCTCCGCGTTCCCCGAGTCCGTCTTCGACCAACTGGAGGCGGGCGGCAAGCCCTGGGCGCCGTACTACACCCTGCACAAGATCATGGCCGGGCTGCTCGACCAGTACCGCCTCGGCGGCGACCGCCAGGCCCTCGACGTCCTGCGGGAGATGGCCGCGTGGGCCGACGCCCGCACCGCGCCGCTGTCGTACGAGCGGATGCAGAACCTGCTCAAGGTGGAGTTCGGCGGCATGAACGACGTGCTGACCCGGCTGTACCAGGAGACCGGCGACCCCGCGCACCTGCGCACCGCCCGCCGCTTCGACCACGAGGAGCTGTACGCGCCCCTCGCCGCCGGCCGGGACGAGCTCGCCGGACGCCACGCCAACACCGAGATCGCCAAGATCGTCGGGGCCGTGCCGTCCTACGAGGCGACCGGGGAGTCCCGCTACCTGGACATCGCGGACACCTTCTGGACCACCGTCGTACGCCACCACTCGTACGCCATCGGCGGCAACTCCAACCAGGAACTCTTCGGGCCGCCCGGCGAGATCGCCAGCCGGCTCTCCGAGGTCACCTGCGAGAACTGCAACAGCTACAACATGCTGAAGCTGGGCCGGCACCTGTTCCTGCACCGGCCCGGCCGCACCGACCTCATGGACCACTACGAGTGGACCCTCTACAACCAGATGCTGGGCGAGCAGGACCCCGACTCCGAGCACGGGTTCGTCACCTACTACACCGGCCTGTGGGCGGGCTCCCGGCGGGAACCCAAGGGCGGTCTGGGCTCGGCCCCCGGCAGCTACAGCGGCGACTACGACAACTTCTCCTGCGACCACGGCACCGGGCTGGAGACGCACACCAAGTTCGCCGACTCCGTCTACTTCCGCTCCCGCGACGGGCAACCGCCGGCCCTCTGGGTGAACCTGTTCATCCCCTCCGAAGTGGACTGGCACCAGCAGGGAGTGACGCTGCGCCAGCAGACGGACTACCCGTCGGACGGACGCACCCGCCTCACCGTCACCCGCGGCCGGGGACGCTTCGCGCTGCACGTCCGCATCCCCGCCTGGGTGGCCGGCACCGGGCGCCCGGCCGTCCTGGAGGTCGACGGCCGCCCCGTCACCGCCCGGCTCCGGCCGGGCACGTACGCCACGGTGGAACGGACCTGGCGCCCCGGCGACACGGTCGAGCTGACCCTGCCGCGCCGGCCCGTGTGGACCCCGGCACCCGACAACCCCCAGGTGACAACGGTGTCGTACGGGCCCCTGGTGTTGGCGGGACAGTACGGCGACACCGCGCTCGCCACGCTGCCGACGATCCGCCCGGAGTCGCTGCGCCCCGTCCCGGACACCGCCACCCGGTTCACCGCGCTCGCGGACGGCCGGTCCGTGGAACTGCGGCCGTTCCACGAGGTGCACCACCAGCGCTACACCGTCTACTGGGCGGTGACCCCCCGCCGGTCCCCCGAACGGGACGTCGCCCGCTACCCGTTCGACGAGGGGAGCGGCACCTCCGCCGCCGACACCACCGGCACCTTCGCCGCCGCGACCCTGGCCGCCGGCGCGGACTGGACGGAGGACGGCACGGGTCCGGCCGTGGCGCTGGACGGCCGCGGCGGCCATGTCGTGCTCCCCGCGGGCCTGGTCAGCGGCCTGGACGAACTGACCGTCAGCCTCCGGGTCCGGGTCGACACCCTCGCCGCCTCCGCCCGTGTCCTCGACTTCGGCTACCACAAGGACACGTACCTCTTCCTCGCCGCCACCACCGGCGCCGGGCGTGCCCGCGCCGCACTCAAGATCGCGGGAATGGAGCGGGAGGACGTCGTGGACGCCACCGGACCGCTGCCCGTGGGCCGGTGGACGCACGTGGCCCTCACCCTCGGCGGCGGCACCGGCGTGCTCTACCTCGACGGCGTCGAGGCGGGCCGCAACGCGGCCATGGTGGCGAGCCCGCTGCTGCTCGGCGCGACCACCCGCACGTACCTCGGACGCTCCCAGAACAGCACCCACCCGTACCTGCACGGCGCGGTACGCGACCTGCGGGTCCACAACCGGGCCCTCAGCGCCTCCGACGTGGCCGCCCTGGCCGCCGGCTGAGCACTCCGACCCACCCCGGCCTCCCCACTCGTCCTGCTCCCGGCCTTCCCGGCCGGTCTCCCGCCTGTCCCGTCTTTGGCCTTCCCGGCCGGTCTCCCGCCTGTCCCGTCTTTGGCCTTCCCGGCCGGTCTCCCGCCTGTCCCGTCCCTCGCCTTCCCGGCCGGTCTCCCCGCCTGTCCCGTCCCCGGCCTCCCCGGCTCACCCCCACCCGTCCCCTCCCGGCTGCGCCCGCACGCCGTCGCCTCCCGCAGGAGCTCCCGCATGTCCGACACCACCCCCGACACCCCCGGCCCCGACGCGGACACCGCCGCCCCCGCCACCCCCCTGTCCAGACGCGGCTTCGTCGCCGCGGCCGGCGTCGGCACCGCCGTCGCCGCCGGACTGCCCGGCCTCGGGTTCGCGGTACCGCCCGCCTCCGCCGCCACCCCGGACCCCGCACCGCAGGCCGGCCCCGCCGCCTTCACCGCGCGGCGCTTCACCGACCCGCCGAGGGACAGCCGCCCCACCGTCTACTGGTACTGGAACGGCCCCGTCACGCCCGAACTCGTCGACCGGCAGATGGCCGACCTGCGCGACAAGGGCATGTACGAGGTGATCCTCTTCTCCTTCGACAACGAGGCGATGCGGCCCGTCTTCTTCACCGAGGACTGGTTCGACGTCGTCGAGCACGTGCTGCGCACCGCCGAGCGCACCGGCATGCGGGTCTGGCTGTTCAACGACGACCACTTCCCCAGCGGCCGGGCCGGCGAGTACATCGTCAAGGGCGGCACGGTCGGCTCCCGCACCTACGCCCCCCGCCCCGACCTCCGGCTCAAGGCGCTGTGGCGCTCCACCACCGTGGTCGAGGGCCCGGTCCGGGCCGAGCTGCGCCGCAGCACCGGTGTGGGCGTGGAGGCCGGACACCTGGTCGCCGACGCCGCGGTCCTCGGCGGCGCCACCGCCCTGCGCGGCGGCGAGGACTGGACCGACCTCACCGTCACCGCGAGCGGCAAGGCCGACCACACCGCCGCCGGGCTCGTCGTCCGCGCCTCCGCCGACGCGCTCGACGGCTACGCGGTCTCCTTCGACCAGACCGGCGTGGTCACCGTGCAGCGCCTGGCCCGCGACGCCGACCCCGTCCAGCTGCTGCGCAGCACCCGCACCGACGGCTTCAACAAGACCAAGTACCACACCCTCGCCGTCACCCTCCGCGGCGGCTCCCTCTCCGTCACGCTCGACGGCCGCGACAAGGGCACCGCCGTCGACGACCGCCACCCCGCCGGCGGGGTCGGGGTGCGCGCGGTCGGCGACGAGCGCGGCCTGTGGGACGCCCTCACCGTCACGGTGGCCGACGGGACCACGCTGTACACGACGGCGTTCGACGATCCGGCCGCCGCGGGCGACTTCCCCGAACGGGCCTCCCTCGGCGCCGAGGCCGTCGCCGCCGCGGCCCGCCCGGCCGGTGCCACGGACGCGTCCGACGTCGTCGACCTGACGGCGCGGCTGACGGCGGACGGCGTCTGGCAGGCCCCGGCTGGCCGCTGGCAGATCGACCTGTTCGGCGGGACACCGCTGATCGACGACACCCAGGGCTACAGCCGCAGCTACGTGGACCTGCTCGACGACGAGCCCGTACGGCTCTTCCTCGACATCGTCCCCGGCGAGTACCACCGCCGCTTCCGCCGCTTCTTCGGCACCGTCGTCCCCGGCTTCTGGGACGACGAGCCGTTCTTCGCCTCCGCCGAGGCCCACTTCAAGCGGCTGCCCTGGTCGCCCACGCTCGACGCGGCGCTGCGCGCGGTGGATGTCGAGCCCGGCGTGGCCTACGCCAGCGCCTTCGACGACCTCGGACGCACCGGCCGGATCACCCGCGGCCGCTACTGGCAGGCCGTGTCCGACCGGTTCGCCGCCTACTTCCGCACGCAGGCCCGCTGGTGCGAGGAGCGGGGCGTCGCGCTGATCACCAACCCGCTCTACGACGAGACGTCCCCCGCCAAGCGCATCCCCACCACCGGCGACCTGCACAAGGTCAACCAGCACGCGCAGGTCCCCGGCGGCGACATCATCACCGCCGAGTACGTGGCGGGGGAGCAGACCATGCTCCCGCGCAACCCGGTCTCGGTCGCCCACCAGATGGGCCGCGAGCGGGCCCTGATGGAGATGTTCGGCAACATGGGCTGGCAGGTCACGCCCGGCTTCGTGCACGCGACCGTCGGGGCGCAGGCCGCCCGCGGGGTCAACCTGACCGTCCTGCACGCCCTGTGGACCGACGAGGCCGTCGTCTACTTCCCGCCGCCGTTCGGGCCCCGGGCCCCGTGGTGGTGGTCCATGCGCCCGCTCGCCGAGTGGATCGGCCGGGTCATGGAGGCCGCACGCGGCACCTCCGCCGCCCGCACCGCGATCCTCCAGCCGCAGCGCGCCGCCGAGCAGTGGACCGGCACCGACCGGCAGGGCGCGGTCGACGGCGCGCTCGCCGACGCCGCCTACGCGCTGGAACGCGCCCAGGTCGACTTCGACCTCCTCCACGAGGGCGCCCTCACCGACGACCCGGAGCTGCTGGCCCACGCCCGGGTGCGCGCCGGACGCCTCGCGGTGGGCGCCGCCCGCTACGACCTCGTCGTGCTGCCGCTCACCCCGATCCTGGACGCGGCCGCCGTCCGCGCCCTGGGCGCCTTCGTCCGGGCCGGCGGGACCGTCGTCGCCGTGGGCACCCTGCCCGCCGACGACGCCGACGGCAACGACCGCTCCCTGGCCCGCGCCCTGTCCGACCTGTTCGGCGACGCCGTCCCCGGCAGCCGCGCCCTGGGGCGAGGACACGCGGTGCGTGTCGACGGCACCGCGGCCCTGGGCGCCGCCGCCCACGCCGCCGGGGCCGCCGCCGTCCTGGAACCGGCCCGCGACACGATCCGCGCGCTGCGCGTCACCCGCGGCGAGGACACCGCCTTCCTGTTCAACAACGAGGGCGCCACGGCCGTGTCGACCACGGCGGTCCTGCCCGCCGGGGGCGTCCCCGAGCTGTGGGACCCGGCGACCGGCGACACCCGTCCGGCACCCGCGTTCCGCGAGACCAGGCGCGGCCTGCACGTACCGCTCGCCTTCGGACCGTACGAGACCCGGATCGTCGTCGTCCGCCGGACCGCGGCCGCCGTGCCCCACCTCACCGACGCCCCGGTCGACGTCCTCTCCGTCGAGCGGCACGGCGGCTCCCTGCGCGCGACGGTCGAGGTGTCGGAGCCCGGCAGCCACGGGCTCACCGGCACCGACGCCGGCCGCACCCACCGCGGCACGGTCCGGGTCGACGACCCGCTCACCGCGCTCCCCGTCACCGGCGACTGGACCCTCACCCTGGACCGCGACGGGGACACCCCGGTCACCGGCCCCCTGGGCAGCTGGACCGCGCGCGCCCCGCTGTTCTCCGGCACCGGCACCTACACCACCGAGATCGACCTGGACCGCGCCGTCCTCGACGGCCGGCGTGTGCTGCTCGACCTCGGCGACGTACGGGACGTGGCCGCGGTGACCGTCAACGGCACCGAAGGCGACCCGCTGCTGTGGGCGCCGTTCGTCACCGACGTCACCGGCCTGCTCGTGCCCGGACGCAACCGCCTCGCCGTACGCGTCTCCAACACCCTCTCCAACGAACGCAACAAGCCCCTGCCCTCCGGCCTGCTCGGCCCGGTCACCCTGCGCTTCAAGCGCCGCGTGACGGTCGGCCTGGACCGCGTCTGACGAGCCGCACACCCCTCTCCCGAAGGACCGCCATGCCCAGATCCAGACCCCGCGCCGGACGCCGGCGCCTCGCCCTGCTGCTGCCCGCCGCGCTGACCGCCTTCGTCACCACCGTGTCCGGCACCGTGCAGGCCTCCGCCGCGACCACCTCCGTCAGCCCCGTCCACCTGCGCACCCAGCACCTCGACGAGGCGCTCGGCATCGACGACACCACCCCCGTGCTCAGCTGGGAGACGGCGGCCCGCGCCGCGAACACCCTCCAGAGCGCCTACCGCGTCCAGGCCGCCACCTCCCCCGAACGCCTGCGCTCCGGGAAGCCCGACCTGTGGGACTCCGGCAAGGTCGCCTCCGCCGTACCGGAGACCACCTACGCGGGCCGCGCGCTCGGCTCCCGGGACCGCGTCTACTGGCGCGTCATGCTCTGGTCCGGCTCCCGCGAGGACTCCGGCTGGAGCGACACGGCCGTCTTCGAGACCGGCCTGACCCGGGCGTCCGACTGGGACGCCCAGTGGATCACCCATCCCGACTGGCGGCTGAGCGAACGCGAGATCGAGCCGGTCGTCGTCGAGCTGCCCCGCACCACCGCCCGTTACCTCCGCCTCGACGTCACCCGCCTCGGCCTGCCGCTGAAGGAGAGCGTCGACGCCCGCACCTGGCGCCTCCAGCTCGGTGAGATCGACGTCCGCGACTCCGCGACGGACACCTCGGGGCTCGCCAAGGGCGCCGCGGTCACCGCCTCCGAGACCACCACGATCCGCAAGACCTACGAGCCCGCCCTCGCCGTGGACGGCCTGCCCAACAGCGCCCTCCAGACCGCCGCCGGCTACTCCAGCGCCCCCCACACCTCCGCCGACACCTCGGCCGCCCCCGTCACGCTCACCCTCGACCTCAAGTCGGTCAAGACCTTCGACCAGGTCGCGCTATACCCGCGCGCCGACGTCCTCACCGACGACGGGAAGGTCCCGAACTTCCCCGTCGACTACGCCCTGTCGGCGGCCGACGCCCCGGCCGGACCGTTCACCACGCTCGCCGGCGTCACCGGGCAGCGGCCGCCGAAGCCGTACCTGCCCGCCGGACTGCCCCTGCTCGCCGACGACTTCCAGCTGCCGCGCGCCATGCGCAGCGCCCGTCTGTACATCGCCGGCCTCGGCGTCTACGACGCCACCCTCAACGGCGAACCGGTCGGCGACGCCGTGCTGGAGCCCGCCAACACCGACTACCGCGAACGCGTCCAGTACGCCACCTACGACGTCACCGACCGCCTGCGCCCCGGTGCCAACACCCTCGGCGTCGCCCTCGGCAACGGCATGTCCAACGTCGTCAGCACCGCCGACCGCTACCGCAAGCTGTACGGCAACATCAGCGACCCCAAGCTCATCGCCCGGCTCGAGGTCACCCTCGCCGACGGCAGCGTCCGCACCGTGACGAGCGGCGACGACTGGCGTACCACGCTCGGCCCCACCACCTCCAGCAACTGGTACGGCGGCGAGGACCACGACGCCCGCCGCGAGATCCCGCACTGGGACGAGCCGAAGGGCGACCGCCGCTCCTGGGACCGGGCGGTCACCGTGAGCGCCCCCGGCACCGCCGCCGCGCCCGCCGCGCTCAGCGCCCGCGAGACCGAGCCGATCCGGGTCGTGGAGACCCTCACCGGCACGGAGGTCGACGGCGCCGACGGCAGCCGCGTCTTCGACCTGGGCCGCAACATCGCCGGCTGGCCGGAGATCACCGTCAGCGCGCCCGCCGGGACGGAGATCCGCGTCTACCCGGCGGAGAGCCTCAAGGACGGCCACGCCTTCCAGTCCATCAGCAACGTCGGCGCGCCCCTGTGGGACAGCTACACCACCCGCGACACCCGCACCGCCACCTGGCACCCGACGTTCGGCTACCACGGCTTCCGCTACCTGGAACTGAAGGGCGTGCCCGAGGGCGCGACGGTCACCGTGCGAGGCAAGGTGCTGCGCACCGACAACGCCTCGGCCGGCACCTTCACCAGCTCCGACCCGCTGATCAACGGCATCCACGGCATCATCCGCCGGGCCGTCGAGGGCAACATGATGAGCGTCCTCACCGACTGCCCGAGCCGGGAGAAGCTGGGCTGGCTGGAGCAGGACCAGCTGGTCTTCCCGGCGCTCGCCGCCAACTACGACATGCAGGCCCACCTGCGCAAGATCGTCCGTGACATGGCCGACGCCCAGACCGCCGAAGGCCTGATCCCGAGCACCGTCCCGGAGTACACCAGCCTGCCCGGCGCCTACCGCAACGACTCCAACTGGGGCGGCGCCTTCGTCCTGGTGCCCTGGCAGCTCTACACCACCTACGGCGACCGGGACACCCTGCGCACCTACTACCCGCGCATGCGGCAGTACGCGGCCTTCCTCAAGACCCAGGTCTCCGGCGGCATCCTCGACTACGGCCTCGGCGACTGGTTCACCCCCGACCGCACCTTCCCGCGCGCGGTGGCCGGCACCTACGGCTACTGGCGCGTCGTCGACGCCCTCTCCCGGATCGCCGGGGTCCTCGGCGACGACACGGCCGCCGCGGACTACCGGGCCGAGGCCGACACCTCCGCCCGGGCCCTCGCCGCGAAGTACTACGACCAGGCCACCGGCACCTTCGCCGGCGGCGGCCACGGCGCGGAGGCCCTCGCCCTGGACATCGGCGCCTACCCGGCCGGGGAGCGGGACCGGCTGCTGGCCCACTTCACCGGATCCGTCGAGAGCGCCGGCTACCACCTCCAGCTCGGCGAGATCTCCCTGCCCGCGGCCTTCCGCGTCCTGTCCGGCGCCGGCCGCGACGACATCGTGTACCGGATCGCCACCCGGACCACCAGCCCCAGCTACGGCTACCAGGTGCTCGCCGGCAACACCACGCTCGGCGAGTCCTGGGACGGCGGCCCCGGCCAGTCGCAGAACCACTTCATGCTCGGCGCCATCGACTCCTGGTTCACCGGCCGCATCGCGGGCATCGCGCAGACCTCCGACTCCGTGGGCTACGCCGAACTGCTCGTCGACCCCGCCGTCGAGGGCGACCTGACCTCGGCATCGGGCTCGTACCGGACCCCCTACGGCGTCGCCCGCACCGACTGGGCCCGCACCGCCGACCGGTTCCGGCTCACGGTGGACGTCCCCGCGGGCAGCACGGCACAGATCCACGTCCCGGCCTCCGACGGCCGCGCCACCGCCCCCCGGGGCGCGCGCCTGATCGGGTCCACGGCCACCGAGGCGGTGTACGCGGTCGGTTCGGGCCACTGGACCTTCCGCTCCACGCCGCCCGCCGCCGACCCGGCCTGACCCGGCGGGTGCACGGCCCGGGACGCGCTGGAACGCGTCCCGGGCCGGTCAGCGTCCCGGCTCGGTGCGCCCGGGGGCGATCCCGCCCTCCGGTCCGGCCAGGATGAGACGTTCCACCGACTCGTAGCCGCGCCGCGCCTCCCGCTGCGCCCGCCGGCCGGGAAGGACCGTGCCCAGCCAGCCGAGGACGAAGCCGAGGGGGATGGAGACCAGGCCCGTCGTGGTGAACGGGAACCAGTTGAAGTCGGATTCGGGGAAGGCGGCGGTGGGCGAACCGGAGACGAGACGGGTGCCCGGCATCAGCACCAGCACGGCGAGCGAGCCTCCGACGAGCGTGCACAGCAGGCCGGTCCGGGTGAAGCGCCGCCAGAACAGGCTGTAGACGAGCGCCGGCGCGATCGCGGACGCCGCCAGGCAGAACGAGACCGTGGCGAGGGGCTGGAGGCTGCGGTGCTGGACGAGCGCGGCGAGCGCGATCACCGGCACGCCCACCACCACCGCCGACACGCGGGCCACGGCCGTCTCGCGCACCGGGGTCAGTCCCGAGCGGCGGGACGCGACGACGTCGTGCGCCAGGGAGTTCGCGCAGGCGAGCGTCATGCTGGCCACCGACGCGAGCAGCGTCAGGAAGATCGCCGTGGTGACCGCGGTGAACAGCAGCGTCTCCGGACGCGAGACGTGCTCGCCGAACGCGGCCCGTGAGCCCAGCAGATAGGCCGTGTTGCCGCGCGGATCGCCGGCCGTGATGCCCGCCCGTCCCACCAGGGCCGTCGCCCCCACCCCGATCACGGTGACGACCAGCACGAACAGGGCGACGGACGACACCGCCCAGGACATCGACCGCCGGACCTGCCGTGCGTCGGACGCGGTGTACATGCGCATCGTGACGTGCGGCAGGCACGCCCCGCCCAGCACGATGGCGAACTGGGTCGTCACCATGTCCAGACGCGGGTACGGCCCGCCCGCGAACTGGAGGCCGCTGCGCAGGTAGGCCGCGCCCGCCCCGCTGCGCTCGGCCGCGCTGTGGAACAGGGCCGCGGGACGGAAGTCGAAGGCGTGCAGCACGAGCACGGCGACGACGACCCCGCTGCCCAGCAGCGTGACCATCTTGAGGATGTGCAGCAGCGCGGTCCCGCGCATGCCGCCCACCGCCGCGTACACGATCATCAGGGTGCCCACGCCGACCACGCAGCCGGTCTTCATGGAGGCGCTGGAGAAGCCCAGGATGTACGCCAGGAGCTGGCCGGTGCTGGCCAGTTGGACGAGCGTCATCGGCACCAGCGAGGCGATGGTCACCAGGCAGGCCACGATCCGCACCGACCGGCCGGACGTGCGGCGCGCGAGCGCGTCCCCCATCGTGAACCGGCCGGTGTTGCGCAGCGGTTCGGCGAGCAGGAACATCAGCACCAGCAGGGACAGCAGGGTGCTGACGGCGAGGACGACACCGTCGTAGCCGCACAGCGCGATGACGCCGCCGATGGTGAGCACGGTCGCCGCGGAGATGTAGTCCCCGGCGATGGCCAGCCCGTTGCGCAGCGGGGAGAGGTAGCGGTAGCCGGTGTAGAACTCGGCGAGGTCGTCGCTGTCGGGTCCGGTCAGCACGCACAGCAGGAGGGTGAAGCTGACGGCGGAGCAGAAGGCCACCAGCGACCAGGTCTGCGCCGTCCCGTCGAAGACGGTCACCGGCCCGGCCCCCGGCCCGGTGCGGAGCCCCACGAGGCGTGCCGTTCGATGCGCCGGGCCAGGGGGTCGACGTAGCGTCGCGCGGTGAGTTCGTAGAGCAGCACGGCGAGCCAGGTGACGGGGACGTGGGAGAGGGCGAGGACCACGCCGAGCGGCAGGCCGCCGGGCAACGGCCGGGCCATGAGGTCGGGTTCGTTCGCGGACAGGACGAGGAACGCCGTGAAGTAGCCGAGGGCCAGGACGGTGGTCACGCGGCGCTGGCGCCGGTACGTCCGCCGCAGCCGGCGCAGGGCGCCGTGGTCGCCGGCGCGGGAGCGGGGAGGGGCCCCGCCGTCCGGCCGCCCGTCGTGGGAGCCGCTGTCGAGGGCCGGGAGCGGGGGGAGGGCCGGATGGGGGAGGGCGGGATGGGGGAGGGCGGGTGGTCGGGGGTGCGGCTCGGCGTTCCCGTAGGACATGTACGGATCTCCTGGAGCGGCGGCGGCCCCGCGTGAACGGGCGCGTGACGGCGTGGGGGAGCGGCTCGGGTCCTCGCACGGTATTCGGCCACGCGTACGACGTGGAGGGTTTTTCCGGAAGTGGCCGGTGGACGGCTGATACGCGACGGATCCAGAGGTGTTACTCCTGTTTCCGGTGGGATGTCAGATGTCACTCCCGGTCGGGTGGGGGCCGCTGACCTGCGGTGGGCCGGGCGGGCGGGGTGCTGTCGTCCCGGGTCCGCCGGGGCGGAGGGAGGCGGAAAACGCGCGGCGCCCGGGGGCCGGCGGACGGGGGCCGGCCGGGACTGCCTCGGCCAAGATTCCGGGGCGGCCCGCCGTACCGGAGGCGTCCGGTGCGCGGAGACCGCCGCGGGCCGGTCCGGTCGGGCGGATCAGAAGGAGTCGGGCGGATCAGAAGGACGTGACGACGACGCGTGCCACCGCAGGGTCCCGGAGGGCGGCGTACCCGGCGTCGATCTCGCCGAGCGCGATCCGCCGGGAGACGAGGTCGTCGAGGTTCAGGCGGCCCCGCAGGTACAGGTCGGCGTAGCGGGGGATGTCGCGCCGGGGGTCGGCCGACCCCATGATCAGGCCCTGGAGCCGCTTCTGCTCCAGCAGCAGCCGCGGCAGGGACAGTTTCAGTTCCTCTTTCCCGTCCGCCAGGCCCACCACGTGCACGGCGCCCCCGAGGGCGGTCATGCGCAGCGCCTGGTCCGTCGTGGCCGCCACGCCGACGACGTCGAAGGCGTGCCGCACCCCGCCCCCGGTGAGTTCGCGCACGGCCGCGACGGCGTCCGTGGCCGTGGAGTCGACGACGTCCGTGGCGCCGAAGGCGCGTGCCCGCCGCAGTCTGCCGGGCCGCACGTCGACCGCGACGATGCGGGAGGCGCCGGCGATCACCGCCCCGCTCACCGCGTTCAGCCCGACGCCGCCCACGCCGATCACGGCGACGGTCTCCCCGGCCCGCACGCGCGCGCCGTTGAGCACGGACCCCACGCCGGTCAGCACCCCGCAGCCCAGCAGGGCGGCCGGGGCGAACGGCATCCGCCGCGGGACGGCGGTCAGCTGGTTCTCGTGGACGAGGACCCGCTCGGCGAAGCCGCCCAGCCCCATCGCCTGGGTGACCGGCCGGCCCGCGCGGCTGAGCCGGGGGGCCTGCCGGTGCGGATCGCGCAGGGTGGTTCCGGGGCGGCCGCACTGGTGCCTCCTGCCGTCCCGGCACGCGGGGCAGTCGCCGCACCACTGGACGAGGCAGCCCACCACGTGGTCGCCGACGGCGAAGGCGGTGGCGCGCGGTCCGAGGGCGGTGACGACACCGGCGACCTCGTGTCCCAGCACCACCGGCGGGGGGTAGCGGGTCAGGGCGTGGGTGGCGAGGGTGAGGTCGGTGTGGCAGAGGCCGGACGCCCTCACCTCCACCAGCACCTCGTGGCCCGCGGGCTCGGCGATGTCGATGTCCTGGAGGGCGAATCCGCCGCCCTCCGCGTCCACCACTGCGGCTTTCACGCTCAGGCTCCGTCTCCGTCGGGGGGACCGGCCGGCCCGCTCAGACGCGGTCGAGGATGAAGTAGAAGAAGGGACCGTCCTCGCCGAAGCCCTTGCCGTTCATGATCCCCATGAGGGTGCGGTCGTCGACCGCCTTGAAGTGGTCGAAGACCGGCTGGCCGTCGTAGACCATGGTCGCCGTCGACTCGCCCCGGAACTCGACCATCCACAGACTGGCCTCGCCCTTGCCCAGCTCGGTGTCGGAGTACAGCCGCCCGTCCTCCCCGCGCATGATCAGTGGCTTGGCGTCGTCGGCCGAGAGGAACGACTTGCCGTACCAGCCGGAGGACCGCAGACGCCGGTACAGCGGGTGCCCCGTGTCGAACCCGCTGCCGCGCCACTCGCCGAGGACGTCCTCGACGCGGACGGTGGGCAACGCGGCCCAGACGGCGTCGAGTTCCCCGGCCGGGACGGCGGAGTCCTTGCCGCGCAGGACCGCGAACCGGGCGCGCGCCTCGTCGATGTCCATCGGCTGTCCTTCCCTCTGTGGGAGACCACTGCATGAAACAAACATTGGCATTATGTATCACTGTTTCATGGAGTGCCAGGGGCAGGAGGGAAGTGGGCAGGAGGGAAGAACACGGCCCGGAGGGTACGCCGGTCGGCCGCCGAGGACCTGCCGCAGTGTCGCCGGCTTCCGCGGCAGGTCGTACTCGGCTCCGTCCTCGTGGCCGTTGTGGGGGAACACCTCGATCGAGGCGGGCCCGGCGTAGCGGTCATGGGCGGCGTGCCGAACCCCGCCCCGGCGGGTGCTCAAGGACGCCCCAGGCCCCCGTTGTCCCCAGCGCTTCGGGGCTCTCGGCACCCCGGGGCCCGGGACCGTGACTCAGTGCCGCGGGTCCGGGTGTTCCTCGGTCCAGGTGAACGCGTCCAGCCCGGTCCGCGCTTCGGGCTCCGGGTCCGAGGGTGGGCCGGCCGGGGCACCGGGTGGCGGGGCGTCGGTGTCGTGCCGCTCCGCCCGGGTGGGCGGGCGGCGCAGCAGACGGTCCGCGGTCCAGGCAACCGCGCAGACGACGGTCAGCACGGCCACGGTGAGCAGCGCGAGCGCGATCGGCATGATGAGGCCGAACAGCACGGTGGAACGGGCGGCGCCGGGTATGTCGGCGCAGGCACAGGCCATCACGGAGTGGTTCATGCCCCGTCCGGCTCGCCGAATGCGGGGGAACACCCGTCCGTGACCCGGACGTACTGACTCCGTGCTGCGGCGCGGGCGGCCCCGGCCCGCGCCCGTGGACCCGCACCGGCAGGTGTCGGGCCGCGCCGGGCACCTCTGCCGGAGCCGTCCTCGTCGAACCGGAGCTCGTGCACGGCGGTTTCGAGGGTGCACCGGGTCTTCAGGAAGCCGTCGGCCCGGCCGAGGGAACCGTTCCCGTTGCCGTCGCCGGTCTCGATGTGGACGGCGACGGCGATGTCGTCGACCCTCCGTACCGTCGAATCCGTCGAACCTGCCGTCGGTCCCCAAACCGCCGCGTCCCAACGCTTATTGACGATCTGTCACACGATCCGTCGCCGACCGCACCTCCCCCGTGACAGACCCTTGTCAGCCGGCCGCACCCCGCCCTATTGTCGCGGTCGGAACAGGAGAAAGCGCTTTCTGGTGAGTGTGGGACCGCTCCCAGGGGGCCGTTCGTCGCGGGGGCCGCCGCGACGTGTGCACGAGCCGCCGGAGATCCGGCACGGGGCTGTCCAGCGACGCCGGCGTGCCGAGGAACGAAGGGTGCACGCCATGCCGCACACGTACCACGCCGTCCACCGCGCTCCAGGCGGCGGCGGCTTCCTCTGACGGACGGCGGGCCGGCCGCCTGCCCCGGCGGTCACCGCGCCGGGGCCGGGCCGCCGCCGTCCGTCAGCACGCCGGCACGGGGGACACACGGACGTGAGCGTCCGCCCCGCGCCGGCGGTCCGAGGCGCTCCGGGCCGCGGTGGCCGCCCGGGCGCGTCGACAGAGCCATCCGCACCAGGGCCGACTTCGGCCTGCCCGGCGACCGGCCCCACCGGCCCCGCCGGGCCGCCCGGGACACGAGGTCCCCTGCCGATCCGGCAGCCGCCCCGGACAGCCGACGCGAGGTCGGCGTACCGCAGCACCTCCCCATGTTCGAAGACGGATCAGGAGACGCACGATGAGACGACCAGTCGCACTGAGACTCTCCGCCGCCTCGGCCGCCCTGGCCATCGCGGCCGCGGTCGGAGTGACGCTGTCGATGCCCGAGGCGTCGGCGGCGACCGGCAGCGCCACCGGCTACGCCACCCAGAACGGCGGAACGACCGGCGGCGCGGGCGGCGAGACGGTACGGGCCACCACGGGCACCGAGATCCATGCGGCTCTGTGCGGACGGGCCGACAGCACCACCCCGATCACCATCGAGGTCGAGGGCACCATTAACCACGGCAACACGGCCAAGGTGTCGGGCGACAGCTGCAACACCGCCGACGGGGTGATCGAGCTCAAGCAGATCAGCAACGTCACGATCGTCGGCGTCGGCAGCGGTGCCGTCTTCGACCAGCTCGGCATCCACATCCGCGAGGCCAGCAACATCATCATCCAGAACGTGACGGTCAAGAACGTCAAGAAGTCCGGCTCGCCCACGTCCAACGGCGGGGACGCCATCGGCATGGAGAGCGACGTCCGCAACGTCTGGGTCGACCACACGACCCTGGAGGCGTCGGGCGGTGAGTCCGAGGGCTACGACGGCCTCTTCGACATGAAGGACAACACCCAGTACGTGACGCTGTCGTACAGCATCCTGCGCAACTCCGGCCGGGGCGGCCTCATCGGGTCCAGCGAGAGCGACCTCACCAACGGCTACGTCACGTTCCACCACAACCTCTACGAGAACATCGACTCCCGCACGCCGCTGCTGCGCGGCGGTATCGCCCACATCTACAACAACCACTACGTGAGCCTCAACGAGTCCGGCATCAACTCCCGTGCCGGGGCCCGCGCCAAGGTGGACAACAACTACTTCGAGGACTCCAAGGACGTCCTGGGCACCTTCTACACCGACGAGGCCGGCTACTGGCAGGTCAGCGGCAACGTCTTCGACAACGTGACCTGGTCCGAGGCAGGCGAGGAGAACAACCCGGCCGGGCCCGACCCGCAGTCCAACACCACCGTCAGCATCCCCTACGCGTACACGCTCGACGCCGCCGCCTGCGTACCGGACGTCGTCAGCCGGACGGCGGGCGCCGGCACCGGGCTCCAGGTGTCGGACGGCAACTGCACGGTGCAGACACCGACGTCCACCCCGACCCCGACCGCCACGGCCACCTCCGCGACGCCCACGCCCACTCCCACGTCGAGCGCGACCCAGCCCAGCGGCACCAACCTCAGCCTGGGCGCCGGCTCCGACGGCTCCAGCAAGGCCAGTGGCACCAGCTACGGCAATGTGCGCGACGGTGACCTGAGCACCTACTGGTCGCCGACCGGCTCGACCGGTTCCATCTCCATCAAGTGGGGCTCGGCCACCGCCGTCTCCACCATCGTCATCCGGGAGGCGTCCGGGTCCGAGGGCGCCATCGGGTCCTGGCGGGTCCTCAACGCCGACACCGGCGCCGTCCTGACCTCCGGCAGCGGGGCGGGGACCATCTCGTTCCCGCGCACCTCCCTCAGCAAGGTCACCTTCGACATCACCGGCTCGACCGCCACGCCGAAGGTCGCCGAGTTCGAGACCTACGACCAGTAGGGGTCCCCGACGGCACGACGGTGACCGTCACTCGAACCGCGGCCCGTTCGAGTGACGGTTCCCGTCGGCCGTCAGCCCACCAGCAACCGGGACTTCAGCTTCCTGACGTCCTCGGCGTCCAGGCCGAGGGCGTTCTTCTCGTACGCGGTGAACGAGCCGTACGCGTCCTCGACCTCGTCGAACCCGGAGTTGAGGTACTCGGCGCGGACGTCGAGCAGCGGCTTGTAGACGGCGGCCTGGTCGGCCGGCAGGGCCGCGAGGGCGGCGGCGTTGGCCTCGGCACGGTAGTCGTTGGAGGCCAGGTAGTCCCGCATGACCGTCCCACGCGGCACCCCGAGGGCGGTGAGCAGGGTGGCACTGGCCCAGCCGGTGCGGTCCTTGCCCGCGGTGCAGTGGTACAGCGAGCCGTCGGCGTCGGCGGTGATGCCGTCGAAGACCGTGGAGTAGGCGGCCTTCGCCGTCTCGCCGCTCACCATCGCCTTCTCGCCGGCGATCATCATCTGGGCGGCGCCCTCGGCGGTGGTGGGCATCGTGTAGCCGCCGCCCGCCGCGTCGCCGCTGACGTTGGCCACCACGTAGCGCACACCGGTGGGCAGCCGGTCCGGCGCCGCGGTCCGCTCGGACGTCATGCGCAGGTCGTAGTCGACGGACAGACCGAGCCGCCTGAGCTTGGCGAGGTCGGCGTCGGTGAGGTTGTTCAGCGCGTCCGAACGGTAGACGACGCCCATCTTCACCCAGTGGCCGTCGGCGGTGCGGTAGCCGCCCGCGTCACGGAAGTTGACGGCGCCGTCGAGCTTGATCAGCCGGTCGGCCAGGCGCAGCCTGCCGCCCCGGTCGGGCACCAGGTCGAACCACTGCCGGTCGGCGGCGGCCAGGCCCCTGACCGTGACCGAACCGGTCGGGCCGCCGGTGGCGACGGTACGCCCGCCCGCGCGGACGGCGACGCGCCGCACGCCCGGCGCCTCCCAGGTGATGCGGTACGAGCCGTCGTCCTGGGCGGTGACCTCGGCAGCCGTGAAGGGGATGCGCTCCGAGGCGCTCTGGCGGGACGCCGGGGCCGCGACGGCGGCGGGGGCGGCGACGCCCGCGAGCACGGCGGCCGCCGTCAGGGCGCGCGCGGCCGTCCTGACGTGTGTCATGTGAGTCATGGCCGGATCGTTCGCCACGGAGGGAAGCCGGAGGTGAACAGTCCCCGAAGTGCCGTCGTCGTCCCGATGCCATGCTCTGGCCGACGCCCCCATGACGCCCCGTGCGCACCGACCCGACCGGCCCCCGCACACGCACGGCGGCCCGGACCCCGGGGGAGGGGTCCGGGCCGCCGAGGAGGGGCGGGCCGCTCAGCCGCCGGTCGTCGGGGCCTCGGCCTCGGCGTGCTCCGCCGTGCGCGGCAGCGTCAGCACCGCCAGCAGACCGAGGACCGCGACCACGGCGAAGAAGTAGAAGCCCCACGGGTGGCCGATGCCGGCGGCGACCAGGGCGCCGGTGATCGACGGGCCGATGATCGAGCCGATGCGGCCGATGCCGGACGCCGAGCCGAGGGCGGTGCCGCGGATGGCGGCCGGGTAGTACTGCGTGACGTAGGCGTAGACGAGGACCTGGGCCGAGAAGACGAACACGCCGGTGAAGAAGACGACCGTGTTGAGCAGCAGGTCGCTGTCCATCTTGACGCTCAGGCACGCCAGCATCAGCACCGCCGCCCCGAACCAGGCCAGGGCGGTGCCCTTGATGCCGCGCCGGTCGGCGACGAACCCGCCGAGCACCAGACCGACGACACCGCCGAGGTTGAGCACGAGGAGCTGGGTGACGGCCGTGGGCACGGGATAGCCGGCGTCGTTCATCAGCTTGGGCAGCCAGGTGTTGAGGCCGTAGACCAGCAGCAGACCCATGAACGAGGCCAGCCAGACGCCGATGCCCGCACGGAGGTAGGCGGGCTTCAGCAGCTCCGTGAACGGAACCCGCCGGTCGCCGCTCACCTGCTTGGCCTGCACGAACGCCTCCGACTCCGGCAGGCGGAACCACTGGACGGCGGCGACGAGGAAGCCCACCACGCCCAGGATGTAGAAGAGGACCTGCCAGTTGTCGGTCACCTGGAGGGCCAGCAGCGAGGTGATGACCGCACCGGTGTGGTAGCCGGTCATGGTGAGCGTGCTGGCCCGGGCCCGGCGGCCGGCCGGCATGTGCTCGGCCATCATCGTCAGCGACACCGGCATGCAGGCGCCCAGGCCCAGACCGGCGACGAGACGGAGCAACGCGAACATCGTGACGGAGTCCGCCAGCGGCACCAGGATCGTGAACAGCGAGAACACGACCACCGAGCCGATGAGCAGCAGACGCCGGCCCAGCCGGTCGGCGAGCGGACCCACCAGGACGGCTCCGACGGCGACACCCACGAGCGACAGCGTCGCGATGGTCGTGGCGTCGGCGGCGGTCATGCCGAGGTGGTGGGTCTTGAGCAGCGTCGGGATGATGGCGCCGAGGACGACGAGGTCGTAGCCCTCGAGCAGGACGGTGATCCAGCACAGGATCACCGTCCAGGCGTTGCGGCCGGCTCTGCCGGTCTGTGCGGATGTGGCGGACGTGGTGGTGGAGGCCATGACGGCATTCCCCCCAAGGGCGGCTACGGAGGACGGGGTGTGCGGCTGACGGAAAGCGGGGGTCCGGCGGCCGGAAGGACGGCGGAACCCCTGATCCGTCGTGGTGACGGCTCGCCGGGGAGCGAGCTGCGGCGGACCGCCGTGGTGACGGCTCGCGGGGAAGCGAGCGCCGGCGGGCCGCAGGGGGTGACGGCTCACGGGGGAGCCGGTGCCGCGCGGGCCGTGGACGCCACGGGCCCGCGCGGGAGCTGAGCGGGTTCAGAAGGGGTAGTCGGCGATGTCCGGGCGGACCGTCACCCACTGGGTCTCGGTGAAGGCCTCGACGTTGGCGGCGGCGCCGCCGAACCGGGATCCGGTCCCGGACGCCTTGACACCGCCGAACGGCGCGTTGGGCTCGTCGCCCACGGTCTGCTCGTTGATGTGGATCTTGCCGGAGTCGATCAGGTCGGCCAGCCTCATCGCCGTACCGACGTCGCCGAGGATACCCACGGACAGCCCGTACTCGCAGTCGTCGACGATCCGCGCGGCCTCCTCGACCGTGGAGAAGCCGATGACGGGCGCCACGGGACCGAAGATCTCCTCACGCCACGCGGGCATGTCGGTGGTCAGCCCGCTCAGGACGGTGGCCCGGTACCCGTTGCCGACGATCTCGCCGCCCGCGACGAGGGTCGCGCCCGCCGCGACGCTGTCGGTGACGATGCCGTGCACCCGCTCCAGCTGGCGCCGGTCGATGATCGGGCCGAGCGCCACGTCCTCACGGGCGGGGTCGCCCACCGGCAGCGCCCCGGCCTTCGCGGCGAGCGCCGCCGTGTACTCCTCCAGCAGCGACTCGTGCACGATGTGGCGGCCGGTCGTCATGCAGATCTGCCCCTGGTGCAGGTAGGAGCCGAACGCGCCCGCGGAGGCCGCCTTGTCCACGTCCGCGCCGGGCAGCACGACGAGGGCGTTGTTGCCGCCCAGCTCCAGGTGGGCCCGCTTCAGCAGCCGCCCGGCCTGCTCGCCGATGGCCCGCCCGACGGGGGTCGAGCCGGTGAACGACACGACCCGGACCTCGGGCGCCTCGACGACGGCCCGGCCGACCGAGCCGTCGCCGGGCAGCAGGTGCAGGACGCCCGGCGGCAGCCCGGCCTCCTCGAAGATCCGCGCTATGACGACACCGCCGCTCACCGCGGTGCGCGGGTCGGGCTTCAGCAGCACGGCGTTGCCGAGCGCGAGCGCCGGCGCCACCGAGCGCAGACCGAGGATGAGGGGGAAGTTGAACGGCGCGATCACGCTGACGACGCCGGCCGGCCGGCGTCGGGCGAACGACCAGCGGGCCTCCTCCGAGGTGAGCACCTCGCCCTGCGGGTGCGTGGGCAGCGCGGCGCACTCGAAGCACTCGCCCACCGCGAGCCCCACCTCGAAGTCCGCCTTGGACCGCACCGAGCCGGCTTCCCGCACCAGCCACTCCCCGACCTCGGCGGCGTACCGGGTGAACAGCTCGCCCGCGCGGCGCAGCACGGCGGCCCGCCGCTGCGGGGACGTCGCCGCCCAGTCCCGCTGGGCCTCGGCGGCGCGGGCGGCGGCGCGGCCCGCGTCCTCGGCCGTGGCCAGGCCCACGGTGCCGAGCTGGTCCCCGGTCGCGGGCTCGACGACCGGATACGCGTGGACGGCGTCCCGCCAGCCGTCGCTGAAGAACCTCTTGCCCCAGACGGCGCTGTCCAGGAGTGTCATGAGCTGTGCCTTTCCTCGTGTGGAAGGTCGGTCGGGAGGCCGGTCAGGAGGGGGTGGTCAGAGCGGTGTCGACCTGCACCAGCCGCGGACCGTCCGGCCGCTCGGCCAGTACGGCGCGCAGTTCCTCGACGTCACCGGCGTGCCGGGCGCTGACTCCGTAGCCCTCCGCGATGCGGGTGAAGTCCATCCCCGGGATGTCCATGCCGGGCGCGTCCGGCACGCCGAGCAGATCGCCGAACCAGCGCAGCGCGCCGTACGTCCCGTTGCGCAGCAGCACGATCGTCACGGGCACCCGGTGCTGCGCGGCCGTCCACAGGGCGGTGATGCCGTAGTTGGCCGAGCCGTCCCCGATGACGCCCACGACCGGCCGGTCGGGCCGGGCCAGGGCGACGCCGACCGCGCCGGGCAGGCCGAAGCCGAGCCCGCCGGCCGCCGGGAAGTAGTAGGAGCCGGGCCGGCGCAGGTCCATCTGCCGCCACCACGCGGCGTTCGTGGAGGTGGACTCGACGACGTAGGAGGTGTCCTCGGGCAGCTCGTCGCGCAGCGCGGCGAAGACCTGCTCGGGGTGGAGCAGCGGACCCCGGGCACCGGGCGGCTCGGGCACCGGCCGGTACGCCGCCGTCGGCGCGGCGGGCGCGTCCAGGGCCTCCACCAGCAGCTCGATGACGGCGGCGGGGTCGGCGACCAGCGCCTCGCCCATCGGCGCCCGCGCCACGGCGGAGGCGTCGTCGGTCACCTGGAGCAGCCGGGTGCCCTCGGGCAGGTACCGGCCGGGCAGGTACTCGTGGTAGCGGAACACCGGCGCCCCGAGGACGAGCACGAGGTCGTGCCCCTCGAACGCCTTCGCCACCGGCGCGATCCCCGCCGGCAGCACCCCGCGGAACTGAGGATGCCGGTTGGGGAAGGGCAGGCGGAACAGCGAGGGCGCCGCCCACACCGGGCATTCCAGCCGCTCGGCGAGCCGCACGGCGTCGTCGAACAGCCCGGCCGAGTCGATGTCGCCGCCCAGCACGAGCGCGGGCCGGCGGGCGGCGCGTACCTGCTCGACGAGCGCGTCGGCCTGGTCCGGACCGGGCGCGGAGCAGCGCCGCACCTGCCGGTCCAGCACGGCCGCGCTGTTGTCCCCGGCGTCGGCGGCCCAGTCGTCGTACGGCACGGACAGGAACGTGGGCCGCCGCTGGAGACGTGCCTCGAAGACGGCCTGCGCGAGCGCGCGCGGAACGTCCTGGGCGCACGCCGGCTCCGCGGCCCAGCCGACGAGCGGCTTCATCAGCGCGGGCGCGTCGACGATGGACAGGTGGGACTCCGGGCCGATGGCCGACCGCACCTGCTGACCGGCCACGATCACCAGCGGTGTCCGGGAGGCCACGGCGTTCGTCAGCGTGCCCATCGCGTTCCCGGAGCCCGAGGCGGCGTGCAGGTTGACCAGCACCGGGCGGCCGGTGGCCTGGGCGTAACCGTCCGCCATGCCGACCACGGCGCCCTCGTGCAGACCGAGGACGTACCGGAAGGAGTCGGGGAGCTCGGCGAGGAAGGGCAGCTCGTTGGAGCCGGGGTTGCCGAACACGGTGGTGAGGCCCTGACGCTGCAGGAACGCGTGGGAGACATGACGTACGGAGGGCAACGGGACCTTCCTTTCCGGGTGACCCGGGACACGCTAGGCAGCACCCCAGAGGGGCGCCAATAGATGTTGTGGATCCGCGATATAGACTCGGTCGATATGAGGAGCTTCGACCTCAACCTGGCCCGCGTCTTCGTCCTGCTGTACGAGACGGGCAGTGTCACGGCCACCGCGGACACCCTCCACGTCACCCAGCCCACCGTCAGCTACAGCCTGGCCAAGCTGCGCCGGCACTTCGGCGACGAGCTGTTCCGGCGCACCGGGCGGGGACTGACCCCGACCGCGGGCGCCCGCCGGCTCTACGAGCCGTTGCAGCGCGCCCTGGCCGACATCGACGCGACGATCCGCCAGTCCGACGACTTCGACCCCATGACCATGTCGGGACGGTTCACGCTCGCCCTGTCGGACCTCGGCGAGACGACCCTGCTGCCGCGGCTGCTGGCCGCGGCCCGCGAGCGCGCCCCCCGGGTGTCGTTCGCGGTCCGCCCGTTCGACGTCGACGAGGCCGAGAGCCAGCTGCGGCGCGGCGAACTGGACGCGTTCGTGGCCACCCCGGTGCTGACTTCGCACCGGACGGTGCGCATCCCGCTCTTCCAGGAGCGTTACGTCGCCATGGTCGCCGCCGACCACCCCCGGATCCGGGGCCGCTCGGTCACGGCGGAACAGCTCGCGGCGGAGCGGCACGCGACCGTCTACGGTCCCAGCGGACACGTCCTGCCCCGCGCGGTCCTCGCCTCGCACGGGCTGCTGGACCGCGTCGTCGTCGACGCCACCCGCTTCTCGACGCTGCCCTACGTGCTGGAGCAGACCGACCTGATCGCCATCGTCCCGGAGTACGTGGCGGAGGTCTTCAGCGCCTCCCACCGCGTGCGCCTGGTCCGGCTGCCCTTCGAGACCGAGCCGATCGAGGTGGCGCTCTACGCCCGGCACGAGTCCTCGCGCAGTTCCTCGCAGCGGTGGCTGGTCCGCTTCATGGCCGAGGTGCTGGGCGAACTCGTGAGCCCGTCCCAACTGCCGCCCGCCGCCGCTCCCGACGGCGCGCTCCACATGCCCGGACCCGAGGCGACGGCTGGCGGCGGGGGGACCGAGGCGAATGGCCTCGAAGACGGCGAGGACGGCGAGGGGGGCGAAGGTGCCGAGGACGGTGAGGGCGGCGAGGGCGGCGAAGGTGCCGAGGACGGTGCAGGGGGTGGGGTGCGGGTTGCGGTGCCGCGGGGCTGAACTCGGCGCCGCAGGACGCTTGTTGTGGCCCGACGTCGCTCAGTGCGGCAGGGCCGCCGCATGCCGCCGGAGGCCGCTTGGCACCGCCGGGGCCGCCTCGTGCCGTCGGGTCGCTCGGCACCGTCGGGTTGCCCCATGCCGTCGGGTTGCCCCATGCCGGCGGGCCGCCCGGTACCGCCCGGCTCGGCGCTCACCGAGTTCACCGAGGCAGTGGGCCGGGGCCGACGGGTCCCGCGCGGCGCCGCGCCCGTCCCGCGTGCCCGCCCGCCCGCCGCGTACCACGCCTCACCCCGTCGGCACACCGGACGGCGAGTCGTCCCCTTCGTGGTGCCGCCGCATCGCGGGCAGCCCGTCGTGCCGGGCGTCCGTGACGCCGGGCCCACCGGCGGTCGGCGTCAGCACGAGGACCTCGTCCTCGGCACCCCACTCGCGCCGTTCGGCCTTGCCGGGGCACAGCCGCAGCTCGTCGTCACGGTGCGCGGTGTGCGGGCGGTGGACGCGGTAGCCGATCGCGTACTCACCGCGTTCGAGGGCGGCCGCGACGACGGTCGCGAACGACGCCTCACGGCCCGGCAGTACGTAGTGTCCGGCCGGGCGCAGGGCGAGCCCGCCGTCCCGGCCGGCGAACAGCGCCTCGAACACCGGTGCCAGCGCCGGGTTGTGGGAGATCTGCGTCATCAGCAGTGCGGTGAGCTCGCCCCGGACGATCGCGTCGGACGCCGGCCCGAGCGGGGCCAGGGCCCGGCTGCGGGGGTCGCTCAGTTCCGCCACCACCGGCAGCGCCCGGCCCGTCTCCTCCTCCAACGACCGCAGGACCAGCAGGGTCAGCAGGGTGCGGTCGTCGGGCCGTTCGGGGCCCGTGTCCGCGTCCGGCACCGGCACGAGGACGCTGTCGTAGCCGAACACGTCGAGCGCACGCAGGGTTTCGGGACCGACCGGGTCGCCGGCGTGGTGCGTGACGGTGAGCGGTTCCGCGTCCGCCAGGCCGGCGGGCCGCGCCGGTACGGGACCGGTGTCCGCCGCGCCGACCACGTCGAGGACCGATCCCGGCCGGGCGGTCCGGCGCAGGAGGTCGACGACCAGCGGCGCGCGCCGGTTCCAGCCGAGCATCAGGGTGCGCGACGGCCCGTCGGGCCGCGGTGCCGACGACGCCACGGCCGTCGGGTCGACGAGCTCACGGCAGTCGGTGGGCACCTCGGCGAGGTCGTCGTGGGCGACGACGACCAGCCGCTCCCCGCTGCCGAGGACAATGTCCGGCGCCGGTCCGAGCAGAGGCCGGCCGTCGGCCCGCAGCAGCCCCACGACACAGGACGCCTCGAAGCGCAGCGCGGCCTCCGCCATGGACAGACCCGCCGGTTCCGGGGCGTCTACCAGGTGGAACTCGGCCCCGTCGAAGTCCAGGAGGTCACGCAGAGCCGCCGACAGTCCGGGCCGCCGGGCCGACTGCACCAGCATCCGAGCCGCGGTCAGCTCGGTCTCCAGGACCGTGCTCCGCGGACCGGCGGCCAGCCGCGCGGCCGGCAGATAGCGTGCGTCCCGCACGGCGGCCACCACCGGCGGCCCGGCCACCGTGCCGCCGTGCAGCGCCCGCAGCGCCAGCAGGACGCGGACGACCTCCACGTCGGCGCCCGCGCGCTCCGACGGCAGCACCAGCACCGCCCCCGCCGCGGCCGGGGTGACCAGCCCGAGGGCCGCGGGGTCCGTCAGCGCGCCGGTGCGGCAGACCAGGCGGGCGCTGCCGGCGACGCCCGGCACGGCGGCCAGCGCCGCCTCCATCTCGGCCGTGTCCCGGTCGGCGAGCACGGCGACCACACCCCGCCCCCGGTCGGCGCGCGCGGCCATCAGCTCACCGACCACGGTGAACACCTGGTCCGACCAGCCGAGGACGACGGCGTGGTCCCGCTCCAGCACCGTCGAGCGCCCCCGCCGCAGCTCGGCCACCCGGTCACCGAGCCCCGTGGTCACCACCCCCACCAGCGTCGACACGCACAGCAGGGCGATCAGCCCGAGCACCGCGGAGAGCAGCATGCGCAGCGGCGCGCCGGTCACCCCGCCCAGGCGGAGGGTCTCCGCGCTGGTGCGCCACACGGCCGTGAGCCGACCGGACAGCGACCGGGGCGCGTCGGGGTCGGTCCACACCAGCAGGGTGCTGAGGGGGACGACGACGGACAGGCAGCACACGGCCAGCCAGCCGAGCAGTGTGCCCGTACTGCGCGCCAGTGTCCTGTCGAACAGGTAACGGGCTCGGTCCCGTAGCGAACTCGGCCGCTGCCGCCCTGCCACACGCGCCTCCCGACACCCGTCTCACGTTCCCGGGTCGAAGCGTGCTGATCCCGGGTCCGCGACACGCCGTGTCAGCGGGTCATTCATCCTTTCGGGCCGCCTCGGCCGAGACCGAGTCCTCAGCCGGACTGCTCCTGCCCCTGCCCCTGGTCCTGTGCCTGTGCCTGTGCCTGTCCCCGCTCCGTCCCCTGTTCCTGACCCTTCTCCTGCTCCGGCTCCTGCTTGTGGTCGGCGGCCGGTTCGGGTGCGTCGGGGGAGGTGTAGAAGACGGACGTGCCCTGCTTGCTGCGGTGGGCCTGGTTCCTGGCGACCAGCCCTTCGAGGGTGCTGCGCACCACGGTCGTCTTGATGCCGCGCTCGGGGTGGTGCTTGTCCAGCCACTGGGCGATCTCGGCCGCGGAGCGGGGCTCGTTCTGGCCGGCCAGGTGCTCGCGGACCAGGGAGACCAGCGAGGGCTTGGCCGGCTCGGCGGCCGTCGTACCGGCTCCGGTCGTCCGGGCGGTCGTCGCACGGGCCTCGGTGGTCGGGGCGGTCGTCGCGCCGGCCTCGGTCGTCCGGGCGGTCGTCGTCCGGGCCGCCTTCTTCCTGCCGTCCTGCTTGCGGGCCGGCGGGGCGGACTTCCCGGTCCTCTTCCGCTGGGCGGTGCCCGTCGCGGGCTGCTTCTTCCCGCGGGGTGCGGGCACCTCGGCGACCGGTCCCGGTGCGGCCGCCGCCGGTTCCACCGCGACTGCCGCCGCCGGTGGCACGGCGGGCTCGACGCCGAGAGCCTGCTGGACGTTGAGCAGCACGGAACGGTCCTGTTCCAGGGCCGCCAACTGCCCCTGGAGCACGGCGATCTCACCGGCGATGCGTTCCTGCTCCTTGAGGTTGCGCTCCAAGTCCCCCGCCACCTGGGCGGCGTACTGGGAGGTCACCCCGTTTGACGCGGTCGTGACGTCGGACATGATCCTCACGCTCCTTCATGGGCCCACGGGCGACGGGTCGGAACCCCGTGCCCCGTGCGACATCCGTCGCGCACCCTTTCCACAGGTGCCGCGGCTCGCGGCAGTTGCTGCTGCATGCCGTGTCGTACCGATATTACGGATGAGCGGGGCGGATGTTCTCCCCAACGACAGCCCGGACTTGTCCCGAGCCCCCCACGTCACCACGGAAGCAGCCCTTCGCCGCGCATCAGTTCGTAGGTGTGTGCGCCGGGACCGATGTCACCGGGAGGATCAGGTGAGTCCGGAACCCCGGGGGAGCGTCAGAGCCGAGTCCGTGTGCAGTGTGATGCGCACCGGTACGAAGGTGGTGGCGTCCACCGGCGATTCCCCGGTGCCGGGATTGCGGGCGTAGCGCGGATGGGCGCCCGCGCTGATCTGCCAGCGTATGCGGTGACCGACGGCGAAGCGGTGGGCGGTGGCGCTCATCGGCACGGTGACGTGCGCGAGCCCGTGCTCGGCGGTCCGGAGCCGGCCCAGCCCGTCGCAGAGGTTGACGGAGCGGCCCTGCGGGTCCACGTCGCACAGACGGCTGAAGACGTCGGTGTGGCCGGTGTCCGTGGAGATGCTCAGCCGTGCGGAGACCGGGCCCAGGAGGTCCAGGGGCTCGGTCAGCGGGGGACCGGTGAACGTCAGGACGTCGGCGCGGCCCTCCAGGGCGCGGTTGTCCCGAGGGCCCGCGGTGCGGGAGAGCAGAGGGCCGCCTACGGACGGGGTCGGGTCGGCCGGGTCGTGGCGGAACGACGTCAGCGGCGCGGAGTCCGTGGGGGTCTGCCGGGTGAGGTACCCGCCCGGGGCGGGGTACCACGAGGTGGTGGCCGCGGCCGGCGGCCACGTGTCGAGGTCCCGCCAGGTGTTCTCGCCACCGATGTGCACGCGCACCGCGGTCGGGCGCAGGCCGGAGGGGTCGGCGCACAGGTGGGCGCGCAGCCACGCGAGGCTCTCGGCGAACACCTCGGGCCATCCCTGTCGCAGGGCGGAGGTGTGGGTCCAGGGGCCGACGAGCAGGGCGGTCCCGCATCCCGCCCGACGCAGCCGGTCGTACTGCTCGAGGGTCTGGTCGAGCAGTACGTCGTGCCGTCCGGTGACCAGACTCGTGGGCACGCGGAGCCGCTCCGCCGCCTCCGCCGCCGACGCACCGCGCCAGTACACGTCCTCGGCGTCCGGGTGTGTCATGACGTCGTCCAGCCAGGGCACCTCGACCCCGAGGGCGGACACGTGTGCCCCGCGCAGGGGCTGGGCGGCAGTGACGTCGTGCAGGCGGCGTTGCAGCCGCAGCGTCGCCCTCAGGAACGGTGCCATGCCCTGGTGTTGACAGGTCATGCCCACACCGACGGCGAGGGCGTGTTCCAGGCGCAGGGCACCGTCGGCGTAGAACAGCGCGTAGGGGTCGTGCAGGCCCACCTGCACCGCCATCGCCTTCAGTTCCGGCGGCGGGTCCAGGGCGAGGGCCCACTGCACGTAGCCCAGGTAGCTGGGGCCGACGGTCCCCAGTGTTCCGTCGAACCAGGGCTGCTCGCGCAGCCACGACACCGTGGCCCGTCCGTCGGCGGCCTCGTTGCGCCACAGGTCGAACGTACCGCCCGAACTGCCGGTGCCGCGGCAGCTCTGGAGGACCACGTGGAAGCCCTGTTCGGCGAAGAGCAGGCCGTACTGGGGCGACCACGGCAGACCGCGGCCGTAGGGCGAACGGACCAGGAGGGTGGGGAAGTCGCCGTCCGCGCGCGGGAAGTAGTGGTCGGTGATCAGCGGGCTGCCGTCGTCGGCCGGCACCACCAGCCCAGGTTCCCATCCCACGGTGTGCCGTTTCGCCGGAAGGCCTCGCCAGGTCGCCCGCATCATCCGCGAGGACAGCGGCGGCCTGCCGGCCGGTGGAACCCAGGGTGGCCCGGCCGCGGTGTCGGGCATGCGTGACGGCATTGTTCCCCTCCTTTATTCCGTACGGTGTACGAGAATAAGGGATGCTTGGATGATCCCGGCAAGGAACGCCGCGACAGCCAGGGGAAGGAGCGCGAGACCGTGCCCCGAGACGGAGAGCCCGGTACCACGGGCGTCGACCCCGCACGGCTCTGGCTGCGGCCCGACGAGCCGCGCAGGGGCCGTCGGCCCTCCTTCAGCCGTGAGGCGATCACGGCGGCGGCCGTCACCCTCGCGGACGCCGAGGGACTCGAAGCGGTCACCATGCGGCGGGTCGCGGCCGAGGTCGGAGCCGGCGTCATGTCGCTCTACAGCTACGCCCCCGACAAGGAGACACTGCTGGAACTGATGGTCGACCACGTCAGCGGGGAACTGCCGACGACGGACCCGCTCACCGGCGACTGGCGAGCCGACCTGAAGGCCGTCGCCCGCCTCCAGCGCGACCTCATGCTGCGACACCCCTGGCTGCCCGCCGCCCTGTCCACCCGCCGCACCCCCGGCCCCCGCACCCTGGCCTTCCTGGAGCGCGCCCTCGCCGCCCTGAGACCCACCGGACTGGACGGTGCGGCGAAGCTGGAGATCTTCGCCCAGCTCACCGCCTTCGTGGCCGGGCACGTCGGCCATGAGATCGCCCAGGCCGCGACCGCGCGGACCACCGACCGGGGAGCGGCCGAAGCCCGCTACCTCGCCGCCGTCGCCGCCGACGGCCACCACCCGGAACTCGCCGAGGCCCTCTCGGCCCCCGGACGCCCCCTCACCCCCGAAGCCACCTTCACCCGGTTCCTCAACCGCCTGATCGACGGCCTCGACACGACCTGACCCCGCACACGTCAGGCACCCCTTGGGCCGGGGACGGACCCGTTGTCGATATCCGCGTTCGACACTACGGTCCGACGGGGACCGGCCGCCGATCTTGCGGCCGTCCCGCCGGACCGTCCGTACTCCTGAGGGAACGCATGCCGCAGCACACCAGCCGGGTCGTCCGCAATCCGATCCTCCCCGGCTCGCACCCCGACCCGTCCCTCGTGCGGGTGGGGGACGACTTCTACCTGGCGACCTCGACGTTCGAGTGGTTCCCCGGCGTGCGGCTGCACCACTCCCGGGACCTGGTGCACTGGCGGCCACTGGGCGGCGCACTGGACGAGGCCCGGTTGCTGGACCTGACCGGCTGCCCGGACTCCGGCGGGGTGTGGGCCCCCAACCTCACCCATGTCGACGGCCTCTTCCACCTGGTGTACAGCAACGTCTCCACCTACGCGGAAGGCTTCACCGACAGCCCCAACCACCTGATCACCGCCCCGTCGATCGAGGGACCGTGGTCGGACCCGGTCCCGCTGCACGCCCGCGGATTCGACGCCTCGCTCTTCCACGACGGCGCGGAGAGCCGACTGCTGAATTTGGTGCACGACTGGCGCCCCGGCCACGGCGGTTCGGCGGGCCTGGAAGCCACGCGCTACGACCGCTCCTCGCGCCGTCTCGTCGGGGACCCGGTGCCCGTCGTCCTGCCGCCGCAGGCCGGGTGGATCGAGGGACCGAACCTCTACCGGCGCGGCGAGTGGTACTACCTGCTCACCGCGGACGGCGGAACCGGGTACGAGCACCAGGTCACCGTCGCCCGGTCGCGTCACCTGACCGGACCCTACGAGCGCGATCCGGCCGGCCCGCTCATCACCGCGCGGCACGATCCCGGCCTACCCTTGCAGAAGGCCGGCCACGGCAGCCTGGTCGAGACACGCACCGGTGAGTGGTACC
The DNA here is from genome assembly GCF_042888135.1 of Streptomyces sp. NPDC003247. Taxonomy (NCBI): domain Bacteria; kingdom Bacillati; phylum Actinomycetota; class Actinomycetes; order Kitasatosporales; family Streptomycetaceae; genus Streptomyces; species Streptomyces sp. NPDC003247. Next base: position 56,881 of record NZ_JBIAPF010000022.1, read on the forward strand.
TGGCCTACCTGGTGGCCCGGCCCTACGGCCGCCGCGGGCCGTGCGTCCTGGGCCGCGAGACCGCTCTGGCGCCCGTCACCTGGACCCCCGAAGGATGGCCGCGCACCCCGACCGGGGCGCCCGCGCTCGTCATACCGGCCCCCGCCCTGCCCGCGGCCGGACCCCCGCCCCCGGAGGACGGCGACGAGCCCACGGGAGACACGGGGAGCACGGGGGACACGGGGAGCACGGGGGACGTCGAGGGGTTCGACGCGCCCGTCCTCGGCCCCCACTGGTCCACTCTGCGCCGTCCCGCCACACCCGACTGGTGCACCCTCACCGAACGCCCCTCGCACCTGCGGCTGCGGGGCGGACGCTCCCCGCAGAGCCTGACCGGCGCCAGCCTGGTCGCCCGGCGGGTCACCTCCCCGCACTGCACGCTCGAAGCCACGATGGAGTTCCGGCCCCACGGCTTCCAGCACCTGGCGGGCATCACCGCCTACTACAACTCCCGCAACTGGTACTTCCTGCACGTCACCGCCGACGACCAAGGACAGGCGGTGCTGCGGGTGGCGGCCTGCGACCGGGGCTCGCTGACGGTGGACGAGGCCGGCCAGGAGCCGCTCGGCGACCTGACCCGCCTCCGCCTGGGCCTCGACCTCGCAGGACGCCGGCTCACCTTCCGCCACGACACCGGCCGGGGCTGGCGCTCCATCGGCTCACCCCTGGACGCGGCCGTGCTGTCGGACGAGCACGCCGAGGAGTTCGTGGACGGGCGGATCCGCTCCCTGGGCTTCACCGGGGCCTTCGCCGGGCTGTGGGTGTGGGACCTGGAAGGCCGTGGCCGGCCGGCCGACTTCGACGAGGCGGTCTTCCGGAGCACGGGGACGGACGACGAAGCGGCGGAAGCGGTACGCGATGGACGGGAACCTTCCCGGGCGGCCTCCGTGTGACGACGGACCGTACGACGGGGCGGACCTGGCGGTGCCGCAGCCCGTGCGACGCGGTGGACCCGACGGTGCCGCAGCCCCTGCGACGTCGTCGACCGTAAGGCTGCGCAGGCCCTGCGGCGCCGTCGACCGTAAGGCCGCGCAGACTCTGCGGCGCCGTCGACCGTAAGGCCGCGCAGACTCTGCGGCGCCGTCGACCGTAAGGCCGCGCAGGCCCTGCGGCGCCGTCGACCGCAAGGCCGCGCAGGCCCTGCGGCGCCGTCGACCGCAAGGCCGCGCAGACCCTACGTCCCCCCGGGCCGCTCCGTCGTCACCGTCACCCCTCCCGCGTGGCCCGACGGCGTCGTCGCCCCCCGGCCCCGCCCCCCGCCGTAGGCTGACGCCGTGCGCACCGTGGAACTGCTGCCCGACGCCACCACCGAGCTGCACGTCCGGGAGATGTGGCGCGGGATCGACGCCGCCGGTCTGCCCAGCCTCGCCGGTCACCGGCACCCGACCAACCGGCCGCACCTGACCCTGGCGACGTGCGACGACCTCGATCCCCCCGTCAGGGCGGCGCTCGCGGCGACCCTCGACGGCCTGCCCGCCCCGCTCCGGCTCGACGGGCTGCTCCGTTTCCCCGGGCGCACCCGGGTCCTGGCCTGGCGAGTCGACCCGGACGCGGGACTGACCCGGCTGCACCGGCAGGTGTGGGACGTGCTCGGCGCCCACGCCACCGGCCGCCTCAACCCCCTGCACGCCCCGGGGAGATGGGTCCCGCACCTGACCCTGGGCCGGTCGTCCCGCGCCTCGGCGTGGTGGCCCGACCATCTCCTGCCGGCCGCTCTGTCCGACCCCTGGGACGGCACGCTCACCCACGCCCGCAGCTACGACTCCGTAACCCGTACCGTCGAACACCTCGGCGGCGGCAGCGGCCCCTGACGGACGACGTACCGCCCCACGCCCACCGGCCGCGGGCCGGTCGGCACGGTGGGCGTCCGCCGGGGGACCGGGCGTCGTTCAGGCGGTGGGGGCGTCGGGATGGATGGTGAAGACCCGGTCGAGGCCCACGATGGCCAGGATGCGCAGGGTGTTGGAGGGGACGGCGGCCAGGACGAGGTCGGCCCCGGCGGCCAGGGCGTGCTGGCGGGCGGCGAGGAGCGCGGTGATGCCGCTGGAGTCGCAGAACTCCAGACCGGTCAGGTCGACCACCAGGCGTTGCCCCGGCCGCAGGGTGAGGCGTTCGACGCGCTGCCGCAGTGCGGTGGCGTGGGTGTGGTCGAGGTCGCCGGCGACGTGCACGACGGGGCCGGTGGCGGCGTTTCGGTCGGTGATGCTCAGGGGGCTCATCAGTCAGTGTTCGTTGCAGGGTGGGGCTGCGGGCGAGCGGCGGGTACGCCGAGGGCGAGCAGGGCGGTGTCGTCGTCGAGGCCGTCGCCGAAGCCGTCCAGCAGCCCCGTCAGTGCGGTGACCGTTCCGTGGGCGGTGCAGGGGGCGTGGGCGGTGACGAAGGCGTGCAGCGCGTCCTCGCCGTACAGGCTGTCGCGCGAGGGGCCGGTGCGCGCCTCGGTGAGGCCGTCGGTGTAGAGCAGGAGCGTGTCGCCGGGCGCGAGGGTGGTCTCGGCGGTGGTGAACGGGGCGTCGGGCAGGACGCCGACGAGCATGCCGCCGGGCGTGGGCAGGTACGCGGCGCTCCCGTCGGCCCGCAGCACCAGGGCCGGGGGATGCCCGCCGGACGCGAGGCGGACGACGGGGTGGCCGGAGCCGGTGCGGACGACGCCGAAGACGGCGGTGCAGTAGCGGGGATCGCCGCCGGCGGTGTAGCGCTCGTGCAGGACGGCGTTCAGCGTGGCCAGCGCGGTGGCCGGCTCGGGGTCGTGCAGCGCGGCGGCACGCAGGGTGTAGCGGGTCAGCGAGGTCAGCGCCGCTGCCTGGGGCCCCTTGCCGCACACGTCCCCGAGGAAGAAACCCCAGCGGGTGCCGTCGATGGGGAACAGGTCGTAGAAGTCGCCGCCCAGCCGGTCCACGGAGGCGGTGTGGTAGTAGACGGCCGTCTCCATCCCGGGCACCACCGGCAGCGACGTGGGCAGCAGCGACTGCTGGAGCACGGCCAGGGCGTCGGCCAGCCGGGCCCGGTCGGCCTCGGCCTGCCGGCGCGCTTCCTCCGCCTCCGCGCGCGCCTGCTCGGCCTCGGCCCGCGCCTGCTCCGCCTCCTGCTTGCGGCGCAGGAGTTCCTCTTCGTACGCGCGCCGGTCGGACGCGTCGAAGACGGTGGTGCGGATGAGCAGCGGCTCGCCCCCGACGCCGTGCTTGACGGTGGAGGAGATCAGCACCGGCAGCCTGCGTCCGCCGTCGCCCCTCATGTCGAGGGCGATGCCGTTGACCTCGCCCCGCATCCGCAGCAGCGGCGCGAAGTGCGTCTCGTGGTACAGCTTGCCGCCGACGGTGAGCAGGTCGGTGAAGCGCAGCCGCCCCACCACGGCGTCACGCTCCCTGCCGAGCCAGCCGAGCAGCGTCGAGTTGATCTTGGCTATGGTGCCGTCCATCAGGGTGGACAGGTATCCGCAGGGAGCCGCCTCGTACAGTTCCTCGGCGCTGTCCTCCAGCAGGGCGGTGAACACCGCGTCGGTCCCGGCCCTGTCCCCGGTCCCGGAGGGATCGGGGTTCGAGCCCGTCCGGCACATCACTTCAGTGACTCCAGGAACTCCAGGATCGCTTCCGCGGTGGCCTGCGGGGCGCTCAGCTGGGGGCAGTGGCCGGTGGCGTCGAGGGTGACCAGGCGGGAGGAGGGGATCGCGGCGTGCACGAACGCGCCGACCTCGCGGGGCGCGATCACGTCGTGGAGGCACTCCAGCACCAGCGTCGGCACCCGCACGTGCTTCAGGTCCTCGCGGCTGTCGGACAGGAACGTGGTGCGGGCGAAGACCCGGGCGATGTCGGGGTCGGTCGCGCAGAAGCTGTTGGTCAGCTCCTGGCCCAGCTCGGGCCGCTCCGGGTTGCCCATGACGACCGGGGCCATCGCGGACGACCAGCCCAGGTAGTTCGACTCCAGTGACTCCAGCAGCTCGTCGACGTCGTCCGCGGTGAAGCCGCCGCGGTAGCCGTCGTCGTCGACGTAGCGCGGGGAGGGAGCCACCATCACCAGCGCCCCGATCCGCCGGGGCGCCGCCCGCGCCGCCAGGACGCCGGCCATGGCGCTGACCGAGTGCCCCACGAACACCGCCCGCTCGACACCCAGCTCGTCGCAGACCTCCACCACGTCCTGGGCGTAGCCGTCCAGGGACGAGTAGCGCTCGGTGCTCCAGGCGGACAGGTCCGAACCACCGGAGCCGACGTAGTCGAAGAGCACCACCCGGTAGCGGCCGGCCAGGGCCGGAACGATCAGGCGCCACATGTTCTGGTCGCACCCGAAGCCGTGGGCCAGGACGACCGTCGGCCCGTCCGGACGGCCGGTCACCGTCACGTTGTTCCTGCGCCGCATGTCCATGCCCGCCATCCTCCCATCCACGGCGGATCACCCGGACGGGCGGTGATCTCCCCGGGCGGAGGCCGGTGCGTGCCCGCCGCCGGGCGGAGCACTCATGCCGGCGGCGGCCTCCCGACCGGACGTCGCGTCGGGGGCCGCCGTGCTCGGGGCGGGACCGGGGCTGCCGGCCCGCGGTGCTCGGGGCGGGACCGGGGCTGCCGGCCCGCGGTGCTCAGGCGATGCTGATGGCGCCGGTCAGGAGGGCGAAGGCGATGTAGGCGAGGGAGACGGGGATGCCCCAGCGCAGGGCGTGCTTCTGGAAGTCGCCGAGCTCGCTCTTGACGAGGCCGAGGAGGACCCACAGGGGTGCGCTGGTGGGGCCCATCATGTGCAGGATCTGGCCGATGGCGCCGGCGCGGGCTATCTCGTTGGCGTCGATGCCGTAGTGGGCGGCGGACTCGGCGAGGACGGGGACGACGCCGAACCAGTAGCCGTCGTTCGACATGAAGAAGCCGAGGGGGAGGGCGAGGACGGCGGTGAAGAGGGGGATGAGGTTGCCCATGGAGTCGGGGACGACCGACAGGGCGGCGTCGGCCATGGCCTTGATCATGCCGGAGTCGGTCATGATGCCGGTGAAGACGCCGGCGGCCAGGACGAGGATCATCACGGGGACGGCGTTGGCGGCCTGCTGCTTGATGAGGTCCTGCTGGTCGCCGATGGAGCGGATGTTGACCAGCAGGGCGATGACGAACGCGACCATGAAGAGGACCAGGAGGTCGGCGACCTCCAGGACGAGCAGCACCATCAGCAGCAGGGTGAGCGCGGCGTTGAACCACATGCGCCAGTCGGCCTTCACCGGCTCGAAGGCCTCGCCCGAGGCGATCTCCAGCTTGTAGGCGGCGAGCTTCTCGGTGTCGATCTTGTGGCGTTCGCGCAGGCCGAGCCAGTAGGCGACGGCGACGATGGCCAGGCCGGTGAGGGCCATGGGGCCGATCATGTGGACGAAGTATTCGGTGGCGCTCAGGTGCAGGACGCTGATGCCGCGGGTGGCGGCGCCGCCCCAGGGGGTGGTCCCGGAGATGGTGCCCAGCGCCATGGCGGACAGCGTGGCGACGATGAGGGGGTTCATGCCCAGGCGCCGGTAGATGGGCAGGAACGCCGAGCAGACGATCATGTAGCTGGTGGTGCCGTCCCCGTCCAGGGCGACGCACAGGGCCAGGACGGCGGTGCCGACGCAGATGCGGACCGGGTCGCCCTTGGTGGCCCGGATGATGGTCTGGCAGACCGGTTCGAAGAGTTTGACCTCCATCATCAGGCCGAAGTAGAGGACGGCGAACAGCAGCAGCGCGGCGGTGGGCGCGACGGTGTCCAGACCGTTCATGATCATGTCGCCGAGCTGGGTGCCCTTGCCCGCGACGAGGGCGGCGGCGATCGGCGTGAGCATGATGGCGGTGAAGGCGGAGAGGTACTTCCGCATCACGAGCAGCATGAAGCTGCCCAGGGTGGCGAAGCCGAGGACGGCGAGCATCGTTGCTCCTAGGGGCGTGGCTCAGTGGCCGCCAGGTGTCTGGCGGCGGACAGTGCGCGGGTCAGTGCGTGGACGTGGTCAGGCAGTGACCGGCAGCGCACACGGCGCCGTTCTCGGCTCGTGCGTCGGAAAAGTCATGGTACGTGCGGCTCCTGTAGAGGCGGGTCACGCGGGCGCGGTGGGGCCGGGCCCGAGGACACGGCGGTTGCGGGAAGCGAGGGTGCGCGCGGCGAGGCGGGGGCTTCCTGGCGGCTTGGAATCGGGGGAAGCCCAGCACCGGCGCTCCGGACAACCGGTTTACCGGATTGCCGGTAGGTAACTAGAATCCGGCCATCACGTCAATACCGAAGTGAGGAATTCGATGGCCGAACTCGCCAGGATCACGGTCGAGCCGCGGGAGCCGCTGGCCGCCGAGGTCTCTCGTCGCCTGATCGAGTACCTGATGTCCGGCGAGGTGCAGCCCGGCGACCGCATCCCCTCCGAGCGGCAGCTCACGGAGATGCTCGGGGTCAACCGGCCCACCGTGCGGGAGGCGATCAAGTCGCTGGGCTTCCTCGGCCTGCTGGAGATCCGGCAGTCCAGCGGGACCTACTTCCGCGGCACCGACTCCGATGTGCTCTACCGGCTGTTCGAGCTGGGCCTGGTCCTCGGGGAGCGGGGTGCCCGGGACATGGTGCAGGCGCGTGCCGAGCTGGAGGTCGTCGTGGCCGGCCTGGCCGCGCAGGCGCGCGACGACGCGGGCGTCGAGCTGCTGCGGGCCCGGCTGACCGCCATGAAGGAGTGCCCGGACGAGGAGTTCCCCGAGGCGGACACCGCCTTCCATGCGGCGCTGGGGGAACTGGCCGGCAACACGGTGCTCCGGGACATGCTCAAGGGCATGCGGGCGATGATCCAGCGCGGCTGGGTGGAGCGCACGGGGGCCGTCCGCCCGCGGGAGGTGGCCTACGCCGACCATGTGCCGATCTTCGAAGCGGTCGCGGAGGGGGACGCCGACGCGGCCCGCGCGGCCATGGCCCGCCACATGGGCGGTGCCTCCCGGCGCCTGATGCAGGCCCTCGACCAGCGCGAGGAGTAGGCGGTACCGGGGCCGTCGGCGGGTGCCGGCGGCCCTTCGCCCGTCCATCTCGGGCTGACCGGGCGTCCGCCTGAGGTCGACCGCGTATCTGCCTGGAGGCTGACCGCGCATCCGCCTGAGGCCGACCGTGCACCCGCGTGAGGCCGACCGTCATTCATCTGAGGTCAACCGGTTGACCGGTTGACCGGATGGGCCTACAGTGACGGCGCAGCAACGCGACGAAACGTTGCCGTAACCCTCCCGGGCCCGCTCCGCCGCAGTTCCGTCTCCGCACCGACCGGAGCGCGCCAGGGACCGGGACCCTTGCCGGTCCCCGCCTACCGGAAGAGGAAAGAACCCCGGTGATCGAATCCCGACCCCTGGTCGCCATGATCCACGCCGTGCCGGCCGCGACCCGCATCGCCCAGGAGGCGTTCGCCCGCGAATTCCCCCGGGCCCGCGTGTGGAACGTGCTGGACGACCGCCTCCTGGACGACGCCCGCGACGCCGGCGGCCTCACCGACGCACTGCGCCGGCGCATGCTCCGCCTGATCGCCCACGTCATGGACGGCGGCGCCCAGGGCCTGCTGCTGACCTGCTCCTCCTACGGGGAGGTCGTCGACACCGCCCGCACCCTGTGGGACGTCCCCGTGCTGAAGTCCGACGAGGCCATGTTCCAGGCGGCCCTGGCCGGCCCGTACCGGCGCATCGCCGTCGTCGCCTCCACGCCGCCGGCCGTCCCCGCCGCCGTGGCCCAGCTCGAAGCGCTCGTACCGGCAGTACGGCCGGACCGCCCGGTCGACATCGTGACCGCGCTGAGCGAGGAGGCGGCCGTCGCCGGCAGTGCCGAAGCGACCGCCCGCCACCTGGCCGACGCCCTGCGAGCCGCCGGGGGCGCCGACGCCGACGTGGTGCTGCTGGCGCAGTACTCGCTGACCCCGGCACGCGAAGAGCTGGCCGCCCTGCTGGGCCTGCCCGTGCTCGACGGTGCCGGAGCCGCCGCCCGAGAACTGCGCGGCCTGCTCGTCCCCGCCGACGAGCGGACGGCCACGACCGCGGCGGTCGCGCCATGACGGCGCGCCTGCCCTGGCCGCTGGCCTACACCGTCTCCGGCGACGACTGCACGGCACCCGTGCCGCTCGGCTTCGCCGCCCCGCTCGCCGAAGCCGTCGGCCACCTGGCCGAACTGGGCTACGACGGGGTGGAGGTGCAGGTCCGCGAGACCGGCGCCCGCGCGGCCGAGGGCCTGGCACGGACCGTCGAGGCCGCCGGCCTGAAGGTCCTGGGCATCGGCACCGGACCGGTCGCGGGCCAGGACCGGCTGACGCTGACCGACCCGTCGCCGGACGTACGACGGCACGCCCTGTGCCGTCTGCGGGGCGCGGCCCGTCTCGCCGGCGAGCTGGGGGTGCCGGTCACGCTCGGCCAGACGCGCGGCAGCTTCCTGCCCGGCCTGGAGGACATGCAGCGCATCTGGGCCGCACGAGCCGTGGAGCAGCTGGCCGAGGAGGCGTCCACGCACGGCAGCCGGCTGTTGCTGGAGCCGCAGTCACGGGCCAACACCTCGCTGTGGCACACCCCCGACGAGGCCCTCGCCGTCATCGACTCGCTCGACGCTCCGGCGGGGCTGGTGCTGGACACCCACCACCTGGACGCCGAGGGCGTCGACACGGTGCGGGCCGTCACGGAGCACGCCCGCGTCACCGGCTGCCTGCAACTCGCGGCACCGGCCACGCGGGGCCCCCTGACCGTCGGTGATCCCCGGCTGCCGTCCCTGCTGCGGGCCCTGCACGCGGGTGGTTTCACCGGCTGGCTGACCCTGGAACACACCCAGGACGGCGACAGCCCCAAGGCCGCCGCCCGCTCCTGGACCGCACTCACCGACGCCGCGTCCGTCCTCGCCTGACCCCTGTCCCCCGACTCCCCCCAGGTCCACGACCCACCCGTTCTGAGAGGAACCCGCACCATGAGCACCAAGACCTACCGCCTCGGCGTCCTTGAGGGCGACGGCATCGGCCCGGAGATCGTCCCGTCCTCCATCGAGATCGCCACCGCCGCGGCGCAGGCCGCCGGCGTCTCCGTCGACTGGGTCACGCTGCCCCTCGGCGCCGCCGCCATCGAGTCCCACGGCACCCCGGTGCCCGAGGAGACCACGGACGCCCTGGCCGGCCTGGACGGCTGGTACCTCGGCCCGCACGACTCCGTCAGCTACCCCGAGCCGCACAAGTCGGCCCTCAACCCCTCGGGCACCCTGCGCAAGCACTTCCAGCTCTTCGCCAACATCCGCCCCGCCAAGAGCTTCCCCGGCGCGCAGGCCGTCTGCGACAACGCCGACCTGGTCATCGTCCGCGAGAACACCGAGGGCTTCTACGCCGACCGCAACACCTTCGCCGGCACCGGCGAGTTCATGCCCACCCCCGACACGGCGATCATGCTGGGCATCATCACCCGCGAGGCCACCGAACGCGTCGCCCGCGTCGCCTTCGACCTGGCCCGCTCGCGCCGCAAGAAGCTCACGATCGTCCACAAGGCCAACGTGCTCAAGCTGACCACCGGCCTGTTCCGCACCGTGTGCCAGGAAGTCGCCCAGGACTACCCGGACGTCGCCGTCGACGACTTCCACATCGACGCCATGACCGTCCACCTGGTCCGCCGCGCCCAGGACTTCGACGTCATCGTCACCGAGAACATGTTCGGCGACATCCTCTCCGACCTCGCCGGCGAGATCTCCGGCTCGCTGGGCACCGCCCCGTCCATCAACGCCTCCGCCACCACCGCCATGGCCCAGGCCTCCCACGGCTCCGCCCCCGACATCGCCGGGCGGAACATCGCCAACCCGGTCGCCATGATCCTCTCCGGCGCCATGCTGTTCGAGTGGCTCGCCGCGCAGCACGGCGACGAGTCCCTGGCCCAGGTCGCGAAGATCATCGAGAAGGGCGTGGCCGAGGCGATCGCCACCGGCACCTCCACCCGCGACCTCGGCGGCTCCGCCTCCACCACCGAGTTCACCGCCGCCGTCATCAAGGCCATCACCGCCGGCGCCGGCCAGAACTGACCCAACGCTCCGGGGCGGGCCCCCGACCGCCCGCCCCGGCCCCCACGCTCCGCCCGCACGCCCGAGGAGAGACCCCCGACCATGACCCTGCGCATCGGCTGCATAGCCGACGACTTCACCGGCGGCACCGACGTCGCCGCCGCCTTCCGGCGCGCCGGCCTGCGCACCGCCCTGGTCTTCGGCACCCCGGACGCCACCACCGTGCTGCCGGCGGACTGCGACGCCGCCGTCGTCGCCCTGAAGTCCCGCTCCACCCCGGCCGACGAGGCCGTCGCGGACTCCCGGGCCGCCCAGCGCTGGCTGTGGACCAAGGGCGCGGCACAGATCTACTTCAAGTACTGCTCCACCTTCGACTCCACCCCCCACGGCAACATCGGCCCGGTCACCGACGCACTTCTGGACGACGCCGGCGCCACCGTCACCCTGCACTGCCCGGCCTCCCCGCCCAACGGCCGCACCGTCTACCAGGGCCACCTCTTCGTCCACGACCAGCTGCTCTCCGACTCGCCGCTGCGCCACCACCCGCTCAACCCCATGACGGACTCCGCCCTGATCCGCCTGCTGTCCGCGCAGACCCCCCACCGGGTCGCCCTCATCGACTGGACGACCGTGCGCCGCGGGGTGGACGCCGTCCGCGACGCCCTCACCGCCCACCAGCAGGCCGGTGTACGGCACGTCATCGCCGACGCCCTCACCGACGACGACCTCGCCGTGCTGGGCGCCGCCGCCCTCGAACTGCCGGTGATCGCCGGCGCGGCCGGGCTCGCCGAAGGCATCGGACACGCCTACCCCGCCCAGGGCCCCGCCCCGGCCGAGCCGCTGCCCCGGGAGGGACGTGCCGCCGTCCTGGCCGGCAGCTGCTCGGCCCGCACCCTGGAGCAGATCGCCCACTTCTACGCCGCCGGTCTGCCCTCCCTCCACCTGGACGTCCTGGCGGCCGCCGCCGGCCGCGACGTCACCGGCGAAGCCCTCACCTGGTACGACGCCCAGGACCCCGACCGGCCCGTCCTCATCTACGCCTCCGCGTCCCCCGAGGAACTCGCCGCCGTCCAGGCCCAGCTGGGGGTGGCCGAAGCGGCGGCGCAGGTCGAGGAACTCCTCGGCGGTCTCGCCGCCCGGCTCACCGACCGCGGTGTACGCCGCCTCCTCGTCGCCGGCGGCGAGACCTCCGGCGCCGTCACCACCGCCCTCGGCGTCCGTGCCGTCCTCGTCGGGGACGAAGCCGACCCCGGTGTGCCCTGGACGCACGCCGGCACCCGCCACGGCGACCTCGCCCTGATGCTCAAGTCCGGCAACTTCGGCGCCCCCGACCTGTTCACCCGCGCCCTCGCCACCACGACGGAGGGGGCCGAGTGACCGCCTACGCCGACGAGCAGGCGGCCCGTGCGCTGATCGTGCGCACCGCCCGCTCCCTGTTCACCCGCGGCCTCACCCACGGCTCCACGGGCAACCTGTCCGTCCGCCTCGCCGACGGCAGCCTCCTGCTCACCCCCACCGGTTCGAGCCTCGGCACCGTCGAGGAGGCCGAACTGTCCCGCACCGACCTCAACGGCCGTCACCTCGACGGCCCCCGGCCCACCAAGGAGGCGTTCCTGCACGCCGCCTTCTACCGGGCCCGTCCGGGCGCCCAGGCGGTCGTGCACCTGCACTCCACCCACGCCGCCGCCGTCTCCTGCCTCGCCGACGTGAACCCGGCCGACGCCCTCCCTCCCCTCACCGCCTACTACGCCATGCGCGTCGGCGCCCTCCCGCTGCTGCCCTACCACGCCCCCGGCGACAGCAGCCTGGAACCGCTCGCCGAGCGGACGGCCCGCGGCCACCACGCCGTCCTCCTCGCCAACCACGGTCCCGTCGTCGCCGGCACGAGCCTGGAACAGGCCGCCGACGCCATCGAGGAACTGGAGGAGACCGCCAGACTCCACCTCCTCCTGAGGGGACACGCCACCCGCCCCCTCACCCCCGAGCAGGCTGCCGCGCTCGCGCCCCCATCCCCCTGACGGCCGGATGAGGAGCGGGCGCGGCAGCCCCCAGCGAACGCGGCACCCCCCCAGCGAAGGAGTCCACCATGCCCGAAACAGTCACCCCCGTCCCCACCGCCGACCTCGTCGACCGGTACGGCACCGACCTGCGCGTCTGCGACGTGCAGTTCCGCCAGTTCGGCGCGCACCGCGGCTTCGCCGGTCCCGTACGCACCGTTTCCTGCCACGAGGACAACGGCCTGCTGCGCGACCTGCTGCGTACCCCGGGCGACGGCCACGTCCTCGTCGTCGACGGAGGCGGCTCCCTGCGCACCGCCCTGGTCGGTGACCTCATCGCGGGCGCGGCCCAGGACAACGGCTGGGCCGGTCTCGTCCTGCACGGCGCCGTCCGCGACAGCGTCGCCCTCTCCGGTCTCCGGCTCGGTATCAAGGCCCTCGGCACCATCCCCCGCAAGAGCGCCAAGGACGGCGCCGGGGCCGTCGACGTCCCCGTCACCTTCGGCGGCGTCACCTTCCGTCCCGGCGACGTCCTGCACGCCGACGACGACGGCATCGCCCTCCTCCCCGACCGCACCTGACGACAGGATTGGGTAGCCAGTGCTTCTGAAAACCTTCGGCTGGTCGTTCGCGGTCACCGCGCTCGGCCTCGTCGCGGCGGTCTTCTACGGGGGGTGGACCGCCTTCGGTGTCGTGGCGATCCTTTCCGTCCTGGAGATCTCGCTGTCGTTCGACAACGCGGTGGTCAACGCCGGGATCCTGAAGAAGATGAACGCCTTCTGGCAGAAGATCTTCCTCACCATCGG
>NZ_JBIAPF010000023.1:0-61725 GCF_042888135.1 Streptomyces sp. NPDC003247
TCGCCGGCCTGTGCCAGCACTCGGCGCAGCTGCACTCCGTAGCGGCCGGGCTGTCGAAGGCGGGCAGGTCCGCGGCGGCCAGGGCAGGGTGCGGGGGTGACGTGGGTGACGTGGGTGGGGCGCGGCCGGCGCAACCAGGAGGTGGCGCGCGAGGGCGCCGTGGGACTGCTGGAGCAGGTCGGGCATCAGCTGGCCACGCCGACCGCGCGGGCCCGGTTCGTGCGGATCATCACCGAGCTGGGCAGCGGTAAGACCCTGACGCTCCGCGGACGGGCCGAGCTGCTGGACGCCGTACGGGAGGTGATGGAACCGGACACCGTGTTCGCCGTCAGCGGCCTCGTCCGCGCGCTCGGGCCCGCGCAGACCCCGATGGCTGTCGAGACGGCCGTGGCCCGCTGCGAGGCGTTGTGCGCCGCGGGGGGGCCGCACCCTGGACGGGAAGTCGAGACGGTCGTGGCCCGCTGCGAGGCGTTGTGCGCCGCGCTGGGCCGCACCCTGGACGGGAAGGTGAACGCCGCGCTGCTGGAGCGGGCCCGGGCCATCCACCGTGCCTCCATGGCCGACTGCCTTGCCGAGCGCGGAGGCCTCGCCGCCGAGGCTGGGCAGTTGGCCGACCTCTTCCGCGAGCCCAGTCTCCAGGAGCAGTTCGACCAGGCCGGGCGCCAGCTCCTGCTCGTCCTCGGCATGCACCTGATCCATCGCCGAGCCCGGGGACCAGCGGGCCGACCGTCGGCACCGAGGCGGCAAGGGCGGCCGTCCGGCCGGGTTCGGCACAGAGACTTACCGCCGGCGCAACGAAGCGGAACGGACGGTCAGCCAACCGGAGATGTTCCATGCGGCCGCGCGCGGCGGCGACCGCCGGCACCATCAGCCGCGACCGGTTCGGGAGCCCGGAAGCCGTCCGCACACGCACCCGCAGCACCAGCTCCCGGTCCTCCAGCGAACTCGCCGACGCCGTCACGAAGGCACAAGCCGAGCCCACCCCGGGCACGGACGGCAACACCGCGGAAAGCGCGCCCTCCCCCGAGCCCGAGACGTCCGGCCTGCGGAAACCGGCACCCGGGACGGGGATCGAGACGCTGCTCGCCTGGGGCGAGCAGCACACCGCGAAGGGCGTGCAGGCCCTCGCCGCCAGGGCCCGTACGGCCCTGGCCGAACTCGCCGGCAGGCGCGACGCCGAGCACGCCGTGGCCGAAGCCGAGGGCCGGGTCGACCGGCTGGAGCGCGAACTCTCCCGTGCCAGGGAGGAACTGCGGCAGGCCAGGACCGGCAAGCCCACCACCACGGCCGCCGCGGCCGCCGTCGCCGTCCCGGCCCCGAGCGGCAAGCTCAGCAAGGAGCAGCTGGCCGCGATCCGGGCCTGGGCGCGGGCCAACGGCTACGAGGTCGTCGACCGGGGCAACCCGGCCAAGAAGGTCCTGGACGCGTACGCCACCGCCCACCCCACGACGGCGGAGGCGGACGACTGATGGACGCCGTACCTCTCGCCCTCGACGGCTACCTGTCCGCCGAACCGGTCTGCGGCGAGCAGGACGGCACCGCCTGCTGGCGGCTGACCTGCTCCCCCACCGACCGGCTGGTCGACGACGCGACCATCCCGTGCACCAGCCGGGACCCGGAGACCGTGAACGCGGTCCTCACCCAGTGCCGACCCGGCGACCTGCTGCGCGTCACCGGGCACCTCACCCTCCCGGACACCGCCGGCGGCGGCCTCCAGGTCCAGGCCGCCACCCTCGAGATCGGTGTCGGAGGCACCGGTGCCGGACACCCCGGAGGGCGACGCCGCCACGGACACCGCCCAGGCGGACACGGACCGCAACGCCGCGATTCAGGCCCTCGCCGAAGCTTTCACCGGCCTCGCCGTCGAGCCCGGCCGGGACGCGAGCATCCGCCTCCACATCAGCCCGACCGGCGTCCTCGGCACGAGCCTGGAGCACTGCCACAGCATCGACCTCACCCCGGCCCGCGCCCACCAGCTCGCCGACCAGGCCGACGCCATGAACTGCTGCCTGGACGGCGAACGCCCGGACACCGGTACCGTCCTGGGCCCCGAGACGATCGCCGACATCACCGAACTGTTCGAGGACATCGACCTCGTCGGCCTCACCGGGGCCGTCCTCAACTCCACCCGGCCCGGACACCGGCCGAAGGTCACCCAGGCGATCGACGACATGTTCGGCGACATCCCCGGACCCGAGGACCCCGAGCCGTGAGCACACCCACACCTACCCGGCAGCGCACCGTCCTCGAACGGTTCCCCGCCGGAGGTCCCCGCGGCTCGTGGCCGGCGGAAGAGTACGCCGGCCAGCGTGACCAGGGCTGATGAGGCTTCGTGAAGTGAAAATCCCCAGGTTCGCTCTTCGTTCCTCATTTCGTTGACCTGTCACCGGGGGGCTTGAACTTCCTGCCTGAGATGATCACGGCCGGTCCTCGCCCTCAAGGGCGTCCTCGGCGGCTTCGCCCTGGTGCCAGGCGTAGATGCGGACGGGGTCAAGGTGGAGTTCATTGGGACCCAGGCAATCGGCGGCCCAGGCGGCCAGACGTGAGCCGCAGGCACAGGCCAGGTTGGGGCCATGTGCACCGGTGGGGCCGCAGCATCCGGTCCAGTTGTCCCCGCACGTGAAGGGGGCGAGGCGGGGCAGGACGTCGTCGGGGTGGATGGCGACGCTGTCGCGCTGGCCCGCGGAGACGGTCGTCCAGGGGTCGGGCCGCAGCAGCTCGCGGCCCGAGCCGCTGGCGTGCTGACGGGGTGCTGCGGCAGGGACGAAGGGCGCGCCCCAGGGGTCGGGGTCGATGGCGTAGTGCCCGCGCGGGACGGTGGAGCGGGCACGCCCGGTCTTCTTGTCTCGGCCGTCGTCCGGGTTGCCGACGTACGGGACTGTGGGCAGAGCCACCAGGTCCCCGGTGAGCGCAGTCCCGCACTTGGCGCAGTAGAAGACGGTCACGCGTTGGGTTCTACCGCCTGGCGGTCCGGCCAGTCACGCGGAAAACCGCCTGACTGGCGGGAGCGAGTTCGGGAGAGTCGACGTCCTGCCGCAGCTCAGCGTCCTGGAGGTGGGGGGAATCCTGGCAAGCAGGTCTGTCCCGTCCCTGAGCGAGGATGGGGATCGTATCGGCCTCGGCCAGGGCCGCGCTTGTCGCCTCACCTGCTCCGGTCCTCAATCGAGTGGGGAACGAGCGGGAGCGCGAAGGCCGGGACGGAGAGGTCGAGCAGCACGGTGGTGGAGACGACGCTCCGCTGGCCGGTGGTGAGCACCCGCGATGACGGCGGCCAGGTCGCTCTCACTGTGGACCGCGAGCGGCTCGGTGAGCTAAGGGAACCCGGGTTGATACAGCTAACGGCTCGGCGTGTCCCGGATGCGGGAGCTGCTCTGGCGCTCCCCCGCGCGTTTGACGGAGAGCGGGAGCGATCACCGCCGGACTCACCCACGAATGGAGCTCCGCAGGGTCGAAGGCCACGTCAATCGCGTGAAAACGATCGAGAGAGCCATGTACGGCCGGGCCTCGTTCCGCCTTCTGCGGATCCGGATCCTCACTCGGCCGTGATCTTCACGGCTTCCGAGCTGAGCTTCATCGAGAGAGCGACTTGACTGGAAAGGCGGCTGCCAACCATGCCAGTTCGGCGTGTGCCCAGGTGGGGGCCAGTGTTCTGAATGGCCTGGGTAGGTCCACTGACGGCCCACCCATTCGCACTCCGGGATCGCACCTTCCCAGTCGTCTGTGCACCGGTCGGCCCGGGACCGGCCCACCATGACCGGCCGGGTCACCACGCCGTCGGCGACCTCCTGCACTCGCACGACCAGGCCCAGCCCATTGGTTCCCGGGTTCCCCCGCGGACCGTACGACACGTCGATCACCCCGCAGTCATGAGCATGCAGGAGGAACCGCTCAAGGTCAGCTGGCACACAGCCGGTCAACTCTCTTCCCCAGAGCGTCACCTGGGGTCCGCGGACCGCGTCGACTGCGACGCAGAACAGCTGGCCTTCGACGAAGTAGGCGTAGACCGCAGGCTCCGCCAGCCCCGTGCCGAACTCCAGGCCCAGGATCTCCCGAAACGATGGGTCGGCCTGGAACCGATGCAGTTCGGTCATGCCCGAGAGCACTGCGGCGACCTCAGTGATACCCATGCCGCAACACAGCGGCCCGACGCCTTCCAGGGGCATCAGCTCCCAGCCCACCCGCTCAAGCCCCCTCACAACACCCGAGGGTCTGCTGCCGCCATCTCTCTGCCCGCTTCCGCCCGCACGCCGAGCCGCCCCGGCTCCGGCGCTCAACATCACCCTGGCATTACACCAGACCCAAGATCATTCACGGAATCGCGGTCAGAACCGCCAAGTCGGTCACTTGGTGCCGGCCGTCGCGGCCGGCCCGCACGGGGCGGACGAGGTCGGCCTCGTGCGGTTCCGCCCTGCTGTTCCGTTGCGTTGCTTCGCGCCCGGGACCCGGCATCCCGGCCCTGGAGCGCGGCCGGCTCTGCGGTCAGTCTGTGGGCCGGTGTGCCCGGTGCGCTTCGCGGAGGGCCTGCCAGGCGTCCGCCACAGGACCGACGTGCCCGAGCTTGTCGGGGTTGTTCACCGTGCGGATCGTCTGGATCTGCCCGTCGAGCACGTCGAGCGCCCAGGTGCTGAGGACCTGGCCGTTCCGGTCGCGGAAGACCGAGCCCGGCTGGCCGTTCACCTGGCACGGCTCCACAAGGCCACCGCTGCTGATCACCAGCGGGGCGAACGTCGCGAGCGCCCGGAGCACGTTCTCGGCGCCAATGACGACGGGCTTGAACTGCGGGGCCTTGCCGCCGCTGTCCCCGATCATGTGGACATCGGCGGCCAGCAGCCCGGCCAGCCCGTCGACGTCTCCTTCCCGGAAGGCGTCGAAGAACCGTTCGGCGAGTTTCTCGCGTTCCTTCCGGTCGGCCTCGAACCGGACCCGGCCCGCTTCCATGTGCCGGCGTGCCCGCACCGCGAGCTGGTGGCACGCCGCCTCCGACCGTCCCAGGGCCGACGCGATATCCGCGAAGCCGAAGGCGAACACCTCCCTCAGCACGAAGACCGCGCGCTCGAGCGGGGTGAGCCGCTCCAGCAGGAGCAGAGCCGCCATCGACAGCGAGTCCGCCAGCTCCGCCGACCGCGCCGGATCCTCGTACGGGTCGGTCAGCAGCGGTTCGGGGAGCCACGGCCCGACGTACTCCTCCCGCCGGACGCGGGCCGAGCGCAGCACGTCGATCGAGATGCGGGTGACCACGCTCGACAGGAACGCCTTGGCCGACCCGGGCCGGGTGGAGGTGGCCTGGTAGCGCAGCCATGTCTCCTGGACCGCGTCCTCCGCCTCGCTCACACTGCCCAGGATCCGGTAGGCGATCGAGAACAGCAGCGGCCGCAGTTCCTGGAACTCTTCGGTCTTCGTCACGCCGGATCCTCCTTGAATCCACGCTGCCATGAGGAACCGCAGAGCTCCCGTCTGGAGAAGCCGTGACCTCCGGCGGTCGATTGCCACTGCCTGTCGTCCGGCCGGCATCAGGGCCGAGCCATGTCGCCGGGCCGGTACGACGCAGTCGTCCAGGGCCGCCGTCACCAGGGCAGCGGGCCCTCCTCACCGAAGAATCCGGCGGTCGGTCCGTCCGCACCGAGCGTGGCCAGGCGCACCACGACCGTGGCACCCTGCGCGGCCGTGAGGAACCCGGTGTGGTTGTTGCTGTCCGTGGCGACGAAGCCGGGGGCGACCGCGTTGACCAGGATGCCGTCCTTCCGCAGCTCCTTGGCGTACTGCACGGTCAGAGCGGTCAGGGCGGTCTTGGACGGCGCATACGCGGCCGACGGCAGCAGTGCCGCGAACGGGCCGTCCGGATCGCTGGTGAGAGTCAGCGACGCGGCGTGACTGCTCACGTTGACGACGCGTGGCGCCGGTGACCGCCGCAACAGCGGCAGCATGGCGTTGGTCACCGCGATCACCCCGAGGACGTTGGTGTCGAACACCGCCCGGACCATGTCCAGGTCGACGGAGCTGGGGACCTGGTCACGGGCGTCTTCGGGCGACACCCGTCCGGAGCCGGTGATGCCGGCGTTGTTGATCAGTACGTCGAGCCGGCCGAAGCGCTCCTCGACCTGCCTCGCGGCCTCTTGGACGGTGGCCCGGTCGGTGACGTCCAAGGTGACCGCGTGCGCGTCGCCGCCGGCCGCGCGCACCGCCGCAGCGGCCTCCTCGCCGCGCAGTGGGTCTCTGGCCCCGATCACGACCGTCATGCCCAGCGCGGCGAGCTGCTCGGCAACGCCACGACCGATCCCCTTGTTCGCCCCTGTGACCAGCGCGACCTTCCGGTGTGTGCTCTCCTCGCCCATGATCCGCACCTTGTCGTCGAGGCGGGATCCTGTCGGAACCCGTCTTCACAGCCTGAGACGAGACAGCCCGGCCGTCTCTGACATGCAGACACAAGGAACTCCTCACCAAGGAGATGGTCCAGCCGAGGTCGGGCAGGAAGGTCTACGGGCAGTCGAGAGGGAGGACGAGGTGCGGTTCGCCGCGGCGGCCCGGGCAGCGGCCGCGGTCGGCCGGCGGTACGCGGTGGTGACGGGCTGGCATCGGCAGGGAAGACCGGCCTGGACGCGCTGGCGGCTCGGCGGCGGCCAATGGTGGACCAGCCGGGTGTGCAGGGCCGGCTGCTTGAGGTGCTGCAGCGGCAGCCGCGGCTGTTCGGGGACCTGGCTGGCTCACCTGCTGGAGACTGAGACCGGCTACCGCAGCGGCAGTGCGTTCTGGGCCGAGGAGGGTGAGCCGCGCCTGCAGTTCGATCCGGCTCGCACGACGCTGACGCAGCGCCGTGCGGCGAAGGTGGCCGAGCTGGCCGCCCTGCCGGGCGAGGACGCGAATCGGCAGATTTCGGCGCGGGCCGGGTGAAGACCTTCCGCTCCGCCCGCGCGAGGAACTCCAGGACCTTGCCGTGGCGCGGGGCCGGCCGCTGCTGCTCGTCATCGCTCATGCCGACCAGTCGGCCGTGGGGAGCCTGTCCACGGAGACCGGTGCCCGTGCAGATCGCGCCGGGCGTCAGCTGTGACTTTGCGTGACAGCTGGCCGCAGGGGCGAGTGAACTACGCCGTCGACGCGGACGGCACTGCCTGCGGGAGCACCCGACGCGATCCGTGGGTCGTCGGAACGCCGCCCTGACCGGCCGCGGCGCCGGTGCACACGTGCTTCCCATACACAGGCCGCCGGACACTGAGCAGGACGGCGTGAACGAGCGGGGCCGGCCGGATCCGGCGGGCGCCGGGTGAGAAGACGATCACTCTCCAGGAAGGACACGCCGGACGGACGGAACGACGCTCAGACACCGAAGACTGACGGGCCGACCCCGCCACAGATCATGCTGATGCATCTCTATCGTTGTTGCAAGCTATTCGCAATAGAGGCATAGGCTGTCCCCCGACGATCACTCACCCGGAAAGGGGACGTGCCTGATGGGCACCTACGCGCTTCCCGACCTGCCCTACGACTACGCCGCGCTGGAGCCGGCCATCACCGGGCAGATCCTGGAACTGCACCACGCCAAACACCACGCCGCCTACGTCAAGGGCGCCAACGACACCCTCGAGCAGATCGCCGAGATCCGCGACAAGGACCAGATCACCCCGACCTCACTGGTCGGGCTGGAGAAGACCTACGCCTTCAACCTCTCCGGCCACGTCCTGCACTCAATCTTCTGGCAGAACCTCTCCCCGGACGGCGGCGACCGCCCCGACGGCGCCCTCGCCGACGCCATCGACGAACACCTCGGCGGCTTCGAGGCGTTCAAGAAGCAGCTCACCGTCGCGACCGCGTCCGTCCAGGGCTCCGGCTGGGGCGTGCTCGCCTGGGAGCCCCTCGGCAAGCGCCTGATCGTGGAGCAGGTCTACGACCACCACGGCAACGTCGGCCAGGGCAGCACCCCGCTGCTGGTCTTCGACGCCTGGGAACACGCCTACTACCTGCAATACAAGAACGTCCGCCCCGACTACGTCACCAAGCTCTGGGACCTGGTCGACTGGGAAGACGTCACCGCCCGCTACACGGCGGCAACCAGCGCCTGAGCCGACACCGGCACACTTCGCCGGGCGGGCCGGGAAGCCTCGAGGGCTTCCCGGCCCGCTCTGCGTCGTCTGTCGGCGTACACGTGAACACGCATGGCCGCGTACGGATGAACGTGCAGAGTTCCTGATGTGCTGAGGTTCAGGGTTCGGCACTCTGCTGCCTGTTGGTCGAGGTCGCAGAGATGGGGTGGCCGTGGTCCTGGATCCGCAGCGCTGGCTGGAACTACGGCGTTTTCGTGGCCTGGTCGAGTCCGGAGCGATGAGCCTGACCGAAGTCGCCAAGGAGACGGGCCTGAACTGGCGGACGGTCAGTAAGTACCTGGCAGCTGACGGACCCGCCGCGCCTCCGCGCCGGTCGCCGAACAGCAGGTCACGGGCCAGGGTGATCGACGAGTTCGCGCCGCTGGTCGACTCGATGCTCCGGGCGGAGATCCTGATGAAGGCCGCGGTGATCCACGGGCGGCTGACCGCGGAGTACGGTTTCACCGGCAACTACCAGAGGGTCAAGCTCTACGTTCAGCAAGCCCGGCCCCGGATCGCCGAGGAACTCGGCATCACGCCGACGGAACTCGCCGGCATGCACCGCCGCTTCGAGGTCATCCCCGGTGCCCAGGCCCAGGTCGACTGGGGCGACGAGGGCAAGATCCTCGCCCACATGGGCATCCCGAAGGTCTACTCCTTCCACATGACACTGTCGTACTCGCGCGACCCGTTCTGCTGCTTCACCACCAGCCAGGACCTCCAGACGTTCTTCGACTGCCACCGCCGGGCCTTCGCCCACTTCGGTGGCGTCCCGATGACGATCGTCTACGACCGCACGAAGACCGTCGTCCGCCGCCACGTCGCTCCGGGCGAGGCGGTCCCGCTGCACCCGGAAGCGGTGGGGTTCGCCGGCCACTACGACTTCGACATCGACGTCCTGGCCCCAGCTGAGCAAGAACCCGCTGGTCGCAAGCCCGGGCCAGTGTCATGATCCCTGCATGGCAGTCCTTGACATCCTGACCGAAGTAGCACAGACGGGCCAATGGGGCCCCGTGGTCACCGGCGCCGACTGGCACGAGGTGACCACCGCCTTCGGTGAACCATGGGACGTCGGGACGATGAGCCGGCGTCGGCAGTGGCCCCGGCTCTTCGCCTACGGCGACCTCGAACTCAGCGTCTGCCGCTGCCGCAAGATCGTCCTCATCTGCATCCAAGCTTGGCGGGACGTCATCGAACTGCCTTCCTCCACCCCCGGTGAGACCCTGACCTTCCCCGCTGGCATCACCTACCAGCAGGTCACGCAAGCCCTCGACCATGCCTCCTGCACCTGGCAGCCCTATCCGTCCCTCACCTTCGGCGACCAGTGCGCGCTCACGGCCCTGCCCAGCGGAGCGAACTTTGTCTTCGCAATCGCCCAAGGCACAGACCCGGTCCTGAACGTCGTGGGACTACCCAGTGCCTTCCACAACTGCCCGGCCCCGACTCGCCGGACAGCACCCTGACGAGCGCCGTCAAAACAAACTCATCAACATTTCCGTTCCGGGCCGCTACTGGCTGCCTCCCGAAGCACCCGACAAACGCTGTCCGCTCTCGGGTTCTGCCACAACTTCTGTGACTGCGCTGAGGTGCTTACGGATCGTTACACTCTTCGGTCCGGCTCAGTAGGCCACCAGGCCTTGCGGACACCGAAGGCTGCCGACGCGAGCGCCACCGCGGCAAAGAGGACGACCATGATAGGGCTCCGGCAACTGGCGGCAGTCACGACCATGAAGACGCAGATAACCCAGTCGACCCAGGCCCGCTTCAACCACGCTGGCAACATCCGCACGGCACCCTCCTGGCGAGACAGTGGATCATGTGGCACAGACTTAGACGCTGTTGTCTTTCCGGGCTTGAGGACTGTGTTTCCGCTGGTCAGGCATAGGCTAGCGCCCCTGTGGGAGTGGTGACCTGTCGTGTCGCCGTTCCCGTGGAGGTCGTGGGTGCCGTCGGTCGTGGGGCTGCTTGAACAGCGCGAGCTCGTTGCTCGGCGTCGGGTGGACGAGCTGCGAGAGGAGGCCGACCGGATCCAGGCCGAGCTGGCCCTGGCCGAGCGGGAGTGGAAGGAGTGGGCCATCGCCCGCGCGCGGGTCGGCGAGGTGCTGGACCCGGCCGAGCAGACCGGGCAGGACCACGACCAGGTCGGCCGGACAGCGTCGGCCTCCGGTGGACGGGCCGAGCAGACGTCGTCAGCGACGGGAGCCGCGAAGCCCAGGTCACAGGTGCCGGTATGGCGTGAGGGGCTGGACCGGTCGGTGCTGTCGGTGGACTATCAACGCATCCTTGAGGCCCTCGGGGACCGGCATCGGCTCCACCAAGGGCCGCTGACCTGCCAGGAGTTGGCCGTGATGTTCGGCCTGGACGCGGTGCCGGCCAAGGTGGAGGCGCTGCGGTCGAAGGCGGAACGCCTGGTTGCACGGGGTTGGCTGGCCGAGCGGCAGCCGGGCCGGTTCACTCTCGCCCAGGGGCCGGCCGGGCAAGGCGGCGCGTCATGAGCAGGGTCATCGGCCAGTGGACCATCGCTTCGGCGCTGGTGGTGCGGCGTTCGAAGTCGCGCACCAGACGGCGGGTGCGCATCAGGTGGGCGAAGAACCGCTCGACGATCCACCGTCTGGGCAGCACCACGAATCCGCGCATGTCGTCGCTGCGTTTGACGATCGCCAGGACCAGCGCGAACGCGGCCAGGCAGCGTTCGACGAGGCTGCCGGTGTAACCGCCGTCGGCCCAGACCAGTTCCAGCCGGTGGTGCACATCAGCAACCTGCCCGAGCAGCACGTGGGCGGCGGTGCGGTCGCCGGTGTCCGCGGCGGTGACCATCACACCCGGCAGCAGACCGAGCGTGTCGACCACGACGTGCCGCTTGCGGCCGTTGATGAGTTTGCCGCCGTCGAAGCCCCGGCTGTCCGCCCCGACGACGGCGTCCGCCTTGACCGACTGCGAGTCGATCACACCGGCCGTCGCCGCCGCGTCGCGGCCCAGCGTTTCGCGGACCTGTCCGCGCAGCCGGTCGTGGAACTCCCTGACCAGACCGTGATCACGCCATCGGCGGAAGAACGCATACATCCGGTCCCAGGGTGGGAAGTCCGCAGGCATGGCCCGCCACTTGATGCCGTTGTCCACGAGATACCGGATCGCATCGAGTATCGCCCTGTGGCAGTACGCCTCCGGCCGGCCGCCCCGACCGCGCAGCCAGGCCGGCACCGGCAGCAGCGGCCGGACCCGGGCCCACTCCGAGTCCGTCATGTCCGAGGGATACCGCCGAACACGTTCCGGATGATCGGCCGCGCTCCCGAACCGGTGAGCGGCACAACCACACTCTGGTGCAGCCGAGTTGAACTCCACCGGCGCGAACACGTACAACTGCGGCAACAGGGTCTCCTGGATCTCGGTTGGCTTCGCAACCCCGAGCTACCAAGAGGCCCTGTACTCATGCGCGCAGCCAGCTTCGATCACCCGATCGAGACTTCCGTTCGACGCACACACCTCAAGATCGAAACGACAACAGCTACTGAGGGAATCCTCGCCCAGCTCAACTACGACCTGACCAGCCTGGCCCGCGTGAAGGAAGGACGCAAGCCTGAACCGACCGCTTCCGTGATCGACCCCAGAGCGTGAAGACTTCCACCAATGTGCCCCTGACCAGTCAGGGAACCGACGCCGCCAAGAAGATCGTCGGCAGGAAACGGGGCATCGTCACAGACACGCTCGACCTCCTCCTCACCGTGACTGAGCTCAGGCCCACGCTTGGAAGGTAGGACAAGCTGAGCGCAGGCGATGGTGGTACGAGGTCCAGCCGGGGGCGAGGACGTGGTCGCCGGCGCGGCTGCCGTAGATCTCGGTCTCGTAGACGCCATACGCGGTGACGTACGGACGGGCCGGCTGCACCGACCGGTCGGGGGGTGACAGCACGATGCAGCAGTGATGCGGGGCGAGGGGCTGTCCGCGGCCTCATCGAGTACGCCCGGACGCTTGCGTCGGGCGCGCTCCGGTGTGTCATCTGATGCGGCTGATCGGAATAATTGCCGCGGCGCCGAGGAGGGCGGCTGTGGCGCCTGCCAGGAAGAGCGCCTGGAAGTTCTGTGGGTGCGCGGCGGAGGCTCCGATCGCCAGTACGGCGGGTGCGATTGCCGGGACGATGGACGACGGAAGGTTGCTGGCGAGGTTCATGATGCCGAGGTCCTTCGCCGGGTTCTCCGGGTCGGGCAGCACCTCGGTGATGAGGGCGAAGTCGACTGCGAAGTACACGCCTTGGCCAAGGCCCATGACGGCGATCGCGAGGAGGAACGTCCTGTAGCTGTCCGCGAGGGCGACCAGGGTCAGGCCGATCGCGAAGATGACGGCGGCGGCGATGACGAACGGCTTGCGGCGGCCGGCCTTGTCGGAGATCTTGCTGAACAGCGGCGCGAACACCAGCGAGACGCCGGTGAGGACGAGCGTGGCGACGAAGACCGAGGCGCCGACGGTGGCTGGGTCCACGTGCTGCACCATGATCAGGTAGAACGCCTGGTATGCGTTGACGGCGGCTACGCCGAAGAAGATCAGGAGACGGCTCGCCCAGGCCCACCCGAAGCTCGGATGTGCGAGAGGGCTGACCCAGAAGGTGCCGATGAACTCGCGGAAGCGGAACTTAGGCCGCGTGCTGCGCGCGAGCGGCTTGTCGGAGATGAACAGTGCGAGGGCAAGTGTCGCGGCGACCGCGACGCCGGCCGGCAGCAGCACCATGGCCGCGATGTTCGGCTGCACGAGCTGGGCGAGGAACAGACCGAGGACCGCGCCCAGTGGCGCGCCGAGGCCGATGATTGCCGATGGGGTGCCTCGGTGCTCGGGCGCCACCTGGTCGGGGATGAGGGCTGCGGCTGCGACGAGGGCGCAGACGGTACCGAGGGTGAGTACGACGTAGGAGACGGCAAGGGAGAGCACGTTGGATGCGGCGACCTGGAGCACCGCGCCGCCGGCGATGAGCACTGCACCTGCCAGGAGGTAGGGGCGGCGCCTGCCGGCCTTGCCGACGGTGCGGTCGCTCAGGCGGCCGATCACGGGGTAGCCGAGGAATGCGAACAGCGCTCCCACCGCGCCGACGAGCGACAGGACGGTCGTGGCGTTGCTGCCGCCGATCATGGCGGACTTGAGCGAGAGGGTGAGCACGGCGCTGGCAAGGAGCGTGCCGTTGACGGCCGCGACGGCGACGGCGAGGAGAACCAGGAACCCCCGCGGCAGGGGCGGCCAGGTCTGGGCGGAGCCGGTGGCTGTGGATTCGACGTTCGGCTCGGTGAATGCGGACATCATTGTCCCTTCGATGCTGACTGGCTCGGGTGAGCACTGGGCTGGTTCGGGGGCAGGCAGAGAGCAGTCGGGGCGGCTTCGTAGCGGCGGACGCGTACGTCGCCCTCGCGGGCATACGTGACGGCGACGCGGCCTGTGAACGACTCGGTGGTCTCGAAGCTCCGGTACCGCCCGTCGAGCTCGACGAGCGCGACGCGGCTGGCGGAGGTCTCGGCCAATGGCGTTTCCGCCAAGTGGTGCAGGGGATCAAGCCGGAGTTCGCAGGTCAGGGATGGCGTCTCCGCCGGAGCGGGATGTCCGGCCCGTCTCAGCAGGATGCTTCGCCGACTGCCGTTTCCGTGGAGACCATCGTGGGCGTTGTACCGGAACGCGATGCGCTTGATCCCCTACACCGCATCGCGGGACACGATCCGGCCCCAAGGACGTGATGCTGATCGTCAGCGCCCGGGGTGAGCACTGGCCCGGGTCGGGAAAGCGGTCGCGGGGGTCAGGGAGCAGTCGGGATGGCTTCGTAGCGGCGGACGCGTACGTCGCCCTCGCGGGCATACACGCCGGCGACCCGGCCTGTGAACGACTCGGTGGTCTCGAAGCTCCAGTACCGCCCGTCGAGCTCGACGAGCGCGACGCGGCCTGCGGACGTTTCGGCCGAGAGCGCGATGCGATCGCCTCCGACCGAAGGTGCGCCCTTTCCGGCATGGCCGGTGGGCGGCGTGCTGAACCGGGCAATGAGGCTGAGGTTGTCGCCGACGATCGTGGCCGCCCATACCCGCTCGAGCCCGGCGAGGGACGCGCGGGCGGTCAGATGCGTGCTTTCGCCGCGCCTGCTGGCCTCGATCGCGATCCAGTGTTTCTCCGAGTGACGGATGACGAGCCCGCCGACGCCTCCGCTGACGTCGACCGACACGGCCACGGTGCAGTCGTGGGCTGTGAGCCGGCGGGCGATCAGCGGGGTGCCGAGATCGGTGAGATCCGACCCCTCGCCGCGGACGAGGAGTTCACCGGTGGCCGGGTCGAGCGAGCCGACGGTCGTGGGCAACCGGCGGTCGGAGAGCCAGCCCGGATCCCGCAGGGCATCGGGATCGGAGAAGCCGAACGCCTCACCCATGGCCAGCGGAGCGCGGTCGTGCGGCAGCAGCCGTGCGGACGGCCAGCCGTCCGACCATGTCACCTCGGCGGCGAAAGTCTCCCTGCCCAGCGGAGAGAAGGAGCGGGTGAAGCCCACGGGCCGCACGCCCAGCACCGTCCAGATCGTCGATCCGTCAGGTCGTTCGACCATGTCCGCGTGCCCGACGTTCTGGATGGGGTGGTTCGTGCTGCGGGTGCTCAGGACGGGGTTTGACGGGCAGCCCTCGAACGGGCCGCGTGCTGATGTCCCGCGCGCGACGCTCACCGCGTGTCCTCGTTCGGTGCCGCCCTCGGCGATGATCAGATACCACCATCCATCGTGAGGGTGGATATGAGGGCCTTCGGGAGCGTGGAGGCCGGTTCCGGACCACAGGGGCCGCGGGTCCTCGAGCGCGAGGCCCGTCGTCAGGTCGACGGCCACCTGGAAGATTCCCTCTCCCATCACGGCGTAGGTCACCAGCGCCTCGCCGTCCTCGTCCCAGACCAGGTCCGGGTCGATGCCCCCGACCACGGGAACCGGCGTTCCGTCGCTCCACGGTCCGGCTGGGTCTGCCGCCGTGTACAGGATGCAGCCGTGACTGCCGAACATCAGTGTGACGATGACGTAGAAGACACCGTCGCGGTGGCGGATGGTGGGAGCCCAGACGCCTCCCGGAGTCGGTGTGTGACGCAGGTCCGCTTGCTCGGAACGCGTGATGACGTTGCCGACGTGCTCCCAGCTCGCGAGATCGTAGCTGCGGTATACGGGTATCCCGGGCAGGTACTCGAACGTCGAGGTGACCATGTAGTAGACGTCACCGACCCGGGTGATACTCGGGTCGGGGTTGAATCCGGGAAGGAGCGGCTGCCGGAGTTCGCTGCTCATCGCGTTTCCTCGCAGGCCAGGCGCATGCCGTGCCCCAGCCTGAACAAGGGGTTCTCGGTCGCTGCGCCGACGTCGGGCAGGCTTGCCTCGACTGCTTCCTCGCTGCACGGCACCTCGATCGGGAGGGTCCCGACTGGGGCGACGTCGCCGAAGACGGCGTCGAGCCATGCGGCATCCGAGGTGCCCCAGTTCGCTGTGACCGCAGCGGCCTCGGCTGCGATCGCCTCGAGCATCGCCGGACGGTCGAGGTACACGTCCACGATCGTCGGCAGCGTTCTCGCTACGGCAAGGACGTGCTCCTGCAGCTCCTTGTCGAAGGTGAGCGTGCCCGCGTGGAAGAACGCCTCGAGCGCGTAGTCATCGCGCGGGGTGTACGGCGCGCTCAGGCGTATCAGGGCGAAGTCCGCGTCCTGCGGGGATCGAGCGCGGACGAGGCCGCGGCTGCGCAGAGCGCTCTCGTCCATGCCCTCGATGTAGACCTTCTGGCCAGGACTCTGGCGAAGAGGCAGGACCGGCGCGGATTCAGCCGTGTCCGCCCGGTTGGTGAGAACGGTCACGGATCTGGACTGTGCCCTCAGCCCCGCCCGCAGGAACTCTTCCCGCCCCACGATGCGGGCGGCGGCATCGACGTCGACGTACGGGTCGTCGAACAGGCCCAGCTCGAACTTCACCTTCAAAAGCCGCAGCACCGACTCGTCCAGCCGGGCTTGCGAGACCTGCCCCTCCTGGACCAGTTCCACAAGCAGTTCGGTGCAGTGCTCGCCGCCGATCTGGTCCACTCCGGCATCCAGCAGGCGCTTGACGCGGTCACGGTACGAGAGGTGCTCGACACCCCAGGCCCGGCCGATGGACTGGCGGCCGAACATGATGCCGTCGGTGACCACGGTGAAGTCCGTGAGTACGACTCCCTCGAAGCCGAGTTCGTGGCGCAGCAGGTCGCGGAGGATGACCTCGTTGAAGGCGAAGCCGACTTCCGGCACCGGTTTGCCGTGCCGAGTCAGGCCGACCGGCATGCCGTAGTACGGCATGATGCCGCTCGTGCCGGCGGCGATGGCTGCACGGAACGGTGCGAGGTGGTCCTCGAATCGTCCGCCCGGGTAGACCTGCTCGCGACCGTAGACGAAGTGCGGATCTTCGCCGTCCTTCTGGGCGCCCCCGCCGGGGAAATGCTTGGTCGTGCACGCGACGCTGTCAGGTCCCAGCGCTGCCGAGCGCTGGAACCCCTCCAGGTAGGCGGCGACCAGGCGCGATGCCAGCTCCGGGTCTGTGCCCAGGGTGTTGTACTGGCGCGCCCAGCGTGGGTGGGTTGGCAGGTCGACCTGCGGGTGGAGCGCCGCACGGATGCCCGTTGCCACGTACTCCTGCCTGGCGATGTCCGCGTAGCAGCGAACCGTCTCTTCGTCTCGCAGAGCCGCCAGCCCCAGCGTTTCCGGCCACATCGAGAAACCGCGTGACCGCATACCCGCACCGGGGTTCGAGCCGAACGAGTTGCGCGGATCGGTCGACACCGTCACCGGAATGCCCAGACGAGTCGAAGCCGCCACATCCTGGAGGCGGTTGTTCCAGGCCGCTCCGATCTCCGGGCTCGCGAAATCGAAGGTGTACAGGTGATTGATGTGGCGGTCGACGATGAAGGCGGCCGTGTCGACGTCGCCGGCCGGAGTCTGCCCGGTGACCAGATCGCCCTCGGAGCCTGCCGGGACGGGAGCCTGGAAGAGAAGCCCGGCTTTCTCCTCGACCGTCATCCGCCCGGTGAGGTCCGCGGCGCGGGCAGCCGCATCGAGCCGCGGATCCTCGTACGGCTCCATCGTGCCGTTGTGGTTGAGATCGCGGAACTCCACGCCCTCTGCTGTCTGCAGCTTCTTTGCCACCATGTACCCAAGCCTTTCGTTCGACGTCCTCGTCGACGCAGCCATAGAAGCACCGACCACCTGTAAGATCAATGCCTTACACGTGGTCTGTAAAAAGGAGCTGGGGATGCCCTTGACCGAAGATGTGCCCGTCCGACGCCGCCGCGGCGTCCAGGAAGAGGCGTCCGAGCGCCGACGCGCGCAGATTCTCCTTGCCGCAGCCGAGGCCTTCTCCGAGCGAGGGTTCAACGCGACCTCGCTCCGCGATGTGGCAGGCCGCGCACAGATCTCGCATACCGGGCTCCTGCATCACTACCCGGACAAGAACGCATTGCTCGAGGCTCTGCTCGACGACCGGATCAAGGGAGCCGGCTACCTCTACGGGCTCGACAGCCGCGATGGCGTAGCGTTCATGCAAGGGCTCGTGGCGATCGCCGACCGCGACGAGCGGCAGCCGGACAGCGTCCGCCTCCTGACGACCCTCACAGCGGAGGCCATCAGCCCCACGCACCCAGCCCACGGCTACTTCCAAAAGTGGCATGCCGAAATGCAGGAACTTGTCACCCAGGCACTGGACGACCTTGATCGCCGCGGCTTCTTCCGCGGGCCGATGCCGACGCGCGAAGCCGCACGCCTCATCACAGCCCTGCACGAAGGCGCACACACACAGTGGCTGCTCTCGGAATTCGGCTTCAGCCTGGCCGCCACGGTCCGCTCGCAGCTGCGGCTGTTCGTCAACATCGACCTGTAGTCCCGAGCATCGCGTTCCAGTCGGCGAGCCAGGCGCGGACGTCGCGTTCGAGGCGTGGAGGGAGCGGTCCGCGCCCACCAGGATGCGCCCTGGCTCGACTTCCAGTGGTGCCAGACAGGCCATCCCGGCGAGCACATTCCGGAGCGGGTCACCGACATGTGGCGCAACGAGCCGGCCAAGGCGGTCACCAACGGCGAGCCGACCTATGAGCACTCCGGCCGCACAGGCAAGGCAGCGGGCTGGGGGCAGGGCCACGAAGCATGGTCGAACTTCTGCGTAGGGGGGCATCATGGGCGTCGTGTACGGAGCCGGCAGCCTGTGGCAGTGGCGACTGCACCCGAACGAGGGCGAACACGAAGAATTTTTCCTGGCACCGGGCGCGGGATGGCGGGAGGCCCTGGACTTCGAGGGATCCACATACGTGGGCCTGCTCGGGCAGATACTCCAGGATCTGCCGCTGATCGGCCTCAAGCCGGACTGGCACCGCACCTGCGCCCCGCAGGGCCTGCTCAACCCCGGCGTCCTCTACATCAGCTACGGAGAGCACGGCGGGGACCTGGAGGTGAACGGGAAGGCGGAGACACAGACGGAGACCATTCCCCGCAGCTACCGGGTGATCGACCCCCGCACAGGTGCCGTGGTGGGAGAGGGAACGCGAAAGTCCGCCGCGGACCCCATTCCCGACCCCGGCGGCGAGCCGCGGGTGTACGTCTGCTTCTCCGGTTGGGAGGCCTGATCCGGGCAGCGGGCCGGGAGGGACGGCACCGACCGTCGCCCGCCCGCTGCCGCACAGCCGCGGGGTGGCGTCCGTGAGGCCGGCCTTCCAGCGGCATGACCCCGTTGCCCGGCCCGCCGCGATGAGCGCCCTCGGTGGCGACGGCGGACCGGGCGCGGCCCCGCTCGGTCCTGACGAACCCCAGACGGCGCAGTGTGCGTGTCGACTCCGGACGAGGAACGCCATGGGGCAGCGATGCACACACCTCGCGTACGGGGTGCAGAACAGCCTCCCGCTGCGCGCTGAGGGCCAGGTCGGCGGTGCGTGCCCCGTGCGGCCGCTGACGGCGGCGGGTTTCGTCGGCACGCCCACGATTCTGGTCCGGATCTCTTCCGGGGTCTGCTCTGCCCGTCCGGGGCCGGATGGTACCCGCGCGGAGCGACGAGCGGCGTCCACCACCGCGGTGGTCGGGATGCCGGAGTACGAGGCTGCACGGTCAGGCCGCGACGGACTCCAAGCGGACGACGACGCTCTTGGCGGTGAGCGTGTTGCTGATGTCGGCGACGCTGTTTGGAGGGGCCAGGACGTTGGTCTCGCGGTAGGAGGCGGCTGCCTCTCGATGTGAGGTCTCAGGAGATGCTTGACCGTTTGTGCTCTGGCCATGGGTGACACGTTCGGCTGAACGTCTGCCATCTCGGGTGACGTGGATGTTCAGCAGTTGCCCAAGTACCGCTACCGGGCTGTCCGCGAGGTGCTCGGTGGGTCCCCGATCGGTGAGGTCGCGGCCCGGTACGGCACTTCGCGTCAGAAGTTGCCCAAGTGGCGGCGGCGGTTCGGGCAGGAGGGCATGCCCGGCCTGCTGGATCGCTCCCGGCGCCTGCGACGGTCCTGCCCAGGGCCCGCAGCGGCACGGCCATCCTCGCCGCCGGTGAATCCCGTCGAGGTCGACCGCAAGATCCATCACTACGGGATCGTCTGCCTGGCCGACGGCCGCTACCAGGTGGGATTCGCCCTCGCCGGCCGCACGATCACCCTCCGTCTCGACGGACACCTCATGCACGCCATCGCCGACAACGCGCTGATGGGAACGTGGCCCCGCCCCGTTCCGGCCGACCGTCTGGGGGAGATCGACGGGGCACGGACGGCGACGTCCCCGCTGCCGCCTCCGCCCCTGCCTGCTGGTGCCATCCGGGCCCAGCGCAAGGTACACGCCAGCGGACGGTCCCAGATCAACGGCCAGTTCATCAAGCTCGGCCCGCGACATGCGGGAAAGATCGTCACCGTCGTCATCGAGGACACCGACTACCGGATCCTGCGCGGTGAGGACGAACTCACCGTCAGGGCCCCGCAAGAACCCCGGGCCGATCACCAGGCTCTACGTCAAGGCATGGACACCCAGAAGGACCGTCAAGGATCTGCTTACGGCAAACCGTCAAGGAAGTCCTGAGCCCTCACACCGACACTGCCGAGCCACAGCTGGTGGGACAGGAGACCACGCGGAAATCCGGGCCCTGCGCTCGACTCCGTCGGACCACACGTCTCAAGGGGCCGGCAGGTGGCGGCGGCCGACCGGGGCCGCACACCCTCAGGGTGAAGTCGCCGACAGCGAGCGCGGCCGTCGTGGTGGCGCGGGCAATGATCCACGAACGCCCTGGGGATGCTCGTCTTCGCACGTCAGGGGTTGACACGGCTTGCTTCTGTTCATAATTTGGCTGCATGTCCACTCAGCCTCGCATAGACATTCAGAATTCCTCGGAGGGGGAGCCGGTCTTCGGGGCCGGGGTCTGGCACTTCGCGACCTACGTCGACCGTTACGCTACGGACGGCTACGGCGAGCCGCGCACCGTCCTGGACGCCATCAAACTGGCCGGCGAAGTGGGTGACCTGTCGGTCCTGGACCTGAACTGGCCGTTCCCGCCCCGCGGCATCAGCACCGCCGAGGTGCGTGACGCGCTGGCCGAGCAGAACCTGCGGGCCATCGCCGTGACGCCGGAGTTCTACACTGGCAAGTTCGCCAAGGGCGGCTTCACCAACCCCGATCCCGCGGTGCGTCGGCAGGCCATCGACCTGGTCGCGGCTTCGGCCGAGGTCGGCCGCGAGCTCGGCGTCGAGTACGTCAAGATCTGGCCCGGGCAGGACGGCTACGATTACCCCTTCCAGGCCGACTACACCGACCTGTGGACGAAGTCGGTGGACGCGCTGCGGGAGCTGGCGCAGTCCTTCCCCGATCTGAAGTTCGCGATCGAGTACAAGCCGCGTGAGCCGCGCAACCGGATGGTGTTCTCGTCCGTGGCGCGCACCCTGCTCGCGATTCAGGACATGGGCGTGGAGAACGTCGGTGTCCTGCTGGACTTCGGCCACTCCCTGTACGGCGGCGAGACTCCCGCCGAGGCCGCCCGGTTGGCGATCGCTCGCGACAAGCTGTTCGCGATCGACGTCAACGACAACTTCCGCGGCTGGGACGACGACATGGTCGTCGGCTCGGTGCACCTGCTGGAGACCTTCGAGTTCTTCTTCGCCCTGCAGGACGCCGGCTGGCAGGGGGTCTGGCAGCTCGACCAGTTCCCCTTCCGCGAGGATCCGGTCGAGGCGGCCCGCACCGGCATCCGCACCATGCGCGCCTTCCACCGGGCGCTGGCCTACCTCGACCGCGAGGAGCTGGCCGCGGCCCAGTCGGCGCAGGACGCCCTCGGGGCGCAACGCCTCGCGAAGCGGGCGCTGTTCCGCGCCCTCGCAGAAAGTGAATCCGAGTGACCACCATCCTGGAGACCACCGTGCCGCTGCGAGCCGATGAGGCCGCTGCCCGGGTCTACCACCAGCGCAGCGCGTGGCTGCGCGCGGCATCACCCGCCGAGGCCGCCGCGGAGCTGGCCGAGATCTCGACCCGCATCCGCCGTGACATCCTCACCACCATCCAGTCGGCCGGCATGGGCCATGTGGGCGGTGACCTGTCCGTCACCGACCTGCTGGTCACGGCCCTGTGGGGGACCTTGCGCCTGCACCCCGGCGATCCGGGCCATCCCCAGCGCGACCGGTTCGTCCTCAGCAAGGGGCACTGCGCCGCGGCCCTGTACTCGACGCTGGCCTCCTGCGGGTTCTTCCCGCGGTCCCGGCTGAGCGAGTTCATGGCCCCCCTGTCGCCGCTCAACGGCCACCCCGCCCGGCTCAAGGTGCCGGGTGTGGAGACCAACACCGGCCCGCTCGGCCACGGCTTCCCCGTGGCCACCGGTTGCGCGCTGGGAGCGAAACTGCGCGGTGAGACCTGGCGGACCATCGTCGTGCTCGGTGACGGAGAGATACAGGAAGGCAGTAACTGGGAGGCCGCCATGACGGCCGCCCACAACGGTCTGACCAACCTGACGGCCGTCGTGGACCGCAACCGGCTCCAGCAGGGCGCCCGCACGGAGGACACCAAGTCCCTGGAGCCACTGGACGCGAAGTGGGCGAGCTTCGGCTGGGAGGTCCGTGTCATCGACGGACACGACCACCGGGCGATCAAGGAGGCGTACGGGCCGTCGACCACGGGACGTCCTGTCGCGGTAATCGCCAATACCGTCAAGGGCAAGGGCGTGTCCTTCATAGAGGACCGCGTCGAGTGGCACCACAAGGTGCCCACCGATGAACAGGTACGTCTCGCACTCGAGGAGCTGAGCCGATGAGCACCACAGCTGTACAGGCTCCCACGTTCGACTGCCGGGTGGACTTCGCCGACGAGCTGGCCGCGCTGGCCCGCGCCGACCAGCGGATCGTGGCCGTGTGCAACGACTCGGTGGGGTCCAGCAACCTGGTGAAGTTCCGCGAGGAGTTCCCCGACCGGCTGATCAACGTCGGCATCGCGGAGCAGGACATGGTCGGTGTGGCGGCCGGTCTCGCCAACGCCGGCTTCATCCCTTTCACGTCCGCCGCCGCGCCGTTCCTCACCGGACGCGCCCTGGAACAGATCAAGGCCGACGTCGCCTACAGCTACCGGCATGTCGTCCTGTGCGGCCAGAGTCCCGGCATGGCCTACGGGGAGCTGGGCCCCACCCACCACTCCATCGAGGACCTGTCCTGGATGCGCGCCGTGCCGGGTCTGGAGATCATCGTGCCGGCGGATCCGGCGCAGACCCGCAGCGCGGTGCGCTGGGCCGCCGCGTCAGGCAAGCCGACCTACATCCGCGTGCCCCGGTTCAAGGTGCCCGCCGTCACTCCCGACGACGCGCCGTTCGAAGCCGGCCGGGCCGTACGTCTCGCCGAGGGCACCGACGTCACCCTGATCGCGGTCGGCACGATGGTCTCCCGCGCGCTGGACGCCGCCGGCCTGCTCGGCCGGGAGGGCATCTCCGCTCGCGTGCTCAACATGACCTTCGTCGAGCCGCTCGACACGGCTGCCGTCGTGGCCGCCGCCAGGGAGACCGGGGCCATCGTCACCGCGGAGGAGGGACTGCTCTCCGGCGGTCTGGGGGCGGCTGTGGCCAAGGTCGTCGCCGAGAACCACCCCGTCGCGCTGCGCATGCTGGGCGTGCCCGCTTTCGCCCCGACCGGCAGCGCGTCCTTCCTGCTCGACCACTTCGGCCTGACCGCCGACGGCATCGCCGGCGCCGCACGCGAGGTCCTGGGACGGGTGTGATGAAACCGCACGTTCTCGCCATCGACCAGGGCACCAGCTCCACCAAGGCGCTGCTCCTGGACGCCGCAGGTGACGTCGTCTCCCGGGCCGACGCACCCCTGCGCCAGTTCCATCCGGGCCCCGGCCTGGTGGAGCAGGACGCGCTGGCGCTGCTCGACAGTGTGCGCACCGCCGTCGCCGACTGTATGAAGGACACCGATCCGCGCACCGTGGCCGGTGTGGCCCTGAGCACCCAGCGCGAATCGGTCGTCCTGTGGGACGAGGTGACCGGGCGGCCCGTCGCACCTCTGGTCAGCTGGCAGGACCAGCGCGGCACGGAACGTGCGGCCCGCATCACCGGAACGGGGGCTGACCGGGAGATCCGTCGTCGTACGGGCCTCCCGCTCGACCCCATGTTCTCCGCCCTGAAGATGGCCGCCCTCCTCGACCGGCACGACCCCTCCCGTACGCGCGGCAGGGTCGGCGCCCTGCGCCTGGGCACCGTGGACGCGTACCTCCTGCGCGCGCTCACCGGAGAGCAGGTCACCGAGGCCGGCAACGCCTCCCGTACTCAGCTGCTCGCTCTCGCCACAGGCGACTGGGACGACGAACTGCTCGACCTGTTCGACGTCCCACGGGCGGCACTCGGCCGGGTCGTCCCCTCCACCGGGCCGTTCGGGACGCTGAAGGGCCTGGAGCCACTGGTCGACGGCACCCCGGTGCTGGCAGTGATGGGTGACTCGCACGCCGCACTGTTCGCCCATGCCGGCTGGCGGCCGGGAACGGTGAAAGTCACCTACGGCACCGGCTCCTCCGTCATGACCGTCGCGGACACGCCCGAACCGGCCGAACACGTCTGCAGCACGATCGCCTGGTCCACCGACCGGCCGGTCTACGCCCATGAGGCCAACATCCGTTCCGCCGGACGCACCCTCACCTGGCTGGCAGAGCTGCTCGGCGCCGAGCCGGAAGAGCTCATCGGGCTCGCGGCCGGCACGGACGCGGGTGACGTGACGCTGGTGCCGGCCTTCGGCGGGATCGGAGCGCCCTGGTGGGATGCCCGGGCCGTGCCCGTCCTCGCCGGGTTCACCCTGGGCAGCGGACGCGCCCAACTGGCTCGCGCCGCGCTGGAATCGGTGGCGTTCCAGGTGGGCGACGTCCTCGCCGCCCTGCCCGGTCTGCGGCAGGTCGTCGCCGACGGCGGCCTGAGCCGCAGTGACACACTCATGCAGTTCCAGGCCGACGTCTCCGACGTCTGTGTGGCCCGCACCCGGCACCACGAGCTGTCCGCCGCGGGAGCCGCGCACCTGGCGGGACTCGGGCTCGGCCTGTGGACGGCCGACGAACTGGAGGAGCGCGCCGACAGCGACCTTCAGGCCTTCACCCCCGGCTGGGACGACGCGCGGCGGAGCAGCACGGTCGCGCGCTGGCACCAGCGGCTCGGCGCCGCCCGCGACCTCGGCTCACCCGAAGGACCCAGCACGTCAGGAGACCGGGGGCACGCATGACCCGTGGCCAGGGACCGACCGGTCCCGGCGATACGGTGTTCCACCACGCGGACACATCGCCCGGTGGAAGCCGGAAGCAACAAGGATGGAGACACGGTGGCGGCAGCGACGTCCACTCCCAGCCCTGACCATATGCGGTTGCTGGTCAAGGTGGCCCGCATGTATCACGAACGCGGGGCACGCCAGCCCGAGATAGCGGCACATCTCAGCATGTCCCAGCCTCGGGTGTCCCGTCTGCTGAAGGAAGCGGTCGACCGCGGAGTGATCCGCACGGTGGTCGTCTCCCCCGAGGGCGTCCACGCCGAACTCGAGGAAGCCCTCGTAGAGCGGTACGGCCTGCGGGACGCCGTCGTGGTCGAGGTGGAGGGCGCGGGCATCGACGTCATCCCCGCACTCGCCGCGGCGACCGCCACCTACCTCGACGCCACCCTCAAGGGAGGGGACGTCATCGGTGTCTCCTCCTGGAGCGCGACGCTGCTCGAATCGGTCAAGGTCATGCGGGCCAAGACGTCGTCCGTGGCGCACGAAGTCGTGCAGTTGGTCGGCGGCTCAGGGAGCCCGGAGGTACAGCTGCACGCCACCCGCCTGACCAGCCGGCTCGCGGAGCTCACGGGAGCGCGCCCGGTGTTCGCCCCTTCCGCGGCCCTGGTCGGCAGCCGGGAACTGCGCGACCTGCTGTCGCGGGAGCCGGCGATGGCCGAGGTCATCCAGGCGTGGTCCCGTCTCACCCTGACTCTCCTGGGCATCGGCGGCCTCGACCCCTCACCGTTGCTGCGCCGCTCGGGCAACGCCATCACCGCCGAGGACCAGCGGCAGCTCGAGGAACTCGGCGCGGTGGGCGACGTCTGCGCCCGGTACTTCGACGCCGACGGAAGTCCCGTCGACGCACCCTTCAACGACCGCCTCATCGGCATCGAGCCCGATCTGCTGCGTACGGTGGAACGCCGTATCGGAGTGGCCGGCGGCAGGGACAAGGCGACGGCGATCCAGGGCGCGGCGCGGGGCGGATGGATCAACGTACTGATCACGGACGTCGAGGTGGCACGAGATCTTCTGAGCGGCTGACCGGCGCGCAGACGCCTGCACAGCCAGCCCCGGCCACCGGTTCCGAGGTGGCGACGCAGACATTGCCTGCCGACCGGCCGACGCTCCCTGTTCGTTCCCCCCACTCGCAAACGCAATACACATTGACAGGAGAAAGCGATGCCTTTCGGCCCCGACACCTCACTGGCCGATCTGCTGGCCGCGGAGGACGCCGCAGCAGTTCTGCAGCGTCACATTCCGGGCATCCTCGAAACGCCTGACTTCACGATCTTCCCGTTCGTCCCCCTGGGGAAGATGCTGACCTTCAACACTCCTCTGGGGGAGGCCCCCGCCTCCCTGGAGGAGTTGTGGCGGGACCTCGCAGCGCTGCCTTCGAGCCCGCCGGTGCGCGTTCCCCAGCAGGCCCCGCGCGGGCCCGGCGCGGACTACGAGACCTCCGACGTCCCCCGGGCGTCGGCGAAGGTGACCGGCGTGTCCGGCGCGGAGCGATGGGGAATCGCCGAGGTGGTGGTGGAAGGACCCAGCCACGGCAACCCCTTCGCCGAGGTGGAGCTGGACGCGGTGTTCCGGCGTCCGGGCGCGGAGGAGGTACGGGTCGGTGGTTTCTACGACGGCGGGGGAACCTACCGCATCCGGTTCCAGCCTTCCGGCACCGGCACGTGGACGTTCGAGACCCGGTCCAACGCCCGCTCCCTGGACGGGCTGACCGGGTCGGTGGAGGTTCTCGCCCCGTCGGCGGACAACCGGGGCAACGTTCTCGTGGAAGACACGTATCACTTCGCCTACCAGGACGGGACCCCGTACCTCCCGCTCGGTACGACGGCGTACGCCTGGACCCACCAGACGCCGGAACTGCAGGAAGCCACGCTGCGCACACTGGCCGACGCACCGTTCACCAAGATCCGGATGTGCCTGTTCCCCAAGTCGTACTTCTTCAACTCCAATGAGCCGTCACTGTTCCCGTACGTGCGGGACCCCGGCGGAACGTTCGACTTCAGCCGGTTCGACCCCGCGTTCTTCCAGCACCTGGAGCGGCGCATCGAGCAGCTCCAGCACATCGGAGTGCAGGCGGATCTGATCCTCTTCCACTCCTACGACCGGTGGGGCTTCTCCACGATGCCGGCCTGGGCGGACGACCTCCTCGTGCAGTACGTGGTGCGACGTCTGGCGGCCCACCGGAACGTGTGGTGGGCCCTGGCCAACGAGTACGACTTCCTGCCTCACAAGACGGAGGACGACTGGGAGCGGATCGCGGAGATCATCGGCCGGGAGGACCACGTCGGTCACCTCACCTCCATCCACAACGGGGTGGAGTTCTACGACCACACCCGTCCCTGGATCACGCACTGCAGCATCCAGAGGGTCGACGTCTACCGCACCGCGGAGAACACCACCCAGTGGCGGGAGAGGTACGGCAAGCCGGTCGTCATCGACGAGTGCGGCTACGAAGGCGACATCGACGCGATCTGGGGCAACCTGAGCGCGCGCGAACTCGTGCGCCGGTGCTGGGAGGGCGCCGTGCGCGGTGGCTACGTCAACCACGGCGAGACGTACGACGACAAGGACGAAGTCCTCTGGTGGGCGAAGGGCGGGGTGCTGCGCGGCGAATCGGCCGAGCGCATCGGCTTCCTGGCCCGCATCACCGCCGAGGTGCCCAGCGGCCGGATCGAGGCCCTGCCCTCCGCCCCCTGGGACGTCGCGTGCGGCGGCGACGAGGACCACCGCATCATCTACCTCGGCCTCGGCTGCTCCACCTTCCGCTGGATCCAGCTCCCGCAGGACTCGCAGTGGAACGTCGATGTCATCGACACCTGGAACATGACCGTCCAGACTCAGCCGGGCGTGGCGGAGGGACGGGTCAGGGTGAGCCTCCCCGGTCGCGAGTACATGGCCGTACGGCTGAGGCGCGTGACGACCCGCGCCGACGGCTGATCCCCGGGAGACGCAGAAGGAGGGGCGGCACGCACTGAACCGTTCCGGGTTTGACGAATGCCCATGCCCTGGGCGAGGAGGTCGTGGACGAGGGCATGGTGGACGGCGGGCCCGTTCGGCGAACTTGCCCGTCGGATCCTCGCCCTGATCGTCCTGGGTGGGGGCCGCCTCGGCCGGCGTCTCCCGCTCGGGCTCTGGCTCGGGGGCAGCCGGCGGGAGTTCGCGCAGGCAGGAGCGGTGAGCGGCCACGGTCTTCTCGACCGCTGTGGTGATGTTCTGCCAGAGGTGGAAGCGGTCGGCGACCTGCAGAGCCTGGGGTGCGGCGGTGGCGGCTGCTTCGGCGTAGGCGCCAGCGCGGTCGCGGCAGACGACCTCGATTCCGGGGTGGGCCGCGAGCCATGGGGCGAGGGTGGCTGCGTCACGTTCAGGTAGCAGGTCGAGGACTTGGTGGGTCTCGGAGTC
This sequence comes from Streptomyces sp. NPDC003247, assembly GCF_042888135.1. Classification (NCBI taxonomy): domain Bacteria; kingdom Bacillati; phylum Actinomycetota; class Actinomycetes; order Kitasatosporales; family Streptomycetaceae; genus Streptomyces; species Streptomyces sp. NPDC003247. The sequence goes on from NZ_JBIAPF010000023.1 coordinate 28,199, forward strand.
GATCACCATGGTGCCGTAGACGTGGCCACGCCGCAGTGCGAAGTCGTCCACGCCGACCGCCCGGGGCTCGGTGGCTGCCGGGTCGGGCAGCTCCATCACCCGGCGAGTTGTCCCACGCGTAGCCGCCGACGTCGTACTTCCAGACGTGCCGGTCCCGGTCGTAGCTGTGCATGATGTCGCCGTAGTCCCAGAAGCCGTACCAGGAGCGCTGGTCGACCTGTTCCCGGTGGTGCCTCTGCACGAACTCCAGCCGATCCTCCAGGACTTTCCGTGCCGGGGTCGAACGGTCGACGGGCGTCCAGACGCCGAAGATGCCGGCGCTGTGGTTGTGCTGGGGTCGGAGACGAGGAGGGGCGGGGTCGCGGCGGCTTCGGCCAGTTCCGCGAAGTGCTGGGCGTCCGGGGTGCTGGCCAGGGCCCAGAACACCTGTGGTGAGCCAACGTAACCGCTGCCCTTGCCACGGCGTCCGGCGTCGGCCCTGATCCGGCTGTGCCCCGCTCGGTCCGCTTCCGGATCTCCAAGCCGTGGGCGTTGAGCTGTACGAGGGTGCAGTCGCCGAAGGCCGGGATGTGGGACAGGCGGGTGGAGACACGGGGGTCCCAGGTGCTGGTATCGGCCGTGGCTTCGCCGGCGACCTGGGCCGCCCGGACGGCTTCCCCGGGGTCGCGGCGCAGGCCGGTGATGCCGCGGACGGCTTCACCGAGGACTCCGTCGCCCTCGCCCGCGGGCCGGACGTGGCGAGAGCGGCCGGCCTCGCCGGATGGCTGGCCTGGGACATGGGCAACAACGGCTCCACCCGTGCCCGCTACGGAGCCGCCGCCAACGCGGCCAGGTCCGTGGGTGATGCGCCTTCGACGACGGCACCGCCTACCGGGCGGAACTGTCCGCCCGCGTCGACCAGCCGGCCGTGTCCGACGACCCGGTCCTCCAGCGCGACCTCCGGCTGCTGGACTCCTGGTGGGCCGACCTGACCGGGGCGCTGGAGAAGGTGGCGGCCGCCGACACCGACCGCGTCGCCGTACGTCAGCAGTACAAGCCGGTAGAAGCCGGTAAAGGCGGTGCCGTCGGCGCAGGTCACCGTGACCTCGGCATCGATGACCCGGACGCTGACGGTGCCGATCACCGACAGGTAGGAGCCGTCGTCGAGACGGGCCAGGACCGGGGTGCGCCGGTTGCTGCGCAGTCGGCCCAGGACCTTCGCGCCGGTCGCGGTTGCCTGTGCGAGGAAGGCGTTGGCGTCCAAGCCCTTGTCCCACAGCACCAGCATGTCGGGCCTCAGCAGGTGCAGCAGTCGGCAGGCGTAGGCGGTCTCGCCCTCGTCGGTGGGGCCGAAGACTACGCCGATCAGGGACCTTGTCCCTGCCCCGACCAGCGTCATCAGCTCCAGCGTGGGATATCCGTGATGGGCTGTCCGCCCGAGCCAGGCTCGGTTGCGGGGCGAATCGGGTACCCGCAGCGACCTACAGCCGTCGAAGGACACCGTCCGGTAGGCGCCGAAGCGCACCCCCGGCGTGGTCGGCGGGCCAGCGGACCGGCGGGCACCTCGAACAGCGACCGTACTGGCGCGGCCCCCAGCCGCCGACGAAGGTCCCGCAGGGCCTTCGCGCTCGGCGAGGCCACCGGCATCCCGGCCAGACCGCCGGTGAGCTTGTCCCAGACCAGCCGGTAGCCCCCCTCGGGGAACAGGCACCTTACGAGCAGGAAGTACCTCCCGACCCGTGACGGCAGATCACGCAGCCGCCGCTGCACCGTCCGCGTCTCCGCCAGCACCGCGTCCACCAGCTCGAACGGCACCACGGCGGTCAGCTCTCCCAGATGGCCCGGCGCGAACCGGCCCGCCGCTACGGTCACCGTACGGGTGATGGCCGTAAGCGCGGACGGCCGGGCAAAATGAACCCGCAAAGGAGCTCCTCACGTACAAGCTGTCTTGGTCGACTGCCTGTACCAACGAGCTCCGTTGTGCTTTCGCCTCGACCCCTCAACGTGCTTGCATGACCTGCGAAAACGCTAACTTCCCGGCCTTGGTGGAAGTCCCCTGGGCACTCATCACCATGATGACCCGACGCCTCACCCGCAAAAGTCCCCGCACGAGCCAGTGGGCGAAGAAGCCACGTTGACCTGCGAGAACCGCAGACTTCCGTGCTTCACAGTGAGGTCGACTTGTCCACCGAGTACACCGTGACCGGATTCCCGAAGAGCTTGTCCTCACGCAGAGAGGCAAAGCCGAGCCGTTCCGCCACGCGCACCGAGGCGGTGTTCCCGGGACGGATCAAGGAGATGAAGTAGGGCTCGTTCAAGGTCGCGAACCCCCAGTCCAGACAAGCGCGGGCTGCCTCGGTCGCATAGCCGTGGCCCCATGCCTCGGCCTTGAGAGTCCAGCCGAGTTCCACCTCACGGAAGTTCTCCCAGTAGTTCAACCCCACCCGGCCGATGAACTCACCGCTGGACTTCAGCTCGACAGCACACAGCCCATGCCCCCGTTCGGCCCACTGCTGCTCGACTGAGGCCAGCCGGTCCAACGCCTGCTGGTGTGAGTAGGCGCCGACGAACCGGTTCACCCGCTCATCGGCATGGAGCGCAACGAACGCGTCGACATCCTCAACCCGAAGAGGGCGCAGGAAAAGCCGTTCAGTCTCGATCACCCGAACAGCCTATCCACGCGGCCATCGGCACACTCCGGCATCCGGACCGCCGGGGACAGTTCGGCCTCGTCAGCTCGAAGAAGAAAATACCTGCTCAGGGCTGGCCAGCCCGAGCTGGATGGATGCCGCGTCGACCGTCTGAGCCAGCAGGACTGCGATGGTCATGGGCCCGACCCCACCAGGGACTGGTGTGATCAAGCGGGCGCGAGTGCGGGCGGTGTCGAAGTCGACGTCGCCGACGTTGCCGGGGTTGTATCCGGCGTCGATCACGACGGCCCCCGGCTTGACGTCTTCGCCTCGAATAAGCCGAGGCCGTCCCACGGCCGCCACAACAACGTCTGCTTCCCGCACGATCGCGGCCAGATCAGTCGTACGGGAGTGGCAGTAGGTGACCGTGGCATCCCGGGCGAGCAGGAGCATTCCGACGGGCTTGCCGAGGATCGCGCTTCGACCCACGACAACGGCATGCTGACCTGCGAGATCGACGTCGTACTCGTCCAGGAGCCGCATGATCCCGCCCGGGGTGCACGATGCGAAACCAGGCAGCCCGAAGCTCATCGCTCCGAAGGAGCTCATCGTGACCCCGTCGACGTCTTTCTCCGGCGCGATGGCCTCGAACGCTGCCCGCTCATCGATGTGGGGGCCTACGGGGTGCTGAAGCAAGATGCCGTGCACCCTCGCGTCCCGTGAGAGAGACTGGAGCGTCTCCACCAGCTCAGCCGTTGTAGTGGTGGCCGGCAGGCTGACAAGCCGGGACTCGATGCCCGCCTTCGCGCAACGCGCCCGCTTCATCCGTACGTACGTCACCGAAGCCGGATCTTCACCCACCAGCACCGTTGCCAGGCACGGCGTCACGCCGACACGCCGCGCAAGCTCTGCCGCCTTGCCTGCTGTCTCCTCGACGATGCGTCGGGCAACGCCAACACCGTCCATAAGCAGGGCTGTCTGTGTCTGGGACATGGTCGCCTCCAGGCGTCGCTGACCACTCGCCCAGGCGCACGGCATCGACCGATTCGTCAGACCGCTCCCCGGTGGTGCTCCACCTCAGCGCCAGTCACGGCCCAGGCACCACTCTAGTGGATGGCGCTTCCACTGATCATGAACGGGAAGTTGAAAAACACCTACTCACCTTGTTCTTTAACTTTTCAACCGTTGTAGGGCGATAAGTGTCTTCTCGCGCCGGACGGTTTTGCCCACGTGGTAGCGGGGTGCTCGGTGTCTGTTCGGGGTGCCAGGCGGTCGCCCGGGGCCGGGCCGGTGGGGTTTCGGTGCCCTGGCGGGGCAGGGCATGTGCTGGCGGAGGTTCCGAAACGTCCGCCGGACCCGGGCGGGTGTGAGCCGGTGCGGTGCGGCCGGCTTCTCCCAGGGATGCCGCAGGTCGTGAGTGACCGGGCGGGCGAGCCGTCCGAGTCGTTGAAGGCCTGCCGGCCGAGGGTGACCTCGAAGGCGTCGGCCGACGCCAGCACCGGCAGCTCGGGCGTGGTCTGGGTGTTCACGGTGTGCTGCATGGGACGTGCCTTCCTGGCTGATGGGCCGGCCTCGCCGGGCGGCGCGGCCGGTGGTGCTGTGCTCCCCGTGAGAAGCAGAGGGGAAAAAGAGGAGGTCAGACCCTGACCCACTCCACCGCGCCCTCGCGGTATCCCTCCTGGTCGCGGCCGAGGGTCACCGCGTCGATGTCCTGCATGTGCAGAACCGGCATGAGGCTGTCGGACATCTCGTGCTGCTGCATCGTGTCCTCCGCTTTCGTTCTCGCCGGCCCGTCCGGCGCACTTACAGCACACACGTTCGGAGGCGGGGGCGGTATCCGGTGCCGGCCGGTGTACGGCGGTGCTTGCGGCCGCGGCGGGGACCGGGCGCATGCCGGTGCGCACGCGGCGCTCCACCGGTGCTTTACGGTGAATTACCGCATGCCCTGGGCGAGTTGGGGGTGCCGCCATACCCTGGTAGGCCCCTGTGGCCGTGGCAGTTCAGGAGCACCGATGGGCAGGCCTCCGCTCCATCAGCAGCCCAACACCCTGCTGGCGCACTGGATGAGCCGCTGCGGCCTGTCCAACAACCGTCTGGCCCGCCTGGTCACCGAGCGCGGCGCCGCACAGGGCGTCACCGGGCTGGCCACCGACGAGAGCCGGGTCCGGGGTCCGGGCCTGGCTCAAGGGTGCCGTCCCGCGCGAGCCCGTGCCGCGCCTGATCGTGGAGGTACTCAGCGCCGAGACCGGCATGGACCTCACCTGTGCCGATGTCGGACTGCCCGGTGAAGCCGGGCAGGTCGGCGTGCGCACCCCGTGGACCCGCACCGGTGCCCTTGCCGCACTCAGCCAGATCATCCGGAGTGAAATGATGCTGCCCGACACACGGACCGGCCCCGACGCCGCCGACGTCCACACCGGCCACGACCTGTTGAGCCCGCTGCAGGAATGGGCTCTGGCCCGGCCGGAGGACTCCGCCGGCCCCACGCCGCGGCGCGGCCGCCGTGTCGGTATGTCCGATGTGGAGGGCATCCGGCAGATCACCAGTGCGTTCCGCGACCTCGACAACCAGCACGGCGGCGTCCTGTCCCGCTCCGCCGTCCTCGCCCAGACCGACGCCGTCCTGTCCCTGCTGAAGACCAGCACCTACACCGAGGACGTCGGCCGGGCCCTGTTCTCGGCCGCCGCCGACCTGGGAAGCGTCGCAGGCTGGATGACCTTCGACGCCGGACGCCACACCAGCGCGCAGCGCACCTTCGTCTGTGCCCTCCACGCCGCGGCCGAAGGCGACGACAAGCGGATCGGCGCCCACATCCTGCAGTGCATGGCCCGCCAGATGTCCCACCTCGGCCACGTCGAAGACGCCCTCGACCTGGTCGCGCTCGCCCAGTACGGCGCGCGCCGCCGGCTCTCCCCCGCCGCCACGTCCATGCTCGCCGCGCTGGAGGCCCGATTCCAGGCAATCATGGGCCGCGTCGCCGACAGCGACGCCGCAGCCGGACGGGCCATCGACGCCTTCGAATGCGTCGACCAGGGGAACGAAGACCCCCACATGGCGTTCTTCGACCTCCCCGAACTGCAGGCCACCCTCGGCATGGCCCACCAGATCGCCGCCAAACACGTCGACGGCGCGGCCCGCACCCGTCACGTCCGCCGCTCCGCGGACCTCGTGACAGTCGCCCTGGCCGGCCGCCCCGAGCACCGCAAGCGCAGCACGGCTTTCGACCACCTCGGGCTGGCCCGCACCCACCTCGCCGGCGGCGCGGTGGACGGCGCGGCCGAAGAGACCACGCGCTGCCTTCACCTGCTGGGAACCGTCCAGTCCCGGCGCGTCGCCGACCGGCTCGTCGAACTCCACGACGAAGCGGAGCCCTTCGCCGACACAGCACCGGGACGCCATCTGCGCGAACAGATCCACAGCTGGCTGGGCATGTCCACGATGGGATGACCAGACGTCTTCCGCCCGACAAACCGTCCCGCAGGCGCCCGTCATGGCCAATCGCCGCCGAGGTCCCGCCCCTGGCGGCACGGCTGTTGAAGCCCCGCCGCGTGTTGCCCCCGCCCCGGCAACACACGTCGGCGTGGCCCGGACGACATCGCCAGCAGGCTGGCCAGGAACTGGCGGTGGGGTACGACGGCCGCACAGCGGCACGGTGCTGGTGCGGCACTGCGAAGCGGTGGGCGGCCGCACAGCGGCACGGTGCTGGTGCGGCACTGCGAAGCGGTGGGGTACGACGGCCGCACAGCGGCACGGTGCTGGTGCGGCACTGCGAAGCCGTACCGGCCCGGGCGGTCCCAGTCTGGATTTACACAGATCAGATGGGGTGCACGACGGTGCGGTGCGCGTAGTCGCACAGGCCCGGCAGATCGGGCCTGAGGCCGACGACCCGTGCGGTCAGCGCGCGCACCGAGGGCCTGCGGACCTCCAGAGGAGCGGCGAGCTCGATGAGGCGCAGCTGGGCGAAGGCGCCAGCTGTATCACCGGCGTCGAGGAGGGCGCGGGCGGTGTCGGTGGCGGCGCGGGCGCGGCGCTCGGCGGTGGGCATCTGGGCGGGGCGCAGCCGGCGGGCGTGGGCGAGGGCGGTGTCGATGTCGCCGAGGTGGCGGTGGATCCCGATCCGGTAGAGGGCGCACTGGTCAGCGGTCAGCTCCGGGGGACGGCCGGTGGTGTGCGGGTGGCGGGCGAGGCGGGCGGCTGTCTGCTCGGCCTGGGCCGCGAAGTCGTGGGCGAGGTCGGGCCGGTGGGCCTGGGCGGCGGTGTAGGCGGCGGTGAGCGCCGCCATGCCCGCCGCGTCCAGCTCGGCGGCGGTGGGCCGGGGGCCGGCCGTCAGGTGGGTGCGCGCCTCTTGGAGCAGGTGCAGGGCCTCGCCGGTGCGGCCGGTGCGGCGCAGTGGGGTGGCGGCCGCGCGGGCCGCGGCGGCGAGCACCACGGGATCGCCTGAGCGGCGGGCTGCGGTGCCGGCCTGCTTCGCGTAGTCGCCGGCTGCCTCGGTGCGGTCTTGCTTGACGGCGAGCTGGGAGGCGAGCACCCACACGTCGGCGGCTCGGGCGGCGCCGGCCGGGCTCTGCTCCGTGCTGTGTGCGGCGGCGGCCAGGAGCAGCGGCAGCACCTGGTCGAGCCGCGTGTAGGAGCCGGCGGTGAACAGCCGGCGGGCCGCGGCGACGTCGCCGGCGGACAGCCACGGTGCCGGGGCCGCCCACGCCGCTGTCGGCCCGGCGAAGACGCCGGCTCCCAGGGCAACTCCCGCCGTCAGCACACTTCGTCGCTTCACACCGGCCCCTTCGCCTTGGACGCCGCTCCGAGCCACTGCAGCCTCGTGATGACGCTACGGCCGGGCGGGGCGGCCGGACAGGGCGCACAAGCTGGCCGTGCGCGCCCCGTCCGGGTCTGTCCACGACGGGACGCGCCGGGGCTCCAGGGGCGCCCGGCCGTCTGAGCCGTCCGCGGGGCCTGCCGGGGACCGTGACGGGTCGGCCGGCGAGGAGCAGCGGGCCGGCTTCGCCCCGGCTGCTGGCCGACGACGCGGCCAGGTCCAGCCGCCCGCCGCTGCCCGCGCCCGGGCCAGGCGGAACCTCACGTCCCCGGCCTCGTCGGCCTCGTACGGGGCGTCTCCGACAGCCCGCAGCAGAGCCCGCAGCCTCGGGTGGGGGGCCTGCATTGCCCGGCCGCGCACACCCTCGCCGCGCAGGACGACCAGGGTGAAGGAGGCCACGTTCACGCCGGTGCGGTGGTGACCGTCGGTGTGGGCCACCGACTCCGGGTGCTCCACGACGGAGGCCACCGCGTCCGGCCCGGCGATGGTGTACGTGAGCACCAGGTCGCCGCGCTGGAGCATCACCTGTCCTCCCGGCTCCACCATCGGGCTGTCGTCGTTGGTCGACATGGCCACCTTGCCGATCATCGGCCCGGCACCGACCTCACGGACCTCGTCGAACTGCTCCACGGTGGCGTCCACGAACCGCTCGGAGTCAGGCAGCACCAGCACGCAGTGCCCGTTCCACACGGTCCCGGTCCAGCTCGGCGTGAGCGATCCGTAACGGGGTGCCGCCCCCGGCCTTGGGCTGAACTGCCAGATCGACCGCCAGGAGTTCCGCCCGCACCCCGAGCTGACCGTAGGCGTTCCGCAGCGTCAGGCACGCGTCCACACACACGTTCGCCGGGACCCGGCCGTCAGCGAGGGCCGCCCACAGGTACGGCAGCACCAGTTCCACCAGCTGGTCCGGCTTCGCGTGCTGCAGCAGCGTCGCCGTCTGATCCAGGCTGCCGCGCAGGGGCAACCCTCCACCAGGCAGAACCCCGGCCGCCTCACGCGGGCGCGGTACCGAGGGGTGACGTGGGGCCCGCTTCTGCGGCGTCCGGTGCTTCCTGCCCGGCTTCTGCGTCGACATGAGCAGAGCGTAAAGACCCTAACCCGCCCTGGGACAGACCGCGTTCACGCCCGTGACGGACCGACGCGTCGACTCGGCCGTCGTAGCTCTGCCCAACCACCGCGGGCCATTTCAGCTCCGGTCGGACCTGTCAGGGCAACAGGTCCGACCTGGACCGAGACACTCGGCGTCAGAAGAGGGCGTCCGGCTCCCGCGACGACTCGGTGATCGAGAAGGCGAGCTGCCCCTGTGCGGGCTGCTCGGGAACGCGTCGAGACGTTCGTCCCTGGACCCGCCGCCCCAGGTGCCGGCCGTGTTCACGGTGCTTCATCTGGACAGCCGTGGGAGCCACGCCGTCGCGCGACACAGCAGGAGGAGGAGCCAGTGCACCGCCGCCGGTTCAGGGCTCGCGCCTTCCCCATGCGTGTTACACCGATCGTCCAGATGGCCGCGTAGACAAGGGCGAGCCCCGCCAGAAGCCGGGTGGTGTCGGGCATGCCGATGGACGCTGCCAGAGGTGCCACCGCGAGAGACGACACACCTTGGAAGGCGGAGGAGAGACCGAAGACGAGGACCATGACACGGCCGCGGATGTGGTCGGGTGTCGCGAGCTGAAGGCCGTTGACGGCGAGGATGGCGCACGCGCCCACTCCGATGTGGCCGATCAGCGCTGCGGCCATGCCGTGACCGAAGGCTGTGACCTGGGCCAGGGCAAGATAGCCGACCCCGAAGAGCGCCAGGGCGGCTCCGGCTGCGTGCAGTCTCCGGCGCATCGACCCAGCGACAAGGCGTCGGCCGAGGAAAGGACCGAGTACGGCACCGAGTCCTTGAGCCAGATACAGGACCCCTACGCCTGCGTCGCCAACGTGAAAACGGTCAAGGGCGTAGACAGGCAACAGGCCGACCATGCGTCGGACCGCCGCGAACCCCCGGATTGCACGGGTTCATTGGACGCGTCGCTTGCCAACGTTTGCGAACACCATTCAACCGGGCGAGGAGGCCGGAGACCGAAGACCGGCGGAACACAGCGGGGGCGCGAAAGTTCGTGGGCGCCGGTCTTCTCCGCAGACTCCCACCACGACCAGCGTGAGCGCCCCGGAAAGCGGTCACGCCAGCTCTTTGACCCGATGATCACCCCCAGCCTGCTGCCCTGAGCACGGATACGGCGACGTCAGTGACGGAGCCTGTGCCGGCATCGACGGTGAAGTCATCGACTGCGGACCGGCTGAGGATTCCGTCCAGTTCACCGGACCGGTTCAGGTGCCACTGCAGGACTTCGGGCTCGCTGCCGTGGCGCTGGGCCAGTCGCTGGTGGATGATCGGAAGCTCAGCCCGGAGCCGGCAGACCGTGAGTTCAGCACCTACGGCATCGGCCAGCAGTTTCCGCTCGTCCTGGTCCTCAATTACACCAGCGAGGACGAGGCGCGTCGCTCCGGCTTCGAGGGAGTGACCGGTGACGCTCCGTAGGTTCCGCAGGAGCATGCCGAAGTTGAACCGGTCACCGGGAGGCGCAGGCCACGACTTGCGCAGCCAGTCGAGATCGAAGACGGCATGAGGGACACCGGCGTCGGTGAGAAGGTCGCCCACGGCCTCGGCAACGGTTGTCTTGCCCACGCCGACAGTGCCATTGAGGAGGAGGGCGTGAATCTCCCGAGGGCTGTCTGCGTGCATCCCGGCATCGTACGTCGAACAACTCGGGCTACAGACTCGCGCACCGGAAAACCGGCAACCAACCCGCTGACGGACGATCTACTGCGCAGACAGTCGCCCACGACCAGCGAGAGCACCCCGAGAACCGGTCATACCAGCCCTTTGACCAGCAACTTCAAGGTGGCAGAGGCTCAGTGGGCGGCCGCTGCGCGTGGGCCTGCGGGAGATGCTTGGCGACCTACTCGATTTTGCGGCCGCCCGCACCCTGGAGGACCCTGCCCTCGGTGTTCCGCGCAGGGTCTTGCTCACCGCGGCGGAGTGCGCCCTCGGGGAGCTGGTGCTGGGCTGCTTCCCTGGCGGGGACTGGGACGTCCCCCTGCCTCTCGTCGGCGAGACGCTCACCAGGGGTGAGGAGCTGCGCTACGAAGAGGAGCGGGAACCGGTTTCGCTGTCCACCACTGCCCGGACCTGGGTCGAGGCCTTCGCCCTGTGTGTGGTCAGCGGCTTGGTGTGGCAGCGGGACCGGGTGATCGGTCCGCTGCTCCACGAGGACTACGCGCCGGCCATCCGTGACAGGGTGCCCTACTCGAAGCGGGAGCCGGTGTCGGCTCCGGCCGATCTCGCCGAGATGCCCATGTGACGGAAAGACCTTTGGCGCCGGGTCGCCGCAGGCCCTCTACCTGCGGCATCAGACGAAACGCCGCCGCGTTCCCCGACGCCGGTATCCCGCCGGGTGACCGCCCGGTCCTCCCGCCCGAAGTCACCAGCAGCGGCCGCGTCACCAGCCGCAGGCCCTTTCCGATGACACCAGTCGAATCCCCTTGCCCATGGAGGTTGTCCGCCATGAGTTCCGACGCGGTGGTCCGCGAGATTGCCGATCTGCTGGCCGAGGCCGTGCGCTCCGGCAAACCGGTGCCGCCGGTGCGTGACCGGTTGGCCGCGGACGACATCGCCGGCGCGGACGCCGTGCAGCGCCTCAACGTCCGGCGCAAGCTGGCTGCCGGCCGCCGCGTGGTCGGGCGCAAGATCGGCCTGACCTCACCCGCCGTCCAGGCCCGGCTGGGGGTCGGCCAGCCCGACTTCGGCGCGCTGCTGTCCGATATGGCAGTGCCCGACGGCGGCGTGGTCCCGGCCGGCCGGCTGCTCCAGCCGAAGGTGGAGGCGGAGGTCGCCCTGATCCTCGGCGCCGACCTCGACGTGCCCGAGCCGAACGTCGCCGACATCATCCGCGCCACCGCGTTCGCGCTGCCCGCGCTGGAGATCGTCGACAGCCGGATCGCCGACTGGGCCATCAGCATCACCGACACGGTTGCCGACAACGCCTCCACCGGCCTTTTCGTGCTCGGGGGCGCTCCGGTGCCCCTGACCGCCGTCGACCTGCGCGCGGTGACCATGACGCTGCTGCGCGGCGAGCAGAAGGTGTCGTCAGGCGCCGGCGCCGACTGTCTCGACGGGCCGCTCAACGCGGCCGTGTGGCTGGCCGACTCCCTGGTCACCGCGGACGACCCGGTGAAGGCGGGTGACGTGATTCTCACCGGCGCCCTCGGACCGATGGTGCCGGCCGCGCCAGGCGACCGGTTCGAGGCCCGTATCTCCGGACTCGGCTCGGTTCGCGTCCGGTTCGCCCCTGAAGACACCGTTTCCCAGGAACGCGAAGGAGTCGCCCTGTGACCACCAAGGTCGCCGTCATCGGCTCCGGCAACATCGGCACCGACCTCATGATCAAGGTGCTGCGGCTGTCGGAGACCCTGGAGATCGTCGCCATGGCCGGGATCGATCCCGCCTCGGACGGACTCGCCCGGGCTCGCCGCCTCAAGGTCGCCACCACCCATGAGGGCATCGACGGACTGGTCCGGATGCCGGAATTCGCCGAGGTCGAGATCGTCTTCGACGCCGCCTCGGCCGGCGCCCACAAGCGCCACGAGGAGGTGCTGCGCCCGCTCGGCCGCGTCCTGGTGGACCTCGCTCCGGCGGCGATCGGCCCCCACGTGGTGCCGCCGGTCAACGGCGACGAGCACCTCGGCGCGCCCAACGTCAACATGGTCACCTGCGGCGGCCAGGCCACCATTCCCATGGTCGCCGCCGTCAGTTCCGTCACCCCGGTGCACTACGGCGAGATCGTCGCCTCTATCTCCTCCCGCTCGGCCGGCCCTGGCACCCGGGCCAACATCGACGAGTTCACCGAGACCACCTCCGCCGCGATCGAGAAGGTCGGCGGCGCCGCCAAGGGCAAGGCGATCATCGTCCTCTACCCGGCCGAGCCCCCGCTGATCATGCGGGACACCGTCCACTGCCTGGTCTCCGACTGCGACACCGCCAAGGTGGACCGGGCGGTTGGGGAGATGGAGCGGAAGGTCCAGGCGTACGTGCCCGGCTGCCGCCTGAAGCAGGACCCGCAGTTCGACGAGGTCGCCGACGACGACCCGCTGCGCGCCCTGCTGCCCGGGGACGACCGCACCGGCAAGGCCTGGAAGGTGTCCGTCTTCCTCGAAGTCGAAGGCGCCGCCCACTACCTCCCCGCCTACGCGGGCAACCTCGACATCATGACCTCCGCCGCGCTGCGCACCGCCGAGCGCGTCGCGGCCCACCGCTCCCCGGAGGTGGCGGCCAAGTGACCACGCAGATCCATGTGCAGGACGTGACACTGCGGGACGGCATGCACGCCGTCCGCCACCGCTACACCGTCGAGCAGGCCCGGACGATCGCCGGCGCGCTGGACGCCGCCGGGGTGGCCGCGATCGGGATCGCCCACGGCGACGGCCTGTCCGGCTCGTCCATCACCTGCGGTGTGGGCGCGCACACCGACTGGGAGTGGATCGAGGCGGTCGCCGACGCGGCCCGCACCGCGATCCCGACCACGCTGACCCTGCCCGGCATCGGCACCCTGCACGACCTGCGCCAGGCCCACCGCCTCGGGATCCGCTCGGTGCGGGTCGCCACCCACTGCACCGAGGCGGACATCGCCGCCCAGCACATCGCCGCCGCCCGCGAGCTGGGCATGGACGTCGCCGGGTTCCTGATGATGTCCCACATGGCCGAGCCGGCCGAACTGGCCCGCCAGGCCAAGCTGATGGAGTCGTACGGCGCCCAGTGCGCGTACGTCACCGACTCCGGAGGCCGGCTCACCATGGACGGCGTGCGCGAGCGTTTCCGGGCGTACCGGGACATCCTCGACCCGGCGACCGAGATGGGCATCCACGCCCACCACAACCTGGCCCTCGGGGTGGCCAACTCGGTGGTCGCGGTGGAGAGCGGCGCGGTCCGGGTCGACGCCTCCCCCGCCGGTCAGGGCGCGGGCGCGGGCAACTGCCCGCTGGAGGCGTTCGTCGCGGTCGCCGCCCTGCACGGCTGGAAGCACGGCTGCGACCTGTTCCCGCTGATGGACGCGGCCGACGACCTGGCCCGCCCGCTCCAGGACCGCGAGGTGCGGGTCGACCGCGAGACGCTGACCCTCGGGTACGCGGGCGTCTATTCCAGCTTCCTGCGGCACGCGGAGACCGCGGCGAAGCGGTACGGCCTGGACACCCGCTCGATCCTGGTGGAGGTCGGTCGCCGCAAGATGGTCGGCGGCCAGGAGGACATGATCACGGACATCGCACTGGATCTGGCGGCAGCGACATCGTGAGCGTCGGGGGGGGGGCCCCCCCCGGGGGGGGCGCCCCCCCCCCCGGGGGGCCCGGCGGCGGCGCCGGGGGGCGGGGCGGGGGGGTGGCCGGCGTGCGCGGGGGGGGGGCCGGGGCGGCCCCCCTTTTGGGGGGGGGCGCCTTGGCGCCCCCCCCCCCGCGCGCCGGGGGGGGGGGGGGGCCTCCCCGGGGGGGGGGGGGGGGGGGCCCCCCGCCGGGGGGGCCCCCCCCCCCCCCGACGCTGGTCATGGTGCCGCCGCGGTGCGCAGGTCAGGGGAGTTCGCCGGCGTCCGCGGGTGGGCGGCCGGTCCGCCGCCGGGCGGGCGGGCCGGCCTGGCGGGAGGGCCGGCCTGGCGGGAGGGCCGGGCGGGCCGGGCGGGCGGGCCGGGCGGGTCGCCTATCCTGAGGCGGTGACTGATGTTCGTACGGTTCCCGGGGCCCAGCAGGCGCGGAGCAGGCGGACACACCGCCGGCTGCTCGACGCCGGATTCGAGATCCTCGCCTCGGAGGGTGCCGAGGCGCTGACCGTGGCCGCGGTGAGCAAGCGCGCGGGTGTCGCCTCAGGGACCGTCTACCGCCGGTTCGGGGACAAGGAGGGACTGCTGCGTGAGCTGGAGGAGGAGTTCACGCGCGGAGTCACCGAAGAGATCCGCGACCGGATGCGCAGGCGGGCGCTGCCGCCCGAGGCGAGCCCCCAGGAGGCGGTCGATGTCGCCGTCAGGGCGATCATGGACACGGTGCGGTCCAACGAGGCATTGCTGAGGGTCTTCGCGGTGCTCGGCCTGCGCGAGCTGCGGGTGATGGAGATCGGCTCCCGGGCGAGCCAGGCCGGGGCCCGGATGTTCCGGGAAGCCTTGTGGCCCTACCGCGGTTCCTTCACCCGCACCGACACCGAACGCGCGCTCGACTTCGCTCACCGGATGGTGTACTCGGGCTGCCTTCACCGAGTGGTCAACGGTCCCAACCTCGAGTCTGCGGCCGAACTCACCTGGGACGACGCCACCGACGAATACGTACGGGCGACGCAGCTGGCGCTGCTCGGCCGGATGTGAGGGCGGCCGGGTGAGCCGCCGCGGACGGCCCGGCGTGCACCGCGCCCGGGCCGGCGGACAGGTCCGCGTCCGCGAGGACGAGCGTCGGGCCACGTGCGCGGGGCACGTTCCCGGGGGCGGCGCCGTGGTGGTCCGCCCGCCGGATCGGGCGAACCACCATGTCTCTCAGTCCGTCCCGCCGGAGCGGAACGCCCTCTCGATGCCCGCGTGGCGCTGGGCGACCATCAACCACAGTTCCGGATGCGTCACGGCGTAAAGGTCACCGGAACGTACGGCGTGCTCCACGAGCCGTCCGACCTCGACCGGCTCCAGCCAGCGCATCGCCGCGAGCGGTCCCTCCACAGCGGCGTCCACGTCGAACAGGCCCCCGCGCTCGCCTCCCGGCCGGGTACGCAGGCTGTTCTTGATGTTGCTCTTGACGGGACCGGGGCACAGCACTGTGGCCCCGACCCGTGAACCCTCCTCGGCGAGTTCCTTGGCGAGGACCTCCGTCAGCCCCACGACCGCGAACTTCGAGGCGGTGTAGGCGCCCATGCCGGGGTTCGCGTCGAGCCCGGACATCGAAGCCGTGTTCACCATGTGGCCGCCATCCGGATTCGCCTTCAGCAGCGGCAGGAACGCGGTGATCCCGTGGATCACCCCGAACAGGTTGACGTCGATCATCCAGCGCCAGTCGGCGACCCGGAGGCCGGCGATACGGCCCATGGACCCCACGCCGGCGTTGTTGACGGCCAGGTGCACGGCTCCGTGGCGTTCCACGACCGCGTCGGCCAAGGCATGGACGTCCGCTTCCTTGGTCACGTCGGCACGGACGCCCTCGATCCCGAGTTCGTCGCAGGTGCGCCGCAGTGACTCCTGCTCGATGTCGGAGATGACTACGCGCATGCCCACGTCGCGCAGGTGCTCCGCGATGCCCCGGCCGATGCCGGAGGCGCCGCCGGTTACCACGGCGACCTTGCCCGCGAGTTCACGCAGCCCGCTCACCACATCACTCCCGTCCACGCGCTGAGGACGAGGGTAGGAGATGAAAAGTGATCACGTCTATACATATGAGTGCTCCGGTTTTCCTGAGAAGGTCCTGGCGTCCTGCTCTCATCTGGAGGTTCACCTTTCAGTGCGACCGAACGCATTGACGCGCGACAGATCGTATGTGAACGTCTATCCACATTCAATGCGTCCAAGGGAGGCCGCAGGTGGCCGTGTCCGAGGCCTGTGCACGTTCTCGTGCGGTGCCCTGGACACGGACGCGCCCTACCGTCCCCGGAGCCGCCGGGCCGGGGCGCCGCCCCGGCCCGGCCGGGGCGGCGCGTGACGAGAGGACCGGGGCAGGACTGAGCCACAGTGCTTCCACCGGATCTCCTCCCCGGCGCTGCAGTCCGGTGCGGCGCCCCCGAAGAGAGCCGCAGGCGCCCCCGTTCAGCACGAGGTCTCACGGGGCCTTCGCGATTCCGCAAGCGAAAGTGAAAAAGCCATGACCGACGTTGACGTCATTGTCGTAGGTGCCGGGCCGGTCGGCCTGGCCGTGGCCCTGGGACTGGCCCGGTCCGGGGTGAGCACGGTGGTGCTCGACAAGGCAGGGGAACTGAACACCGCTCCCCGTGCGATGGCGTACCTGCACCCGGTGCTGCCGGGCCTCGAGGCGCTCGGCGTCCTCGACGACCTCCGCAAGCTCGGCCACGAGGGCCCGGGCATCAACTTCATCGACCACGCCACAGGCGAGCACCTCCCGCAGAACCTCGACGTGCTCGTGGGGCACTTCCCACACCCGTACGCGCTGCAACTGGGGCAGGGCGACGTGGGCCGGACGCTGCTGGAGCACACCAGCGCCCTGGGTGTCGAGGTCCGGTGGTCGACCGAGGTCACCGACGTCGTCCAGGACGACGAGGGCGTCACCGTCACCTGCGCCGGGCCCGAAGGGCCGCAGTCCGTCCGCGGCCGCTGGGCGGTCGCGGCGGACGGCGCCTCCAGCACCATCCGCGAGAAGCTGCTCAAGCTGCCGTACGACGGATTCACCTGGCCCGACCGGTTCGTCTCCACCAACATCCACTACGACTTCGCCGCGCACGGCCTGCCGAGCGCCAACTGGCGCATCGACGGCGAGCTGGGCGCGATCATCGCCCGCATCGACCGCACCGGCCTGTGGCGCTACACCTTCCGCGAGTCCGCCGACCTGCCCGTCGAGGGCCTGGAGGAGCGGATACACAAGCACTTCGAGCGGGGGCTGTTCGGCGGCGACTACGAGCTGGTCCAGTTCGCCCCGTACCGGATGCACCAGCGGTGCGCCGACGACTTCCGCCACGGCCGCATCCTGCTGGCCGGCGATGCCGCACACATCACCAACCCGGTCGGCGGCCTCGGCCTGACCGGCGGCCTCCTCGACGCCTTCGTGCTGTACGAGGCGCTCGCCGCCACCGTACGCGGGCTGACCTCCGACGCTGTGCTGGACGAGTACGCCGCCAAGCGAAGGACCGTGTGGACGGACATCGTCTCCCCCACCGCCTCGGGCCTCAAGCGCCTGGTCTTCGACACCCCCGTGGGCGAGGCCCGCGACCAGGCTCTGGCCGGGCTGCGCGCCACCGCCGACGACCCGGACCTGCGGCGCGAGAACCTGCTCGCCCAGTGCGCCATCGCGACCCCCTCGGTGCTGCCCGCGGGCGTGACCCTGTGAGCCACACCCGCGAGAGCCGCTGGTACGGCGGCGAGCCGGTCGCCACACCCGGCGGCACCCTGACCCGGGGTCAGGTCCACGTCGAGCACCTGGTCCCCGGGCAGCCCAACGGGGAGGAGCCCGTGGTCCTCGTCCACGGCGGCGGAGGCCAGGGCCTGGACTGGCTGGCGACCCCCGACGGGCGCCCCGGCTGGGCGCCGCTCCTCGCCGACCAGGGCTACCACGTGTACGTCGTGGACCGCGTCGCCCACGGGCGTTCGCCCTACGACCCCGCCCTGCTGGGGGATCTCGGCGCGGCCATGCCCGCCGAGGCTGTGGCCGGCCTGTTCTACCCGCCCGCCGAGGGCGAGGGCAGCCACCCCACCTCGGGCCTGCACACCCGGTGGCCCGGCGGACGCACCGCCGACGACCCGGTCAACCAGCAGTTCCTGGCCGGGCTCGGGCCCCTGCTCGCCGACCAGGGACTCGCCCAGCGCCTCGACCAGCGCGCACTGGCCGCCCTGCTGGACGACATCGGTCCAGCGGTCGTCTTCGCCCACTCGGCGGGCGGTCCGGCCGGCTTCCTGGTCGCCGACGCCCGGCCCGAGCTGGTGCGGGTCCTGGTCGCCTGCGAGCCGCTCGGCCCGCCGTTCCTGGGCGCCCCCGGCCTGCCGCTGTCCTGGGGGCTCACCCAGGCCCCCGTCACCTACGACCCGCCCGCCGCCGGCCCGGCAGAGATCGCCACGGTGCGCCGGGAAGTGCCGGGGCCGGTCCCGCTGGTCCTCCAGGCCGAACCGGCCCGGCGGCTGGCGAACATCGCCCGGGTCCCGGTGGTGCTCGTCACGGCGGAGGCCTCCCCGTTCCGCTGGTTCGAGCAGCACCTTTCCGCCTACCTCACCCAGGCCGGCTGCGCCGTCGACACGGTCCGCCTCTGGGAGCACGGGCAGAGCGGAAACGGCCACGGCTTCATGGCCGAACTCAACAACGCCGAGATCCTCGGCATCCTCCTCGACCGCATCGCAGCCGTTCGCGAGACGAAGACGAAAGGCCGGCCATGACCGAGACCACCGCGGTCCCCGCGACCACCGAGGACATCGCCGCCCTAGAGGCGGCCGTCGCCGAGCTGCGCGCCGCGCTCGGCGAGGACGCCGTCCTCGTCGGCGAGGCGGCGGACGAGTTCGTCGACCCCTACGAGCCGGTCAGCTGGGGAGGGCAGCGCAACCATGCCGCCGTCCAGCCCGCCGACACCGAGCAGGTGCAGGCGGTGGTCCGCATCGCCAACAAGTACAAGATCCCGCTCTGGGTCGGCTCACAGGGCCGCAACAACGGCTACGGCGGCTCCGGTTCCGTCGTCTCCGGTTCGATCATCGTCAACCTGCGCAGGATGAACCGCGTCCTGAAGGTCGACGACGAGCTGGGCTACGTCGTCGTGGAACCCGGCGTGTCCTACTTCGACCTGTACGAGCACGTGCGGGAGACCGGCGCAAAGGTCATGATCGACGTGCCGGACCTGGGCTGGGGCAGCGTCATCGGCAACGCCTGCGACCATGGCTTCGGCTACACCAAGTACGGCGACCACTACGGCGCGGTCTGCGGCATGGAGGTCGTCCTGCCCGACGGCGAAATCCTGCGCACCGGCATGGGCGGTCTGGAGGACACCCGGTCCTGGCACGTCTACCGGACCGGTTACGGACCCAACCCGGAGGGCCTGTTCCTCCAGTCCAACTACGGCATCGTGACCCGGATGGGACTGTGGGTCATGCCCCGGCCCGACGCGTACATGAACTGCATGATCCGAATCGAGCGGGACGAGCAGTTGCCCGCGCTCATCGACGCGATCCGTCCGCTGATGGTCGACGGCACCATCCCCAACATCCCCTCCTGCTTCAACACCGCCGGGATCATGACCATGCTCGGCAAGCGCAAGGAGTTCTGGGCGGGCGAAGGCCCGATGCCCGAGGAGGTTCTGGAAGGGGTACGGCAGAAGACCGGGCTGGGCGCGTGGATGATGCGCTTCGCGCTGTACGGCCGCGACGCCCAGGTCGACGAGGCGTTCGGCCACGTCCAGGCGGTACTCGCGGATCTCCCCGGCATCTCGGTGACCGGGCAGAAGCACGACCCGGCCGCGCTGGACGACGCCGGGCTCGACCAGTCGGGCCAGGTCCAGGCCGGTATCCCGAACATGGACATGCTGCCGGCGGTCAAGTTCGTCGGTGACAACGGCGGTCACGTCGGCTTCTCGTCCGTGGTGCCGCTGACCGGTGAGGACTCCGCCCGCATCGTCGACCTGGTGCGCGAGCAGGCAGCGGCCAACGGGGTCGACTACACCGCGACCTTCATGATCACGCCGCGCAGCGCCATCCACGTCTTCCTCGCCTTCTTCGACCGGGACGACGAGGCCGGCACCCGGCGCGCCTACGCGATGTGCCGCGGCTCGGTCCCCGAGGCCGCCGCGATCGGCTACGGCGAGTACCGGGCCCATGTGTCGATGATGGACACGGTCGCCGCCCAGTTCTCCTTCGGCGGCCACGCCCAGCGCCGGTTCAACGAGCGCATCAAGGACGCCCTCGACCCCAACGGCATCCTGATGTCCGGCCGTTCGGGCATCTGGCCCGAACGGCTGCGCGGGGTGGAGATCGAGACGCCCTGGACGAAGTAGACCCCGGGCCATGGTGGCGGACGGCACCGGCGGGAGAACCACCGTCCCGGTGCCGTCCGCCGCCCTCCCGCCCTTCCTGCCCTGCACCGGAGGCACGGACCGCGCCCGGACGGCGCGACTCGCCCCCGGCGCGGCCGATTCTCGACGCGCCCTTTCATCGTTGCCCGTACGGAAAGAAAAGATCAGCCATGGCAGTCTTCGACGACGGAATGACCGACACGACACCCCCACGGGGGACGGTGCTGGAGACCGACGTACTCATCGTCGGTTCGGGACCCGCCGGTTCCTCGGCCGCGCTGTTCCTCAGCGAGCTCGGCATCGCGAACATCATGATCACCAAGTACCGGTGGACGGCGAACACCCCCCGGGCCCACATCACCAACCAGCGGGCCATGGAGATCTTCCGCGACATGGGGATCGAGGACCAGGTCCTCGCCGACGCCACCGAGCACGACCTGGTCGGCGACACCGTCTTCTGCACATCCATCGCAGGGGAGGAGATCGGCCGTATCCACACCTGGGGCACCCGGCCCGACCGCGAGGCCGACTACCGGCTGGCCTCGCCGTGCCTGACGGTCGACATCCCCCAGACCTACCTGGAACCGATCCTGGTCCGCAACGCCACCGCGCGCGGTACGCAGACCCGGTTCTCCACCGAATACCTCCGTCTGACCCAGGACGCCGAGGGCGTGACCGCCGACGTCCGCGACCGGCTGACCGGGCACGAGTACCAGATCCGCGCGAAGTACCTCATCGGTGCCGACGGCGCCCGCTCCAAGGTGGCCGCCGACATCGAGCTGCCCTACGAGGGGCGGATGGACATCGCCGGGTCGATGAACATCACGTTCAAGGCCGACCTCGCCGCGCTCGTGGACCACCGCCCCTCGGTGCTCTACTGGGTGATCCAGCCCGGCTCGCACGTCGGCGGCATAGGCACCGGCCTGGTGCGCATGGTGCGGCCCTGGAACGAGTGGCTGATCGTGTGGGGCTACGACCTCGACGGTCCCGAGCCGAAGCTCGACGACGCGATGGCCAAGGGCATCGTGCGCGACCTGCTGGGCATGCCCGAACTGGAGCCGGAGATCACCGGCTACAGCCTGTGGGGCGTCAACGAAATGTACGCGACCACGCTGCAGAACGGCCGTGTCTTCTGTGCCGGGGACGCCGTCCACCGCCATCCGCCGTCCAACGGCCTGGGCTCCAACACCTCGGTGCAGGACTCCTACAACCTGGCGTGGAAGATCGCCGCGGTGCTGCGCGGGCAGGCCGGACCGGCGCTCCTGGACTCGTACACCGCCGAACGGGCCCCGGTGGCGAAGCGGATCGTGACCCGCGCCAACACCTCGGCACGCGAGTTCGGCGACATCTTCGAAGCGCTCGGCGTCGTGGGGCTCTCCGGCGACGAGATGGCCGCCGCGATCGAGGAACGCAAGGCCAACACCCCCGAGGGCGCCGCCAGGCGGGCGGCCCTGGTGAAGGCGATGGAGACCAAGAACTACGAGTTCAACGCCCACGGCGTGGAGCTGGGGCAGTTCTACGAGTCCGGCGCGATCGTCTCCGACGGCACCCGCCCGGTGCGCCCGGCCGGGCGTGAGGACGAGGACCTGTACCACGTCATGTCCACCTCACCCGGCGCGCACC
This sequence comes from Streptomyces sp. NPDC003247, assembly GCF_042888135.1. NCBI lineage: Bacteria > Bacillati > Actinomycetota > Actinomycetes > Kitasatosporales > Streptomycetaceae > Streptomyces > Streptomyces sp. NPDC003247. Next base: position 49,947 of record NZ_JBIAPF010000023.1, read on the forward strand.
TGCCGCACGCCTGGGTCGGCGACAGCACCGCCAAATACGCCCTGATGGACCTGACCCCGTACGCGCGGTGGACGCTGCTGACGGGCGTCGCAGGCGAGGCCTGGGCGGCCGCCGCCGAGGCGGTGGCCGCCGAGACCGGGCTGCCGCTGAAGGCGGTGGTGATAGGCCCCGGCCGTGAGATCACCGATCTGTACTACGACTGGGCCAAGCTGCGCGAGACCGAGGAGTCCGGCGCCGTGCTGGTCCGGCCCGACAAGCACGTCGCCTGGCGTGCCATGGAACTGCCCGACGACCCGTCCGGCGCACTGCGCGACGCGGTCCTGAAGGTGCTGGGAAGGTCATGAGGTTCATCCACTCCACGCTGCCGCAACGAGTCGTCTTCGCCCCGGGCGGCTCGCCGCAGGCCGTCGCCGACGAGACCGCCCTGCTCGGCGCCCGCCGGATCATGCTGATCGCCTCCGACCGCGAAGCCGCCCTGGCGGACCCGGTCGCCGAGCGGCTGCCCGTCGTGCTGCGGCACGAGGAGGTCGTCATGCACGTCCCCGTCGACGTGGCCCGACGCGCCCGGGAAGCGGCCGGGAAGGCCGGGGCGGACGCCATCGTGACGGTGGGCGGGGGTTCCACCACCGGCCTCGGCAAGGCGGTCGCCCTGACCACCGGCCTGCCGGTCGTCGCCGTGCCGACCACGTACGCCGGCTCGGAGGCCACCGACGTCTGGGGTCTGACCGAGGACGGCGTCAAGACCACCGGCGTGGACGCGAAGGTGCTGCCGCGGTCCGTCGTCTACGACGCATCGCTGCTCACCTCGCTCCCCTCCGAGCTCGCCGTGGCCTCGGGGCTCAACGCGCTGGCCCACTGCGTCGACTCGATGTGGGGCCCGCGTGCCGACCCCATCGACCGGGCTCTGGCGCAGGAGGGCATCCGCGCCCTCGCCGCCGGACTGCCCGCCGTCACCGCGGACAGCGGCGCGACCAGGGGCATCGAGCAGACCCTCTACGGCGCCTACCTCGCGGCGGTGTCGTTCGCGTCCGCCGGATCGGGCCTGCACCACAAGATCTGCCACGTGCTCGGAGGGATGTTCGACCTACCGCACGCGCAGACCCATGCCGTCGTCCTGCCCCATGTCCTGGCCTTCAACGCCCCGGCCGCCCCCGAGGCGGAGCGGCGCATCGCGGCGGCCTTCGACGCCGCCGACGCCGGCGAAGGACTCGCGGCGCTGCGGGCGGCCGTCGACGCGCCGCGCGCGCTGCGGGACTACGGGATGCCAGAGGACGGCATCGCCAGGGCCGTGGCCCCGGTGCTGGCCGCAGTGCCCGCAAACAACCCGGCAACCGTGACCGAGGAGAACCTGACCGCCCTGCTGCGCGCGGCCTGGGAAGGAGACCGATGAATACGTATGTGAACCCGGAGCCGGCACGCCCCACCGGCCGCGGCCTCAGCCCCGAGCAGGAGGCCGTCGAGAGCGCCTTGGTGGAGAAGGTCGTCGCCTCCTTCGACGCCTGCGGGAACCCGCGTCTGAAGGAGGTGATGGGGTCTCTCACCCGGCACCTGCATTCCTTCATCCGCGAGGTCCGTCTGACCGAGGCGGAATGGGGCGCGGCCATCGCGTTCCTCACCGAGGCCGGCGACATCACCGATGGGGCGCGCCAGGAGTTCATCCTGCTCTCCGACGTCCTCGGAGCCTCGATGCAGACCATCAACGTCAACAACGAGGCATACCAGGACGCCACCGAGGCGACGGTCTTCGGGCCGTTCTTCGTCGACGACGCCCCTCACGTCGAACTGGGCGGCGACATCGCCTTCGGCGCGCCGGGCGAGCCGTGCTGGGTCGAGGGCATGGTCACCCGCACCGACGGCACTCCGCTGGCGGGAGCCCGGATCGAGGTGTGGGAGGCCGACGAGGACGGCCTGTACGACGTGCAGTACGACGCGGCCAAGCGTTCGGCGCGCGGGCACCTGTTCACCGATGAGAACGGCGGATACCGCTTCTGGGGAATCACCCCGACGCCGTACCCGATCCCGGACGACGGACCGGTCGGGCGACTGCTCGGCGCGGTGGGCCGTTCCCCGCTGCGGGCCGCGCACCTGCACTTCATGGTCACCCACGACGATGCCCGCACTCTGGTGACGCACATCTTCCCCGAGGGCGATCCGATCGGCTGGCACGACTCCGTCTTCGGCGTCAAGCAGTCGCTGATCAAGGAGTTCGCGCGGCAGCCTCCCGGTACCCCGACCCCGGACGGACGGGCCGTCGACGGCCCGTGGAGCACGGTGCGCTTCCACATCGTGCTCGCTCCCAAGAGCGCCTGAGCGGCGGCTCCCGCGGGGCGCGGCGGGCGGCCGTGGAGCGCGGCCGCCCGCAGTTGCCGGTCATCGAGCTCGCCGACGTGGCGTCCGCCACCTTGGACAGGATCGCTGGACGTCGCGGCCGAAGCCTTCGACCTCGACCACCGACACGGCTGGCGCGAGCGGCTGTTGACATACCAAGGCGCGCCGTCGCACCTCTTGTTCGTCAAGCACCGCATCGCCGCCGACGCCTGGGCGCAGGAACCGCTGCACGGCGAGTTCCGGCAGGAACTCGCCGCACCCGGCCGTCTCGGCCCGCCCCCGCCCGGCCCTGCCGCACCTTGCCGCCGAGCAGTACCGGCCCGTCGGCCCGCGCCGCGGGCGCGCCGCGCTCGCCCACTGGCAGCGCGCGGCGCCGTCCACGACGATCGGGCCCGGGTCGTCGCTGTCCATGAGCTGTACGACGACTCCGTTGCCGGGAGCGCCGGCGCGGATCGCGCCGTGCGTGCGGACACGGTCCTCTTCCAGGACCAGGGTGGTGCCCGCGCCGGGCGGGGTGATGCCGGCGCCCCAGCCGACGAAGTCGTCTCCGCCGTCGCCCTCGAAGTCGATGACGGCGTTCCGCACGGTGTACGCGCCACCGGCGACGTACACGCCGTTGAAGCGGTCACCCGCGGACACCACCTCGACGTCCGCGAGGACCTCGCCGTCCAGCCGCGCCCGCGGGGCCGCGGCCCGCACGGACCTTGCCTCCACGATTCCCGTGCCGTCGAGGTACAGCGCCTGGCGGAAGCTGTGCTCGAGGTGGAAGGGGCCGAAGTCGAACGGGACCACGCTCTGCTGGGTGACGGTGAGCGTCACGTCGCCGGTGTGACGGCTGGATGGTCGGCGTCTCGCCCCCGGACCGGTTCGCCGGGCGTGCGCACGAGCAGCGGCGACCGGCCGCCGGTGGCCCGGCGGTGGTCAGGGCAGGCAACCCAGAAGGCTCTCGTCACTCCAGGTATCCGGCACACGGGGCACCGACGTCCCGGGACGGCACGGCCGGGCGCGGAAGGCCGACGACTCGTGCGCACGGGTGCCGTGTTACTCCCGGCCGCATCAGGAGGCTGCGCTCAGGCCGGAAATCACTCGTTCGTCATGGCCGGCGCTCGCCCCTGCGATCTCCTGACCGGCCGGCCCGAGGGGCTCGTCCAGCGTGGCTCCCACCCTCCGCACCGTCTCCCGCAGCCACTGGTGTGCGGCGTCGGAGTGCCGGTTCTGGTGCCAGTACATGGCCTCCACCAGCGGTACGTCCGGGAACGGCGTCGGTACGGCAGCGCAGTGCGCGAAGCCCGCGTAGTGGCGGGCCAGCCGCTCGGGCACCAGCGCCACCAGGTCCGTGCCGCCGACCAGGAACGGCAGCACGCTGAAGCCGGGAGCACTGACCTGCACCTTCGGCATGACACCGAACATCTCCAACTGACGGTCGGCGTGCGTGAGCTGCTTCCCGAAGGCGGACACGGCGTGGGGCATCTCGGCCAGGTCGCGCAGGGTGAGCCGCCCGTCCACGAGCCGCGGGTTGTCGGGGTCGACGATGCACACGAACCGGTCGCGCATCACGACCTCGCGGATTCCCGGGAGCCGGAAACCCAGCGGTGTCACCATCAAGTCGTGGGCACGCAGGTGCGTCTCCGACTCGATCTGTCCGTCGACGATCGGGTGCACGTCGATGCGCACTCCGGGAGCCTCCTGCGCGATGGCCCGCAGCAGCGGCTCCACGAGCACCGTCATGACGTAGTCGGACATCACGACGGAGAACTGCTGACGGCTGTGCCGGGGATCGAAGCGACGCGTGAGCGACATGGCCTCCTCCGCCTTGCGGAGCGATGCCCGCACCACGGGGAGGAGCGATTCGGCGAGCGGTGTGAGCTCGTAGTCGCGGCCCACACGCACCAGCAGTTCGTCGCTGAAATGGCGCCGCAGCCGGGCCAGTGAGCCGCTCATGGCGGACTGGCTGGTGGACAGCCGGACGCCCGCGTGGGTGACGTTCTTCTCCTCGAGGAGGGCTTCCAGCGCCACCAGGAGATTGAGGTCGATCGCTCCCAGGCCCATCGCATGTCTCCTTCCGGCCGCGTCGTCGAGGCATCGGTGACACCGGAGCGTAACGACCGGGTCCGGACCCTAGGAAGAGTCCGGAGGGAACTGACAGCAATCCAGGGCGAAGCCGTCGGCCCCCTGGGCACCGCAGGTCAGAAGCGTGCCGCAGGGGGACTCCCCCGCCCAGGACGTTTCATGCCGGTGCCCTTCCTCATCGCGGGAACCGACCGGATCGGGCTGATACAGCGTCGCCTCGCGGAGAAGCTCGCCACGGCCGCCGGCATACGGATGCTTCCCCTGCCGGGCAGGACCGAGCGGTTCACCCAGAGCTTCCAGTGGCACCCGCTCTTCGCGTACGACTCCGCCCACAAGTGGTTGCGCGCCGAGCTCGCGGCCTGCGCGGAGGAGTTGCGGCCCGGAGCGAGGTCTGCGGGGGGCAGCCCCGCCGGGGGCGTCGGGGACGGGAACGGTATCGGCCTTCCGGCCGGGCACCAGCTCGGCCTTCAGGCGTCGTAACCACTGCCAGTGCCCAGCTCCGGGCCCGACGGGCCCGTGGCCCTGGCCGAACTGGCGGAACGGGCGGGTGTGCCGACGGGCGTGTTCAACGTGGTCACGGGCGACCCGCGCGTCATCGGGCCGGAACTGACCGCCCACCCCCTCGTGCGCAAGCTGACCTTCACCGGCTCCACCGAAGTCGGCCGGCTGCTGCTCGCGCAGTCGGCGCAGACCGTGAAGAAGGCCTCCATGGAGCTGGGTGGCAACGCACCCGTCCTGGTCTTCGACGACGCGGACCTCGATGTCGCGGTGGAGGGGGTGTTCGCGGCCAAGTACCGCAACACCGGGCAGGCGTGCATCAGCGCCAACCGGGTCTACGTGCAGGACGGCGTCTACGACGCGTTCGCCGCCGGGCTCGCCGAGCGGGTCGCGGACCTCGTCGTCGGTGACGGCTTCGACGACGGCGTGCACCAGGGCCCGCTGATCGACACCGACGCCGTGGCCAAGGTGGAGTCACACGTGGCGGACGCGGTCGCGCACGGGGCCGTCGTCCTGCACGGCGGAAAGCGCCACCCCCGGGGCGGCAGCCACGACCTGGCCGACGCCGACCTGGCCGTCCTGCGCCTCGGCACGCCGTACGACCCCCGGCCCGGCCGCTTCGAAGCCTTCTTCCACGCCGGCCGCCTGGACTTCCCCGCGCACCGCCTCAAGGAGATCCTCGCCCTGCTCGACGCCGTACCCACCGTCGTCGCCATCCACCTCGAACGCCCGGCCGTCGTCCCGGAGATCGCCGACCGCAGCGCCGCACTGCTCGCCTCCTTCGGCGCCGACGACACGGCACTCCTCGACGTGGTCTTCGGCCGCGCCCGGCCGGAGGGACAGCTCCCCTTCCAGCTGCCCCGCTCCGTGGAGGAGGTGCGGGCGGGCCGGCCGGACGTGCCACAGGAGAGCGCCGACCCCCTGAGCACCCACCACGCCGTCGAGATCGACGGGGACGAGGCGACCACCAGGTCGTACCTCGTGGCCGCCCATGTGCTGGACGCCTCCGACCCGTCCCGGCACGCCGACGGCACCGGCTGGTACCACTGCGGACTGCGCCGCACACCACAGGGATGGAAGTTCGCCCACGTCGCCCTGGACATCGTGCACGTCTCCGGAGAACCGATCGCGCACTGATCGTCTCCGGCGCCCCCGCCTTCGCCGACCGGAACCTCGACAGGACTCTCGAAGCCCGGCCCCCGCATCAGGAGGGCCGGGCATGTGCGCGACCGGTGTGCCGGAACGCAGCCGGCCGGGGCGCGCCGGAGTCGGTTCCGCGCTCTTCAGTGACCGCCGGGCAGGACGCAGCGGAACACGCAGCCCTGCGCCGGCCGGGTCTCCAGTTCGAGGCGGCCGCCGTGGCCCTCGGTGATCGTGCTCGCGATGGCCAGGCCGAGGCCGGAGCCGCCGCGCTCGCGGGAACGGGAGGGGTCGGCCCGGTAGAAGCGTTCGAAGACCCGGCCGGCCGCCTCGGCTCCGATGCCGGGGCCGTCGTCGATCACCTCGACCACACAGATCCGGCTGCCTTGGGCCAGGGGCGGTCCCGAAGCGCTGCGGCCGGGACGGTCCCGTCCGCCGCATTCGGCGGTGGCGCGTGTGGTGCCGACGCGGACCCGTACGGTCGTTCCGGGCGGGGTGTGGGTGACGGCGTTGGTCAGCAGATTGGTGACCACCTGCCGCAACCGGTGCGGATCGCCGACCGTCTCGGCCGGCTCCACCCCGTCCTCGCCGCCGCCCACCGGCTCCAGCCGGATCTCGTGCCCCGGGCTCTGCGGGGCCACGGCACCCACTGCGTCGGCGGCGAGCAGGAGCAGGTCCACGCGCTCGGCGGCGTACACGGGTTCCTGATCCAGCTTCGCCAGGAGCAGCAGATCGTCGACGAGCAGGCTCATCCGCTCGGCGTTCTGGACGATGAGCCGGTCGGCCTCCCGCCGCGCCGACACGGGCCAGTCCTCGTGCCGCAGGGCCAGATCGGCGAATCCCTGGACCGTCGTCAGCGGTGTCCTCAGTTCGTGCCCCGCGTCGGCGACGAACCGGCGCAGCCGCGCTTCGGAGGACTCCCGTTCCCGCAGGGCCTTCTGGAGCCGGTCCAGCATGGTGTTCAGCACGGTGCTCAGCCGGCCGGTCTCGGTGCGCGGATCGGTGTCCGGCAGCCGCAGGTTGAGGTCGTGGGCCGTGATCTCCCGTGCGGTCTGCTCCATGCGCGTCAGAGGGAGCAGCCCGATCCGTACGACCCAGCGGCCGAGCACGACCAGACCGGTCACCGTGACGGCGAGCACGACGGCGTTGAGCCAGAGCAGTTCGGAGGCGGCCCCGTCGACCATGTCCATCGGCAGCGCGACGACGTACGACGTCTGGTCCGGCCCCGACTTGATCATCACCCGCCACCGTCCGGACCCCGAGGCGGCCCTCACGGTACCGGGCTTTCCCGGTGACAGCTCGAGCCGGTCGATCGAGGAGGGGAGGCCCGGTCCGGGCGCCTTGCCGCCGCCCAGCCGTCCGCTCTCCCGGCCTTGGGTGTCGTAGAACATGATCCGGAAGTCGGACGGCAGGGTCACCGAGTCCGCGTGGGGCGGGAGCTCCGGCGCGGGGTCGACCGTCCGGGAATAGGCGTGGCCGGGCAGGATGAAGTCGTCGAGCTGTCCGTCGATCCGGTTCAGCAGCCAGGAGCGCACCACGATGAAGCCGATGATCTGCGCGGCCAGCACCGCGGCCGTGGCCAGCAGCGCGGCGCCCCACACCAGCCGGCCGCGCAACGACCTGGGCCGCACCGTGCGAGGCTTCACACTTCGGCCCGGGGGGCGCGGTCACGGGGCAGCCGCAGGCAGTAGCCCACGCCCCGCTCGGTGTGGATCAGCGGCGGGTCGATGGTGTCGATCTTCCGGCGCAGGTACTTCACGTACGTCTCGATGATACGGACGTCGCCGGAGAAGCCGTAGCCCCAGACCTGCTCCAGGATCGTGGACTTGCCGACGACGCGGCCCGCGTTGGCCATCAGGAAGGCGAGCAGCCTGAACTCGGTGGGGGACAGGAGGATGTCGGTGCCCGCCCGGCGGACCACGTGTGCGGTCTCGTCGAGTTCCAGGTCGGCGTAGCGCAGTACGCCCGTGTCGGCGCCGTCCTGGTCGTCGGAGCCCTCAGGGTCCGTGCGACGCAGTACGGCGCCGATCCGCAGGAGGACCTCTTCGATGCTGAACGGTTTGCCGACGTAGTCGTCGCCGCCCGCGCGCAGGCCGGCGAGCCGGTCGTCGAGATCCGTGCGGGCGGTCAGGAACAGCACCGGGGTGGTCGTTCCCGCCGCCCGCAGGGTGCGGGTGAGGGCGAATCCGTCCTGGTCGGGCAGCATCACGTCCAGGACCAGCAGAGCGGGGCCGAATCGTTCGGCCTCCAGCAGGGCGTCCCGGCCGGTGGCCACGCTGCTCACCTCGTAGCCGGACAGTCGCAGTGCCGTCTCCAGAAGGGCGCGGATGCCTGGGTCGTCCTCGACGACGAGGATGCGGCGCGGAGCGCGGGCGGCGGTCGGTTCTGTCATGGTGCTGCCGTCCGTTCTGCCGTCCACGGGGCGGAGACGGTGCTCCCCGACCTCTTGACGGCGCAGTCGTACAGGGCTGTCCAACAGCCCTCTCCCATCATGCCGCGACCTCGGAGGAGGCTGTCGGAGAGCCACTGCCGTCGTGGGCGGGCCCCGCAGTACGGTTCCGGCTGATCCGGCGGGAGCGCGCGGAGGCGGTTCCGCTGGACCAGTGGGCATGGCCCGAGGCGTCGTCGCACCTCGGGCAGGCCGCTCAGGGAGTGGGCGCAGCGTTCGGGGACCGGGCGGGAGCCCGGAACCGAATGGATTCCGGTTGCTCCTGCGTACCACGGCCCCCTGACGCCGGCCACCGAAGGATGACGCCCGCGTCTACGAAGCGGACGCCGAGGCCGACGGCATCGAGCCGAAGTTCATCGACGCCATGGTGTCGTTGTCGTTCGTCTCGTCGGGGTCGACGCCCATCGTGATCGAACCGATGAGCCCCTTGGCGATCTGGCCCTTGCGTACGTACTGGATGTCGAGGAGACCACCCTGCGTGCCGCTCTGGTCGTAGATGATGTCACCCTCGAGCGTGGTCATCGTCGTCTCGTTCTCCGAGTACGGAGCGACCGCGTCGGAGGCGTCGATGACGTCCTGGTCGAGGAAGAACTGGCCGGTGTGACAGACGTGCCCGCCCACGTACTCCTTGTCGGAGTTCCACTTGCCGTCCACGTGGACCTTGGTGTGGATGTGCACACAGCGGCCCGAGTACCAGCCCGGCACGATCGTCCGGAACTCGACATTGCCGTGCTTGTCGGTGCGCTGGGTGCCGCGCAGGTAGGTCTTGTCGTCCGTGTTCTCCTCGTGGATCGAGGCACTGGAGTCGAAGCTCGGCATGGCCGTCGGGCTTCCGGTCGGCGAGGCGCTCGCGTTCGAGCCGCTGTTGGCGTCCTGGCTGATCGACTCGTAACCCGAGTAGATTCCCAGAGCGTCACAGTGCCAGATGTCGACGGCCGCGTCGGGGATCGGCTTACAGGTGTCGGAGTCGACCACCTTCAGTTTGAGGACAAGAGGAATGCCTTCTTTACCCTCGGTGATATCGCTGCGGAAGATGTCGAGGTCCAGGTAGTACGGGCCCTCGGTGGTCTCCGAGGTGAGCCGGTAGCACTCCTCGGAGGACGACGAATCGGCGCTCGCGGCGCCCTTGGCACCTTGGGGTTCGTCTGCGAACGCTCCGCTCGCGGTCAGGGCGGAGCCCACGCCCGCCGCGGCGACGGCGGCACCGCCCGCGATCATGACATTACGCCTTGTCAGCTGCTTCTTGTGCTGTGCGCCTTGCTTATCGGTCATGCCGAGAACGCTAAATCCTGCACTCAATCCGAAACCATATATACGGCCTGTGAGGTTCAAGGGCGCTTTTCCCAGCGTTTTCCCTGCAATTCAACGTTGAACTTTCTGTCGGCGTTGCGGGCTGTTGCCGGGTGCTCACGTTGCGGAACGGTACCGGAGGCAGAGCCCGCCTTGACCGGCGGGCTGAAGGCAGCGGTCGACCGGTCGGTCGGTGTCATGGAACCGAAGAAGCCGGCAAGGGGAAGAGCCCGGCCGGTGTACTCCACGGCCGGGCTCCGGGATCGAGCGTCGGGCAGGCCTTGCACCTGCAACTCATCATGAGCCAGCCCGAGTTGGTCGGCACGAGGTCACGCAAGCCCGTGCCGGTCGACACCGGACGCTACGGCGCGCCTGATCGTGGAGCAGGTCTACGACCACCACGGCAACGTCGGCCAGGGCAGCACCCCGCTGCTGGTCTTCGACGCCTGGGAACACGCCTACTACCTGCAATACAAGAACGTCCGCCCCGACTACGTCACCAAGCTCTGGGACCTGGTCGACTGGGAAGACGTCACCGCCCGCTACACGGCGGCAACCAGCGCCTGAGCCGACACCGGCACACTTCGCCGGGCGGGCCGGGAAGCCTCGAGGGCTTCCCGGCCCGCTCTGCGTCGTCGCTGCCCGACTCCCTGGATGAGCTCCGAGACCCGTTTCCCCCGGCAAGAAGAGCCCGAGCCGCCTGCCCCTCACCCCACCCCCGCTCACACGGGCCGCCCGCCCCTGGGCCGATACTGAGGACATCACATCGAGCGGGGGGCTGATGGACTGGTCAACGGGGGTGCTCGGCTTCGCCGCAGGCGTGCTGATCGCGGTCATCACCGCACCGGTGGGGGTCTCAGGCGCGGTCTTCCTCCTCCCCGTCCAACTGAGCGTTCTTGGCGTTCCCAGCCCCGCCGTCACACCAACGAATCTGCTGTTCAACGTCGTGGCCGGCCCCGGCGCTCTCCTGCGCTACCGCCACGACGGCATGCTCCACGGCCCGCTGACCCGCCTTCTGATCGCGGGCACCCTGCCAGGGGTCGTCCTCGGCGCGGCCATCCGGGTTTTCGCCGTCCCGGGCCCCGCCGTCTTCCGGCTCCTGGTCGCCGTGCTGCTGCTGCCACTCGGAATCTGGCTGTGCGCCCGCACAATTCACCCCCGCACCGCAGGCGCGAACACACCTGAACAGCCCTCCCCGCGAACGGTCACCGCCCTGGCCCTGGCGGTCGGGACAGTCGGCGGCATCTACGGCATCGGAGGCGGCTCCATCCTGGGCCCCATTCTGGTCGGCCGCGGCATGCCCGTTGCCCAGGTCGCCCCGGCCGCCCTCGCCTCCACCTTCCTGACCTCGCTCGTCGGCGCCAGCACATACGGGCTGCTGGCCCTCACCGGAGGCGACAACATCGCACCCCACTGGCTACTCGGTCTGGCCTGCGGCCTGGGCGGACTGGTCGGAGGCAATCTCGGAGCCCGTCTTCAGCCCAAACTGCCCGAGCGGTTCCTCCGACTTCTACTCGGAGCCCTCGCCACGGGAATCGGAGCCCTCTACGCCGTCCAAACGCTTGCCTGAACGTCAACGGCAGGCCGCTCCGGATCAGAAGCACGCACTGACATCAACGACCACACCACCACCGCCCGCCCCCTGAGCAATGAGCCTGTTGCTGCCGAGGCTTCACAAGACGTGGTCCTGGCCTGGACAGTTGCTTCTTTGAGAGGAGAGTCAACAGCAAGTAGAGGAAGCGAGATAACCGCTGAGCTGAACTCTGTCCTCAAGGGCTTCGAGCGAGGCTTCGAGGAGACCTGAGCGGCAGGTCAGCGGCGGGTGACGGTGTAACCGGCGTCGTTGACAGCACCGGTCCACACGCAGCGGTCGAACCACTTGGTGATGTCCGGCTGCATCTCGGTGATAGTGCGCATCCGGGCTTCCCAGTCGTGTCCGGCCGGGCCGCGGCTGCCGTCGCAGCCGGTGCAGCCGTCCTCGCCGTGGATGTGGCCGGCCATCCA
>NZ_JBIAPF010000024.1:0-56898 GCF_042888135.1 Streptomyces sp. NPDC003247
GAACGGGGCTATCCAGGAGGGCTCCGACGCCGTGATCACACCAGCCACGGCAAGATCATCTCACCCATGAACAGCAGTTACGGGACAACGCTTAGGGTGCGGCGGACCTGGCGGCCTGCTCGATCTTCGCGCAGTGGGCTGCACGGGCTTCTTCGTCGATCTGCTTCTCGAGTTCGGCGCGCACCCCGGTCCGGCCGTCGAGGCCCTCGCGCAGGATATCGGCGTGCCCGGCATGCCGGATCGACTCGCCCAGGACATGGACCATGACGGCGAACAGGTTCGTGTTGGGATAAGGCTCCGGCCACCACGGCACGTGGCCGGGGGCGTCGAGGGGAAGCTCGTTGATCGTCGCGTCCGAGTGTTCCCACGTGCGCCGGTAGAACCCGATGATCTGATCGCGCGTCTCGTCCTCGGTCGCCCACAGATCGCTGCCGTTGTAGTCCTGCCACCGGGGCAGCGGTTCCGGGGAAGGGCGGTCGAAGACCTCGCCGAAGTACCTGGCCTCGACGCTGGCCACGTGTTTGACCAGGCCGAGAAGGTTGGTCCCGGTCGCTGTCAAAGGTCGGCGGGCGTCGTATTCGGACAAGCCGTCGAGTTTCCAGAGCAGCGCCTTGCGGTCCCGCCGTAGTCTCGCGTGCAAGTGGTCTTTCGCGAATTCATCGATCATGCGGCATGAGCCTGCCATGGGCTACTCGTGGTCTCAAGATCACGTACGTGGTCCACAACGACTGGCAGAGCCGAGGCCTGGCCATGGCCGCCGCCCTGACCTGCTACAAGAAGCTCGCGAACCTTGCCACCTCACGACCAGGTTCAGGACATCGTCCACCGAGGCCCGCGTCTCCCCGCTCAGGTGGAAGCGGCGGGACCGCAGAACCTCCGCGGGCACCGGCGCGTAGTGCCAGGCATGAGGCAGATCAATGACGCGCATGTGGCCGTGCCGGGCCTGGCCGTGGTGGAGGTCGCGGCCGCCGCCGACGAGATCGCCGTCGCGGTCCAGAAGCTGCTCGCCGCGCGGTGTGCGATCGCGCCGGCGGACCGTACGACCCCCCGGGAACCCGATCAGCCCGGCGTGCGGCTGCGGTTCTTCCTGGACCTGCAGCAGGACGCCGACACGTAGGCCCGCAGCGAACGCCTGAGTCCGGCATCCGGCAGCGCGGCCGTGGACCGGTTCTCGAACAGGGCGCCGCGCAGCGTCTCGGCGACCGGCTCGGCCGGCATCCGGCCCTCGCTCAGCTCGGTGAGTTCGCGGCGCACGTAGTCGTGTTCGGCGGTGCCGACCAGCGCGGCGGACAGCATCTGCCCGACCGGGTTGCTGTGGGTGTGCTCGCCGCAGCGCACGGCGCGCATCCGGTGAAGGTTGACGGCGTCCCAGGCCCGGTTCTTGGACGCGCGCACGGCGACGCTCGCGTCGCGGGCGGCCTGCAGGGAGTGCAGCACGCCGACCACGCCGTGGCCAGCGAGGTGCTCGAAAACCTTGGCCTCGGGGACGCGGTGGGATACGCGGCCCTGGCTGAGACGCCCTGGGGCGACGACGACCACTGGCCCCTGGGGTTCATGGAGGGGTCTTGGGCCCGGGCCCGGCCGAGGTCTTCTCCTCCGGAGCTCTGCTCCGGCCCCACAGGGACGAAGAAGCCAGCGCGGATATCGGCACGGTGTCCGGTTCTACGCGGCCGGTGCCGCCAGGCGGAAGCCCACGCCGATCGCTTCGAGATCCGGCTCGTAGGCGCCGTGCCGGCGGGCGCACCGGGCCAGGTCCCGGTCGTGGCGGAAGGAGCCGCCTCGGGTGATGTGCCGGTCGAAGGCCCAGTCCTCGGTGCTCGGCACCTCTGCGGGCGCGCCGGGGTAGGGGGCGTAGAGGGTGGAGGTCCACTCGTCTGCGTTACCCGCCATGTCCAGCACCCCGAACGGGCTGGCGCCCTCGGGGAACGAACCGACCGGCATCGTGGTGCCGACACCGAGGTCCGCCAGGTTGGCCAGGCCGGTGCGGTACTCCTCACCCCACGGGAACTCCCGGCCGTCGTCTCCCCGTGCGGCGCGCTCCCACTCGTCCTCCGTGGGCAGCCGCACGCCGAGGCCGAGCCGTTCCCCGAGCCACCGGCAGTAGGCCGTCGCCGCCTCCCAGACGACCCCGATGACCGGGTGGTCCGCCGGCGCCCGTGGGACCGGTCGGCCGGTGGCCGCCGCGAAGAGTGCCCACTGGCCGACCGTGACCGGGGTACGGGCGATCCGGAACGCCGGGACATGGATCTCCGCGCGCGGGGCTTCCTTCATGTACCACTCCACCGGCACACCGGTGTCCGCGTAGTGGCGGGCTACCGCCGCCACTTCATCGACCGGCGTACCCCGACGCAGCAAACCGGCCGGGATCGCGACCCAGTTCACCTGCTCCACCCGCATGGCTCCTCCTCGGCTCGAGCGGACAACTCAAATGATCACCTCGGTGGTCGGGGCGCGCGTCGGCCGATGGACCCATCCCAACAGCGACCTTGGAACCAGGACATCGGGCTCCGTGATCACCGCCGCCTCAAGGGGGGCGCCGCTGAACTCGGCGCCACAGGCCCTGGACTGCCCGGTCCGTTCGGCGTCTGGCCCCTCGACGGCGACGCCGACGCCGACGTCGACGGGGACCAGGAGCACGAGCCCGCCGACGACCGAGCGAGAGAGACGAGGACCGCATGACGACCAAACACCGCTGTGCCGCCGGCCCGTACACCGAGTACGACGGCCTGCCCGCCCTGCATGCCGCGGAGAACGCCCTGCCGCTGCTGCACCTGTACGGGCCGGTGCCCGACGGCCGCTGTGTCAGGCCCGGGGGGGCGGCCGGCTCACTGTCTGGTCCGGCGGCGGCCATCAGCGGGTCACCCTTGATCACCTCGGCTGCCCGGCCCAGGTCACCGGGGAGAAGAAGCCACCTTCCGGCGGCTCGCCCTGGCGGTCCACCCCAGCGCCAGCAGGCCGAGCCTGATGCCGTCGCTCAGGGCGGGGCCGTGCCGCCTCCTGCTGCTGGCGGTAGTGCTTGCCCGGCTCCGTCTTCACGAGCTCGCCTGCCATCGGTCGTCCTTCCGCTGCCGGCTTAGCTGGGCCCGACGAGTCGTGCCCCGGTCAGGTGACGCCTCGGCGCGGCGGGAGAGCTGCCGGCACCTCAGAGGGTCTGCGCAGGCCGCGACCGGCGCGGGCGGACCCTCCCGGGGCGATTGTCACTGTTCTGTCGCCCGTCATGAGTCGTGAGCGAGCGACAATGTCCGCACAAGGGGCGGGGGGAGGCAGTGTGGATCGAGATGCCACGAGCGTGTGGTGGACAGGGCTCGCTCGCCGGATGGCTGTCGCCGTGCCGGCATCGGTCGTGCTCTCGTTCCTGACCTCGGCCGTTCTCATCGGCTTGCCTCACGGCTGGAAGACGGCCACGTCCTGGGCCGACATCACACTGCGCACGTCGTGGATTGCCGGTTTCCTCGTCCCGGTCACCGTCACCACACATCTGGTGATTCACTTGTGTCGCCGCACGCGGCGCCGTACGCACAGTCCCTACCAGCCCGGATCCTTCAAGAGGGGCGGTCAACACCGTTGACCGGGACCGCGCGCAGCTTCCCGGCTCGCGAGCCATTTCCGGCACTGAGGGGGCCGGCGGCCGTGACTGAGGCCATAGGGTTCGGAACGGTCACGTTGCGCCGAGCCAGCCCCCGTGCGGTGGCTGGTCACGACTCGTCGAATTCGGCGGCGGCGGCGGCAGGCTCCTTGCGGACCCGGGCCAGCCCGTGGAGCTGCCCGGCCCGCTCATCCTCCGGCGTCCGCGCGGATGACGCGCTCCCAGATCAGCGACCGGGACCTCGACGAGCCCGTGTTCAGCGACCGCTGCTGGGCAGCTGCGGCACGCTCGCCGGGACCACCCGGCAGCGCCTAGTGAACGGCTTGGTCCAACTGGAGGTCGCCGAATGGATCGAGGCGTTCGAGGCGGCCGCGGCCGCGCTGGACAGGCGGATCGGCTTGTGGAGCCGGCGGGAGGTGTCTGTCGTGGCCTACCTCAGCTTCTACCTGTAGAACGAGGTGAAGCTGACCGACGTCGACCTGCACGAGGTGCTCGACGTGCCGCGCCGGCAGTTCGTACAGGTCGCGTCACGGCGACCGGCAACTCCGCGCCGCCGCTGATGCCGGCGGCCGCCGCCCGCACCCACGGCACTCGTCCCACCGCTCCCACTTTGGCGCCGGAGCTCCGGGCCGCGCCGCGGCGAGACCCCGGCCGCCGGGCACGGGCGAGCGCACACCCGGCCGCGTATGGCGGTGGGCCCCGCGGCGTCCACGCGTACCCGGCCCCCGGCCGGCCACCAGCCCGCGTGCGATCCCCAGGCCGCGGCCCTGCGCTCCGCCGCCCGAGCCCTCCACCTCCGTCTTCGGCCGTCCACCGGTCAGGCGGTGGAGGCCGGGCCTGGTCCGAGTTGGCGCCGTCCGCCGCGCGGCGCCTGGTGGTACTCAGCGGTGGTGGGCGGCGGCTGCACGGCGGCCCGCTCGGCGACGGTGCCCGCTCGTGGGACGGCGGCGTCCGTCGCGAGCGGGGTGGACTGGGGACCTGTGGCCAAGGGGCGGCGGGTGGTGCTCACGGCGTCATCCTGGCAGGTCCGGTCGGGCCGTGCAGGCCTTCGCCGGGGGCGTTGAGGGCGTTTTCTGCGGGACAAGGGCGGCGTGGCAAGCGGCGCACACCGGGAAGCCGTCGGTGATGCCTGTCGGGTGGCACTGCCTCTGGGGCCCGGGCATGGCCACGCGCAGCAGGCGGCCCCGCCCACCGCCCGGCACGGCGCCGTGATGCTCGCGGTCGGCATACGCGCCGACGGCGCCCCGGTGGTCGAGGATCGTCTGGGGCCGGGGCGGGCTGAGGATGAAGCGGCCGGGGGGAGAGGTGGCCCGGAGACGTTCACGGGCTCGGTGCGGCCGTTCTTGGTGGTGCTGGTGAGCGTGATGGTCGTGAACGTGGCGCGGCAGGACATTGTCCAGCGCGACCGGCGGCCGGGCAGCGGAGTGAAGCCGGTGATCAGCCGTGCCACCGGGCCGAGGGTGACGGCGATCTGGACGGCGGGCAGCACGGATGCCTGCATGGGCAGCAACCGCCGGGCGGCGAGGGGGAAACGTGATGTGGGGCGGCTTGCGCAGCGCGGGGCGCCAGGGGTCAGCGCTCGGGCTTGGCGGGCCGCTGCATCAGCGCGGCGGTGGCCTCGTCGAGGGTGACCTTCTCGTGCAGCAGGGCGGAGATGACGTCCGTGATGGGCATCTCGACGCCGTGGGCGCGGGCCAGGGCGCAGATCGCTTCGGCGGACTTGACGCCCTCGGTGGTCTGCCGGGTGGCGGCCGTCGCCTCCGCGACGGTCAGGCCCCGGCCGAGGTGGGTGCCGAAAGTGCGATTGCGGGAGAGCGGAGAGGAGCAGGTGGCCACCAGGTCGCCCAGGCCGGCAAGCCCTGCGAGGGTGGCCGGGTGGGCACCCATGGCCACCGCCAGCCGGGTGGTCTCCGCCAGACCGCGGGTGATGAGCACGGCCTGTGCGTTGTGGCCCAGGCCCATCCCGGAGGCGATGCCGACCGCGAGGGCGATGACGTTCTTCACCGCGCCGCCGAGCTCGCAGCCGGTCACGTCGGTGCTGGTGTAGGGACGGAAGGAGGAGGTGCGGCACGCCTGTTGGAAGCGGCGGGCGGAGTCCTCGTCGGGGCAGGCGACGGTTGCCGCGGCGGGCTGGCCGTCCACGATCTCCCGGGCGAGGTTCGGGCCCGAGAGCACCGCGACCCGTTCGGCGGGCACGCCGGTGGCCTCGATGATGATCTGACTGGCCCGCAGCCCAGTGCGCTGTTCGATGCCCTTCATCAGCGACACGATCACGGTGTCGCCTTCGATGCGCGGCGCCCACGCGGCGAGGTTGGCCCGCAGGGTCTGAGCGGGGACGGACAGCACCAGGAAGTCCGCTCCCGAGAGCGCGGCGGCCGGGTCGGTCGTCGCGGTCAGGGCGGCGGGCAGCTCGACGTCCGGGAAGTAACCGGGGTTGCGGTGCTGCGTGTTGATCGCGTCGGCGATCTCGCTGCGGCGGGCGTGCATGATGACGCTGGTGCCGGCGTCGGCCAGGATCTTGGCGACGGCGGTGCCCCAGGACCCGGCCGAGAACACCGCAGCACGGACGGAACGCTGCTGGGGCACTGAGGGTCCTCTCCCTGCGCGGGGGCCCGTCCACGGTGCGGCATCCGGGCGCCGTCATCGTAGCGCCCGGGGCAGGCCGGGCCGCCCCAGCCGGTCCGGCCGCCGGGCAGACCAGAGGTGATAAGGACGGCGCGGCGGCCGGGCAGGCGGGACAGCAACTGCCGCGCCTCGCTCGGCATCCGCGCGGCCCGGACGTCTCCACGCCTCGGACCACGCCTGCTGGCACTTCTTGATCGATCGGCGCGAGCACGCGTGCCCGCCCGGGCCGACGGCCCCGCACACACTCAGCGCGAGGACTCCGGTGACGTCACGTTGAACGAGGCGGAGCGTTCGGCGCTGCTGGCCGAGGCGATGGCCGAGCTGGACGCGATGGTCGGCCTCGCCCCCGTGAAACGCCAGGTGCGCAGCCTGTCGGCCCAGATGAGGATGGCGACGATACGCAGGGACCATGGGCTCGCCGCGGCGCCGGCCCTCCAGCACCTGGTCTTCGCAGGGCCGGCCGGCACCGGCAAGACCACCGTCGCCCGCGTCGTCGGCAAAGTCTTCGCCGGGCTCGGCTGCTGGACCGGGGGCACGTCGTCGAGGCCCAGCGCGTCGACCTCGTAGGACAGCACCCGGGAGAGACGGCCATCAGGACGACGAACATCATCGACGAGGCCCTGGACGGCGTTCTCTTCATCGATGAGGCGTACGCACTGTCCAACACCGGCTACTCCGGCGGTGACGCCTTCGGCAAGGAAGCCCTCCAGGTGCTCCTCAAGCGAGCCGAGGACGACAGGGACCGCCCGGTCGTCGTTCTGGCCGGGTATCCGGACGAGTTCGCCGAGCTCCTGTCCACCACCCCCGGGCTCGCCTCCCGCTTCCACACGCGGGTGGACTTCCCGTCTATTCGTCCGACGAACTCGTGCTGATCGCGGAATCGTTCCTGGACGCCCAGGGGGACGCCCGCACCGGGGAAGCGGCGGCTGCGCTGCGCGCGTCATGTGACCTCGCCGTCACCAGCGGGTCGATCGACCGGCTCGGCAACGGCCGCTTCGCGCGAGAACTCGCCCGCAAGGCCGCCGCAGCGAGGGACCTGCGCGTCTTCGACCTGTACGGCAGCTCAGGAGTCCCCTCGCAGGACGAGCTCACCACGCTGCACGCCGGTGACGTCATGGACGCCCACCAGGAGCTCACGGCACGCGTACCGTCGGCGTGACGATGCCGTCAGTGCTTCCACACGTCCGGCCCACCCCCGCGCCACATGCTCACCGAGCGCCAGGGCGAGCGCCTGCCGGCCCGGCTCGACGCCGTACGGCAGGGCGACCTGCCCAGCCGCCACACCCTCGCCGCAGGCATCGACCGCGACCGCGACGCCGTCATCGCCGGCTTGACCCTGCCCTGGAACTCGGGCGTCGTGGAAGGGCACGCCAACCGGATCAAGGTGCACAAGCGCCGGATGTTCGGCCCGGGTCGTGTGCGCCAGGCGCGCGGAGCCGCCGAGGCCCGCGGCGAGTCGGGCACCCGCAAGACGAAGCGCCGCGTCCGGGCGGTGGTGCGGCCTGACGGCCGGGAGCCGGCAGGGACCGCCGTCGTCCTCCAGGGCCTGATGGCCGACCGGGCCGGAAACGTGCCGGCAGCCGGCGGGAGCATCCTGGACCTTCTCTGCACCGACTGCTGTCGCCAAGGGAGCGGGCTCGTGACGCGAGTACGCAATGCTCCTCCACGAGCCTGTTCGGCGCTGTGACCGCGTGACGGGCGCGGGCCCGTGGAGGGGACAGCCGGTGTGACGATCACCCTGTCTCGTCCCCGGCCTCGTCGGCAGGACCGGCCGGTCGGATAGGGCGCCCCGTCATCCTGTCTCCTCCCCGGCGTCGTCGGTGGGACCGGCCGGTCGGGTACGGCGCGCCGTCATCACACCGGCCGCCGCCGCGGTGGCGGCCAGCAGCACGGCGGCTACGCCGAGCGCGTGTTCGACTGCGGTGCGGGGGCCGCCGGTTGTGTCGAGGTAGAGCCCGCCGATGAGGGCGACGCCGAGGGTTCCGCCGAGTTGTTGGACCGCGTTGAGCAGTCCCGCCGCGGAGCCGGTCTCCTGTGGTCCGACGGCTCCCAGCGCGGTGGTGAAGAACGGCGGTGTGAACAGCCCGGAGCCCACTCCTGCCAGCGCGAGGGCGAAGGGGAGGGCCGTCGGGTAGGCATCGGGGGCAGCGGCGCGGCAGGCCAGCGCGGCGGCGGCCAGTCCGCCGGCGAAGGCTGCGACGCCGGCGTGCATGACGCGGGCGCCGTACCGGGGGACGAGATGGCTTCCGGCGGCCCAGGAGGCGACGGCCAGTCCCGCGGACCAGGGCAACAGGCTGAGGCCGGCAGTGAGCGGACCGTCGTCGAGGCCGAGTTCGAGGTGGAGGACGACGGTGATCATGACGCCGTTCATCACGGCGAAGAACAGAGTGGACGTGGCCAGCGCTGCGGGAAAGGAACGGCCGCGCAGCAGGGCGGGTTCGATCAGCGGGGCTTTGCCGCGGCGGGCGGTGCGGCGCTGCTGGGCGACGAACACCGTCAGGACGGCGGCGCCGGCCGCGGCGGTCGCCCACGCCGCGGGTCCGGGGCGGCCGGTGGCGAGCGGGCACACCAGCAGGGCGGTGCCGAGCATGGCCAGTGCGGTGCCGGCCGGGTCGAGGCGAGGCCGGACGGGGGCGCGGTCCTCGCGCAGCCGGGGTGTGGCGGCCAGGACGGCAGCGGCGAGAGGAAGGTTGACGAGAAAGACGGCGCGCCAGGAGGCGCCGAGCAGGTCGGCGTGGGTGAGGACGCCGCCGAGCGCGGGGCCGGCAACGGCGGACAGTCCCATGACGGGACCGATCATGCCGAGGGCCTTGGACAGTTCGGTGCCGGTGAACATCGCGCGGATCAGCCCGAACGTCTGCGGGATGATCGCGGCCGCGGCGATACCTTGCAGGGCGCGCAGGATGATGAGAGCAGTGCTGGTAGGAGCGAGCGCGCACGCCAGGGAGGCGGCGGCGAACGCGATGACCCCTGCGCGGAAGACGAGCTTCCGGCCGTGCATGTCGCCAAGGCGTGCGCCGGTGAGCAGGCCGAGGGCGAAGGCGAGGGTGTAGGAGGCGCTGAACCACGGGATGGCAGCGCCCGCTCCACCGAGGTCGGTGTGTATGACAGGGGCGGCGACCTGGACGATCGTGGCGTCGAGCAGGTTCATGGCCTCGGCGGCAAGCAGCGCGGCGAGTGCGATCCAGCGCCATCGGTACGGCGCGGGCGCGCCGGCAGAGGCGTGGGTACCCGGTGCGGCAGGCACGGTGGCGGGTGTGCCGGTGGTGCGGGACATGCGGTCTCCCTGGGGATACGGGGTGCGGCGGGCCGGTGACCACCGTGCCTTCCCACTCGCGTGCGCTTCCCTTTCCTCGCCGTCGATTAGGTGATTTCTTCCATCCGGATCGGCCGCTTTGCCGAATGTGCTCGTACTGGATGATCTGGATCGAGGTCTGATCCATGCCCTGCAGGTGGACGCGCGGGCGCCGTTCACTCTCATCGCCGAGGTCCTCGGCTCCTCGACGCAGACCGTCGTTCGTCGCTACCGTCGCCTGTACGCACAGGCCGGGCTGCGGGTGGTGACGCTGCCGACACCGCGCAGCGCGGGCGCGCACCAGTGGTTCGTACGGCTGACGGCCGCGACGCGCAGCGCGCACGACATCGCGGTGGCGCTCGCGCGCCGGCCGGACACCTCGTGGGTGCGGCTGACGTCCGGCGGCACGGAGATCGTGGCGATCATCCACACAGCACCGTCCGGTCCGGACGCGCACGCCCTGTTGCTGCGCGACATCCCGCGTACCGCCGGGATCACCTCCGTCTCCGCGCACTACCTGCTGCACACCTACCTCGGCGGGCCGACCGCCTGGCGGGGACGGGTGAACGTCCTGGACGAGGAGCAGCAGGCCCGGCTACGCGCCGAACGGGAAACAACCGGCGTCAGCGGGCGCGCCACGCACCCCGGGGAAGAGCCGTACCGGCTGACCGACGCGGACCGGGCGCTGCTGGACGCATTGCGCGAGGACGCTCGGACCAGCTACGCGGAACTGGCGGCGGTGACCCGCACGACGGCGTCGACGGTAGCCCGCAGGCTCGCCGAACTGCGGACGCGCGGAGCATTGTTCTTCGACGTGGACGTGGATCCGGCGCTGGTCGGCGTCACGGTGTCGGCGCTGTTGTGGATGCAGGTCGCGCCCGCGCAGTTGGAGACGGTGGCGACCGCCCTGGCGGGTCACGAGGAACTGGCGCTGGTCGCGGCGACGACGGGGCCGACGAATCTGGTCGCGCAGGCGCTGTGCCAGGACGCAGAGGCGCTCCACGCGTACCTCACGCGGCGCGTGGCATGGGAGGCGGTGACACGCATCGAAACGGCCCCTGTACTGCGCACATACAAAGCGGCGGTGGCTTTGCGGACGCGGACGTCCTGATCCCCGCCCCGCTCCGGTGGTCGCCCACAGCCTTGATGTTGCGGGACATGACGTGGGCGGCACAGGTCGATGCCGTGAAACCAAGATGCTTCCACGGGCATCGGTCGGCTAGCGTGCGGACCATGTCGAGTCCTGAGTCGGACGAGGTGGGGGCTTTCGGTCACGCCGTCAGCCCCCTGGACCACTGAGCTCGTAGCCCTGTCGTCGCGCCGCTTTTCGCGGTGGGACGCGTGTGCGCCGGGGACTGGCCGCGGTGACGAGATGACCTTCTCGTGCCTCTCTCACCTCGGAGCCACTCGATGCCTCTGCCGCTGTATCTGCTGGCCATGGCGGTCTTCGCCATGGGGACCTCGGAGTTCATGCTCGCCGGCCTCCTGCCGGACATCGCCTCAGATCTTGACGTCACCGTCGGGACAGCAGGCGTCCTCACCTCGGCCTTCGCGATCGGCATGATCGTCGGCGCCCCTGTGGTGGCCGCGCTTGCCCGCAACTGGCCCACGCGCGCCGGCCTTCTCGGGTTCGTGCTCGTTTTCGCGGCAGCTCACGCCGTCGGCGCCGTCACCACGAGCTTCCCCGTCCTGTTCGCTGCCCGAGTCGCCGCCGCGCTCGCGAACGCAGGGTTCCTCGCCGTCGCTCTGACGGCTGCCGCCACGCTGGTCCCGCCCGACAGGAAAGGACGCGCGCTGGCCGTGCTGCTGTCGGGCACGACGGTGGCCACGATCGCCGGTGTCCCCGGCGGGTCGGTGCTCGGCACGTTGCTCGGCTGGCGGGCCACGTTCTGGGCTGTCGCCGCTCTCTGTCTGCCTACAGCTCTCGGCATCCTGAAGGGAATGCCAGCAGGACGTGATGAGGAGGAGGCGACCGGCAGGCCGGCCTTGCGAGCGGAACTCGCCCAGCTCACCCGGCCGCAGTTGATCCTGGTGATGCCGCTCGGTGCGCTGGTGAACGCGGCAACGTTCGGAAGCTTTACCTTCCTCGGCCCCGTGGTGACCGACAGCGCCGGGCTGGGGGAGTTGTGGATCTCTGTCGCTCTGGTGCTCTTCGGTACCGGTTCCCTCGTCGGCGTCACCGTCGCCGGCCGGCTGTCCGACCGGCGTCCCGGTCTGGTCATCGCGGTCGGCGGTCCGCTGCTGCTCGTCGGCTGGCCGGCCCTGGCCATGCTGGCCAACGAGCCGGTCGCCCTGTTCATCCTCGTGTTCGTACAGGGCGCACTGTCGTTCGCGCTGGGCAGCACGCTGATTGCGCGGATCCTCCACGCGGCCGCGGGAGCCCCCACCATGGCCGGCTCGTATGCGACCGCGGCGCTCAACGTGGGCGCCGCCGTCGGCCCCGTCATCGCCGCGGCCACCCTCAGCACCGAAGCCGGGACCCTCGGGCCGCTCTGGGCAAGCGGACTCCTCGTCGCTGTCGCGCTGCTCATCGCGTTCCCCTTCCTGACCGCCATCACGGCCGGCCGGAGCACCGAGGTGCTCCGGTGACACATGCGAGATCCCGCGGTGGTTCGGGGCTGGGGTCGAGTCGCCGGTCGGTCCCCTCCACCGTCCCCGGCACCGGGTGAGTACGGCTTGCGGATCCCGTCCTCGAAGCGGGCGACGACAGAGTTCTTCGCCTCCTGGCGCGAGGCTTTGCCGGGCGCCCGCAAGTATCCGGTGGCTGTACGCGACTACTGCATGGCGAAGATCGCTTGCATCTCCGGCGTTCGGGCCACCGAGCTGTGCACGGTGCGGATGGGCGATATCCACTGGGATCTGTTTGCTCCGTTGTGGCCCTCGGAACGGCTATCGACCGCCGTTGCCTCCCTGAATCTCTGCAGAAATTGATGAGCGACCGGATCCGACGAAGCACACGAGACTGCCGACCCCGTCCACCTGATGCGCGTCTTCGGGATCGCACCCGATACCGCGATGAAATACGTCAAGGCCGCTCACTGGCACCGCTTCATCAAGGACCCCACCAAGGCGTGACAATCTGAAGCTGGTTCGCGGCCCCGCTCGTCACTCAGCAATAGGAGGAGTGGGTTCCGCGCCCGGACGCGGACGAGGACGAGGACGAGGACGAGGACGGCGAGCGGACCCTCGTCCGCCCGGGCAGGCCCGGTGCGGACGAGGCGGCGATCGCCGCGGCCGAGGCGCGGCTGGGGCGGCGGCTGCCCCTCTCGTACCGAGGGTTCCTGGCCGTGAGCGACGGGTGGCACGTCGACCAGACGGCCGGGATCTATCAGCTCGGCGGCACCTCGGACATCGACTGGTTCCGGGATCCGTACGGCATGACCCGGCTGTACGAGCAGAATCTGGGCGACGACCCGCGCAAGGAGGACGTCCTGTTGGCCGGGATGTGGCAGCGGGCGTTACGGCTGGAGACGGACTCCGACATGTCGTACGCCCTGCTGGACCCGGGCGACAGCGACCAGGACGGAGAGTGGGCGCTCTACGTCTACAAGGGCTGGAGCGGTGAACTGCCGGTCCGTTACCCGTCGTTCCGCGCGTACATGGAGGCCATGTACCGCGGCTTCCACTCCGACCAGGTGGTAAGGCCCGACTTCGTGAACGCGACCACGCGCGCCCAGGACGCCCATGTGGAGGAGGCCCGCCTGCTGGCCCTGCGCGGACGGTACGAGGAGGCCATCCCCCTGCTCGAGGAGGCGCTGTCCTTCGGAAGGCCGCGAAGCGCCGTCCTGCTGAACCAGCTCCGGCATCTGCTGGCTCCGCGCGGCTGCCGGGATCACGGCAACCTGGTGGCCGACCCTCGCTACCTGCCCGAGATTCTACCCGTGCAGGCCATGACGCCGGCACGCGGCGATTGGCGGCTGGGCGGGGACGAGCACTGGCTCGGGATGATGACCGCCCGCGGCGCCGCCCGGAAAACCGCCGAGGCCGTACTGAGCGCGATGCGGGACGGCACCCATCGCTACGCGCCTCCCGGTCCGTGGGGGCGGGCCGTGGCCGAGGCCTGGGAATCAGCCCGCTGGGGAGCGACCGACGCCGCGTGGCGGGTGCTGCGGGACGCGCTCCCGCTGTGGGAGGCTCCCGGGCCCTCGCTGATCGCCCCGACCGGCCTGCTCGCCGATCCGGTCCTGGGTCCGCTGATCACCCCGGAGCGCGGGCGGGAGATCCTCGCGACACCGCGGGCCGGGGAGACGGGACCCGCTCCCGATCCGGTGCCCGATCTCGACCCGCCGGGGCTCGCCTGGCTGACCGAGCCTGCAGCGAACGGGCGGCCCCTCGACGGATACCGCTGTGTCTGGGCCGAGGGGATCGATCCCGCCCGCCTGTCCGCCCTGATCGGCGAGGATGGCGCCGAACTGAGCGCGCCCGTGGATCCGCAGAGGGCTTCCTGGCGGGCACCCAAGCCCCACGAGAGGGAGGGCGTGGAACTCTGGGAGGACCGGGCCGTCGTCGCCGTCGGCCGCACGGGTGAAGGGTGGGCCTTCGCCTTCGACGGCCACTCCCACCACTACCTGAACGAGTTGTTCTTGTCCCCCGCCACGGCCGCCTCCGCGCCCGGTCGTGCGGTGGTGGTGTGGTCCGGCCCGAGGCGCTCTTCCCCGGGTGACCACCCGGCCGCGTTCCACCTGTCGGTGGCCGAACATGGCCAGGAGCTCTACGCATTCACCGTGCGGGGTACGGAGATCCAGCGCTCCGGCGCGATACCCGATGCCCTGGATCCCGCACGGCTGTTCCGCCCGGAGGACACTGAGCTGAACAACGAACTGCGTGTGCTGGAGGCCCTGCACACCGAACTCGGGCTCTCGCTCCCCCGCTTCGCGCTGACCCGAGGCAGGCTCCGCACCTTCACCACCCGGTCCTGGACCCGGGCGCCACGCGCGGGCGAGGGCTTCGCCTATATCAGCTTCGTGCGGCACCGGTCCTGAACGCGGGCGGGCCCGCACCCCCCGTGGAGGTCGGGCCCGCTGGCGACGACCGGCCGTGGTCTCAGCTCCGATTGATCGCGCGGGCGCTGGTCGCGCCGACCGATCTCTGGGCGACCTCCGTGAGGACCGGCTGGGGCACCGTGTCGTCCACGGTCAGGGCCCTGCTCTCGTACAGCTACGCTACGGCCAAGTGGCGTCTGTAGCCATCCGCCCTGACCAGCGGCGCCGACCCGAAGAGGCCGCCCGGCCCGCATGGTTCATCCTCGACGTGGCGGTCGCGCTCCCTGACCGTTGTGCTGTTTTTGCCGTCAGTGAAGAGCGTCGATGGCCTGTGTGATGAGGGTTCGGGCTTCGGCTCCGTAGACGGCGGCACCGCGTAGCTGTTCGAATGCTTTCAAGTAGAGGGCGATCTCGTCTGGTTGCGTGATTTGTACGCGCGCGGATACGAGCTCGACGCTGACGAGCCGGTCGTCGTAGACATGGAAGGTCTCGCGGGGCCACTGCCGGCGTGAGGGGGAGGCCGAGGGGATGATGCAGACGGAGACCTGGGGGAGGGCGCCGGCGGTCAGGAGGTAGCCGAGCTGGGCTGCCATCGCGTCGGGGTCGCAGACCTGGTGGCGCAGGGCTGCCTCCTCGATCACCGTCACGAGGCGGTGGCCGGGTTCGTGGATGATCCGGCTGCGCTCGACGCGGGCGCGGGCTGCGTCCCAGCTGTCGTCCACGGGGACGTCGTGGAGGCGGGCGCTGGTGTGCAGGATGCCCGCGGCGTAGCCCTCGGTCTGCAGCAGGCCGGGCACGAGAGTCGAGGAGTAGACACGGAACAGCGCTGTGCTCCGGTACAGGTCGACGTAGCTGTCCTGGAGCCGGCGCAGTCCGCTGCGTACCTGGCGCCGCCATTGTGTGTAGGCCGTCTCGGCGTCGCGGGACTCGGCGATGATGTGGTCGGCCTGGTCGTCGGCGCCGCAGGCGTGGCACCAGCGGCGGATGTCGTCGGGTGTCGGTGCGGTGCGGGCGTTCTCCAGGCGGGATGTCTTGGGATGGGTCCAGCCGCACCGCGCGGCGAGTTCGGTCCCGGTCAGGCCCGATTCGGCCCGCAGGTCGCGCAAGCGGCGTGCGACGCGTTCGCGGGCGGCCTGGGCCGAGGAGGACGGAGAGGTGGCCATGAGACGCGGCTGGACCCTTCGTGTCGTGCTAGCGGATCTTGTACTCGTCGTGCGGGACGGCCCTGGCCCAGACGGAGTTGAAGGCCTCGGCGCACAGCCGGGTGATGGCCGGATCCCGGCTGGTCTCCCCGGGGGCCGATGCACCGTCGCCGGTGAAGTGGTTCCAGCGGATCAGCCGGCCGTCGATCAGCCAGAAATCGTTGCCCGGCAGAGCGATGTCCGACGCCTGGCGGCGGGGCAGCCACCGCACCTGCTCGCCGGCCGCAAGGTTGACGACCGTGCCCGCATGCTCGTACCGGATGTAGTCGCTCACCGGCTCCGACACGATCCGTGCCCGCCGCACGACCACACCGCGCGCGACCGTGCGGCGCACGAGGTCCACCCACGGCCGCCAGTACGGCGAGCCGGGGTCGGTGTCGACCTCGCCGGTCTGTCTCCACCGGATCAGTGCCTCCGCCTCGCCGGTCACCTCGTAAGCGTCGCGCATTTCCAGGTGAAGGGCCGATTCGCCTGCGCCGTCCAGCAGCTCAGCGAAGCTGGGCACGCTCAGCGGCATCGCACGCCTCCCTCAGGATCGCCGCCATACGGGCCGGTACCCGCACGATCTGCTCGTGCTCCGGTATGCCGACGGCGTGGCCGGGCACCTCGAAGGCAGCACACTCGGCTTCCGTCGCCGCGTCAGGCTTCCACCCCTGGATGACGAGCTCGCCGCTGTTCTCATCAACCCACACGGTGGGGCTCTCACCCTGCCCGGTGTTCGGGTCGATGCCGATGAACCGTAATGACACGTCGGCCTCCAGCACTTGGAATGTGCACGAATGTACACACACTCATCGCTGCTGGTGTCACGGTCAAGAAGACAAACACGCCACCAGGCATGGACAGAACAGCCAGCGCGAACATTCGTGAACATCGCTGGCCGCACCGCACCCCCCGCCTCTAGCGTCGACGGCGGACACAAGCGGCAGTGAGCCGTCCATCTCACCAGGAGACGGCCCACGCACAAGGGAGCGACAGAATGCAGCAAGGCAGCCCCGCCCGGCCGCCTGCCCCATCGACACTGCTGTCGTCAGCTGCGCACCCCGGCGACAGCAGCGGACGAACCGACCCACCCCACGCCATCAGGGCCTGGCTCGCCGGCGCACACGACCTCCCTGCTCAGGCCCGCACTGAGTGGGCCGCCCGGAAGGTGGCCCTGCTCCCGCTCGGCCGGCGCTTCGCGGCCGTACGCATCCCCGGCACCGTCATCCACGCGGCCGTCGGCACCGATGACCGCCAGACCGTCGCCGATACGGTGGGAGTACAGGTGCGCGGACCAGTCATCCACGACGTACGCGCCGTCGGCCCCACCTATTGGGCACTCGTCCCCTGGCACCCCGGTCGCCATTGGAACGCCACCGCCGAGACCCCCTACCTCGGTCCCGGCACCTACCTTGGCGTCCCGGACCTCGGCTGCACCGAGCCACCCGGCCCCTACTGGGTGACCCGGCCCCGTCATCGCCGCGACCTGTGCCCCCCTGAAGCCGTCCTCGACCTCATCACCCGGGGCAGAGACCGGCTCCAGTACGAGCCACCGTGACCTCGACCGACCAGCACCGCAGCCACCCCCGAGCCCGAAGCCGCATGGCATGCTCCCCGCGCTCCCGACAAGGCGGTCGAGAGACCGACCTGGCCTCGAGGCCACGGGCCGAGGGCCTGCCCAGCGGGCGGCCTGTCCAGCGTGTGCCAGCCCCACGACTCGTACAGGGAGTGGACCCGGTCACAGAAGGCGTAAGTCGCGGACGGCCGCCTCCCATGACAGGTTCTCGCCTCACTGCGGACGGGCTGATCGGTACGCGTACTGGCCGGGCCGCAGCGACGGTGACCCGGCTGCTCGGGTGCACGGCGTTGGCGGGGGAGCGGGTGCTGGAGCGCCTGGAGGACCGGGAGCTGGTGCTGCGGGTACGTGTGCGGACGGCTTCCGGGCTCCCGAACCGGTCGCGACGGATGGTGTCGGCGGTCGCCGCCGCGCACGGTCGCACGGCCGCCGACGACGCCCAGGAGGACCGTGCAAAGGCCCTGGAGCCCGAGTTTTCAGACCCCGACGTTGCGGCAGACCTTCACACTGATCACCTTCACCTGGTTACTCCCGTCTCTTCCCCCACTCCCTCTCGTGGCTTTTCCGGCGAAGGCCGTGGTGGGTCCGGTGATCTGCCAGACCGCGCGTGCGTGCGCGAGGACGGTCCGCTGCGTGGGGAACAACCGAAGAAGTCCCCGGTCAGCGAAGCCCGGAACGGCGGCCGCGGGCCGGTGGCCGGTGCCCCGGTGCGGGTCCTGGACGGTGGAGGTCAGGGAAGACAGCAGCCGGGGGAGGGTGTCCTTGCCGCCGGAGGATCTGCGGGCCGTTCTGGCTCTGGTGGACCTGGTGTGGGCGCGGCTGGAGCGTCCGGCCGCCCGCCGCCTGGTGGAAGCCGCCGCCCACAGCGAGCTGGGCAGCGTGGTCGGGTTCGCCGGCCGTGCGGACGCACCGCAGGTCCTCGCCGACCGGCTCGCCCGGCGGTTGGCCGACCAGGTGCGGCCGGCCGGGCCGATCAAGGGCCCGGTGGGCTGGCTGATCGGCCTCGGTCTGCCGCAGCGTCAGCGGTGCGGCGACGTGCGGTGTGGCTTTGTTCACCGGTTTCGACAGCGGTTGTTCAGTCCTTCGGGAGGCACCTGGGCCGCGGCGTGTTCGATGTTCACGAGAAGCGACAGCACCCGCGCACGCCGATGAGGCTGTTGCCGTTCCAGCCAGACCCTACGAACTACCGGATGCTCCAGCGGTGCGGACGGTCGGGATCGGTGGGGTGGCGGACCGAAAGGCGAGCAGGTCACCGTCCTAGCGGCCAGCCGTGGGCGTGACCGTCGGGTGCCACTCGCGGCGGAGGAGGCCGAAGACCCAGGAGTCGGAGACGTCGCCGTTGACGACGCAGTCCTCGCGGAGGGTGCCTTCGCGGACGAAGCCGAGCTTCTCCAGGACCCGGGCGGACGCCACGTTGCGGGTGTCGGTCTCGGCCTGGACGCGGTTCAGGTCCAGGGTGTCGAACGCCCACCGCAGGATGGCGTGTGCGGTCTCCGTGGCGTAGCCGTGGCCCCACGCGGCGGCGTCGAAGACGTAGCCCAGGGACGCGCTGCGGAAGTCCGGGTTCCAGCTGGTCAGGCCGCACCAGCCGATAAACGCGCCGTCGGAGACGCGGTCGACGGCCACCCGCGCTCCCGTGCCTTCCTTCTCGATCGTCCGGCAGGTCGCGATGAAGCGCTGGGCGCGGGCTGGTTCGGTCCACGGCGGGGAGTCCCAGTAGCGCAGCACGTTGGCGCTGCTGTGCAGCGCGTAGAGCGGCGCCGCGTCGGCGTCGGTGAACGGCCGCAGTCGCAGGCGGGCGGTGTGCAACTCGGGGGTGGGCAAGGTCATGCGGAGCATCCTGCCGCGTCACGCTCGCCCCCGACCATCCGTTTATCCGGACGGTTGGGGGCGCGTACGTCCGCGGTGACATCGGACGCGCCGGATGGGCGGTGAGTCCGCAGTACCGTGCCGGCCATCGCACCCGGCAGCAACCTCTCCGTGCCAGTGCTGCTGTCGAAACCCGTGAAGATTTCGATTTCCTCTGGGGTGGCGGTTGCCTCCCAAACCGGTGTACATCCGCTGCCCGTTCTCGCGGACAGAGCCAGCGGTGCGACGACCGGGTGCTCCTGTACTCCGGGCAGGACTGCCCCCGGTGCGCGTAGCGGCAGGAAGACCGCAGGGATCAGCGCCGCGCGGTCGCGGCCGCCGTCGACGCCGGGATGCCCGGTGCCTCGGAGGCGGAGCGGCGGACGGCCACCGCCAAGCAGTTGCCCCAGGACGTGACGGCCAGGGTGTGGGTGCAGGCGCACGAGTGGGGCCTGTACCGGGAGAGGCAGGCCGCCGCAGCTCAGGACCGTGCCGAAGCCGCGGCCGCGCAGCCCGAGGACGACTTCCCAGCCGTGCCGGTGATCCCGACCGGGCTGCCCGCCCCCCGTCCGGCCGTCGCCGCCCCGGCCCCGGAGGTCGCGGACGTCCATGACGGCCAGGAGTTGGTCATCGAGGACCTGACCCGCGAGCAGGTGCTGGACTGGCGCACCCGCGCTACGCACGACCACCAGGTCGTCCACGGCCACATCGCCCGGTACGGCGAGCACTCCGCGCAGCGCCTGTTCACCAGGGCGTTCGTCGCGACCGTGCAGCGCCTCGCGGGGCTCGGGCACCTGGACCTCGACCACGCCCCGTGGGCTCAGGCCTGAGCGGCAGCGAGATGTCCGGCGTGACCTGGCCCGGGTCGCGCCGCGGGCCGCGCTGGGCGGCGTGGAAGAACGGCGGCGGCCAGAAGGCGGAGTCGAAGCTGCGGGTCGTCCGTACGGCGCGCCGCGGCGGGCGTGAGCCGATGGGCCTCGGGGCTGCGATCGGTGCGCTGGTCACCGAGCGCACGTGGAAGCGCACAGCCGCCGGCGCGACGCTGCGCGAGCAGTGGGTGGCCATCGCCCCCGAGCTCGCCGGGCACGGGGTGGCGGTCGGCTACGCCCCGGACTCCGGCCAGCTCACCGTGTGCCCGGGATCGTCGGCCTGGGCGACGGGGGCCCGGTTGGAACAGACCCGGATCACCGCGGCCGCCAACGCGTCAGAGGGTCCATCCCCGCGCGTGCGGGGATGGACCCGTCCTTGAGGGACGCGGGTACGAGGCATGTGTCTGCTCCCCGCGCCCGCGGGGGAAGATCGTGGTCTGCATCTGAGTCTGTCTCACCGCTCAGGGCTTCCCGCAGCATCGGCGGTGGGAAGCCCGCACTCCGGAACACGATTCTGGAGCGATCCGACCTGCGGGGGCGAGGATGCCGTGGGTCGTCGGGCCGGCCGTCATCTGCGGGCTGACGCCACCTCACGCACCGCTCGGGGTGAGCGGGCGGCGGGCGTGGCGAAGACAGCGGCCACCACCAGGATGAGAACGGGGAGGAGGGCACCGCGCAGTCCGTACTGCTCGCCGAGGTAGCCGAGGGAAGGCGGGCCCACGAGGAACGCGACGTAGCCGACGGTGGCGGCGAGCGCGACGCGTGCGGCGGCGTTGTCGCCGGACGCGCCTGCCGCGGAGAGGGCGACGGGGAACCCGAGTGATGCGCCGAGCCCCCACAGGATCGCGGCGGCGGCCGCGACGGCCTGGTTGTCGACGAAGATCACCAGTGCCAGTCCGGCCGCCCCGGTGATCGCACTTCCGCCCAGTGCGGCGGCTCGCCCGAAGCGGTCGACGAAGCGCCCGCCGGTGAAGCGCCCGAGGGTCATCGCGGCGGCGAACACGGCGTACACGGCTGAACCCAGGGCGGCATCGAAGCCGTGGCCGTCCACCATGACCAGCGGGAGCCAGTCGTTCGCGGTTCCCTCGGCCATGGCGAGGGCGAGAATGACGCATCCGATGAGCAGCAGCGTGGAGTCCTTCCACACCGCGGCACGCACCGCGCCCGCCTCCCGGGTCTCGGCGTCGTTGCGTCGGCCCACGCCCGGGGGGATGTATCGGATCACGGTGGCGAGCGTGGCCAGGCCCACGAGGGTGACGACCGCGAGATGGACGAGGACAGGGAAGGCGATGGCGGTCAGGGCCATGCCGCCGATCGCGCCGATGACCGTGCCGAGGCTGAAGAAGCCGTGCATGGCCGGCATCGTGGAGCGGCCGAGCAACCGCTCCACCTCCGTACCCTCGACGTTCAGGGCCACCTCGCCGCCGCCCATCCCGAGGCCGAACAGGCCGAGGCCCAGTGCCACGCCGGTGCCCGAGCCCGCGGCGGCCCCGATGCCGATGAGCGCGGCAGCGGCCGCCAGGGTCGTCGTCCCGACCGCGATGACGGGTCGGGTGCCCCAGCGGGCCACGAGCGCGCCGGAGCACAGGATGCCGGTCATCGAGCCGATGGAGAGCCCGAACAGGATGAGGCCCATCTGCGCGGTGGAGGCCCCGAGCATGTCGCGTACGTCGGGGGTGCGCGTCACCCAGGAGGAGATGGTCAGGCCGGGGACGAAGAACAGGGCGGACACGGCGGTACGGCGGTGGGTGAGGTCGGCGGTCACGGACGGTGGCTCCTGGGGGTACGGACATGAGTCTGTACGAGCGTACACACTTGCATGTACATCCGTACACACTCTTGGTCGGTCACGGTCACCCCATGGCACATTAGGGCCGTGAGCGGCACACGACGCGAGATCCCCAACGACCCCGGACGCAAGGAGCGCATCCTGGATGCCGCCCTCGACGTCATCGCCGAGGGCGGCGTGCACAAGACCACCCACCGCAAGATCGCGGCCCGGGCACAGGTCCCTCTCGGCTCGTTGACGTACTACTTCGACGGCATCGACGACCTGCTCGCGCAGGCGTTCGCGCGGCTCGCGGACACCATGTCGCTGCTCTACCGGCAGACCGTGCACGCCGCCGCGTCGACGGCCGAAGCCGAGGCGGCCGTCATCGAGCTGATCTGCGGACCGGCCTACGCCACAGACCGTGACATGACGCTCATCTTCGAGATGTACGCCTACGCCAACCACAACGAGGCGGTGTCCGTCACGGCCCGTACCTGGCTCGAACGCAGCCGGGAGAGCCTCGCCCTCCACTTCACCCCCGGAGTCTCCCGCGCGCTCGACGCACTGATCGAGGGCTGGCCCATGCACCGCGCCTTCGACGACGCCCCCCTGGACCGGCAATTGGTCACCGAGACCGTGCACGCGATCGTCACCGCCGCACCGCGACTCTCGGCGACGACCGCCGGCCGGCGCCCCGGCAACGGTCGTCGCGGTGGTCCGCAGTGAGCCCCCGTCTCCCCGCGGGCGAGTTCCTTGGGAGCGGGTTTCGGCGGTCGCGGTGATGTTCGCCGGGCTCGGGCCGCCGGCGTGCCGGGCGTGCCGTTCGGCGCCCTGGTCGGCGAAGGCTGGGGCTGGTGCGCCACGGTCTGGGCGTTCAGCGTCTCCCGGCCGCCCCACGCGGCACAGAACGACCAGCCCGTCCACGGATGCCCACGCCGCCCCGTAGCCCGTAGGCCGGCGACCGCGGCACCTGCCGCCCGGGAAGGGCGGTGGTGCGGCCGACGTACCGAAGGCGGCCTTCGCCGTCGTACTTGCCGATCGGCAGCGTGCGGGGAGCGGCCGGGGAGCCGGTGACCGCGCCGGCGCTCGCCTCGAGGACCTACCGGTGAAGGCGTACTCTTCCGACCTTGCACGGGGCAGCGCGAGCGCGATCCACTCCGACATCCCGGGATCGCCCGCCGCCAGGACGTCGACGGATGTCGTCACGCCGTGGGCGCGCTTGTGCCAGCAGCGCGGCGGCCGCTTCGCCGCCGAGTAACTCCGGGCCGCCGAGGTGCAAAGGCAGGACCGCGACCGGCCGCGGCGTCCCACATGCGAGCGTGGGAAGCTCCCCCGGTGAGCACCGCGTCCGACGCGGACTCCGGCGAGGGCGGGGCAGGCGGCGCGGTCCAGGGCGCGCAGCGGCTCGGGCTCCCACGCGGCGCACGGGGGGCATAGGTGAGCAGGACGGGGCCTGCGAGTACGTCGAGCTGCACCTGGCGCTCGATGCCGAGCCGCCACGCCTCGCGCAGTACCTGCCGGGCCTCGTCGCGGGCGCGTCCGGTTCGAGAACCGATCTCCACACGGCATCCGAGGGGCGCCCTTCAACGCCCTCCAACTGTGATCGCACTCAGTCAGGCGGCCGCCATGCGCAGCGCCGACGCCGGGCCTCGGAGTCAGTAGCCGACGGTGAAGCGTTCGCCGATGTGCCGGGGCTCTTCGATTTCGTCGATCAGGGCGACCGCGTAGTCCTCGGTGGAGATACGGCTACTGCCGTCCTCGTCGACGACCAGGTCGTCCAGGGCGGTGCGGTAGTTGCCGGTGCGCTCGCCGGGCTCGATGGTGCCAGCGGGGCTGAGGCTGGTCCACCTCACGTCGGTGACGGTGCGGCAGAAGTCCAGGGCGTCGCCGTGGGCGTGCATGATCTGGAGGAGGAACCCCGGCAGGCCCTCGGCGTCCCAGACCTGTGTGCCGTCCGGTGTGCGCAGGGAACCGGCGCCGCCGACCAGGATGAGCCGAGGGGCATCGGCGCCGAGCGTGCGCAGGCCGGTGACCAGGGACTCGGCGGCGGGCTTGATGGTCGCCATGTGGCCCGGCCCGCCGCCTCCGCCGACGGCGCTGACCACGACGTCCTGCCCCTCGGCCACCTTGGCGACGGACGCCGGGTCCAGGGCGTCGCCGGTGACCACGTCCAGATGGGGGTCGCTGCGGGTGAGCTTCGCCGGATCACGCACAACAGCCTTGACCTCGTGGCCGCGACGGAGCGCCTCGTCCAGAACGCGGGTTCCGATGGTTCCGTTGGCGCCGAACAGGGCGATCTTGGACACGTGCTGCTCCCGCTGCGGTTGATCATCTGAGGGAGTCCGCAGACTAGCGAAAGGGCCCACGGTCAGCACGGGACACCGGCCCCGCCCGGTCAACTTGACCCCATCAGGTGACACTGCCGGCCGGGCCGAATACCTCGGTGGTGACGGGCCAGGCTGCTTCGGCCGCTCCGATTCGCCAGCTCATCCGGCTCTGCCGGTGACAACTCCTGCGCTCGCGCTGCCGACGACTGCCAGCACCAGGATGAGGAAGCGGCCACCCTCCCGCGCCTGGCCGAAGGACTTCCCCCGTTCACCCTCATACTCCTCCCCGAACCTCAATGCCGCGGTGCTGTGAACCCCCCCGCCGCCTGGACGCCGCCGTCGAGCAACTGCGCGCCCTGCCCTCCGACCAGCGCGAGCACCGGGCGCTGGACAAGGTCGTCACCTGGGCCTCGCCGCTCAAGCACGCCAATCTCAACGTCCCGGGTCGCTACAGCTTCCGGACCTCCGGTCCGGTCGGCGGGGTTCTTCGGCCCCTGCATGACCCGGCTGAGGTCGAGGACGAGGACGACGCCGAGGAGTGAGCGGCACACGGCCTTGGGACTGGTAGGCCCGCATGTTCAGGAGTCGCGTATTCGCCGTAGCCGTCAGCCGATCGTCACCCTGTGTCGGTGCTCTGCGGCATGATGACCGGCGTGAACACCGGGATACGGATAGACGTCTGGCAGCGGCTTCTCGCCGACCCTCGCAAGTCGTGGGTGCTGTTCGAGCATGGCACTTGCGTCACTTCGCAGTGATGGAGCCCCCGCTCCAAGGACCTGGACGATCAGCGGTTCTGGCGGGCGACCATGCCCGGCGTGGAGACGGGGACGTACGGGGTGCTGGAGCCGCTCGCACGCAACCGGGTGAACCTGAAGAAGATCGAGACGAGGTGGCCGGACATGCTCCGGGTCGCGGGCTCCCTGGTCACCCACCAGGTCCGCGCCTACGGCCTGCTGCGGATGTTCGGCCGCGAGGGCCACCCCACGCCGCTGGGGCAGGCGTTCGCGGAGTGCGGGCGAATCGCCAGGACCGAGCACCTGATGCGGATGGTCGACCCGGTCGACGACACCTGCCGACGGCGGATGAACCGGCAGCTCACCGTGCAGGAGCCCTGCCGCAAGCCGGCCCGCGAAGTGTGCCACGGCAAGCGCGGCACCATCCACCAGGCGTACCGCGACGGGACGGAGGATCAGCTCGGTGCGCTCGGCCTGGTCCTCGACTCGATCGTGCCGTGGACGACGAAGTACATCGACGCCGCCGTCGGCCGGCTCCGCGCCGAGGGCCATGAGATCCGGGACGAGGACGTTGCCCGACTCTCCTCGCTCAAGCACCGCAACCTCAACGTGCTCGGCCGCTAGAGCTTCACCGCCGGCGTCCCGGCCGCCGGCGCCCTGCGCCCGCTGCGCGACCCGGACGCGGCCGGGCTCGGACTCGATGAGGACGACGAGGAGTGGACACCTTCTTGGCGTTTGATGCCGGGGGCGGATCGTTGTCCGGGGTGAGGTGGCGGGCCGGGAAGAACTCGGCTGGGAGTGAGGAAGGGTGCTGTGGCACGTTCGCTTCGGCGGGTGCCGGGGATCGACGGCGGGGCCGGCCGGAGGGCGTGGTGGCAAATTCCGGCCGGCCCATGTGGGTAGCGCTTCAGGCGGACGGGCGCTTGGCGCAGGCGGTGAGGCGTTCCCAGTTGCGGTGGCCGATGTCGGCCTTCTGCCCGTCGGTGAAGGGCGAGTTCTCCAGGAAGGAGCGGGCTTCGCCGTTGCTGGTGTCGACGTAGGGGAAGCCGCCGGGGCGGAAGCCGTAGGTGAAGGGGTAGTCGGTGGAGTACAGCATCCGGTCGGTGCCCATCACTTCCGCGGTCCAGCGCAGGTAGCGGGGGCTGTTGGTGCCGCTGCCCGCGACCCAGAAGTTCTGCTTGAAGTAGTCGGCGAGGGGCTGGCGCAGGCGGCCTGCTTCGCCGAAGAAGCCGGTGTGGTCGAGGTAGAACAACACGACCTCGCCCCAGTGTCCGGCGATCACCTGCAGGTCGGGGAACCGGTCGAAGACCCCCGAGAAGATCATGCGCAGGTACTGGACGCCGAGGTCGTAGTACCAGCCGAGGCCGGCTCCGGCCAGCACCGGGCCCATGGGGGCCGGAAGGTCGGAGTAGTAGGCGTCGATGACGGGCTGGACCGGCGTCTGCGGGTGGAAGTGCAGC
Organism: Streptomyces sp. NPDC003247; assembly: GCF_042888135.1. NCBI lineage: Bacteria > Bacillati > Actinomycetota > Actinomycetes > Kitasatosporales > Streptomycetaceae > Streptomyces > Streptomyces sp. NPDC003247. The sequence goes on from NZ_JBIAPF010000024.1 coordinate 26,258, forward strand.
GGCACTCCCAGCCTCTCGGCCATCGCGTACAGCTCGTCGTTGTCCCGGTGGTCGGCCAGCTTGTCCCCGGTGCGGCCGTAGAGCATGGCGCCTGGGAAGCCCAGCTCGATCACCGCGCGCTCCAGCTCCGCCGCGGCCGCGGCCGGTGACTGGGTGGGGATCGCGGCGAACGCCTGGAAGCGGTCGGGCCGGGAGGCGACGATCTCGGCGAGCTGGTCGTTGGCCTCGCGGGCCACCGCGACGGCGTCGACCTTCGGCAGGTCCTGCACGCCCGGAGACGACAGCGACAGCACGGCGACGTCGATGCCCTGATCGTCCATGTGTGCCAGCCGCTGCTCACCGACCTCGTGCAGATTCTTTGCGACCGGACTGTCCCCGAAGCCGCGCGCGGGGATCTGCGGCGATCCCATCCGCTCGTACGCCTTGTAGACAGCCGGTACCACGACGGTCTCTTCCACTCCGATGATTCGTAAACGGTCGGGCATGACGGTCCTCCCCATGTTATCAATGGAAATACTTAAACGTTATCAACGATAGCATCGATGGAAGCGTGTTGTCGGTAACACTGATAGCGTTGTTGTTGTCGCGAAAGCGCTATCGCTGGTCCGTGCCCGTCGAGCCGACCTTTGCGCGGCGTGTTGCGGAGCCCGGCGCCACGGCGCGTGAACAGACGCGCCGCCGGGTCGTCGACGCCGCGATAGACCTGCTGGAGCGCGGCGGCCGCGACGCGGTCACCACCCTGGCGGTCGCCGACGCCGCCGGACTGCGGCCGAGGTGGCGGCCGTTGCGCACGGTGATTCTCATCAATGTGACGGTAGAACATCACGATCGCCCGAAATGTGACGCGCCCGCCGGCTCCGCCTGCCGCACCCGCGGCGGGGAGACCGCCGCCGCGAAGTACCACACCCCCCGATTCGTCCTCGGCGCTGTGAGAGTTCTGCGAGAGTCCCCGGAGCGATCGCGTCTCCGCAGGTCGCCGTCCGCAAAAGTCCTCTCGAAACTCGTCTGCGCCATGCCGTCCAACGCCCTTCGTGCCGGGTGTGCGTGGGGCGTCACGGTGCCGCCGGAAGCGGGACCCGCGTCATGCGGCGCCTCGCCTGCGCCCCCGACACCCGCCCGCTCATCTCCGACCGCAACCACCTCGGAGCCCTCGCCTACTGCTACGCCACCCGCGAGGAAGACTGCCTGCCGTACCGCACGGCCCGCGACTTCTACGCCCGCCGCGTCGCCCCCGAGCTTCCGGAGACGGTCCTCACCGCGATCCTCCTGGTCAGCCCCGGCCGGAGCCTGACCCGCCGCGGCAACGTCGCCGAACTCCCGCGCGGGAAGCAGTGGTTCGACGAAGGACTCCCGGAACGGCTGCACCACTTCTGCACCGACATCGCGCCCTCGCTCTGCCCCACCCCGCCGACGGTCATCAACACCGACGGCGCCACCCCGGAGACCGTGCTCGCCCAGGTCGCCGGAGTGCTCGCGGACGCCGGCCTCGATCAGACCGCGCAACGCCTGGCCTCCGCCACAGCACACGCCCCGCGGCCGCCGCTCGATCCGCGGTTCGTTGACACCTACACCCAGCTCGGAGGACTGGAGGCCTTCGGCCACCCCTTCACCCCGCCGATCGCCCACCGCGGCGGCACCGTCCAGCTCTGCCGGCTCGGAGCCCCCCACCACGACCCGGCCGGGCACACCCGCCTGTGGAACCCGCTAGGTCCGGGCCCCTGGCCGCCACCGGGTCCGGCATGGTCGCGATGACCTTCTTGGGGTGCCGGTGAGAACCGTGTGCCGAGTAGCCGGAGGGATTCTCACCCTCCGGCTACTCGGCACAGCGTTCTCACCGGCACCCCGAAGCACGAAAACCCGGCTGTCGTCAGGGCGTCTTGCACCGCGCAGGCACTTGCCGTCCACCGCGATCGCCCTGCGCGGCACGGCGTGCCCGACTACGGAGGCAGCCGTCGCCGGCTTCGAGGGCGACGGATCGGGAGGATCCCGTGCTCCGTCAGCCGGCCGGCGTCCCGGCGGCCTTCGCGGTTCCCTCGTCCGACGGCATGGGGAGAACCTCGGGGCTGTCCTTGCGCCAGAGGTACAACGGGAGCAGCAGCAGGGGCGCGCAGCCGACGAGGAGGAACGGCAGCGAGCTGCCCCAGCGTGCTGCCAGCAGGCCGCCGAGGACACTCCCGACCGGCAGCACACCCCAGGAGATCATCCTGTGGAGAGCGTCCGCACGTCCCCTCAGGCCGTCGGGGGTCAGGCGCTGCCTCCACGAGGTGGTGGCCACGCCCCAGAACGAGAATCCGGCGCCGGTGAGGGCCAACCCTGCGAAAGCGACCATCTGCAGGTCGGACGCGGCGACGACAAGGTAGCCCGCACCGATGCAGAGCAGCGCCAGGCACACCAGGGCGGGGCTGGTGAACCGGGTGGCGAGGGGCGCCGCGGCCTGCGCGCCGAGGACGCCGCCGAGTGCAGCACTGGCCATCATCAGCGCGTACACCATCGAGTTCCCGCCCAGAACCCGCTCGGCGAAGTCCGGCTGGACCGCCAGGGCCCCGCTGTTGAAGAGGTTGATCACGGCGGCGGACACCGCGATGACCAGCACGTGGGGGGTGGCTCGCATCCAGCGGGCGCTGGCACGGACGTCCGCGAACACGGCGCGCGGGCCGTTGCCCGTGGGGTTGCGCCCCGGCTCCTGCTCCACGTCGCGTGCGATGGACATGAGCAGCACCATGGAGAGCAGGAAGGAGACCGTGTCCAGGGCGAACGGCAGTGTCTGGTGCGCTTCCAGCAGGGCGGCGCCCACGAGCGGGCCGACGAACTGGCGGCCCAGGAGCAGCGCCGTGGAGGACATCCCGTTGGCGCGTTCGAGATCTTTCTCCGCCACCAGGACGGGCAGGAAGGCGAAGGTCGCCGAGGTGGCCACCGACTCCAGCAGACCCATGAGGAAGGCCAGGGCGTACATCAGGGGCAGCGGTACCTGGTCGGCGACGAGGGCCAGGACGAACCCGCCCATGATGACGAGACGCAGTGCGTCACAGGCGATGAGGAGGCTGCGGCGGCGCACGCGGTCGGCGAGCACGCCACCGAAGACGCCGAGGACCAGGAAGGGCAGCGTCGCGAAGCCGAGCAGCACGCCGAGTCCGACCGGCCCGGCACCGTGCCGGGCGGCCAGTAGCGGCAGGGCGGCGTAGCGCATGCCGTCGCCGGCGAAGGAGGCGGCGGAGGCAACAATGAACCGGCGGGCCGGACCGTCCAGTTCAGTCCAGTTCCGCCACATGGCTGGTCACCGCCCCCAGGACCAGCTCCAGGGCCCGGTCGCTGCCGGCGCTGAGCAGCGCCCCGTCGGTGGGCACGCCGAGACCGGGGTGGTCGCTTGCGACGAGAACCGTCGCCGCACGTACGTCGTTGAGCCGGGCCGCGGTGAGTACGGCGGAGGTTTCCATGTCGATGCCGGACACCCGCAGCACCCGGCATCGGTCGACGAGCGCGGAGTCCTGGGTGAATACCGCGTCCAGGGAGAGAACCAGGCCGTCGTGCAGGGTGCCGGGGGCGGTGTCGTGGAGAGCCCTGACGAGCTGGTGGTCGGCGACGGCCGGGTAACGCTCGGCGCAGTAGGCCGCGCTCGTTCCGTCGGCCGCCACCGCGCCGGTGGGGACCAGCAGGTCACCGCAGGACAGGGAGTCGGCGACGGCCCCGCAGTAGCCGACACCGATCAGGATGCGCACGCCTCGCGCCGCCGCAGCCTGGACGGCCATCGCGGCCGCGGGCGCGCCGAGTTTGGCGGTGAGGACGGCGAACTCGTGGCCGCGGTGGCGGGCGATGGAGACCGACCGGTGGTCCCGTACGACGTCCACGCGTTTCGCCCAGCCGGTGCGGTCGTACAGGTCGGGGTTCTCCAGCGGAAGGATCGCCACCGGGGGCAGCGGGCCGTCCACGTCCGAGAAGAGCCATCCGTCGACGACGCCGGGAAAAGTGACGCCCCAGTCCTGTGCGTCAGCCGGACGGGATTCAGGCATGGTTGAGCACCCTTTCCACATGCGTGTCGACGTACCGCTCGAACCAGTACTTCCGGGTGTCGCAGAACGCATCCTTGTGATCGATGTGGCCGTATTCAGAAAGCGTGTGACCGGGGTGGCCTCCGCCGCATAGCTCGACCCATTCGCAGGAGCGGCATTCGGCGATGTTCTCGGCGCGGGCCCGGAATTCCTTGATGTGCTGCCGGAACCTTTCGCTTCGAAAGGCCTCTTCCAAGGTCATGTCACGGACGTTGCCGAGGGACCACTCGGCGTCGACCCAGAGCTGGTCGGCGAAGATGAGGCCGTCCGGTGAAACTCGCGGGAAGGCGTTGTAGGCGAAGATCTGCTTCGGGAAGAGACTGCGTTCCAGCGTGTAGCGCCCGTCGCGGCCGTTGTTGAGGTCTCCGTAGAAGTTCCCGCGGAGCTGAAGGCGCGGGTTGTCGTAGGCCAGCAGTTTCTGTCCCGCTGACGTCCACTCCTCCAGGGTGGGCGCGATGGACTCCCACGGAGTGTCGGCGGCGTTGCCCTGCGCCTCCCACTGGGAGAACACGAGCTTCGCCAGGTCGAATCGCTCCGCGATCTCGATCATCGCGTCCAGCTCATGGATGTTGTTCCTGGTGATGCAGATGAACAGCTGGGTGCGGCGGTTGAGCCCCAGTTCCTTGAACATCGCAAGGGTCTTCAGGACCTGCTCGAAGACGCCCTTGCCGCGGATCACGTCGTTGGTCTCCGGCGTCGCCCCCTCAAGACTGACCTGGAGGTTGACCCGCGCCGCGCCGATCTCGTTGATGGCGACGACCCGCTCGGCGAACTTCCGCGGGAACTTGTACGCGTTGGTGTACAGGTCCACGTTGTGGCCGCGTTCCACGGCGCAGTACTCGACGAGGTCGAGGGCGCCTCGGCGGACTGCGGCCTCGCCGCCGGTGATGGCGATGAGCTTGCCGGAGAAGGGCGGCAACTGGTCGACCACGGCGCGCAGTTCGGCGTCGGACAGTTCGTCGGGGAGCTTTTCCCCGGACGAGACGTAGCAGTGCACACAGCTCAGGTTGCAGGCATTGGTGATCTCCAGGTGCAGGCCCTGGGGTTCGGTCTCCAGCACTACGGGCAACCCCTGGCTGAGGTGGTGGGTCCGGGAGACGAACAGCAGGCCGGCGGCGCGCAGTTCGTCGATCAGCGCGTTCACCACGCGCGGGTCCCGCAGGTGTTCACTGTGGGCGACGGCGGCGACTTCGGCGACGATCTCCTGACGAGACCGGCTCCCGTCGGCAAGCGCGAGCACGGACTCAGCACCCTGGCCGAGGATGGCCCACCGCTGTGTCCAGGGGTCGACGACGAAGACCGCGACACCCTCGGCCCGGCGCTCGATACGGACGATGTTCTTCGGGTTGCTGAACGGGCGCCATTGAGCCTCACGCGAGGTAGAGGCCAACGGGAGGGGTGTTCCGGACGATATCGATCCCATGGGTCCTGTCCTCCGAGTGCGGTGAGGGGCCCGCAAGCGGACCCCTCACAGATGTGATCAGCGGCAGCCGGTCAGACCGCTCGCGCGGTGGCGGACGGGCACACCTTCGGCGTGGCCTGCACGCTGTGGTCGAATACGAGCTGGCTGCCGACGATCTCGGGGAGCTCGACGGCACTCTCCGTGTCCTGCTCCACGGTCTGGTCGATGACGTTCGCGGACATGACGCCTCCTCAATTCGGTTACGGCGCATAAACGTGCCTCGAGATTAAGATCTTCCCCCGAGGCTTCAGGGACATTACCTCGCGACCGGTTGAACGAAACAGTGCCCTTTTCGAAGTCTCATTATTTCGACCGTCGATAATCGGCCACCCGATACGGAATTTCCGATTCCATGTGCCCGACTTGGCGCTGTAATCGCCCGATCTAGCCCCCCATGGCCCGCCGTGGGGCGGGCGATGATTCTCGCCATGTAAAAATATCGGAAACATCAGCCGTGCGGAAAGTTGTAGGGGGCATCTGTCCAGGCAGGTGCAAGGTCACGTGTACAGGCGGCCGTACGCCACAGCGGAGGGGCCGCCCGATAGCCAGCCGCCCCTCACGGGTTGGTGCCGCAGTCCGGAGTGGCCGCGTATGTCGGCAACGGCTGAATTTGGGTTCTGGCTCACTTTTTGGTCCTGAGCTGATGAACAGTCACCGTCCGTACCGGCACCGGCTCAAGTCACCCCGCCAGGAGGACGCGCTTGCGCAGGAGGTCGAGCCCGGCCCGGCCGAACATCTGCCGCTTCAACATCCTGATCCCATTCACGAACGACACCAGCTCGGGAACGTCGGTGGCGTGGGCCTTGCCGAGCCAGTCGGGGAGTTGGTGGCCGGTTCGGGCGTTCGTCATCTCGGCGAAGTTCTGGACGTGGTCGGCGGTGGTGTCGAGGGTCGGGCACACTGCCTCGGGCAAGCCGATGTGGGTACCCAAGAACGGCTTCGCCGGCCTGACCTCCTGCCGGAACATGACCAAGCCCGTCATCGCCGCCGTCAACGGCTACGCCATGGGCGGCGGCTGCGAGATCGTTCCGGAGGCGGTCCGGCGCGGGACGGGTTCGGCGCGCTGCGTGGCGGGCCAACGCCCCGGGGACCTACCGGTTCTGGCGCGACATCGGGTACGCCGTCGGAGCGCGCGTGGCCGGTGTGCTCGCCGACTGGCTCGGCCTGAACGCCACCGTCATCGCCGCCCCAGTCCTCACCGCCGTCTCCGGACTCCTCGCTGCCCGCTGGATCACCGAGCACCGGGCCGGATGCCCGTTGAACGAGAAGCCTGTCCGGGCCGCTACCGGGGCAGGTTCTGGGTGACACCGGCCCCGGGACTGGTAGGCCGCACACGAGGCGGGGACGACCTGCTCCCCGTGAACGTTGCCTGGCATCGCGGTGAGCAGTCAGGGATGCGTCCGACGCGGCGGCAGCTCCTGGATTACCCCACGGCGGTATCGTCCCGTCCGGGCCGAGGTTCCGGATCCTTTGAAGGGCGCGGTTGATGCCGGATATCATCGTGCCACTTTTCGCGCTTCCCGGGGGGTTGGTATGCGCGGCCGATCTGGGCTTATCCGTTTCGTGCTCGCCACGACAGGTCTCAGTGGTGACGATGCGCCCTGTCCCGCGTCTGCACAGCGCAGGGAGAGTATGTGCGCGCTCCTCTGCGGCGGCCCATTTTGCGACGTTCCGCATGAGCCTGTTGCGTGCTGTCGGGGCCCGCGGGCACGGGAGTAAGTGCCATTTCGTCACCAAGGCGGCGTGCGCCAACTCATGTCAGAACGGGGGAGTCGATGCCAAGTCCGGAAGCGGCGCTGGCGATGACCGCGGCGACGACGATCGTCGCGGCGATGGCGACCAGAGCCTGGGAGGCCACGAAGGCCGGGGTCGCAAGGATTTTCCGGAAAGCCGGTGGTGGCGAGTCGGGGCCGGAGTCCGGTGCTGGTGTCGAGGTGCGGCTGGAGCGCAGCGCGGCGCGGAGCGCGGATGCCGTTGACCCGGCCGTGGTGCGGCAGGCGCAGATCGTCCGCTGGCGGGAGGATGTCGAGGACCTGATGCGCGAGCATCCCGATGCAGAGGCCGATCTGCGAACGCTCGTGGAGGCGATCCGGCAGCAGCTTCCGCCGGTCCAGCAGCAGTGGATCACGCGCGTCGAGGCGCGTGACGGCGGGTTCGCCGTCGGGGCACAGGGGCCAGGCAGCAAGGTCATCGTCCACCACGACCGGGACACGCCGCCCGCCGGCGCCGGGCGTTGAGTTCCGCCCAGCAGCAGACCGTTCATGCGGTCAACGGCTTCGCCTACGGCTGTATCGGCGCGGACATCCACGTCTTCGGCGACGGCGTGCCGCTGTACGTCCTTCAGCGATGGCTCCCCGAGGCCCGGCCGAATCCGTCCTGGCTACTGGACCTGCCCAGCCGCATGCTGAACGCGCGGTTCGCGGTCGTCGACTTCAGCGGGCGTGAGAACGAACTGGCTGACCTGCGCCGGTGGCGCGATCACGGTCCACGGCTGGCGGTCCAGTGGCTGCACGCGCCGGGCGGCCAGGGCAAGAGCCGACTGGCCGCGCAGTTCGCGCAGGAGTCGGAGGCCGCCGGTTGGACCGTGGCAACGGCCGCGCGTGGCCTCGGCGTCACCCACCCGCCACCCGGGAGCCAGGACCTGCGCACCGACACCCGCGCCGGCGTACTCCTGGTCGTCGACTACGCCGACCGGTGGCCGGCGGCCCACCTGACGTGGCTGCTGAGCAACACGTTCCTGCATCGGGCCACCGACCAGGCACGAGTGCTGCTGCTGGCTCGCAGCCGCGACCCCTGGCCCGCCGTACGAGCCTCTCTCGCCGACCTCCAGGCCGACGCCTCGACGTGTGCCTTGCCGCCACTGGCCGATACCGGCCGCCGGATCGGCGACAGCGAGCGCCTCGGCATGTTCCTCGCCGCGCGCGATGCCTTCGCCGCCCTCTACGGGGTGCCCGCGTACGCGATCGAACCGCCCGACGAACTGAGCGGACCCGACTTCGGGCTGACCCTGACCGTGCACATGGCCGCCCTGGTGGCCGTGGACCGCCACGTCCATGCGGTCACCGCGGCCACCGCGGCCACCGGGCCGGACATGACCGGCCTGACCGCCTACCTGCTGGACCGGGAACGCCGCCACTGGCACACGCTGCACCAGACCGGGGCGCTCGGCAGCACCACGACGGAGATCTCCCGTACCGCCTTCGTCGCTGCACTCACCGGACCGCTCCCCTACCGGGATGCGAAGGGGGCGCTCACGACGGCCGGACTCGGTGCCGACGTGGACCGCCTGCTCACCGACCACGCGTACTGCTACCCACCCGGTGCCGCCGGCACCGTCCTGGAACCCCTCTACCCCGACCGCCTCGCCGAGGACTTCCTGGCACTCTCCCTGCCGGGCCACCACCTTCCCCACCACGCCGCCGATCCCTGGACCGCCGGCATCCCCGAACTCCTGCTGCCCGCGGCCGAGTCCAGCGGTGAACACAGTGACGGCCAGGACAGCGGCGGCGGCCCGTCGCCCTATGCTCCCCGGGCCTTCGCCGCCAGCTACCGCTGGCCCCACCAGGACAGCGACGTCGGCCTGCCGCCCTATGCTCCCCGGGCCCTCGCCTTCCTCACCGCCGCCAGCCACCGCTGGCCCCACCTGCTCACCACGTTGGAAACCCTCGACGCGCGCCTGCCGGAGGAGATCGGCGCAAGCGGCGAGCTCGCCGCGGCCGCGGCCGACCTCGCCGAACGCCTCGCCCCGCGCCGCCTTTCGGCAACTGCGGATCCAGCCGAACGCGCCCGGATCAATCGCGTGTTGGGGCAGCGGCTCGACCGGGCGGGCCGGGCTGGGAAGGCCGCCTCCGCAATGGCGGAAGCCGTACGGCTGTATCGCGAGCTCGCCGCCTCGAACCCACATGCCTTCGAAGCCCTCTTCGCCAAGTCATCGTTCGAACTGGCCGCGGCGCTGGCCCTCGCGGACCTGCAACTCCCCGGGGGAGAGTCCCACGATGTCCAAGTGTCCGACATGGTGCGGTTCGAGCGGGACCTACGCGAGCTCCAAGTACCCGACGCAGCGCGGCTCGATCAGGCTGCGGGAGCGTTCCGGGATGCCATCGAGATCCTCCGCCGGCTGACAGCGGAGAACCCCGCCGAGCACCAGCAAGACCTGGTCACGGCGTTGGCCCACGCCCCCTTCCTCGTGCCGCGGCTGGGACCGTCCGACCTGGCGGTGACCACGGCGCTGGAGGCAGTCGACATCGTCCGCCACCTGGCGTTCGAGGACCTCGACGTGTCCTCAGTGCTCGCGGCCTCTGCCGTTATCCTGGCCGGAGCAGACCCCGAGCAGGCGGAGGCTCTGGCCGACGAGGCGGTCGGCATCGCCCGCCGGATGGTCCGCGAAGACCCGGAGAAGCACACGGTGCACCTGGTCGAGATGTTGTCCGCCCAGGGGGCGGTGCTGCTGAGGCTGGAGCGGGCCGAGGAAGCCATCGACGCACTCAGCGAGGCCGCGGAACTCAGCGGCCGAGGACCACAGGCGAACCAGGACATGGACCCCTGGGCCGAGGTCATGACCCGTGCGGTCACCGTCGTGTGGGTGCAGGAGCGGGCCACCGGGGTGACGACAGGACGGGACACGGCCGTACAGGCACTGAGCCGCCTGGCCTATGGCGACACCTCCGGTCGCGCGCCCGCGCTCCTGCAAGTCCTGCAGGTCCTCATTGTCACGATCGATCCGTCCGCACGTCTGGACGACCTGCTCACCGTGTTTCGCGCCATCATCCACCTCCTCAAAACGTCGGACGAGATCCCGCACGCGGGGGACGACGGCTTCGGACGGTCCCATGTCAACGGGGTGCTGGGTGCGACGACCTTCTTCCTGGCGAGAAATGGCCGGTGGGAGGAGGCCCTGGCCTGCCTCAACGAAGTGGCCCTGGCAGTCTGGTCCGAGGGTGAGCGCCCCCTCTACGAGGCCTTGGGCGACGCGCTCGTCCATATGACCGCCGTCATCCTGGGCGACCTCGATCCGGACGAGGACGACGACATCTTCCATCAAATGGCCCGGCCCGAGGCTGTGCGTGTGCTGGAGCGGACCGCCGAGACCTATCGCCGCCTCGCGCAGGACGACCTCCTCGTCCACGAACTCGGCCTGGCAGTCACGGCGAAGATCCTGTCCGAGGCGCTGTGGCACATGGGACGGTGGCAGGAAGCCGTGGACTTCGGCCGGGAATCGGTCCACACCTGGCGGCGCTGCGTCGCTCGGGACGGCGCCGCCGAACACCGCGAGCAACTCGCCATCGCCCGGCACCGCCTCGCGGACAAACTGAGGGCCACCGGCCGAACGGAAGAGGCCGCCACCATAGCGCCCACCCACCGTGAAAGCGAGGCAGAGTACGAGGAACTCAAGAGGAGGATCGCAGCAGCCCGGAGACGACAGGCGATCGAGTCGATAGGCGACTTCTTCTTCCTCCGCGCCTTGAGGGCCCGCGACCGCGCGGCAGACCTGGCACGAGAGGCGGCCTGGCCGATGCGCAGCCTCTACCTCAGCGCCTCGCACCGCGCCGGCATGCTCGCCTGGACGGCCCGCAGGCTCTACCGCCGCGCCTTGCACCGCGCCCGCATGCTCGTCTCGAAGGCGCGCAACGGCGCGGTGGCCCAGTCGATGCGCCGGCTCTGGAGGAACCGGTTCAGGTCGCCCTGGCGGTAGAGCGAACTGGCGACGGTTGAATACGCGAGCCCACCAGCACCGAGGCCGAAACCCCCGGGAATCCGTGAGGCACACCGGCCCGCCGGCATCGTTCTGCCGGTCACACATTTGTGGGCGCAGTGGCTGCTCCTCCGAGCAGCCGGGTGTTCTCCACCATCAGCGCGGGGCGAGCTCACAGCGCAGGATCAGCCTGATCGGGACGGCTGTGTCGCGGGGGGGGGGGCCGGGGCCGGGGCCCCCCCCCCCCCCCGGGGGGGTGGTGGGGGGGGGGGGGGGGCGCCCGGCGCGCGGGGGGGGGGGGGGGGCGGGGGGGGGGCCCCCCCGCCCGGGGGGGGGGGGGGGGGGGGGGGGGCGGGGGGGCGGCGCCCCCCCCCCGCGACACGGTGTGGTTCGTAGGCAGGCGGGTGGTCAGCCGGCGTCGACATGGCCGGGGTCGAAGGTTTCGTCGTCCAGCAGGCCGGTGGCGGCGCCGTCGAGCATCTTCTGCATCTCGTTGGAGCGGGGCAGCATGGTCTTCTCGTACGCGCGGATGGCGTCGGCGATGGTGTCGTGGCCTGCGATGGCGAGGGCGAGTTCGCCGGCGTCGAGCATGGCGAGGTTGACTCCGACGCCGAGCGGGGGCATGAGGTGGGCGGCGTCGCCGAGCAGGGTGACGGTGGGGTCGGACTCCCAGGTGTGGGGGACGGGCAGGGCGTAGAGGGGGCGGTCGATGTAAGGGCCGTCGTTGTCGGTGACCAAGCGGAGGAGGCTGGGTGCCCAGTCGCCGAAGCGGTCCAGGAGCAGGGCGCGGATGCCGTCGGTGTCCTGGCTGTTCAGGCCGGCCTGGGCCAGCCAGTCGGACGGGACGGCCTGGATGATGTAGACGCGGATGTGGCCGCCGCTGTTGCGCTGGGCGAACAGGCAGCGCTCGCCGTCGGCCGCCATGGCGCTGCCGTGGCCGACGAGTTCGGCGATCTCGGGGTGCTGGTTCTCGACGTCGTGGAACCAGGCTTCGAGGTAGTTGATGCCGATGTGCTCGGGGGTGGCCGGGGAGAGGACGGGGCGGACCTTGGACCAGGCGCCGTCGGCGCCGATGACGAGGTCGGCTTCGACGGCGGTGCCGTCGGCGAAGTGGAGCCGGCGGGGGCCGTCGGCGGGGCCTTCGACGCTCCGCAGGGCGTGGTTCCAGCGGACGGTGCCGGGTTCGAGCGAGTTCAGCAGGAGGTCGCGCAGCTGGCCGCGGTCGATCTCGGGGGCGGAGAACTGGTCCTCGGTGGGGCGCCGGTGGAAGCGGATCGTTGCGTCGGCCGCGTGGAACTGCCGCATCTCCTGGCCCTCGGGGCGGGCGAGGCGGGTGAACTCCTCCATCAGTCCGGCTTCCTTCAGGGCGATCTGCCCGTTGTCCTCGTGCAGGTCCAGGGTGCCGCCCTGGTTGCGGTCGTCGGGGCCGGAGGCGAAGTCGTAGACGGCCGCCTCGATGCCGTGCACTTGGAGGATGCGCGCGCAGGTCAGACCGCCGGGGCCGGCGCCGATGATGGCGATGCGGGGCTTGGGCGTGGTGGACATGATGGTGCTCCGTTCTTGTGGTCCGGCATGACGCCGGGCGCTTGCCGGCTGAGGGGTGTGGGTCACGCGGTCGTGGCGGTGGCGGTGGTCTCGTCCGGGTCGGGGGCGGGCCACGGCCCGGCTGCCTTGAGCGGCACTTCGATCACGAAGAGCGCGGTGAGGGCGGTGAGGGCGGTGAGGGCGGCGAGGGCGCAGAGGATGGCCACGGTGAGGACGATGTGGCGGGTGCCGGTGGCCACGGTCTGGAAGGAGGCGTCGCCGCTGCCGGGGTGTGGCCCTGGAGGGCGCGGGTGACCATCGAGCCGAAGACGGCGACGCCGAGGGAGCCGCCCAGGGCGCGGAAGAGGTTGATGGAGCTGCCGGCGGCGCCCATGTCGCGCAGCGAGGCGCTGTTCTGGGCGATGGTGCCCGCCATCTGCATGGCGAAGCCGAGACCGATGCCGACGAGCACCATGTGGAGGCTGGTGGTCAGGAGCGAGGTGTCGGAGCCCATGGTCGCCAGCAGGCCCAGGCCGGCGGCGAGGAAGCCGGTGCCCAGGACGGGGAAGATCTTGTAGCGGCCGGTGGCGGAGATGACCTTGCCCGCGATGGTCGAGACGATCAGGACCGGGATCGTCATGGGCAGCAGCGGCTCGGCGGCCCGCTTCTCCACGAGAGCGAACAGCACCAGGCCGACGACGGCTGCGGCGCCGGGGGCGAGGATCTGCCAGGAGCCCCAGGCGTAGGTGGTGCCCGCCCAGCTCGCTGCCAGCACCAGCGCGCTGATGGAGACGGTGAACAGGGCGATGCCCGGCCAGTCGAACACCACCTTGAGGCGTGGTGTGGGTACGTGCAGCACCAGCGCGAGCCGCACCAGGGTGACCAGGCCGATCGGCAGGGACAGCAGCATCGCGAGCATGACGCCGAGCATCACCCAGCGCACGTTCTTCGGTGGCGTCGGTGGCGTCGGTGGCGTCGGTGGCCCGGCCGCGGGCATCGGGGCGGTTGCGGACATGGCTGATCACTGCTTTCGGACAAGGAAGGGGGAAGGGCGGCCAGACTCAGGCGGCCACAGATCCAGAAAAGCACAGCGAGCCAATAAGTGCAACGACTCAACTTTTGGAATCGAGCCACAAGTGGTGTAGATTGCTGATATGCACGCTGAGAGGGAGACGGCTCCCGCGCCGGTCGGGCGCCGCGAGCGCAAGAAGGCGGCCACCCGCCAGTCCATCGCCGATGCCGCCCTGCGCCTGTTCCTGGAACGCGGCTACGACGACGTCAGCATCCGCGAGATCGCGGACGCGGCCGACGTGTCCACCACCACGCTCTTCAAGCACTTCACGGGCAAGGAAGCCCTCGTCTTCGACCGGCAGGACGAGATGCGGACCCGCCTGCTCGATGCCGTACGCGAACGCCCCGACGGCCGGTCCATCCCGGCCGCCCTGCGCGAGCACGCCCTGCAGTACCGCCTGCACGGCCCTCATGACGAGCCCGGTGTCGCAGCCTTCGTCGCACTGGTCAACAGCACCCCGGCCCTGCTCGAATACCAGCAGGCCGCGTGGATGGATTACACGGCCGACCTGGCGGCGGTCATCGCCGAGGAAAGCGGCCTTCCCGCCGATGACCCCGCCTGTACCGCCCTGGCCCACTTCGCCCTCGAAGCGCCCCACGCCGTCCGCGGACACGCCAACAGCGCCGAAGCGATCCGCCGCACCTTCGACCTGCTCGACAGCGGCTGGCAGAACATCACCTCGAAGGCGTAGCGCATCCCACGGGTGCGGTACCGCGTTCCGCGAACTCCCTGCTGACCGGCGATCGGACCTCCTTACCTCGTCGGCGTGGGGTCATGGCCTTGCTCATGCGTCCATGCAGGTGGTGGAGCAGCTGATCAGGCACTGCCGGAGTGCGTGGAACAAGGGAAGCCTCGCCGGCGGTGCGCGGAGCAAGCTGTGCACACACGGAAGGCGCTCTTCGCCGGCAGGGTCCGGCAGGGTCCGGCAGGGGACGACGCCTGCCTGCGCCCCATAGTGGTCCATGGAGCCGCCCTCAATCTCCTGCTGATGGGCTACCAGGCGGTCCAGGTCGTCCTTCTCGTCCGGCCGGTAGTCGTCCGGGGAGTCAGAGCTTGAGAGCAGTCCCGTGTACGGCGTGCTTGTCGATCAGCAGCAGTTCCGGCTCTGTGAAGGCGGGGAACTCCAGTGCCCGTGTGTTGTGTTCCAGTTGGGCGACCGAACTGGCGCCTATCAGTGCGCTGGTTACCTCAGGCCGCCGCAGCACCCATTGGAGTGCCAGCTGCGCGAGCGACTGCCCGCGCCCGAGGGCGATCTGGTTGAGGGCCCCGGCGCGTTCGCGATAGGTGTCGTCGATGGCATCGGGGGACAGGAAGGCGCTGTCCAGCGCGCGGGCCCCGGCCGGGATCGAGGCCCCCAGGTATTTGTCGGTGAGCAGTCCCTGGGCCAGCGGGCTGTACACGACGAGCCCGAAGCCGTCTTGTGCCGACAGGTCGAGGAGCCCGTTGAGCTCCGGGCGGCGGTCGAAGAGGGAGTAGCGCGGCTGGTGCACCAGGAGTGGCACGCCGGCGGCCCGCAGGAGTTCTGCCGCCCGGTGGGCCTGCTCGGGCGGATAGTTCGACAGCCCCACGTACAGGGCCTTGCCCGACGTCACCGCGGAGACCAGAGCGCCGACCGTCTCCTCCAGCGGGGTCTCGGGGTCGGGACTGTGGCTGTAGAAGATGTCGACATGGTCGGTGCAGAGGTCGCGCAGGCTGTGGTCGAGGGAGGTGAGCAGTGACTTTCGGGAGGCACCGCGCTGGTAGGGGCTCGGACCGATCGGGTTGCCGGCCTTGGTCGAAAGGATCAGTTCGTCCCGGTACGCGGCGAGGTCCCGGCGCAGGACCGTGCCGAAGAACTTCTCGGCCGCGCGGTGCGGAGGTCCGTAGCGGTTGGCGTTGTCGAAGTGGGTGATGCCGAGGTCGAAGGCGCGCAGCACGATGTCGCGCCGGGTGGCGTAGGGGTGGTCGGTGCCGAACTTCTGCCACAGACCGAAGGAGAAGGCCGGCAGTTGCAGACCGGAGGCGCCCGCACGACGGAAGGTGAGCCGTTCGTAGCGATCGGTGGCCGCGCTATGAGGAGTTTTCGGCGGGGTGGGGGTCGGCATGGAGGTTCCGTTCGTCGTGCCGTGCAAGGGCGTTGAGGATGTGTGCGAGCGTAGGTCTACAGGTGAGTACGTGTGCGTGCGGGAGCGGCGAGGCGAGTACGGCCGCTGTCGACAAGAACAGCCCGGTCATCGGGGGCTGCCGTACGGGTGAGGCGGTGCGCGACGATGACGCCGCTTTCCAGCGCCGGGGGTTGTGGTCCGTCACGGTGGATGCGTTGCGCCCGTGCTGGTCCTGGCGGAGCTGCTGGTCGGTGGCGGACGCCGCTGACATCGAAGACCAGCTCGGCCGCCCGGAGTGCGTTCTCGGCACCCGGAGCTGGGCCACAGTGCTCGCGCTGGTGTTCCCGGGCTCGGGCGCCTTCGGCGTGCAGCGTCGACGGTGAGTGAACGGCGGGCTCCAGTGCCTCCGACAGACGGCCGTGCGCCAGACACCGCGGGGCCCTGTCCTCCCTCACGCGCAGTCCACATCCACTGCCCCGGACCGCGTGAGATGTGCTCCCTGCTCCACCGGCAGTGACGGATCCCGCCCCCACGCCGACCACGAGTCGACGTACAGACCCACCTGCTGGTCCAGCAGCGCGCCCACGAAGACGAGGAGGGCGCTGGACACACCGCCGCCGCAGTACGCGCCGACCTCATGGGCGCCGATCGCCCGGCGGGACAGGAACCATCTCCTCAGGTCCGGAACGGGCCGCAACAGGCCGTCGGGTGCGACGAGTTCACTGGACAAGGCATGGACGGCGTGCGGGACGTGGCCGGTTCTCGGTTCGCCCTCGGTGCCGTTGTACGAGGGGGCGGGCCGGGAGTCGAGGAGGGTTCCGTAGCGGGCGATGTCCAGGACGTCCGAGGCGTCGAGCACTCGTCGTCCGCCCTCGCCGGTGGGTGGCGGGCTCACCGCGTCCACCACGGCCGCGGACCGGCCCGGTTCGCGGGGCGCTCCGGTCGGGCCGCCCGCCCGGACCCAGGCGGGCAGCCCGCCGTCCAGGACCCGCACCGAGGTGAACCCCGCCCAGGTCAGGACGAACCACGCGCGTGCCGCCGACGACAACTCCTCGATGCGGCGGGTGTGGACGACGATGTCGTCGTCCGGGAGCACGCCGTGCGCCCGCATCCCGGCGTGCACCGCGTCCCGGGCGGGCAGCGGCAGGTGCCCGCTGGTGGCGGTGGGGGTGCCGGCGAAGTCGGCGCGGACGGAGGTACGGACGGCACCGGGGATGCTCCCGGTGACCGGGTCCGGACCCTCCGCCATGACGCGCCACGGCGCCACTTCGACGAACACGAGGCCGTCGCGCCGGGCGTACGCCGTGTGCGCGTCGATGAGTCCGGTCATGGCAGGGGTCCTGAGGCGTGGGGGACGAAGACCACCGGGAGGCTCTCCTTGAGGGCGTTGTAGATACGGCACCGCTTCTTGTACTCGGTGACGAGCTGTTCGGGTGTCACATGGTCGACCTGGTCGATGAAGCACTCCATGACGAGGGTGCCCAGGTAGTCGCCCTCGACCTTGCGCTCGATGCGCGCGAAGATCTCGACCTGCCGCTCGGGCTGGCCGCTGCGCACGAAGTCGGTGCGGAACGCGTTCAGTGCGCAGGAGACGAGGGAGGCGACGAGCAGGTCGAGGGAGCTCGCCTCCTCGCCCGGACCTCCGCTGCGCACCGAACCGTCCGAGACGAGCTCGAACCCGGGTCCGGCGATGGTGTACCGGCCGCGGACGTCGGTGGTCCGGCCGTGGAGGTTGCTGGTCACGGTTACTTTGTCGCTCACCTCTGGAGTCTAGGTCCGTGCGTTGTGCTCTCCCGCCGGGTCCGTGGCGGGCACGTGGGCCGTGGTCGCCTCCCGCAGTTGGTCGGCGAGGAGCGCCACCACCCGGGTCAGTGAGCGGTTGTCCTCCTGGAGCACCCCGACGCGGTGCTCCAACTCGCTGATCCGCGCGAGGAGTTCGGTGCGGTTCGCCCCTCGGTACCGGCCGGCCGCGGGGAAGTCGACGGCTTCGGGGGCGTGATCGTCGGATTCGTCGTCGTAGTCGTAACTGCCGTCGTCGTAGCGGTTCAGCCACTTGCGCAGGGACTGAGGGCCCACCTCGTACTCCTCGGCGACCTCCCGGACGATCGACCGGTTCTCCGGCTCGTCCCGCCGTCTCTGCAACACACGTTCGACCGCGAGGCGGCGGACTTCGTCACTGTACTTCCTATCGAACACCACGCCGGTTCTCCGTTCAGGAGACTGCAACATTACTGACACGCTACATATCGCGCCCTCGTGCAAACATATCGGCTACGAGGGACCCGTACCCAGCAGATATCACGTCGTATCACTTGTCCAGTGTGGCTATCACTCACGACACCTCTGGCGGCGCGGCAGCTCCCCGCTCAACTCTGAGCCGAACGAGAGGAATGACACCCCGTGTCCAGATCGCGATCGACGCGCCGGCCGGCCTCCGTCTTCGCCCTTCTGTCGCTCCTCGCCACCGCCGCGTGCACGGGCAGCGCCGGGCAGGGCGGGTCCGGGGCCGACGTACCGGAGAAGGAACGCTACGGCGGCACCCTGAACATCGGACTCAGCGCCGATCCGGGAGGTGTCGACGCCGCTGTCGTCAACCAGGTGTGGCGCACCGTCGCCCGGTCGCTCGCCGACTCGCTGGTCTTCTACAACCCCGACACCAAGAAGGTCGAGCCGTGGCTGGCCACCGACTGGACGGTCAGCGACGACGCCCGGACGTACACCTTCGACCTGCGCGACGACGTCACCTTCCACGACGGCACCAAGCTCACCGCGCAGGTCGTCAAGGCGAACCTGGAGAGCCTGGACCGGCCCGGCATCCACTCCAGCGCCAAGACCATCGTGCAGGGCATCAGCAAGATCACCACGCCGTCGGAGCACAAGGTCACCGTCGAGTTCGCCGAACCGAACGCCTCCTTCCTCACCTCGCTGTCCCGGGCGTACGTGGGGATCGTCTCGGAGAAGACGGCGAAGCTCCCGGTGGAGAAGCGGCAGAACTGGCTGGACGGCTCCGGCCCCTACTACCTGGACGAGTACACGCCCAACCAGCGCATCGTGCTGAAGAAGCGCGAGGACTACGACTGGGCGCCGGAGTACTTCGACCACCAGGGGGCGGCCTACCTCGACACCGTCGTCTACAAGATCATCCCTGAGGACTCGGTCCGCAACGGCGCCGTCATCGGCGACGACGAGCTCCAGTTCGTCTACTGGGTCAACGCCAAGTACGTCTCCCAGTTCGAGAGCGCCGGCCTGACCATCTCCAAGACGCTCAACCCCGCGACCGGCACCGAACTGCCCCTCAACACCTCCTCCAAGTTCCTCAAGGACGTCCGGGTCCGCCAGGCACTCCAGATCGGCGTCGACCGCGAGGAGTTCGTCAAGATCGACTCCGGTGGCGTCGACGAACCCGCGACCGGCCCGCTCAGCAAGGACAACCCGTACTACTCCGACCAGAGCTCGCTCCTGAAGTACGACCCGCAGAAGGCCAAGTCGCTGCTCGAGAAAGCCGGTTGGACCAAGACCGGTTCCGACGGCATCCGGGTCGACGCCCAGGGCCGGCGCCTGTCGCTGCGCGTCCCGCAGGACGACGCGGGCTGGCAGGTCCTCCAGGACCAGTGGAAGAAGCTCGGCGTCGAACTGGTCCTCGACCCGCCGCTGGCCGCCGAGGCCAACGAGAAGCTGCTCAGCGGCGAGTACGACATCGCCTACTGGTACGCCTCCTCGCCCGACCCCGACGTCCTGCGCGCCAACTACGGCAGGACCACCGGCTCCAACCGCAGCTTCATCGCCGACGGCGACAAGACCGGCGCCGAACTCGACAAGCTGCTCCAGGAGCAGAACCAGACCATCGACCCGGACCAGCGGCAGAAGCTCGTCGACCAGGCCTCCAAGATCCTCGTGGACCAGGCCTACGAGATACCCGTCGCCAACGACGTCGACATCTGGGCATACTCGCCCCGCCTCCATGACATCGAGGCGGTGGGTCTGGACCAGTACCTGATCAACGCCTGGCTCGAGAAGAAGTAGCCCGATGGCACGACTGGGTCTCCGACTCCTGTACGGCGTGATCGTGGTGTGGGGCGCCTTCACCGGAGCGTTCTTCCTCCTGTACATCGTGCCCGGTGACGCGGCCGGCGGTCTCACCGCCGGCGCGGACGGCGGCGATGTGAGGCAACTCCTCGCCGAGCAGCGCGAGCTGCTCGGCCTGGACCGGCCCGTCTACGTGCAGTACTGGGGCGCGCTCACCGGCGCTCTGCGGGGCGACTTCGGCGAGAGCATCTACCAGCGGCGCCCCGCCGTCGACGTGTACTTCGAGTCCTTCCCCGAGACACTGAAGCTGGCCCTGCTCGGCCTGCTCCTCGCGGTGGTCCTCGGCGTCACGCTGTCGGTGGTGATCGAGCTGGTCAACTGGTCCTGGGCCCGGGAACTGCTCATCACCCTCCCGCCGATCGCGGTGTCGCTGCCGCCCTTCCTGGTCGGTCTGCTCCTGCTCCAGGTGTGCGCCTTCCAGCTCCACTGGATCAAAGCGGTCAGCGACCCGAGCTTCTCCGGACTGCTCGTCGCCTCTCTCGCCCTGGCCGTGGCCGGCGGCGGCAGCATCTCCCAGCTCCTGACGGCCAACCTGCGCGGCGCGCTCACCTCCCCGTACATCGAGACCGCCCGCAACTGGGGGCTCAGCCGGTTCGACATCGTCGTCCGGCACGCCCTGAAGAACGCCGCGCTGCCCGTCGTCACCTCGCTGGGCACCACCGTCGGCGTGATGGTCGGCGGCACGGTGCTCACCGAGACCGTGTTCTCCCGGCTCGGCGTGGGCCGGCTCGTCGTCGACGCGGTGGACGGCCGGGACATGCCCCTGGTCCTCGTCGCCGTCACCATCAGCGCCGTCATCTTCGTGGTCGTCAACCTCGTCGTCGACGCCCTCTACCCACTCCTCGACAAGCGCATCCGATGGGAGGGATGACATGACGCTCCTCGAAGCGAAGCCGGACCGGCCCGACGGGCCCGCCCGACCGGACCGTCCGTCCTCCGGACGCCTCCGCCCGCCCCTCCGCGCGCTGACCGGTCTGCCGCGCACCCCCGGGCTGCTCGTGGCCTACCTGTGGGTGGCGGTGATCCTGCTCGCCGCGATCCACCCGGCCCTGTTCACCCCCGGGGACCCGCTGCGCCAGGACGCCTCCGCCATGCTCCTCCCGCCCGGCGGCGACCACTTCTTCGGCACCGACGACTTCGGCCGCGACGAGTTCACCCGCACCGTGTACGGCACCCGGCTGTCCCTCCAGGCAGCGGTCATCGCCGTCGCCATCGGCCTGGTCAGCGGCTCCCTGATCGGGCTGGTCGCGGGAGCCCTGCGCGGCCGGACCGACAACGTCGTCATGCGGATCGTCGACATCATGCTGGCGGTTCCCAGCCTCATCGTGTCGCTGGCGATCATCTCGGCGCTCGGACGCGGCACCCTCAACATCGCCGTCGCCATCGGCATCAACAGCACGGCCGGCTTCGCCCGTCTGATGCGCTCCGAGGTCCTCAAGGTGGGCAACGCCACCTACGTCGAGGCGTCCGTGTTCGCCGGACACGGCTATGTGCGGCGGCTGTTCAAGCACGTCGTGCCGAACGCGTCCCGGTCGGTGCTCGCCGCGGCGACCATGGACATCGGCACCGCCGTCCTCACCGTGGCCGCGCTGAGCTTCCTCGGGCTCGGCGCACCACCGCCGACCCCCGAGTGGGGCCTGCTCGTGGCCGAGGGGCGCACCTTCATCGGCGTCCAGTGGTGGCTGAGCCTGCTGCCCGGCCTGGTCATCGTCCTGACCGTGCTCGCCGTGTACCGCATCGGCCGGTCGTTCAACCGAGGGAGGACCCGTGTCGTCGCCTGACCGCAACGGCCCGCTGCTGCAAGTCCGCGATGTCAGCGTGGAGTTCACCCTGCCGGGACGACCCGCCACCCCCGTCCTGCAAGGCGTGAGCCTGGACGTGGCGGCCGGGTCGGTGCGCGCCGTCGTCGGCGAGTCCGGCTCGGGCAAGTCCACCCTCGGCCGGGTCGTCACCGGGACGCTCGCCGGCAACGGTCGCGTCACCGGCGGCGCCGTCACCCTCGGCGACCGGACCCTCACCGGGCTGTCCGAGCGGCAGTACCGCTCGGTGCGCGGCAAGGAGATCGGCTACATCCCGCAGGACGCCCTGCTCGGCCTCAACCCGCTCCTGCCCGTCGGTGTCCAGGCCGCGGAGCCCCTGCGCGCCCACGGCATCGGCTCCCGCGCCGAACGCCGCGCACGCGTCCTCGACCTGTTCGCCGAGGTCGGACTGCGCGACCCGCTGCGCGTGTACGGGCGCTACCCGCACGAGCTGTCGGGCGGCATGTGCCAGCGCGTGCTGATCGCCGCCGCGATGAGCACCCGGCCGCGGCTGCTCATCGCCGACGAACCCACCACAGCCCTCGACGTCACCGTGCAGAAGACCATCCTCGACCTGCTCACCGGCCTGGTGCGCACCGAGGACCTCGGCATCCTCCTCATCACCCACGACCTGGGAGTGGCCGCGGAGCGCGCCGACGACATCGCCGTGGTCAAGGACGGCCGAGTCGTACGCGCCGGACGCACCCCCGACGTCATCGGTGACCCCGGGGACGCGTACACGGAGGAACTGCTGCGCTCCTCCTCACTCGGCTTCTCCGGCCGCCGGGCCGCCGAGACACGGCGCGAGTACACCCGTACGGTCCCCGCCGACGCACCCCTGGTCGTGAAGGCCGACAGGGTCGGCAAGACGTTCCGGTCCCGGAACCGGCGCGGCGAGGACTCCGTCACCGCTGTCGCCGACGCCACGTTCGACGTCCGCGAGGGCACCACCCTGGGCATCGTCGGCGAGTCCGGGTCGGGCAAGACGACCCTCGTCCGCATCCTGGCAGGCCTCACCCCCGCCGACACCGGCACGGTCGAGATCGCCGGGCAGCCGGTCGTCCACCACCGGCGCGGCGCCGGACAGGCCGAGCTGTACCGCACCGTGCAGATGGTCTACCAGGACCCCTTCGCCTCCCTGAACCCGCGCTCCACCGTCCGCGCGATCCTCGACGAACCCCTCAAGGGCCACCACCAGGGCAACGCGGCCGAACGCGCCGCGCGCGTCGCCGAGTTGCTGGAGGCGACCGGCCTGCCCGCCGCCCTCGCCGACCGGTACACGGCCGAACTCTCCGGCGGCCAGCGCCAGCGCGTGGCCATCGCCCGCGCCCTCGCGCCACGGCCCGACGTCGTCGTCCTCGACGAACCCGTCTCAGCGCTCGACGTGACCGTGCAGCGACAGATCCTCGACCTGCTCACCCGCCTCCAGCGAGAGCTGTCCCTGACATACGTCTTCATCTCGCACGACCTCGGTGTGATCGCCGAGGTGGCCGACGACATCGCCGTCCTCCGCCACGGCCACATCGTCGAACGCGGCAGCGCCGCCGAGATCCTCACCGACCCGCGTACCGACTACGTCCGCGAACTCCTCGCGTCGATCCCCGGCGCCACCGCACCCCGCACGGCGCTGTCCTCCTAGACGCCCACCCCGAGTGGAAGGAAACCCACGTACCATGCCCGAGCGACAGCTCCATCTGGGCTACATGCACTGGCTGAACGGCACCCACTGGGGCGGCTGGCGGCACCCGGACGCGCCCACGGCGGACGCCTTCGGATTGGAGTACGCGACGAGGGCGCTGCGCATCGTCGAGGACGCGAAGTTCGACTTCTTCTTCCTCGGGGACACCCTGCCCGGCGACCTCGCCGCCGAGCAGTGGATCACCACACACAACACCGGCCGCCTCGAACCGTTCACGCTGGCCTCGCAACTCGCCCTGAACTCCTCGAAGATCGGGCTGGTGGTGACGGCGCACCCCACGTTCTACGAGCCGTACATCCTGGCGCGGCTCACGGCGTCCCTGGACCACCTCAGCGGCGGCCGGGCGGCGTGGAACGTGGTGCTGGGCGCCTCCGACCTGGCCGCCCGGAACTTCAGCCTGCCGGACCTGGGCGGCGCGAGCCGCTACGAGCGCGCCGACGAGTTCATCCACGTCATCCGCCGGCTGTGGGACTCCGTCGAGGAGGGCGCCTACCTCCAGGACAAGAAGGCCGGACGCTACATCGACGACAGCAAGTTCCACCGGCTCGACTGGCAGGGCAAGCACTTCCAGGTCGCCGGCACTCTGCCGCTGGAGCGCCCGCCGCAGGGGCAGTTGCCGCTGCTGTACGCGGGCGCCTCCGAACGGTCCCGCGAACTCACCGCCAAGTGGGCCGACATCAACTTCACCGGCCCGGCCACCCCCGAGGAGTCCTACGCCTTCAACACCGACGTGCGCCGGCGCGCCGAGCGACTGCGCGGACGCGTCGACCCGATCTTCTTCCTGCCCGGCATCACCCCGCTCGTCGGAGACACCCGGGCCGAGGCGGTCGAACTGTACGAGGAACTCAACGCGCTGCTGCCCTACGACGACGACATCGTGGAGGGCGATCAGGACGAGACGTACTGGACGAGCCCGGAGTGGGCGCGCGTCGCGGGCGCGCGGTTCGCCCTGCCCAAGGGCGTGCGCAGCGTCCGCTCACTGTCCGAGCGGATCGGCACCGACCTGCGCCCGCTGGGGATCGACGGCACGGTCGACGCGGACGCCGCCGACAGGTTCAACGGCTACGGCCAGGGCCTGCTGCGGGTGCTCACCGAGCGCACGGGCCGCGCCGTGGGGAACGGCGGGGTACGCGTCCGGGACCTGCTCGGCGCGGCCATCGCCGGGAACTTCCCGCTCGTCATCGGCACCGCCGAGCACGTCGCGAACACCCTCGTCGCCTGGTTCGACCAGGGCGCCGCCGAAGGTTTCAACATCAGCGTCCCGTACCTGTGGGAACCGCTGGAGCGGTTTGCCGGCGAGGTCGTCCCGATCCTCCAGGAACGCGGCGTGTACCGCACCGAGTACACCAGCGACACCTTCCGCGGCCACTTCGGCCTGGACATCCCCCCGAACAGCTTCACCACCGAACGGGAGGAGGCGGCCGCCATATGAGCGAGCGACGCAAGCTGCGCCTCGGCCTCGCCGCGTACGGCACCGGCTGGGACCTCGACGCCTGGCGGCTGCCCGAGGCGAACAACGCCGGGCTGACCGACCCGAGCGTCATCCTCGACATCGCACGGACCGCGGAACGTGGCCTGCTGGACTACGTGTTCGCGGGCAGCGCCCTCGGCAGCGAACCCGGTCGCCTCAACCGGGTGTTCCGCTGGGACAACTTCGTGTACGCGGGCCATGCCGCCGCCCTCACGAAGAACCTCGGCTTCGTGATGTCGGTGAACTCCTCCTTCGAGCACCCCTACGCCGTGGCACGCCAGTTGGCGACCCTGGACAACTTCAACGGCGGGCGCACCGCCCTGAACGTCGTCTTCGGCATCGACCGCGACGGCGACCCCATCGGCAACTACGGCAAGAACCCGGTGCCGACCGAGCGGACCAAGTACGACCGGGCCCGGGAGTTCACCACGGTCGTCAACCGGCTGCTGTACGACAGCTGGGACGACGACCTCCTCCTCGACGACAAGGCCGAGGGCACCCTGGTCCGGCCCGGTTCCTGGCACCAGATCGACTTCCACGGCGAGCACTTCGACGTGCGCGGACCCCTCAACGTGCCGCCGCCCGTGCAGCGTCACATCCCGGTCGTGCAGGTCGGCCTCTCCGACGAATCCCTGCGCTACGGCGCCGACTTCGGGCAGCTGCGATTCTCCCCGTACTTCGGGATCAGCCGCGGCAAGGAGGAGTACCGCAGGGTCAAGGAACTCGTCGCGGCGAACGGCCGTGATCCCGACAAGTTCAAGATCATCCCCGGGATCACCTTCTATCTGGCCGGTACCGCCCGGGAGGCCCGGGCGAAGTACAACGAGATCAGCGCCTTCCAGCTCGACGAGGCCCTGCCGGCCGCGTTCTCCAAGGCCCTCGGCATCGACCTGTCCGCGGTTCGGGACAACGAGCGGGTCCTGGACGTCGTCGACGTGGACGCGCTCGCCGACGACGCACTGAAGCCCCTGATCGCCGACCGGGCCCGGAACTCCGCCGATGACCGGGAACTGCTTCGGCACGTCCTCACCGACAAGATCGGTGAGGACGCCACGCTCCGGGAGCTGTATCGGTACGTGCAGCGCTCACGCCACGAACAGCAGCCCGCGGTCGTCGGTGACGCGAGGACCATCGCCGACTGGCTGGAGGAGAACCTGGAGGAGGAGGTCCTCGACGGCGTCCAGCTCTTCCCGCCCTACCACCGTGGCCCCGCCGATCTCTTCGTCGACCTCGTCGTCCCCGAACTCCAGCGGCGCGGCATCTTCCGCACCGAGTACGAGGCCTCGACCCTGCAAGGCCTGCTCGACACCGACGACCACCACTGAGGAGACACCTGTGCCCGCGAGCACACACCTGCCCACCGGTCACCGCCGGCTCGGCACATCAGGACTGCTGCTGTCCGAGATCGGCATCGGCGCCAGCACCTTCGGCCGCTCCGGCATGCGGGCCGCCGGCCAGGAGACGGTGACCGCGATCGTCGACCGCGCGATCGATCTGGGAGTGACCTACTTCGACCTGGCCGAAGGGTACGGGGACCGGCCGGGCCAGAGCGAGGAACTGTTCGCCACCGCCCTCGGCCGCCGCCGCGAACAGGTCGTCATCGGCACCAAGTTCGGGCTGAACCTGTACAAGGAGCGCGGCCCCGCCTACGGGCTGCCCGGCGCTCGCAAGTACATCCTGGCCGCCGTCGAGGAGTCCCTGCGCCGACTGCGCACCGACTACATCGACCTCTACCAGATCCACTTCCCGGACCCCTTCACCCCCGTGGAGGAAACGCTCTCCGCCCTCGACGACCTGGTCCGCTCCGGCAAGGTCCGCTACATCGGCGCGTCCAACTTCAAAGCGTGGCAGATCGTGGAGGCCCAGCACGTCGCCAGGGCGGCGGGGCTCTCCCGGTTCATCTCCACCACCGACGAGTACAGCCTTCTGTGGCGCAGGCCCGAGGAGGAGCTGATTCCGGCCCTGCGCCACCACGGCCTCGGGTTCATCCCGTATTTCCCGCTCCAGAACGGGCTGCTCACAGGCAAGTACTCGGCGGAGCGCGCCCCTGAGGACGCGAAGATCACCAACCTGAAGCGGTACCTGCTGCACGAGGCGCCCTGGGCTGCGCTGGCCCAGTTCGAGAAGTTCGCCCGCGAGCGAGGGATCGCTCCGGCAACCGCGGCCCTCGGATGGCTGCTCGCGCAGCCGACCGTCACGAGTGTCATCGCGGGTGTCACCATTCCCGCCCAACTCGACGAGAACGTTCTGGGCTCCCGCTGGGTGCCCACGGCCGAGGAGGAGGCGGAACTGAGGGCCCTGTTCACCGGTGACCTCTCGGGCGGGCCTGGGGTGGTCGATCGGGGCTGAGGAGGGCAGGGGGACTACCACAGGCGCCAGGATCATCACATGCGCCGGTGCATAGGGCGCGTTCGCTGGTTCGTCGTGAGGTAGCGGATGGCATGTCGTGAGGCTCTGGTGATCACGCCGAGCGCGGTCACCAGGCCGCGGGCGCGGCTGTCCACGGGTTGCGTCCAAGGAAGTGGTGTACAAGTTCCCAC
Organism: Streptomyces sp. NPDC003247; assembly: GCF_042888135.1. Lineage (NCBI taxonomy): Bacteria > Bacillati > Actinomycetota > Actinomycetes > Kitasatosporales > Streptomycetaceae > Streptomyces > Streptomyces sp. NPDC003247. The sequence goes on from NZ_JBIAPF010000024.1 coordinate 53,733, forward strand.
CTGATCCGGGCGTTTGCCCAGGTGTCGGAGTGAGTGCCCGGATATGAGAACGGCCACCGGCTGATCTTCGAGATGTCGAAGCTCGAAGGAGACCAGCACGATGACCGCACCCGACGGTCTGCCCCTGCACGCCCTCGCCGGGAACAACCTCGCCGCGGCGAGTCCCGATCTGCCGCGCGCGATGATCAAGACGTTCGCCGACGCGCTCATGTCCGCGGAGGCCGACGCCCTCTACAACGCCGAATACGGCCAGGTCAGCCAAGAACGCGTCAACCACCGCAGTGGCTACCACCCACGCGAGTGGGACACCCGCGCCGGCACCGTTGAACTCGCCGTCCCAGAACTGAGGCCCGGCAGCTACTTCCCGCACTGGTTCCTGGAGCGCCGCCGACGGGCCGAGCAGGCCCTGATCTCGGTGGTGGTTACCACCTACCTCCTGGGAGTCTCCACCCGCCGGGTCGAGAAGCTCGCGGAGTCCCTCGGCGTCACCCAGCTGTCGAAGTCCCAGGTCAGTGCGATGGCCAAGCACCTCGACGAGCAGGTCACCGCCTTCCGTGACCGGCCGCTCGACGCCGGTCCCTACACGTTCGTCTGGGCCGACGCGCTCACGCAGAAGGTCCGTGAGGGCGGCCGCACCATCAACGTCCACGCCCTGGTCGCGGTGGGCGTCAACGCCGACGGGCACCGGGAGATCCTGGGTCCGGACGTCGCGACCGCCGAGGACGGCGCCGGCTGGACCGCCTTCCCCCGCCGCTATCTCTCCATCGAGAGCATGGACAGCCTCTATCCGGACGACACCACCTGCCTGCCCGGCACCGCCGAATGACCAGCTACAGCACGCCAAGGGACACAACCCAGCACACACCACGGTTCCTGCGACATCACGTGCGTGGTCGGGAATGGCGAGACGCCGAGGGTGTGCGGTGGTGCGGTCAGTGATCGGCGGGCTGGTCCGGGGCGACGAGGCGGCGTACGGCGTCAGTGATCGTTGTGCGCTGCTGTGCGGGTGGGACCAGGGAGTTGACGTCCTCGGTGTGGTGCTGCCACATGTTCGCGAGAGTCAGGACAAGCGCCAGGATCTCCGCGGCCGGCTTGTCCCGGCGGACGCTGCCGCGTTGCTGGGCGGCCTCGATAGCGGTGATCTTGTCTTGCATCGAGCGGGCCACGATGTCGGGCGCCGGCCGTTCGGTGCTTTCCAGTGCGTACCAGGTGAGGAAGCGCATGACCTGGGGGTGCTGCTGCCCGGCGTCGTGCAGGCGGCCGGCGTATTCGGGCAGGTCGTCGGCGTCGATGGGGACCGCGTTCACGGTCTGCTCGGCGATTGCCTCGTAAACGGCCTCGAACAGGCCCTCCTTGCCGGCGGCGAAGGAGTACACCAGGCCAGGGCTGATACCCGCACGTTTGGCGAGCCGGTCCACGCGGGCTCCGGCCGCACCGAACTCGGCGAACTCGGCGAGGGCGGCTTCCATCAGCTGCTGGCGCTTACGGTCGGGGTCACGTGTTGCCATCCCCCCAGCCTTCCTTAATGAACGTTCATTTGACAAATCGGGCCGGCCCCCACATAGGATGAAGTAAATGAACGTTCATTTAAGGAGTGTCATGGTGGATTCGCACTGGACCCCGGTCGACGTCCCCGATCTCTTGGGCCGGACCGCACTGATCACCGGCGCCAACAGCGGCATCGGCTACCGCACCGCCCAGGTGCTGGCGGAGCACGGTGCCCGCGTCCTGCTCGCGGGTCGGCGCCCCGACTCCCTGGCAGATGCCGTCCGCCGCTTGCGTGCGGATGTGCCCGGTGCCCACCTGGAGACAGTGGAACTCGACCTCGGCAGCCTTGGCGCGATCCGCGAGGCGGCCGCCCCGCTCGCCGCAGGCGAGACCCTCGACCTCCTCATCAACAACGCCGGTGTGATGGATGTCCCGGAACGACGGCTGACCCGCGATGGACTGGAACTCACGGTGGGCACCAACCACCTCGGCCACTTCGCGCTGACCGCGCACCTGATGCCTGCCCTGAGGCGCTCCGCAGCTGCCCGGGTCGTCACGGTGAGCGCCATCGCCGCCGCCTGGCGCTCCGGTGATCTCGCAGATCTGATGAGCGAGCGCGGCTACCGCCCGATGAGCGCGTACGCGAAGTCCAAGCGCGCCAACGTCGTCTTCACCCAGGAACTCGCCCGCCGCCTTGCCGGCAGTGCACACCGCGCTGTGGCCGTCCATCCGGGCTCGGCCGTCACCAACCTGCAGCGTCACACCTCCACCAGCCGGATGGGGCGCCTGCTCCTGGCTCTCGCCTCCCGCACACTGATGGGCTCCCCCGACGGCGCGGCCTGGCCGTCCCTGTATGCCGCGACCCACCCCGAGGTCGTCAACGGGGCCTACCTCGGCCCGGCCGGACGCGACCAGACCTCCGGCACGCCCAAGCCGGTCCGACTGCCCGCCGGGGCCGACGACCCCGAGCTGGGGGCCTGGCTGTGGCGCGAGAGCGAGCGGCTGACCGGCGTCACCTTCCCGGTCCTGCGGACCTGACCGTGCCCAGAAAGCAAGAAGGCCCATGACCAGCCCCGACGCATTCGTCCCGAACCCCGATGCGGCCGAGCTCGCCGCTGCCAACCGGCAGATCGCCGAGATGATGCAGTACCCCGATCTCACCACCCCCCGGGGTCTGCAACGGTGGATCGTGCTGACGGGTGCGGGCCCGGAGGTGCCGCCGATCGTCGCGGTCGCCCGCGAGTTGCGGGTGGCCGCAGACACGGTCCGTAAGTGGCGGCGCCGGTTCCTGGCGGAGCGGCTGGACGGCTTGGTCGACGAGCCCCGGCCGGGCCGGGAGATCAAGCACCGTTCCGACGTCGTCCAGGTCTTCCCGAACACCGGCGCCGTCGACCGGCCCGCCACCGCCGTCCTCGTCGAACTCAACGACGAGTGGATCGCCTTCCCCCGCCGCCATCTCTCCGTCGAGAGCATGGACAGCCGCTATCCGGACAACACCACCCGCCTGCCCGGCACCGCCGAATGATCAGCTACACCACGCCAAGGGACACGACCGATCCGAACGCCCCCTGGTTCAGGCCTTGTCGTCCGCCGACCGTGCCAGGTACGCGTGGTTGTCCTCGATGAGGTGGTCCAGCGCGTCCCTGGCGGCGGCGAGGCCGTCGATGGCCTCGGACAG
>NZ_JBIAPF010000025.1:0-47853 GCF_042888135.1 Streptomyces sp. NPDC003247
CTACGTCTTCCACGGGACGGTCACCGTCGCCCCGATCAGGCTCTGGCGGCGCCGGTGAGATCACCCGCTCCTGCTCCGGCAGGCGTTCGGCGTTTTCCGGGACCCATGGGAAAAGTACGCCGGGCCCCTGCCGCCCGGCCTGGAGCACCTGCACACCCTAAAAGTTACGTGGAATCTGTCGGGGTGATCACGTCTCCTCGGTGCAACCACGGACTTGGGAGATCGCTTGAGCGCCACGACGGTGCTGACGGAGAAGTGGCCGGTGCTCGGCCGACACGAGCAGGCAGCGGCCTGGCTGTCGGTCTGGACGGATTTGGGACGTGCGCCGCGCACGATCGACGCCTACGGCCGTGGACTGGCCGAGTACCTATTGATGTGCGAGCGGGAAGGCATCGACCCGGTCGCTGGAGCCGGGCGCATATCGCCGTCTATGTGCGGGAGTTGGCCTCGCGGCCTCACTACCGCGGTGCGAACGTGGTCTCGATCGACTCGGGAGCTGGGCTGGCCAACGCCACGATCCGGCAGCGCCTGGTACCAGTCCGCCTGTTCTACGACTTCCTGCTGGAGGAGGGCCTGCGGGAGTCCAACCCCGTCGGTCGGGGCCGTTACACCCCCGGCCGACGGGCCGGCGGTCAGCAGCGCGGCCTGGTGCCGCGGCTGACGAAGCTGCCGTGGATCCCTGGCGAACACGAGTGGCTGCGCATCCTGGAGGTGGCCCGGCAAGAGTCGATCCGCAACCGTGTGATGCTCGCTCTGGCCTATGACGCCGCGCTACGGCGCGAAGAATTGTGCTCGCTCCGGACCGATGATGTGGATCCAGCCCACCGCACGCTGCGGATACGGGCGGAGACGACGAAGAACCGGCTTGAGCGGGTGGTTCCCTGCTCGGCGTCGACCAGCGTGCTGCTGTCGGCCTACCTCGCTCACCGGGCCACCGTCAGCCGGGCGCGAGGGCCGCTGTTCCTGTCGGAGTCGCGGCGCAACTACGCACAGCCGCTGAGCCTGTGGACGTGGTCGACGGTGGTACGCCAGATTGCCCTGGCTTCCGGTGTCCCGCGCTTCTCCACACACACCACCCGGCACCTGTGCCTGACCGATCTGGCCCGGATGGGCTGGGAGTTGCACGCGATTGCATCTTTCGCCGGCCACCGTCACACCGACTCCACCCTCCAGTACATCCACCTGTCCGGCCGTGACCTTGCCGAGAAGTTGAAGACCGGGATGGATCACATTCACTCCTGGCGGGTCCAGATGCTCGCTGAGGCGGACATATCGAAGGCCGCGGCGGGAGGAGCTTCGCGATGACGACCGCTTCCCTGCCTGAACAAGCGAACAGGCGCTGGCACTCCTCGATCGGCCCGCGCCGCGGTCACCACTCACCGGTGCTGTCGGAGGCAGAGCGGTGGGCCATCCGCGAGCTGGGCCTGCGGAACCTGCGTCGACTGCGCTATCACAATCCCGATGCACCTCAGTGGGCTGTCATCAGCCGTCTCATCCAGCCTATGCAGGACGTCGACGCCAGCTTCGACACGCCGCCCACCATGCACATGACGCGAGCCATGAACGACGCCGTCGCCGTCGTGATTCTGCGGTGCGCGGACGTTGGCCGCGCGTACTGGGACTGGACCGATCAGGAATGGCTGGACCTCCTCGGCCACAGCCACAAAGCTTTTCGGGACCAGGTGCCCGACTGGGCCGAGGGGGCCGTGCGGCCGTTCTTGTGCGGGCACGCCTACCATCTGGGCGGTTTCGCCGGCTTCCATCAGCTCGGGCGGTTCGACCGGCTGACGCTGGCCTGCCGCATCTTCGGACGTCAGCTGGTCGAGGAAGAGATCGGACGGGTTCGTGCTGTGCTGACCGGCTGGGGTTACCAATACGGCAAGGAGCACGACAAGGGCGTGCCTTCGGTCATGAGCCAGCTCTTCCTGCTCAACCGCAGCCCCACAGCAGCGACCTCACCACATCATTCTTCGACCGCGTCCGGCGAGAGGAGCTTCTGACCGACGACGGGACGAGGGTCTTGTTCGCAGTACAGCGGGCCATTGCCGAACTTGGCTTCTGCGAGTCACCGATCTTGCGCTCAGCGTCTGAGAGGGTCGGCGATGTCGGGGTTCCACCAGGGTGGGCTGAGTGGGTGGAGCGGTGGACGTCTACGACAACCCTGACGCGCCGGCACCGCCTGAATACCCGAGCCGCGCTGCTGAAGGCCGGCCGGTGGATCGCCTCGGAACAGCCGGGGGCTGAAGATCCCGCCGCCTGGACCCGGCAGACGTGCGTGGCCTGGATCGCGGCCGTCGACCGCATGAAGATCGGCGACTATGTGGTGCGCGCCAGCGGCTACCAAGACCGCGTCGGTCAGCCCCTCCGAGCCGGATCGAAGGCTGGCCTCGTCCGTGCCGTAAGGGTCTTTTTCCGGGACATCCAGGAATGGGAGTGGCTGCCCCGCAGGTTTGACCCGCTTCGGGCTCTTGCCGTGCCACGCACGATCAACGACTTGATCGCCCGAGTCCCCGGGTGATCGCTGACGACGTCTGGGCCAAACTGCTGTGGGCCGGACTCAACTGATTCCACAGAATGCGCGTATGGCACACGATGTGGCTGACCCGCATCGACACCAAGATCGCCGCCGTGCAGCAGCGCCAGGCCGAAACCGACCACGGCCGGCGCAGCCGGCCCGAACCCCCGCAGTGGCTCGTCGAACTCGGCATCAGCACCGGCCGCCCGCCCGTCCAGGTCCACGCCGGCGACTGCCGCATGACCGGCAGCCGACGCCGCCCGGTCAGCCATGACGAAGCCCGCCGCCTCCCGGCCGGCGGACTGCGCGCCTGCACCCACTGCCGGCCCGAGACCCTCCTCGACATCATCGACTTATCCGACGGAGGTATCCCGCCCCCACCCGCATACCGCCCGAAGGACCCCCGCCGATGACACCGACTCCCCCGCCCCCGGTCACCGAACCCGACCCGTCCGCGCTGACCTGCCTGGGCAGCCAGGCCGGCCCGGCCCCTGCACCACCTGCCAGCGCAAAACACACACATACGGCCGCCGGCACCGAGCGGGCGGCCCTACCAGTACTGGTGCCATCACAGCCGTGCGGACGGGAGCAGCACAGAGTGGCGCCGGATTGGTCGTTCGTTGGAGCGGGGTGCTGCGAGCGTCTTAGGCGGCGTTCCATGCGGCTTGCGTCTGCACCAGGTGGTCGGTGTGACTGAGTGACTTACCTGGCACCGCTCGCCACTACGGCGCTCAGCTTTGGAACCGGCCTCCGGTCACAGTGGGACGCATCAGCGTCGCCGCTGGTCGGCACGGAGTTCGAAGTCTCCGTAGCTGTTGTCGACCGGGTTGACCGTGACGCCCGGTGCGACGATCTCGTCGATGGCGTCGAGGATGTCAGAGGAGAGGGTGAGGTCGGCCGCGGGCAGGAACGCCTCCAGCTGTTCCATGGTGCGCGGTCCGATGATCGCCGACGTGACGCCGGGGTGGTTGATGACGAAGGCGACGGCGAGCTCGATCAGGGAGATGCCTGCCTTATCCGCCAGGATGGCGAGCTGTTCGACGGCGTCGAGTTTGCGCTGGTTGGCGGGGGTGTTCATGTCGAAGCGAGCCTGGGGGCGGGCGGCCGAGGCGGGGCCTTCGGTGACGTTCTTGCGGTAGCGGCCCGAGAGCCAGCCACCCGAGAGCGGGCTGTAGGTGAGGGCGCCCATGCCGTGGCGGCGCACGGTGGGCAGCACGTCTTCCTCGATGCCGCGGACCAGGATCGAGTAGGGCGGCTGCTCGGTGACGAAGCGCTCCAGGTTTCGCTCGCGCGAGGTCCACTGGGCCTCGACGATCTGCGAGCCGGAGTAGGACGAGGAGCCGATGTAGCGGACCTTGCCCTGGCGGACGAGGTCGGTGAGGGCGCCGAGGGTCTCGGAGACGTCGGTGTCGGGGCTGGGCCGGTGGACCTGGTAGAGGTCGATGTGGTCGGTGCCGAGCCGCCGCAGGGAGTTCTCGACCGCGCGGATGGTCCAGCGGCGCGAACCGCCGCGCTGGTTGGGGTCGTTCTGGTCCATGGGCATGAAGAACTTGGTGGCCAGGAAGACGTCCTCGCGTCGGCCCTTCAGCGCCTTGCCGACGATCTCCTCCGAGACGCCGGCGGAGTAGACGTCCGCGGTGTCGACGAAGTTGACGCCCGCGTCGAGGGCGCGGTGGATGATCCGGATGGAGTCGGTCTCGTCCTCGTTGCCCCAGGGGCCGAACATCATCGCGCCCAGGCACAGCGGGCTGACCTGGACGCCGGTACGGCCCAGCGGCCGGTACTGCATGGAGTGGTTCTCCTCTTTCATGTGGGGGGTCAGTCGTTTGCGGAGGGTACGACCGTGCCGGTGGTCGTCCAGCTCGCGAGCAGGTTCAGGGCCTGCTGTTCGGGGGAGTCCGGCTCGGGTGTGTAGAAGTTGAGGCGCAAGCCGGGGTCGGACGGCAGGTCCATCGCTTCGTAGGGCAGGGCGAGGGTGCCGACCAGCGGGTGACGGAACCTCTTCACTCCGGACCGGTGGAACTTCACATCGTGGCGGGCCCAGCGGCGGGCGAACTCGTCGCTCTTGGCCGTCAGCTCTCCGATCAGGTCCGTCAGCGCCTTGTCGTGCGGCGCGCGGCCGGTTTCGGTGCGCAGGAAGGCGACCGCGTCGTCGGCTCCCTTGTCCCAGTCGACCCAGAAGTCTTGGGCTGCGGGATCCAGGAACAGGAAGCGGGCGCTGTTGACCGGCCCGCGCTGCGCGAACAGCGGTGAGTCGAAGAGCGGCGCGTACAGCGCCCGGCCCAGGGCGTTGGCGGCCACGGTGTCGAAGCGGGCGTTGCGCACGAAGGCGGGGACGCCGGTCATCGAGTCGAGCAGCCGCAGGATCGTGGGCCGTACCCGGGATGACGTCGCGGTGGGCCGCCGCCCGGCCGGAGTCGACGCGCGGGCGAGGTCGTAGAGGTGGGTGCGTTCGGCCTCGTTGAGCTGCAGGGCGTGCGCGAGGGCTTCGAGGACCGACTCCGAGGCGCCGGCGAGGTTGCCGCGCTCCAGACGGACGTAATAGTCCACGCTCATGCCTGCCAGCAGGGCGACCTCTTCGCGCCGCAGCCCGGCGACACGGCGGTTCCCGCCGTAGACCGGCAGCCCGGCCTGCTCGGGGGTGATCCTGGCCCGCCGGGTGCTGAGGAACTCCCGCACCTCGGCGGCCACGTCCTTCTTGGTGTGGTCGGTCATGCTCATTTCCTGGTGTGGGGGCCCGGCTCTGACCGGGCTGGTCGCGTCGGCCGCCGGGCCGGACCTGACTACGGGCAGAGGGGCACGGCGCACTCCTCCCGGTCGGTCTGCTCGGTGTGCCGGCTCCTCCACGGTAGGTCGGCCCGGAGGGGCCTGCGAGGTACTGCCAGTACCTGGAAGAGCAGTGACTCCCACTGCCCCCTCAAGGTGCCGTTACCTGGAAGACGCCACAGACGGGCGGCCCGGGATCGGGCCGCACTCCCGATCGACGCGAGGAAGACCGTGCGCTCAGCAGCCACCCACGACACCGGCGCCGCCCCCGCCGGGCCAGTCCCCGACTCGAGCCGTCCGGGCGGGCCGAGCGGCGGCAGGACCATCGCCCCGCGCCGCCAGCTGCGGGGTTCCTCCGGGGGACCGGCCCGTTCGACGCTGATCCTGGCGGTCATCTGCATCAGCTACTTCATGGTCATCCTGGACAACTCGATCGTGTTCACCGGGCTGCCGCAGATCCGCTCCGACATGGGCTTTTCCGAGACGGGCCTGTCGTGGATCACCAACGCCTACGTGCTGGTCTTCGGCGGGCTGCTGCTCCTGGGAGCACGCGCCGGTGATCTCTTCGGCCACCGCAAGGTCTTCCTGTACTCGCTGGTGGTCTTCTCGCTGGCCTCGCTGCTCGTGGGCGCCGCCCAGAGCGCCTGGTGGCTGATCGCGGCCCGGGCGCTGCAGGGCGTCGGCGCCGCCGTTCTTGCCCCGTCCGCGCTCTCCCTGCTCACGCGCAGCTTCGCGGAGGGCCAGGCCCGCAACCGGGCCATGGCCGCCTACAGCGCAGTGGCCGGCCTCGGCGCGGCGTTCGGGCTGGTCGTCGGAGGTCTGGTCGCGGACCTGATCTCGTGGCGGGCCGGGTTCTTCCTGAACGTCCCCATCGGCATCGTGATGATGGTGCTGGCGGTCCGCTTCCTGCCCGAGACCGAGCGTCACGGCGGCCGGTTCGACGTGGCCGGGGCGCTGCTGGCAACCGTGGGATCGACCGCGCTCGTACTGGGCATCGTCGACGCGGCCGACCACGGCTGGACGGCACCGGCCACCTGGCTCCCCCTCGCAGCGGGCGCGGTGCTGCTGGCCCTGTTCGTCGGGGTGGAGCGGCGGGCCGCGCAGCCGATCGTGCCGCTGCGGCTGTTCGCGAGCCGGGAGCGGTCCGGCGCCTACGTCACCCGGATGCTCTACATGGGCGCGATGATCGGGTTCTTCTTCTTCACCGCGCAGTTCGTGCAGAGCGTCTACCACTGGACGCCGCTGCAGGCCGGCCTGGCCTTCCTGCCGATGACGCTGGTCAACTTCGTCTTCGCCATCCGCGTGCCCCGGCTGCTGGAGAGGTTCGGCAGGCCCCGGGTACTCGCCGCGGGGGTCGTGCTGACGACCGTGGGCATGGCCTGGCTCAGCCGCCTGGACCTGCACACCCCCTACCTGACCGGAGTGGCCCTGCCGATGGTGGTCATCGGCGCCGGCCAGGGCCTGGCACTGGCCCCGATGACCTCCAGCGGCGTCGACGGCGTCGCACCTGAGGACGCGGGGGCCGGCTCGGGCCTGGTCAACACGGTGCACCAGATCGGCAGCGCACTGGCCCTGAGCATCCTCACCGCCGTGGCCGCCACCGTCTCCACCCATCACGCGGCCGCCGACATCGCGGCCCGCTCCGGCACCGCGCTGACGGGCTCCGCCGTCCTGCTCGCCCTGGCCGCCGTCGCCGTCCTCACCCTGATCGTGCCCGCACGGGCGTCCCGCAAGCAAAGGACTACGTGATGCAGACCCTCACTCTCAACAACGGCGTCGAGATGCCCGCCCTCGGTCTCGGCGTCTTCCAGACCCCGCCCGACGAGACGACCGCTGCGGTCACGGCCGCGCTGGAGCTGGGCTACCGGCACATCGACACCGCCGCCGCCTACGGCAACGAACGCGAGGTCGGCCAGGCCATCCGCGACTCCGCAGTGCCCCGCGACGAGATCTTCGTCGAAACCAAGATCTGGATCAGCGACTACGGCTACGAGGAGACCCTGCACGGCTTCGACAAGAGCGCCGCAAAGCTCGGCGTCGACCAGATCGACCTGCTGATCCTGCACCAGGCGCTGCCGTCCGAGTTCGACAAGACCCTCGACGCCTACCGCGCCCTGGAGAAGCTCCTGGCCGACGGCAAGGTCCGCGCGATCGGCGTCAGCAACTTCATGGTCTACCACCTGACCACGCTGCTCGATGCGACGTCCGTCGTGCCGGCGGTCAACCAGCTGGAGATCCACCCCTACTTCCAGCAGCGCGAGGTGCTCGACTTCGACGACCGGCACCACATCCTCAACCAGGCGTGGTCCCCCATCGGGGGCATCACCTTCTACCCCGGCTACGGCGAGGACCGCCGCAGCGTCCTTCAGGACCCGGCCGTCACTGCCATCGCCGAGACGCACGGCAAGAGCCCCGCGCAGGTGCTGCTGCGCTGGGGCTTGCAGCAGGGCCGCTCGGTCATCCCCAAGTCCACCAAGCGCCACCGGATCGCCGAGAACATCGACGTCTTCGACTTCGACCTCTCGGCAGACGAGCTGGCTGCGCTGGACGCGCCGGAGACCGGCCGGCGCGGCGGTCCCGAGCCCGAGAACGTCACCCTCGCCGCCTACGGCCGCGCCATCCCCGAAGCCTGACCTTCACCCCTGTACGACCTGCAAGAAGGAACCACCGTGCCCACCACCGTCAGCGCGTTCGGCGCCCACGAGGCCGGCCGGCCACTCGCCCCCGTCACCATCGAGCGCCGTGACGTCGGCCCCCACGACGTCCAGATCGACACTCTGTACTGCGGGATCTGCCATTCCGACATGAACTTCGTCGACGGCTCCTTCGGCCCGCTCCCGATCAGCCCGCTCGTCCCCGGGCACGAGATCGTCGGCCGCGTCACCGAAACCGGCTCGGCCGTCACCCGCCACCAGGTCGGCGACCTGGTCGACATCGGCTGCATGGCCAACTCCTGCCGCGCGTGCGCCAACTGCCGGGCCGGACAGGAGCAGTACTGCCTGGGCGGGCACACCCTCGTCTTCGGCAGCCCAGACCCCGCCGAGCCCGGCGCCCACACCCAGGGCGGCTGCTCCGAGGCGGTCGTCGCCCCCGAGGACTTCGTCGTCCGCGTGCCCGAGAACCTCGACCCGGCCGCCGCCGCGCCGCTGCTGTGCGCGGGCATCACTGTCTACGCGCCGCTCAAGCGGTTCGCCGCCGGTCCCGGCACCAAGGTCGCGGTCGTCGGCCTCGGCGGACTGGGCCACCTCGGCGTGAAGATGGCCAAGGCCATGGGTGCCGAGGTCACCGTGCTGTCCCGGTCGGACAGCAAGCGTCAAGCCGCCGCGGCCCTCGGCGCCGACCACTACGCCGCGACCGGTGACGGCACCGCCTTCACCGAGCTGGCCAACACCTTCGACCTCATCCTCAACACCGTCAGCGCGCCGATCTCACTGGCGGACTACCTCGGCCTTCTGCCTCTGCACGGCACCATGATCAGCGTGGGTGTCACCACACAGCCGATGCCACTGGACGTCTTCCCCCTGCTGCAGAACGGGCGCTCCTACGCCGGCTCCCTGTTCGGGGGTATCGCCGAGACGCAAGAGATGCTCGACTTCGCCGCCGAGCACAAGGTCACCGCCGACATCGAGCTGATCGGCGCCAAGGACATCAACACCGCCTACGAGCGGATCAACGCCTCCGACATCCGCTACCGGTTCGTGATCGACGGATCGACCTTCAAGGGGCTGACGGCATGACACAAGCAGCCCCTTCGGACATGAACCGCGTCCTGATCGTCGGGGGCACGGGCAGTATCGGACGCCTCGTCGCTTCCCGCCTGCTCGAGCTGGGTCGCCTGCCGCGCGTGCTCACCCGCGACCCCGCCCGCGCCCGGCGGTCGCTGCCCGCTGGTGTCGAGGTGGTGGCAGGCGAGCTGGCCGACCCGACGGCCGTGCGCGCCGCCGTCGCGGGCGTCGACGCCGTCGTGATGACCCACGGTGCGCCCCACGGGTCCGGCGACCACGCCGCGGTCGACTACGGCGCCGTCCCCGCGGTGCTCGACGCCCTGGACGGACATCGGCTGCCCGTGGTGCTGATGAGTTCGATCGGGGTCACGGCCAGCGGCGGGCAGTCGCGGGAGCTGCTGGAGTGGAAGCGGCGCGGTGAGCGCCTCCTGCGGGTCAGCGGCCTGCCGTACACGATCGTCCGGCCCGGCTGGTTCGACGCCCGCAGCAGCTCTCACCAGCAGGTGGACCTGCGCCAGGGCGACCTGACCGAGTACGGGCCCGTGCGCCGCGACCACGTCGCCGAGACGATCGTCCAGGCCCTGCTGACCGAGTCGGCGAGGGGCAGGACCGTGGAGGTCTTCTCGGCCGACGGCCCGGCCCTCACCGACTGGCCGGGCGCGTTCCTCGCAGCCGAACCCGACCGGCCGGGCGACCTCGACGGCGCCCTCGACCGGCCCGGACCACAACCGCAGGCAGAACCCGAGCGTGTCCGCGCCGACCTGCGACGTCACACCCACACCCCCCTGACAGCCGAACTCCGACATCTGAGGAGACCGTCATGAAGGCAGCCATCTTCCGAGGCGAGAAGCACATCGAGCTCGGCCAGCGCCCTGACCCCACCATCCAGGAGCCGTCCGACGCCGTCGTCCGCGTCGTGCGCGGCTGCGTCTGCGGCTCCGACCTCTGGTACTACCGCGGCATCAACCCCCACAAGGTGGGCAGCATCGGCCACGAGTACATCGGCGTCGTCGAAGCGGTCGGCGAGGATGTGAAGAACCTTGCGGTCGGCGACTTCGTCATCGCCCCCTTCACCTACAACGACGGCACCTGCCCTGCCTGCCGGGCCGGGTTCGAATCCGACTGCGAGCACGGAGGGGCCTTCGGCGACGGCGACAGTGACGGCGGCCAGGGTGAGAAGGTCCGCGCGCCCTACGCCGACGCGACCCTCGTGAAGGTCCCCGCGTCGGCCGACGGGTTCACCGACGCCCAGCTCGCCTCTTTCACCGCACTTTCCGACGTCATGTGCACCGGCTACCACGCCGCCGTGAGCGCGGGCGTGAAGCAGGGCGACACCGTCGCCGTCGTCGGGGACGGCGCAGTCGGCCTCTCGGCCGTGCTGGCCGCCAAGCTCCTCGGCGCCGGCCGGATCATCGCGCTCAGCCGTCACGCCGACCGGCAGGCCCTCGCGAAGGAGTTCGGCGCCACCGACATCGTCGCCGAACGCGGGGACGACGCCGTCACGGCCGTCCTCGGCCTCACCGACGGCGCCGGCGTCGACGCCGCGCTCGAATGCGTCGGCACCGACCAGTCCATCGAAACGGCCGCCGGGATCGTCCGCGCCGGAGGCATGATCGGCGCCGTCGGCGTCCCGCTCTACGAGAAGTTCGAGTACAAGACCCTCTTCTGGAAGAACATCGGCATCAAGGGCGGTGTCGCCCCCGCCCACCACTACATCCCCGAGCTGCTGCAACACGTCCTGGATGGAACGATCAATCCCGGACTCGTCTTCGACTACTCCACCGACCTCGACCACATCGCCGACGCCTACGCCGCCATGGACGAGCGCCGCGCGATCAAATCACTCCTCACGATCAGCCAGCCGTAACCCCCGGACCCCCTACACCGGTCCGAGGGTGCGACAAGCACAGCCGGTTCCCCCAGTCGCCGGGACAGGTCCTCACCACGGGGTTCGCCATGAACGGGCCGTCGAGACCGGGTCAGACCCGAGCCGGCGGCCGAGTTCACCAGGTGGTGGCGACGGTCCGCTGGGAGACCCATACGTCGTCATGACGGGCGTGAAGACTTCTTCCCGGTCGGCGACTGACCCTCCACTCAGACGCACCCGGTACTGGTGTCTCATCCGAACCGGTGATGGTGCCACACCTGTTGCACCGACCACGGTGATCCAAACCGGCGATGAGCTCCACGGAAACCGTATCGTCCAGATGGTACTGGTAGAAGTGGATCGAGTGGCCCTCGGTGCCGGACTGGACGTGGATAGGTGCCGTGACCAGGCCGAAGCTGATGGCTCCTGACCATATGGTTCGGGGCATGGGGGACCTCCGCGACAGCCCCGAGAGGTCCAGGCTATGACCCGGCGGCCCGGGCTGCACCTGACGTCCCCGCAGGCAGCCGCATGGCCTCCCGCGGGGAGGGGTAGGGAGGCGCGGCGGGTCCTGCCGCCCGGGGGAAGACGGCAGGACCCGGCAAGGGGCGCCACCCCGGGGGAAGGGGGGCCCGTGCGCACCACCATGCACCACAAACCAGCCACAGGAAAAGATCACGGCCGGAATCATTCGCTGTCAGTGCCGGCCGGGATGATGTCCCCTATGACGATCACGATGCAGAACTACGGACTCACCTGGACCAGGCCCGACGGCATACCGCGGGCCTCCGCCGTCGCCCACGACGAGCCCACCGCCGCACGGCGGCGGGCCGAACTCGAGAACGCCCGTTGCACCGACGTGGAGATCGTGCCGGTCCGCCCCGGCGTACTCCCCCGGCCGAGAACCTGAACACGAGCGCTCACCCCCCAGTCTGCCGCCCTGCGGCCGGCACCGGTCAGCGGGCCAGGGTGACCTCGACGGGCGTGTTGGGGCAGCCGTCCAGGACGGCGGCGAGCGCGCTGCGCTCGGTGGAGTCGACCGTGAGCCCCCACCGGGTCTTCACCGCGATCCAGTCGGTGGCGTAGGTGCAGCGGTAGCCGGCGGCCGGAGGCTGCCAGGTGGCCGGGTCCTGGTCGGCCTTCGACCGGTTGGACGCCGCCGACACCGCGATCAGGGCCCGCGGGTCGCCGAGGTCGTTGGCGTAGGCCTCCCGCTCCGCCGGGCTCCAGGCGGAGGCTCCGGAGTCCCACGATTCGGCGAGGGGCACGAGGTGGTCGATGTCCAGGGCGCGCGCGACCTCGAAGTAGGTGTCGTCGTAGGCGGAGTACCAGACGCCTCCGGTCAGCCGGCAGCGGGCGCCCTGCTCGGGGGCGGTCACCGCCTCCTCCAGAAGGACCTCGTTACGCGTTATCTGGACTGCTTCAGGAGGGCTGAGTCACATGTGCCACAGGTGCTCCTGCCTGCCATGCTTCACAGAAAGTGATGATTCTGTGAGGTACAAGAACGACCCAGGAGTATTCGATGTTGTGCATGGAGAGGGCCATCTCGCCAAGTACGGGGGCTGTGACCATGGTCCTCGTGGAGGACCAGACTTTCGAGATGCACCCAGAAGCTCGCGACTTTTCACTTCACCTGCGTGCACGAGGAAGGTCACCGCACACGCAGCGTAACTACCTGTTGCGGCTTGGGCGTTTCCTGAACTGGTGTGCCAGCGGGGGGCGCCGGCGTCGGGAGGAAGCGGAGGAGACCATCGCGTCGCTCCGGCTTGCTCTGCGCAAGGCGATGCGGGCTGTCCCGTGAGGAACTGTGACTTCCTCGTCTGGGCAGCCCGTCGAGGACACTGCACCCCGCTGACGGTCTAGCTGCGGGAGTCCGGCTTCAGCGAAGCTTGGGGAAGTCATTACGCGCGCCATTCCATCGGGCGCCATCCCGGCGAGCGTCGTTTCCGTATCACCTCATAGGAGGCGACACCTCCTGCACAACAGCATCAGCGCGAAGTTTCGCCAACATCCATGGTCGATATACTGACCTGGTGGGACTGGATCACGCCTCGTTGACCAGCTTGGCCGCCCTCGGCGACCCCACGCGCCGCTGCATGTTCGAGCTCATCCGGCAGGAGCGGCGGCCGGTGACGCGCGAGGAAGCGGCCCACAGCCTCGGCATCTCCCACAGGCTGGCGGCCTTCCACCTGGACAAGCTGGTGGAGGCCAGCCTGCTCCAGGCCCGCTACGAATCGCCCGCGGGTATCCGCAAGGTCGGCCGTAGGCCCAAGGTGTACGAGCCGGTGGACGAGGCCATCGCGGTGCACATCCCGAGCGTCGCTACGGCATGCTGGCCGACGTCCTCACCGAGGCCGTACTCACCGAGACGGACGAGGAATCGGCCCGCGACGCCGCGCTCCGCGTGGCGTACGCGCGAGGGGAAAGCCTGGGCGGTGCCGAACGCGAGCGGGGTGCGTCCCGGGCGCCTCGGCGCCGAGCGCGGACTGAGCGTAGCGGCTGAGACGCTTGAGAAGTTCGGCTTCGAGCCGGAGCGCGCTGCGCCCACCCTGCTGCGGCTGCGTAATTGCCCCTTCCACCCCATGGCGGCCAAGGCCCCGGAATTGGTCTGCGCCGTCAATCAGGCCTTCCTGGCCGGCTACCTGCACGGCCTGGGAAGCGACAAGACCACAGCGGTGCTCGCCCCGCAGCCCGGCTCCTGCTGCGTCGAACTGCGCGGCGACGGCGCGACGGGCCGCAGCTCGCAGACGGACACCGCCTGCGAGGCGTGAGCCGAGGCCGTACTCTCCGCTTGCAGCCGCCGGTTTCCCCGGCCCGTCTGCTCCGTGTACATGAACGGCTGGAGTGACCATGAACTCCATCTCTGCCACCGAAGTCACCCTGAGAGGACTGGGAGCGGGCTGTGCCGTCGGCAATGCGGTGCTGCATGCTCTCCTCGTTCCCGATCACCTTGAGGAGAAGTTCTACATCGGCGTCCTGTTCGCCCTGGGTACTGCCGTCATGCTCGTCGTGGCTGTGGCACTGGTGACCTTGAAACGCCCCATGGTCGCATGGCTGACCGGGTCCCTCGTCAGCCTCGGCATGATCGTCGGTTTTCTGCTGTCGCGCACTGTCGGCTTGCCGGACGGCTACTACGAACCCGGCTGGGAGCTGCCATACGGCCCCCTTTCCTTGATCGTAGAGGGGCTGTTCGTTTTTGCCTTTCTTACCTGGCTGGCAGCCAGGCCGACGATCGCCGCCGCCTCGGGACCGCCGTACAAGGCGGACAGCGAGCCGATCGTGTCCGGGCGAGGCGGTTGGAGGAAGTGACAGGTGAAGCTGTTCCGTCTCGGGTCACTCACGCCTGGTCCGGTACTCCGGGCCGAAGAGTGCAGATAATGCGCGTGCTGCACCCGTCGCCGTCGGCGTCGATCCAGTGCCGGAACTGGTCGCGGGTGCAGCCGGTACGGTCCTCCGCCTGCACCGGCAGGGCCTCCAGGGCGTCCCGGACGGGCAGCACGACCGTCTCCCCCGGCGCGCGCCCGGGCGGAGCGGCGGTCACCTCGGCGGAGCGCTCTTGTGAAACGTACAGGATGTACAGAATCACGATACGCCATGGCCCTGAGATTTGAGTGACGCCAGCCCGGTCCGAGCTTGCGGAGTTGGTCAACCGCGTCGTCCAAGCGGGGAACAGGTCGTTCTGGCCCGCCACTCCAAGCCGCTCGTCGCCCTCGTTCAGGCCGCTGACCTGGAGCGACT
This sequence comes from Streptomyces sp. NPDC003247, assembly GCF_042888135.1. Classification (NCBI taxonomy): domain Bacteria; kingdom Bacillati; phylum Actinomycetota; class Actinomycetes; order Kitasatosporales; family Streptomycetaceae; genus Streptomyces; species Streptomyces sp. NPDC003247. The sequence continues at coordinate 14,612 of NZ_JBIAPF010000025.1, forward strand.
CGAATCCGCGGGATGGGAGCCGGAGAAGGTGATCGGCACGGTGTCCGTCATCCTGGACGCCCTGTCCCCTCGCAGCGAGCCGAACCAGTTCGGCCTGGTCGCCGAACACGGAAGCCCGCGCGAGACTTACCGGCCTCACCGAATGTGGTTCTGCCGTGCGGACTTGAGGGGAGGGGACTGTCAGTGCCCGACGCGTACCAGGCCTGGCGCCAGGCTGTTTGCCTGGATCATGCCCCCAGGCCCTCCGTCACGGGCAGGCACTCGGCGAGCAGGTCGACGACGTCGCGCCAGGCTCGCTGCGCGTGCTGTGGGTGGTAGCCGACGCCGGGGACCGTGGGATGTTCGACCGGCGGGTGGTGGAAGGCGTGCAAGGCGCCGCCGTAGACCGCGAGGCGCCAGTCGACGCCCGCGGCCTGCATCTCGGCGGTGAACGCGTTCCGTTGCGCGGGCGGCATGATCGGGTCTTCCGACCCCACCCCGGCCCACACCGGGCAGCGAATGCGCGCTGCCTCGCCCGGTCGCCCCGTGGTAGTCGCGTTGACTGTCCCGATCGCGCGCAGGTTGACGCCGTCGCGCCCGAGTTCCAGCGCGATGGCGCCCCCGGTGCCGTAGCCGACGGCGGCGATCCGGTCGGGGTCGGTCCGCGATTCGGTGCGCAACACGTCGAGCGCCGCATGACCGATGCCCCGCATCCGGTCGGGATCAGCGAGCAGTGGCATGCAACGAGCCAGCATCTCCTCGGGGTCGCTCAAATAGCGCCCGCCGTGGAGGTCGAAGGCCAGCGCTACATATCCCAGCTCGGCGAGAGCATCGGCCCGGCGGCGCTCGACGTCGCTGAGCCCCATGCCCTCTGGTCCGAGCAACACTGCGGGCCGGCGGTCGCTACCGGCCGGGAGCGCGAGGTGCCCGATCATCGTCAAACCGTCCGCCGGGTACTCGACCGTACGCGTCGTAATCGCCGTCATGAGACTGGACTGTAGTGATCGTCGAGCCTGGCCCGGCCGGTGTTCTGCCGCTGGCAGAACAGCGCGCGTGTCCCTCTGAGATGCGGGGGCCGAGCCCTCAGGGGCTTCAGATCATCTTGTTGCCCCCCCTTCGGCGCGTACCTCGGTCACACCCCTAACCCGTCGGCTACTCCGCCAGCGGGCGCCACGTCCCCCTCCGGTTCCCCGCCATTCCACCCCGAGGATCCGCGAACCCGTCGGCTTGGGAACGGGCGGACGTCTTCCACGTCATGGCCATCGCCTGGCACGACACCGCCGTCACCCGCTGGGCGATCGGCCATTCCGTCCACGACCTGTTCAACGGCCTCGCCTGACAGAAAAGGAAGCGCCGTTTCTGCGGCACCGGGGCTCGCAGCCCGCGGATCTACGAATGGACACTCGTCGAAGTCCGGCCCTGGCACCGACCCGACCGCCGCCACTGGGTGATCGCCCGCCGCAGCATCAGTCGGCCCGAGGAGATCTCCTACGGCATCGCCTACTGCCCCGCCCAGACCACGCTGCATGACCTGATCCGCGCCGCCGGGCAGCCGATGGGTCGTCGCGGGGGCCCGACGCGTCGTCCTACCAGTGGTCCCGGGCCGCTGTGGAGGCGCTCTCCGACGTCATCCGGGCCGCGATGCCCTCCCCGCCGATCGACGGCGGCGCGGCGGACCGGATCGCCGGTGAGCTCGGCATCCGCACGTGATCGGCGAGAAGGGACACGTGACCGCGTTCGTGGCGCGGTGGTTCGTCGACCGTGGTCTGCTGGTCGACCTGAGCGCGAACCCGGACGGAACGTTGCAACCATCCCGTGCGGCGACAGCCACCGGCCGGGCCTCGAAGAGGTGCGTACCGGGCGTGGTGCGGGCCGGGGCGGGCTGCAGCGTGACGAGCGGGGACCGCTGGCCCTTCTCCACAGCGCGCAGGTACTCCCAGTCGGCCTCCGGGTACGCGTCGACGGACGCCGTGGTGTAGCGCGACGTCAACGGCCCCGGCCCGGCTTGTACCGGACCCCGATCGACTGCGGTAAGCGGATTCAGCCGAGTCTCACCATATTCGGCACGGCGCACCCGGAGCCTGGCGGCGGCCTGCTCGGTTCCCAGCGGGGTGTCGGCAGCGACCAGGTCCGCCAGGTTCTCACGCTGGCAGACCTCGCGACCTGGCCGTTCAGGCCCCGTCCCGGAAAGTGCCCCGGGACGGACTGGCGGGATCTCCGGCCGGGCTGGGCAGGCGAGCCGAGAGGGGACGGTTCCGGGCAGTGATCTCCGTCGAGACGGGTCAGGTCGCGCTGCGCTCCAGGTGCGGCACGAACTGAGGCTGGCGTTCCCACTGGCATCGCGCCCCTCCCGGCCTCTCCCCCGCCGCCCTCCCAGCCTCACGTCACTGCCTCGGTTAAGCGCCGACCAGGCCATCCACCTGCGCGAGGCAACGATTCGGCTTCCACCTTCGGGGGACAAAACGCCTACCTCGCTGCTTTCGTGGGCATCGCTGGCGCTGACCGCACAAGCACCCGGCAGAAAGAGATCCCAGTGCCTGTCCGCTCCCTCACCGCAGCGCTCGGTGCCGCCTGCAGTGCCTCCGCTCTGCTCCTCGCCGTACCTGGATCCGCCTCCGCCGCCACCGGACAGTTCCGCTACACGTACACCACCGTCGACGATCCACGGCTTGGCCGGATCGAAAACCGCGGCCCGGCGCACCGGTTTCTTCCGCGGCGGAACCGCAGACAGCAGGGCCTGCCTCACCGTCCGGCGGTGCACTCCATACTTTTCCGCCAGAGCCCGCTGCGACAGTTCCGGATCAAGACGCTTGTCCCTCCGGATCGCAGCGAACAACTCCGTCCGCGACAAACCCATCCCGGCCTCCCGGCACGACCGTGATCAAGCACCACGGCCTCCGACATGACCGTGATCGACGCACAAACCCTGCCGTCGCGGGTCGGACGGACCAGTGCATTCAATCCAGAGAGGGCACGTCGGCCGACCTCGGACGCAGCCGCCCCGCTCAACTGATCGATTCGGAATGAGGCTGTTACGGCTGAGGCAGTGGTGTGGAGCGCACGATGCGAAATCCCACGTCGTCGATCCGGAAGGTCGGGTGGCTGCGCCGCCGCACCGACGCCCGGCAGCTCCAGTGCTCGTCGGCCCATCCACCACCACGGAGCACCCGGTAGGCCCCGTACACCTCGGCGTCGTAGACGTCCCAGCACCAGTCCCACACGTTGCCCAGCATGTCGTACAGGCCCAATGCGTTGGGCTGCTTGCCGCCGACGGAATGGATCCGCCCATCGGAATTGCCCTGGTACCAGGCGACCTCGTCGAGCTGTCCGTACCGCGGGCCAGTAGTGCCCGCACGGCAGGCGTGCTCCCATTCGGCCTCGGTCGGCAACCGGTAGCCGTCTGCGGAGGTGCCCCACTCGGCCGTCTCGGCGTCGACGCACAGGCGATACGCGGGCGTCAGCCCCTCCCGTTGGGATAAGGCGTTACAGAACTGGACCGCGTCCCACCACGAAACACTCTCAACCGGCAGCTGCTCACCCTGGGCGCTACTCGGCCGTCGGCCCGTGACTCGTGCGTACCAGGCCTGCGTGACCGAGAACGCCGACATCTGAAACGGCGCGACCTCGACCGGCCAACTGCTCTGCGTCCGCCTGTCCGACAGCGTCACCTGTCCCGACGGGACCGCAACCATCTTGTTTCCTGCCCCCGCGTCCACAACAGGCCACCCTACCGGCGTCTGCCCACGGCTCTACCGATCTTTCCGGTCGGCGGTGGAGCCAGATCAACTTCGTACACCGTGGAGCCACTTCTGGTCCGTACCGTGGTGCCCAAAGAAGTGCTTACAAACAGTCATCGGATGCCGGTCGCGCTGGCTGGCTGAGCAGGCACGTGTTCGGGAAGCGGAAGCCACCACGCGGTCTCCGTCACCTGCCGGTTCGCGCACACGAGCCCCTGTCATGGGTATCGATGAGTGTGGTGGCTGACCGCACAACAAAGGCTGGCACAGGAGGGGGAAGCGTTGAGCGAAAGGCTTGAAGGAAGCTCGCGGGTCGCCTTGCTCACTGTCCCGAGCGCCATGGGCCCCGCGGTTGAGGCTGACGGTCAGGTACAGGGCTCGCCGGCCCGCTCGCCCGGCTCGGCACGCCTGCCCGTGCGGCAGGGACGGCGGGGACCGTGCCGGTAGACGCGCTGGGTATCCCCGTGCCGGACCGGATTCACCCACGAGCAGATCGGATCGGGCACGGGCTGGAAGCATGGGCTGCCAGAACCGGCCTGGCGTCAACGGCGGCGCAGTGTGCGCGCTTGCGGGCGGCAGGTTTCCACCGGATGGCGGCCCGAATGATCCCCGACGGCCCTGCGGCGGACGTGGAACGGCTGGCCCGGTGGATCACCGTGCTGTTCCACCTCGATGACGCACAGGACGAAGGCGCGATGAGCCACACTCGCCGGGGGCGGTGCTCGATACGTACGCGGCGCTCACCACCATCCTCAAGGGCCGCCACCTGCCCGGCCTCCCGCCATCCTCGTCACCCGTCATCGCTGCGGTGGCCGGGCTGTGGCCTGCGCGACGAGGCGTTCGACACCGTGCCCGCACCGGACGGCGCCACCGCCCTGCGGCTGGCCACCGCGGGCATCTCCGCCGCCGTACTCGAGCCGCCATGAGCGTGGCCAGGAGGCGGAACTCGGTCGGCGTCAGATCGACACAGGAGCACCACATCGGTGTAGGCCGGGCCGTCGACCGCCGAACCTTCGAGGGCGAGGATCATCCGCGGACCTCCTTCGCCTTCGCGCTCCGGCGCGAGCGGACCTGCTTCCCGGGGCGCTGCTGGTGGACGAGGCCGGCAGGCAGATATCCGACGTCGAGGGCCGCCCCTGGGTCCCGGCCGCCGGAAGGCGTCGATCCGGCCAGCGGCCAGGTAGGCGGTCACGGCCGGTTGTGACCGGTGGCGGAGACCGCTCATGTCAGGCGGTGGCCGATCCCTCCGGCCGAGAACCCGGACAGCCGGTCGGCCAGCCGGTGATGGGCGGTGAGGAAGATGACGGGGGAGAGGAATCCGTTCGCGCGCATCGCCGCCCTTCTCGTGCAGACGTGCCTGGCCCGAAGGCGCCCAGGTCCACGACAACACCCTCGACCAGTACCTCACCCGACTGCGCCGCAAGCCGCAGCGCTGCCAGGGCGCCCACCAGGACCCCTCGCCAGGGCCCCCACCGCCGCGGCGACCAGGAGCGCTCCGGCGGAATCGTGCGCCGCCGCGAACTGGTCCGGGCGGTGACTCCCACGAGAACCACAAGCACCGGAAGGACCACGTCAGCATGACCACGATCGCCGTTCTCGGAAACGGCCGCGTCGGCGGCTGCCTCGCCGTAGCCCTCACCCGGGCCGGGCACGAGGTGACCGTGGCGGACCGCTCACCAGGCTCTGCCGCCGACGCCACCCGGACAGCGACGTGGCGCGTTCGGCGTACTGGGCGTGGGTATGGTGCTGTTCGCCGAGACCGGTCTGTTGATCGGTTTCTTCCTCCCGGGCGACTTGCGCGGCCGGTGGGCGACGGACCACGAGAGAAGTGCTCTACTCGGTGATCACCGTGCCCGCCGCGCTCACCCGGACACCCACAGCCTTCCTCTCCGGCAAGGACCCGGAGGCCAAGCAGGTCGTACGCGAGCTTCTCGCCGACCTCAGCCGGCAGCAGGAGTGGATCACGGACCTCGACGGGATCGAGACCGCACGCGCCGCCGAGGCCGCGATCCTGTTCGTCCCGCACGTGATCCGATCCAGCGGATTCGCGCCCTCCGCAATCTCGATCACCCGCTGAAAGCCCGACGCAACACTCCCTGAGGATGACCGCAAGACGTGAAGAGCCGGAGTGCCCGAACGGCTGTCAGGGCGGTGGGTGTGTCAACCCAGCGGCCCCGTCTCACGGCTGATGCCGCCGCAGCTGATCGCCCCGCTGATCGCGGAGGGGGTGGCCAGGAGCGGCGGCCGTGACGTCACCCTCCTGCTCCAGGACTACGCGCAGGAGCTGCTGGTGCCATTGCCGGGCAGGAATCTGAGCGTCGGCCAGCCCGAGCCAGTGGCCAGCTCACCCGCTGGCCGTGCCTTCCTGAGCGCGGACGTGATCGAGGTGTCGCAAGCCCACGGCAGCAGAACCACGAAAATCCATCCCATAGAACTGTCAGACGATCATCACGCCAGCAACCACCGCGCCTCACGGGCTCAGTCCGCGAGGTCGGCCTTGCCGAACAGGACGGCGTAACTGGAGGGGAGCTGGCTGATGATCTGATTCAGCTCTCCGCCAGTGACAGCGTCGGCGACGGTGGTCAGGACCGCGCTGGCGTCCCACTGCGCCGTACGCGGCCGGGCATGGGTGCGCTCGGCGACCCGGCGGTAGAACTCTTCGATCCCAAAGCTTCGCGCCTGCTGCGGCGTGGCATGGTCCAGGACTTGTCCCAGCGGGCCGGGCAGCTGGGATGCGAGGTCCTTGACCTCTCCCGGGCTGATCCGTTGGGCCAGCACTTCCAGCACCGCGTTGGTGACGTCCGCGGCTTCGTCCTGGTCGTTGTACTCGCCTCGCTCGCGCACACGGGCGAGGAATCCGTCGTATTTCATCGCTGACTTCCTTCTGCCTTGGTCACCGCTGGTCATGGGGGTCGCCCGGTGCGCCGCCGGGTCGGCCGGGTCCGTCCGCCGGCGCGTAGCTGCCGTTCGCAAGGCCGTTGGCCCGAGACTCCCGCAGGGCACGGCGGAAGCGCCGGGGCCCCAGGAACGGCCGCCCACCGCCTGTTCGAGTCGGTCGCCGCTCGTCGGGTCGGCTTCTTGGAGCGCGTGGGTCATCTGTTCTCGTCGTCGAGGCGCTGTTCGGCCATGGCGGACGTAGGACCTGCCGTGCCCGCGGTGCCGGCCATCCTCGGCGAGTACAGGGTGCTGCCCGGTCCGGCGCCCGGGCGGTACGGCGGGCTCCGGCGCGCTCCTACTCCCGGCGGCGGGCGGTGCGGTCGGCGATTCTCAGGACCTCGCTCACCGTCAGACAGGCCGAGTTCGCTCCCGCGTACGCCACGAAGAAGGTCAGCGAGACCAGCAGGAAGAACCACCAAAGCCTCGCCGGCCCGGCCGCAGTGCCGGACAGGCGCCCGGAACCGCGGCGCTCGCGTCTCAGCCGCCGCTCTCGGTACGTTCACTCGTCTCGGTGATCTCGACGTGTCGCGGCTTTGCAACGTCGGCCTTGGGGACGGTGATGCTGAGCACTCCGTCCTGCATCTCAGCCTTGATCTTGTGGGTGTCCAGTTCTCCGGGCAGCCGCAAACGGTACTCGAAGGCTCCGACGCGGCGGGTGCTGCGGCGCAGGACACCCTTGCGCTCCCGCTCCTTGATCTCTCCGGTGACCACGAGTTCGGGACCGTTGGCCTCTACGTCGATGTCCTTGCTCTTCACTCCGGGGAGTTCGATCTCTATGTGGAACGCGTCCTCGGACTCCGACACGTCCGCGAGAGGCGTCCACGCAACCGCGGGTGCCGCGCCCACCGTCGACTCCAGCAGGCCGCTCATCTGGTTGAGCAGTTCGTCGAACTCGACCAGGGGATTGACAGGGGTGGGTGCCCAGACGGGCCTTTCCTGCAGGGCGCCACCGCGGTGGCGCCGGACGGGCGTGGCCATCGCAATCGCCTCCTTCTTCCTTCTCGTGATCTCATCGTCCGCCATTCGTCATGCGAGCCATGCGGACTCCTTGTGACGTATGCGTGGGGAGACGTCCGAGTGGCCCGCGACAGCTGACGTGCCCGTGGTGCCGGGTACGGCCGAGTGTCCCAGGTGCCGGTGCACGAAGTGGATGGCCATCGCGCCCTCACCGGCCGCGGAGGCCACGCGCTTCACCGAGCCGCTACGGACGTCCCCTACCGCGAAGACACCGGGCAGGCTGGCCTCCAGGGTCATGCACGAGCGCCCGCGGCCGTGCCACACCTCGGGGTAGGCGCAGGCTTCCTGGGCCTCCGGCCCGGTGAGGACGAAGCCGCGGGAGCCGAGGGCGATGACGCCGGCGAGCCACTCGGTGTGAGGTTCGGCGCCGGTGAAGACGAACAGGCTCCGTACCGCGAGCCGGCGGTGCCCACCCGTGCGGTTGTCGACCACGTCGAGCTCCTCCAGCACTTCCTGGCCGATGACCTCGGTGACCTCGGTGTGCAGCATGACCTCCACCCGCGGATGGCGCTCGACCTGGTCGACCAGGTAGCGGGACATGTTGGCCTCAAGGCCGGCTCCTCGGACCAGCAGGTGCACCTTCGGCACGTACCCGGCGAGGAACAGCACCGCTTGGCCCGCCGAGTTGCCTCCGCCGACGACGGCCACCGGGTCGGTGCGGCACTGCTGGGCCTCGTAGACGGTCGCCGAGTAGTGCACGCTCGTTCCCTCCAGGCGTTCGATGCCGGGCACCCGGAGCCGGCGGTAGCGGGCACCCATGGCCAGGACGACCGCGCGGGCGGTGATTTCGCTGCCGTCGGCGAACGCCACGACGTAGTGGTCGTCGTCCTTGGGATGGAGACCGGTCGCCTCCAGCGGAAGGCTGATCCTGGCGCCGAACTTGTCGGCCTGGAGTACGGCGCGTTCGGTGAGTTCGGCGCCGGAGATGCCGGATGGGAATCCGAGTAGATTCTCGATGCGGGACGACGTGCCGGCCTGGCCGCCGGTGGCCATCGCCTCCACCACTGTGGTGCTCAGACCCTCGGAGGCGGCGTAGACCGCGGCAGCGAGGCCGGCGGGTCCGGAGCCTACGATGAGGACGTCGCCGTGACGGTTTCCGGCGGGTAGGGACGGCAGGCCGATGAGCCGGGCCAGTTCCGCGTTGCTGGGGTTGCGCAACAGGGTGGTGTCCCGCCAGATGACGAGTGGTGTCTCCGCCGGGCCGACGCCGAAGCGGCGCAGCAGCTCCTCGGCCTCCTCGTCGGTCTCCAGGTCGATCCAGCGGTGCGGCAGCCGGTTGCGGACGGCGAACTCGCGCAGCCGTCTGGTGTCGGGCGAGTAGCGCGAGCCGATGATGCGGAAGCCGGCGCCCTGTCCGACGAGCAGCGCGCGACGGCACAGACAGGCGCGCAGCACGATGTCCCCGATGGTGGAATCCTGGGACACCAGGTGGCGCAACTGGTCCAAGGAGACGACAAGGACTTCGCCCGGCTCCCTGGCGACAGCGGTGTAGAAGGCCACTTGTCCGTACAGCAGGCCGAGTTCGCCGATGAAGCGACCTGGGCCGTGCACGCGCAGCACGTGCTCCTCAGGAGTGCCGTGGTCCTCGACGACGGCGACGGTACCGCTGAGGACGACGAAGAACGTCTCGCAGCGCTCGCCCTCCCGGATCAGAACGTCGTTCGGAGCCATGTTCCGGCGTTGCCCGTGCTCCGCCAGACGTGCTGTCTGGTCCTCCGTGAGACGCGGATACGCGCCGTAGATGTCCGGGGTCTCCCAGAAGGCGGCCTCGTCCGCTTTCTCCGGCACCGGTTCTTCGCCCGGCAGCGACTGGTCGCCGGACATCAGACGAACGCCTCGTGAACGTAGCACCAGCGCCATTCCTCGCCGGGCTGGAACGACTGCACGATCGGATGGTCGACGGCAGCTGCGTGCTTGCGCGCGTGCTTGTTCGGCGAGGAGTCGCAGCAGCCGACGTGGCCGCAGGTCAGGCAGAGCCTCAGGTGGACCCACGGGGAGCCGAGCATCAGACACTCCTGACACCCTCCTGGGGTCAGCGGCTGGACCGGCCGGACAAGCGCGAGGTGGGGGTCGGCATGCAGGGTCATCCGGATCACCCTTTCCTGGTGGTGATCGACTGTTCCACCCACTGGCGCAGAGCGGGGGCGGGCGCCGCCCCCGCCTGCCGGGCGACCGTCTCGCCCCGGTCGAGGACCAGCAGTGTCGGTACGGCCTGGACCTCGAAACGCTGCGACAGTCGCGGGTTCCTGTCGACGTCGACCTTGACGAGTTTGATTCGGCCGGCGAGATCGGTGGCGACTTTCTCCAGTGCGGGGCTGACCATGCGGCAGGGTCCGCACCAGGTGGCCCACAGGTCGACCACGACGGGGACGTCGGCCCGCTCGGCGACCTCGGTGAAGTCGTCGTCGCCCGCGTCCACCATCCACGGTAGGGGCTGCTTGCAGTGGCCACACCTGGGGCGGCCCTCCGCGGCCACGGGCACCCGGTTGGCGCGCCCGCAGTTGGGACATCTGACGGTCGTCGCCTGCATCGTGCTCATGCCGCCCGCGCTCCCTCCACGTCCTCGGGCCGGTCGTAGGTGACCACCAGTTCCCCCGCCTCGGCGTCGACGCGGACCGTCGCGCCGTCCTGGACGTCACCGCGCAGCAGGGCGCGCCCGACCATCGTCTCGACCTCATGGGAGATGTAACGCCGCAGCGGCCGGGCCCCGTACACCGGGTCGTAACCCTGGTGGGCGATCAACTCCCGTGCCGCGTCGGTGAGTTCGACGGTGATGCGGCGTTCGGCGAGGCGACGGCGCAGCTCGTCGAACTGCAGCTCCACGATCCGCTCGATCTGGCGCTCGCCGAGCGGCTTGAACAGCACGATGTCGTCGACGCGGTTGAGGAACTCCGGGCGGAAGTGCCCGCGCAGCTCGCCCATCACCAGGGCGCGGGCGTCCGGCTTGATCTCACCCTCGGCGGTGGCGCCGTCGAGGAGATGCTCGGAGCCGATGTTCGACGTCATGATGATCACAGTGTTGCGGAAGTCGACGGTGCGGCCCTGGGAGTCGGTGATGCGGCCGTCGTCGAGGACCTGCAGCAGGGTGTTGAAGACGTCGGTGTGCGCCTTCTCGATCTCGTCGAACAGCACGACCGAGTACGGCTTGCGGCGTACGGCCTCGGTGAGCTGGCCGCCTTCCTCGTAGCCGACGTATCCGGGTGGTGCGCCCATGAGCCGGCTGACGGTGTGCCGCTCCTGGTACTCACTCATGTCGAGGCGGACCATGTTCTCCTCGGAGTCGAACAGCGCCGCCGCGAGGGTCTTGGCCAGCTCGGTCTTCCCGACGCCGGTGGGGCCGAGGAAGATGAACGAGCCGATGGGGCGGCGCGGGTCGCGGATGCCGGAGCGGGCGCGGATGATGGCGTCGGCGACGAGTTTGACGGCCTCGTCCTGGCCGATGACGCGCTCGCGCAGGATCTCGTCGAGGCGCAGCAGCTTCTCGCGTTCGCCCTCCTGGAGGCGGGCGACGGGGATGCCGGTCCAGGCTGCGACGATCTCGGCGATCTCCTCCTCGGTGACGACCTCGCGCAGCAGCCGGTTCTGCCCTTGTTTGGCGGCCAGCTGCTCCTCCTCGGCCTTCAGCCGGCGCTCCAGGTCCTGGAGGCGGCCGTAGCGGAGTTCGGCGGCGCGGTTGAGGTCGTAGGCGCGTTCTGCCTCCTCCGCCTCGTGGCGGACCTGCTCCAGTTCCTGGCGCAGTTCCTGCACGCGGCGGATGGCCTGCCGCTCGGCCTCCCACTGGGCGCGTTTGGCGTCGGCCTCGGCGCGCAGGTCGGCCAGTTCTCTGCGCAGCTCCTCCAGGCGGGCCTTGCTGGCGGGGTCGGTCTCCTTGGACAGGGCGGCTTCCTCGATCTCCAGGCGGGTGACGCGGCGGGTGATCCCGTCGAGTTCGGCGGGCATCGAGTCGATCTCGGTGCGCAGCCGGGCGCACGCCTCGTCGACGAGGTCGATGGCCTTGTCGGGCAGGAACCGGTCGGTGATGTAGCGGTGGGAGAGCGTCGCCGCCGCGACCAGCGAGGTGTCCTGGATCTTCACGCCGTGGAAGACCTCCAGGCGTTCGCGCAGTCCGCGCAGGATGGAGATGGTGTCCTCCACGCTCGGTTCGTCGACCAGGACCTGCTGGAAGCGGCGTTCGAGGGCGGCGTCCTTCTCGATGTGCTTGCGGTACTCATCGAGGGTGGTGGCGCCGATCATGTGGAGTTCACCGCGGGCGAGCATCGGCTTGAGCATGTTGCCCGCGTCCATGGCCCCTTCGGCGGCGCCCGCTCCTACGACGGTGTGGAGTTCGTCGACGAAGAGCAGGATGCGCCCCTGGGCGGCCTTCACCTCGCTCAGCACGGCCTTGAGGCGTTCCTCGAACTCGCCGCGGTACTTGGCGCCCGCCACGAGCGAGCCCATGTCGAGGGCGAACACCGTCTTGTCCCGCAGTCCTTCGGGCACGTCACCGCGCACGATGCGCTGGGCCAGACCCTCCACGATGGCGGTCTTGCCGACGCCGGGGTCGCCGATCAGGACGGGGTTGTTCTTGGTTTTGCGGCTGAGGATCTGGGTGACGCGGCGGATCTCCGCGTCACGGCCGATGACGGGGTCCAGCCGCCCGGAGCGGGCCTCGAGGACCAGGTCGCGGCCGTACTTCTCCAGAGCCTCGTAGGCCACCTCGGGGTTGGCGGAGGTGACCCGCTGGTTGCCGCGGATCTGGGTGAGCGCGCCGAGGAACGACTCCCGGGTCACGCCGTGCTCCTTGAGCAGGCGCCCGGCGGCGGTCGCCGAGCCCTCCTCGGCCAGGGCCAGCAGCAGGTGCTCCACGGACACGTACTCGTCCTTGAGGCGTTTGGCCTCCCGCTCGGCCGCGTCGAGCAGGCGGGACAGGCGCTGGGTGACGAAGACCTGCCCCGGCGCCGCGCCCGGGCCGGTCACCTTCGGGCGGCGGGAGAGCTCCTCGCGCACGGCAGCGCGCAGCTCCTTCGGCTCGGTGCCGGCCTGCTGCAGCAACCGTGGGATCAGACCGTCCTCCTGATCGAGAAGCGCGAGCAGCAGGTGTTCCCCGTCGACCTCGGTCTGCCCCATGCCGACGGCCGTGCTCTGGGCCTCCTGGAGGGCTTCCTGGGACTTCTGGGTGAGACGGTTCATGTCCATGGGGGTGTTTCACTCCTCATACCGGCGCGACGCAGTGCGGTTTCGAGCAGGCTGATGCGGTCCAGCAGGTCGAGCACCAGACCGAGGGATGCGTAGTTGAGGCACAGCCCGGTGCGCAACCGCTGGACGCGGGCCAGGGCGGCCGGGGCCGTGGGGGCGAACACCAGCCCTCCGGAGGCGTCGCGCTCGGCCTCGACCAGGCCCAGAGCGACGAACCGGCGGACGAGGTCGGGGTGGACGCCGGAGCGGTGGGCCACGGCCTGCAGAGAGAGCCTGGGCACCGGCACGATGGCGTACCGGACTCGTGCCGGCGCGGGAGCTGTCAGCCGAGACGCCTGGCGCTCCCCGGCGCGTGGGTCACTCATCGTGTCCTCCTGGGGTCGAACGAGGAGACGGCGGCAAGCTCCTCGAAGAGTGCGCGCTCCCGGTCGCCGAGCCTGGACGGCACCATGATCCGGAGCTCGGCGTAGAGGTTGCCGTTCGTACCGCGCGGGTTCGGCATGCCCTCACCGCGCAGCCGCAGCCGTCGGCCGCTGGACGAGCCCGCGGGCACGCTCACCTTCGCCGCCGCCCCGCTCGGCGTGGGCACCGAAACTGTCGCGCCCAGCGCGGCCTCCCATGGTGTGACCGGAAGCTGCACGTACACGTCCCGGCCGTCGAGGCGGAACTGGGGGTGCGGCTGGATCCGCACCCGCAGGTACAGGTCCCCCGCGGGGGCGTCACCGTTGCCCCGGCCGCCCTCGCCCGCCAGCCGGATACGCTGCCCGTCGGTGACACCCGGTGGCACGTCGACCTCGTACCGCCGCGGCTGCCCTGTGGGACCGGCGAGCGTGACGGTGCGGCGGCCTCCCCGGTAGGCCTCCTCGACGGTGAGCGGCAGTTCGGCCTCCTGGTCGGCTCCGGGGACACGCACCCGTCCGGCGCCCCCGAAGAGGGAGCCGAACAGGTCGTCGACGTCGACGCCCTCCGCGCCGAAGCCGCTGGTGGCGTACCGGACCCGGGGGCCGTCCCCGGTGGACCAGCGGAAGCCGCCGCCGGGTCCCGCGCCGGCACCGACCCGCTCCTCCCAGTCCTCGGGAACCTTCCGGAAGTCCTCGCCGAAGCGGTCGTAACGGGCCCGCTGGTCGGGTTCGGACAGGACACTGAAGGCCTCATTGATCTCCTTGAACCGCTCCTCCGCCGCGGGGTCCTTGTTGACGTCCGGGTGGTACCTGCGGGCCAGCTTGCGATACGCCCGCTGGATCTCGTCCTTGTCGGCGTCTCGCGGGACCCCGAGAACCTCGTAGAAGTCGCGTGCCATGGCCGCTCACTCCCGCTTGGCGACGGTCACGGCGGCCGGCCTCAGCTGCCGCTCGGCCTCGCCGTAGCCGGGGCGCAGCACCTGCGCCACGGTGTTCGGTTCGGCGTCGGGGTCCTGGACCACGCCGACGACCTCGTGCCGGGAGGGGTCGAACGGGACGCCGGTCTCGGCGTGACGCTCGTAACCAAGGCGTTCAAGGATGGACACGGCCTGGTCGCGCACGGCGCGAACCCCCTCGACGATCGCCCCGGGGTCGGAGCCCGCGTGGTTCAGGGCCAGTTCGAGGTTGTCGATGACGGGAAGGAAGGCCGCGGCCGTGCGGGCGCGTTCGATCGCGCGCTCCCGGTCCAGTTCCCTGGCGTGTCGCTTGCGCAGGTTGTCCAGATCGGCGAGAGCACGCCGCCAGCGGTCCTCGACCTCTTTCAGCGCGGCCGTGTACTCGTCCTCGGCCCCGGCCGGACCGGTGGCCGCGTCGGGCCCCGGTTCGGCCTGCGTGGTCGGCGGCGCGGGCTCGGGCAGGTGGCCCTGCGGCGGTGGTGCGGCGCCTTCGGGCGGCAGGTCGGACGATCGGTCCTGGGGGGGTATCGGCATGGCGGGTACCTCAGCCCTTGTCGAACTCGGCGTCGATCACGTCTTCGTCGGCGCCGGCACCGCCCTGCCCGGAGCTGTCCGGCCCGGTGGTGTCCGACGGACCGCTCGCCGCCGCGGCTTCGGCCTGGTGGGCGGCGAGCCCGGCGTAGACCTGCTGGAGTTCGGAGCTCAGCGGCCTGACCTTGTTCACTCCGGCCTCGTTCTTGACCGCGTCGCGGGCCTCTGCCACCAGCATCTCGGCTCGCGCCTTTTCGTGCGCGGGCGCGGCGTCGGCCAGTTCGTTCAGACGCTTTTCGACCTGGTAGGCGATCGCGTCGAGTTCGTTGCGGGCGTCGACGGCCTCGCGGAGTGCCTGGTCCTGGCCCCGGTTGCTCTCGGCTTCCTGGACCATGCGTTCGACCTCGCTGCGGTCGAGGTTGGAGCTCTCGCTGATGGTGATGCCCTGTTCCTTGCCGGTGTCCTTGTCGCGTGCGCTGACGTTGAGGATGCCGTTGGCGTCGATGTCGAAGGTGACCTCGATCTGCGGTTCGCCCCGCGGCGCCGGCCGGATGTCGGTGAGCTGGAAGCGGCCGAGGACCCGGTTGTCGGCGGCCCGCTCGCGCTCGCCCTGGAGGACGACGATGTCGACGGCGGGCTGGTTGTCCTCGGCGGTGGAGAAGGTCTCGCTGCGGCGCACCGGGATGGTGGTGTTCCGCTCGATGATCTTCGTCATCACTCCGCCGCGCGTCTCCACGCCCAGCGACAGGGGGGTGACGTCGAGCAGCAGGACGTCCTTGACCTCGCCCTTGAGCACCCCGGCCTGGATCGCGGCGCCCAGGGCCACGACCTCGTCGGGGTTCACGCTCATGTTGGGTTCCTTGCCGCCGGTCAGCCGGCGCACCAGTGCCTGGACGGCGGGGATGCGGGTGGAACCGCCGACGAGGATGACCTCGTCGATGTCGCTCTCGCCGACCTTGGCGTCGGCCATGGCCTGCTGGACCGGACCGAGGCAACGCTCCACCAGGTCACCGGTGATCTGCTCGAACGTGGACCGCATGATCGAGTCGGTGAGATGCTTGGGCCCGGAGGCGTCGGCGGTGACGAACGGCAGGCTGACCTGGGTCTGGGTGACGGAGCTGAGCTCGGTCTTGGCCTTCTCCGCCGCCTCGAACAGGCGTTGCAGCGCCTGCGGGTCCTTGCGCAGGTCGATGCCGTTCTCCTTCTGGAAGTCGTCCGCGAGGTAGTCGACCAGACGCCGGTCGAAGTCGTCGCCGCCCAGATGGCTGTCACCCGCCGTGGAACGCACCTCGACCACGCCGTCGCCGACATCGAGGATGCTCACGTCGAAGGTGCCGCCGCCCAGGTCGAAGACGAGGACGGTCTCGTGCTGCTTCTTGTCCATGCCGTACGCGAGGGCGGCCGCCGTCGGCTCGTTGATGATCCGCAGCACTTCCAGTCCCGCGATCCGTCCGGCATCACGGGTCGCGGTGCGCTGGGCGTCGTTGAAGTAGGCGGGCACCGTGATGACCGCCTCCGTCACCCGCTCCCCCAGCTGCTTGGAGGCGTCGTCGGCGAGTTTGCGCAGCACCAGGGCGCTGATCTCCTCAGGCGCGTACAGCTTGTCACGCACCTTGAAGCGGGCCTCGCCGTTGTCTCCCGGCACGACGTCGTAGGCGACGGCCTTGGCCTCGTCGGGGATCTCGTCGAAGTGCCGGCCGATGAACCGCTTGGCCGAGTAGATGGTGCCCTTGGGGTTGAGGATCGCCTGGCGCCGGGCCAGCTGGCCCACCAGACGTTCCCCGGTGTCGGTGAAGGCCACCACGGACGGTGTCGTTCGGTTGCCCTCGCTGTTGGGCACGACGGACGGCTCGCCGCCCTCCCACACGGCGATCACCGAGTTGGTGGTGCCCAGGTCGATGCCCACTGCCTTGGCCATGAGGAACTCCTTCCGCGGCGGTCGACGTCCGTCGGCGACCGTTCATCCTCCGGGCCCTGTCCGCCCGGCTTCGAAACTCGTTCAGCTGGGGGCGGGGTCGTCGCGCGGGCGCCGGCCCCTGGAGGAGGCGCTCTCCGTGTTCGCGCCGGCCCTGCTGTCCAGCCCGGCGACCAGCCGGACGGCCTCATCGGCGACGTCCTCGTCCACCACGACGTCATACCGGCTGGGCTCCATCGAGCGGACCGAGGCGAAGTCCCGGCGGCCGCCCTGGGCCGCGTACAACAGCACGCCGAGCAGCGCACCGACGACCGCTCCGAAAATCAGCCCGTACAGCGCGAGGAGCAGACCGGAGACGACCGGATTCAGCCAGTTCAGCAGCCCGAAGATCCAGCCGATGAGCACGCCGGGCAGCGCTCCGGTGGCCGCGCCGTGGAGGGCGGCCGCACCATACCCCACTCGACCGATCACCTGTTCGACCAGGCGCACGTCCTGCCCGATGATCGCCACCTTCTGGACCGGAAAGCCCTGGTCGGCGAGGTGATCGACGGCACGTTCGGCTTCCTGGTACGTCGCGTACGAGGCAACGGTCCTGCGGGCCTGCTCGGTCATGGTCACTCCTTCCGCCGGCGGACCGCCGAGCGGCCCCTGCAGGCCCCAGGGTGGCTCCGCACCCGGTCACCCCGCCTGCGCCCAGCGGGTCGAAAAGTGGCACCGGCGCTCGGTCTACGAGGGCAGGGAGCGGGACGACGATTCCGGTGGGCGGCTCGTGGCAGGGTCCTCAGGGGGATTGATCCCAGGGCCGACCGTCCGGCACAAGGAACTGTCTCCACCGACGCTCAGGAGGCGGACGGCTGTCCCTGGTTCCCACCCGGGACGCAGGACCGCTTCCTCCCTGCCACGCCGGCACGGCGCACCGCGGCGATCCCGTCCCGGGCGTGGCGGTCGACGCGGCTGCGAGAGGCTACGGACCGGCGGCCGTACGGAGCGACGCCACGGCCGACTGGCCCTTGGGGGGGAGGGCGGGCCCAGCAGGCCCACCCCGCCGTGCACCGCCTGCTCTCGCCGCAGCGACCAGGCCCCTGGTTCAGCCGGGCATGGGGTGGTGCGCCCGGGCGAACTGCTCCACGACGGCGGCGCAGAAGGCGGGCAGGTCGGCCGGGCCGCGACTGGTGACCAGCTGCCCGTCGACGACCACCTCCTGGTCGGCGACGACCTCCGCGCCGGCGTTGCGCAGGTCGGTGCGGATGCTGGGCCAGGACGTCAGGCGGCGGCCGCGCACGGCGTCGGCTTCCACCAGGGTCCACGGGCCGTGGCAGATCGATGCGACCGGTTTCCCACTGGCCATGAAGTCCCTGACGAACTGCACCGCGTCGCGGTCCATGCGCAGTTGGTCAGGGTTCATGGTGCCACCGGGCAGGAGCAGGGCGTGGTAGTCGTCGACGGAGGCGTCGGCGACCAGGCGGTCCACGGGGAAGGTTCCCGCCGGGTTGAGGTCGAACTGGCGGGCCTGGATCTCGCCGTGATGGAGCGAGAGGATCTCGGTCTTCGCCCCTGCGCCCTGCAACGCACCGCGCGGCTGGTCGAGTTCCACGCGTTCGACGCCGTCGGCGGCCAGGATTCCCACCCGCATCCCCCGGAGTTCCTGTGTCACGATACGGCTCCCTTCACGAGTCGCTGGTTGTACGAGGCGTGCGGCAGGGACACCCGGCAGGGCCCGTCCGCATCCCTGTTTCCGGTTTCCGGACCGGGGACCGCAAGGCCCGGTCGAGGGTGTCCCGAGCGCGTATGTGCGCGCGACCAGCCGGAACTGCCGTCCCGGTGGAGGACATCCTTGGTCCGGCCGTCGTCGCGAGCGACGGCATGCACCGGGGCGCGACTGCTACAGCAGCCGGTCGAACACCGCGGTCACGCCTTCCCACTGGCCGGTCTGCGGGTTCTTGTCATCCGGATACATGATCTTGAACGTCTCGGCGAGGGCGACGCTGAGACCGCCGATGATCTCGGGGTAGCGCTCTTCGGTCTCCCGGGTGGGTGTCCTGTCGAGGGGAGGATGCGCGGCGAGCCGTTCCAGGATCGGCTTGAGCTCGACCTCCTCGTCGAGCCGCCGGAACCGGTGGATGCTCTCCTGGAGGCCCTTGGTGATCGGCAGGTCCCACGGTTCGACGGTGTCCCGGCCGTTGGCCTTGGCCGACGCCTGGCCGACGACCAGGAGGTCGTAGAGCTTGGCGTCGACGAAGTCGCCGTACCGCTTCAGGTCGTTCTTGTCCACATCGAGACCTGCGGCGGCGCGGAAGAACCTCTCGAACTTCGACACACCCATCACGGTCATGCCTCTCGCCTCCTCGCCAGGAACCGGACGGCGTCGTTCGCTCACGCCCGCGCCGCCCTCGGCTGTTACCCGGTCGAGATTCGCAGAGCCCCCTGCTGAGCGCCTCCGCACCCGAGGCCGAAAAAGAACGCTGCCTCCTACCCTGGCAGAGCAGCATGAAATGCGCAGGCATCCTCCGGCCAGCCGTACGGCCGTCCGAGGTCATGCCCATCTCTCGGGTGCGGGTGAGAGCCGCGCCGGCCGCGCCCTCACGGTCTCCATCGAACTGGAAGTGCGGCTGACGGGCATCGCCCGACAGCTCGCCCGCAGCAGGCTCTCGACGGCGAACGGGCCAGCCGGAACGCGACGGGGGAAAGCCGACCGCGCCCACGGGCACAGCGCCCTGACGCAGATTTGACAGACCGGCGCCGGGCGTCCCCGAGGACCGCGGCTCTGCCGTGGTGGCGGCCGTCTGCACTTGTGCTCGGAGGTGTACCGAGCCGACTGCTTTTCCTCCCGCACGGAGCAGGCAGAGTGCGGCCCGCATCTGGAGCATAGAGATGTCCGATGTCACTCGACCTCTGCTGAGGCGCACGCACCCTGACACGCATCAGCCCACCACCCCCACACGCACGCTGCACCCTTCGGTGGCCGTCTCAGGACCCACCCCGGACAGCTGCAAGCTTCAGAAGAAGGACCACTCATGGACTACGACACCTTCATCGACACCATCGCCCGGCGCGCCCCTGTCCCCCCGGAAAAGGCGGAGCCCCTCACCCGCGCCACCCTGGAAACACTGGCCGAGCGGCTCACCAGGGGTGAGGCGGAGGACCTCGCGTCCGAACTGCCCAAGCCGCTGAAGGAACCGCTGGTCTCCCCCACTCCGGAGGCCGAGCCCTTCGGACTCGACGAGTTCGTCAGTCGGGTGAGCAGGCGAGCAGGGGTGAGCCCGGACGAGGCCCGCGAGGGCGTACGGGCCGAGCTGAGCACCCTGAGGGACGCAGTCAGTGACGGCGAGTTCCGCCAGGTCATGTCCCAGCTGCCCCGGGACTTCGAGGCTCTCGTCGGCGCCCCGGGCTAGAGGAGCCGCAGAGCAGCACGAATCCCAGACCCTCGCCGGTGTGCTGATCTTGCCCACCACGCGTACGCGGCCCCTCCTTGACCGCGAACAGATCGGCGAAGTCGGCACCCACGCGCAGTGAGACCGGCACCGTCATCGGACGCGTGCTGAGGTTGCGCAACCGGAGGTCCTCGCGCATTCCCTCGCCAACGTGGCGCCGACGTTCCAACATGAGTTCGCTCTGCGCGCGAGAGCACACCGCGCGTCACCGACATCGGTGATCCGGGACTGCACAGGACGCTGCGGCGGAGCCTGGAGGACCTGGGCGCGCTGCGCGTCTTCGACCCGCGGCACCCCGAGCACACGGCGGTCGCCGCGGGTGCCCCCTGGTTCACCTCGACCGGGACAAACGCCCGCTCGACGCCCTGGCCTCCAACATGGGCCACTGCCTCTGGACCGGGATCGCCCACCGCGACAAGGCCGAGCAGGTGGCGGAGCGGCTGCTGTCACCGGAGATGTTCACCGGCTGGGGTGTGCGCACGCCGGCGTCCACAATGGGCGCGTACAACCCCATGAGCTACCACAACGGTTCGGTGCGGCCACACGACAACGCCCTCGTGACCACAGGCCTGATGCGGTACGGCTTCGTAGAGCAGGCCCAGCAGGTGGCCACCGGCATCCTCGACGCCGCGGAGGCCTTCGGCGGCCGGCTGCCCGAGCTGTTCTGCGGCTTCGACCGCAGCGATTACGACGCGCCGCTGCCGTATCCCACCTCGTGCTCACCGCAGGCCTGGGCCGCTGCCGGCCCGGTTCAACTGGTGCGCGCCGCTGCGGATCGACCCCTGGATGTCGCACGGTCAGGTACGGGTCGACCCGGCCTGGCCGGCCCGCTACGGACGTCTGCGCATCCACAACATCTCGCTGGCCGGCCGGAGTTGCCGAACTGGAGGTGGACGGCGAGTCGACCCGCTTCACAGGGTTGCCCAACGACATCGAGATCGTGCACCGGCCCCGTCGGCCCCTGTGCGCGGCACCGAACCACCGACACCACCAAACTCCTGACCAGCTGCCGACAGAGGAGTGAAGGCCATGCCGGGCGCTCTATCACTTGCTGGCCTGCCACCGGACCCAGCCGGCGACAGCCGCCCCAGGGCGCCGACTACACCACTGACCTGTACGAGTCCGTGCGGCAGCTGATCGAGTCGGTGAACGACACCCTCGTGTCGACCTGCCGTCCGACCCGAGCACGGACTGCCCGGCGGAGATGGTCGGGCAACCGGGGGGCGAGAGCCCGGGCGATCTCCGACGGCAGACCGGGGTCGGCCAACAGCACGACGCGCACGGATCTGCCGGAGGAGGTCTTGGGCACGTCAGCCGTCATGACCACACCTTCGTGCGCCTCGCGCCATGCGCCCGCGAGGGACCGGCGATCCGCGGGTGTCACCCACCGCACCCCGGCGCACACGCAGAGTCCGGACCGCTGGCGCCGTGACACGGGCGCCGTGCCGAAGGCCCTGAGGTCACCCGGCGGATTCAAGGGCCTGGGAGAAGTCCGTTCCGAGCTGCGACATCAGGTCGTTGAACTCCTTATCGCTGATCGCGTCGCGGAGCACGGCCAGTACGGTCCGCACACCCCGGTCGGCTTCCTCCTCCTTGAGCATGGTGCGTTCGGCCACGCGCCGCACGCTGTCGTGGTGGCCGAAGCGCTCGATGCGGTCCGTGGTTCCCCGGCGCACCGCATCCGCGAGGCCCTCGGGGAGTTCGGTGATCAGGTCCCTGGCCTCCCCCGGGCTCAGCCTGTGGGCCAGCGTCTCAAGCGTGGCCCAGGTCAGGTCCGCCGCCTCCTGCCGGCTCAGTCCGGTGCGCTCGGCGACGGTACGGACGAATTCCTGCTCATCCATGCGTCGTCCTCCTTCGCTGCTGTGTTGCGACGAACGGGGCGGATCCCATGCAAGCCTGCCACGCCGACCCGGCCCGCGCCCGCCCACGGACGGCGGTGACTACCCACAGCTTGACGCCTCCGTGCAGCGTGGTGTGCAGGGCCTGGCCGGCCAGGTTGAGCTCGTCGTATCGCACACAGGCGAAAAGCCACACCATGACGGCGCCGGTGGTAGCCGAACTCGGGCGGCGACTCTGCGCATTCGACGTGAACCACAGAGGACCCGGGTGCCCCAGCTTGCCGTGGCATGGGACGAATCAGCACGTGTGATCGGGTCCGGGCGTGGAAAACCGAGGGGCCCCGACTCCAGGGAGGCGTCATGGACGCCCATGTCACTGCCCAGGGAAGCCCCATCGCCACGGTCAACCCGTACACCGGTGAAAGGGTCCGTGAGTTCCCGGCGCTGAGCGCGGAGGACGTAGGGCGCGCGATCGACGCGGCGCACTGTAGCTTTCCCAACTGGTACGGCGGGCGGATGCCCCACCGCCCCGGGCCCGCGACGGTGTCGGCCCTGTCCGGATCACGGGCGGGCAGTGGGGGCACGCAGGGTGTACGACGCCGAGAAGGTCGGCGCCCGCATCGTGGACGGCCTGGAGCGGCGCCGCACCGCCGTGTGCGCGCCCGCCTGGCTGCGGCTGGTCCAGTCCGTGCGGGCCATGCTGCCACCACTGGTGCTGCGCGTGGCTCGCCGGCAGGCTGCCCCGCCTGGACGTCGAGGAGAACCTCGCCCCGGCCGGGCCACTCGGCACCGACGGCGACGCCGACCGGGTGGCGAGGCGGCACGCCCGCTGAGGGGCGTGGCTGGCACCGAGCGGCCCGGCCGTCAGCTGTCCAGCTCCTCCTCGACTGGCGGTTTCGGCACATCGCGCAGATGCTGGGACTGCCCCGGCCTGCCGCCCTCGCGGGCCTGCTCGGCACGCTGCGCCGGGCTCAGCCCAAGGTCGGAGGCGGGATCCACGCGCACCGACCGCGCCACCTCCTCACGGTTGGCATACTGCTCGGCCGGGATGCCGCGCAGCGCCTTCACGACATCCGGCGCGGCGCCCGACCGGCTCGCCGCTTCGATCAGCCTGTCCTTGCCCGCGGGGAAGTCGACATCCTTGATGGCCTCCACCACGTCCCGGGCGCTCGTACTGTGGGTCATGGCCTTCTTCTCCCTTTATCGGAATCCGGAATCCTGCGCCACCCGGGTAACCGGCAGGGGCCGCTCACTCACCTCCTTCACCCGCCGGATTTCCCCCGGTTTGCCCCCGTTTGGAGGCGCCATGGGCAGCGACGAGTTCATCCAGCTCGTCAGCCGGCGGGCCCAAGTGCCCGAGGAGCAGGCCAGGGAGCTGACCCGGGCCACGATGCTGACGCTGGCCGAGCGGGTCACCGGCGGCGAGGTCAGGCACTTGGCCGGCGTCCTGCCCGCCGAGATCGCCCCGCCCCTGGTCCCACCGGAGGATGGCGGGCAGAAAATCGGGGTCGACGAGTTCGTCCGGCGAGTGAGTGAGCGGGCGGGCGTCGATGAGACCGTGGCGCGCAGGAGTGTTGCGGCGGTTTTCATGACTCTGGGAGAGGCCGTCCCCGGCACGGAGTTCCAGGACGTCATGTCGCAACTGCCGAACGACGTCATGTCGCAACTGCCGAACGCGTTCCAAAACGTCTAGCGCCGGGTATCCCGGCGCGCGGAACACGGCTGCGCGCACGCCATGAGAATCGCTCGCAAGCGCTTGTTTGACATCCAGGCCGGTGGGAGGCCGGCAGAAGCGGTGGCGCGGCATGTGCGGCCTTTCCCCGCAAGGTCGTGGCCATCAGCAGCGTGAGCAACGGTGCTGAGGACGGCGCTGAGGTCCCAGGCCGCGCGGTCTGCTCGGTGGCCCGATCCAAGCTGTCGTCGCCCGCACGAGCCTCTCCTGCGGCAGCGGCTCGGCGCTGCGCAGGGGTTCAGCAGGATCGATGCGAAGTACTCCGGCAGGGCACGCCGCCGGACGGGCGCGCACCTCGCCGACCAGGATTCGTGGCCTTCGACCTGGTCCACCGAGGCGACGACCTGACCGTGGCCGTACGCGCGGCATCGGGCGGCGCCGGAGGCCTCGGTCGCGGACCGCGGCCTGGCGGCACCGTTCACGTTGACGCGGGACTGGCTGGCGTGGACGGCGGCCGGGGTGGACGGGCTGTGCTTCAAGCGGCCGAGTGCGCACCAGTAGCGCGCCACCGTGGGCACCTGGTGCGCCGCGCGACAGTCGGTCCACACCACAGCCGTGCAGTGCGCACCGATGCGGTGCGCATCGATGGTGGATACGCGGAATCCCCGGTGCAGATACGGCGAATCGTCGGTGCTCGCCGAACGCCTCACGGGCACGCAACGGGACTCTGGCCAAGGCCGGTTGGCTCGCGCCCTGGTCGTCCCGCTGTCCGCTGGGAGCGGCGCACCGAACTCCACGACGCCTTCATCACCGTCGCCTGCAGCCTGTCTGCTGGAGACGCATCAAGAAGGCCAACACATGAGCCCGGTTCTTGCAGCCCGGGGCTTCGAGCACCGCGGCCACGCCTGGACCTCCGAGCACGGACTTGAAGACCTCCACCAGCGTTCCCTCCGCCAGCCAGAGCGCGGACGCGGGTAAGAAGATCGCGGGCCGCAGGCGACGCGTCGTAACCGAACCTAGACGCGTCGTAACCGAACCTATCGGCCTCCTCCTGGCGGTGCTGGTCACCGCGGCCGGTATGCAGGACTCCGCAGCCGGCACCCGGCTGCTCGACCAGGTCGCCGCCGGCCGTCCCGGCATCCGCAGGGCGGCCAAGATGCCGCCGCCCGGCCCACCCACTGCAGCGCTGCTGTCACCACTCCCGCAGGAGTTCCAGCGAGGCGTCAGCCGGGTCCGCCCAGCACGATCTTCCACACTCGGGTCGCCACCTGGAGGTTCAGCCGGTCCTCGACGTTCGCGAGGTCGTGGCCGCTGATGTCGCGGATGCGCTGGAGCCGATAGCGCAGCGTGCTGCGGTGTATCGCGAGGGATTCTGCGGTCTCGTCGTAGTTGCCGCCCCAGTCGAAGTACCGGGACAGGGTCTCCACCAAGGTCGCGTGATGCCGGGAGTCGTAGTCGATGAGCTGCCCGAGCCACTCCTGGACGAACGTCTCCAGTTCCCGGTAATCGTTGCCGGGTCCCAGGATGCGATAGAGGCCGAGCTCGTCGAAGAACGACGTGCCGTAGCGCTCGCGGGAGTGGCGGCGCACGTCCAGGGCGCGTTGCGCCTCCTGGTAGTGCTGGGGGATGTCGTTCAGGGAGTCGGAAGGGGCGCTCACCCCGATCGTCCCGGACCGTGTTCCGGTCTCCTGGGCGAGCGCGTCGTACAGTGCGCGGGGGTGCGGCCTGTCGTCGGCGACCAGGACGACGTGGTCGGAGCGTCGGCTCAGCAGCGAGCGCATGCCCACGGCAGAAGCCGCCCGCCCCACGGTCTGTGTGAAGGAGTCGTCGGCGGTGCGGTTCGACCACTGCACCACGACGACGTAGTGGCTGCGGTGCAGGTCGTGTCCGGCTGCCTCGGACCGGGCGTAGGCGCTCGCCTCGTCCGTCCCCGCCAGGAGGTCGTCTACCAGCTCGCGGTGCAGCCTCAGCTCCACTTCGGCCAGATCGCGCAGGTGCGTCAGCTCCAGGGCGAGTGACGCGGCAGCGCGTTCCAGCGCGAGCACGGTGTGCTCGTCGGCCTCGTCCCGGACATCGACCAGGGCCAGCACGCCCAGGATCTCGCCGTGCGATCGGATCAGGGTGATCAGCCGGTCCCTTATCCGCACCGGCCCGGCCTGACGGGCGACGGCGTGCAGCATGTCGTCCTGGCGCACTGGGTCCGGTTCGGGATAGGGGACGGGGCGGCTGGGGCCGGTCCAGGACCTCAGCCGACCGAAGCGGTCCTCGACCAGCGCAGGAAGTCCGGTGAGCCCGTGCAGTGCGCGGGTGACAGCTTCCGCGCCGCCACCCGAGGCAGCGACGTCGGCCATGAGCGCGTGAACGGCAAGCTCGTAGCCCAGCTCAGCCACCACAGAGATCAGCTGCCGCTGGAGGGCTGTGCGTTCGTCCCTCAGTCGGTGCAGCTCCAGCGCGTCCTCGCGTCGGCGGCGATGTGCGGAAGCGACTGACAGTGCAGCAGCGGTGTGCCGGACGAGCGTGGCGAGCAGAGATCGCTCGGCCTCGGTGGGCCGGGAGCGGGACGTCACCACGAGGTAGCCGTGGAGTCCCTCAAGTCCGCGTAGCCCCAGCGCCCGGCCCCAGGGCCTGCCGGGTACGGTCACGTTGCCGTCCTGCCCGGCCAGCTCCCGCACCCTCCGGCTCACGGCCACGGCAGGCATCTGCCCGTCCCTTGGACTGGGGACCATGTCGCCGCCCACATTGAGGTATCCGGCCTCGGCACTGTATGGCCCCGCGGCGGCTATGTGGTCCATGGCCAGGCGCAGGATCTCGACTTCGTCCGGAGTGCCGAACAGGGTGCGGGAGAGCGCGACCAGTTCGTCGAGGGCATGGTCGGCTGGGGTGCGAGCGGGCGGGCGGGGCCCTCCGCGCGCGGCCGTCGGGTGCCGCCCGGCGCTGCCCCGCGGAAGGCTGCCCTTCCGGTGGGAGCAGCGGTGGTACAGGCTGTGCGCCCGACTGCCGGCCATGGGACCACTCCGTCCCTCGAAGTTCTCAGAGAACCGAGCGGCATGTCGCGTACCCGCTCACGGGCCGGCTACCCGAGATGTGTGGATCCTTTCTCTCAACGACACGCTCGCGGACCTGCCCCCGCACCACGCCCGCGTCATCCGCCCGTTCGCCGAGTGGGGCGTCCTGCGCGACGCCCGACGCCGGGCGGACAAGGGCCGCTACACCGCTGGCGCCGCCGCGAACGACCGGGTGGACATCCGGACCGCGATCAAGTTCATGACCTGGCTCGACGACAACTCGATCACACTCGCCGACCTCAGCCAAGAAGTGCTCGACCTCTGGCGGCTTCGAGGTATTCCGGCCAGCTGTTCTGGGCGTATTGGGACCAGGCGTAGGCGGTGTAGGGGTGGATGCCGAAGAGGTCACTGACGACGATGGGCGGGAGAAGGACGGGGTGCCGGTCGATCGTGAGGTAGGCGTCGGCTCCCAGATCCAGGTCCACTGGGGCCGACGGCTGATCAGATCAGGAGGGGCCTTCCCGCCCGTCGGCCGCCTGTGTAGCGATCCGGCGGGCTGCGGCCGCTGTGATCTCCTCGGGGGTGAAGTCGGTGAGGCGGTCCAGGAGCCAGGTGATGGCGGAGCGGAGGATGCCGGAGACGGCACCGGAGAGGGCTGCCCCGGCCAGGGCAAGGCGTTCGCGGCGGGTCAGACGCGTGCGGGACATGAAATCCTCCACACAAAGTGTGGTGGGCGGATGGGGGTAGCCGGCTGGCTCGCTGTCCACGCTGAGACCCCCGAGGAGATCGACTCCAAGGCGCGACGTGCCCTGAACGGACCCTCGTATGTCCGCTGTTCATGCCCTGGCGGCGGGGGTGCGATCGGAGACGGTGGTGCGATGAATGGCGATGTTGGGGCGGGCGGCCAGACCCGAAGAAGAGTCCGAAGCGGCAGCGGCCGCTGAAGCGGGCGCGCGTGGGATGGCCGGCGGCGCTGCGACAGCTCAAGGATCTGCTGTACGAGATGTACCTGGCAGCGAGCGCCCCCAGCCTGGACGAGATCACCGGGGGCATCGCCGACGACGACAACCTGGGAATCGCCGGGCCGGGACACGGTCGACCGCGTCATCACCAACGGGTGAACGGCCGGAGCAGCAGGCCGATGTGGTGGTGATCATAGGGTTGTGACGCCACGTGATCACGGATGTGAGTGTTCTTGTGAGCGCCTCCTCACTCGGCGGCCACCGTCGCCTGCCACGCGCCCGGGCGTTTGCCTGTGGCCTTGTGGAAGAACACCGAGAAGTTGGATGCGTCGGGGAAGCCGAGTACGTCGGCGCAGCGGGCGGCGGTGAGGCGGTCGTGTGCGAGGAGCCGTTTGGCTTCCAGGGTGATCCGTTCGACGATGTACGCCTTCGCGGTGCGGCCGGTGGCCCGCTGCACCGCTCGTGAGAGGGTGCGGGGCGCGTATCCCAGCGCACGGGCGTAGTAGCCGGCGTCGTGGTGTTGCCGGAAGTGCGCTTCGACGCCGGAGCGGAACGACCGGAACACCGGATGTGTGAGGCGTGCTTCGGCGTGCGGTGGGTGCAGCCGGGTGATGAGCGCGGAGAGCAGGATGTCGGGCAGTTCCGTCGAGGCGTGGCCGGGTGGGGCGGATGCTTCGAGGAGGAGATGGCTGCGCGCCGTGTCGACGAAGGGCCAGTCGGCGTCGGGGATGCTCCAGTGGGCAGCCAGGTCCGGGGAGGCGACGAGTTCTCGGGTGGAGTGGGTGACCGGCGCGGTCGGCACGAACAGCACGAGGTGCCCTGCCGCTTCGGCGATGTCGTCCCACCGGTGCACCGCGCCGGGTGGGATCCACACCGCGGACCGGTCTCGGAGCGGGTGGCGGTGGAAATCGACCGTGACCGAGCCGGGTCCGGCGTCGATGACGGCCAGGACGTGGAAGTCGGCGCGCTGCGTGCCGCCGTTGTTCAGCTCGCGCAGGCGGTCGAACGTCATCGTCTCGACCGAGGCTGCGAGGCGTCCTGCGGGCTGGTAGGTCATCTGCCGGATCACGTTCACGTGTCCAGTTTTCACCATCGGGTGACCAGTCACGCCGATGCCCTGTCCGGGTGCGGAAGTTTCAATGAATGCACAGGGAAATCGCCTGGAGCATCGACCGGAAGAGCCATCATGAACACGACGCAGCAGACGCTTCTGCCCGTTTACGACCATCGGCCGGGGACCGGGCCGACTCTGGTGTTCCTGCACTATTGGGGTGGTTCTGCCCGCACCTGGGACCTCGTCGTCGACCGCCTGGCGGGCCGTGACGTGCTCACGGTCGACTTCCGCGGGTGGAGCCGGTCGAGCGCTCTGCCCGGTCCCTATACGCTCGGTCAGCTCGCCGACGACACGCTCGCCGTGCTCGCGGATGCGGGGGTCAGCGACTACGTCCTGGTGGGGCATTCGATGGGGGGCAAGGTCGCACAGCTGGTCGCGGCCACCCGGCCCGCCGGCCTGCGCGGCATCGTCCTCGTCGGCTCCGGCCCGGCGAAGCCCGCCGCACAGGTCACCCCCGAGTACCAGGAAGCCCTGTCGCACGCCTACGACTCCGCCGAGTCCGTGGCCGGGGCCCGGGACCACGTCCTCACCGCGACCGAGCTGCCCGCTCCGGTCAAGGCGCAGATCGTGACCGATTCGCGGACCGTCACCGACGCCGCCCGCACCGAGTGGCCGCTGCGCGGCATCGCGCAGGACATCACCGAGCACACGCGCATGGTCAGCGTGCCCGCTCTCGTCGTCGCCGGAGAACACGACCAGGTGGAGCCCGTCGGCGTGCTCCGCGACAACCTGGTGCCCTACCTCTCCCGAGCCGACTTCGTGGTACTCCCCCACACCGGTCACCTGATCCCGCTGGAAGCCCCGGCCGGCCTCGCCGACGCCATCACCGCATTCGCGCCGGCAGCCCGACCGTCCCCGCGGCCCGACGACGGGCTGCGCCCCTGAATACCCGCCCACGGAGCCGGGACAGGCTCTGCCGCGTTGCACCGCACCCGACAGAGCTGCCGGTACGCCCGCCGCACAGCGGCCGGCACCTCGTCGTGGACGAGGTGTTCCCCGAGCCGGCCGCCCGGGGTTCCGGGGCAACCTCAAGGGTGCCCTGAGCGGTGGTGCCCCGGGGGCGCGCCTTCGGCGCCTCCGTTGCCACGGCGGCGGCGCAGCCGGCTTCGAGCCTCGCCCGGAGCAGGGTGGCGGTGCGGCCCTGCTCCGGCCTCGGGTGTCGCGCGAACCGGCCGGGCCTGTTCGCGCGACACGGCTACTTCTTGTATCCGGTCACCTGTGCGACCCACTTGAGGAAGTCACCGGGGTCCTCGTTCGTGGCATGCCCCTTGTCCCAGTAGTAGGCGTGGTCGACGTCGTCACCGAGGCCGTCGGCCGCTGACGCGAGGTTGGCCGAGACGGTCAGGGCGGTGTCGGTGTCGCTGGTGCCCAGACGGATCCACCAGTGCTTCGAGCGGTTCGGGTTGCGCTGCTCCAGAAGGTGGTACATCGGGTTCATCAGCTTGAGCAGGTCGGGGATGTCGCTCGCGACCCGCTTGGCGGACAGACCGGTGGTGTCGTTCTTCGCGCTGTACTCCGTGAAGTGGCGGGCCTTGGTGGTGCCCGTGCCGAACTCGTTGTTCTCCCCTGCCGACAGGTCGAAGGCGTCGAAGGCCGGCGAGGTCTTCTTGCGGGCGCCCACATGCGCGAGGTAGCCCTCCCAGGTGAACGTGGCCTTGCCGTTCGCCCAGGTGATGAAGGTGTTCTCGGCCAGGTAGGCGGTGCGGTCCGTGTCCGAGAGCGCCGCCAGGTACTTCGTGGCCGAGGGCTGGAGGTACGTCTTCAGCAGGTAGTCGTCGTAGTTGCGGGCGGTGAGGGTGCCGAAGCCCGACCCCTTCAGGCCGCGCAGCTTGAGGGAGGCCTGGTACTCGGCGAACTGCGACTGGAGTTCCTTGGCCACGGCCTGGTCGACGACCTTGCCGGTGGTCTGGGTGACGTTGGTGCCCCAGTTCCACTCGTACGCGCCGTCGGCGTGCTCGAGGTCGGTGATGGGGCACCAGGCGCCGGTGGCGAAGACCGCGTCGGAGGCATCGGCCGCGCCGGCCTCCTTGAGGTACTCGTCGTAGAGGGGGCTGTCGCCGGAGGCGCCGAGCAGCGCCGAGGAGGCGCCGCCCGCGCTGGTACCGGTGGAGACGATCCGGTCGACGTCGCCGGGGATGCGGCCCTTGTTGGCCCGGATATAGCGCACCGCCGCCTTCAGGTCGACGATGACCGCCGGGGCGGTGCCGTAGTAGGTGCCGTCGGAGTCGGTCAGGCTGCGCCCCCTGGTGCCGGGCTCCACGGCGACGTAGCCCGCCACCAGGGCCAGCTTCGCGAGGTTGACCATGCCGTTGACGGCCCCGGTGCCTCCGGTCATGCCCCCGGTGGACGGGGACGCCTGGCCCGTCGGCATCCCGCCGCCCGTGCCGCCGATGCCGGTCATCTCCAGGGCCGCCTGGCCGACGCCGGTCGCCTTCGCGACAGTCGTCGGCATGTAGGCGCCGACCGCGTTGGCGAGGACGATGGGCGCGCGGCTCGCGTCGACCGCCTTGCCGTCGATCTTCACGGGCACGCTGACCACGAGGCTCTGATGGGTGTCGTCGCTGGGATTCGTGACGTAGTCGCGAGGCTTGTAGAAGTGGTACGTCACCGAGTGGTTGGTGCCGTCGGCGTCGGCGATGGTCTCGGTCAGTTCGGTGTAGTCGTCCCGGTCGAAGACCAGCGCGCCCGAGGCCGCCTCCCCGCCGGAGCCGGTGTTCTCCGCCTGCGCGGTCAGGGCGATCCCGCCGACCGCCGCGACGCCCGCGGTCGCTCCGATCCCGATCACTACTGTCCTGCGGTTCACTGCGCGGTGCTTCACGGTGCTCTCCTCGTCGGCGACGCCCTGCCGCCCGGTCCGGGCGACGGCCATTAATTTCAACCATCGAAAAATAAGAGGACCCTGTCCTCCGGCTATGCGCCACACACAGGCAGCTGTCCTGTCGGACCGGTCGAACGGCGGACCGGCACAATCGAAGGCGTGAACGCCCCCGCCGACTCAGCCGCCGTCCGCCGCGGCAACCTCTCCCTGGTGCTGCGGCACATCGCCGCGCACGCCCCGTGCGCCCGGACGGAGATCGCCGCAGCCACCGGCCTCGTGCACGCCTCCGTCACCGCGCTCGTGGCCGACCTCATGGCGCGCGGCCTGGTACGGGAGGACGGGGCGGCCAGCGGGGGCGGCCGTGGCCGGCCGCGCCGTCTCCTGCGGCTCATGCCCGAACGGGTGCGGATCATCGCGGCCCATGTGACATGGGACCGGATCGACGTGGTGACATCCGGTCTCGCGGGGGATCCGGTGGAGGTCGTACGGCGCCCGGGGCCGAGCCCCTTCGATCCTCGCGAACGCCTGGCCGACGCCGTCCGCGACGCCGTCACCGAGGCTGCGCCCCCCGCCCCGGGCGTCCACCCGGGCGGCCTGGTCATCGCCCTCGCCGCACCGGTGCCCTCCGCCGGAATCACGCTCACCGGGGTGGATGACGCAGGGCCCCCGCTCGCCGCGCTCGTGGCCGAACGACTGCCCGGTCTCGGCTGTCCCGTCGATGTGGTCAACGACGCCGACATGGCGGCGCTCGCCGAGTACCACCTTCTGGCTGCCGCCCGGCCGGGAGCCGCCGCCGGCACCGTCGCCTTCGTCAAGTCCGATTCGGGGGTCGCCGGCGCGCTCCTCGTCGACGGCCGGGTCCATCCCGGCAGTCACGGTCTGGCCGGGGAACTGGGTCACCTTCCCGTCGCGTTCGACGGGCCGCGCTGCCGGTGCGGCGCGTACGGCTGTCTGTCCCTCTACATCGGCGCGGGCGCGGTGTGCGATGCCGCCGGGCTCTCGGAACCCGGCGGCGGGCCGCCCGGGCGGGCCCGTGCGGTGACCGAACTCGGGCGGCGCCTGCGGGCCGGCGAGCCGGCCGCCCTCGCGGCACTGGACCGCGCCGGGCACGCGCTCGGCGCGGCGATCCAGTCGATCGTCGGCGTCACCGACGCGGGCGAGATCATCCTCGGCGGACACCTCGCCGACTGGGCACCGTGGCTCACCCCGGGAATCGACGCCCGGCTCGCACCCCGCCGCACCGCCTTCCCCGACGCCCGGATCACCGTCACCCCCGGCACCCTGGGCCGCCCTGCCGCGCTCCACGGAGCGGTGCGGACCGCCCGCGACCGTGTCCTCGCGGACCCCACGACCGTGGGCCAGGCACAGCCGGGGCGGTAACCGCCCCCGGACAGGAGCGGATCGCCTCACGAGGCGCGCGAGGTCCGCGCCATTCGGACGCTGTCGTCGATGCCCGCACCGATACGGCCGCGCGGGACCGACACGGACGCGTCGCCGCCGGCCTGGCCGCCGCCGTAGGGAACGCGAAAGCAAGCTCCGCGTCGGTCCAGTTCCGGCTCGGCAGCCGCGGAGGAAGAGGCAGCAGGCCGCCGGCCGAGGACCGCGTAGTCCTCAGTCGGGTTTCAGCCGCCCGCCCGGGCGTGTGGCGGGCCCTGGCGAAGTGCCAGGGTGAGCAGCGGGCCGACTGCCAGCAGCACGGCGAGGGCCGCGTAGCCGGTGGTGAGCGTCGAGACGGTGGCCACGCCGGCGACGAG
>NZ_JBIAPF010000026.1:0-40748 GCF_042888135.1 Streptomyces sp. NPDC003247
GAGTTGGGGAGTGCTCCGCACTCCCGGGCGGGTTCGCTGCGCTCCCCCGCCTGACGGTCCTTCCGGCTGCGCCTCCAGAACCTTGGGGCCCGCTGTCGCGGGCCGGGCTGGCTACAAGGGGTGGGGGTCGCTCGTTCGTGTGGGTTCCAGCGTACCGTGTGCATCAGGTTGATGCAGCATGTACCGTTGGCGGAAACACGGGCCCCCCAACCTTCCGGGGACTCCCCGGAATTCCGAGAGGAACGACCGCAGATGACCGGTCACCACGAATCTACCGGACCCGATCCCGCGCTGAGCAGCGATTCTGTGCGCCGGGTGACGCAGTACCAGACGGCGGGCGTGAACGCCCGGTTGAAGGTGTTCGCGCTCCTGGAGGCGCAGGGAGTGCCCGCGAGTGAGGCGGACGACCTGGTGGCCGCGCTGGAGGCCAGGGCGGTCGCCGGGGCGCAGTGCCAGGTGGTGGAGCTGGGCGGCATGGCGCCGCGCTCCCGTGGCCCCGAGTTCGAGGACGGCTGGGATGACGGCGTGACGGCCGTGAGCGAGGCCTTGGTGGGCATCGCGGACCGGGAGTGGTCCCGGCGCGGGGGCCGGTCGGCCGGTGCCGCTGAACTGGCCGTACACATCGCTGACGTGAGGCAACGTGAGCGGGCCGACCTGGTGCGGCTGGAGAGGTTCGTCCGGGAGAACGTGCTGCCGGGCACCCATCCGCACACCACGGCGCGCCGCCAGGTCCTGGAGGCGCTGGGTGAGGCCGGCGGTCTGTGCACGGCCCGGACCCGGAACGCAGACGGGGATGTCGTGGTCTGCACGCTCGATGCCGGGCACTACGACCCGGACGACAAGCCGCCGTTCAAGGATGGAAAGCCGGGCGGCTGGCACAAGGCGGATGCGTCGATCTGGAACGACTTGGGCGCGGCGTGCATTCCGCACGCGGCCCTCTGAAAGACCACAGGAATTGACCGCTCGGGGAGGCATGGAAATGTCAGCAATTCAGCTCAAGGAACACCAGGTCGATCAGCGCTCCGCGTTTCGCAGGTGGGTGGGATTCCCTGCAAGGTCATCTGTGCCCCCGCAGGGTGCCCGGGGCACGATCGTGTCAGCGACCGGTTCGGGCAAGACGATCACGGCCGCTGCGTGCGCACTGGAGTCGTTCGCGGACGGCCGGATCCTCGTGACCGTGCCCACCCTGGACCTGCTCGCGCAGACCGCCCAGGCGTGGCGGCTGGTCGGTCACCGGGCGCCGATGGTCGCGGTGTGCTCGCTGGAGAACGACCCGGTGCTGAAGGAACTGAGGGTGCGCACCACCACCAACCCGATCCAGCTCGCCCTGTGGGCCGGGTCCGGGCCGGTCGTCGTGTTCGCCACGTACGCCTCCCTGGTGGACCGCGAGGACATCGACGCACCCGAGGGCCAACGGAAGGTTCGCGGGCCGCTGGAGGCCGCTCTGGCGGGCGGAGAGCGGCTCTACGGCCAGCGCATGGCGGGCTTCGACCTCGCGATCGTGGATGAGGCTCACGGAACCGCTGGTGATCTTGGCCGTCCGTGGGCGGCGATCCATGACAACCAGCGGATCCCGGCGGACTTCCGGCTGTACCTGACCGCGACCCCGCGCATCCTTGCCGCGGCCCGCCCGCAGAAGGGCGCGGAGGGCCAGGAGGCGGAGATCGCGACCATGGCCGATGATCCGGAGGGCACGTACGGCACGTGGCTCGCAGAGCTCGGGCTCTCGGAGGCGATCGAGCGGGAGATCCTCGCCGGGTTCGAGATCGACGTCCTGGAGATCCGCGACCCCTCCCCCGTCGTCGGTGAGTCGGAGGAAGCCCGGCGCGGCCGGCGCCTGGCGCTCCTGCAGACCGCGCTCCTGGAGCACGCGGCGAAGTGGAACCTCAAGACCGTCATGACGTTCCACCAGAAGGTGGAGGAGGCCGCCGCGTTCGCGGAGAAGCTGCCGGAGACCGCTGCCGAGCTGTACGTCAACGACGCCACCGACGACGACCTGGCCACCGCCGACAAGCTGCCGAAGTCCTCCATCGACGCGGAGTTCTACGAGCTCGAGGCCGGCCGACACGTCCCGCCGGACCGGGTGTGGGCGGCGTGGCTGTGCGGCGACCACCTCGTGACCGAGCGGCGCGAGGTCATCAGGCAGTTCGCCAACGGCATCGACGCTGCCGGGCGCCGGGTGCACCGCGCCTTCCTCGCCAGCGTTCGCGTGCTCGGGGAGGGCGTGGACATCACCGGCGAGCGGGGAGTCGAGGCCGTGTGCTTCGCGGACACCCGCGGCTCGCAGGTGGAGATCGTGCAGAACATCGGTCGCGCGCTCCGGCTCAACAAGGACGGCTCCACGAAGGTGGCCAGGATCATCGTGCCGGTGTTCCTGGAGCCCGGCGAGGACCCGACGGACATGGTCGCCTCCGCCAGCTTCCGCCCTCTTGTAGCGGTCCTCCAGGGTCTCCGCTCGCATGATGAGCGCCTGGTCGAGCAGCTCGCCTCCCGCGCGCTCACCAGCGGCAAGCGCAAGGTCCACCTCCAGCGCGATGAGGACGGTCAGATCGTCGGGGCTGGCGGCGAGGGCGACGGCGGGGACCAGGAGCAGGACGACACCGACGCCGCTGCCGAGTCGGCCCTGCTCCACTTCTCCTCTCCCCGGGACGCGGCGACGATCGCCGCGTTTCTGCGCACCCGGGTCTACCGGCCGGAGTCGCTGGTCTGGCTGGAGGGCTACCAGGCGCTGCTGCGCTGGCGGAAGGAGAACGAGATCACCGGGGTCTACGCCGTGCCCTACGACGTCGAGGTGGAAGTGGGGGTCACGAAGGATTTCCCGCTTGGCCGATGGGTCCACCAGCAGAGGAAGGCGCTGCGAGCCGGTGAGCTGGAGGAGCGGCGCAAGGTCCTCCTGGACGCGCCGGAGGCCGGGATGGTCTGGGAGCCGGGCGAGGAAGCGTGGGAGGCCAAGCTCGCCGCGCTGCGGTCCTACCGGCGGGCGACCGGGCACCTCGCGCCGCGTCAGGACGCGGTGTGGGGCGAGGGCGAGGCGATGGTGCCCGTCGGGCAGCACATGGCCAACCTCCGGCGGAAGGGCGCGAAGAACGGCCTGGGCAAGGACCCGGAGCGGGCCGCCGTGCGCGCGGCGCAGCTGACGGAGATCGACCCGGACTGGGACTGCCCGTGGCCGCTGGACTGGCAGCGCCACTACCGGGTGCTCGCCGACCTGGTCGACGCCGACGGACAACTGCCCGACATCGCACCCGGCGTGCTGATGGACGGCGACGACATCGGCAAGTGGCTCCAGCAGCAGGCCCAGCCGGCCATCTGGGCGCGGCTCCTGCCCGAGCAGCAGGAGCGGCTGTCCCAGTTGGGCGTCACGCCCGTGGAGGCGCCGTCTCCCGCACCGGCCTCCAAGGGTGCGACGAAGGGGCAGGGCAAGGCATCGCAGGCGTTCCAGCGGGGCCTGGCGGCGCTCGCGCAGTGGGTGGAACGGGAAGGCGCGGACCGGCCGGTGCCGAGGGGCCACAGCGAAGAGATCACGGTCGACGGCGAGGCGGAGCCGGTGGTCGTGAAGCTGGGCGTATGGACATCGAACGCGCGCGCGAGGCGGGACAAGCTCACCCAAGAGCAACTGGAGGCACTGCGGAAACTGGGAATGAGCTGGGCATGATCTGGCCCGTGCGTGAGGAGCGCACGGGCCCAGCACGTTCTTCCCTCACGGCTTGCCCGCGCTGCTGGCTATCAGTCGGTGACTGAGGGCGGTAGCAGAATGTCGTAGCGCTGGAAGAGCTCCCGGAAGAAGCCTGCGACTATGCGCGGGCCGTTGTTCCGGTCCAGTTCATGGCCGCCAAAGCGGTAGACGTCGTAGCCGGAAAGGCTCAGCTGCCGGTCCTCCGACACCATCTGGGCGTAGAGCTGTGGGCTCGCTTTGCCGTCGACTGAGTAGTGCT
Source organism: Streptomyces sp. NPDC003247 (assembly GCF_042888135.1). NCBI lineage: Bacteria > Bacillati > Actinomycetota > Actinomycetes > Kitasatosporales > Streptomycetaceae > Streptomyces > Streptomyces sp. NPDC003247. The sequence goes on from NZ_JBIAPF010000026.1 coordinate 3,936, forward strand.
GTTGGCCATCGACCTCCAGGACCACGCGCACTCGGTTCGGCAGCAACAGGAGGAAGTCCATGCGCTGCCGAGCGAGAGGGCCCGGCTCGGCACGGCGCTTCGCCGTATAGGGGTCGTAGTGGAGGTACACCTGCGGGATCAGGGCGGGCAGTGCATGTCCTCCCTCCCGGAAGTACAACGCCGCGTAGGTGTGGAAGAGGACCTCTTCCGGCGGGGACGCAAGCGACTCCGCAAGCCGTGCACACAACGCCTGGGAGGCAGACGGCTGATCCTTGTGCCCCGTCGGATGCGTCCGCTGCCACCAGTCGACGAGGGCTGCCCACGACAGGCCGGCGGCGTCGAGAGGTCGGGTGTACGTCAGGCAGTATTCGGCGTTGCGGACGATCTCCAGGCGGTTACTGACGGCGTCGCGCAGGACGATGTCGGGCTTGGGGCCGTTGGCCGCGAAGATCAGGTTCTTGAACTCGCCGTCGACTCCGGTCATACCCAGCGACGCGAGAATCTGCTCCAGCGCTGGAACGTCGTACTCGTCCACCACCTTGCGGGCCACGGTGGTCAGTTCCGGCACGGCCAGCGGACGCAGGCGCGTGAGAACGTAGCGGAACTTGCTCCTGAAGGCTTCGTCTTCTTCACCCGGCGCGAGCCCCAGACGCACGCACTCAGCCGGAACCTCGTAGGACTTCAACTCGGCTACAGCGCTGGCTATAGCGGAGCGCAGCGTTTCCGGTTTGACCGCATCTCCCATGGCCGGAGACTACTGGGCCCGCGTCCCGACGATCGACCGCCTTGAACGCTCACACAGCCGGAGCCCCGGGCACCATGCCTGATCTCCCGGGACTCCGTCCTGTGACGCAAGGCGCTACACGAGCGTGCCCAGGGCCTGCTCAGCCATCTGAATGCCGACCTGAGCGGCCGCCGTCGCTCCGGCTCCCACCAGCATGTCCTTGACCTGGGTCGCGAACTGCCTCATCCGGCCCGGCTCGGGGGCCGGCGACGTCGCTTCGGCATGGAGCTCCTGGGCGACGCGCTCCAGTTCCACGCGGTCCGTCTCGGGCATGCCCAGGGTGTTGCTGATCTGGCCGACGTAACCGGCCAGCCGAATGAACTCGCTCGGGTCGATGCCGGCGGTGTTGTTCTGGGTGACGTTCTGCTGCTCGCCGATGATGACGCCCTGCGCGTTCGGCAGGAAGTTGTTGTAGGTGGTGCCGGGGCGCTGCCGGTTGACGTGGTCTTGCACGCTTCCTCCTGCCAGGGCGCAGCTGACGCCCTGAGGTGTGATGGCGACGGTGACGGGTTCGGTTTCGATGTACTCGATCAGCTGGTGCTCAGACAGGTAGCCGAGCGCTTCGTGCAGCTCGGATTCTGTGATCACGGCCCCGGCGAAGAACGACCAAGGTGTGTCAAGGAACAGCACCGGGTTGATGGGCTCGCGGTCGCCTACGGTGCCGAACAGCCACCGGTGGAAGGCGTCCATGGTGTGCCGCAAGCGGGCAGCACGGTTCTTCTGCAGCTCTTTCAGCCGGTGCACCTCGACCAGGCCCTCATCGCTGAGGTGGATGGCATAGAGGCCGGACCCGGCCCGCAAGGCCCTCACCAGGCCTCGCTGTTCCAATTGAAGAGCGAGGGGAGCCAGGTCCTCCTGAAATTCCTGCTCGATCTGCGCCAGGCTGGCGCCACGCCCGCTCCGGGTGTCCAGCATGAGCAGCAACCGGGCCAGATAGCCGCTGCTCTCGGTCAGCTCACCGCCGGAAACCGCGCTGACGTTGACATCGAGCTGTGCAGACATACGAGCAGGGTGCCGTCGTTGGGCGCGCTCCAGGCTCTTCTTGGTCTCCTTCGCAAGGTTGTCCGTGAGCTTGTTCAGCTCGCGTTTATTGATCCCGTTGCGGGCCACATTGCCCTCCTGTCGCACGTGCTTGGGCGACAGGGTACGGGTGAGCACCGACAGCCCGGCCGTCAGTGAGAATGCGGCGACGGTGCGGGCACGGCCAGTGCCGGCAGTACGACCAAGAGCCTCGAAGGGCTGGTCCACAAGTCGCGGTGCGGGCCAGCCCTGTCGCGTCAGTTCCTGCGGGCGGGACGGGCGTCCAGCGCCGTGCGCAGGCGCCCCGCGATGGGCTGGTACCGCTGGACGAAGCTGAGGTCCTTCAGCCGGTCGGGCTCGGGGAGCTCCCGGTGCGGGGAAGGCCAGCGCTCGGAGATTGCCCAGCCAAGGGGGCACAGTCCGGCGCGGTTCATGTCCCGGTCGACGCCCGCCAGGTAGTCCGCGTCGACGGGCAGTTCGCCGTTCGACTGCCAGATCACTCCGTCCAGATGGATGGGCCGATGAGGGGATCCGAAGAGGAAGCCCAGACAGCGCTCGCGCAGAACTGCAGCGCTCTGCTCGGGGCTCAGCGGGACACCCATCTCTTCGCCCCTGGGACCCGGGAGCGCGGTCCTGCAGTCGGTGTGCGGGAAGATGTCGATCTCCCCGAGAACGACGTGCGCTGTCGCGTTCTCCCGGTCGGGGTAGGACCAGTACCTCGGCATGAGGACGATCACGTCGTAGGCGTCGAGGGCGTCGGTCACCGCCGCCGCGAGCGGGCTGCGGTCGGTGCGGGGCAAGCCGCGGTCACTCTCCCGCGAGGGGTGGCGGACCTCCCACATGCAGGTGTGGTGCGCCAGGACGCCGGGGCCGTCCGGTGAGGCCCACAGCGTGCTGGTCGTCGGCTCCGGCGGGGCGGCCGGCTCGATCTCCTTCTTGCGGCGGCCCCGGCCGCGGCTGCGGCGGTCGAACACGCCGTTCATGGTCCAGCGCCAGTAGTCCTCGGCTTCCTCGAGGAGCAGGACTCGCTGTCCGCTGTGCGCCCAGGCCGCCGCGATCCCGCCGGCCAGGTAGTGAAGGTTCCCCGAGCGCTCCGCCAGGAACCGCAGGACATGAGGTGCGGCTGGCGCATCGTCGGCCGCCGCGCGGCGCAGGGCTTCGGTGTACTTCTCCCCGCTCCGGCTCGCCCTGCGGGCGCTCTGCGCGGCGGTGGACTGGTTCTTCGGCATGACGTACTCCTCTGCCGAGCCGGGCCACGCCCCCGGCCCCGGCTCGTACGACTGCCGTGGACACGACGGAACGCAGAACGGGAAAGGAGCGGGCCCCGCAGGACCTTGACCCCCGCGTCCGGCGGCGTGGCTCCGGAAGCGGGCGGTGATCGGCAGTACGCCCTAGCCGGGCAGGATGCTAACCGGTGCGAGCGCACCGGCCGAAGGCACCAGCCGTCAGTTCCCTCGAACGGGCGAGGTCTGCGGCCCGCCGTGCGTGCTGGGCAATCGGGCCTAGTGCCGCATCAGGCAACGTTCGCCCTGTCGACAACAGCGCCTGATGCGGTACTAGTCGTCGGAGGGAGTGCTCCAGGGGTCGCCGTTTGACGCTGGGCGCTGCGTGCGGAGCCAGAACCCACCTGAGCCCTGGCCGCCTTCCGTGGCCAGCGAGAATTCCTGCCACTTCCCAGTAAAGTCTTCGCTAGCCATGAGGTCGATTCCGTGGACTATGGCTGCGACGCGGGGTCCGAAGCGTGTCTTACGTCCGTTGGTCTCCTGCCAGTGTTCATCCAACTCGGGTGTCGCCCAGTAGGCGTTGAGGTCAGCCATGACCTGGGCAGCCGTTACAGCTGCATCGAAGTGCGCCAAAAATCTCAGCCTGACCGGGGCAGCCCACGGATCCCGCGGGATGAGTTGCCTCACGTCATCATCGACCGCAGCCAAGAACGTGGCCACTGTCAAGCCGGGGCGCTCGTGCCGACACTCCAGGGTTATGGTCGCGCCTGCGCTGCTATCTTCCCGATGTCTCCCCTGGCTAGGTTGCCCGATATCGTCCAGTGCCGTGCGCAGGATGCCTCGGATGCGTCGGCGGGTACCCAGATCCATGAGGCCCGGATGCGCCCACTCCAGTCGCATGGCCAGGAGAGGGCGACCCGGTCCGTGGTTCCCTTCGGCAGGCGCCGATGCCTTCAAGGTGACCGGGCCGCTTCCGTTTGTATCGACCTCCCCGGACGCAGCCATCCAAAGCTTGTGAAGGCGGCGCTCCTCGGTATTCGAATCCGCCCCGGGGATTGTCCGTGCCAAGGCTTCTACCAAGACCTGGATGAGCCCCCAGTCGGCCACGCGCTGACCAGTGAAGGCGTCGTGGATGCGACTCCTGCCTGCTACGGCATCGCCGCCTATTCGGTCGACAAGAGTTCGCACTGACGGTAGTCCCGCTCGAAAGTGCAGGTCGTGAAGTGCAGCGTTCAGCTGCTTCTTCGGCCCCTCGGGCAGCTCTGGTCGCTTCAGCGCCGGCACGACTTGTTCTCCCGCCCATCCTTGTCTGATTCCGTCCGATACTGTCCGACGATACTGCTCATCGTCCGCCCGCGTCCGAGCCGCCCTACACCAACGCACCCTGAATCAGTACGCGTTGTCGATCAGAAGGACGGTAGTCATGTGGGTGTCCACGCTTCCCTGGGGCGTCATCGGCCAGGGTGCGCTGAGCGAGACGATTGGGTCTCTCGTCGCTACGGGACTCGTGACGGGTGGAGGTTGGCTCGTCCGGCGTGCTCGCCGCCGACGCAAGGGCAAGGCGGTTGAACACACCGCCGATCGCCTGCCGCCTCGCTCGGAGGATGACAGCCGCATCGACGCCTGAGTTCCGCGCCCGTCGTCGCCTCCCGGATGTGCCCCCGGGAGCCCGAAAAGTCGATCGGCGACCCCACGATGGACGACCTGCGGAGCTGGTTCGAGACGCTGTGCGATCGGAGACGCAAGAGTGCGTGCCGGGCGTCGCGACGGGGGTGGGGCGGCGGCAGGCACCTCTTGAATGCATGCCGCGTAGTCTCGCGGGGTGCATTCCCATCTGAGCTTCGAGAACCCTCCTGCGCTGCCTCACGCGGTGGTGGTTGAGACGTTGGAGCGGGCTCTTCGTGACCGCTCCGCAGAGGGTGAGGCGGCGGGAGTTCTGGTCGGGACCGCGTTGAACGACGACGACGCGGACTTCGTCGAGTTCTGGTGCGTGCAGGTCGGGACGCGGGCTGTGCCGGGGAGTCCGCTGCTGGGGCTGGCCGGCCTGTGCCTGGGACACACCGCTCGACGCTTCGGCCGTCTCAGCGATGGAGCCCTGGCCCTGGCGGAGTCGCTGGCGGCGCGGGCTGAGGTAGAGCCGACGGACGTGGACGGCCGCGCCCTCGACGGCTATGACGACGTGCGGGACTTCCTGCACCTGTGGTGATGCCGTCTGCCGTAGCGGGACAGGCGGCGTTCGCTCTGCTCACGAGGGCTTTGAGGCGCTTGTCGGCGGCGTTCTTGTTCCGCCAGATGATGTAGCGGCGGATCATGCTGCCCTGGGCCGTGTGGCTGGGGTGGTCGGTGCCGTCGAGGGCGAAATAGCGCAGGGCGGTGAACTGGGCCTCGATCCGGTTGAGCCAGGAGCTGTTGGTCGGGGTGTAAGCGATCTCCACGTTGTTCACCGCGGCCCAGGTCCCGACCCGCTGGCAGCGCTTGGTGGTCAGGTGCGGGGAGTAGTTGTCACAGATGATCGCGATGCGCGTGCTGGCTGGGTGGAGGGAGCGCAGGTAGCGGCAGAACTCCAGGAACTTGGAGCGGTTCTTGGTCTTCTTGATATGGCCGTAGAGCTGGTCCTTGCCCAGGTCGTAGGCGGCGAAGAGGTGCCGGACCCCATGCGGGCGGGTGTAGGTCGCGCGGCGTCGCCGTCGGGGTTCGCGGTCGGGGCCCTTTTGCTTCCCGCCGTGTTCAGCCCACTGGCGGCCAGGGTGGGGCTGAAGGTTGAGCGGCCCGAACTCGTCCAGGCAGAACACGACCTCGGGTTCGCCGGGCTCAGGCAGGACCTCGCCGTCGGCGATGGCGTAGAGATGCTCGACGCGGGCCTTTTTGACCGCGTAGTCGGGATCCTTCGAAGTCTTCCAGGTCTTCAGGCGCTGAAAGGTGACGCCTTCCTCGCGGAGCAGGATGCGCAGGCCCTCGTGGCTGATGTCGTCGACCACCCCCTCGGCGACCAGGAAGTCGGCCAGCTTGACCAGGCTCCAGGTCGAGAACGGCAGGCCGTGCTCGACCGGCCTGGACTTGGCGATCTTCTTGATCTCGCGCCGCTCGGGCAGCGTGAACGTCTTGGGCCGGCCGCCCTTGTACTTCGGGTAGAGCGAGGCGAAGCCGTCAGAGTTGAAGTTGTGGATCACGTCCCGGACCCGGTCCGGGCTGGTAAACGTCACCTCGGCTATCTTGGCAACGTCCATGCGCTGGGCCGATAACAGCACCATCTGGGCCCGCCTCCAGGTCACCACCGACCCGGCGCCCCGGCGGATGATCCGCAGCAGCCGCTGCCCGTCGTCGTCATCGATCTCGCGGACCCGGACACGCTCAGCCATCCGCTCAGCATGACGCACAACGGGCCGCCCGGATCACCATCCCGACGGCTCGTCAACAACAGGGCGAACGTTGCCTGATCCGGCACTAGTGTGATGCGCCATAAATCCTGAGGGTTAGCTCTGCTCTGTTTTCTGGCCGGTGGTTCCGACCTTGGTGAGGTAGTCGGCGAGGGAGTTGAGGATCTCGTCGGCTGTTTTGGTCCAGGTGAAGGGCCGCGGGTTCTCGTTCCAGGTGTCGATCCACGCCGTGATGTCGTCCTCCAGTGCCTTCACGGAGGTGTGGACGCCGCGGCGGATGAGCTTGTCGGTGAGCAGGCCGAACCACCGCTCCACCTGGTTCATCCAAGAGGAGCCGGTGGGGGTGAAATGGATGTGGAAGCGGGGGTGTTTGCCGAGCCACGTCCTGATCTCGGCGGTGTTGTGGGTGGCGTAGTTGTCACAGACGAGGTGCACGTCGAGCCCGGCGGGCACCGCCTTGTCGATCCGGATCAGGAATTTCTTGAACTCGATAGCCCGGTGGCGGCGGTGCAGTGCCGATATGACGGTGCCGTCGGCGATGTTGAAGGCGGCGAACAGGCTGGTGATGCCGTGCCTCAGATAGTCGTGGGTGCGGCGTTCGGGCATGCCCGGCATCATCGGCAGCACCAGCTGGGACCGGGCCAGCGCCTGGATCTGGCTCTTCTCGTCCACGCAGAGCACGACCGCCTTCTCGGGCGGGTGGTGGTACAGGCCGACAACGTCGACGACCTTGGCGACGAACTGCGGATCGGTGGACAGCTTGAAGGAGTCCTGCAGGTGGGGTTTGAGGTCGAACCGCTTCCAGATCCGCCCGATCGTCGACTTCGACAGGCCGGTGCGCTGGGCCATCGAGGCCCGTGACCAGTGCGTGTCCCGGTCCGGGACCGACTCTAGGGTGGCCACGACGACCTCCTCGACCTGGTCGAGGAGGATCGAAGGCGGCCGCCCGGAGCGCGGCTCGTCGTGCAGACCGTCGAGGCGTTTTGCGATGAACCGGGCCCGCCAGCGGTCCACGGTCGACCTGTCGATGCCGAGGTCGACCGCGGCCTGCTGGTTCGTCCCGCCCTCCGCGCAGCGCAGCACGATCTTGGCCCGTAATGCGAGGAACTGGGCGGTTTTGGCCTGTCGCGCCCACTGCTGCAGCTGTCTGCGCTCAGCATCGTCGAGGATCAGGTCGGCCTTCGGCCGGCCAATCCGGCCAGCGTCCTCAAGCCCAGCCATCCGCTCTGCGGCGAATGCCCGACGCCACTTGCCGACCGTCTTGGCCTGGACACCGACGAGCCGTGCGACACCCGCGTTTGACATGCCGTCCGCACACGCCAGGATGATGCGGGCCTTCTCGGCCGAGCGCCGGTGCGGCATCTTCGTCCGGCGCACCAACTCGACGCGCTCGTCCTCGGACAGCGTGATCTCCACAGCAGAAGGCCCTGGATGCGACATACCAACAGGGTACGTACTAACCCTCAGGATTTCTGGCGCATCACACTAGAAACCAGGTGATCTCTACCCGCTGCTGGAGTCGGTGACATCACCCAGCAGAGAACGGCCGCTGCGGCACTCATATACCGCGAGCGACAGTTCCTTCACGGCAGCGCGGGCACGTTCGGCGTCCACTCTGTCATCAAGAACCTCCAACGCGGCGGCCGCCGACACGCGAACGGAACGGGGCAGACCGTCGTAGGCGGAGAGCCGGTACGCGACGGTGCGACGGGCCTCCTGCTCCTCATCGCTCACCCCGTCAGGGGTCAGTGGGAAGACCGCTGCCTCGTACATCGAGATGCTCAACAGGACAGTGTCGGCGATCCCTTCCGCATAGCCGTCGCCGCTGACGGCCTGGACGGAAGTCACCGCGGGCCGCGGGCGGACAAGCATGCCGAATCCCGCGCCCAGGCTGGTGGTAGTCGCGCCCACCACGGCGCCCACCCAGCCGTCCAGGACGAAGCCGAGGCAGGCTCCGCTGCCCGCCACGGACACCAGCACCGCGACGGTCATCACGTATACGCGGGTACGGAGCGGGGTCGTCATGGCCAGCAGTATGCCCAGGCCCTCAGGAGGTGCGGCCGGGGCCCTCATGCCGTATGCCGTTGGCGAGCGGAGTTGTACGTCGCTCGCCGGGCGATGCGCAGCCACTCGGGTGGCGGACACGGCGGGTGGAAGGGATGGGAGGTGACCTGGACGCTACCGGAGCCGATGCTGACCACCCCCGTGTCCGTGCCCGATCTGCGGCCTGGCTGTGCTGCGGAGCCGAAGTGGGACGGATTTCGGGCTCTCATCTCCGTCGACGCGGGCCAGGTGGCCTTGCGCTCGAGGCGCGGCACCGCAATGGGGCCGTCGTTTCCGGAGGTCGTGGCCAGGGCCGTGCAGCTGCCGGACGCGACCGCGCTGGACGGCGAGCTGGTCGTATGGGACGCCGCGGGCCGCCTCGCGTTCGAGCAGCTACAGAACCGGCTTGCCCGACGTGGTGCCGGGGCGCTCCGGGCGGCGGAGGAGTGGCCGGCCCACTTCGTCGCGTTCGATCTGCTGCGGCTGTCCGGGACGGACACAACCTCCTGGCCCTACCGGCGGCGCAGGGCCGCACTGGAATCGGTGTTTGCCGCCCGCCGACTCACCGCGCCATGGGCGCTGTGCCCGTCGACCACCGAGGCCAACGTCGTGCGCGAGTGGCTGACGTGGGCGTCGGTCGGGATGGAGGGCGTGGTCTTCAAAAGGCTCGACGGCGCCTACAAGCCGTCGGTGAGGGGGTGGGAGAAATACAAGGTCCGCGAGACCAGCGAGGCGATCGTCGGCGCGGTCACCGGCTCCCTGGCAGCTCCCCGCACGCTGCTGCTCGGCAGGTACGACACCGAAGGCCGCCTTCAGTACGTCGGCCGCACCACCACCCTCGCCCGGGTGGCAGGTGCTGCGGTCGCCGGCCTGCTCGCTCGAGGACAGCGCGGTCATCCGTGGACAGGCTGGTCGTTCTCCGCCGGGTGGGGCAGCCAGGAAAAGCTGGTCGTCACCCTGGTGGAACCCGAGCTGGTGGTGGAAGTCGGCGTCGACGTCGCCCGCGACGCCTCCGGCCGGTGGCGGCATCCCGCACGCTGGCACCGCGCCCGCCCCGACCTCTCCCCCGCCGACGTCCCCCGCCTGACGCCGCCGCCGCGCTGACGGCGGCCGGGCGCGGCGACCCCGGCCGACGCGCAACCGGCTGAACGCGCCCCGATCCCCGGCCGCGGCCGCGCCGCCCATCCCGCCCCTCCCTTCCTCTTTCACTTCAGCCAAGGGACATGGGCAGAGCAGCCGCAACGGGGATGTCAGCGATCCGACCACGGCAAAACGATGCGGTGACCTGCGCGGACAGAGGGCCGGTCCTGCGGGCCGCGCAACACCTAGCGCAACCCTTGGCGCAACCTCCAGCGCAACAGATAGGCGCAACCCCCAGCGCAACCTCGTGCTCCTGGTCGACTGGGGCGGCCGGTCACGCGGCCCGGACGGCTCCGTGGGTGCGGGCGAGGTGGCGCAGCTCGGACCGTGCCGCCGGCACCGAGGGGACGGTCTCCCAGTAGGGGTGCCACCACAGCCGTACGGACAGGCGCAGCAGGCGGCGGCGCAGGGCTGTGGTGTCGCGGGAGCGTGGTGCGGCGAGTGCTTGGTAGGTGGCGTTCCAAGCGGCTTGCGTCTGCACCAGGTCGTCGGGGAAGTCGGTCACGTCCATACCGGCATTAGATCGCTTGTTCGAATTGCGTGTCACTTCGGACACGCCCCTGTCCGGCGCTGTGGTCGGGGGCGCGACCAGCGTGGTCGGCCTCATGGTCGGGCCTGTGGTCGGCCCCGACCACTGTGGTCCGGCCCGGCCTGGAGCGGCACCCGGGCCGGTGATTTTCCTTCGCGCACGCGGGCGCAGTCCTAGCTCCGCCCGTCCAACTTGCCTTTTTCCAGGAGGCATTGACAGCTTTTCGTGTGTTCTGTCATGTTCTGTCCCGCCGCTTCCGGCGAACGAGCGAGAGGTGATCTCATGCGACGAACCGAGTACGACGCGAGCCAGGCCGCCAAGCGCCTGAAGGTGCCCGCAGCGGCCTTCCGGTGGGCCCGGCACACCGGCCTCATCCCCGACCCGGACGCGTCGTCCTACCAGTGGTCCCGGGCCGCTGTGGAGGCACTGGACGCCGACGCCATCCGGGCCGCGATGCCGTCCCCGCCGATCGGCGGCGGCGCAGCGGCGGACCGAATCGCCGAAGCGCTCGGCACCCCGAACGTGATCGGCGAGAAGGCGAACGTCACGGCCTTCGTGGTGCGGCGGTTCGTCGACCGCGGCCTGCTGGTCGACCTGAGCGCGAACCCGGACGGGACGCTGCACCACCCCGGCCAGGTCGCGGAGATCTGCCGCCGCGAGGACCTGGCGGACCTGGTCGCCGCCGACACCCCGCTCGGGCCCGAGCAGGCCGCCGCCAGGCTTGGGGTGCGCAGGGTCGAGTTCGACCACATGGTGCGGCTCGGCTGGGTCCGCTCCCCGCAGTCGATCGAGGTCCGCTTCGGCACCAGCCGGGCCGGAGCCGTCGACGTCGCGCTCTACACCACCGCCTCCGTCGACGCGATCGTCCCCGCCCACCCCGAAGTCGACTGGGAGCAGCTGCGCGCGGTGGAGAAAGGCCGGCGCTCCCCGCTCGCGTCACTGCGCCCGGCACCGGCACCCGCCTGAGCGCCCCCGCGCCCGTACAGCACTACGAGGGTGCTCCCCCGCCCGCAGCGTCCCAGCCGTCCAGGAAGGCGGCCAGGGCGCGGCGTTGCTCTTCCTCACGGGCGATCTGCCGGGCGAGAACGTCGCGGTCGATGTACGGGGCGACGGCGGCGAGGACCAGGCGCCGGAGTTCGGCCGGCTCGAGCGCCTCCACCTCCCACTGCACCGGGCGGCGGGGGTCGAAGCCGTAGCGGCGGGCGAAGGCCGGCCACCTCGGATCGCCGCGCTTGCCCTCGGTCGCGGGCAGCTCGTAGGCGCGCACCTGCTCGTAGGTCAGCAGCACCCGCTCGGTGTGGCTCCAACAGCCCGTGCGCACTACCCAGTCCCGCTCGATGTCCTCGCCCGAGCAGTCGAAGTCGCCGACCACCAGGAGCACGGCGGGGCGCGGGTCGGCGGTGACGCGGTCGTGGACGACGTCGGCGTACGACTGGGAGCCGAAGCCGCGGACCACCAGGACCGGGATGCCCGCGTCGGCGAGCCAGCCCGTCAACTGCTGCCGAAGGGTGTCCTTCTCCGCAGCGACGTACAGCGCGTGCTCCTGGCCCTCGGTGCGGTCGAGGCGGAACCAGTCGGGCATCTCCGCGAGGAACGCGTCCGCGCCCGTCCAGGCCGGCGGGACGTGGACCTCCCGGACGGTGTCGATCAGGTCGGGGAACCGGCCATCCCGGCGGGCCTTGGCCAGCTGCGCGGACAGACGGCGGTACATCGGCGCCGTGTGCGGCAGCGTCCCCTCGGAGACCAGGCGATACATCACCTGGCGCAGCGTGACCTTCATCGGCGCGTACCCGTTCACGATCTCCCGCGCCCGGTCCACCACGGACGGCCACCGCACCCGCTCACGCGCCATACCGGTACTTGTACCCCTCTCTGCCCTGCGGCCCCAATTCGGGGTTATCCACAGGCCCAAGCGTGATCGGCGGTTCCTTCGTACGCTGCTGCCCGAATCGATCACACGGGGGTGCGCGGGATGCGGTACGGCGTGGTGGTGGAGGAACTCGCGATCGAGGTCATGGCGCAACTGCCGGACGACCAGGCCCGCCAGGAGGTGATGGCGCTCGTGGAAGTCGCGCGACTCGATCCTCGGGCCTGGCCCGACGTCCGCGACCCGGGCTCCGTGGAGGAGATCCGGGAAGCGTTCGGTCGGCGGTGCTGGATCCAGTTCATGCCGCACGCCGGAGCGATCGAGGTCCGCGACATCGGGTGGGTTGGGCTGACCCCCTGCTGACACGAGATGCCGCGCCGCTGACACGAGGCCGACCGGCCACTGACACGAGAGCGAGACAGCCTCGGCTTCAGCTCAAGCGGCAGCTGAGGAGCGCGAGGCCGGCTGCCGCCGCACGGTGCTGGTAGGCGCGCAGTCCGGGTGCGCCAGGAGGTGCGGGCTGGCGGGCGTTGCGGTGCCAATGGCCGGTGAGCGCGGCGAGGAACGCGGTGGTGGCCTCGGGGCTGCTGGCGGTGGCGGGATGATCGCGGAGCAGCCGGGCGACGTCGGCGGGCCCGTGTCCGGCGAGGATGAGCTGCGGGGCGAGGGAGGCCGCGTCGATGCAGGCCGGACCGGTGGTGGCGTGTGCCCAGTCCACGAAGGTCACGCCAAGGTGGTGGTCGCGGACCATGTTGTCGGCCCGCAGGTCGCCGTGGACGATGCGGTCGCCATGGGCGAGGCCGGGCCAGGCCGCCTCGAGTTCGGCGAGCTGCCCCAGGCGGTCGCGGGCGGCGGGGGCGAGGTCGGCCGGCGGATCGGCGAGCAGTTCCTCCCAGCCGTGCAGGGCCGCCGTAGTGGAGGACGTGCCGTTCACCGCTGCGGCGTAGGGGGCCGGGGCGGGGCTGGAGGTGAGCTTGTCCAGCAGCGCCCAGGTCTGTTCGGCGTCGCCGGAGGCCGGGGAGAAGTCGGGGTGCGGGCCGTCCAGGTGGGCGATGACGACGGCGGTCCAGTCGGCGGCGTGGTGGATGCCCAGCAGGTCCGGGGCCGGGGCGCCGGGCGGCAGCGAGCCGAGGACGGCGGCCTCGTGGACGTTGGCGGCGGTCAGCGGGTCGTCGTCGGGGGCCGCCTTGACGAAGGCCCGTGTGCCGTCGGCCAGGGTGAGCGCGGCGGCGAGCTGGTGGCCGAAGCCGCCAGAGGGGGTGACCGTGTCGGTGACGGGTGCGCCGAGGGCGTCTTCGAGGCGGGCGCGCAGGGGCGTGGGGACGTCGGTCCATTGCAGACGGCCGCTGGTGGGCGGTACAGGCATCGGGGCAGCTTTCAGAGGTCCGGGAAACGGGTGGCGGGTGATGGGGTGCGCGCCGAGCCGGACCGCGAGTCGGGGCTGAGGAGGGGGGAACCGCTCGCTCAGTGCTCCAGCTCGACGCCGGGCGCTCGTCGCCGCATCACGCGCATTCGCCTGTGTCCTCTGAGTGCAGAAGTGCAAAGGGGCGCCCGTAGGGGCGCCCCTCCACTGTAGTGGTGGCGCTGGGTCACGCGCTGCCGATTAAGGGCAGGTGGTGCAGCAGGGACGGCCCGATGCTGGCGGGCTCGGGCAGGAGGTGATCGGCCCCGGCGGCGCGCAGAGCTGCGGGAGGGTGCCAGCCCCACACGGCTCCGAGCGCGACGACTCCGGCGGCGCGGGCCGCGGTCATGTCGGTGGGGCTGTCCCCCACGAACACCGCGCGCTCCGGTGGGACGTCCAGCTGGCTCAGGGCGGCGTGCAGTCCATCCGGGGCCGGTTTGGGCCGGGTGTCCTGGCGGGTGATGACGACGTCCAGCAGTTCAGCCACCGCCGGCGGCAGCAGCCACCGCAGGCGGTCGGGATCCTGGAGGGTGACCGCGCCGGTGGCCGTGCCCTGCGCACGCAGGGCCAGCAGGCCCGAGAGCACGCAGGGGAACGGCTTCACGGGGTGAGCCGACATGGCGCCGTCCCACCAGCGGTCGCACGCGTCGTCGGGATCAGCGACGTCCATGAGCGCCAGGACCTCGATGCGGGGGCGGCGCAGCGCGCCGGGCGGAAGGTCGCCCGGCGTCACACGGCGCCCGAGAGCGCAGGTGGCGACCGCCGCGAGGGTGGAGCGCACCGCGTCGGCACTGTCCAGCAGCACCCCGTCCAGGTCGAACAGTGCCGCTTGGCGGGAGTCCGTCACCGGGCACCGTCCGGGTCTCGGACCAGGGCGCGCAGGACCAGGTGGTGGTCGGCGAGCAGGGCGGTGGCGCCCGCGTCCCGGTCCAGGACGCACACGGCCGTGCCAACCAGCGCGCCGCCGATACGCAACAGGCGGGCGCTGCGCAGGAGGCTGGTGCCGCTGCGGGCGGTGTCGTCCAGCAGGACGGTCCGCCGGCCTCCCAGGTCCGCGCCCTCGATCTGCTGCCACGTGCCGTGATCCTTCGGTGCCGGGCGCAGGAACGCGGCGGGCAGACCGGTGTGCAGGGACACCGCCGTGACCAGCGGGACCCCGGCCAGCGCCGGACCGGCCAGGGCCTCGGTGTCGTCGGGCAGCAGTTCCGCGAGCGCGGCCGCGGTCTCCGTCAGCAGCTGAGGGTCTCCTGCCAGCCGATAGGGGTCGAAGTAGCTGTCGAGCGTGCCGCCGTCAGGGAGCCGGTAGGGGCCCGGCCGGTAGGCGACGGCGGCGATCCTCTCCGCGAACGGGGCGGTGGCAGGCGGGTTCATGGCGCGCACCGCCCGGCGGCGAGGGCCTTGAGGTCGGCGGTGAGCGCTTCGGCGTCGGGGAGCTCTCGCAGGAAGCCCAGGGGCCGGGTGGGGCTCTCGGTCAGCCAGCCTTCGGCCCGCAGGAACGTGCTCAGGCGGCACGCGGTGGGCCCGAGCAGCCGTACGGGAACGGAGCGGATCGTGGTGGCGTAGTACAGGGCGGCGGTGAGTTCGTGCAGCGTGCCCACGCCGCCGCCCATCGCGACGACCAGGTCGGCGTCATCGAGGTAGGCGTGCAGCCGCTCCCCCATGGTCGGGGCGTACACGGTGGTGGTGACGAACGGGTTGAGCGCTCCCCAATCGGGCCGGTCGGCCAGCGTGATCGCGGTGACCGGCGCTCCGTGAGGTGCGGCACCGCGCGCGGCGGCCTCCATCAGCCCGTTGTAGCCGCCGTGCCGCAGGGCGTACCCGGCTTGGGCCAGGGCGGCGCCAGCCGCCTCCGCTAACGGTTCCTCGCCGTCCGGCGGGACGACCCCGGCGAACAGGGCCACGGTCAGGTCCGTGGCGTGGTCGGTGCGGGTCATGCCAGTCCTTCCTCGTGCTGCTGGTAGGCGCGGTACGCGGCGATCTCGTTGGTCAGCGAGTCGGTGGCGTGCGGGGCGATCCGCTGCGCGAGGCGCACGATGCGCTCCAGGGCGTCGTCGGCCTGCGCCACGGTGGGAACCGGCGGGCTGGTCAGCGCCTCGGTCAGCTCGGTCAGGCACTCCCGGCCGGTGGCGGTCCGGCCGACTTCGTCCGGGAGGTGGTACCAGCCGTGGTGCCGGGAGTGCGGGACCAGCGCGGTGCGGATCACGTCCCGGCAGGTGGCGTTGAGGTCGTGCAGGAGGCCGTAGGCGATGTACTGCTGGCCCCGGGCCAGGCGCTTGCGGAGCATCGCGTGCAGCACCATCGCCTGGACCAGCAGCTGGCCGCAGTCCGCCGGCGCCTGTGCGACCCGGGCGAGTTCCTGCGCCGTGCGCTGCTGGGTGCCGGCGTCGGTGGTGTCGTCGGCGCCGGGGCCCTGCCACAGCAGGCGGGGGCCGATCCTGCGGCGCAGCGCCCCGACCGCGCTGGTCGGGCACAGGTACAGATCGAGCTGGAGCAGGTGGCCGTCGTGCGGCAGCAGGTAGACGAACCCGGCGCCGCCCAGGTTGCCGACGATGGTGTCCCGCCAGCCGGGCAGCAGCGTGCCGAAGGTGGTGGACATCAGCGCGTCCAGACTGTCCATCAGGGCGGGCAGCGTCTCGTCGCGGACGCCAACGACCAGGTCGACGTCGGATAACCGGTCTGCGGTACCGGTGGCGAGCGACCCGCGCACCAGCAGGTGCGTCACGGCCGTGGTGGCCGACAGTGCCTGGACCAGGTCGCCCAGCACGGCGAGCTGCGCAGGCCGGTGGGCGTGAGCCAACTCCTCCAGCGGAGTCAGCTCGGTGGGCGGAAGAACGGCGGTGGGCATCGGAGTCCTCTCAGGTGAAGGGATCGGGGCCGGGGTCAGGGGCGAGCGAGCAGGTGCGATTTCGCCGCCCGCCACCGGCTCACGTCGGCGTCCGCGCCGCGGGCGGCGTGCAGGTCGGCGATCAGGTCGTACGCGCCGCCCTCCGGCAGCGCGTAGGTGTAGAAGGCACGCAGCAGCGTCTGTTCGGCCGCGCCGGTGAAGCCGAGCTCCGCAAGCTGTCCGGCCTTCTCCAGGAGCCCGGCCCGCTCCGCCTCCGTCATCTCCGGCAGGTCCGTCGCGTCCCCGTCGCGCAGGTGCGGGCGGGCGGCGAGCGCCTCATAGGCGTCGTCCGCGTAGACGTCGGCGATCAGGTGGAGCCGGTCCGGGCCGGTGGTGTTGCAGACTCCGTGGCCCTGCGAGGGCGTCAGCCGCCACAGCGCCCCGGCCGCCATGTGGACCCGGACCCCCGCCGTGACCAGGACGGCGGAGGGGTTGGTGACGAGCGGGATGTGCAGGCGGTGCCGGCCGGTGTCGCGCAGTTCCGCGTAGTCGCGGTGTTCCCACAGGTAGGAGTGCGGTTCCAGGCGGGCCAGGCGCACGTACATGAAGTTCAGCCCCAGCGAGTGGAGGAACTGCGCGGTGGCCGGCATCTCCTTGAGTAAGGAGGTGGGCCGGGGGCGTCCGTCGCCGATGACGACGTCGTGCGGGTCACCGGAGTCGGAGTGGTTCATCAGCGACGTGGTCCACCAGCCGCCGGACTGGTACTCGCCGTACGCGACGACGCCGCGCGTCGGCGCTCCCAGCGCCTCAGCCCGCATCTGCTCGATCGCGGACTCCTCCAGGTCGACCAGCCGGGCGACCTGGTCAAGCACTTCCGCCCGCCCGGGGCCGGTCTGCGCCGCCGTGACGGCTGCGGGGAATGTGGTCGCCATCGGGTCCTCCTGACACGTCGTCGAAGCGCGGCCCTGTCGGGCAGCCGTGCAAGGACACCGCAGGCGCGAACTGCCACACAGAGCGGGGGCGTTGCCGCCCGTTGCGGGTGGTTGCCGCCGGTTGCCGTTCACCTCGGGCGGCCTTCCCCCGCCCGCCGGGAGCCGGAAGACTGGTGTCGCCCGCGCCCGCGAAAGGGATGGGTCCGTGACCACTGACGCAGCCGAACGCCACCCGCTGGCCTACCTGCTGGCCGTGCGCGGGACGAACGCTGAGGCGTACCTGCTCCGTGTTGCCGTGCAGCACCAGCGCATGGGGTACGGGCAGATGGCGTACCGCAAGGAGAAGGCCTCGCGGTGGATCGCGGGCCTCTACGCGCCCAGCTACCACACCCAGCTCGCCATGGCCGCGCTCGAAGGCATCCCGCCCGAGGCGATCCACGCCCACGGCTGGCCGGGCTGGCTGCTGTTAGCCCTGCCGGACCACACCCTCTTCACCCTCCCGTGGACAACCACGGGAGCGGTGCAGGCACTGGAGATCACAGGAGGTCCGGTGGACCGCAGGAAGTTTCTGATCACCACATCCGTCACCCTGGGCGCCACCGTGGCGCAATGGTCCGCCGCCGCACCGGCGGGGGCCGGCCCCACTGCGGGCAGCCGGATCGGCGCGGATGTCCCCGACCACTTCGAGCGGCGCCTGGAGAGCCTGCGCCGGCTCGATGACACCGTCGGCTCCGGCGACGTCTACGACGCGGCCCGCACCGAACTCCGCATGATCAGGGCCACCCTCAAAAACGCGTCCTTCGGCGAAGGTGTTGAGCGCCGCTTGTTCGCGGCGGCGGCAGAGGCGTCCCGCAGCGCGGGCTGGACGGCCTACGACAGCGGGAAGGCGGCCGCCGCCGAACGCCACTACTCCACCGCCCTGCGGGCCGCCGCCAGCGCCGACGATCCCGTGGTCGCAGCGAACACCCTCGCGTTCTGGGCCATCCAGCACTACTCCACCGGCGACCCCCGCGGCGCGGTCGACCTCGTCGAAGCCGCCCTGTCGCAGGCTCCGAAGACGGGATCAGCGCGCCTGACCTCCATGCTGCACGCCCGAGCGTGCCGGGCCCACGCGCACGCCGGCGACGCCCGGGCCGCCGACCGGTCCGCCAACGCCGCCCTGGACGCCTACGAGCACGCCGGACCCATCGATGACGATCTGCCGTGCGTGTACTGGTACAACCTCGGTGAGGCCCACCAGCTCATCGGCAGCTCCGCCCTCAATCTTGGCAACCCCAAGCGGGCCGTCGTCCACTTCCTGGAAGCCTCCGCCGTCCACACCAGCCAGGAGGTCTACAACGGCGACGCCTTCCCGCGCGGCCACGCCATCTACCTGGCCCGGCTCGCCGAAGCCCACCTCAGCCTGGGCGACGTCGACGCCGCCGTGGCCACCGCCCACGACGCGGTCGACCGGATGGGCGGCGTCACTTCCGCGCGCGGCACCAGCACGCTGGAAGACCTGCGCAAGAAACTCGCCCGCCGCCGCGGCATCCCCGCCGTCGCCGACTTCCTGGACTACACCGGCACCGAGTAAGCCCCGAGTGCCGATGTCTCGGGCCGTTGGTGCAGCGCCCGTTCGAGCCGGGCGCGGTCCCGGGCAACGGCGGTGACGGGCGCTTCGGGCGCGGTGGTCGAGCGCGGGCCAGTAGTGTCTGTGACCTCCAGTGGTGACGGACAGGGAGCGCGCGAATGCAGCCTGATGAACCATCCCGGCGGGGTGCCGATCCCTGGCTCGGTCACTACGCGGAGCGGGCGGCGGGGATGGTCGCGTCCGAGGTGCGGGCCCTGTTCGCGGTGGCGTCGCGTCCCGAGATCGTGTCGCTGGCCGGCGGGATGCCCAATGTGAGTGCCTTGCCCATGGATGCCGTCGCCGGGTTGATGGCCGACCTGGTGACGGAGCGCGGGCCGGTCGCGCTGCAGTACGGATCCGCCCAGGGCGATCCGAGCCTGCGGGAGACGATCTGCACGGTGATGGCGGAAGAGGGCATCGATGCCCACCCGGATGACGTGGTGGTCACCGTCGGCTCGCAGCAGGCGCTGGACCTGGTCGCGCGAGTGTTCCTCGATCCGGGCGACACGGTGGTCACAGAGGGCCCGACGTACGTCACCGCGTTGGGGACGTTCGCCGCGTACCAGGCTCGCGCCGTCCACGTGGACATGGATGAACGGGGCGTGCTGCCCGAGGCGTTGGCGGAGACGTTCGCGCGGCTGGAGCGCGCCGGGCGGCCGGCGAAGCTGTTCTACACGGTGCCCACCTTCCAGAACCCGGCCGGGATCACGCTGGCTGCCGAGCGGCGGTTACGCGTCCTGGAGGTGTGCCGCCGGGCCGGGGTGCTGGTGCTGGAGGACAACCCCTACGGGCTTTTGCACCTGGAGGGCGAGCCGATGCGGGCCCTGCGCGCCGACGCCCCCGCGGACGTCGTCTACCTGGGCTCGTTCTCCAAGACCCTGGCCCCGGGGCTGCGGGTGGGCTGGGCGCTGGCGCCGTCCGCGGTGCGGGACAAGCTGGTGCTGGCCGCGGAGAGCGCGATGCTGTCCCACTCCGCTTTCGCCCAGCTCGCCGTCGACCGGTACCTGCGCACCCAGCCGTGGCAGGAGCAGCTGAAAGCCTTCCGGGAGATGTACCGGGAACGGCGCGATGCGATGCTCGACTCCCTCGAACAGCACATGCCCGCGGGGGTGTCGTGGACACGGCCGGGCGGCGGCTTCTTCGTATGGGTGACGCTGCCCGAGGGGCTGGACTCGAAGGCCATGCTGCCCCGGGCGGTCCAGGCGCGGGTGGCCTACGTGCCAGGCACCGGCTTCTACGCCGACGGCGACGGCCGCCGGGCCATGCGCCTGTCGTACTGCTATCCGCCGCCGGAGCGCATCCAGGAGGGTGTACGGACCCTCTCCGAGGTGATCGGCACCGAGCTGGAGCTGTGGGAGACCTTCGGCACCACCGCGCACCCGCACAGCCCTGGCCCGCAGACCCCGGGCCCAGACCACTCCTGACGCCCCTGACCGCAGAGGAACGGAATCAGCATGAGCGACCTGAACGTCACCGTCATCGCCGGGGGCCTGTCACCGGAACGCGAGGTGTCACTGCGCTCGGGGTCGAAGGTGGCCGACGCCCTGCGCCGGGCCGGGGTCGAGGTGGAACTCCGCGACGTCGGCAAGGACCTGCTGCCCGCGCTGGCGCAGGACCAGCCGGGCGTGGTCTTCCCCGTGCTGCACGGCATCGCCGGGGAAGACGGGACCATAAAGGAGGTCCTGGAGCTGGCCGGAGTGCCCTACGTCGGAGCCCGGCCCCACGCGTGCCGCACCGCGTTCGACAAGACCACCGCCAAGGCGATCCTGGACCAGGCCGGGCTGAAGACTCCCGAGTCGGTGACGCTGCCGAAGCAGGCGTTCCACGACCTGGGTGCAGCCGCGCTCACGGCCCGGGTCGTGGAGCGGCTGGGTGCTGAGCTGTTCGTCAAGCCTCGCGCGTGCGGCAGCGCGTTCGGCGTGAGCCGGGTGGAGTCCGCCGGGGACCTGCCGCAGGCCCTGATGGCGTGCTTCGCGTACCACGATGAGGCGCTGATCGAGCGGCGTGTGACGGGCACGGAGATCGCCGTCGGGGTGGCCGATCTCGGCGACGGACCGCGCGCACTGCCCGCAGTCGAGATCGACGCGGGGACGGGCCTGTACGACTACACCGCCCGCTACACCCCTGGCGCGGTCGACTTCCACTGTCCGGCCCGCCTGCCCGCCGAAGTGGCCAAGGAGGCCGCCCGGGTGGCCGTCGCCGCGCACCAGGCGCTGGGGCTGCTGGACCTGTCCCGCACCGACGCGATCGTCACCGAAGCCGGAGAGGTCGTCGTCCTGGAGACGAACGTCGCCCCCGGGATGACCGAGACCAGCACCTACCCCATGGCACTCGAAGAGGCGGGTCTCGACTTCGGCGTCTTCTGCCGCGATCTCGCAGCCTTGGCCGCCCACCGGCACGGTCTGTCTGCCTGACGACATACGGCGGCCGCCGCACCCTTCGCCCGGGTGCGGCGGCCGTCGCGCGTGCTACTGGTCCTGTCCGGCGAGCCGGTACAGCGAGATGTGCCGGCCGCTGGTGTCCGTGTCGTAGGGGGTGCGGTCCCAGTCCTCCCACCGCTCCCTCAGCAGCAGCCCCGCCTCGCCGGCGAGCGCGTCGATCTGCTCGGGCCGCCAGTAGCGCATCTGGCCGGGCAGCACCCGCACCGGTGCTCCGTCGCGCAGGACGACTTCGGAGTAGTGGAACTCCTGCTCGGCGTCGTGGTTCTCGGCGGCGAAGACCACCACGGTGTCGGTGGTCCGGCGCTTGAGCACGACCACGCTGCGCCCCTCGGGGAACACCCCCGGATGCGGGCCGTCAGGCAGACGCTGGCCGGGCCGCGGTACGAAGGTCTCGATCAGCAGCGTGCCGGTGTCGGTGAGCATGCGCGCCGCGTTGCGCAGGAACGCCCGCTGCGTTGCTTCGGAGGCCAGCAGGAAGAAGGTGTTGAAGCAGGCGAACACAAGGTCCACGCGCCGTCCGGCCAGGTAGTGGGCGGCGTCTGCGGTGATCGGGGTGATGGGCAGGGTGCCGGTCTTCTTCGCCAGCTGGCGGGTCATCTCCTCGGACGCGTCGACCGCGAGGACCGGAACGTGTTCGGCCAGCGGCAGCGTGATCCGCCCGGTGCCGGAGCCGATCTCCACGGCAGGCGTGTCGCCCGCCAGCTCGGCAAGTAATCGGATCTGCGCGGCTGGCGGCACGAAGTCGCCGTAGAGCACGTCGTACTCGTCAGCGGTGCGCTCGCCGTAGGTGTCGCTGCCGTACGTCATGGAGATCCCCCTCGTCGGGCAGTTGGGAGATGGCTGTCTTCGCGGTCCGTCAGCTGTACGAGGTCACCCGCGCCCGATGTGCCGGGCACGGCGTCCTTCTCCTGCGACGTCTTGCTCTGCGTCTGGCGACGGCGGCGCCGCTGGACGGCGTCGATCGCGTGCGCGCTGCCCTCGCCGTCTTCGACCCGGGCCTGGTAGTCCGCCCAGTCACTGGCGGTCCAGGCATCCAGCCCGGCCGGGAAGTCGTCGGTGCCGGCGCGGGTCACTGGTCCGCCTCAACGGCCGGGACGCCGTACATGGACGCGCACGGGTCGCAGGCGAACAGGGTGTCACCGCGCAGTATCGGCACCGGGAACCTGGGGTCCGGGGTCCCGCTGCACCAGCAGCACGAGCGGCCTGCGATCTGCTGCGGGCTCAGCCGCTCGCGGTGAACCGCCGGGGCGTCCACGTAGGCGCCGGCAAAGGGCTGCGTGCTGCGCGTCGTCATGTTGGTGCCTCGCGCTCGCGGTCGGGAAGCTTGTGGCGGCCATCTCCCACGGGGGAACGAGAGACGGCCGCCAGCGCCGGGGTGTTCACCGGGGCGCGTGTCCAGTCCAACGCCGGAGCGTGGTCAAGGGGTAGGAAAAGTGGGCCGGTTGCTACTCGCGGTGACCGGAAATTTCGGCGGGGCGGGATCCGCGCAACCCCTCCACGCTGCATGATCACGCGGCTACGGTGAGTGTGTGGAAGAAAATTTCCGGTTACAGGCCCACATGACCGAACACGCCTACAGACAAAGCGTGTTGGCCGACCGGGTGAACGATGAGCTGAAGGCGGCCGGTCACAAGGGGACCGTCGGGGACCGCACGGTCCGCAACTGGGTGACCGGAAAATCCCGCTGGCCGCACCAGCGCCAGCGAGACGCCCTCACGGCAGTATTCGGATGCACACCCGCATGCCTTGGCTTCTATCCCCCCGGCATGCCCGCACCGCCCTACGAGGACCCCTCAGCCATGCTCCGCCGCCGCTTCTGCACCGCCGCCACGTCCGCGCTCGCCGCCACCGCCCTGCCGGCCGTCGACACCCGTCCCACCGCCGTGGGCACCTCCGACGTGATCCGCCTGCGGGAAGGCCTGGACCGGCTCACCCTGCTCGATCAGAAACGCGGCGGACACGCCACCCTCGAACGCGCCGCACTCGCCGGCGCAGCCGAGGCGGTCGGCCTGCAGACCCGGGCGTCCGCTTCGCAGACGATCCGTCAGCGGCTGTTCGGTGTCGCCGCCGACTACACCACGGCCGCCGCCTGGTCGTGCATCGACGCCCGCCAGCTCGATCACGCCCGCCTGCACCTGAACGAGGCCCTTCGCCTGGCCGGGCTGTCGCAGGACCCCGTGGCCTTGATGCGGGTGTGGAACTCCACGGCGATCCTCGCGTACCAGCTCGGTCACTACGCCGAAGGTGTGGCAGCGGCACAGGCGGCTCAGTCCTGCGCGATCACGCGCCGCGATCCGCTGTTCGGATCCCTCGGGCACGCCCGTGCCGCGGTCGGGCACGCCTACCGGGGCGACGGGCAGGCCGCCGTCCGTTCGATCGGATACGCCGAAGAGGCCCTGGCGCGAGCCGAGGCACGCACCCGTCCGTCCTGGGTCGCCTTCTACGGGCCCGCGGAGCTGCACGCGCTGACCGGGATCGTCCGCGGCCGTCTCGGTCAGCCCGTGGAGGCGGAAGCGGCCTCGCACCGCGCCCTGTCCGCGCTCCCGGCCGCCTACCGGCGTAACCGCGCCATGACGATCGTGGACCTCGCCATGGCCCAGCTCCACCAGGGCGATGCCGAACAGGCCTGCGCCACGACCGAGGACGCTTTCACCCTGATGTCCGGAAGCCCGTTGCCCGGCCGGCTGCGTGTCCTTCTCGGCGACTTCTACCGTGATCTCCTCACGCTCGCGCCCTCCACCACCGTGGCGCGCGAGTGGGCCGACCGTTACCGATCCGAATGGAGCCCCGCGTGACCCCGGCACCCGCCATCGACCTGCGCCGCTACGGACACACCGACCTGCCCGGCATCCGGCAGACCCTGCTCGATGTCCATGCCGACGCCTACTTCGAGCGGCGGCACGAAGAGTTCGTCCAGCGCTTCCCCTGGTTCGTGGACCACTGGGGCGGCCGTGAAGGCTTCGCGTGCGTGGTCGCCTACGAAGACGGGCAGCCCATCGGCTTCACCTACGGGGCACCGGGCGAGCCGGGCCGCGAATGGTGGCGCGATTACCTGGCCGAAGAGCCAGCCGACCCGTCGACGTTCTCCGTCTCCGAACTGATGCTCAGGCCGAAATGGCGCAAGCAGGGCCTCGGACAACGACTCCACACCACGCTGCTCGCCGACCGGCCCGAAGCCCTGGCCGTGCTCACAGTGGACACCAAACGGCCCCGGCTCCAGGCCCTCTACGAGGGCTGGGGGTACCGGAAGGTCGGCGAGCGCCAGCCGTTCCCGGACTCCCCGCTGTATGCCGTGATGCTGCTCGACCGCACGCACACAGCCTGACTGGCGCCACCGACCGTGGAGAGGATCCGATGAAGCGCCGCAACCTTCTGCGTGGTGCGCTGGCCGCCGGCCTCACCGCTCCGGCCCTCGCCGCGCTCACCGCCGCCCGGACCGACGTCGACCAGACCCTCCCCCCCGGTGCTCCCCAGGACCTGGCCGACCTCGAGGCCGCAGCCGAGAGCTACGGGTACGGCTACCACGGCCAGGCACCCACCCGCGTGCTCGCCGGCCTGGTCACCGACTTCACGGCCCTGCGCCCGCTGCTCGCCGTCCCGCAGCCCGCACCGGTCCGGGCGCGGTTGTGCCGGACGGCCGGGCAGATGGCCGGGATGACCGCGATCGTCCTACACGATCTGGGTAGCCGCCGGGAGTCCCGTGCCTGGTTCGCCACCGCTGCCCGCGCCGCTGGCGAATCCGGCGACCAGCAGCTGCACGCGTGGGTGCTGGCCCGGGAGGCGATGGTGCCGCTCAACTACGGCGCTCCGAGGGCGGCGGCCGACCTCGCCGACCAGGCCCGGCAGGCGGCCGGCACCAGGCCGACCGCCGCCGCGGTGCTGGCGGCCGTCGTCGCCGCCCGCGCCTACGCCCTCAACCATCAGAGCGAGCAGGCCCGCGCCGCGCTCACCGCCGCGGACGCCCTCATGAACCGGCTCCCCGAGTCCGAGCGGTCGGACACCTGGCTGACGTACGGGGAACAGAAGCACCACGTGCACCTCAGCCACGCCTTCACCACCCTCGGGGACACCCGCCGCGCCCGGGAGAGCCAGCAGCGGGCGCTGGAGCTGTCCGCGCCGACCAGCACCATGACGCGCACCCTGCTGACCATCGACGGCGCCGCCTGTGCCCATCACGACGGCGACACCGAGCAGGCGTGCCGCCGTGCGGTCGACGCCCTGACGGCGCTGCCCGCCGACTTCCGCACCGGCCTGGTCCGCCGCCGCGCCCTGGACCTGTACGAGGCGATCCCCGCCCAGCATCACCACGAGCACGCCGTACGGGAACTACGCGACGTCGTGACCGGCTGAGAACGACGGCTTCCACAGTGGGCGGGCCAGGCCGGTCCCTCGGCAGTGATAGCAGTTCCCCTCTCCGGGGCCACTGCCCTCGCCGATGGTGCCGAGGGCATCCTGCACGAGCCGGGTGAGGCCTGCGACGTGGGCGATGTGCAGCGGCAGTTCCTGCCGCACGCCGATCATGAGCTCCAGGGCGACGTCGGGCACGAGGGCGTACTCGCCGAGCCCGCCGTCCCCGGCGAGGCGACGCGACACCGTTTCGATCACGTCGTGAAGTCGGCTGATCGGCTCATCCTCGAACAGCTCCACACGCGCCGAGAGGAGGATGTCGTTCGGATCCGCGATCGACAGCCGTGCCGCCGGCCGCTCGAACGGCACACTGAGGCCGACCGGCTCGGGATGGGTTGCGTGGAGACGTGCCATCGCGTGCCACAGGTCTCCCGGGTCACCGTGCCTGATCGGCGTGTCCGCGTTCTGCTGCGTGCTGTGGTGCCTGTGAAGCCTCATGGCTGCCTTCCGGTTGATGACGTCGGAATACCTGAGTACGCCGTGGCCAGGGCGCAGTGCGCGCCGTGGCCCTCGTCATCCCGCCAGGCAGCGCGGCGACTTCGGGAGCCGTCCCGTCGGGCGGGCGGTCACGACCGGCGGGTCGTCCTCAGCCTCCTTGAGGAAGAGGGCAGCAAGAGTGCGCGGCAGGTCGGGCAAGCCGCCGTTGCGGGGCGGCTTGCCCGACTCTGTCAGCGGCCTGCCGGCTCGGGGTATCGCTCGCGGCGCCGGTCCGGGTCGTCGACGCCGATCTCGTACCAGGGCTCGCCTCGCTGGAGCCGGGGCAGGGTGTTCACCCAGACCGCGACGGCGATGCCCTTCACGTCGTCGGCGAGCGCCTGGAGGCGGTTGTCGAGCAGGTGCTCCTCCTTGCCCGCCAGGACGACGTGCAGCCGCGGAAAGGTCTGGGAGCGCGTGTAGCGGTGGCGCTGCCAGAACGGGAACGTGCTGCCGATCGTGCCGCGGGCTCCTTCCCAGACGCGGTGCCCGGCGTAGCGCTCGTAGTCCCAGACCTCCTTGGCGAGCCGGGCCTGGGACATTGTGCCGTTGTCGAGCTCGAAGAGGCGCACCTCGCTGGTCTTGGTCGGCCACGCGAGGACGGCGTCGGTGTTGAAGCTGAGGCCGGTCTCCTTGATGGCGTGGTTGACCTCCACCTGCCAGTCGGTCAGATGCTTGCGGCCTCCGAAGGCCAGGATCATGTCCGTCACCGCGACGCCGTGCGGACCGAACCCGGCAAGAACGGCCTTCGCTCCGGTGCCGGCCTTCGGTCGGGGAGGCAGCTCGTTGCCGTCGGCCAGAGCCTTCTGCCCCGCCGGGGTCAGGTTCCAGATCGGATGCCGACCGTCCTTGCCGTTCGTCTCCGCCAGCCCGAGCTCCGCCAGCTTCCTCATCGCCCTGCGCACGTACGACCGGCCGTCCCGTTCCTCCGCCGTGATCACCTCAGCCATCTGCCGCACCGTGGCTATCCGCACGCACCCCAGCATCCGCAGCGCATCGGCCCGCACCTTCCCGGCCGTGGGAGTGGACTTCTTCCCCTTCGCCGACGTCTCAGGGGAAGGGAGAGAGGTGTCAGCGTGCCGGGAGGCCCCCTGGCGGGCGGTGTGAGCTGCGGTGATGCGCACGACGTTGGAATCGTTCGCGACACCGTTCACGGCACTGGATTCCTGGCCGCTTCGAGGCCGCTCGGCACCCCTTGACCGGGTCGGGCGCGGCTCCGGCTCGGGCTGCCGGGCGCTGCTGGCGTACGTCATGACGAAGCTCCTCACGCAGGTGGCGCGGGGGTCCGGATGGAATCCCCCGTCACCTGGTAGAGGTGTGGCGAAAGTCGACGGTGTGACATTCCGCTGAGTGCCGTTACCGATCCGTGATCATCCGGCGGGCGCGGCGCAGAGCTCGGAGACGATCGTGAACGAGGTCGTCACCATCGGCACCGCCATGGCCGGCGGCATCACCGCGTGGGTGGTTTGGCCGTGCGCCATGCCGTTGCGGATCTGCCGGCCATAGTCGAGGTACTCCGCCTGCCGGGCCGTCAGGAGCCCGTCGGCGGCGCCCTGCTTGATGAGCTGGTGCAGCGGCTTCTTGCCCGCGTCCGGGATGCGGTCGCGCAGCACGATCTCCACCGCGATCAGGGAGTGCATGACCGCCACGGTGGAGAACTCGTAGCAGTAGTACGACTGGCGCAGCAGCTCGCGGGCCGTACGCAGGACGGTCGCCGCGGCCTCGGGAGCGCCGTCGGGCACGACCAGGTCCTCAACGAGGTCGTGCATGTCGGCGTAGCTGTCGAAGAAGAGGTGGGCGCGTTCGTCCGGGACCGGGGACGCAGGCCGCTGCGTGGTCATCCCCGCAGTCTCCCAGCGGCACGCCCCGGGCGGCAGCGCCTTTTCCCCGGGACGTCGCGCAGCGCGGCGGGACGGAGATTTCTCCCTGCCGAAATGGGCGGAATGTCGCAGGTAGCGGAAGTAGACAAGGGGACAGCGCGAGCGCCTGGACGTTGCTCGGTAGTTGGCGAACTTGTGCGCGGTAGTTGGCGAGCCGGGGGCACCGTCGGTGCGCGAACTCTATCCACAGGCACCCGCCCCGAAGATCGCTTCTGAGGCCGCCACGATCAGCGCGGCGGCCCGTCGACAGTGAGGAAGCGTCATGGAGACGACTGCGCCGAAGGTTTCCCAGCTCGCCCCTGAGCAGATCGCGCGAGCCGCCGACTACGTGGAGCTGGTCTGGCGGGGCCAGGGCAGCGAGCAGGACAAGGCCGCGCTCGCCGCATTCCACTCCGACGGGTCCGAGCTCGCGCGGCTGATCGGCGAGTTCGGCGAGCTGCTGCTGACCGACTACATCACCGCAGTGCCCGACGAACACGCCGACTGCGAGTCCGCGTACGCCCTGCGGCAGATGGTGACGGTGGCGAGCCGGTACCTCAAGCGGTGGTGCCTGGCGGGCGGTGGGGCGCAGACCGCATGGATCGCGGCGGGGTTCCTGATCGAGTGCATGCAGGAGGGCGACCAGGTCTCCCAGTTCCTCGCTGACGTCCGCGGCAACGTCGCCACCGAGTGCCCGACCACCGCCTGAGCCACCGGACGGCCGCGCCTCGCGAGCCCCAACCGGCAAGCCGTCATCAGCCACATCCAGCCCTGCCGGGCCAGCCAACAACGTACGGAGCCGTCATGCCCAAGAAGAACACCACCGCCACCACCGAGCCGTTGGCCCCGATGCACCCGGATGATGTCGCCGACGCGTTCGCCTACATCCGGGCGTTGCAGGCCCGCGACATCGACACGGCTGGCGCGGTCGCCAACAACATAGGCCCGGAGCTGCGCGAGCTGCTCCTGGACGTCGCCGCGCGCATCTTCATCCCCGTCACCGCCGTGGACGACTGCGACGGGGAGCCGTGCGCGCACTCCTTCCTGGCCGCGGCGCTCGGGCGACTGCTGCTGGAGGTCCTGCGCGACGGCGACGGCGCCTGCCTGGCCTTCCCGCCGGGCATCGCCCAGACCATCATCCGCTTCACCGAGAACATCCTCACCGAGGACCACGGCGACGTCGCCGACGTCCTGCGCCAGCTGGAGGCCGCAGGGATGAGGCAGGCGATGGAGGCACATCCGGCGCACCGCACCACCGCGTAGCCGCACCTCCAGGACGGCGGTGGTGCGGTGCGGCGAGCATCGCAGGCGCGCCACCGCACCACCTTGGTGCGGTCCCACCGCATCGCCGCACCGCACCGGGCGCGCGCCACGACCGGGCGGGCTCCTCTATCACACACCCCCTGACCGCGACCTGATCGCGAGCAGAAACGGGCGATGTCAAGGGAAAACGTCGCGGTAGCAGAGCCGGACAAGGGGGGTGCGCGCCCGGCCGCACCCGATGGAGGGGGCTGCCGGCGGTGTGCGCACCGCTGCGGTGCGGAGCATCGGATGCGGCGCACCGGCGCGCGAGAGTGCCGGGCATCGCCGGACGGTGCGGCGCACCGGGTGCAGTGGCGCACCGATGCGGTGCGCTCCACGGTGGCGTCCATCGTCATCCGGCGCACCGGAGTGGACTCCACTCGGTGGAGCCCATCGGGTGGAGCCCACTGAGTGGAGCCCACTCGATGTCGTGCATCGCCACTGGATGCAGAACATCGTGGGCCCCACTCGGTGGACGATGCCCAGCATCGTCACCACAGCCAGGCGTTGGAATGCCGCACCCGGGACAGGGCTCGGGCATCGCGGCGCGCGGCCGCGTTCCCGATCCGGTTCTGTCGGGAGCGAGGCCGGCGCGAGTTCGCGGCGGCGAGGCGTCGCTTCCCGGCTTCCTGGAGTCGCTTCCGCTGCTTGCGCAGTTCCGCCTTCTTCGCGGCCTTCGACTTCGGCTTCCGGGGGCGCTTCCAGATCGGCTGCCACCCCAGGGGCTCATCGGGGTCGGGCTCCTGGTCCTCGTTGAGCGCGGCGGCCATCTGCTCGCGGGCGGCACGGGCGCGGGCGAGTGCGTCGTCGGGGTTGGGGCGTTCTTCTGGGGGGTTCACGTGAGTCCTCCTGTGGTTCGACCCGGCGCGGGTTGGATGCCGGGTTGCTGGGTGTGCGGCGACGGGGCCGTCGCCGGGGTGGGCTGCGGACGGGGGCCGTGGGTGACTTCGCGTGCCCGCCGGCTGTCCTGGAGCGTGGCGGCCACCTGCGCGGCGGCGGCTTCCAAGGTCTGGCGCGTCTGTTCCACCGTGTCGACGCCGGTCTCCGGCTCCAGGAGGCGCCCGTTCTTCGGGCCGGTGCGGAACGGCCGCAGGTGCGTCCTCGAGGCGGCGGGCACGGCGACGGTGCGCGGTCGGGTACGGGAGCCCAGGCGCTCCGCACGGCGCACCGCATGGACCCGGGCGGCCAGGGCGTCGGCGGCGAGGCGGGCTCGCTCGTACTGTGGGGCGGTCCGCTTTCGGGTCAGCGGGCGCAGCACGGCCTGGTCCTCGGTGTCGCGCGGGTAGAGGGCGCGCAGGCCAGCGGTCATCATCCGCCGACTGGCTGGGCGGGTGTAGTCGTCGATGACCGTCTGCACGATCTGTTCGTCCAGGCCGGGCTCGTGGGGCCGGCCGCGCAAGACGTAGGAGAGGTGGCGGCGGGCTTCGGCGAGCAAGTGGTGCCGCTTGAACGCGCCGCGCATCACGTACACCACGGCGACGGTGTCCACGGCGGCCAGGACGACGTCGACCACCGGCCGCACCCGCGCCCACACCGCCGCGGCCGCCGCTCGCGCCCGCTCCGCGAGCCGGTAGACGGTGCAGGCACCAAACGCCCGGATCGCGGAGGCGCGCCATCGCGTCCGCAGCTCGGTCAGCGACAGCAGCTCGGTGCGTTTGGGCGGGCGGGTCTGGTCGGCGGCCTGGCAGGCCAGCGCGTAGGCGGCCCGCTCCCCCGGCGCGTGCCCCTGCCGTTCCTCGTAACTGGCGATGAGGACGGGCAGCGCGTCCTCGATCTGCTGGCGGCGGGTCGACTGCCAGCCGATGAGTCGCCGGTCGATGCCCGCGATGTCCATGACGGGCCGGCGGCCGGGCGTCACCTCGCGCGGCTCCCACGCCCACCCGAGCCGGGCCGTCACCTCCTCCATGAAGTGGAGGGTGTAGAGGGTGTCGGCCGCGACGATGTGGGTCATCAGTGAGTCCGCCGACAGGTTGCCCCACTTCCCGTCGTGCGGCCGTCGGGCGCGGATCGACACGACCGCGTGAGTGTGAAGAAGTGGCCTCGATTCCGTGGCTCTGGACTCGTAGTGCCGGAACACCGCGACGACCAGCCCGTCCTTGACCCGGGCGCGCTGCTTGCCGCCGGCCTTCCAGCGGATCTCCGCGACCGACTCCTCCAGCCACGCCAGCGTCTTGTCCTGGGCGATGTCGTCGCACAGCTCCAGCACCCGGCGATGCTCGTCGTCCATCAGGGCCCACGCGATGTGTGCCGTCGGCGGGGGCCGGAACACCAGGTCGAAGGCCAGCCAGGGGGTGCGCTCCTTGGCTTTGTCGGTCTTCGGTGAGCGGTTGTGCTCGATGGGCCTGCCCAGCACGGTCGCCCGCCTCGCCTGCGCCGGGCTCTTGCCCTGCGCCAGGAGATCGCGCTCGATCCGGTCGGAGTCCGGGTGCCGGCCCTCCCCCAGGAGGAGTTCGGCCTGCCGCTCGGTCACCACGTCCCCAACCGCCAGGCCGAGCGCGGCCAGGCCCCGGCCCTTCCACACGCCGGGCGGGACACCGGCTTCGTCCTGGGCGGCGCGCAGCGGCGTGCCCGTCCGGCGGTGGCCGTCGCCGACCATCACGTCACGGGTGAGGTAGCGCCACCCGTTCCCCGGGCTGACCTTCGATTTGCTGATCACCGGCCCATGAAACCTCGGGCCTGACCTGCGCAAAAGCGCGATCCGGGGTCCTTCCCGCCGGGCGGGAGGGCATCACCAGATCTTTACCGGAGCGCCCGCCAGGCGGGCCGCCGGGCCAGCCCGAGACGGTAAGTCGCCGGCGTGTGCACAGTGCGCCGCATGTTGAAGCAACTGATCTACGCAGACCCCTGCCCGCTGTGCTCGCGACCGATGGAGCCCGAGTTCCGCAGCGCCGGCCGCTCCGGGCAACAGGACCACCCGGCCCGCACCGACTTCATCCGGTACCACTGCGACGGCTGCGAGGCCGCCCACCCCCAGAAGTTCTACGACGTGATGCGCGCCCGCTACGAGAGCTGACGGCCGCCGTGCGAATGCTGCGCGCCGACCACGTCAGCACCACCCACCACGGAAACCGGCTCCAACCGACGACTCCAACGTCATCCAACACGCACCAACGCACCACTGCCCCGACCACCCACCACTGAGCACACCACGTCACCGACGCCCTTCAACACGACCAGCCACTAACGCCCCCGGCCGACCGGCCGGGGGCTTCGTGCGTCCTGGAGGAGTTCGCCGTGCCCACGTACGAGACCCTGCCCCGCTTCGCCACCGACCTGGACCGCCTCACCCCCCAACAGCGCCGCCGATTCCGCCAGACCGTGGCGACCTTCGTCGAGGACCTGCGCACCGGCAGCTTCCGCCCTGGCCTCCGCGTGAAGGGCGTCCGGCGTGCGCCCAACGTTTTCGAGCTCACCTGGGACAGGAACGGCCGCGCCACCTGGTCCTACGGGCCACAGATAGTCCCGGGCCAGCAGCACATCATCTGGCGCCGGATCGGCACCCACGACATCCTCACCGGCCCGTGACGCTGTACGCACCGCAGAGGGAGCGGAGGCGAGGGGCGCCTCACCCGCTGGCAAGCTCGGCGCCTGCTCCGAAAGGCGGGACATCCGTGACCGCGGTGTCCAGACGGAGCCGGGCGAAGCGCACCGGATGTCTCCACGCTCCGCGCTCCAGCGCCGTGTCCACCATGATCTCGGCGACCAGTGCCGGTTCCACAAGCCCGACGTCAAGCGGCGTCCGTGACCTCCAGGAGGTCGTGAACCGTATGTTGTCCCATGGATGTGCGGACCCTGCCTGCGTCAGCCGCTCAGCCAGGTCGCGCGTCGCGTCCGGCCGGAGCGGCGTACTGCGGCCGACCGGTCGCAGCGCCCCGGCCCCGTCGATGCGGCCCAGCACGAGTGTCTGTGGCCGGCTCACGGTGCCGGTGATCCCGCCGATCACTGCCTCGGTGGTGTCCCGGCGGCGCACCTTGTAGAGCGCGCGGGCTCCCGGCAGATACCGCTGGCCACTCCCCCGGATCACCAGTCCTTCGACGCCGGGCACCTGCGTCCAGGAAGTGAGCCACTCCTGCGCCGTCGCCACATCTGTCGTCTCCGGGCAGAGCGTCCACGGAGCACTCAGCCCGCAGTCTATGAACAGCTGCTCCAGCCGCGCGCGCCGCTCGCCGTACGGGACGTGCAGCAGTTCCTTCCCCTCGATCTGGAGGAGGTCGAAGGCGATGAAGTGCGCCGGCATCTCCTGGGCGAGCCGCACAGCGCTCCGGCGACCGGAGACCGCT
Source organism: Streptomyces sp. NPDC003247 (assembly GCF_042888135.1). Taxonomy (NCBI): domain Bacteria; kingdom Bacillati; phylum Actinomycetota; class Actinomycetes; order Kitasatosporales; family Streptomycetaceae; genus Streptomyces; species Streptomyces sp. NPDC003247. Next base: position 37,449 of record NZ_JBIAPF010000026.1, read on the forward strand.
CGCCGCTGGAGCGCCTCGAACGACATGCTGCCCTCCACCCACACGACCATTTCGCCATCGAGGACCAGGCCGTCGGGCAGGTGCGCGGCCGCGTCCACGAGATCGGGGAAGCGGCTCTGCATGAGGCTGCCGCGGCGGGACTGCACCAGCAGCGGACCAGGCACTGGCCACGGGGTGAAGACGATCGCCCGGTAGCCGTCGAACTTCGGCTGGAATCTCAGCTCACCGGGCAGCGCGCCCGGCGCGGGCACCGTGTCGCGGGCCTGCGCCAGCATCGGTTCCACCGGCGGCCGAAGGACCATACGTCCGGTTCTACGGGCTGCCCGGTGTCCCCGCGACCGGGCGCGGCCACCGGTGTCGAGGGCCTGCGGCCGATAGCTGCGCTGCCGCGAGTTCCGTGCCGGTGGAGTGGATCGCGGACGTCATCATGTGATCAGCGCGCACGACGTTGCGCGACCACACCTCGTTGGGCGGGACATGAAGCTGACTACCGAGCCGGGCAAGGTGGAGGCACTGGCGGAGGAGGCCGTCGTCGCGGCGTGCACACTGGCCGACGCCGCCGATCCGTCGCGGTGGAGCGCGGGCGCGGTGGAGGGACGTGGCCGCCGCCCTCCAGGTCCTGGCCGGCGCCCTGGCCCAGCTCGATCCGGAATACGCGGAGATCCTCGCCGTCGTGCCGGTCGCGGCGGCCGCCGTCGTCGAGCGCGCCGAACAGGCCGGAGCCGGAACCGGCTTGAGCGAGGCCGCCGGCGGCCAAGCCACGGCCGGGACGAGTGCGGTGCTACGCCAGGCGCTCGCCGGTCATGGCCTGATCCGGAATCGCGTTCACCAGCTCGGGGCCGCGCTGGTCACGGTGACCCTGGACGCACCCGAGGCGCAGGCCCTGGCCGTGCTCCTCAGCCGACGCGACGCGCTCCCCCAGCAGGCGCAGCACAGGGATGATGACGGCTGGGGGGCCGGGCCGGCGGAGACTGCGGCCGCCGCGCTCACCGACGCGCTCCGCACGCACGGCACCGGCGCGTACGCCCGGGTCCTGGCCTCCGGGCAGGTGAGCGCCGGCCTCACCCCCCAGACCGCCCACGCGGTGATCGCGGCCCTCACCGCTCGGCCCGGCGCCGCACCACGCGGCAAGCGGCGCGGACTCGGGTCAGGCTTCAAGGGCCTCACCGCCCGGTAGCCGGAGCGCTGCCGGTCCTTCCGTGTCCCCGCGGGAAACGCGCCCTCGTACGGAACCGGCCGCCACCACGCAACGTAAGTAAGTAGATGAACGCAGCCACGGCGAGACGTCGGCGGCTAGTAGGACTCCGTTAGGTCTTCCGGTCGGGCCTGTTCCTGGGCATGTTGGACGGGTGGACGCACATGCGGTGAACCGGGTCCGGGCGAAGTTGGCGTTGTTCGTGGCGGATGTGTTCGCCTCGGTGCCGCGCAAGGACCAGCGGGCCAAGGGCGACTGCTATCTGCGCGGACTGATGCTGGACGGCCGCCGCAAGTCCATTCAGGCCATGGCCTCGCGATTACCGGACGGCAACGAGCAGAACCTGCAGCAGTTCGTGAACCAGTCCACTTGGGATCCGGTGCCGGTGCAGCGCCGGATCTGCGAACGGATGCTGCCGCTGATCGGTCCGGCGGCCTGGGTGATCGACGACGTGTCGGTGCCCAAGGACGGCTGCATGTCGGCCGGGGTGGCCCCGCAGTACTGCGGGGCCTTGGGAAAGAGGGCCAACTGCCAGGTCGCGGTCAGCGTCCACGCCGCGACCGATATCGCGTCCTGTCCGCTGCAGTGGCGGCTGTTCCTGCCCGAAGAGTGGGCGTCTGACACCGTTCGCCGGGGCCTCGCCCGTGTTCCGTCCGAGATCACGCACCGAGAGAAGTGGCGCCTTGCCCTGGACATGCTCGACGCGTTGGCAGGCTGGGGCATGAAGCCGCCCGTCGTGGTGGCCGACGCGGCGTACGGCACCAACGCCCACCTGCGGACCGCGCTGTCCGAGCGCGGACTTGTCTACGTCCTGGCCGTCCGGTCGGATGTGAGCGCCCACTCCTTCGAGACGAAGCCCATCGCTCCGGCACGCAAGGGGGCCGTCGGCTGCTGGCCCCAGCCCCGCTACCGCTACCCCGCACCCTCAGTGGCCGCCCTGGCCGCCGGCCTCGGACAGGAGGCATTCACCTCCCTCACCTGGCGGCAGGGCTCGCGAGGAGAGTTACGGTCCCGCTTCGCTGCAGTGCGTGTCCGCCCTGCGGGCAAGACCGTCGAGCGTCCGATCCGGTCCGCTGCCTCGGCCGAGCAGGGCTGGTGGGACGGCACCCTGCCCGACTGCTGGCTGCTGGTCGAATGGCCGGACGGCGCCGAGGCTCCCACCGACTACTGGCTGTCCAACCTGCCGGCCGACACCCCGATCGCAGACCTGGTCCGTCTGGCCAAGGTCCGCTGGCGCATCGAGCACGACTACCGCGAACTCAAGCACGGCCTGGGCCTGGACCACTTCGAAGGCCGTTCCTGGCCCGGCTGGCACCACCATGTCACCCTCGTGACCGCCGCCCACGCGTTTCTCACCGAACAGCGTCTGGCCCCAAAAGCTCCCGCGCCAGGCTCACTCTCTACCAGACCCTCGACGCTCTCCAGGCCGTCCTGAAGTGCTGGACCGGCATCTGCTCCACCTGCCACCAGCCCTTGCCCAGCAGGCCGCACTCGACATCAAGATCGAGAAAGACCTAACGGAGTCCTACTAGGCCGTTGTTCGGATCACCTGATCGTTGGTCCGGGTGTGCCGTTGGCTGATGCGTTGGGGGCCCGGGACATGACGATGTGACGGACGTGGACATCAACGTGTTCGCGGGGTCGGCCGCAGAAGCTGAGCCCGTATACGTCCGTCAGATGACTTCCTTCTCCTCGGTGACCATCACGGCTACCGAGTCCGTGTCGATGAAGCGTGCTTCGTCAGGCTTGACCAGCGTCCGGTAGTTCTCGGAGGCGAAGAAGGCGTCGTGGTTCTCCCAGTCCTCGAACCAGATCTCCGTCAGGCCGTCGTAGGCCCGAGGCGGGTAGTTCTCGGCGGGAACCGGGTGGGACACGGTGTATTTGCGCACGTAGCGCTCCGCCTCCGGGATGGAGGTGAACAGCGGCGCGTGCCGGTCCCGGTGGTGCTCGACGAAACGCTCGTACGACATTCCCTCAACGCGGTTGATCATGAAGATGAGCTTCAGCATCGAGTTAACCTAAAAGCTCACATCAATGTCAGGGGCAAGTGAGTCATGAGCATGTGAGGAGTTCGACATGCGGATCGGTGAACTGTCCGCCCGGAC
>NZ_JBIAPF010000027.1:0-36278 GCF_042888135.1 Streptomyces sp. NPDC003247
ACCGCGCCCTCGCCGCCGCCGGCGGCGACACCGGCTCGGACGAGAAGACCGAGGTCACCTCCGGGGTGTGATCAGCCCGCCGGACCCGACGGGCGAGGCCCCCTACGACGGCAGCGGTTCCCGGGGGCTGGCCGGACGTACCGGTTCGCGCTAGGCGAATCCGCCGTTGCTCATCAGGAGCTGGCCGTTGATCCACTGGCCCTGTGGTGAGCAGAGGAAGTCCACGAGGTGCGCGGTGTCCCGCGGGGTGCCGAGGCGGCTGAGCGGCGTCCGGCCGAGCACGTGCTCACGCACGTCGTCGGTCATCCAGCCGGTGTCCACCGGCCCGGGATTGATCACGTTGGCGGTGACACCGAGGTGGGCGAGTTCGTGTGAGGCGGCCAGGGTGATGCGGTCCAGGGCCCCCTTGCTGGCGCCGTAGGGGAGGTTGCCGACGGTGTGGTCACTGGTGAGGCCGATGATCCGGCCGCTGCCGGGGGCGGACGCGTAGCGTCGGCCGTACTCGCGGATCAGCAGCCAGGTGGCGCGCGCGTTGACCGCGAAGTGGCGGTCGAAGCTTTCGACGGTGGTGTCGAGCAGACCGGAGTCGACCGACTCGCAGTGGCACATCACCAAGGCGGTGACACCGCCCAGTGCGCGTTCGACCTCGTCGAAGACGCGGGCCGGGGCCTCCGGGTCGGCGAGGTCCGCTTCGACGGCCGTGGTGGCGGCACCCTCCTCGGCGAGGGCGTCGGTGATCGTCCCGGCTGCGCCGGGCTCGCTGCCCCAGGCCATGCGCTCGTCGTAGGCGGTCCAGTAGGTGAAGGCGATGTCCCAGCCCGAGCGGGCCAGTCGGCCGGCTATGCCCGCGCCGATGCCGGCCGTCCGCCCGACCCCGGTGATCAGGGCGACCGGGCGGGTGGCGGGGAGAGGGCTCCGACCGGGATCGGCGGAACGGTCCTGGCCGTGGTTCGTCGTCACGGTCCGAGATGGTCCCTGGCCGGGCCGGTCTCGACAACCGCTTTTCCGGCAGCCGGCAGGTCGCTGTCCCGGGCGGCTCGCCCATCGCCTCGCCTGACGGACGCACCACGCCGGGGGGAAGGGGTGCTGCCGGCGCGCACCCGGCTCCGCGTCAGCGGCTCTGCGGTGCGGGCCAGGCGGGGGGCTGCCCCGCGGCGTCGGCGATGGCCAGCAGGCTGGAACGGAAGGCGGTGCGCTGCTCAGGGGCGAGGGGAGCGAGAAGGCGGTCGAGCTCGTCGGTCACCCTCCGGTGGAAGGCGAGGGCCGAGCGGCGGCCGTCGTCGGTGAGGACGACGTGGACGGCGCGGCGGTCCCCGGGCGCGGGGACGCGTTCGACGAGGTGGCGCTGGGCGGCGCGGTCGACGAGGCCGGTCATGTTCGCCTTGCCGACGCCGAAGAGACGGGCGAGTTCGGCCATGGCGCGAGGCCGCTCCGCGAGGACGCACAGCATGCGGCCCTGGACCGGGGTGAGGTCGTAGTGCTCGGCCACCCGCGCGAAGGTGTCGCGCACCAGCCCGGAGAGCTGGATGAGGGCCCTCACGTCGGCCTCGGCCTCCCCGCGCGCGGCGAGGCCCGTACCGCTCGGGGCGCCGAGGGCGTCGGTGGACGGGGAGGTGGTCATGGGCGCTATCGTACAGCCCCAGGACAGTACACTTCACGTACTATCAAGGAGGCGTACTATCCGTGACACGTACCATTTCGACGTGGAGGAACGACCGTGACGCGTATCGGGATCATCCTGGGCAGCACCCGCCCCCATCGGAAGGGCGAGCCGGTGGCACGCTGGGCCGTGGACATGGCCTCGCGGCGCGGGGACGCCGAGATCGAACTGGTGGACCTGCGGGACTTCCCGCTGCCCCTGCTGGACGAGACGGATCCGCCGTCGTTCGGCCGCTACGAGCACGAGCACACGCGCCGGTGGGCGGAGAAGATCGCCTCGTTCGACGGGTTCGTCATCGTCACCCCGGAGTACAACCACAGCACCACCGGCGTGCTGAAGAACGCCCTGGACTACCTGTTCGCGGAGTGGAACAACAAGGCCGTCGGATTCATCTCCTACGGCCCGCAGGGCGGCGTCCGTGCCGTGGAGCACCTGCGGACCATGGCCGGGGAGCTGATGATGGCCGACGTGCGCGCACAGGTCGTCCTGCCGTTCACCACCGAGTTCGAGAACTACAGCACCTTCACGCCCGGCGACCACAACCTCCCGGTCCTGACCACCATGCTCGACCAGGTCATCTCCTGGAGCCGGGCACTGGCACCGCTGCGCGCCCGGCAGGCCGCCGCCTGATCCCGCCCCGGCGGGCCACCCGCGCCTCCACGGACGCCCGGGCCGGGCAGCCGCTCCTCGCCCGCCGGCGGCCGTCACGGCCTCCCGGGTTCCGGTCCGCCGCGCGCGATCCGTGCCAGGTCGGTCATGAGCGAGTCCAGCCACGACACGGTCGCGTAGTACAGCCGCGGTGCGCCGGGCGGCTCCGTGGCGAAGCCCGCCAGGGCCGGGTCGATCAGCGGCAGGGGCGCGGTCGGCGTGTCGCCCTGTGGGTCCAGTGCCGCCGAGACCAGCAGCATCCGCCCGGCCACCCGGTCCCCCAGCCCGCCGACCGACTCGGCCGCCTCCGGGCCCAGCTCGGTGAGGGGCGGCTCCAGCAGCCGCTGGGCGCCCCACAGGGTGTGGTGACCGGCTATCAGCGTCGCCTGCCAGTCCACCTCGGGCGGCCCCGGCCGGGGCCTGCGGCCTCCGAAGGGCGTCGGCTCGCTCAGGAACTGCGCGTACGCCGACTCCGCGAGGATGACCGCCTGCCGCAGCGAGCGGTGGCCGGGCACCGCGGACGGCGGGACCGCCACCCCGCCTCCCGCCACCGAGGCACCGGTCGCCACCACGATCTCGGCCGCCCTGCGCAGCAGTGCCGCCGCCGCGCGGCGCAGCTCGTCGTGGGCCCCGCGGGGCCAGGCCAGCAGACCGAACACCGCGCCGATCGCGCTGCCGACCAGCACGTCCAGCATCCGGACCTCCGCCAGCTGCCAGGTCGCCGGCGCCAACTGGGCGAAGACCAGGGCCACGAGCACGGTGAACAGTCCCTGCGCCCAGCCGACGCCCTTGACCGGCCCCACCGTGAAGGCGAACAGCATCCACACCGGCAGTACGGCGGCGTACACGGCGGTGTGGGTCCCCACCAGGGTCAGCGTCCCGGCGGTCACCAGGGCGCCGGCCAGCGTGCCCGTGAGGGCCAGGCGGATGGTGCTCCGGGTCTCGTCCATGGTGGTCCGGGTGAGGGTGAGGGTCGCCAGCATGGCCCAGAACCCGTGGGGCAGCGTGTCCACCCCGGCCACGAGCCGGGCCGCCGTCAGGGCCAGGGCCATGCGCACCGCGTTCTGGAAGAACACCGACCGGCGCACGGCGTGTCCGCGCAGGCGGTGCCACCACAGGAGCGGCGCCCGGGTCGTGGCGTACCAGAAGCGGCCCGGCGACACCTCAACCGAGGCGTGCCGGCCGCGTGCCGCCAGATCGGCCGCCGTGGCCATGGCCAGGGCCGCGTCGGCCGTCTCCAGCACGGCGGCGTGGCGGCGCAGTACCGCGGGCGGGAAGCCCGGAGCGGGAGCGGTCCCGCCGACGGGGTCGGAGGCGGGAACGCCGGTGGGATCCGAGGCGGGAACGCCAGTGGGATCCGAGGCGGGAACGCCAGTGGGATCCGAGGCGGGAACGCCAGTGGGATCCGAGGCGGGAACGCCAGTGGGATCGGAGGCGGGAACGCCGGTGGGGGCCGGGCCGGCGGACAGGGCGGTCAGGTGCGCGCGGGCCGCGGCCACCTCCTCGTACGGTGCCGCGGGCGACGGCCCCGCTCTCAGGCAGGCGGCGGTCGCCGCGGCCAGATGGGCCACCGCGCGCAGGACGGCGGTCACCTCGGGTCCCGGACCGGCGCCCGGGGAGGCGGGCAGTTGTGCCAGTCGGCTCAGGAGCGTGCGGGTGGCCAGACCGGTGTGCGCGAGGGCACGGTCGCGCACCCCCGGCCCCGCCGGGCGGTCCGCCTCCGGCACGGTCATGGAGCGCAGCGCCCACCCGTCCTCGCGGGTCGCCCGGACGTCCGCGCCGGTCAGGGCGTACGGGGGTGCGGCGAGGGCCGAGGCACAGCGCGCGGCGGTCCGCGCGGCGCGGGCGACCCGCTCCCGGTACGGCGGCGGGGCGGGCTCGGGAAAGACCAGTGCCTCGGCGGCGATGAACAGGGCCAGCCCGGTGGTCGTCCCGAGCAGCCGTTCGTCGAGCGAGCCGGGATCGTACGGCGGGAAGGACGGCAGGATGTAGAGCAGTTGCAGGCCCATGGCCGCACCCGCCGGACGCGGCCCGCCCACGGCGGCGAAGGCCAGCGCGAAGCCGACCACGAACATGCCGACGACGGCGCTCCAGGTCCGCACCGACAGATACGTGCCGACGACCACCAGCAGCCAGCACACGGGCAGCAGGCGGACCACCGTCGCGGCGCGCTGCCGCCCGGTGCCGGGGATCTTGGAGAGCCCGCCCAGCGCCACAGCGGCGAACAGGGCGTAGGTGGAGGCGACGGGGCTGCCGAAGCCGTAGCGGAAGAGGTAGAAGCCGGCCGCGGCGACCAGCGTCACGCGCACCGCCCGGCGGCCCGAGGCGGCGTAGGCCGCCGGGATCCGACCGGCTGGGACACCAGACACCCCTTCAGAATCACCCACCCCAGGGTTTCCAGCACCTTCCCGTACCGGCCGTGCCGCGGGCACGGAGCGGATACGTTCGGACCGTGAACGGTGACTGGCGGGCGGATCGGATCGGGGCGGCGCTGCGGGGCGAGAACCCGACGGTGCTGCGGCGTCTGGAGTCAGGGTTCGCGGTGATCGGCGACGTCCAGTTCCTGCCGGGGTACTCGGTCCTCCTCGTGGACGACCCTCGCGCCGGACGGCTGTCCGACCTGCCGAAGGGGAAACGCCTGTCGTTCCTGGCCGACATGGACCGGCTCGGCGAGGCGGTCGAGCGGGCCTGCCGGCGTCTGGACCCGGCTTTCCGCAGGGTCAACCTGGAGATCCTCGGGAACACGGACCCGTTCCTGCACGCGCATGTCTGGCCGCGGTTCGCGTGGGAGCCGGCCGATCTGGTGGGCCGGCCCGTGTGGCTGTATCCGCCGGACCGGTGGACCGACGAGCGGTTCCGTCTCGGTCCGCGGCACGACGGGCTGCGGGCCGCGATCGGGAGCGAACTGGACCGGTTGCGCTCGCCGGCGCCCGGTGATCCGGCGGCGTGAGGTGAGGCACACCGCCGGAGCCCCTACGCCCCCGGCCGATATGTTGAGCGCATGGCGAGTGACGACGGCGGACGACCGTGGTGTCGGCCGCGCTTGCCGTGCGGCCGGTCGGCCGACGGTCTGAGCTACGGCGCTCCGGGGGCCACGTCCCCCGCCAGCCCCCGGTGGCGGGACGCCCCCGCCGGGTTCCGTCGCTTCGAGAGGACCGTGACGATCGGCGTGGGCGAGGGCGCCTGGGCCGCCGCCCGGGAGGCCGTCATGCGGTGGGAGGTCAAGCGGCGCAGCGGGTTCGACGTGGCCGCGGCCGACGGGGCGGGCGTCGAGGCGCGTACGGGAGGGCGTTACACCGTCACGGTGGGCCTCGGCCCGCTCGTCGTCCGCGAACCCGTCGAGGTCGTCGCCGTGGTGGACGACGAGAACCGGTGCGGTTTCGCCTACGGCACCCGCTGGGGGCACCCGGTCAGCGGGGAGGAGGCGTTCATCGCGCACCGCGGCGACGACGGACGTGTCCGTCTGACGCTCCGGTCGCTGACCCGGGCCGCGCCGACCGGTCCGTGGCGGCTCGTGTATCCCGTCCTGCTGCTCGCCCAGCGCTGTGTGCGCGTGCGGTACTTGCGCGCGCTGATCTGATCGATGAAGTCGCCCGGGAAGCGCCCCGCGCCGCACCGCGGTGGGTTCCGGGCGTGGTGCGACGGGTTCCGGGCGTGGTGCGGCGTTCCGGCCGTGGTGCGGCGATTCTGACCGTGGTACGGCGGGTTCCGGGTCCGGGTTCAGTTGTCCAGGCCGAAGAACCCGGCCGCGTAGTACGGTCCGCAGAGGGAGTCGTGGCCCTGGCCGATGGTGCCGCACTTGTCGATTCCGATGCCCGGGTCGACGGGCGCCTCATGGCCCATCGAGCTGATCAGGTACGTCTCGACCTGGCCGCTGCCGTAGACCTGCTGGGTGACGCCGAGGGCCGGACGTGACGTGGACGCAGGCGTCTGCGAGACGCCGAACACGTCGGTCCAGCCGTCGCGTTGCTTCTCCAGCGAGTTCCTGTTGATCAGCAGGTCGGAGCCGCCGTGCCAGATCTGCACCCGCGGCCTCGCGCCGGTGTAGCCGGGGTAGGCGCTACGGATCTTGTCCCCCCACTGCCGGGGGGTGAGGGAGTTGATCGCGCCCGGGCACTGCGCCAGCAGGCCGGTGTCGAAGTAGTCGGCCTCGGTGTCGGCGCAGCCGTACGCCATGCCGAAGAACACCGCGCCCGCCTTGAACACGTCCGGGTAGGCCGCGAGCATCACGTTGGTGGCGGCGCCGCCGCCGGAGTACCCGGTGGCGTAGACGCGGCTCGCGTCAGCGGCGTGGTTCGCCTTCATGTAGTCGACCATCTGGACCACTGAGCGGGCCTCGCCCTGGCCGTCGCGCGTGCGGTCGGCGGGGTTCCACGCGCTGAAGCACTTGTGCGGCACGATGCCGCCGGAGCCGACGTTCTCGTCCTTCTGCTCCGGGAAGACGATCGTGAACCCGTAGGCGTCGGCGTACTTGCGCCAGCCGGTGTTGACGTCCAGGTCCTGCGCGGCGCCGCCACAGCCGTGGAAGAGGACGACGACCGGGGCACCGGACTGCGCCTGCTCCGGGACGTAGGCGAACATCTTCAGGTTGCCCGGGTTGCTGCCGAAGTCCTGCACCTCGTGGAAGCCGGTCTGCGCCCGTGCCGGAGCGGCGGAGAGCATTGTCGCGGCGAGCATCGCGACGACCGCCGCCAGGATGATGGGGAGTCTGAGTAAGGGGAAGCGGGTTTCCGCGCCCGCCACGCTGTGGGAGACCATGCCCCGCAGGATGGGGCCCCTCTCCGTGCCGCGGCATCGGCAAGATGACCGGCCGGGCGCGCCGCCGGCCGAAGGCACGTCCGGCACGGCCGCGAGCCTGCCCGCGGGGTGTCACGTCCGGGAGGGGACCAGGCGCCCGACGCCCCGGCGCCCCGGCCTCCCGGCCCCCGACGCCCCGGCCTCCCGGCCCCCGGCCCGTCGGCCGGTCCGCCGGGTCTCTGCCGGTCCGCCGGGGTCTCGGCCGGTCCGCTGATCCCGGAGAGCGGCTCTAGTCGTCGTACGTCGCGCAGAGGGTCTGCACCTTCTTCCGGGCGGCCACCGCCTCCGCGCCCTTCACGTCGTTGGTCTGCAAGCGGTTCACGACGTTCTGCATCGCCGTGTCCAGGTCGTCGTACCGGTCGTCCAGCTCGGCCGCGGAGTGGGCCAGTGCGGCAGCGGCTCCAACACGGTTGTAGCGGGCCTCGAAGGCGCTGTCGGAACCGCCGTAGACGGCGCTCAGCTCCGGAACCCGGGCGAACGCCTGACAGGCGCCCGCCGCGTCGGCCCGGGCGTCGCCCAGACCGGTGCCGGCGGCCGCGCTGTCCCCGCCGGCCCACAGCAGCCAGCCGAGCCCCACCCCCGCTCCACAGGCCACGACCGCCGCGATCAGCGGCGCTCTCCACCGGGCGGAGGGACGGCTGCCGGCGGCGGGAGCCGGCGGGTGGGCGGGGGGCGGCGGGACGGGCGCGGGAACGGTCATCGACTCGGCTTTCTCCGTCGGACGGGCGGGCGGTCGCGCTGCTCGGAACGGGCAGCAAGATAGCCGCCTCCACGTACGCCTGTCTCCCCGTCGAACGCACGGTCGCCGGGAGATCGGAGCGGATCCTCGGACCCCAGGAACCTCAGGAATCTCAAAGACCTCAGGAACCTCAGAGCCTCTGAGTCTCTGAGCCTCAGTCGAGGACTGCTCCGGCGACCACTGTGTACGCGTACCAGAGGCTGCCGGCGAGGGTGCCGAGTCCCGCGAGCGCCAGGAGGGCGGTCAGGAAGCGCAGGGCGGGCCCGTCACGGACCAGATGCCGAGGAACGCGGACACGAGCATCGCCGAGTAGCGCCCTCCCCCCGGCCACGCCCACGGCGACCGTCATCGCCGCGCCCACCAGGAGCAGGGCGATCGGGCCGCGCCCCCCGCGGTCGTCCGCCGCTCCGGGACCGCCAGGGAGCGGGTGGTGACGAGCGTGGAGCCGTCGGCACGCGGCTCGCCCCGCGTCCGGTGCGGCAGCAGGTGGTTGACGGCGTCGGCGAAGGCGGTGACAGCGGCCGCGCTCTCGTCCTCGACGCAGTGGACGTGCGGTGCGCTGCCGTCCGGTGCCGTCAGTTCGATCGCGGCGCGCCGGCCGTCCACCGCGACCCGCTCGATCGCCGGGAGCGGTATGGCGAGTTCCTCGCCCGCCCGCTCCAGAAGGACCCCGTCGCGCACGAGCCGCGCCACGACCCCGCCACCCCGCAGGACGAGGTGAGGCGACGTCATCCCGCCCTCCGGACGGCCGTTCACCGCAGCGCGGTCACCCATCCCCATGCCCCCGCCCGTCTCCCGGCTCCCCCGGCTCCCCGGATCTCCCGGATCTCCCGGCGTTTCTCGATCACGGCGCATCCTGGGCGTCACGTCCACGGCTGTCATCGTCGGCCGGCTCCCCTCGCCCGGGGCTCGGGCCGGGCCGGGCGTTCTCGGATTGTTGAAGATTTGGTCTCGGGGATTCACGGCTTGTAGAAAGATCGTCCGACGAAAGGATGGCCGTGGTCGAACCGCTCCAACGGGCCCGGGTGGGCAGCGACGCTCTCCAGACTCTGATCGAGGAGCTCGCGCAGTTCCTGGGCCGGTCGGTGGTCCTGGACGACCCGCTCGTACGGTTCATCTGCTCCAGCCGGCATTACGGCGACGCGGACGCGGTGCGGATCCGCAGCCTGTTGCAGGGGCAGGCCGACGACGACATCATCCGCTACGTCCTCGACCAGGGCGTCGCCCAGTGGCGTGCGCCGGGATACATCGAGGGCCGCGACGACCTCGGGCTCAACGCCCGCTACTGCGTCCCCCTGCGGGAGCGCGGGCACCTGCTCGGCCTGCTGATGGTCATGGCGCCGGACAAGAACCTCACCGAGGAGGAGATCCGGGCCATCTCCCGCACGGCCCCCGCCGTCGCCGCGCAGATGTACGCGGAGCACCGGGCGGGCGACACCGAGGAGGCCCACGCGCAGGAGCTGCTGCTGGGGCTGCTGGGCGCGAGCCCCGTGGGCCGCGGCACGGCGCATCGGCAGCTGGCCGAGGGCGGGCTGCTGCCCGACGCGCCCCACGCCCTGGTCACCGTCGTCCGCGCGACGCGTTCCCGGGAGGCGTCCGGTCAGGTCGAGGTCGCGCTGCGCGGCGCGCTGGAGGGCTTTCGCCGGACCCGGTCGGCGCACGGGCTCCTCGCCGTCACCGGTGACCGTGCGGTCCTGCTCCAGGTCGGCGACCGGCCGCTGCGGTCGCAGGAGGTGACCGCCCAGTGCACCCGCATCGTCGAGGCGCTCGACACCTACCTCGGGGCCTCGGCGGGAGCGGTCGTCGGCGTCGGTGGACGCCAGGACGGGCCGGCGGACGCCTGGATCTCCTACGAGCAGGCACTCGTCGCGGCACGTGCCGCGCGCCGCCTGCCGCACCTCGGGCGCGTCGGCGACTGGGACGGGCTCGGCGAGTTCGCGGTGCTGTTGCAGTTGCCGGACCGCGCGCTCAACCCGTCACTGCTGCCCCAGCCGTTGCGCACCCTGCTGGAGGCGGCCGGAGGGCACCGTCTCGTGGACACCCTCCGGTGTTTCCTGGAGCACGCGGGGTCCGTGCCCCGCACCGCCGAGGCGCTCCAGATCCACCGCACCTCGCTGTACTACCGGTTGAAGCAGATCCAGGAGATCACCGGCCTCGACCTGGACGACGGCCGCGACCGGCTCGTGCTGCACCTGGGCCTCCAGGTGCGGGAGCTGCTGGCCCCGAAGGACGGGGACACCCCGGCGTAGCGGTGGTCTTCCCGGTCGCCTTCCCGGTGGGGGTCAGGACTCGGCGGGCACTCACTCCGGCAGCAGTCCGTCCAGGACCACGGTCCAGTCGATCAACCCGCTCTCCTCGCCGGGGGCGACCACCTCCCAGGTGCGCACCAGCCAGGCGCACAGCGGCCAGGCGCGCAGCGGCTGTTCGGGGATGCGCAGGAGGGCCGTGCCGTTCGTGCCGTGCAGGTGGACACGGGTGTCCTGCTGTCCGTGGCACCGGCACGGCGGATGGACGCGGACGTCTCCCTCTCCCGAAGGGCGGCGCAGGCATGGGGCTCACCTCGGAGATGTCGTGGCGGGTCGGGGCGGGACGGACGGGGTGTCGGCGTGCGCCGTCAGGCCTTGTCGGGGTCCGGCAGCGGGCGGTGCGGCCGGGGCGCCGGCGGAGGCGGGCCGGCGCACGCCGACGGTCAGCGCGTCGTCGCGTGGACCGCGTCGCGGATCACGTCGGCGACCGCCTTCGGCCGGGAGAGGGCGACCGCGTGGGAGGCGCCGTCGAGTTCGACGACGGTCGCGCCCGCCCGCTCGGCGCCGAACCGCTCCACCTCGGGGTTGATGGCCTGGTCCGCCCCGGCCACGACCGCCCACACCGGCTTGGTCCGCCAGGCGGCCGCCTCGGCGGTCTCGGTGAACGCCGAGGTGACCAGCGGCCGTTGGGAGACGGCGAGGATACGGGCGACGGACGGGGAGACGTCGGCGGCGAACATCTCGGGAAACGCCTCGGTGGCGATGGTCACCTCGGTGGCCGTACCTCCGTCGGGGGCGGGGCAGGTCCACTGCTCCAGGTGCGCGGCCAGCGGGGAGCCGGGGAAGCGCCCTTGCAGTTCGCCGAGGCTCTCGCCCTCCTCGAGGACGTATGCGGCGACGTAGACCAGACCGACGACGTTGCTCGCGGTACCCGCGACGGTGATCAGCGCGCCGCCGTAGGAGTGACCGGCCAGGACGACCGGGCCGTCGATCTGCTCGACGACCGACGTCAGGTAGGCGGCGTCCGAGGCGAGGCCGCGCAGCGGGTTCGCGGGGGCGAGGACCCGGATGCCGTCGCGCTGGAGTTCGTCGATGACACCGAGCCAGCCGGCGGCGTCGGCGAACGCGCCGTGCACGAGGACGACGGTGGGTGGGGAAGGGGACATGGGTGGATCTCCCGACATGGGGCGCCCGCGCGCCGGGCGCGGTGAAAGGGGTGGGGATCGGGCGGCTGTGTGAGCCGGATGTCGTCCGAGGCGGGGCGGTGCGCGCTGGCGGCCGCCGCCACCGGGCACCGGGCGTGCTCCGCCACCGCGTTCCCGGGGCGTTCCGTCACCGCGCTCCTCGGGTGTTCCGTCACCGCGTTCCTCGGGTGTTCCGTCACCGCGTTCCTCGGGTGTTCCGTTCACCGGGATGTGGCCCGTTCGTTCCGGGGCCGGGCCGCAGCCGCAGCCGTGGCCGTGGCCGTGCGACAGTCGTTTCCCCGCACCTCAGGAATCGTCCGCGGAGTTCTGGGGAACCCGCTCCTGCCACTGGCTGGGAGACGTGCCGAACGTGCTGCGGAAGACGCGGCTGAAATGAGAGGGGCTGACGAATCCGTAGGTCTGCGCCACCGCGGCCACGGAGCGCCTGCGGCTCGGCGGCCGGCCGAGTTCGAGACGGCACGCGTCGAGACGGCGCCGGCGGATGTAGGCGCTCACCGTGACGCCGTCCCGCTGGAACAGCTTGTGCAGGTAGCGCACCGACATGAAGTGCGCGCGGGCGATCGACTCCGGGCCCAGGTCCGTGTCCCCGAGGTGCTCCTCGATGTGGGCGCGGATACGGAACATCACCGCGTCCGTGGCGTCGGCGGGGACGGGCCGCCGGACCGCCAGCAGCTCCGCGACCAGCAGTGCCAGCAGATCGGCGGCGTTGAGGGCGAGCCGCCGGCCGCTGTGGGACCGCGCGAGCCACTCGTCCTGGGCGAACGACCCGAGGAACTGCGATGCCAGGGCGGCGACGCCCGAGTCGCCCCGCACGTGCAGGCCGGCGAGGCACTCCCCTTCCCGGACCGAGATGCCCAGGTACGGGAAGGGGATCCGGAAGAACGCGAAGTCGTCCCCGTAGAGCTGGAGGGAAGGGGTTTTCGTCCCCAGGAACAGCAGGTCGCCGGCCGCCGCGGAAAGCTCTTCCCCCCAGTCCGTCTCCGTGGTGCAGTTCTCCCGGCACAGGCCCAGATACAGGCTTTCACCGGCGCCCGTATGAGGAGGGAGAGGAAGAGCCATGAACCGGCCGGAATCGACCCCGAGGTGATCGGAGAGATATTCGTTCTCCTCGGATTCGGACATGGTTGACCGGACCGACGTGGTCATTTTCTGCTCCAGTCGCGTCAAGGAAAGGATGGAGGGGGAGGGAATGTCGTGCGCGGGCCGCTCGGTGACTCGGGTCGGGTGTCCGGTGGGTCCGGCGGCCGCGCCTCAGGAGAGGAACTTCTCGACCACGGCGTTGAAGGCGGCCGGGTTCTCGAGGAACGGGAAGTGCGAGCGGGCCACGTCGAGGGGGAAGACGTGCAGCCGGGCGTCGGGGATGCGGTCGGCGATGTACCGCTGCGAGTCGGGGTGCACATGGCTGCCGTCACAGCCGATGACCAGCGTGGGCACGTCCACGCGCGGGAGGATGTCCCGCCAGTCCTGGGCGCAGTGGTCGAACAGCAGGGGCACGCCCGCGTAGGCCGGTGTCGAGGTGATCTCCCGGGCGACGAAGGCGAGTATCCCGGGGTCCGGATCGCCGGTGAACATGGAGCGGACGAAGTCGTGGCGGACCCGCTCCCCGTCCGGGCCCGCCAGCGCGGCTCCCAGTTCCAGCAGCCCGGTCACGTCGAAGATCGCCCCCGACTCGTGCTGCTCCTCCGGGGTCGTCCACGGTACGGCGGCGACGGCGGCCGGCTGGTCGACGGCGACGAACCGGCGGATCCGGTCCGTGCCGAACTGGTCGATGAAGCTCCACCACACCGACACGCCCATCGACCAGCCCAGCGCGTCGAATCGCTCCAGCCCGAGGTGGTCCACGAGGTCGAGGACGTCGCGCGCCAGCCTGGCGATGCGGTAGCCGTGCCGCGGCTTGGCCGAGAGCCCGTGGCCGCGCAGGTCGAGCGTGATGACACGGCGTGACGGCGCCAGGCCTTCCGTCTGGTGGCGGAACATCGCCTGCGTCTGCCCCCACCCGTGGAGCATGACCAGTGGCACACCACCGCCGCCGCTGTCCCGGAACACCAGACGTATGCCGTCGTTCGTGGTCAGCTCGCCCGTCACGCTGTTCGTCCTCCCGCTCGGCCTGCGCGGCGCCCGTCGGGCCGTCCGCTCCGGAGACCCGTTCCGTGTGCGGCCGACGTCAGGATCGGCCGCTGTCTACGGCATTCTGATCTCTCCGGCGCCCCTGGCACCACCACGCTCCGTAGGGATTGGCGGGCGGGATACCCGTCATTCTGTAGAAGAGCTGTGGCACCGGACGATCGGCGACGGACAGACGGGCGAACGGGCGGACGGGGGGCGGAGCAGGAACGGAGGCGGGGGCGGGTGGCTCAGCGGTCCGGCACCGGGAGGCCGGTCAGCCGGGTGTCGCGCGGGGTGCGGAACGAGGGTCTGTCAGGGACCCGACCCGCTCTACAGCAGGCGTCGGATGTCGCCGCGGACCCGGTAGAAGCCGCCGGCCGCCGGGTGCAGCGCGTCCACGACGTAGCGTGCCCCGGGCACCCGTATCGCGCGCGGGAACTGGACCCGCCAGGACGAGTCGTAGCCGTCGGACACCACGTGCACGCGCAGCCGGCCGCCCTCGCTGACGCACTCGACCACGACCGTCCCGGCGGGAGCCCGGTCCACGCCGGCCACCGCGTCCGCGGCCGTCGCCGGCGCGTGGGCCGGCAGGGCCGCCGCGAGCTTGATGTCCCGCGCCACCGGCACCGTGCCCTGCTGGGCCGCGGAGACGGCCGCCTCGCTCGCGTCCACGCACACCAGTGAGCCGTCGGTGGTCACCAGGTACAGCCGCTCGTCGCGGTACTGCATCGACAGCGCCGAGCCACCGCCCGTACCGAGCTTCCACAGCCGCGTACCGTCCTGGTCGAAGCAGTAGACGGAGGACGAGGCGTCGCCGGCGAAGACGAACCGTCCGCCGGGCGACGTGGCGCACGAGTACACCGCGCTGTCACAGGCGTAGGTGGCCTCGATACCGCCGGTCGCCTTCGACAGCCGCTGCACCACGCGGTGCGCGGTTCCCGCGTACACGGCGTCGTCCTCCTGCCAGCCGAACAGCACCCCGCCCCGGGTGGGCGTGTGCCACAGTTCGCCGCCGCCGTCGGGCGCGTAGGCGGTGACGCCGCGGTAGTGGCCGTGGTAGACGGCCCGGTCGTCGGCGCGGACCATCCAGGCGTGCTCGCCCTGGCTGCGGCGGGCCCACTGGTGTTCGTCCTCGTGGTCGATGACGGTGAGCCGGCCGTCGCGGTCGGAGACGTTCAGGATGCCCTCGTGGATGTCCAGCCAGAAGATGTCGACGTCCGCGGCGATGTCGTACGCGGCGAACGGCAGCTTGGAGGACAGGTCGTAGACCTTGCCGTCGTCGCAGCCGGCGTAGATCCAGAAGTCGTCGGCGACCAGGCACTTGACGCCGTCCGGCAGGCTGAAGCGGGCGAGGACGCCGCCGTCGTGGTCCAGGGTGTAGACGTCACCGGACTGGTTGCCGACCCAGCAGTGTTGGTCGTCGACGTGGATGCCGAACGCCGACGAGCCCGTGCGGAACCGCCACAGCACCGGTGCCACGGCACGCGCGGTGGACGGAGCCGACGACACCTGGCGCCGGGTCACCGGGCGGGGGGCCCGCTGTCCGGCGACGGCCGGGGCGTACCCCTTGCGGACCTTCTCCCCCACCTTCTTCGCGGCGGCGGCCTGCGCCTTCTGCGGGGTCGGGAACGTCGACGTCTGGGTCTGGCCGGCGGCGCCGATCCGCCCGTACCGCACCGTCACCACCTGTCCGTCGACGGACACTTCGTAGAACTTGTGCGCGCCGCCGCTCTCCTGCGACAGCTCCAGATACGTCGTCGACACCGCGGACCCCGCTGACATGACAGTCCCCTCCCCGAACACGGACCCGCGGTCGTTCCGGCGGGTCCCACTGCTCACACCATAGGAGGGGCCACTGACAACGGCGGCCGACGGCCGTCCCGCCGTCCCGTGGGTGGGGCGGCGGTCACGAGCGCGGCCGGACGCCTCCTCCGCGCGGCACCGGAACGGCCAGGTCCGGGTCGCCGAACTCCGCGCGCAGGGCCTGGAAGGCGGTGACCTTGTCCTCGCCGAAGCGGCGGACGTGGGCGGCGTACTCGTCGGCGGAGAGGAACGCCGTGGGCCTGGACTTGCTGTGGAACTTGTCCGCGTACATCACCAGCTTCTCCTCGTCCGTCACCGCCAGGTAGTCGGCGACGGGCAGCGGGAGGCCCTGGCTCAGGACGTCGTTCTTCGTGACTCCCACGCCGGTGTGGTGGGAGCAGAAGCGGCACAGCACCTCCGGGAGGCCTTCGTCCTGGAGGATGGCGTGGCCGAGCAGTCCGTGCCGGATGTAGTTCTTGTGGTCCAGCCGTCCGTCGTCCGCGTAGAGGCGGTAGACGCCGATGTCGTGCAGGAGGCAGCCGGCGCGGACCAGTTCGGCGTCGAGATGACGGAGGTGCGGCGCGGAGAGGAGTCGCTCGGCGACGGACCAGACGACCTCGCAGTGCGAGTGCACCAGATCGAACGCCTCGGCGGTCGGCGCGTACTTCTCGTGCAGGGCACGGATCTCTTCGGGTCCCGGAATCCTCATCCGGGGAGCGTAGCAACCGCGGACGTACCGGTCGCCGTGACGGCCGACTCCGCCGGTCCGGGCCCCCTGGGCGCCGAGCGGGGTCCGGGTGGCCGCAGGGGCGTTGTCAGTGGTGGCAGGCAGGATGACCGGCATGACAACACCTGTTGCAGTGATTGTGGACGCCGCCGCCTACGCGCAGGCGGTCGAGGACGCGGTACAGGCCTCGGCCGCCTACTACTCCGGGGGCACCTCGGCGCTGGACGACGACGCCTACGACCGGCTGGTGCGCGGCATCGCGGCCTGGGAGGCGGACCATCCCGGGCAGGTGGTGCCCGACTCGCCGACCGGGAAGGTCGCCGGCGGCGCCGTCGAGGGGGATGTGCCGCACACGGTGGCGATGCTGAGCCTGGACAACGTGTTCTCGCCGGAGGAGTTCGCCGCGTGGGCCGCGTCGTTGGCCCGCCGTGTCGGCCATGAAGTGGAGCGGTTCAGTGTCGAGCCGAAACTGGACGGTCTGGCGATCGCGGCCCGCTACACCGACGGCCGCCTGACGCGGCTGATCACCCGGGGCGACGGGACGGCCGGGGAGGACGTCTCGCACGCGATCGGCACCGTCGAGGGCCTGCCGGAGCGGTTGGCCGAGCCGGTCTCGGTGGAGGTGCGCGGTGAAGTCCTGATGACCACCGCCCAGTTCGAGCACGCCAACGAGGTGCGCACCGCGCACGGCGGCCAGCCGTTCGCCAACCCGCGCAACGCCGCGGCGGGCACCCTGCGCGCCAGGGACCGCGCGTACACCGTGCCGATGACGTTCTACGGCTACGGCCTGCTGCCCCTCGCCGACACCGCGTCCGCGCTCGCCGGCCTGCTGGCGGAGGCGGCGCACAGCGACCTGATGGCCCGGGCCGCCGCCCTCGGGGTGAACACGACCGCCGCCACCGCCGTGCCCGGCGTCACCGCCGGCACCGTCGACGAGGTCCTCGGACGGGTGCGGGAGATCGAGGCCCTGCGGCCCGGACTGCCGTTCGGGATCGACGGGATCGTGGTCAAGGCCGACCTCGCAGCCGACCAGCAGGCCGCCGGATCGGGGTCGCGGGCACCGCGGTACGCGGTCGCCTTCAAGCTGCCGGCCGTCGAGAAGATCACCCGGCTGCTGGCGGTGGAGTGGAACGTGGGCCGCACCGGCATCATCGCCCCCCGCGCCGTCCTGGAGCCGGTCACCATCGACGGCTCCACGATCACCTACGCCACCCTCCACAACCCGGCCGACATCACCCGACGCGACCTGCGCCTGGGCGACCACGTGATGGTCCACCGGGCCGGCGACGTCATCCCCCGGATCGAAGCACCCGTCGCCCACCTGCGGACCGGCGACGAGCAGCCGATCGTCTTCCCCGAGACGTGCCCGCGCTGCGGGTCCGGCATCGACAGCAGCGAGCAGCGCTGGCGCTGTGAGAACGGCCGCGACTGCCACCTCGTCGCGTCCCTCTCCTACGCCGCCGGCCGCGACCAGCTCGACATCGAAGGGCTCGGCCACACCCGTGTCGTCCAGCTCGTCGAGGCCGGCCTGGTCACCGATCTCGCCGACCTGTTCACCCTCACCCGCGACCAGCTCCTCGGTCTGGACCGCATGGGGGACACCAGCACCGACAACCTCCTCGCCGCGCTGGCCGCGGCCAGGAACCAGCCGCTGTCGCGGGTGCTGTGCGCGCTCGGTGTGCGGGGCACCGGCCGCTCCATGTCCCGCCGGATCGCCCGGTACTTCGCCACCATGGACAACCTCCGCGCCGCCGACGCCGAGACGGTCCAGCAGGTCGAGGGCATCGGCACCGAGAAGGCGCCGTCCATCGTGGCCGAGCTCGCCGAACTCGGCCCGCTCATCGACAGACTCGTCGCGGTCGGCGTCAACATGACCGAGCCCGGCGCCACCCCGCCCACCGCTGCGCACGACACCGCGGACGGCACCGTGCCCGAGCAGCCGTCCGGCGGCGGGGGTCCGCTGGCCGGCATGACCGTGGTCGTCACCGGCGCGATGACCGGCCCGCTGGAGAAGCTCAGCCGCAACCAGATGAACGAGCTCATCGAACGCGCCGGCGGCCGCTCCTCCTCCAGCGTCTCCAAGAAGACCAGCCTCGTCGTCGCCGGGGAGAACGCCGGCTCCAAGCGCGCCAAGGCCGAGACCCTCGGCATCCGCCTGGCCGGTCCCGACGAGTTCGCCGCCCTCGTCGCCGACTTCCTCGACACCGACACCGACACCGACACGGACTCGGGCGGGGAGCCGGTGAAGTAGTCGTACGCCCGACGAGTTCCGGTGAGCGCCACAGCCGCTCGCCACAGCCGCTCGCCACAGCCGCTCGCCACGGCCGTTCGCCACGGCCACGGCCGTCGGGCGCACCGGAGCGCCGGAGCGCCGACGTACGCGCACCCGCAGGCGGCGAGGTCCTCCGCCGGGAGCCGGGCGAGCTGCCGGTGACGGCCTGACGGCCTGACGGCAATGGCCTGCCCGAGCACACTGCCGAGGCTCACGCCGTCAGACGGGCCAGCACCGAGAGCATCGCGCGGTGCACGGCCTCGCGGGACTCGTCGGTCGGGTCGAGGGTCTCGAAGCCGTGGTGGCCGTGCGGCACGTCGATCACCTCGACGTTCGCCCCGCACTCCCGGGCCGCGGTGAGGAACCCTTCGACGGTGGCGGCAATTTCGGGTGTCTCCCGCCCGACCCGGGTGAGCACGACGGGCAGGGTGCCCGCCCCGGCCAGCGCGTCCGCCGGGTGGAAGCGGCTGTCGGCCAGGCCCCAGTTCGGCAGCGGCGCCAGGACCGGGTAGGTGGCGGCCAGGCAGCGCAGCCACGCCGGGGGCGCCCCCAGCCAGTCGGCCGTGAGCGGTCCGCCGCCCGAGAAGAACCACAGCGCGACCCGCTCGGGATCCACCCGCGGATGCGCCCGTACCAGTTCCACCGCGGCGGCCACGTCGGCGGCGGCGCGCTCGTAGTGCGCCACGTCGTGCAGCCGGTGGTCGAGGGTGGCGCCCACCGCCCCGTGCCCGGCGGCGTACCGGGCGTACCCGACCAGGGTCGGCCAGTCCCGCGGGGTGGGGACGGCTCCGGCGGGCACCGGGCCGCCGTGGACGAACACCACCGCCGGACGGGGAACCTCGGCGTCGGGCAGGTAGAGGTCGACGTGGTCGTGGCGTTCGCGCGGGAGCGCGGGCACGTCGAGCAGGAACGGCCGCAGGTGCGCGGGTGGTTCGGCCCGGTCGGCCGGGATCAGCCGGTGCCCTTCCCCGGCCGCGGCCCGCAGCAGGACGTCGGCCAGCTCGGCGGGGCAGGACAGCATCGGCCAGTGCCCGGTGGGGAGTTCGAAGAACGTCACCCGGGGACCGGTCAGCGCCCGCAGGGCGGGGTCGCCGAAGTCGACGAGTCTCTGGACGGTCTCGATGCTCGCGCCGTTGCCGGTGCACAGCACTCCGGTGGTGGGCACCGCGGCCACCGCGCCGGTCAGCCGCAGCGGCTGGAGCAGGGTGCCCAGGGGCTGGGGTGCGGCGAGGGCGGTGAGCCGGTCCAGCGCCGTGTCGGGCACTCCGGCGGTGCTGCCCCAGCGGTGCCACGCGTCACGGCCGGGAGGCGCCAGTTCCCCGTCGGTCCCGCTCGTCGCAGCGTGCCCGGCCAGTCGCGCGCGCAGCTCCTGGTCGGGCAGGGCCGTGACGGCCGGGACGCCGTCCTGCGGCAGTCCCGCGTCCAGGCAGACGACGCGCGCGACGCGCTCCGCCCGGCGGTCGGCGGCGCCGAGCACCGGGTGGGCGCCGTAGTCGTGGCCGACCAGCACGATGTCCCGCCCGGCCGGCGCCGCGCCCACCGCGTCGATCACCGCGACCACGTCCGCGATGTGGGTCTCCAGGTCGACACGGGCCCCCGCGGCAGGACGGTCCCCGTCGAGCCCGGTGAGGGCGGCCGTGTGGACCTCGGCGCCCGCCGCGGTCAGTCGCGCGGCCGTCTCCTCCCACACATGGGCACCGGTGAACACACCGGACACCAGGATGAATGCGGTCATGACCCTCTCCTCCAGAACGCCGTCGTCCGCGGACCGGCCGGCTCTCCGGCCCGCGCTCGCCGGTACGGTAGGAACTCCCCCTGAGGGAGGTTCAACTGACCATGTCGTACGACGGCCTGTGGGGCATCGGCGAACTCTCCGAGCACGCGGGCGTGACCGTCAAGACCGTCCGTTTCTACTCCGACCGCGGTCTGCTGCCGGAGACCTCGCGCAGCCCCGGCGGGCACCGCCGCTACGGCCCCGACGCGCTGGACCGGCTGCGTCTGATCCGGTCCCTGCGCGCCCTGGACCTGCCGCTGCCCGAGGTCCGCCGCATCCTCGACGCACAGGACCGGGGGTGTGCGGAGGGCGGCGTTCTGGAGGACGCCGTCGCCGGGCGGCTGCGTGCGCTCGGCTCCGAACTCAGGGCGCTGCGCTGGCGGGAGGCGGCGCTGCGGCTGGTGCGGGACTGTCCGCCCGGGGAGCGGGCCGAGCGGCTGCGCCTGGTCGGCGCGGTGGCGGCCCCGCCGAGCACGGCCGCGCCGGCCCGTTTCTGGCGCGCCTGGCTCCCGCCGCGGATGCCGGCCCGGTCGGTGGCCGCGTTCCTGGAGGTGGCGGTCCCTCGGCCGCCCGACGACCCGACCCCGGCCCAGGTGCTCGCGTTCGCGCGGCTGCACGCCCTGACGACCCGCCCGTGTACGGGTGCCGCGCGGCCCCAGCCCGAGGCGCACCGGCTCGCCGGGGCCCGCGGGGCGGCCGTGCTGTACGCGGGCCTGGCCGAGGCGTACGAGCTGGCGGGCGACCGGCTGCGCCGGGACGGCGAGCCGGGTCCCGGCGAGGCGCTGGACGGCTTCGTGGCCGCGTACGCGAGCGCGTACGGCGCCCGGGACACCCCGGACTTCCGCCGGCTGCTGTCCGGGCAGCTCGCGGCCGACCCGAGGATCGACCGGTACTGGGAGCTCGTCGCAGAACTGACCACGCCCCCGGGCGGCCGGCCCGAGCCGACCCCCGGCTCGGCGCACGACTGGCTGCTCGCGGCCCTGACCGCGCAGACCGCCACGACGGCCTGACCGGACGGCGGCGATGAGCCCCTGGGGCTCGGGGCACGCCCTCGGGCGAACGGGAGCGGGGACCCGAAGGGGAACGCGGACGCGAACGGGATCGGGAGGCGGGTCGGGCCGCCGTCCGAGGGGACGCGGAGCGGCCGGCGGACCACCGCCGGCCTCCGCCGTCCTTCGTCCTAGGCCGTCCTAGGCCGTCCTAGGCCCGTCCTAGGCCTGCGCCGCCGCCTCCTTCGACGTGGTGTCGAGGTCGCCGTCCGCCGCGTCGGGCTGGGTGTCGGCGAGGGGCTTCTCCGGCAGGATCAGGGCGAGCACCAGGCCGACGACGAAGACCGGCGTGAGGTACAGGAACACCGGTGTCAGCGCGTGCTGGTAGGCGTCGATGACCAGGGACTGGGTCTGTGCCGGGAGGGCGTGGACCAGGGCGGGGGTCAGCGACTCGGAGCTGCCGACGGACGCGGTGGCGCCTTCGGGCAGGGTGGCGGCGAGCTGGTCGGTGAGCCGGGAGGCGAACACGGAGCCGACGGCGGCGGTGCCGAGGGTGGCGCCGATCTCGCGGAAGAAGTTGTTGGACGAGGTGGCGGTGCCGACCTCGGTGGCCGGGAAGTCGTTCTGCACGGCGAGGACGAGGGTCTGCATCAGCAGGCCGACACCGGCGCCCATCAGGAAGACGTACACGCAGACGAGCACGATCGAGTCGTCCACGTCCAGCGTCGACATCAGGAAGACGGCGATCCCCGTGATGACCGAACCGGCGATGGGGTAGGCCCGGTAGCGGCCGGTCTTGCTGATCAGGGCGCCGGACGGGATGGCGGTGGACATGATGCCGACGACCATCGGCATCATCAGCAGTCCGGCCTCGGTGGCGGTCTTGCCGTACACCATCTGGAGGTAGGTGGGCAGGTAGCCGACCACGGCGAACATGCCGACGCCGACGACGAGGAGGCCGATCAGGGTGGAGATGTTGAAGATCCGGCTGCGGAAGATGCCCGGCGGGATGATGGGCTCGGCGACCCTCCGCTCGACCGTGAAGAACAGGACCCAGGCGACGACGCCTCCGGCGGCCAGGGCGAGGATCAGCGGGTCGGTCCAGTCGTAGTCGTTGCCGCCCCAGGTGGCGACGAGCACCGTGCAGGCGACGGCCGCGGCCATCAGCACGAAGCCGGCGTAGTCGAAGGCGACCTTGACGTGGCGGCGCGGCAGTCGCATGCCGAAGGCGCAGATGGCGAGGGCGAGTACGCCGAGCGGCAGGTTGATCCAGAAGCACCAGCGCCAGTCGGAGCTGTCGGTGAACCAGCCGCCGAGCAGCGGTCCGGCGACCGAGGCGAGGCCGAACACGGCGCCCATCGGCGCCATGTACTTGGCGCGCTGCCGGGGCGGTACCAGGTCGGCGATGATCGCCTGGCTGGTGATCATGAGGCCGCCGCCGCCCAGGCCCTGCACGGCCCGGCCGATGACGAGGAGCGTCATGGACTGCGCGGCGCCGGCGAGGGCGGAGCCCAGGATGAAGACGGCTATGCCGGTGAGGAAGACGGCCTTGCGGCCCAGCATGTCGCCGAGCTTGCCGTAGACGGGCATGCCGATGGTGGCGGCGAGGATGTACGCGGTGGTCACCCAGGCCATGTGGCTGACGCCGTCGAGTTCGCCGACGATCGTGGGCAGGGCCGTGGAGACGATGGTCTGGTCGAGGGCGCCGAGCAGCATCGCGATCATGAGGCTGGCGAAGATCAGCCCGAAGTGGCGCGGGAGGCCGGTGGGTTCGACGGGCGGGGCGTCGGCCGTACCCGGCCCGGGTATGCCGGGGTCGGGCCGGGCCGCGGTGGAGGAGGCTGTGGACATGTCGGGAACTTTCTGACTCGGTCGGTGATGCGGGCAGCCCGGGATCCCGTCCCGTGCGGGACGTTCGCGGGCTGGAAGGCTGGGGTGCGGGGCGCCGGCGCCGAAGCGGCCGGGGTCCGCGTTCCTCACTCGGGCTGGTCGGACAGGAGCGTGCGGAGCAGGGCGGCGGCGTGTCGGAGTTCCGCGGCCGGCGAGGAGTCCCCCGGCTCGTCGGTGTCGCGCCGTCCCGCCCCGGTGGGCGTGCCGTCGCGCTCCGCGGGCTCGTCCTCGCCGGTGGACCACTGCCGGAGGCCGACGCGTACGACGGACAGGGCGAGGCCGGTCAGGAGGGCGGGCAGGGGATCCGACGCGGGGACGCCGAGGCGGTGGGCGACGACACCGGCCAGTTCGTTCTCGAAGGCGTCGAACCGGGCGTGCAGGACGGCGGCCAGTTCGGGATGGGCGGAGGCGATGCGGACCATCGCCCGGAAGTGCCGGCGTCCGCCCGGGGGCGGGGGGTCCTCGTCCAGCTGGTGGATGAGGACGTCCACCAGGTCCTCCAGGACGCGGCGCGGTCGCGGGTCCCCCTCGGCGATCCGGCGCCGCTGCTCGTCGGTGAGCGGCGGCGGGCCGACGGAGAGGGCGGACTCCTTGGTCGGGAAGTAGTTGAAGAAGGTCCGCGGGGAGATCCCGGCCTCGGCGCTGATCATGTCGACGGTCACGTGCGCCAGCCCGTCACGCTCCACGAGCCGCACGGCGGCGGCGTGGATCGCCTGCGCGGTCTCCCGCCGCCGTCGGGCACGCAGACCTTCCGGTGCGGCGGAGGGCGGTGCGGAGGCGGAGTCGCGGGAGGAGGAGGGCCGGGAGGTCACACCCCTATTCTTGCAGACCCCGCAAACATTGCACAAACTGCAAGCCGCACCTCCGCGGGCCGGGCTCGGACTGGCATGACAATGACAAGTGCAGGCGGCCGGTTACGCTGTTCGCCACCCTGCGAGGATTCCTCGGCGGCCGCGCCTTCCGCGGCAGTGACCTGCACCGATGCTCAATTTGCAGCAACCGTTACGCCTGCCCGGGTGACTCGTGCGCCGATGCGTCATGTTGCAGTGGTGACGGGGGGTCGATTGCCTCATAAGTGGCGTAGAACAGGGGCGTCGCGCAGACCGGCTGGACGCCGCGTTTTGGGAGGAATCTTGAGAAGCGCACATGTTGGCGTGGGTATCGGCCTGGTCCTCGGTGCCCTGGCCCTACAGGCTCCGGCCGCTGTCGCCACCGACGACTCGGGGCTCGACATCCGTCCCCGGGCGGGCTCCGCCGGCTCCACGGTCACCGTCAGCACCACCGCCTGCGGCGACGAGACGTACGGCAAGGGCGAGTCGGAGGTGGCGGGGCCGTTCCACCTCTACGGGGACGAGGAAAAGGGGGTGCTGACCGGCGAGTTCACGGTGCCGGAAGAGGCCTCGCCCGGCACCGACACCGTGACCGTCAAGTGCCCGCCGAGGACCAGGATCACGGACACGTACGAGCTCACGGACCGCCGGCCCAGGGGTGCCGTCGAGGCCGGTTTCGGCGACTCCTCGGACACCGGACCGCAGCTCGCCCTGGGCGGGGCGCTGGTCGCCGCGGCCGGGGCCGGGTGGCTGGTACGGGTACGGCACCGCTCGAACGGGAACCGCTCCTGACCGCCCGCCTTCCCGCGCGCCGGCCCCCGGTACCGTCTCCGGCCCGGGGGCCGCGCCGCCCGAACCCCAACCCGCCCCCACCGCCACCCCCACCCCCGTCCCCGCCCAGGGCACACGACGCGAACGCGGCAGCAGCCGAGCACGACACCGGCGCGTCCTCTCCGTCGTCGCCGTCGTTCGTCCCGTCGGTCAAGCTCCTGACCTGGACGCTGGTGGTGGGCGCCGTGCTGCTGACCAGCGCGTTGCGCGACGAGCGGCCCCCGCAGCCGTCCGTGGGCCAGGCCTTCTCCGCCCCGGCGGCACCCACGCCCGGCCGCACGGCCCGGGCCGCCCACTCCGGTGTCCGGCCCCTGCCCCCCGCGGAGCCGCTCCGGCTCCGCATCCCCGCCATCGGCGTGGACGCGCCCCTGACGAAGCTGAGCCTCGACGCGTCCGGGACGCTGCGGCCCCCGCCCGCCGAGGAGCCCGGCCTCGCCGGCTGGTACGGCGGCGGCACGGCGCCCGGCTCCGCCGGTACCGCGGTCACCACGGGGCACGTGGACCTGCCCACCGGCAGGCCCGGCGTCTTCTACGGGCTCGGCGCGCTGACCAAGGGCAACACGATCGAGATCCCCCGGGCGGACCGGCGCACGGCCGTGTTCACCGTCGACGCGGTGGAGGTCTACGCCAAGGACCGCTTCCCGGACGAGAAGGTGTACGGCGGTTCCGGCCGGCCCGAGCTACGGGTGATCACCTGCGGCGGCGGCTACGTCGAGCACGCCGGGTACCAGGGCAACGTCGTCGTCTACGCCACGCTCACCGCCGTGCGGTGACCCTCACGCCCCCGGTCACAGGGCGGCGTCGTCCCACTGGGCGAGCAGGACGTCGGTCATGTCGTCGCCGGGTTCCGCGGCGCCCTCGTCGTGCAGTGCCTGCTCGGTCCAGATCACCTTGCCCTGCGCGGTGTAGCGGGTCCCCCAGCGCTGTGCGAACCGGGCCACGAGGAACAGTCCACGGCCTCCCTCGTCGGTGGCGGCGGCCCGTCGCAGGTGCGGTGAGGTGCTGCTGCCGTCGGACACCTCGCAGATCAGGGTCCGGTCGTACAGCAGACGCACGGTGATGGGCGGGGAACCGTAGCGGATGGCGTTGGTGACCAGTTCGGAGAGGATCAGCTCGGTGGCGAAGCCGAGGTGCTCCAGGCCCCAGGCCGCCAGCCGGCGTTCGCACGCGACGCGCAACGGCGCCACCGCCGCGGGGTCGGACGGGATCTCCCAGCGGGCGATCCGGTCCGGGTCCAGCAGGCGGGTGCGGGCCACCAGAAGGGCGACGTCGTCCCGGGGGGCGGGGGGCAGCACGGCGTCGAAGACGGCCCGGCAGGTCTCCTCCGGGTCCCGCCCCGGGTGGCCGGCCAGCGCGTCCCGCAGGAGACCGAGGCCCACGTCGATGTCGCGGCCGCGTTCCTCGACGAGCCCGTCGGTGTACAGCACCAGCTGGCTTCCCTCGGCCAACCGCAGCTCGGCCGCGTCGAAGGGCTCCGTGCCCCCCACGCCCAGGGGCGGGGAGACGGGCACGCGGGGGAAGTCCACGGTGCCGTCGGGGTGCAACAGGGCCGGTCCCGGATGTCCGGCCCGCGCCATGGTGGCCAGCCCGGAGGCAGGGTCGTAGATCACGTACAGGCAGGTGGCCCCGGTGACGGTCCGGCCGTCGCCACCGCCGTCCGGGTCGCCCCTGTCACCCGTGCCGTCACCGCCGTACCCGTCGGCCTCGTCCGCGTCGATGCGGGCGACGAGTTCGTCCAGATGGGCCAGGAGCTCGCCGGGGGCCAGGTCGAGGGAGGAGAAGTTGTGCACGGCGGTCCGCAGCCGGCCCATGGTGGCCGCGGCGTGGAGACCGTGGCCGACGACGTCGCCGACCACCAGGGCCACGCGCGCCCCGGGCAGCGGGATGATGTCGAACCAGTCGCCGCCCACGTCACCGGACTCGGCGGGCCGGTAGCGGTGGGCGACCTCCAGGGCGCTGGGCGCGGGCAGGGACCGGGGCAGCAGGCTGCGCTGCAACGTCACGGCCATGGTGTGCTCGCGGGTGTAGCGGCGGGCGTTGTCGATGGCCACCGCGGCCCGCGTGGCCATCTCCTCGGCCAGGGCCAGATCGTCGTCCTCGAACGGCTCGGGCTTCGTCGAGCGCCAGAAGCCGGCCACGCCCAGGACCACGCCGCGGGCCCGCAACGGGACCGTGATGAGCGAGTGGATCCCGTGCTCGACGATGCGCCGGGCCCGCTCGGGATCCCCGGCCCGGAACCCGGGGACGTAGCCGGGGACGAAGCCGGGAACGGCGCGCAGGTCCGGATCGATCACCGCGCGCCCGGCGTCCGGGTCACCCGCCCGGGAGGCCGGCGGCACGTAGGTGACGCTCTCGCCCACCGGCGCGAACGGAGCGTCCCCGCGGACGGCGGCGGCGGCGACCCGGCGCAGCGTCTCCTCCCGCCCGGTCGGCTCGTCGCCGCGCAGCACCGGCTCGGCGAGGTCGACGGTGACGTAGTCGGTGAACCGCGGCACCGCCACCTCGGCCAGTTCCTCGGCCGTCCGGGTCACGTCCAGGGTGGTGCCGATGCCGACACTCGCGTCGTAGAGCACCTTCAGGCGCTCCCGTGCCGCCTCCGCCCGGTCGGAGAGCACTCTCAGCTCGGTCCAGTCCCGCAGGGTCGCCACGCTGCCGGACGGCCCGCCGTAGCGGGCGAGCGGCCGCTGGTTCACCGCCAGCACCCGGCCACCGGCCAGATGGACCTCGTCGGTGGCCTCGCGCCCCGAGGCCAGCAGCTCGGCGGTCCGCGGTGGGAGACCCAGGTCGTCCATCCGGTGGCCCGGCGCGTCCGGGTCCAGTTCCAGCAGCCGCTGTGCCTCCTCGTTGGCCAGCAGCAGACGGCGGTCGGCGTCGACGATGACGACGCCTTCGCGCGCGGCGTGCAGGACCGCGTCGTGGTACTCGTACATGCGGGTGATCTCGGCCGGCCCGAGGCCGTGGGTCTGGCGCAGCAGGCGTCTGCCGACCACCACCGCGCCGATCGTGCTGACGGCCACGGCGGCGGCCGTGACGCCCAGCAGGACGGGCAGCTGCCGCATGGCCACGGCGTTGACGGTCGCCACCGTGATCCCCACGGCGACTCCGCCGACCACGGTGCCGTCACTGTCCTTGATGGGCTGGAACGTACGGACCGCGGTGCCGCTGCCGCCCTCGTTCTCCCCGATGACCGTGCGTCCGGTCCGCAGCGCCTGGAGGTCGTCCTGGTAGGGGATGCGTGAGCCGATCCGGCTCGGATCGGGCACCGCGTGGATGACTCCGTCCTTACTCACGACGACGACGAAGTCCAGACCGGCGGCCTCTCTGATCGCCATGGCCTGGGGCTGCAGCGCCGCCGACGGGTCGGGTGACTTCAGTGCCTGCACGATGCTCGGGGACTGGGCGATCGTCTCGGCGACGGCGAAGGAACGGTCGGTCGCGGCGCGGACCGCTTGCCGGTGGACGGTCAGGACGAGCAGGACGACGGCCACGGCGGCCAGCAGCAGCACCATCGCCATCTGGAGCACGAACATCTGGCCGACCACGCTGCGCACGCTCAGCAGCGGCCTCAGGCCGCGCCGTCCGTGCCACTGACCGCGTGGGGGATCGTTCGCGTGCTGAACGCCGGTCGAAGCCCGCAGCCATCGAGGCAATCGCGCCATACTTCCCTTTTACCCCCATCCGGGTCACCTCTCGCCGTGCCGCGCTCGAACAACCGGCATCCGCACCCGACCCCACGGCGGCGCGGGGCCGTCCTGCCGCCGTGGCGCCGTCGCACGCACCGGGACGACGACGGCGGCCCGCACCGGCCCGCACCCCCGTCACCGTCACCCGGTCTTCTCGGGCAAGCACTTCCGCACGACGGAGCGCACCGCGCTCGCCCACGTCACCTCACCGCCCTTCCCGCCGGCAGGTGCGGCCACCCGCCGCCCCTTTCCCCCGGGAATCCGACAGCAGAGCAGCGGATTCTGCGGATTTCCTCCGCGGGGGACTGGACCGGACATCGACTGGCAGCCTAAAGTGCCAGATCAGAGGGGTCGACGGGAGGGAAGAAATCCTTGCCGCGACAAGACCGGGCGGATATACCCCTTATTCCCGCACAGAGCCGACAGGCGAATGCCGGTTTTCCCCGGAGCGCATTTCCGTCGTTCAGGGAAGACGACGGATCCGCAAGTTAACCGTGCATTTCTTTCTGCTTCCCAGACACCGGACACCTCACTACGTTCGCCACTCATGTCAGGCCTCGCGCAGCCCTGCGACGAGGCCGGTGAACGAAACAGAGGTGGTCGTGATGAGCCGAGGCACTGTTCTCGTCGTCGGCGGCGGCATCGGTGGGCTCTCCACCGGCATCGCCCTGCGCAACGCGGGATTCGACGTCGACGTGGTGGAGCTCAAGCAGAGCCTGCACTCGTCCGTCCACGGCGTGGGGATCATCCAGCCGGTGAACGCGCTGCGCGCCCTGGACGCGATCGGCTGCGCCGAGGCCTGCCTGGCCGTCGGCTACTCGACGACCGCCTGGGGCCAGCTGCTCGACGTCGACGGCGACCTGATCCGCGAGATGCCCGGCGCCCGCATCCCCGGCTCCGAGCTGCCCCCCATGAACGGACTGACCCGGCCGCAGTTGCACCGGATCCTCACCGACAAGGCCCTCGAAGTCGGTGTCACCGTCGCCTACGGCAAGACCTTCACCACCCTCGCCGACGGCCCCCGGGGCGTCGAGGTCACCTACAGCGACGGCACCGCCGGCACGGTGGACTACGTCGTCGGCGCCGACGGCGTCCACTCCAAGGTCCGGCCCTATGTGCTGGCCGAGGACCTCGAGCCGGTGTACCTCGGCCAGTCGGCGTTCCGCCTCAACATCCCCCGCGAGCCGGAGATCGACCGGATCGTCCTCCAGCACGGCCCGGACGGCATGGCGGGCTTCGTGCCGATCGGCCCGGACCTGGCGTACCTCTTCTACAACACCACCTGGGAGGAGGGGCGCCGGCTCGACCAGGACAGGACGGCGGACGAACTGCGCGAGCGCCTCGCGCCGTTCGGCGGGCTGACCGGGCGGGTGCGCGACCGGTACATCGACGACGCCGCGCAGATCGTGTTCCGTCCCGAGGAGTGGCTCATCGCCCCCGCGCCGTGGCACAGCGGGCGCATCGTGCTGATCGGCGACGCCGTCCACGCCGTCACACCGCACCTCGGTCAGGGCGCCGCCCAGGCGATCGAGGACGGGGTCGTCCTCGCCGAGTGCCTGGCCGGTACCGACGACCACGAGGAGGCGTTCCGGGCGTACACCGGCCGCCGGTACGAGCGGTGCCGGATCGTCGTGGAGTCGTCCGTGGCGATCGGCGAGTACGAGATGGACCCCGCCGCCCATCCGGGCTTCGACCACGCCGGACTGACCCAGCACGTCCTGGAGTCCATGCTCCGGCCCATCTGACCGGCGGCCACCGCTCGGCACCGGCGCGCGTGTCGCGTGCCGGGAAGCGCCCGGGAGAGGAGGCGGTCGTGCCTTCGGGCGAATCCCGGGCGGCCCGCGGGGGGTGGCGGGCGGCGGGTGGTACGAGCATGAGGATGTCCGGACACCGTCCCCCCACCCCGTCGCGACCGCGTCGCCGCCCGGCCGCATGAGCGGCGCGGAGGCGCGGGTGCCGGGCCTGCTGCGGATCGCCGCCGCGTACGCCTGGCGGATCATCGCCGTCGGCGTGGTCGTCCAGGCCGCCTTCTCGGTGCTGGGTCAGTTCCACCGCATCGCCGTCGCCGTCTTCCTCGGGCTCGTCGTCACGGCCGTGCTCCGGCCCGCGACCGACCTCCTCGCCCGTGCCGTGCCCCGGCCGCTCGCGGTCGCCGTCGCGCTCGTCGGGGGCATCGTCCTCGTGTTCGGGGTGCTGGCCCTGGTCGGCGAGACCGTCGCGGGGCAGCGGGCCGGGCTGGAGCGGGAGTTCGTCTCCGGGATCGACCGGATCGAGCGCCGGCTGGAGGGCCCGCCGCTCCGGCTCGACCCGGGAGCGCTCGACGACCTCCGGTCCCGGGCCGGCACGCTGCTGTCGAGCCACCGCTCCACCGTCATCAGTACGGCGCTCAGCGGCGCGAGCCGGCTCGTCGAGGTCCTGACCGTGCTCGCCCTCGCCCTGTTCTGCTCGGTCTTCTTCACCCACTCCGGCGACCGGCAGTGGCGGTGGTTCTGCGCCCAGCTTCCCGCGCAGGCACGGAAACGGGTCGCCGTCGCGGGCGGGGCCGCCTGGCGGACCTTCACCGGCTACACCCACGGCATCCTGCTGGTGGCCGCGACCAACGCGGTCCTGGTCGGCGTCGCCCTGTCCCTCCTGGGCGTGCCGCTCGCCGTGCCGCTGGCGCTCCTGGAGTTCTTCGCCGCCTTCGTCCCGTTGATCGGCTCGCCGATCGCCCTCGCGGTCGCGGCCGTCGTCGCGCTGGCGTCGAAAGGAGCGCTCACCGCCGCGTTGGTCGTGGTCCTGATCGTGGTCATCGGACAGGTCGAGGGGCATCTGCTGCACCCTCTCGTGATGAGCTGGGCCGTCCGGCTGCACCCGGTGGTGGTCGCCCTGTCGGTCGTCGGCGGAGCGGTCGCGGCGGGGGTCGTCGGCGCGGTGGTGGCCGTACCGCTGGTGGCCGTCGTGTGGTCGGTGCACCAGGCGCTGTCGCGCCGGACGGGCGCGGCGGAAGCCCTCTGAGCGGTACGGGACGTACGAGCGGCACGGCAGAAATTGCACGGCGTGGTGGTCCGCGGGACGCTGGAGAGGTCGGCCTTGCGGCGTTCGACGGCACGGCGCCGGCGACATCTCGCGCTGCCGGGCGCCCTGGTGAGGGGGGCCGGCGGGAGACCGGGCGACCGACGATCCGGGCGACCGACGATCGGAACGGCCCCCGCGCGGCAGGCCGGTACCGGGGGCGAGACATC
Organism: Streptomyces sp. NPDC003247; assembly: GCF_042888135.1. Taxonomy (NCBI): domain Bacteria; kingdom Bacillati; phylum Actinomycetota; class Actinomycetes; order Kitasatosporales; family Streptomycetaceae; genus Streptomyces; species Streptomyces sp. NPDC003247. The sequence continues at coordinate 31,425 of NZ_JBIAPF010000027.1, forward strand.
CGTGCCTCCTTGAGGAGATCGTCATGGACAGTGCCGTCTTGGACGCGATGCAGACCTCGTTGCGGGGACCGGTCGTGGGCCCGCAGAGCCCCGAGTACGGCCCGGCACGCCAGGTCTACAACGCGATGATCGACAAACGTCCCGCCGCGGTCGTCCGGTGCGCGGACGCCGCGGACGTCAGGGAGGCGGTCGGCTTCATCCGCGACAACGGCCTCGAACTCGCCGTCCGGGGCGGCGGGCACAGCGGTCCCGGCCTCTGTCTCGTGGACGACGGTGTCACCGTCGACCTCTCGCCGATGCGCTGGGTGCGCGTCGATCCCGGGGCGAGGACCGCGCAGGTGGGCGGCGGCAGCCGGCTGGGCGACCTCGACCACGCCACGCACGGTTTCGGGCTCGCGACCCCCACGGGCATCGTGTCGATGACGGGCGTCGGGGGCCTGACGCTGGGCGGCGGGCACGGCTACCTCACCCGCAAGTACGGCCTGACGATCGACAACCTGCTCGCGGCGGACGTCGTGCTGGCCGACGGCAGTTTCGTCACCGCCAGCGAGACCGAGCACCCGGACCTGTTCTGGGCCCTGCGCGGCGGCGGCGGCAACTTCGGCATCGTGACCTCCTTCACCTACCGCCTGCACCCGGTGGACACCGTCGGGGTCGGGATCACCGTGTGGCCGGTGGACCGCACCCGCGAGGTCCTGACCTGGTACCGCGACTTCCTGCCACAGGCCTCCGAGGACGTCTACGGCTTCTTCAACCTGTTCTCCGTTCCGCCCGGCCCGCCGTTCCCCGAGGAACTCCACGGCCAGAAGGTGTGCGGTGTCGTGTGGTGTCACACCGGTGACCCGGACCGCACCGAGGAGGTCCTGCGGGTCGTGGGCGATCCGGCGCCGCCCGCCTTCCACTTCACGGCGCCGATGCCCTACGACGCGTTGCAGAGCATGTTCGACGAACTGATCCCCAGCGGGTACCAGTGGTACTGGCGCGGGGACCTGTTCGACCGCGTACCGGACGCCGCCGTGGACGTGCACCTGAAGTACGGCGAAGCCCTCCCCACTCCCCTGTCGCTGATGCACCTGTACCCGGTCGACGCGGCTGCCCACCGGGTGGGCCCGGAGGACACCGCGTGGAGTTACCGGGACGCCGTCTGGTCCGGCGTGTTCGCCGGGGTCGACCCCGATCCGGCGAACGCCGGGATCGTCAGGGAATGGTGCGTCGACTACTGGGAGGAGATGCACCCCCACTCCATGGGCGGCACGTACGTGAACTTCATGGGGCAGGACGAGCAGCAGGGGCGGGTCCGCGCCACCTACCGCGACCACTACGACCGGCTCGCGCAGGTCAAGCGGACGTACGACCCGCACAACCTGTTCCACGCCAACCAGAACATCGAGCCCGCCGCCCCGCAGGGCTGACCGCCGGTCCGCGCGCCCGGCGGCCGGCCCGCGCCGCGGCGGGCCGGCGCGGGCCGGGGTTCAGCCGGCGGTGATCCGCAGGACGCCGGTCACCGTGCCCTGGAGGTAGGAGCCGTCCGGGGCGACGGTCCCGGCCATCTGGAGCGTGTCGTAGAGGGAGCCGACACCGACGCGGACGGAGCGGGTGACGAGGCCGGTCTCGGGGTCGATCTGGGCGTAGCGGTAGGGGTCCAGCAGGCTCGTGCCCTTGGTGCCGGGGATCAGCGGGTCCCGCAGCACGGTGTGCAGCGTGCCGTCGGCCGTGGACAGCTTCGGCACGGCGGCCGACCGCAGGGTGTTGTCCCAGACCTGGGTGCAGCCGGTCCCGTCGGCGGTGATGTCCACCCGGGTCAGGCCTCCGGCGAAGTCCGCCGAGGACGGTACGGCGTCACCGGCCCCTTCCGGGACGGCCGGGTAGGGGTAGCCGTAGGTGCCGGCGACGAAGACGCTGCGGCCCGCTCCGATCGGCGAGTTCTCGCTGCCGGGGCCGCCCGCGGTCTGGAGGACCGGCACCGAGCAGACCTCCGCGCCGGTGTCGGTGCGGTAGACCTCGAGGTGGACGGTGGTGTCGGCGTTGTCCACGATGGCGACGTACTCGGTGCCCGTCTTCGGTCCGAGGAACGTGGGCGTCGAGCCGCTGCCCCAGCTCAGCAGCCCGGGCTTGCGGGCCTGACCGCGGTCGTACGCCTGACGCCACCGGATCGCGGGTGTGCCGTCGGCTCCGGCCGACAGCAGGTAGGTGGCGTGCGTCGTGGTGACGGCGGTGCCCTCGGGGGCGGTGGAGATGCTGTTGGCGACCCGTTCGCCCGCGGGCAGGGCGAGGGAGCGGACCGTGCCGGTGCGGTCGTCCGCCACGCCGACGACGCCGCCGCCGGTGGCGAACCACACGCGGCCCTGCCAGTCCGGTGACAGGCCGGTCACCGCGTCGCCCTCGGGGATGACGGAGGCCAGGGAGAGGCTCCGGTCGACCGACAGCTCCCAGTCGCCGTCGGTGTTCCGGTGGTGGGCCACGCGCAGCAGGCTGCGGCTGCCGTCCGCGACGACGAGCCGGTCCTCGTTGTCGAGGTAGGCGTAGACGCCGCCCAGCAGTGACCCCTTGGTGAGTTCGAGCGTGGCGAGGGAGGATCCGTCGTCGGGGTCGAGCAGGTGCACCGTGGGGACCTGGCCGAAGATCGGGGTGCACAGGATGACCGGGTAGCCGTCCGCGCCGACCAGCACGGTGGGGCAGGCGGAGGCGAGGGCCACCCGGTTCGACGCCAGGGTTCCGGCGCCGGGACCGGGGAGCGGGGTGGTGTCCGAGGAGCCGGTGTCCCCGTGCATCGTGGCTGTGCCGTCGGGGCCGGCGTAGGGGTTGTGCGGGGGAACCGGGGTGTACACGCTGCCTGTGGACGCGGCGTCGGCCGGTGCGGTGGCGGCCACCGCCAGGAACGCGGAGATCAGCCCGGTGATCAGGGGTCTGCGGAGCGTGCGGCGGCGGGCGGGGGAGGAAGACATGACGCGGACGGAGTCCTTCCGTTGCGGGGAGGGAGGGCCCTCGGTCGGGGGAGCGCCGTCGGGGACGGCAGGGCAGGGTGGGGCCGTGCGGGTCGTGCACGGCCCTGCGGGGTCATCGGGTGACGGCGGAGCGATGCGGTGCCCGCGCGGGGTGGGAAGCGTCGAAGCCGGGAGAAACCGGGAAGAGGAGGCGTCGGCAGGACGGTTCGACCGCGCGGGGAGCCGCCGGAAGACGCGGCGGCTCAGCCGGTGCCGGTGGCGGCGCCGGGAACGGCGGCCCGCCGGGTCAGCCCCGGGGACGACGACAGAGGGCGCCGGACGTCCGCGCGAGATCGACGTGACGTCGTCGCGTGAGAATCCTGGGCCGGTCCATCATGTGCATGATCGAAGCAGCTCGGTGACCGCGCGGTCAAGGAGCTACGGGGCCGAGGAGCAGCGGGGAGTGCCGGAAACCGTCCCGCAGGGTGCCGGGAACCGTCCCTCGGGGGTGCCGGGAACCACCGCGCGGGGAGCGGCCGGGACCGCGTGCGCGGCGGGGGGGGGGGGGGGGGGCCCCCCCCCCCCCCCCCCCCCGGGGGGGCGCGCCGCGGGCCCCCCCGCCCCCCCCCCCCCCCCGCGCCCCCCCCCCCCCCCCCCCCCCCCCGCCCCCCCCCCACCACCCCCCCCCACNNACGGACGCGGGGGGGGGGGGGGGGGGGGCCCCCCCGGGGGGGGGGGGGGGGGGGCCGGGGGGGGGGGGGGGGGGGGGGGGCGCCCCCCCCCCCCCCACGCCGGTCGGTGACGGTCCGCGCGGGGAACCCGTGGACACCCGGTCACCGTCGACTCCCGGTCACGGCGCGGCGCGTCCGTGCCCCGTGTCACGTCAGCCGTACCGTCCCGTCCCCCGCGCGCTCCGTCTCCAGCACCCCACACCTCGTTGCGGCCCCGGCGCAGCACGGATCCGGGAACGTACGGGGAGTGCTGCGGGCCCTCGGACCGGTAGCGCCCCAGGCAGAATCCGTCGACCCAGACGAAGCCGCACCGCCAGCCGGGCCCGGTTCCGTGCGGACGCCGTCGACGTACAGCCTGACCAGGTCCCGGGCCCCGGGGAGGGTGAGGGGCGGCGCCGGACGGGGGGCCGGGGACGCGCAGCCGGTAGCGCACGAGTCCGCGGCCGCGCTGCTGCCCTACTACACCGGTCACGGCAACTACGGACGCGTCGTCGGGATCGTCGGTGCCTCGCGGACCGGCCGCCGCGTGATCGAGCTGCTCCGGCCGTTCGACTTCACGGTCCTCGTCCACGATCCCTACCTAGACGACGAGGACGCCGCCCGCCTCGGTGTCCAGGCCGTCGGTCTGGACGACCTGACCAAGCGCAGTCACGTGGTCTCCCTCCACGCCCCCCAACTCCCCGAGACACGCCACATGTTCGACGCCCGGCGGCTGGCCCTGCTGCCCGACGGCGCCACCCTCGTCAACACCGCGCGCGGCTCCCTGGTCGACACCGACGCGCTCACCGCCCAGCTGGCGTCCGGCCGTATCGACGCGGTCCTCGACGTCACGGATCCGGAGGCGCTGCCCCCGGACTCGCCGCTGTTCCGGCTGCCGAACGTGCTGCTGACCCCGCACGTCGCCGGCTCCCTCGGCGGGGAGCTGGGCCGCATGGCCGACCACGCGGCGGCGGAGGTCACCCGTTACGCCCAGGGCCTGCCGTTCGCCCACCCGGTGCGCCCCGGTGGCCTCCTCCACGGCGCCTGACGGGCGAGGAGGGGCCACCGGGGCGGCACCCGGAACGGCCTCGCCGACCGGACGTGACACACCCGAGGGTGCGCCGACGCCCGTCGGGTCCGGCGGGCTGATCACACCCCGGAGGTGACCTCGGTCTTCTCGTCCGAGCCGGTGTCGCCGCCGGCGGCGGCGAGGGCGCGGT
>NZ_JBIAPF010000028.1:0-19751 GCF_042888135.1 Streptomyces sp. NPDC003247
CGGGACGGGTCGGCGGGCAGCTTGATCACCAGGATCAGCCACCGGAAAGCCTGCTCCTCATTCGTCACGATCAAGAATGTAGCAGGCGTTACATCCCGTCCGGGGCCTGCACCGTTGAGCCGGCGTCGCAGCGGCGCGCAGCCTTCATCCACCGGCGCTTGTGCCGAGGAGGCGCGCAGGTGACGTTCCATCGTGCCGCGCAGCCCGGGAATCAAGATGACGGGACTGCTCCGCACAGTCGGACTGCCCAGCGGACAGGGGCCGAAGACCCGCAGACGCCGGAGTCCGTCACCGCTCAACTGCGCATTGGCAGGGAGTGAGGTGAACCGGCCCGGACAGGCCTCCACACTCCCGCACCGCGAGGAAGGGAGCCGACCGGGCAGGGGCCCGGTCCAGCACGCGAGGCGAGCCGACTTCGTCGATCACGGCCCGCTCGGGCCCGAATACGCCGCCCAGTGAGGGGCGTTCACACGGCGCCTCGCTCGCAGGCGTTGAGGTCGGCGGCCTCCCGGATGCACACCACCCACGACCGGACCGGTGAGCCGCCCGGCCCGCCAAGACACGGTGAGTCCGGCATCGAGAAGGTCGCCGTGGGCGGCCAGCAGCCGCATCTCCCCCGCCCCCGGCCAGCCCGCCCCGGCGGCATCCGGGGTAACCACGGTCAGCGTCTCCGCGCGGCCGGCTACAAGCACGGAGCGCTCCCCCAGAGTGGTGAGCGCCCTCACACGCCCCGGCGTCACGCGAGCGGGCGCCCAGTGTCCCGCCGGGTTCCCCCCCGCCATCCCTTTTCCTCCTACACGTCGCGCTGATGGCGGATGGCGCCTGCCAGATCAGCGTCTGGCGCGGCGGCCGCAGCCCGGTGGGCCGGGCCAGCGGACGCGCTGTGGCGGACGCGTGTTCACTGAAGAGGCCGCCGTGCGCCGGGCGGGTGCCGGACCGGCCTGGGCACACGCCGGTCCGGTTGCGCTGCGGCGGGTGCGGGCCGGTCTGTCCGCACGGCTCGTCGGGCGGCGGGCGGCGGGCAGTGGGCTGGTGCATCGTCAGAACCTCTCCCAGGGGCAGCTCGGGCCGCTGCGGGCGGGGCTCACGCCTCGCCCTCCGGTCAGGCGAACTCGGTGTACCGGCGGCCGGAGTCGTCGGTGCGCTCGGTCTCCTCGAAGCCGATACCGGCGGCGGGGAGCAGGCCCCTGACCTGGGCGGCGGCGCTGGCCCTCTCGCTGCCGGTGCCGCTCAGAACGGCGGCGTCGCCGGGAGTCCAGGCGGGGCGCGGGTCGGTGCAGGCCGCGGGGCACGACGGCTGGCGCGGGCGAGCCGGTCGGCCGGCTCCACGGCGGTGATGCCACGCCGGGCGGCCTCCATCTCCAGCAGGCCGCGCGCCGTCGCGGCTGGGCCGGGCCAGGCGGCGAGGGCGTAGTCGGCCGGCGGCGGGCGTAGTCGGCCAGGGTGGCGGCGGGGCCGTACACGGCGGCCATCGCGGTGAGCAGCCGGGTGCAGGACGGGTCCGCGGCGACGGCGTCCGCCTCCTCCAGCAGCTCGACCTTGGGCTAAGCCTGCGACGTTCCTGGTGTGTGGCGGGGGGGCGAGGAATATGGGAACGATCGTGGGAGCCTGGTTCGTCACCTGCGGTGACATTCTCCGGGCCATACGTGCAGCGGCTCTGTCATCTGCGGCAAGGGAAGAAGCAGCGACCACCGTCGTGCAACCGCCGGCCGACTGGGCAGCGGACTCTCAGCCGTTGCCGACCGTGCCCGGCCGTGGTCTGTCGGCTCGGGCACGGCGGCAGGGCGTCAGGCGAGCGCGAGGCTGATCTGGTCGTTGAAGATCACCCAGTGCTGCCCCGGGTCGGACGCGTCGCACGGCTTGGTGGAGACGTCCGGAGTCCCCCAGGTGTTGGTCAGGCAGTACGCGGGGGCGAAGTTGAGGGAGATCTGCTGCCCCGAGATGTTCCAGTACTGCCCCTGGTCGCTGGGGCTGCACGGCCTGGTGGAGACCTCCGGGCTTCCCCAGGTGTTGGCCAGGCAGTAGTCGCGGGCGTTGGCCAGGGCGATCTGATGGCCCGAGACCGCCCAATGCTGCCCCCGGTCGGAGGCGTCGCACGGCTTCGTGGAGACCTTGGGACTGCCCCAGTCGTTCGCGAGGCAGTAGCGGCCGGCTGCGCGCGTGGACGAGTGGGCTGTGTCTGCGGCTCGCGCGCCACCCGTCGACACGTCGGCTTGGGCCGAGCCGATCCCGGTAAGCAGGGTTGCGGCCAGCGTCGCGGCGGCGGCCCAAGCGGCAGTGTTCTTCATGCGGCTTCTCCTCATACGCGGCGGGCCGCGGAGCGCCGTCTGCGCGCCGTACGTCGCCCCGACGCGGCAGCGGTCCGGGGCTTCCCGCTCGCCGACGACGTTGGCAAAGGCGGAGTGCCCTTAACCAGGCTTGATCGGAAACGCCACTCGTACCGGGCATTCATCACATGAGTAGCGAATGGGGAGCGCCAAGGTGCGACTGAGCGGCATGCCGATCCGGCGACCACGCCGAGGCGGCTTGCTGAACAAGAGATCGCGGATGGTTGCGGATGTCAGCGCTTGATGCGGCTGCACACGGCGAGGACGGCCAGAGCGACCAGGACGGGCTCGGCGAAACGGCTGACCATCTCGGTGCGGGTGCCCCAGGCGGTGGGTTCCTGACCGCAGGAGCTGAACACGACGGAGCCGAAACAACTTCTCGCCGAACGGTTCACCGGCGGCGAGACGGGCGAGGACGAGTACCGGCGTCGACTGGCCGTCCTGCGGGCGCCGTCACCCACACCCCGCCCGGAACGACCGTACGGGTCCGCGTCGGCACCACACGCGCCACCGCCGACCGCGGCGGACGGGACCGTCCCGGCCGCAGCGCTTCGGGACCGCCCCTGGCCGAAGGCAGCCGGATCCGTGTGGTCGAGGTGATCGACGACGGCCCCGGCATCGGAGCCGAGGCGGCCGGCCGGGTCTTCGAACGCTTCTACCGGGCCGACCCCTCCCGTTCCCGCGAGCGCGGCGGCTCCGGCCTCGGCCTGGCCATCGCGAGCACGATCACCGAGGGCCACGGCGGCCGCCTCGAACTGGAGACCCGGCCGGCGCAGGGCTGCGTGTTCCGCTGCGTCCTGCCCGGCGGTCACTGAAGAGCGCGGAACCGACTCCGGCGCGCCCCGGCCGGCTGAGTTCCGGCACACCGGTCGCGCACATGCCCGGCCCTCCTGATGCGGGGGGCCGGGCTTCGAGAGCCCTGTCGAGGTTCCGGTCGACGAAGGCGGGGGCGCCGGAGACGATCAGTGCGCGATCGGTTCTCCGGAGACGTGCACGATTTCCAGGGCGACGTGGGCGAACCTCCATCCCTGCGGTGTGCGGCGCAGTCTGCAGTGGTACCAGCCGGCGCCGTCGGCGTGCCGGGACGGGTCGGAGGCGTCCAGCACATGGGCGGCCACGAGGTACGACCTGGTGGTCGCCTCGTCCCCGTCGATCTCGATGGCGTGGTTGGTGCTCAGGTGGTGGGTGCCCGCGTAGCGGCCGAGGCTGCCGGCCACGAAATCGGCCAGGCCCGCGCGTCCGGTGTGGGCGACGGTCGGGGAGATGGCCAGTACGCCGTCTTCGGCGTAGTTGGCGGCGTACCCGTCCCAGTCCTTGTCGTCCAGGGCTCGGGCGAAGTCGATCAGCAGGTCGCTGATCGCGGCGCGGTCGACCAGCCATCGAAGCTGTTCGGCCGGGGTCGTCGGAGGGGTCTTCGGGGGCATGTTCTCTTCTTTCTGTGTGGTGCGCGGCAGGTCCGCGCGGATCGGCCCGAGGGGACGGACCGGACCGGGTCAGGGCCGTGGGTAGCGCAGTCCGTGTCCGAACGGGAACAGGGGGTCGGCGCTCTCCTGTGGCACGTCCGGCCGGCCCGCCCGCACCTCCTCCATGGAGCGGGGCAGCTGGAAGGGAAGCTGTCCCTCCGGCCGGGCGCGGCCGAAGACCACGTCGAGGAGCGCCGTGTCGTCGGCGCCGAAGGCGGCGAGCAGTGCGGCGCTGCGGTCGGCGATCTCCGGGACGACGGCCGGGCGTTCGAGGTGGATGGCGACGACGGTGGGTACGGCGTCGAGCAGGGCGAGGATCTCCTTGAGGCGGTGCTCGGGGAAGTCCAGGCGGCCGGCGTGGAAGAAGGCTTCGAAGCGGCCGGGCCGGGGGTCGTACGGCGTGCCGAGGCGCAGGACGGCCAGGTCGGCGTCGGCCGGGTCGGCCACGACCTGGCCGTACGGGGCGGCGGCCGCCGGTTGCACGCCTTCGAGGTAGAGGCGGGGACGGCCGGTCAGGGGGAGCGGGCCCGTCTCGAGCAGGGTCAGTGAACGGCGCTGGGCGGCGGCGCCGGCGGCGCGGAAGTCGGAGCGGCCGACGGTCTCCTCGGCGGCGTCGGGGTCGACGTAGCGGCGGTCGTCGAAGAGGCCGAGGCGGAACTTCTCGGCGAGCAGCCGCCTCACCGAGGCGTCGATCCGGGACTCCGCCAGCAGGCCGGAACGGACGAGTTCGACCACGAGGTCGGGGCAGTGTTCACCGCCGAACTGGTCGACACCGGCGTGCAGGGCCTTCCGTACGCGCTCTGCCGGGCTGAGGTGTTCGACGCCCCAGGCCCGGGCGGGGTGCGGTTCTCCCATGATCGGGTGGTCGTTGACGATCGCCCAGTCGGCGCAGACGATGCCGTCGAAGCCGAGCCGTTCCCGCAGCAGGCCGGTGACGACGTCGCGGTTGAAGCCGAAGCCGACCTCCTCGTACGGGGTGCCGACGGGCTTGCCGTAGTAGGGCATCACCTGCGTGGCGCCGGCGGCGACGGCCGCCTCGAAGGGCCGCAGGTGGTGGTCGAAGCGGCCGCCCGGGTAGACCTGTTCCTGGCCGTAGGGAAAGTGCGGGTCCTCGCCGTCCTTCTGCGGTCCTCCGCCGGGGAAGTGCTTGACCATGGCGGCCACGCTGTCGGGGCCCAGGGTGCCGCCCGGCCCGCGCAGGCCCTCGATGTACGCGGTGGCCAGGCGCGCGGTGAGGTCGGCGTCCTCACCGAATGTTCCGGAGATCCGCGACCAGCGCGGCTCGGTCGCGAGATCGAGCTGCGGGTGCAGTGCGACGCGCAGGCCGACGGCGAGGTACTCACGGCGCACGGTGTCGGCGTGGCTGCGTACGAGGTCGGTGTCCTGGACGGCCGCCAGGCCCAGGGTCTCCGGCCACTGGGAGAAGGGTCCGCAGAGCATCGCGGTGCCCGGGTTGTCGGTGAAGGAGTGGCGCGGGTCGGTGGAAAGGGTCACGGGGATGCCGAGACGGGTGTTCTCGGCGAGTTCCTGGAGGCGGTTGTGCCACTGGGCCATCTGGCGGGGGCCGGCCGAGCCGAGGACGTTGAAGTGGTTCATGGCGAGGTCGCCGATCATCGTCCGGGCCGGGGCCGCCGGGGCCTCGGCCGGGTCGTCGACCAGGGAGCCGTCGGTGCCGAGGGTGACGATGGTGTGGAAGAGCAGACCGGCCTTCTCCTCCAGCGTCATCCGGTCGAGCAGGTCCTCGACCCGCTCGCGGACGGGCAGACGCCTGTCGCGGTAGTGCACGTGCGTTCTCCTTGCGTGGGGTGCCGCGGAGGGCGGGGTGTTCAGCGGACCGCGCGGACGAAGTGGATGGCGAAGGCGCCGACGCAGGCGCAGGCGCAGGCGGAGCCGAACAGGTAGAGCGCCGTGTAGTTGGTGCCGGCCGTGCTGCCGATGCCGAGGAGGAGCGGGGCGATGGCGGGGACGAGGGACTGCGGCAGGGCGTTGCCGATGTTGAGCACGCCGAGGTCCTTGGCCGCCTCGGCGCGGTTGGGCAGTACGCCGATGGCGAGGGCCGTGTCCACGGCCATGTAGGAGCCGAGTCCGAGGCTGAACACGGCGACGGCGGTGTAGAAGGAAGCGGTGGTGTGGGCGGAGGCGGTCAGCACCAGGCCCACGACGGAGATCAGCGCCGCGGCGAAGACGAAGATCTTGCGGCGCCCGGTGCGGTCGGACAGCCAGCCGCCGCCGACTGAGCCGAGGAGGGTGCCGGCCATGGTCACCACGGCGGCGACGGCGACGGTCGCCGAGGCCGCGGACACGCTCTGGCCCAGCCGGTCCACGGCGAAGTAGAACTGGTAGCCCGTCATCGTCGAGATGCCGCAGAACATCAGGAAGCGTCCGCAGAAGTTCCACGCGAAGTCGGGGTGCCGGCGGGGCGAGACCCAGAAGGACCGCACGAAGGCGCCCGGGCTGAAGGGTGGCAGGGCGGCACGGTCGGCAGGGGCGTCGTCCCGCATGATCCAGACCAGTACGGCGACCCCGGCGAGGCCGAGCAGCCCCGGCACCAGGAACAGCAGCAGCGTGTCGCCGAGCAGCGGCTGGGCGAGGACGGTGCCGAGCACCATGGCCACGTACAGCGTGAGGCCCACGGCGCCGGAGACGCGGCCCTGCAGGTGGCCGGGGACGCGGTCGGCAATGGTGGCCAGCAGGGCGGCGTAGACGGCGTTCGCGCCGAGCTGGGTGACGGCCCAGCCTACGGCCAGCGTGCTCAGGCTCCCGGCCGTTCCGCAGACGAGCGTGCCGAGGGCGGTCACCAGCGCGCCGGCCAGCAGCCACGGGCGGCGCCGGCCGAAGCGTGAGGCGGTGCGGTCCGACAGCGCGCCGAACAGCGGATTGGCGATCATCGCGAGCACCGCGCCGACGGCCAGGACACGGCTCAGGGAGGCGGTCCTGTGGCCCGGGTCCAGTTGCCCCACGCGGACGGACAGCGAGACGAGGATCGGGGTGAAGACCGCCACGAACGACAGGCACTGGGCGACGATCAGCCCCACGACGAACCTGCCGAGGGGCACTGTGGGCCGGGCCGCGCCGGTCGCGGGGGCCGGGGCCGCTCTGTGGACCGTGTCCTGTTCGTTCATGGTGCCTCCAACGGCTCTGCTCTGTGCGGTGGGGATGCGGGTGCGTGAACCGTAAGTTAAAAACTGAACACCTCCAATAGTTATATGGGGTGGCGCAGGTCACACGTGTCGGGTCGTTAGGCTGGTGCCGATGGAGAACGGATCTGACACGCCCGAGGCGCCCCGCCCGACCGAGCGGCCGAAACGGCGGCGCCGGTCGACGGGGACCTATGCGGCGGCCGACAGCCGCCGGGCGGCGATCATCGAGGCGGCCACGCTCCATTTCGCGCGGGCGGGCTACCTCAGCTCTTCCCTCGCCAAGATCGCCGCTGACGCGGGCACGTCGGCGACCGTGATCGTGCATCACTTCGGCAGCAAGGAGAAGCTGCTGATGGCCGTGCTCGTGGCCCGTGAGGAGCGCAACTACCTCAGGGTCCACGGGGCCGTCCCCCATGACGACGTCCGTGAGCAGTTCCGCGCCGTGCTGGCCCTCGCCGCGCACAACCTCACCGAGCCGGGGCTCATCGAGCTCTTCGCGAAACTGTCGGTGGAGGCGACCGATCCCGCCCACCCGGCGCATGCGTTCTTCGTCGCCCGCAACGAGGGCGCGGCCGACGCCCTGGCCGCGAGCCTGCGGGCGGCCCGCGCCGCGGGCCAGTTGAAACCCGACATCGACCCTGACCAGATCGCCCGCGAGATACTCGCGGTCTCCGACGGCCTACAGGTGCAATGGGCCATCTCCCGCGGCCGCCTGGACTTCCTCGCCGACTACCGTGCCTATCTCGACCGGCTCACCCGGGCCCTGACGGCTGACGGCCGCGGACTCGACTGACCGCGCGGCAGCCGGTCACCCACTCCGCGTCGGCCACGTCCGCGGCGACGGTCGGGACGGGCCTGGTGAGCTCGGCCTGCGGTGAAGCTGCCCGGCAGCACTGTGCCGGGCGACCGGTCATGGCCCACCACGGTCTCGGCCCGGATCAGCAACGAGCGCACCTTCACCGAGCTGCGCTCGGCAACGGCCTGCCGCTGCTGCTGCACCAGGTCCCCACGCAGCTCGCGCTGCCGCCCGAGGAAGACGTGCGCAGCGGCCAACTCCCCCTGTGCCTGCGGCGGGGCGGCGTCGAACTCCTGGCACAGGGCGGTGACCGCGGGCACCGAGCCCGCACGCAGCGCATCGCGCAGGCGCCGCACCCGCTCGTCCTGCTCCCCCACCACGCCGGAGTCGGCCGCCAGGGCGTGGGCCCCAACGTGCTTCCGCCGGAAGGCGTCCCCTTCGATCGCGGCTTCACCCCGCCTGGCCCGGACCGCGGGAACACCGCCGCCTCGTGCACGCTCACGGCCAGCAGCACCACCTGTACCGCGCCCTGGTTGTATCCGCTGCTGCACGCCTCCTCCAGCCGACTGTCCTCCCTCTCACTTCACCCACGCGGTCCGGGCGTCCATCCCGCACCGAAGTCGGCGGCCGGGGCGATACTGATCGTGACAGTCGCCCCGCCGCCGGGCTGCCTCGGGCGCGTGCGCGGTCGGTGGGAACGTACCGTTGTCGAAGTCTCCGAGAGGAGCCGTTCATGACCACGGCGAAGGACCTGTTCATCATTGCCATGGACCTGAAGCGTCCCGTGGGACAGGGTGACCTGTCCCTCGCGCTCGCGGGAGCCGAGCTGATCGATCTCATCGGTGCGGGGGCGGTCGCCGTGGACGGCGACCACATCGTGCCAGGCGGACCGCCGCCGCCGGATGATCGGTTCCTGGGCGAGGCTGCGGCAGGTCTCACCCGGCAGGCGCCCTACGAGCGGATCGAGGACTGGCTGTGGCGCCGGGGCCGAGACCTCTCGGCCGCGTACCAGGCCGCTCTGGAGGAAGACGGTGAGCTGAAGCCGCAGCGAAGCGGCCGGTTGTCCTTCGGCTCGGAACGCGTGGAACCGGTCGATACGCCCGCGCGCCGCCATGCGGCCGACCGCTGGAAAGAGAAGGAGCCCGTCCTGACCGCCCTCGCCGCGGTCGTGGGCATCGACGACGAGCGATCCGACGATCAGACCGGCCTCGACGACGGGGCGGTGACGACTGTGGTGGCCGCCGTCCACGACGCGGTGATGGAGCTGGAGGCCGTCCGCCAGAGGCGCACCATCGAGAACGCGGCCTTCGCCAACCTCTGGCGCGGACCGTGAAGCGATCCCGCGTCCAGCAGCGTGATCGAGTCTGATCGGATGCTGCCGCGCCGGGCCCGGCAGGCCTGGCGGTCCGAGGACCTGGCCGTGCCGGGGAGGCTGGCTGGAGCGGTCGGCGAGGCCGGCCTCGCCCTCGGCCCGCCCTCGGCGCACCATCAGGGGCGGATCAGGCGCCTGGACGGGGAGCTCGCAGGTGTTGACGCTCTGCCAGCTCTTCGTCGTCGACCAGGGTGAGCATGGGCTGACCCGGCGCACACATCATGGTGACGAGGAAGCGGCTCCAGGAGTCCGTCCGGTTGTTCCCGTCCTGGTAGTGGATGACATCGCCGCCCGGCTCCCAGAACGTCTCCCCGGCCTTGATCACACGCTCGGGCTCGCCTTCCAGCTCGAAGAGCATCTCCCCCTCCAGCATGCAGCCGAAAGCGGGTCCCGAGTGCCGGTGCGGAGGGGTGCCGGGGTCGCCGGGAGGAAACTCGATGAGGACCGTCATCGCTTCTGCCCCCTCCGGAACGGACGGCGGTCTCACCGACTGCAGCACAGTGAGCGCCGTCTTCCATGCTTCCGAGCGCGGTTGGCTCTCAGCACCGTCTGCTGCCGGCTCGTCGTTCGACATCGTGAGGCCTCCAGTGGTGGGCCGATTGGTTCAGGAGAGCCAGTCGCTGTAGTGAGTGGGGGCGATACGTGCGTCGCCCTTGGCGATCAGAGCGTCGCCCTGAACGGCGGCGAACATGCCGGCGGTGTCGTCGGTGACGACCGTGCGGCCGTCGGGATGGGCATTGAGGGTGATCCGGCCGAGTTCGTCGAGGGGGAAGACGTCGGGCCCGGCGATGTCGAGGGTGCCGTTCAAAGGGGCACCGACAGCGACTTCGGCGACCGTGTCGGAGACGTCCTGGGCGGCGATCGGCTGGAGCGGGACGGTGGGCAGGCGGACGGTGTCACCCTCGGTGGTCCAGGACAGGATGGCGTCCATGAACTCCATGAACTGGGTGGCGCGGACGATCGAGTAGGGGACCGGCCCGGCCTTGAGGACGTCTTCCTGCAGGACCTTGGCCCGGTAGTAGTCGAGGCCGGGTACCTGGTCCGCGCCGACGATCGAGAGGATGACGACGTGGCCCACCCCGCCCTTCTGGGCGGCGGCCAGCAGGTTGTCCATCGAGGTCTGGAAGAAGGCCGGTGAGGCGTCGTCGAAGGTCGGGGAATTCGTCAGGTTGACGAGGACGTCGGCGTCGGCCACCGCCTCCGCCAGGCCCTGCCCTGTGATCACGTCGACGCCTGTGGACTGCGAGTGCGGCACGGCCTCGTGTCCGGCTTCCTTCAGCTTTTTCACGACCCGCGACCCGATCAGGCCGGTACCACCGATGACTGCGAATTTCATGGGCCACCTTTCGTCGCACACCGATAGGTCATGCGTACAGATTGCGATGAGGCGGAGCGCGGCGCACGCGGACCGTGTGCTCCTGACTTGTCGCGCTCGGTGAGGCGATCCGGGGTCCCGTCGTACGCCATGCTCCCGGCCCGGAATCGGCCGTGCGGGTCGGCGCAGCCGTCGTTCCTGCGCATCGGGGTCGGGGCGTCCCGCTCGGAGTCGGCGCGTCCCGCTCGGGGGCGGCCGGCCACTCGGGGTCCGTGCCGGGGGTGAGCAGGCAGACGCCGGTGCCGGCCGCCGCGATCCAGGCGCCGGGCCGGCCGGCGACCGGGGCGACGGCGCCCAGGGGGACGGACGTCCAGCCCGGCCAGGGTCCGCAACGGGGCGGTGCCGTCCTCGTCGGGTGTCAGGAGACGGCCGGTGAGGATGTCGACGCAGACGAGCCTGCCGCCGGCCCGGCGGAGGCCCTCGCCCCGTTCCGGGCGGCTTGGTGAGCCCAGGGGCGTCAGACCGGTCCTGGTGAGGGGGCGGGCGGTCAGCGGATCGTGGTCCCCGGGGCGGCGGCGAGCAGGTGGAGTTCGTCCCGGCGGGGCAGGCCCTCCCAGTCGCCGTCCGAGGCGACGGCGAAGGCTCCGAGGGTGTTGGCGCGGTCGAGGCGTTCGTCCGCGGGCAGCCCGTCGAGCAGCCCGGAGAGGTAGCCGGCGCAGAACGCGTCACCCGCCCCCACCGTGTCCCGTACGGGCACCCGCAGAGCCGGAACCGCGTGCCGGGAGCCGTTCCGGTCGTGAAAGGCGGCGCCCTCTCCCCCGCGCTTGACGACCACTTCCCGTACCCCGGCCGCCAGCAGCGCCTCCACGGCGGCCTCCTCGTCCCGTGGCCGGTCGGTGGAGGCTCCGGTGACGACGGGGAGTTCGTCGTCGGAGGCGATCAGGACGGTGACGTGTTCCAGCAGCGGCAGCAGCGCCGTACTCGCGTCCTCGGCCGTCCAGAGCCGCCGGCGGTGGTTGACGTCGAGGGCGACGGTCCAGCCGTGGGCGTGCGCGTGGGCGGCGGCCGCGCGGACCGCCTCGAGCGGGCCGGGGCCGAGGGCGCAGGTGATGCCGGTCAGGTGCAGGACACGGGCGCCGGTGTCCAGGGCGGGTGCGAGGTCGGAGGGGGTGAGCAGGGAGGCGGCCGAGTGGCTGCGCCAGTAGTGGACGCGCACCAGGTCGGCGACGCGCCGCTCGCGGAGCATGCCGCCGGTGGGTGCCTCGGGGCGGACGCCGGCGTGGGTGGTGTCGACGCCTTCGCCGCGGAGCGTGCGCAGGATCAGACGGCCGGGTTCGTCGTCGCCGACCAGGCCGGCCCAGGCGGCGCGGTGCCCCAGCCGGGCCAGACCGATGGCCACGGTGGACTCGGCGCCCGCGATGGTGGTGCGCGCCTCGGCGCCGACGGCGAGCGGTCCGGGCAGCTGCGCGGCGAGCATGGTCTCGCCGAACGTGAGCACGTCGACGGGGACGCGCGCGGTGTCCGGGATGCTGCTCATGCCCGGCCCCGCGGGGCGTCGGTGGCGCAGAGCGCGACGAAGCGGCGGGCGCGTTCCCGCAGGGCGTCCAGGTCGCCGCCGTGCGCGGCGTCGCCCACGAGGGGTGAGCCGACGCCGACCGCGACGGCGCCGTGCGCGAGGTACTGCTCGGCGCTCGTGACGTCCACCCCGCCGACCGGGACGAAGGGCAGGTCGGGGAAGGGGTCGCGGAGGGCCTTGAGGTAGGCGGGACCGCCGATCGAGGCGGGGAACAGTTTGACGGCGTCGGCGCCGGCGCGCCGGGCGGCGACGGCCTCGGTCGGGGTGAGGGCGCCGGCCAGGACCGGCAGTCCGACGCGGACCGAGGCGGCCAGGGACTCGGTGAGCGCGGGGGTCACGATCCAGCTCGCGCCGGCCTCCCGGGCGCGGGCGACGTCGTCCTCGGTCAGGACGGTGCCCGCGCCGACGAGGGCCGAGGGGTCGGCCTCGGCGACGGCGCGGCGGATGACGCCGAGGGCGTCGGCGGTGTTGAGGGAGACCTCGACGAGGGACACGCCCTCGTCCAGCAGGGTCAGGACCGTGCGCAGCGCGGCGTCGGCGTCCGGGCCGCGCACGATGGCGGCCAGCCGGGTGCGCCGCAGTACGGCGGAGAAGCTGTCGGTGTCGCGGGTCTGCGGGGCGTTCATGTTCACGTCCGGGGAGGTCGGGGGCGGGCGGGGGTCACCACTCGGCGAAGGAGCCGTCGGTGTGCCGCCACTGCGG
This sequence comes from Streptomyces sp. NPDC003247, assembly GCF_042888135.1. Taxonomy (NCBI): domain Bacteria; kingdom Bacillati; phylum Actinomycetota; class Actinomycetes; order Kitasatosporales; family Streptomycetaceae; genus Streptomyces; species Streptomyces sp. NPDC003247. The sequence goes on from NZ_JBIAPF010000028.1 coordinate 12,692, forward strand.
GTTGTACCGGTCCGCGACGGTGTCACCACTCGGCGAAGGAGCCGTCGGTGTGCCGCCACTGCGGGTTGTGCCAGTCCGCGGCAGTGTCGTCGGCGGCGCGGACCGCCTTCTCGTCCACGTCGATGCCGAGGCCGGGGGCGGCGGTCCGCAGCAGGTGGCCGTCTTGGAAGCGCAGGGGCGTGGTGTCGAGCAGGTAGTCCAGTGGTCCGGCGCCCGCGTTGTAGTGGATGCCTATGCTCTGCTCCTGGATGAGGAAGTTCGGCGTGGCGAAGGCGATCTGGAGGCTGGCGGCGAGTGAGACGGGCCCCAGCGGGCAGTGCGGCGCGAGGAGCACGTCGAAGGTCTCGGCGAGCGCGGCGATCCGCCGGACCTCGGAGATGCCGCCGGCGTGGGACAGGTCGGGCTGGAGGACCGCGACCCCGGCGGTGAGGGCGGGGAGCACGTCGGTGCGCGAGTAGAGGCGTTCCCCGAGGGCCAGCGGCACGGGGGACGACGCGGTGAGGTCGCGCAGCCGGTGGGTGTACTCGGGGAGCAGGGGCTCCTCGACGAAGAGCGGGTTGAAGGGGGCCAGGTGCGGGAGGACCTTGGCGGCGTTGGCGACCGTGAACCGGCCGTGGAAGTCGACGGCGAAGTCCCGGTCGTCGCCGAGGGCCTCGCGGGCGGCGGCGGCGCGGGAGACGACCTCGTCGATGTCGCGGACGGTCGCCAGCCGGTTCATCCGCCCGCTCGCGTTCATCTTCACGGCGGTGAAACCGGCCTCCACCTGTTCCCGGACCGCTTCGGCGATCCGGCCGGGCTCGTCACCGCCGACCCAGGTGTAGGCCCGTACCCGGTCGCGTACGGGGCCGCCGAGGAGCTGGTGCACGGGGGCGCCGTAGGTCTTGCCCGCGATGTCCCACAGGGCCTGGTCGAGTCCCGCGACCGCGCTGGAGAGGATCGGGCCGCCGCGGTAGAACGACCCCTTGGTCATGGTCTGCCAGTGGTCCTCGATGCGCAACGGGTCCCGCCCGAGGAGGAGTTCCGCCAGTTCGTGCACGGCGGTGCGGACGGTGGCGGCACGGCCCTCGACCACCGGCTCGCCCCAGCCGACGACGCCGTCGTCCGTCTCGACCCGGCACAGCAGCCAGCGCGGCGGCACGGCGAAGGTCTCGACGCGAGTGATCTTCATGCTTCTCCTTGGAACGGCCGGACACAGCCGGGCACAGAGCTCTCCACGGGCGGGTGCCGGATGGTCAGGACGTCAGGACGAGGTCTTGTAGGCGCTCCAGCCGCCGTCGACGACCAGGGAGGCGCCGGTCACGAACGAGGCGTCGTCGCTCAGCAGGAAGGCGGTGGCCCCGGCGACCTCCTCGGGTCGGCCGAGCCGGCCGGCCACGGTCTGCTCCGCGCTGGCGCGCCGGTCCTCCTCCCCGATGCCGTCCCAGGCGCGGGTGAGCACGGGCCCGGGGAGCAGGGAGTTGACCCGTACGTCGGGTCCGTACTCGACGGCCAGCTGACGGGCGAGCCCGGTGAGTCCGGCCTTCGCGGAGGCGTAGGCGGGGCGGCCCGGCAGTCCGACGAGGGCGTGCACCGAGGAGATCAGGACGACGCTGCCGCGGGTGGCGCGCAGATCGTCCAGGCAGGCCTTGAAACCGAGGAAGGCGCCGGTGAGGGTGACGCCGAGCTGCTGGTTCCACTGGTCGAGGGTCGTGTCGTGGGCGGGGGTGACCCGTACGGCGTAGGCGTTGGAGACGAGGGCCGAGACCGGGCCGTACGCGCCGCGCACGGCCGCCAGCGCCGACGCCCAGGACTCCTCGTCGCTCACGTCGGTCCGGTGGAAGAGGGCCTCGCCGCCGGTGTCCCGGACGGCGCGGGCGGTGCGCTCGCCTTCCACGGTGTCGATGTCGGCGACGAGGACGCGGGCCCCCTCGTCCGCGAGCCGCCGGGCGATCGCGGCACCGATGCCGCCGGCCGCTCCCGTGACCACGACGACGCGTCCGTCGAAACGGGACGCCGCCCGGGAGGGCTGCGGATACGTGGACGACATGGGGCGGCTCCGGAGGCTGCGCGGGCGGACGGGTGGGCGGGATGGGCCGACGGAATGTGACCGACACCGGGATTATTAAATATGAATTATTGAGGGACATGCCAAGGTGCCGCGCTTGAGGCGCAGGTCAGGTCACAGCCGTCCTACGGCGCGGCACCCGCCGGATCAGCGATCTCCGCCGGATCAGCGGTCTTCGCCGGATCAGCGGTCTTCGCCGGAGGGCCGCGGGGCCGCCGGGACGACCGAGCGCCCGGTGAGCCGGTCCAGGTCCTCGACCGCCTTCGCCAGCAGGTCGAGCATGGCGAGTTCGGCCCGGACCGGGTCGCGGTCGCGTACGGCGTCGAGGACGGCACGGTGACTGGGCACGGGGTCGTCGACGGTGGCGTGGGCGTGGACGAGGCGGTCGCGTTCCCGCAGGCCGGGTTCGAGCAGCAGGTCCATGCGGGCCAGCATCTCGTTGCCGGTGGCCGCCAGGAGTGCGCGGTGGAAGGCGGCGTCGGCCTCGGCGGCGTCGGAGGAGTCCACCCGAGCACGGCCCATGGAGTCGAGCGCGGCCTCCAGCGCGCCGAGGTCGGCGGCCGTCCGGTGCAGGGCGGCGCGGCGCGCGGCGGCCGGCTCGATGATGGAGCGGACGTCGGCGAGATCCCGCATCAGCTCTTCGCCGGCGCCTCCTTCGACACGCCAGCGGATGACGTCGGCGTCGAGGAGGTTCCAGTGCTTGCGTTCCCTGACGAACGTGCCCCGTTTCTGCCGCGCGTCCACGAGCCCCTTGCCCGCCAGCACCTTCAGCGACTCGCGCATGACGGTCAGGCTGACGTCGAGTTCCTCGCCCAGGGCCCGTACGTCCAGGATCGCCCCCTCGGGCATGGCGCCGCCCACGATGCGCGACCCGAGCGACTGGACCACCTGTCCGTGCACACCTCGGGCACTGTAGGCCGCCATGCCGTCATCTCCTTGATCTCGGGCACGCCCGGGGGGCGCGCGGGGAAGGCGCCGCAAGCGTGCGAGCGCGGACCCATGCTAGCGCCAGGCATTAATTATGAATACATCTTGACAGCCCTGTGACCGGCGCTGACGATGAACCCCACTCCAGCGAGCCACTGACACGGGAGCCGCCCGTCATGCTTATGTCGCACGCCCACACACCGTCCCCGCCGCTCACGGGGCACCTCCCCATGGGAAGCGCGGCCGGAACCCCGCGGGCCGTGTCGGTGGACAGTCGATGTGTGTACCGGGACGGCAAGCCGTGGATACCGGTCACCGGGGAGTTCCACTTCAGCCGCTACCCGGCCGCCGAGTGGCGCGAGGAACTGCTGAAGATGCGTGCGGGCGGTGTCGACACCGTGGCCACGTACCTGTTCTGGAACCAGCACGAGGAGCACCGCGGCGTCCTGCGGTTCGACGGCGGGCTCGACGTCCGCCGCTTCGTCGGACTCTGCGGCGAGCTGGGACTGGCGGTGGTCGCACGGATCGGTCCCTGGGCGCACGGTGAGTGCCGCAACGGCGGCTTCCCCGACTGGCTGGCGGAGACCGGCTGCGTACCGCGTACCGACGATCCCGCCTATCTGGCCCTGGTCCGCCCCTACTACGCCCGGATCGCGCGGGAGTTGCGGGGCCTGTCCCACGACGAGGGCGGTCCGGTCGTCGCCGTGCAGATCGAGAACGAGCTGTACGACCAGCCCGCCCACCTGGCGACGCTGCGGCGGACGGCCGAGGAGGCGGGCCTGCGGGCACCGCTGTGGACCGCGACCGCCTGGGGCGCGGCCGCCCTCCCCGCCGACGTGCTGCTGCCGCTGTACGGCGGCTACCCGGAGGCGTTCTGGGAGGACGCGCACGACGGCTGGGCCCGGCACATGCGCCGCCACTACTTCTTCACCACGATCCGCGACGACCACGCCATCGGCGCCGATCTCCGGTCCCACGCCCCCGCCGGGACCGGTCCGGACGACCGCCGCCATCCGTACGCCACCTGCGAGCTGGGCGGCGGGATGGCCATCGCCTACCACCGCAGGCCCCTCGTACCGGCCGCCGACATCACCTCGCTGGCCCTGGCCAAGCTGGGCAGCGGCTCGGTGTGGCAGGGCTACTACCTCTACCACGGCTGTTCCCAGCGCCTGGACCACGAGACGCCCAACCAGGAGTCGCACGACACCGGTTACCCCAACGACCTCCCGGCGGTCACCTACGACTTCCAGGCCCCCCTCGGCGAGTACGGGCAGGTCCGCCCGTCCTTCCACGCCTTGCGCGCCCACCACCTCTTCCTGCGGGACTGCGGTGCGGATCTGGCGCGGATGGAACCGGCGCCGCCCGGGACCGGACCCGACGGCCTCGACGACCGCACCACCCTGCGCTGGACCGTCCGCTCGGACGGCGAGCGCGGCTTCCTGTTCGTCAACAACCACCAGCCGCACGAACCCCTCCCCCGCCACGACGGCGTCCGCTTCCGCGTGCGGCTCGCGGACGGGCGCGCGCTCACCCTGCCCGACCAGCCGGTGAGCATCCCCTCGGGGGCCCACTTCGTCTGGCCGATCGGTCACGACCTCGGGCACGGGATCGTCCTGGACTGGGCCACCGCCCAGCCCGTGACCCGGCTCCGGGTGGACGGCGTCCCCACGGCGGTGCTGGCCGCCACCGCCGGCGTTCCGGTGACCCTCGCCCTGCCCGCGGGCCTGCGCGTGGAGGGTCCGGCCCACGTGCGGGCGGACGCGGACGGCACCCTGGTGTCCGTGCCGGAACCGGGCACGGACGCCCTGCTCACCGTTCACGGACCCGACGGTCACGTGCGCGTGCTCGTCCTCGACGAACAGCAGGCCCTCGCCGTCGACCGGGTCCGCGTCCTGGGAGAGGACCGGCTGGTCCTGAGCGACGGTCTCGTCCTGGCCGACGGCGACGGACTCCGCCTGCACACCACCGAGTCCACCACCTCCCTGGCCCTCCTGCCCGCGCCGGACTCGCTCACCGGCACCGGTCTGGGGACTCCGGCCGCCGACGGCGCCTTCACCAGGTGGCCGCTCACCCTCCCGGACGGCACGGCGGCGCCGGCACTCACCTGTGTGCGCGCCGAAGCCACGGTCCCGCCCGCGAGGACGGGCGGCCCGCACCACCGGGCGTCGGCCCCGCGCGACGAGGACTTCGACTCGGCGGCCGTGTACCGCGTGGCGGTTCCCCGGGCGGCGCTGGCCGGCGAGGGCGAGGTCCTGCTGCGGGTGGCGTACACCGGTGACGTGGCCCGCGCCTACGTCGGCGGCCGGCTGATCGCCGATCACTTCTGGTACGGCCCGGACTGGGAGATCGGCCTGCGCCGTTTCGCCGGCGCGGCCGTCGAGCACGGCATCGAGATACGCGTCCTGCCGCTGGCCGGGGACAGCAAGGTGTACGTCGACGCCTCCGTGCGCGACGGTCTCGCGGCGGCCCGGGACCGGGCCTGCGTGGACCACGTCGGCCTGGTCCCCGTGCACCGGGCCACCGTGCGCGCCGCGGACGGAGCCGGCGCGGCCCCCGCGGTCAAGAGCTGAGCGACTCCCCTCCCCTCACCCTCCGACGGAAACCACGGAAGGCTCCCCGACCATGCCCACGGCCCTGCCCGCCCACCTTCCCGCCGCCCTCACCATCTCCCTGTGGGACTTCTCCTGGTACACCCGCACCGGGCCCGGGGAGCCCTTCGCCGACCTCGACCGGGCCTTCGCCGAGGCCGTGGAGCGCGGCTACAACACCGTCCGGATCTGCGCCATGCCGCTGCTGCTGTTCGGCACCGGCCTCGACACCACCCGGCTGCGCCTCGGCCCGCTGGGGGGCACCTACGGTCAGCGGGTCCGCTGGTACGACGTGCGCGGCACGACGGAGATCGACGCCCGCGCGCACCTGCTCGCCCTGTTCGAGGCGGCCCGGCGGCACGACTGCTTCGTCATCCTCTCCAGCTGGGAGTACCAGCAGTCGCCGTCCTTCGCCGGTGACCGCTCCTGGTTCGACGCGATCACGGCCATCGCGCCCGAGCGCCGGGCGGAAGCCCTCGCCGACGCCCTCGCCGACCTGATCGGCTTCCTCGCCGACCACGGCGGACTGGACGACCGGATCGCCTTCACCGAGCTGCACAACGAGGTCCAGGCCGGCCGCCTCACCGAGGGCCTGGCCGCGGGTGAGGACCCCGTCGTGGCACTCCGCCCCCGGCTGGAGCGCGGGCTGGCCCGGTTCCGCGAGCGCCACCCCGGCCGGCCGGTGACCGTCGACTACGCGGAGGTCCCCGTGGGCTCCCTGCGCGGCGTCCCCCGCGCCGTCGATGTCGCGGTCTTCCACCCGTACGTCTACGGCGTGCTCGACGAACTCCTCGACGTCTACGCCCTGCGTGACCCCTCCCGGCCGTTCCCCCAGGAACGGGCCGAGCGGGAGCTGCTGCGCCCCGGCGCTCCCCGGCTGGAGGACTGGCTCCCCCCGGAGGAGGACCGGTGGCGGCTGGAGGCCACGATCGTCGGCCGGCGCGAGGTCTACCTCCACGACTGGTGCGACCCCGACCGCTTCGACGCGTGGCTCTACGACCGGTACGCCGTGCACCGGCCGGCCATGGAGGCCATCCTCGCCCTGTGGACGGCGGCGGCCGCCGACTGGGCCGCCGAGACCGGTGTTCCCCTCGTCTTCGGCGAGGGCTGGGTCGGCTACACACCGCTGGAGAGCGGCTTCGAGGGAGGCCCGGTCGGTGCGGCCTTCTGCCGCCGGGCTCTGGCCGAGTCCGCCCGGGTCGGAGCACGCGGTGCCGTCGTCTGCTCCAACGCCGCCCCGCAGCATCCGATGTGGCAGGACATCGCTCTGCAGCGGGAGTGCAACGCCCTGCTGAGCGGGGGGCGGTAGCACGGAGGGGACGACCGGGTGCCACGAGCAGGTCGGGGCCGGACATGCACCCCCATGGCTTCCGGCCCGTACAGCGGAACCGGGTGTGGTGGGGGGGGGGGGGGGGGGGGGGGCGCCCCCCCCCCCCCCCCCCCCCCCCCCCCCGGGGGGGGGGGGGCGCCCCCCCCCCCCCCCACCCGCGCGCCCGCCCGC
>NZ_JBIAPF010000028.1:19761-32475 GCF_042888135.1 Streptomyces sp. NPDC003247
GGGGGCCGCGGGGGGGCCCCGGGGGGGGGGGGGCGGGGCCCCCCCCCCCGGGGGGGGCGGGGCGGGGCGGGGCGGGGGGGGGGGGGGGGGGGGGGGGGGGGCGGCCCCCCCCCCCCCCCACCACACGCGGCGCTTCGAGGTGAGCGGGTCCGAGGCGGCGGTGGGTCGTTACGAGGCCGGTCCCACGGTGGGTGGCGTGGTCAGGTGAGAGCCGAAGAAGTCGACGCCGAGGGGCAGTTGGCTGGTGCCGGCGATACCGGTCGCGTCGAACCCGGCCGCGATCGTGGGCAGGTCCACGGGGATGCCTGCCGAGACCAGCGGTGAACTGCTGGACACGGGGGCCGCGTTCGTGATGTCGTCGGCCGGATTCCCGCCCAGCTGGGGATCGTCGGTGATGCCGTGGGCATCCGCGTCCGGTGCGACGACCTGCGGGCCGTAGTACGCGTTGTTGCCGAAGCGGACACCGGGGTGTTCCGTCCGGAACTCGGCCGCGGCGACGTCTGTGCGCGCGTTGACGAACACGTTGTTCAGGACGTGGTGCGGGTTCTTGGCGGTCAGGTACGTCCCGGCACTGCCCGAGGACTCGAAGAACCCGACGGTGTTGTCCTTCAGCGGCTGTCGCGTGTTGTACATGAGGTTGTTGTAGATGACGTTCACGCCGCTGTCGCCGTGCGGGTTGACGTAGTTCCTGTCGACGTCCTGGATGATGTTGTAGCGCACCACCGCCGTGCCGAAGCCGAAGCCGCACAGCAGGATGCCCTCACCGGAGTCGTGCACGTAGTTGCGCTGGACCAGGATGTTCGTCGCGCCGCGGTCCGGATCGATGCCGTTGGAGTCGGCGGCGTTGACGCGCGTCTCCAGTTCGGCCACCTCGTTGTTCTGGACGACGACGTTGTCCGAGTAGTACATCTCGATGCCCGATACCCCCGCGCCGTCGATCAGGTTGTTCTCGACGGTCGCGCGCTGGACGCTCGTCAGGTAGAGCGCGTCCCAGCCGTACTGGGTGTCCCGGTTGGTCAGGTAGTTCCCCGAGATCTCGATGTCGTGGTGGGGTCGCCAGTCCGGGTCCTCGGTGACGGTGCCGTCGGTCGCGGCCTTGCCCGCCGCGCGGTCGCCCCAGCCGGGTTCGACGTCCTTGTAGCGGTTCGTGCCCATGCCGGAGAACTGCTTGAAGACGACGTTCGCGAAAGCGGTGTTCGCGATGACGTTGTCCCGCACCGTGATGTCGGAGAGCTGCGAGACCGTGTGCGCGTCACCCTTGAGTCCTTCGAAGAGGATGCCGCCGGTGCGCTTCGAGCGGTCGAGGCCACTGTTGCCGATGGACCACATGACACCTCCGACGTCGTGGATGAAGACGTCGTGGATGGAGTAGCCCGTGAGCGTCCCGGCGTTCTCCGCCTGCACGTGGATGCCGCGCAGGTCGCCGGTCTTCGGGTTCTCCTCACCGGGCAGCTTGCCTTCGTTCGCGCCGGGTTCGAACGTCGAGGCGTCGAAGCCGTCGGTCACGTTGCTGATCTCGATGTTCGAGACGTCCCAGTGTGACTGGTTGGTCAGCTGCAGCACGTCGTTGACGACACCGCGGCCGTTGAGCTCGGGGGCGGCGCCTCGGCCGTAGCTCGACAGGACGATGGGCCTGCCGGCCGCACCGGATCCCTTCGGCGCGAGGAGTGCGGTCGGGTCGGGGCCGACGACGTCCGTCGGCTCGCCGTCCGTCCACCGGGTGTAGTCGTAGGCCTCCTTGGCGACCTCGTCGCCCTCGGCCGACCACGAGCTGCCCGCCTTGAGCAGGATCCGGTCACCGGGACGGAACTTCTTGGCGTTGACGTGCGCGAACGTCTTCCACGTGGTCGCCGGCGATCTGCCGTTGGCGGCATCGTTCCCGCCGGCGGAGTCCACGTAGTACGTGGAGCCCCGGCGGCTCGTCGGAGCCGCGCCCTTCTCGACGGGAAGAGCGCCGTTCTCGACGATCTCCCGGCCTTCGGCCTCGAGGGCGCCCTTGTCGGTGTATCCGGAGAAGGAGGCCGGTTCCGGTGTCTTCGGCGGTGTCTGCGCCGATGCCGCGGGCCCTGCGGCGATGACCATCGCCACACCGGCGGCCGCTAGGAGAAGGCGCGTCGTCCAGCGCCTCGGTCTCGTCATGACTGCTGTTCCTCTCTTTTCGCCGGCGGCCTGCGGGAGAGTCGGCCTCATCGCCGGTCCAGGCCCAGATCGGTGATGCGCACGGGGTGCCCGGTGCGCAGGCTGTGGTTCACGGCGATGCCGACGGCGACGCTGTGCAGCCCATCGCGGTAGGCGGCCTGCCGATGCAGCGGATCCGTGCCGGGGCCGCGGAAGACGTCGGCGAGGAGGAGTCTGTCGCCTCCGCCGTGGCCACCGTCGTGCTCCACGACGGCGATCTCCCGGGCGACGTCCCAGTGCCGCTGCACGACGAGGCGGTTGCCGTTCGCACGCGCACCGCTCCCGGCGCCCTGGGTGCCGGGAGCGACGCTGGGGTCGACCGCGGGGCGCGGTGAGCCGGTCTGCGGCACCTCGGCCGGGTCCTCGGCGCGCCAGGCCAGGAGGTCCGTGGCCGCACCGGAGGCGACGTGGGCCCGCTCCACCACATCGAGTTCGGCACGGCCGCGCGTTCCGTTGACACTGACGCGGTAGCCCTCCCAGGGGCTGTGCGCGGTCAGCGCGTAGGTCATGGCGGCGCCGCCGCGGTAGCCGACGAGGACGTTGAGGGTGTCCTCGATGTCGATGCCCTCGTCGAAGACGTCCCGGTCACGCAGGTATCCGTCCTCCGCCTCCGCGTCCAGGTAGAGGCCGCGCAGGTGGTCGTCGCCGGACATGTCGAATCCGTAGGGGTCGTCGGCCGCGGCGTGGCGGCCGAGGGCGGGGCGTGTTCCGCGGGGGCGTCCGGCCCCGCGCTCGCCGTAGAACCGCAGGCCGCCCAGCGCGTGGACCGTCTCGGGCACGTCGTCCAGCCACCAGTTGACCAGGTCGAAGTGGTGGGTGGCCTTGTGCACGGCGAGGCCGCCGGAGGCGTCCTTGTTCCGGTGCCAACGGCGGAAGTAGTCGGCTCCGTGCACCGTGTCCAGGAGCCACTCGAAGTGCACGGACAGCACGGTGCCGATGGTGCCGTCGGCGATGATCTGCTTGAGGGCCGCGTTACGCGGTGAATAGCGGTAGTTGAAGGTGACGGTCAGGCGGGCGTCGGAAGCCCTCGCCGCCTCCTCGATACGGCGCAGCCCCTCCGCGTCCGTGGTCAGGGGCTTCTCACAGACGACGTCGACGCCGGCGCGCAGGGCCGTGCACACCGCGTCGGCATGGGTGTGGTCGGGTGAGCAGACGATCAGGACGTCCACGCGTTCCTCGCGGAGCATCGCCTCCAGTTGTTCGGGGCGGTAGTGGGCGGGCGTCCTGCCCGCGAGGCGGGCCCGGGCGGTGTAGTGGGCCATGCGCCGGTCGTTGGGGTCGCACCAGGCGACGGGCTCGGCCAGGTCGGGGAAGTCGTCCAGCATCGCGTCGACGTACATCGAGGCGCGGTGGCCGGTGCCGTGGACGGCGTAGCGGCGCGGGGCGGGGTCGGTCGTGGGGTGGGCGGGGGTGGCAGGTGCCGACGAGAGGGAACCCATCAGTGTGCGTGACTCCAGTCAGGGATGCGGCCGAGCGTGCTCAGCCGGCTGAATAGATCTTGTCCGAGACCTCTTCGAGGAAGGCCTTCGCCGCGGATTCGGCGTCGCTGCGGCCGAACATGACCTCTTGGCCGTAGCGGGTCAGGACGGTTTCGATGTCGCTGGCGCCGGTGGGGGCGACCGCCGGTGCGGAGCCGACGGGCCCCTTCTCGACGGACTCGACGAACGCTGCCGCGCCGCGGTCCTCGGGGGTCAGGGACTCTCGGATCTCGGAACGCAGGGCCGAAACCGCCGGGAGGCCCCGCTCGACGCCGAGGATCTTCGCCGCCTCCCGGTCGCCGGTCAGGAAGTTCACCAGCAGGGCGGACTCCGCCGGATGCTGGGTCTGGGCCGAGATCGACCAGTACTGCGACGACTTGACGAACTGGCTGTCAGGGGCCGCGTCCGGGTCGGCGGGCGGGTCGACCAGGGTGAACGTGTCGCCGCCGCTCGCCGCGGCGTACGCGGACAACTGGTTGGCGAAGATCACCGACATCGCCGCCTTGCCGGTCGACAGCGGCGACTGGTCCAGGGGCAGCGCGGCCGCGTCGGCGAGCTGGGACCGGCTCAGCGTGGCCTTGGCCTCGATGAGCCGGTCGGTCGCGTTCCAGAACGCCGTCAGCGTCTCGGGCTCGAGCACGATGTGCCCGTCCTTGCTGAACAGGTGGTCACCGCGTTGCCGGGCGAAGAGGTCGAGCGCCGCCGAGCCGGTCAGCGGCAGGGTTCCGGCGACCTTTCCGCCGGAGGCCTGAGTCACCTCGGCGGCGAAGTCCTCGTACTCCTTCCACGTCCATGTCTTCGTGTCGGGCAGCGTGAGCCCGAGCCTGTCGAGGACCGTGGTGTTCACGGCGAGGCCGACGACGGTGACCGTGCTCGGGATGCCGTAGAGCGATCCCTTGTAGCGGCCGGTGTCGAGCACCTCGCGGGACAGCCGGTCCCGGTCGATGAACTTGGACCGGCCCAGGTCCAGCAGCGCCCCGCGGTCCGCGTACGACGACAGGTACAGCCCGTCCATCTGGATCACGTCGGGCGGGCTGCCGGCGGCGCTCATGGTGGCCAGCCGGTCCCAGTAGCCCGTCCAGTCGGAGAACTCCATGTCGACATGGATGCCGGGGTGCTTCTGCTCGAAGAGGTGGACGGCGGCGGCCGTCTTCTTCTGGCGTTCCTCGGCGCCCCACCAGTCCAGGCGGATGGTGACGGACTCCTTGCTGAGCCGGTCGGCACCGGTCTCCTTGCCCACCGCGCAGCCGGTCAGGGACACGGCGGTGAGGGCCGCGGCGAGAAGGAGCGTTGCGGACCTGCGGCGGGTGCCGCGCTTGAGCAGCATGTCATTCCTTTCGTGCGGAGGAGTGGGCGTCGCTCACTTGCCGCCGGTCGTGGCGATGCCCCGGATGAGGTAGCGCTGGCCGAAGGTGAAGGCCAGCAGCACGGGGACGAGGGACAGGGTGCTCATCGCGAACAGTGATCCGTAGGACGAGTCCGCCTGGGCGTCGATGAAGGACCGCAGGGCCACCGGGACGGTGTACTTGCCGGGGTCGGTCAGGAAGATGAGCTGGGAGAAGAAGTCGCTCCACGTCCAGATGAACGTGAAGATCGCCGTGGTGGCGAGGGCGGGGGCCATGAGCGGGAGGATGATGCGCAGGAAGATCCGGGGGTGGCCGGCGCCGTCGAGGCGGGCGGCCTCGTCCAGCTCGCGCGGCAGTCCGCGGATGAACTGCACCATCAGGAAGATGAAGAACCCGTCCGTGGCGAGGAATTTGGGCACGATCAGCGGCAGGAACGTGTTGATCCAGCCGAGTTGGGCGAAGAGCACGTACTGCGGCACGATCAGCACGTGGATCGGCAGCATGATCGTGATCAGCATGACGGCGAACGCGGTCCTCTTGAACCGGAAGCTCAGGCGCGCGAAGGCGTAGGCGGTCATCGAGCAGCCGATCAGGTTGCCGATCACGGCACCGAGCACGACGATCGCCGAGTTGATCAGGTAGGTGCTGAAGGGGTGGGCGAGGGCGCTCCAGCCCTCGGTGTAGTTCTCGGCGGCGAAGGTGTCCAGGAAGATCCCGGAGTGGGTGAAGATCTTGCCGTCCGGCCGCAGGGAGCTGACCACCATCCACAGGACGGGGTACAGGGCGACGACCACCATCGCGGTGAAGACGGCGTGCCGGACGATCCGTGACAGGCGCGGGCGCGGGCGGGACCGCGCGGGGACGGCTGGGGGAGGCACCGTGTACGGGCGCGTCGGCTTGGCGGACTCGGCGGCTAGCTGGTCAGTCGTCATAGAACACCCAGTACTTGGAGGCCCAGAAGTTGATGGCGGTGAAGGCGGCCACGATGATCAGCAGCAGCCAGGCGAGCGCGGAGGCGTAGCCCATCCGGAAGGAGCCGAAGCCCTCCTGGTAGAGGTAGAGCGTGTAGAAGAGCGTGGAGTCGGTGGGGCCGCCCGTGCCGCCGGAGACGACGAAGGCCTGGGTGAAGGACTGGAAGGCGCCGATGATGCCGAGCACCAGGTTGAAGAAGATCATCGGTGTGAGCAGCGGCAGCGTGATGGACTGGAACTGCCGCCGGACACCGGCCCCGTCGGTGGCGGCGGCCTCGTAGTACTCGCGCGGGATCTGCCGCAACCCCGCCAGGAAGATCACCATGGGTGAGCCGAAGGTCCACACGTGCAGCAGGATCACGGTGCCCAGCGCGGTGTCCGGGTCGCCGACCCAACTGCGCGAGGCGACGCCGAAGATCCCGAGCACGTCGTTGACCAGGCCCTCGTCACCGAAGATGGTCCGCCACAGCACCGCGATCGCCACGCTGCCGCCCAGCAGGCTGGGCAGGTAGAGGGCCGAACGGTAGAACGCGAGGCCGCGCATTCCGCGGTCGAGCAGCAACGCCAGACCGAGCGCGACGGCGAGCTGGAGGGGCACCCCGAGGACCACGTAGGTGAAGGTGACCTTCAGGGACTGGTGCAGCCGGGCGTCGTGCACCATGTGCACCACGTTGTCCAGGCCCGTGAAGTGCGCGGGCTGAAGCAGGTTGTAGTCCGTGAAGGACAGGTACAGCGAGACCAGCATCGGGCCGAGGGTGAGGCCCAACAGGCCCACGAGCCACGGCAGAAGGAAGATGAGCGCCGCCTTGTTGTCCCGCTCGTCCGCGCGGGAGCCGGATCGGGCGGTGCCTTGCGTACGTGGAGAGGTGACGCGTCGCAGTTCGGCGATACTCATCGGCTGTCCCCCGTCGCGGCCACGGCTTGACGCGGTGGGGTGGAGCGCGGCCACGGGGCGTGCGCACGCCCGGCGGGCGGGGGTGGCGCACTCTGTGCAGCGGGGCCTTTCACGGCTCTGGTCCCTTCGGATGGGCAGGCTCGTCCGGCTGACGGACTGCGGATGGGTGGGGCATGCGTCGGTGTGACGGCCCGGGCCGGCTTCCCGATGCCGGCTGGTGTCCTGGTGCGGCTGTGGTCGTGACAGGAGCCCCTTGAGGGGGCTCGCTCCTCATGGGCGACGGCGGCTTCGTCGCTGAGCAGAGGTGAGCGGACGGTGCCTGCGGCAGGCCCGGTGAGATCCGTGAGACGCCACGGGCCGCCGGCACCGCAAGGGAGTACGCGGGCGCACCGCGCGAGGGCGCCGCACGGGCCGACCCCTGCACGCGGCACCGCGTTCGACTGATCCTCCCTCCCGTGAGTGAACGGTCACTCTGATTCGTTGGGAGACCGTAGGCTCGACCGAGTACCGCGTCAACACCCCTAGCAAGAAAGGCTTTCGTTGAATTGGGTGTCACAGCCCGGTGTCGAGTGAACGATCACCTGTCAGCTTCTGCGCACGGCAGCCGAGCGGCCACGGTGACCGATGCCCCGGAGCCGGACGACAGCCGCAGCTCTTGGTAGCCTCAGGCTGTGGCGACCGCGCCCTGCGCCCGTACGCGCGCGGGTGAACGGCCGCCCAGCAGATCCCGCGGCGGCTGAGGAGGGGGGCACGTATGACGAGCGAAGCGCCGACGCGACGGCCGACGATCAGGGACGTCGCACGCCTGGCGGGGGTGTCCCACCAGACCGTCTCGCGCTATCTTCGCGCCGACACCTCGATCAACGACGCCATGCGCGAGAGCATCCGGCAGGCCATCGCACAGCTGGAGTACCGCCCCAACCTCGCCGCCCGCGCCATGCGAAACCGCAAGACCGGCCGCCTGGCGCTGCTCATGCCCTCCGGTACCGCGATCAGCTCGCTGGAGATGCTCGCGGGCGCCACCAGCGCCGCCCGCGACGCCGGGTACTCCGTGGAGGTCGTGATCCTCGGCGCCCCCATGGAGTCACACGGGCAGCGCGTGCTCGAACTGGCCGACTACGGTGTCTTCGAAGGCATCCTCTCCCTCACTCCCCTGCCCAGGCTCCCCCACCGGGCGACCTCGGGCGGCACCGTCATCGTCGTCTCCCCCGACTACGACGACCAGATGCGCAGCATCGGGGAACTGGCCGACGCCACCACGGCGGGCGAGATCATCGAGCGCCTGGCCGAACAGGGGCACCGGAGGTTCCTGCACCTGGCCGGCGACTACTCCCACACATCGGCCCGGGCCCGCAAACAGGTCTACCTGGAGACCGTGCAACGCCTGGGCCTCGAGTCCCACGGAGTGATCGACTGCGACTGGCTGGCCGCGCGCGCCCGCCGGGCGATACTCGAACTCCCCGCCGACAGCGGTGTCACGGCCGTGATCGCCGCCAATGACCTGCTGGCGACCGGGGCCCTGCGGGGCGCCCTGAAGCGCGGGTGGCGGGTGCCGCACGACCTCAGCATCACCGGGTGGGACAACAATCCCCTGGGCGCGGAGATGATGCCGACACTGACCACGGTCGCCGTCGACCACGAGCGGCTGGGCAGGCGCGCCGTGCAGCGTCTCCTCGCCGCCCTGAACGGCGCCCCGGCACCCGAGGACCGCTCCCTGCTCACACGAGTCGTCTGGCGCGAGTCGACGGCTCCGCCGGGTGGGGTCGGCTGCCGGGACGAACAGACTCCGTGAGCCCTTCGGATCCGGGCGGCCGGTCGACGCCCCGTGGGCGGAGAGCGCCGCGGCCGGAGCATTTCGAAGGTGCGCCCGGACAGGCCGGTCCGGGCGAGGTTGAGGTTGGGCGCGTACACCGCGTCGAAGCCGCGGCGGCGGGCCTCCGACGCCTGGGCCGCTGCCACCGAGCGCACGACCTGAGGGTCCCAGGTGGCACCGAGTGCGATGCCGCTGGGCAGCAGCAGCGAGGTTTCGCGTTCGTCGAACGCCGGGCTGACCAGGCCGAGGGGCCCGTCGACGAGCTGGAGGGAACGCAGCCCGAGGCGCGGCTCGGCGAGCGTGCTCCAGCCGGTCGCGCCGGCGGTGAGGGCGGCGGTGCCGGCCGGGCTCAGGCGCTGCGCGTCGCCGGCCGTGGCGAGCGGTGTGGGCCCCGCGGAGGACCGGGTCATTCCGGCCTCCCCGTGGTGGTTCCGGTCTGCCGAACGGCAGGGGGGATGACGTGCTGCATGGTGACCCCTCGGCATGTCGTGGTGGGGGGCGGGAACACCCCGGCCAATAAACAGAAGAATGATTCTGTTTTGAACCTACGCCACCCTCTCGTGAATGGCCAATCCCTCCCACCGCTTGACGGAGCGAAGCGGCACATCCTATTTTCAAAATCACAATTCTAATTCCTCTTCGGGGATGTCGTCCGTGCGCTTCTCTGTCTTTCTCGTCGGCCGCTCCATGGGTCCCGCCGACGACTCCTACGTCATCGAGACCCTCACCGAGCACGCACTGGAGGCCGACCGGCTCGGCTACGACGCGGTCTTCCTGCCCGACCACCACTTCACCGGCTACGCGCCGATGTCCAGCGACCCGTTCCTGTTCACCGCCCACCTGGCCGCGCGGACGAAGAACGTGCACTACGGCTTCTCCATCACCACCCTCCCCCTGCACCACCCGGTCCGGTTCGCCGAGCGCGTCAACCTCCTCGACCATCTGACCAAGGGCAAGCTCCTGGTGGGCATCGGCTCCGGCACCACCCCGGAGGAGACCATCGGCTTCGGCGTGAACTTCCAGGACTCCAAGGACCTGATGGACGCTCAGGTGGCGCTCGTCCAGCGCCTGTGGGCGAAGAAGCCCGACGACGACCCCATCGTCTTCGAGCACGGCCCCTACAAGGGCGCCGTCGTCCAGCGCATCGTCCCCGCGCCGTACAGCGACCGCCACCGCCTGATGAGCGTCGCCCTGCGCGAGGCCAGCACCGCCCGTGCCGCGACGTACGGCTGGCCCGCGTTCATCCCGGCCTTCATCCCGCCCATCCCCGCAGGCGGTGAACCTTCCGCCGCCTTCCAGAAGTACCTGGACGCCTACCGCGAGGCGATGTCCTCGTCCGGCCACCCGCAGTCCGTGACCGACGACTGCATGTCCTGGACCACGCACTCCTACCAGTGCGTCCACGTCGCCGAGACCGACGAGCAGGCGCGCGAGGAACTGGAGGTGATCCTCGCCGGGTACCAGGAGGCCATCGACCGCGAGTACTCCTACAACAAGCGCGCCGAGGAGATCAGCGGCGTCGACCTGACGTCCGCTCAGGCTCCGAACGCGCTCAGCGAGGAGTGGATCCGCACCTGGCGCCTGTACGGCAGCCCCGACACGGTCGCGAACCAGCTGCTCCACTACGAGCGGCTGGGCGTCGGAAACGTCCTCCTGGGCTTCACCAACGGCCCCTTCACCCCGGAGCGGTACGCCCTCACCCGCTCCTCCATGGACCTCTTCGCCCGCGAGGTCATGCCCCGCTTCCCCAGCGCGGCACCGGCGGGGGACGCGCGATGAGCCACCTGGTCGTCGGCATCGGCGGCACCACCCGGCCCGGCTCCAGCAGCGAACTCGCCGTCCGTACCGCCTTGGCCGCCGCAGAGCGGCGCGGCGCCCGCACGGTCCACTTCGGCGGCGACTTCCTCGCCTCCCTCCCCCACTACGCCCCCGAACGCCTCGAGCGCACCCCTCTCCAGGAACGGCTGGTGGAGACGGTACGGCGGGCCGACGGCCTGGTGATCGGCTCCCCCGGCTACCACGGAGGCATCTCGGGCCTGGTGAAGAACGCCCTCGACCTCCTCGAGGACCTGCGCGACGACTCCCGCGTCCACTTCGACGGGCGGGCCGTCGGGCTGGTGGTCACGGCCGCCGGCTGGCAGGCGTGCGGCACCACCCTCACGGCACTGCGCAACGTCGTCCACGCCATGCGCGGCTGGCCCACCCCGCTCGGCATCACCCGCAACTCCGGCCAGGGTCCGCTGTTCGCCCCGGACGGAACCTGCGCCACCCCCGCAGCCGCGGCCCGGCTGGACCTGCTCGGCCAGCAGGTCCAGGAGTTCGCCGAACGCTTCACCCCGGTGCCGGCCGCTCACGCCGCCTGACACACCGCGACAACCGGGTACGGACACCAGCAGACGCCCGCCCCCCACCGGCCGAGAGCGCTGGCGCGGGCGCCTGTGCCTGCGTCAGCGCCGTGCGGCAGGCGGCAGGCGGCAGGCGGCAGGCGGCAGGCGCGGCCTACCGCTCACTCAGGCGCCGTCCGCGTCCGGCTCCGTCATCGCAGGTGCTGCCCGAGCACCGCCTTCGCCCCGTCAAGACGATCGCGGAGGTGAGCGACGGCCTTCTGCGGTTCGCCGCGCCGCACCAGGCGTTCGGCGAATGTGATGGCACCGTCCACCGTTCCGGAACGAAGGAGTTCCTCGTCGGATCTGGCGAACTCGGCCGGCTCCGCTTCGGCATCCACGGCACGGCCGCTCAACCTCCTGATCTCGGCCCTCATGAACGTCTGTTCCCGGTGGTCGCCACCGTGGCGGGTGAAGTGGTCGTCGAACCAGGTGAGGGCGTCGTCGGCCCGCCCGGCATCGACCAGGATGCGGCAGAGCAGGTGGACGAGCCAGTCGCAGTCGCCGCCGGCTGTCTCCGCGGCCGTGCGCAGCACGTCGACCGCCTCGTCGTGGCGGCCGTGACGTGCGAGGAGTTCGGCGAGGCCGAAGGCGGCATGGGGATTCCCGGTCCCGGCGGATTGCCCGAGCAGGGCAACCGCTTCCGGAATCCGGTCCTGCTCTTCCAGCAACTGAGCCAGGGCGGCCAGGGCGTACTCCTCGCCGCCGTCGGCCGGGAACGCCCGCAGCTCGGCCTCCCGTCCGTGGCGGCCCAGGAGACGGGTGAGCTGCTCTGCGTGGTCCGCGTACACGACACCGTCGACGCAGATGTGCCCGCCCAGCAGGTGGATCGCCTCGTCGATCCGGCCTTGGAGTTCCAGGAACCTGGCATGCAGAGGGACCGTGTCTGCGGCGTCCGAGCTACAGGACTCGAACGGGTCCGTCGGGCCGGTTCCGATATCGGGGAGCAGTGCAGCGATTTCGGCGTCGCGGCCGTGGCCCGCGGCGAGCTCCACCAGTTCCTCGGCGAGCATGAGGTCTGCGGCCTGCGGGCCGAGCAGGGCGAGGACCTGGTCGAGGTGGTTCTGCCGAGCCAGCAGACGTGCCAGGTCGCGCTGGGCGTACCGGTGCCCCGTGTCGGCCAGCGGACGCAGCAGCACGATGGCCTCGTCGTGCCGCTCCCACTCGGCGAGCAGCCCGGCGACGGTGTCGACGGCAGGCCACCAGCCGGTGGCCGCGAACGGCTCCAGCAATGCCAGCGCCGTCGCCTGTCCGTCCGGGCCGGACTCGGAAGCGGTCTCGGCGAGCCGACGGGCGCAGAACCAGTCACCGTGGGTGGCCGCCTGGCGCAGGACGTCGTGATGGCCATGCTCATGAAGGAGTGCGGCGACGGTGGGCGGTATCCAGCCGTCGTACGTCCGATGGCGGTGCTCGAGGTCGGCTCTGTCCATGGTCGCGAACCCTAACTTGCGCCCCAGGCGAGGGTGAGTTCGGCGCTCTTCTCGTGCTCTTCGTCGAACAGGGCAGGCAGACCCTTGGGACGTCCCAGTGCGCGTTGAATGATGTCCAGACCGCGATGTAACGCCTGCTACATTCTTGATCGTGACGAATGAGGAGCAGGCTTTCCGGTGGCTGATCCTGGTGATCAAGCTGCCCGCCGACCCGTCCCG
>NZ_JBIAPF010000029.1:0-19339 GCF_042888135.1 Streptomyces sp. NPDC003247
ACCGGCTGAGGAGAACGCCACCGCCCCGGACCGCGCTGCACGGTCCGGGGCGGTGGCGAGTTCTGTCCTGGGCGGGGCCGGTCACAGCACCAGGACCGCCTTGCCGTTGACCTGCCGCGAGTCGAGGCCGCGCAGGGCGGGCTCCGGGTCCGTGAAGTCACCGGTGAACGCGACCTGGGGATCGAGGCCGCCGTCGGCGACCAGCCGCAGCAGCGCGGCCAGATCACGGCCGACGGGCCTGCGGGGCATCTCGTCGAACAGGTGCAGATAGCGGATCCGGACGCCGGGGCGCGCGTGCCCCCAGTCGAACGGCAGCGACAGATCGGCGCGCAGCGTGTTGCCGTAGCAGACGACGATGCCGCGCCGCTCGACCAGCTGGTACGCGCCGCGCAGCACCTCGCCGCCGATGCTGTCGACGAGCACGTCCACCGGCCCCGTCGCCCCGGGGCCGTCCTCGTAGCTCGCCACGGTCGCCGCGCCCAGGCCGGTCAGGCCCTTCATCCGCTCCGCCGAACCGGCCCAGGCGGTCACCTCGGCTCCCGCCGCCCGGGCCAGCTGGACGGCGACCCGGCCGACGCCACCGCTGGCGCCGGTGACCAGCACCCGGCGGCCCAGCACGGACCCGGCGTGCCGCAGGGCGTACAGCGCGGTGAGACCGGCCACGGGGAGGGCCGCCGCGTCCGTCCAGCCGACCCCGTCCGGCAGCGGGGCCAGCCGGGCCGTCGACAGGGCCACCCGCTCGCTCCAGCCGTCCCGCTCGGCCACGCCCGCCACCCGGGTGCCCGGCTCGGGACCGCTGCCGTCGGCCGCCGCGCGCACCACGGTGCCGGCCACGTCGAAGCCGAGCCGCGAACCCGGCGGGAGCATGCCCAGCAGCGACAGGTCACCGCGGTTCACGGAGACCGCCCTGACCTCCACGACGACCTGGTCGGGACGGGGTTCGGGCTCGGGAACCGCCACCGGCCGCACCCGGGTACCGCCGTCCACGGGAGTGATGAGTGCTCGCACGTCGCCTCCGAGTCTGTGAGGGGGAGTGGGGGAGGAGCGGGGAGCGGCGGTCACCAGCGCACCGCGCCGTCGACGGGCAGCACCGCGCCGTTGACGTAGCCGCTCTCCGGGGAGGCCAGGAAGACGGCGGCACGGCCGACCTCGGCCCCCGTGCCCGGCCGGCCCGTGGCCAGGGTGTCCGCCAGCCGGGGCCAGAGCGCCTCGTTGGCCATCAGGGCCCGGCCCTGGCCCTCGTCGATGAAACCGGGCGCCAGGCAGTTCACCGTGATGCCCTGGGGGGCCAGCTCCAGCGCGCACACCTGCGTGAACAGCTCGACGGCGGCCTTGGCGGCGCAGTACGCGGCGGCACCGGGCATGGCGCGCCGGCCCAGCAGCGACGACACGGTGATGATCCGGCCGCCGTCGGCGTCCCGGAGGTAGGGCACCGCCGCCCTGACGGTGTGGAAGACCCCCGTCAGGTTGGTGCCGATCACGGCGTCCCAGTGTTCGTCGGACAGCGCCGCCACCGGCCCGGGCCGGCTCACCCCGGCGTTGGCGACCACGATGTGCGGGCCGCCGTACCGCTCGTGGACGGTCCGCATCAGCTCGGCGACCGAGTCGGGCACCGTGACGTCGGCCTTGGCGTGGACGATCCGGCTGCCCCGCTCCGGGGCGTCCGGCGGGGCGTCCCGGGCGGCGGCGACCACGACGGCGCCCTCGTCGGCCAGCGCCTGCGCCAGGGCCCTGCCCAGCCCGCGGGTTCCGCCGGTGACCACGGCGGTCCTGCCCTGCAAGTGCATCGTTCCTCCTGTACGCCGTGCGGGCGGTGTTCCGTGCGGGCCTCGTTCCGTGCCGCCGCGCTCCCCAGGACAGGGCCGTGGGGGAGACGGCACACCGAGCCCGGGCACGATGCTGCTCCGCCGCGCTGGCGCGCCGAAGGAGTCCGGCTGGAGCCGCCCGCCCCGCCCCGCACCGGCCGTGGCGGCTCCACCGCGGCTGGACCGCGGTGCGAGGGCCGGGGGCGAGACTCGGGCTCCGCCCGGCCGGACCCCGGAACCGGGCGGAACCCCCGCCGTCCGCTCAAGGAGGAACGCCGTGCCCGTGCCCGTGCAGCGCGACCCCGAACAGACCCGCCTGGCGCTGGCCGACTGGCTCGCGGCCCGGATGCCCCGGGCCCGCGAGGTGACGGTCGGCCCGGTCCGGGTGCCCGGCGCCGCCGGCTACTCGGGCGAGATCCTGCTGTGCGACGCCGAGTGGACCGAGGACGGGACCACCCGCCGCGGCGAACCCCTCGCCGTACGGGTGGCCCCCACCGGACACCGCGTCCACCCGGAGGACCGCTGGCCCGAACAGGTCCGGCTGCTCCAGGTGCTCGACGGCACCGACGTCCCCGCGGCCCCCCTGCTGGGCCACGAGCCCGACGCCTCGGTGCTCGGGGCGCCGTTCCTGGTGATGCGCCGGATCGACGGCCGGGTGCCCGCGGACTTCCCCTCGTACCACCGGGAGGGCTGGCTGGCCGACCTGCCGCCGCGGCGCCGCCGCGCCGTCTGGCTTGGCGGCGTCGAGATGCTCGCCGCGATCCACCGGCTCGACCCCCTCGCGCTGGGCCTGGGCTTCCTCGACCGGCCGCGGTACGGCACCGGCCACCTGGCGCAGCAACTGGCCGAGTACACCGGACTCCTGCCGTTCTACGGGGCCCAGCACAACGAGGTCGCGGCGGCCGCGTCGGCGTGGCTGCGCGACCACCGGCCCGAGGAGCCCGGCCCGCCCCGGCTGCTGTGGGGCGACGCCCGGCTCGGCAACATCGTCTACGACGGTGAGACACCGGCCGCCGTCCTGGACTGGGAGATGGCCGCGCTGGGGGAGCCCGAGTCGGACCTGGCCTGGTTCCTCCACCTCGACCGGCACCTGAGCGAGGGCATCGGCGCGACCCGGCTGGCCGGGCTGCCCGACCGGGCCGAGACGGTGCGGCACTACGAGCACCTCACCGGGCACCGGGTGCGCGACCTGGAGTACTACGAGGTCTTCGCCGCGTTCCGGTTCTGCGTGCTGACCGCACGCGTGACCCGGCTGCTGGAGGAGAGCGGCATCATGCCGCCCGGCACCGACTTCCCGCTCCACCGCAACGCCACGCGCCTGCTGGCCCGCGTCCTGGACGAGCGGGGCGCCCGGTACGGCGACGCGGCCGTGCCCCGCTGACGGGACCGGCCGGACCCGCCGACGGGAACGGGCGGGTGGGGCGCACCTGGTGCGGTGCGCCCCACCCGCCCGTTCCCGTCGTGGCGGCCGTCCTACGCGGCCAGCGTCCGGTTGACGACGTCCAGGAACTCGCGGGGGGTGGCGACGCCGTCCAGGTCGTCGTCGCTCAGCTCGACCCCGTAGTCACGGGCGATCCGCCCGGCCGTCTCCAGCAGGGCGAGGGAGTCGTACCCCAGCTCCGCGAAGTCGGCGTCGAGGATGTCACCGTCGAGGTCGACCGACTCGTCCTCGCCCGCGGACTCCCGCATGATGCGGGTGAGGTCCTCCACGGTCAGTTCGGTCACGGTCGCCTTGGCGTCACTCATGAGGTTTCCTTTCGGCGTGGGCGGTGGGTTCGCGGGGACGGACGCGCTGCGCCCTCAGGCGGCCCGCCGTACGACGGCGGCGGCGTTGAAACCGCCCCGTCCGCGGGCCACGACCAGCGCGCAGCGGAGGTCCGCGGCGCGCGGCTCCCCGGTGACGAGGTCGATCGGGTGGCCGGGGCCGGGGTGCGGGACGTTCGCGGTGTGCGGGATCGTGCCGTCCCGCAGGGCGAGCAGCGCGGTCGCCAGGTCCAGCGACGCCCCGCCCGCGAAGAGCCGGCCCGTCATGGTCTTGGGCGCGGTCACCGGGACGCCTCCCGGCCCGAACACCTCGGCGAGCGCCCGGGACTCCGCCCGGTCCAGCTCGGGCACACCGGCGGCGTCGGCGAACACCGCGTCCACGTCGTCCGCGTGCGCGCCGGCGTCCCGCAGCGCGCCCCGGATCGCGCGGACCAGACCGGTCGCGGCCGGGCCGGCCGGATCCGGACCGGGGTCGAACGTCGCCGCGTACCCGGCGAGTTCGCCGTAGCCGCGGACACCGCGCCGCCCGGCGCTCGCCGCGTCCTCCAGGACCAGGAACGCACCGCCCTCACCCGGCACCTGGCCCGACGCGTCCTCGGCGAAGGGCAGGTACGCCCGGTCGGCCGGGCCACCGGTGCTCATCGCCCCGGAGCTGAGGTGCCCGGCCAGGCCCAGCGGACACAGCGCGCCGTCGACCCCGCCGGTGAGCATCGCGGTGGTGCCCCGGCGGATCTGCCGCCGGGCGTTGCCCACCGCGTCGAGGCCGCCGGCCGCGTCGGTCACCACCGTGTTGCTGGAGCCGCGCAGGCCGTGCCGGATGGAGATCTGACCGGTGTTCACGGCGTAGAACCAGGCGAAGGACTGGTAGGCGCTGACGAACCGGCCGCCCTTGCTCCACAGGTTCTGCAACTCCCGCTGCCCGAACTCGAACCCGCCCATGGACGAGGCCGTGGCCACGCCCATGCCGTACGGGGACAGCTCGGCGGGGTCGAGTCCGCTGTCGCGCAGCGCCTCGTCGGCCGCGTACAGGGAGAGCCGTGTGCTGTGGTCGGTCTGCGGGACGAGCCGGCTCGGGATGTGCCGCTCGGGCTCAAACCCCGGTACCTCGCCGGCCAGGCGCAGCGGGTACCCGGCGGCGTCGTAGCGGGTGGTGGGGGCGATGCCGCTGCGGCCCGCCAGGGTCGCGGCCCAGTACGCCTCGGTGCCCAGCCCGTTGGGCGCGGCCACGCCGATCCCGGTGACCACGGCGCGTGCCGTGCCGGTGCCGCTCACGCCGCGTCCCGCTCGGGACGGGCCAGGACGACGGCGGTCTGGAAGCCGCCGAAGCCGCTGCCGACGCTCAGGACGTTGTCCACGGTCGCCTCCCGGGCCCGCAGCGGCACGTAGTCCAGGTCGCAGACCGGGTCCGGCTCGTGCAGGTTGGCGGTCGGCGGGACGAGCCCGTCGCGCATGGCGAGCACGCACGCCACCAGCTCCAGCGCGCCGATCGCGCCCAGCGAGTGCCCGATCATCGACTTCACCGAGCTGACGGGCACGTCGTAGGCGTGCCGTCCCAGGGCCGTCTTGAAGGCGGCGGTCTCGTGCCGGTCGTTCTGCTTGGTGCTCGACCCGTGGGCGTTGACGTAGTCGAGCGACCCGGGCGTGAGGCGGGCCTGGGCGAGGGCGGCGGTGATGGCGTCGGCCATCTCCGTGCCGTCGGCCCGCAGCCCGGTCATGTGGTACGCGTTGCAGCGCGTGCCGACCCCGGCGACCTCGGCGTAGACGCGCGCGCCGCGCCGCCTGGCGTGCTCCAGTTCCTCCAGCACCAGCACGGCGGCGCCCTCGGCCAGCACCAGCCCGTTGCGCGTCGCGTCGAACGGGCGGGAGGCGTGCTCCGGGTCGTCGTTGCGGGGCGTGGTCGCCTTGATGGCGTCGAAGCAGGCCAGGGTGATGGGCGAGATCGGGGCGTCGGTGCCGCCGCTGATCACGATGTCCGCGCTGCCCTCGCGGATCAGGTCGGCGCCGTGGCCGACCGCGTCGAGCCCGGAGGTGCAGCCGTCCGAGACGAGCGCCACCGGGCCCTGCGCGCCCACCAGCCGGGCCAGCTCGGCCGCGATCGAGCTCGGCACGAAGTGGTCGTAGAGGTGGGGCACGGCGTAGCGGTGGTCGACCAGCCACTCGGCGCCCTCGTCGCTGAGGACGGTGTACTCCCGTTCCATGCTGGTCGTGCAGCCCACGGCGTTGCCGAGGGACACCCCGACGGTGGTGGGGTCGTCCCCGGGCAGGCCCAGTCCGCTGTCCGCGACCGCCTCGCGGGCGGCGGCGACGGCGAACTGGGTGGCCCGGTCCATCCGGCGGACCTCCTGCCGGCTCAGTCCCGCGGCGACCGGGTCGAAGTCGCATTCGGCGGCGACCCGGGACCGGTAGGGCGCCGGGTCGAAGGACGAGATCGTACGCGTGGCCGTACGGCCGTTCGAGATCAGCTCCCAGTACTCCTTGACGCCCGGCTTGCCGGGTGCCACTGCACCGATCCCTGTAATGACGATGCGACGCTCCATGACATCCTCACTCACAGTCGGCGGGGTCCGGTGACCGGCCCCGGCGTGCCACGCTCGCAGTCCTGCCTGGAGGCCGGATCGCGGGCCTCTGGATCCGCGCTGGTCCGCGCTCACCGCGCGCTCACCGCGCGCTCGTCGCAGTGGTCGTCGTCGTGGTCGCCGTTGCCGTCCCGGTCCCGGTCGTTGTCGCCGTCCCGGTCGTCGTCGGCGCCGGCAGCGGGTCGTGCGCCAACGCGCCCTCGGACAGCAGCCGTTCCACCGCCGTACGCAGGGTGCGCAGGTCCGTGTCGTCGCCCCGGGCGCGCGGCGGGAGCAGTCCCAGGGCCGTGGAGCGGCCGGTGCCGACCGCCGGGTGGCGCCGGGCGAGGGCGGTCAGGCTCTGGCCCGGGCCCGTCTCCAGCAGCAGCAGTCCGCCGGTGCCGAGCAGCGCGTCGAGCGCCGGCCCGAAGAGCACCGGGGCGGCCGGCTGCCCGGCCCAGAAGCGGGGGTCGGCGGCCTCGGTCGCGGTCAGCGCGCGGCCCGTGTACCCCGAGTGCAGCGGCAGCCGCGGAGCCCGCAGCGGCAGCCGGGACAGCGCGGGCAGCGCGGCCTCGGCCACCGGGGCCAGGGCCGGGCTGTGGAACGGACTCAGGGCGCGGGTGCGGCGGCAGGTGAAGCCCGCCGCGCGCAGCCGCGCCTCCGTGTCGGCGAGCGGGCCGGTCGAACCGGCGAGGATCACCTGCCGGGGCGCGTTGACGGCGCCGACGACCACGTCGGCGTGCAGGTAGGGCGTCATGTCGGCGGCGGCCGCCCGCACGGCGAGCATGCCGCCGGCCGGTCCTGCCTCGATGTGCGCCACCCGGTCGGCCATCAGCCCGACCGCCTCCTCCAGGGTGAGGACACCGGCCAGGGTGGCCGCCGCGACCTCGCCGACACTGTGGCCGAGCAGGGCGGCGGGGCGCACGCCCCAGTCGAGCACCATGCGGCCCAGCGCCCAGTCGACGGCGAAGAGCAGCGGCTGGGCCCGGCGCACCCCGTCCGGGTCCAGGGACGGGCGGTCCGACAGCCAGTCGGCGCGCAGTACGGCGCCCTCGGCGCCCCACGCCTCGAACACCTCGTCCATGAGGCGACGGAACGGCGGATGGCCGCGGTACAGGCCCGCGGCCATGAACGGCTGCTGCGCCCCCTGGCCGGGGAAGAGCAGGGCCACACCGCGGGGTACGGGGGCCTGGGGCGGGGTGTTCGGACGCACGGCTGCCTCCTCGGGACAGGGACGGCGCAACGGCCGCACCCTCCCACCCCGGTCTGGAGCCGCCCTGGAGGCGCGGAGGGCCGGTGCCTCCAGCCAGACCCCACCCCGTTCCCAGCCCCCGCTCCGAGACTGGAGGCACGGCCGACGCGGCGTGACCCGTCTCCTCGGCTCAGCGCGCGCCCACCGCACACGGCCGCCGGACAACGGTCATCACGCCGTTGTCCGGCGGCCGTTGGGCGTTGCGGGCCCCACGGTCGCAGGCGAACGACGAGAGGTACCGGCACATGAGGTTCGAAGAGCTGTACATCAGCGGTGTCGCCGCCCACATACCCGGGCGGGTGGAGGTCGCGGGCGTCGTGGAGAGCGGCGCGTTCGACCGGAAGCTCGCCCGGCAGACGGATCTGGTGTCGGTCGCGGTCTCGGACGGCGAGTCCCCGCCGGAGATGGCCGCCCGGGCCGCGCTCACGGCCGTCGAGCGGTCCGGCACCGTGCCCCAGGACGTCGACCTCATCCTGCACGCCGACGTCTACTACCAGGGGCACGACCTGTGGGCCCCCGTCTCCTACATCCAGCGCGTCGCCCTGGGCAACCGGTGCCCCGCGATCGAGGTACGGCAGATGTCCAACGGCGGCATGGCGGCGATGGAACTCGCCGCGAGCGCCCTCGCCGGCGGCGCCCGGGGCAGCAGCGCCCTGCTCACCACGGGGGACCGGTTCTGCGCCCCGGGCTTCGACCGCTGGCACAGCGACCCCGGCACGGTGTACGGCGACGCGGGCACGGCCCTGGTGCTGTCCCGGCGCCCCGGCTTCGCCCGGCTGCGCAGCCTCGCCACCGTCTCGGAACCGGAGCTGGAGGCGATGCACCGGGGCGACGACCCGTTCGGCGTCGCCCCCTTCGGCGTACGGCGGCCGATGGACCTCGACGTGCCCAAGCGGGCCTTCGTCGACGAGGTGGGCATCTCCTACAGCGTCTCCCGGGTCGGCGCCGGACAGGCCGAGGCGCTGAAGCGCGCGCTGAGCGACGCCGAGGTCGAGCTGTCCGACATCGACTGGTTCGTACTGCCGCACTTCGGGCGCCGCCGCCTGAGCCAGACCTACCTGCGCAAGTGGGAGGTCGACCCGGAGGCCACCACCTGGCCCTGGGGCCGGACCGTGGGACACCTCGGCGCGGGCGACCAGTTCGCGGGACTGGCGCACCTCGCGGAGTCCGGCAAGGCCCGGCCGGGCCAGCTCTGCCTGCTGGCCGGGGTCGGCGCGGGGTTCACCTGGTCCTGTGCCGTGGTGGAGATCCGCCGCACCCCGTCCTGGAGCAGCCCGTGACCCGCTCCCGGGCCCTGCCGCGCCCCGGGGAGATCCACCTCTGGGAGGGCGCAACGGAGACGGACACGGCCGGCGCCGCGCCCCCGCCCGGCGGCTCGGTGCTGTCGGCGGACGAGAGGGAACGGCTGCGCCGGCTGCGCCACCCCGTCGCGGCGGCCCGGTACGCCGCCGCCCACACCGCCGTACGCGCCGTCCTGGCCCGCTACCTCGGTACCGAGCCGGGGAAGGTGGCGCTCGGCCGGGCCGCCTGCCCGCAGTGCGGGGACCCCCGGCACGGCCGGCCCGTCGTGCTGCACCACGAGCTGACCTTCAGCCTCTCCCGCTCCGGCCCGTCCTGGCTGCTCGCCCTCAGCACCGGGC
This sequence comes from Streptomyces sp. NPDC003247, assembly GCF_042888135.1. Classification (NCBI taxonomy): domain Bacteria; kingdom Bacillati; phylum Actinomycetota; class Actinomycetes; order Kitasatosporales; family Streptomycetaceae; genus Streptomyces; species Streptomyces sp. NPDC003247. Next base: position 9,017 of record NZ_JBIAPF010000029.1, read on the forward strand.
ACCCCGTCGGCGTCGACCTCGAACGGGAGCGCCCGGTCGACCTCGACGCGATGGCGCGCTCCGCGCTGTCCCCGGCCGAACGGGCCGGCCTCGCCCGCGCCGACGACCGCCGCCGGGAGTGGCTGTTCCGCTGCTGGACCCGGAAGGAGGCCGTCGTCAAGGCCTCCGGGGCCGGGGTGGGAGCGCCACTGCGGCGGGTCGAGACGCATCCGGCGGCCGCCGGCTCCGTCCTCGTGCCGCATCCGGTGGGCGGGGGCGGGCGTGAGTGGTGGCGGGTGCGGTCCCTGGCCGTCGGGCCCGGCCGGCACGCCGCGGTCGCCGTGCCCGCGTCGGCCCCCGTCGGCCGGGTGCTGCTCCGGCGCTGGCCGAGCGGCTCTGCACCGGCTCCACAGTGAGGCTCCACCACCGTCCGCGATGTTCGACGCGCCGCACAGTCCAGGACCGGCAAGACCGATAAGACCGGCAAGACCGGCAAGACCGACAAGACAGGGAGGCCGCCCGGTGGAAAGGCAGCAGCACCGTGCGCAGGTGGTGATCGTCGGCAGCGGTTACGGAGGCTCGATCGCCGCCCTACGGCTGGCGGAGGCGGGCGTGGACGCCGTCCTGCTGGAGCGGGGGCGGCGCTGGCCGGTCGACGACGCCGGCGACACCTTCGCGACACAGACCGCGCCCGACGGACGCGCGGCCTGGCTCAGCAAGACCTCGCCGCTCACCGACGCGAAGCTCGACGTGTACACCGGCGTCCTGGAGTTCGTGCCCGGCAGCGGCATGAACGTCCTCGCCGGCGCCGGCGTGGGCGGCGCCTCGCTCGCGTCCAACGGCACCATGTGCCAGCCCTCGGCCGAACTGTTCGCCCACACCCTCGGCGACGTCCTGGACTACCGCGAGATGCGTGAGCGGTGGTACCCGGAGGCGCGGGCGCTCATCGGCTGCGAACCCGTCCCGGACGACGTCTACCACTCCGAGTTCTACCGCTCCGCCCGCTCGTTCGCCGACCAGCTGGACAAGGCCGGCATCCCGTGGAGCAAGGTCGACCTGGCGGTGGACTGGGACGTGGTCCGCCAGGAGATGGCCGGCACCCGGGTGCGGTCCCAGATCGACGGGCTGAACGTGTTCGGCGTCAACAGCGGCGCCCAGCGCAGCCTCGACCGCACCCTGCTGGCCCGCGCCGAGGCGTCCGGGCACATCGACGTACGGCCGCTCAGCGTGGTGACCGCCGTACACCCGGCGGACGGCGGCGACGGGACCGGCTACCACGTCGACCACGACCGGATCGACGAGCGCGGAACGGTGGTGTCCCGGCACCGGATCACCACCGACCGGCTGGTGCTGGCGGCCGGCACCCTGGGCACCAACCGGCTCCTGCTGCGGGCCCGGGAGACCGGCGCGCTGCCCGCCCTGGACGCCGCGCTCGGCACCCGGGTCGGCAACAGCGAGGTCATCACGGCCCGCACCGGCATGCAGGAGAACAACCCCCGGCAGGGCGGTCCCGCGGCGGTCATCGCGCAGGACTGGCGGGAGAATCCGCTCGGCCCGGTCTCCCTGCTCAACTTCCCCTGGCCGGACGCCCCGGAGGGCGAGGGCTGGATCACCACCATCGGTTCCGTCCCGGCGCCGGCCCTCGGCGCCTTCCACTACGACCCGGACAAGGACGACGTCGTCCTGACCTGGCCGGCCGACGACCCCGCCCTCGCCCGCGCCCAGTCCGCGATCACCCACACCCTGGACCGGCTCGACGAGGCCAACCCGGGCAGCCGCACCGCGTTCAGCCGGATCGGCACCACCGGCGGCAACGTGGTCGGCGGCGTACCGCTGGGCACCGTGACCGACGACGCCGGCCGGGTCAACGGCCACCACGGCCTCTACGTCGTGGACGGCTCGCTGCTGCCGGGCACCGGTGTCCCCCCGGCCCTGACCGTGGCCGCCGTCGCCGCCCGCGTGTCGGAACGGCTGGTGAGCGACGTGGCCGGCCGGAGCTGAGCGCCGGCCGGGGCGGGCCACCGGAACCGGCGCGCTGCCGCGCGCGCCGGTTCCGGCGTACGTGCCCGCGGCCGTCGCCGTACGACGTCAGGGGCTCCCCCCGGACCACCGGGGGGGAGCCCCTGACCGTGCGTGCGGCCGGTGTCAGCCGGCGGGCGGGGTGTCGCGGAAGTGCGGCACGACCCGCTCCGCGAAGAGCCGCATGCTGCGCGCCGACTCCTCGTGGCTGGGGTTGCCGGAGATCACCTGAAGGCTGATCACCACGTCCCCGAACCACTCGCGGATCGTCCGGAGCCGCTCGGTGACCTCCTCCGGCGTGCCGACCAGGGCCTTGTTCTCGGCCAGCGACCGGCCGAAGTCGGCCCGGGCGATGTTCTCCACGACCTTCTCGTAGCCGGCGTAGACCGTGCTGCGCCGCTCGCCCCAGGCGGCCACCGCGTCGCGCATCACCGCGTTGCTGCGCCGTGCGTACACCTCGCCCCGGGCCCGGGCCTCGGCGGCGTCCTCGCTGAGGTAGCAGTTGTAGCTCATGTGGACCTCGCCCTCCCCGGGATGGCCCGCGTCGGCCCACGCCTTGCGGTACAGGCCCAGCATCTCCTGCACCGTCTCGCGCTTGTTGATCGACGGCACCATCATCAGGCCGTGGCCGTCGCGGCCGGCCTGCTCGCAGGAGGAGGCGGTCTTCGCCGTGGCGACCAGGATCGGCGGGTGCGGACGCTGGTAGGGCCGGGGCAGCAGGGTGACCGGCCCGAAGGAGTGGAAGGTGCCGTCCCAGACGACGTCCTCCTCGCTCCACAGCCGTCGGCAGGCGCGCACCCCCTCCTCGAAGCGGGCCCGGCTCTCGTCCAGGTCGATGCCGAAGGCGTCGAACTCGTCGGGCAGGAAGGCCCGTCCGAAGCCGACCTGGAGGCGCCCTCGGGAGAGGTTGTCGAGCATGGCCAGCTTCCCGGCCAGCTTCAGCGGATGCGTGAACGCCGGGATGACGGCGCCGGTCACCAGCTTGACGCGGCGCGTGCGGGCCGCCGCGGCGGCCAGGAACGTCACCGGGTCCGGGCTGTAGCCGCCGTACTTGAAGAAGTAGTGCTCCACCGTCTTGACGTGGTCGAACCCGAGCTCCTCGGCGAGCTCGGCCAGGCGCAGGCTCTCCTCGAAGTAGTCCGCCGCGTCCTTGTCGTCCGGGCCTACCGTGGGAAAGAGGTTGATGCCGAATTCCATAGGGGCTCCCTTGGGGTGGCGTTCAGGAGGGGGGCGGTCAGGAGGGTGGCGTTCAGGACTGGGGGGCGGTCAGGACTGGGGCGTCAGAGTGGCGCGGTCCGGGTGGCGCGGTCAGAAGACGACGCTCGCGCCGCCGTCCACGGGCAGCACGAGCCCGGTGGCGAACGACGCCTCGGGACGGGCCAGGTTGACGATCCACCAGGCGATCTCCTCCGGCTGCCCCACCCGCCCCAGCGGCACGCGGCCGCGCTGCCGGTCCCGCAGCCGGGCGATGCCCTCGGCGTCGAGCCCGGCGTGTTCGGCGATCGGGGTCTCGACCGGGCCCGGGGCGACGCCCGCGACCCTGATGCCCCGGGGGGCGAGTTCCAGCGCCCAGGTGCGGGTGAGGAAGTCGAGGGCGGCCTTCGTGGCGCCGTAGACGGAGTGGGCGGGCCAGCCGCGCTGGTTGCCGGCCGTGGTGACGTTGACGACGAGGCCCTTGGCGGCCTCCAGCTGCGGCAGCGCCTCCTGGGTGAGGAACAGCGGCGCGAGCAGGTTGGTGGCCACCTGGTCCCGGGCGTTCGTCCGATCGATGCGGCCCAGCGGCGCGGACCGCATCGTGACGGCGTTGTTCACCAGGACGTCGACGCCGCCGAGTTCGCTCACGGCCGCCGCCACCACGGCACCCGGGGTCTCCGGGTCCGAGAGGTCGGCCGTGAGCGTGGAGATCCCGGCGCGGCCCCGGGCGGTCTCGGCGAGTACACCGGCCCTGCGGCCGACCACCAGGACCCGGGCACCCTCGGCGGCGAAGGCGTGCGCGACCGCCCTGCCGATTCCGGTACCGCCCCCGGTGACCACGACCGCCCGGTCCTGGAGCACGCCCTGTGCTGGCTGAGACATGGCTGCACTTCCTCGGTGGAATGCGCGGGGCCGCGCCGGGGACGAACCCCCGGACGGCCCTCGCGGAAGAGCGGAAGATCGGGGCGCGATCGGCACGCGATCGGCACACGCTCAGTACTCGTAGCGCTCCCCGTCGGCGCCGACCGGCGACCACCACAGGTTCGCCTGCGTGACCCCGTCGGCGAACAGCGCGCTGCGGCCCTCGACGATCCGGCCGTCCTCCCAGCGCAGCACGTGCACGCCCTCGACCCGGAGACGCTCGTACGGGGAGGTCGCGCCGTCCTTGGCGTGCTCCCGGTAGCCGTCCAGGCGGTACACGTCGATCGACACCCCCGCCTCCGCGTCGACGAGGACGTTCAGGGTGTCGGAGGTGATACGGCCGCCGGTGGCGGCCATCAGCTTGCCCATCTTCTCCAGGTAGTCGTCCAGGCCGACGAACCAGCCGGCGTACTGGTGGTTGCCCGGCATCTGGAAGCGCACGTCCTCCGACCAGTACCGGGCGATCTGCTCCCGGTCCCCGGTCAGCAGCGACGCGTACGCCGCGGCCACGCGCTCGCGTGTCAGCTCGGTCATGCTCACAGCCTTCCTTCTTCGCTCTTCGTTCTTCGCTCTTCGTTCTTCGCTCGGTGACGGCCGGGTGGGCCGGATCAGGTGCCGTCGTGGGTGATGAGGCGGTGCCTGATCCGCCACTGGTCGTCCTGGAGGACCAGGACGTCCTCGCCGGTGGTGCTGAGGTAGGTGGTGGCCCGGCCGCCGTTCGGGGTCTCGAAGACCATGGCGTAGTACCGGGTCAGCACCGTGCCGGCGTCCTGCCGATCGGCGGCGACCATGCCGAACCAGTGCCGCCGCTGCACGTCACGCGTGGCCAGCCGGTCCATCCCGGCGCGCATCCGCGCGGCGATGACGGCGCGGCCCGCCCACGGCTCCGGCTTGACGTTCTGCGCGAACACCCCGTCCTCGGTGAACCCCTCGGCCCACTCCTCGGCCGCCCGCTCGTCGAGGAGCTGCATCTGCTGGGCGTAGAACTGGAGGATCCGCGCGTACGTCTCGCCGTCGACCGGCTGGCTGATCTTGAGGGGTCCGGACACGCTCAGACCTCCCCGACCCCGTACTCGACCACGTCGGACAGGTGCGGTTCCCCCTTGATGACCGTGCCCAGGGCCTTCAGCCGGGTACGGAACTCCGGCTCCTTCAGCGCCTGTTCGAACGACGCCTGGTCCTGCCACTCGGCGACGTTGAAGTACACGGAGGGATCGTTCTGCGAGCGGACGAGCTGGTAACGGACGAGGCCGGGACGGGTGCGCATGAACTCGGCGACATGGGCGTAGACGCGTTCCAGGTCCTCGGCCGCTCCGGTGAGCGTCAGCTTGTTGACGAAGACGACCACGGCGACTCCTGTGTCTCGAAGGGTGACGGAGGCAGCCGCGCGGACCGCCCCTCCCACCCTCGGTGCCGCCGCTGATGAGCGGTTGGGGCGGCGGTGGAGGGACCCGTGATCCTCCCGCCGGCCGGGCGGACGGGGGCCACCCGGGGTGGACGGGGACCCCACCGGTGCTCCAACGGCCCCGCCCAGACTGGGCGCCGCGACGACCAGCCCGTAGCGACGACCAAGACGACCAAGGAGTGGCCGTGTCGGACGAGCACGTACCCGTTCTCATCGCGGGCGGTGGCCTGGCGGGCCTGACCACCGCCCTGTTCCTGGGACTGCACGGCGTCAGACCGCTGGTGGTCGAGAAACACCCCGGCACCTCGGTCGTGATGAAGGCGCGCGGACAGTACCCGCACACCATGGAGGTGCTGCGCGTCGGCGGCGTCGCCGACCGGATCGCCGAGGCCGGCCCGGACGGGGGCACCGGCGCGTTCTACATGGTGGTGGCCGACACCCTGGCCGGACCCGTCCTGAAGGCGATCATGACCGAGGGCGAGATGGCGATGCGTCGCGTCTCGCCCGAGGACTGGGCGATGGCCAGCCAGGAGCGGACCGAGGTGATCCTCGCCGACCGGGCCCGTGAACTCGGCGCCGAACTGCTCTTCGAGACCGAGCTGGTCTCCTTCGAGCAGTCGGCGGAGGCGGTCACCGCCGTGCTCCGCGACGTGCGGACCGGCGCCGAGCGGACGGTGACCGCCGACCACCTCGTCGGCGCCGACGGCCGGCACAGCCCCGTGCGCGAGCGACTGGGCATCGGCATGCACGGCCGCGGACACCTCGGGGAGATCTTCCGGGTCTTCTTCGACGCCGACATGAGCGAACCGCTGCGCGAGCTGCCGGGGGTCGCCGACGGCCGCAAGTTCGCGCTGTTCTGGCTCCAGAGTCCGGTGCCCGGCGTCTTCTACACCACCGACGTGCCCGGCCGGTACGGCTATGTGCTCGGCATGTCGCAGAACCCGCCGGACTTCGACTCCTTCACCGAGGAGCGCTGCGCCGAGCTGGTCCGCACCGGTCTGGGCCTGCCCGACCTGCCGCTGAAGGTCGTCGAGACGGGACGCACCGACATCGTCAGCGAGATCGCCGACCAGTTCGGCGAGGGCCGCGCCCACCTGGTCGGCGACGCGGCCCGGCTGGTGCCCGCCCCGGGCGGCCTGGGCGGCAACACCGCCGTCACGGACGGCTTCTACCTGGCGTGGAAGCTGGCGATGGTGGTCAAGGGCGAGGCCGGGCCCGGACTGCTCGACAGCCACGACGCCGAGCGCCGCCCGGTCTCGGAGATGATCGGCGAACAGCAGCTGCGCAACACCGTGGAACGGCTGGCGGGTTACCTCGACGACGGGGCGCTCGCCGCGCCGCTGCCGCCCGTCGTCCAGGTCTTCGGCTACCGCTGCGCCGCCGGCGCCGTGGTCCGCGAGCCGGACGACGCCGGGGAACTCCTCGAGGACCCGGCCGCCCCGACCGGCCGCCCCGGCTCACGGGCGCCGTACGTGCCGCTGCCCGAGGGCGCGCCGGCCGCGTCCACCACCGCCCTGTTCGGCCGCTCCTTCGTCCTGCTCACCGGAGACGGAACGGGCGAGGAGTGGGCGGCCGCGGCCGCGGAGACGGCCGGGCGGCTCGGCATCGCCCTGCCCGTGCACCGGCTCCCGGGCACCGAGTGGGAGAAGCCGTACGGCGTCACCGGGGCGGGCGCGGTGCTGGTGCGCCCCGACCGCTTCGTCGCCTGGCGCTCCCGCGGGCCGGCCGGGAGCGCCGACGCCGCGACCCGGGCGCTGGAGAGCGCCCTGCGCACCGTCCTCGACCGCCCCGACCCCGCCGGCCGCTGACGGCCGGCCCACCCCCTCGCAGCACGAAGCAGCCACGAAGCAGCCACGAGGCCGCCGGGAAGCAGCAGCCACGAAGCAGCCACGAAGCAGCCGCGAGGCCGCCACGAGGCCGTCATGAAGCAGCCACGAACGAGGAGACGACGATGATTCTGGTGACCGGAGCCACGGGGAACGTGGGCGGCAAGGTGCTCTCGCTGCTGCGGGCCGGCGGGCACAAGGTGCGGGCGCTGACCCGCGACCCGGGGCGGGCCGCGCTGCCCGCCGGGCCGGACCTGGAGGTGGTCGCCGCGGACCTGGGCCGCCCCCGGACGCTGCCGCCCGCCCTGGACGGGGTGCAGAAGGTCTTCCTGATGTCGCTCGGCGCGAACAAGGCCACGCACGACGCGCACCTCGTGGCCGCGGCGCGTGAGGCGGGCGTGGAGCACATCGTGCAGCTGTCCACCCTCGGGGTGGAGATGGCCGAGGACCCGAAGACCAACCCGCTGGGCCACTGGCACCGGATCGCCGAACAGGCGCTGTGGGACTCCGGGGTGCCGTGGACCGTCCTGCGGCCCAACGGCTTCATGAACATGAACCTCGGCTGGGCCGCGTCGATCAAGGCAGAGGGCGTCGCCCGCGGTCCGCTCGCGGACGTGCCGGAGGCGATCGTCGACCCGCGCGACATCGCGGAGACCGCGGCGCGGGCGCTGACCGAGGAGGGCCACGAGGGGAAGGTGTACGAGCTGACGGGACCCGAGGCGCTGACCGGTCGCCAGCAGCTCGCGGTGCTGGGCTCGCTGCTCGGACGGGAGCTGCGCTTCGAGACGGTGCCGCTCGCCGCGCACCGGGAGATGCTGCTGCGCCACTTCTCCGAGGAGACGGTGAACGGGGTGATCACGACACTGGAGGAGGCGATCGAACACGGCAGCGAACTGCACGGCCGCCTCTCACCCGACGTCCACCGCGTCCTCGGCCGCGCCCCCCGCTCCTTCACCGACTGGGCCCGCGACCACCTGCACTTCTACCGGGCCTGATCCTGCGGCTCGCTCGGGCCTGCCCCGAGGGCGCTCGGGTCGGACCCCGCGGCTCGCCCGGGCCTGCGGCCGCCTGTCCGCGTCCGGGCGGGTGGCGTCCGAGCGGGCCACACCCGGCGGACGGCGTCCGGGCGGGTGGCGTCCCGGCGGGCCGGTATCCCGTGCGCGGGGGACCGGTGGCGGCGGGACCGGCGGGTCGGTGTGGCGCCCGTGCGCGGGACGGAAATGGCACACTCTGTTCCGAACAGCGGAGCAACAGCACGTCGACGAACCAGGGAGAGCCGATGTCCACGCAGGCCGACGCCGCGAACCGCGGCACGCGGGCGTCCGGGCGCGGTATGGACCCGCGGGCCGCCCGCAGCCGGGCCGCGGCCCTGGCCGCCGCCCAGGAACTGCTGGTCGAACAGGGCTGGGCGGCGGTCACCCATGTCGCGGTCGCCGCCCGCAGCGGCGTCGGCCGCACCACCCTGTACCGCCACTGGCCGGACGCCTTCTCCCTCATCTACGAGGCCATCGCCCAGCGCATCGACTCGGTCCGCCCGGCGCCCACGGGTGTGCTGCGCGACGACCTGATCAGACAGCTCGACGGGCTGCGGGAGCTGCTGCACGACCCCGTGGCGGAGCGCGGCATGCGGGCGGTCATCGAGCGCGCCGGGGTGGACCCGTCGTTCACCGACCTCAAGGAGTCGCTGTTCAGGGCGGGCTCCGGAGGCTTCCGCGCCATCCTCGAACACGCCAAGGCGGCCGGCGAACTGCCCCCCGGCCTGGACACCGAGCTCGCCATCGACCAGCTCGCCGGCCCGCTGATGTTCCGCCGCCTGCTGGCCGAACGGACCTTCGGCGCGGACTACGTCCACGCGGTCACCGACGCCTTCCTCGCGGCCAACACGACCGGCACGACGACCGGTACCACGGCCGGCCGTTTCTCGCCGCCCGGGGAACGCGCCGACGAGGGCTGAGACGGCGTGCCCCACGGGGGAGCGTCGCCTCAGCCCTCGTCGGCGCGCTCCCGGCGCGCTCCCTCGTCGCCGTACGCAGTGCTCAGCACCGTACGCAGTGCTCAGCGCCGTACGGATCCCGCCGCCACCAGCTCTCCGTCCGCGGCCCTCGGCCGGCCGGCCGGTGCGGAGGGCTCGGCGGCCAGCACGGAGTCGGTGTACGCCAGCATGTCGATGGCGGGGTCGCCCGCCAGGATCGCCTGGTGCAGGCGCCGTACCCGGGGGGAGGGGTCCAGGCCGAGTTCCTCGCGCAGCACGGTGCTCAGCCGCTGCTGCACCTCCAGTGCCTGGATCCGCCGCCCGGTGCGGTGCAGCGCCAGCATGAACTGGGCGTGCAGGCTCTCGTGCATCGGGTAGCGGGCGGTGAGCCGGCTCAGTTCGCCCAGCAGGTCCTGGTGCCGGCCCAGCCGGAGATCCGCGGCGATGCGCTGCTCGTGCACGCTCGTCCGTTCCTCCTCCAAGCCCACCAGATGCGCCCGCAGCACCGGGCCGCGCTGGACGTCGGAGAGCGCGGTGCCCTGCCACAGCCGCAGCGCCTCGGACAGACACGCCGAGGCCCGCGCGTCGTCGTGCCGGAGCGCCGCGCGCCCTTCGCGTACGAGGCTCCAGAACCGGTTGGTGTCGAGTTCGTCGTTGCGCACGGCGAGGAGGTACCCCCCGTCACGTGTCTCCAGGATGCGGCGGGCGGCCTGGAGGCTGCCGATCCGCGGCACCCGCCGCAGGCTGCGGCGCAGTTGCAGGATGTACGACTGGAGGGTGGAGAGCGCGCTGTTGGGAGGGGAGTCCTCCCACAGCTCTTCGATACACGTGTCGGTGGACACCACCTGGTTCGCGTTGAGGAGCAGCAGGGCCAGCAGCTGCCGCTGCTTCGGTGCCGTCGGTGTGTAGGACACCCCGCGCTCGTGCATGCGCAGCGGCCCCAGTACAGAGAATTCCACGACGTCTCGTACACCTTCCCGGTAAGTGACCTGAGTTGTTGCCGCGCG
>NZ_JBIAPF010000030.1:0-16684 GCF_042888135.1 Streptomyces sp. NPDC003247
GAAACTGCTGTGCTTCTGGAGAACCCGGTCGACGGCGAGGCCCCGGAGCAGGACGCCCGCTGGCCGCGGCCCCGGCGGTGACCATCGACGTGCCGACCTGCTCGCCGAGCACCTGCAAGACACGGCGAATCATCGTGCCCTCGGCCCCGTTCATCCTAACGACCATCCGCTTGAGCGGCCCCAACTCACTTGTACCATCCCCGCCGGCGCGGGGAGCAACTCGGCGTCGGCAAGACCTGCTGGGGCGCGGGGGAGCAGAGCCCCTGAGCCGACGGCCCTGGTCCGGAGGAGGGACCACCCCCGCGGGCGCGGGGAGCAGGCTTTCACGTCGACTCGGGAAGGCTCGGCAGTGGGACCATCCCCGCACGCGCGGGGATGGTCCCACGCCGTTCAGGAAGGCCGCACTCCTGCTTCGCGGCCCCAATGCCTGTGATCGGACGCGGTCGATACCAACTGCCGCAGCGTCCGACAGCCCGCGCTGGCGGGCGGCACGTTCCCTGCGGGCCCGGCGCAGCGCGGCGGCCTCGGTCGCCGCGGCCTGGCGGCGGCGCCGCGCGCGGGCCCGCTCGATCAGGGCCAGTTCGTCGTCCGGCGCGGTCTCGGTCTCGGGGAACGCACGGTGGCTGAGCTCACGCATCGCGGCGGTCTGCCGCTCGATTGCCTGCGCGATGTCCGGGTCCGCCAGGGAAGGCGGGTCGGCCTGACGGTGTGCGGCGAGCGCGCGGCGCAGCCGTCCGAGGCGGTCTCCCGAGTACGCAGCGACCGGCGGGCACGGCCGTGGGCTTCGGGTCGACGTGACCGGCTCGGGCCCCGGCACCGCGCCGGGCGCCAGGATCCGCAGGGCGCGGACGACCGTCCGGCCCGCCGAGGCGTTGGCTGCCGCGATGATCCGGGTCTGCTCCAGCCGGGCCTTCGTCGCCCAGGCCGACGACTCCGGGCACACGGCCAGCCGGCCGGAGTCGACGTCGTACGACACGGCGGCGACGTGCCCGGCGAGTTCGGGGGCGATGGCCGCCCACCGTTCCCGCAGCGTCGCGCCGGCGGCCGGGAGCTCCCACGCGCGCTCGGTGACCAGCGCGCCGATCGCAGCCCCGAGGCCCATCGGCTCGCGCCCGTCCCGGCGCACCGTACGGATCACCCGCGGCTTCGCTCCCTCACGGCGGCACTCGGTGCTGCCTGCAGTGCCTTCGCTCTGCTGCTCGCCGTACCTGGTTCTCCGTGGCAGCAGACCGTCAACCGGCTTCGCTCCGGTCGGCGGCGGATTCGTTCGGCACGTCCGGCAGGCGGCCTTGGGGCGAGCGCTTCACCGGACACGAACCGGTGGCCTTCCACCTGTTCGCCCCCGGCTGCCCGGTCCATGCACGTCGTCTGCCACCGGCTGGAGCGGCCGGGCCCGCCCCGGGCGCTACGATGACGGCGCCCGGATGCTGCACCGTGGGCGGGCCCGCGCACAGAGGAGGACCCCGCAGTGACTCAGCAGCGTTCCGTCCGTGCTGCGGTGCTTTCGGCCGGGTCCTGGGGCACCGCCATCGCCAAAATCCTGGCCGACGCCGGCAACACCGTCGTCCTGCACGCCCGCCGGACGGAGATCGCCGACGGCATCAACGTCGCCCACCGCAACCCCTGCTACTTCCCCGACATCGAGCTGCCCGCCACGGTCACCGCGACGACCGACCCGGCCACCGCGCTGCACCAAGCAGACCTCCTCGTGCTCTCCATCCCGGCACAGACCCTGCGTGCCAACCTCTCCGCCTGGGCCCCGCACATCGCACCGGACACGGTGATCGTGTCGCTGATGAAGGGCATCGAGCAGGGCACCGGGCTGCGAGCCAGCCAGATCATCACCGAGGCCACCGGCGTGCCCGCAGAGCGGGTCGCGGTGCTCTCGGGCCCGAACCTCGCCCAGGAGATCATGGCCGGGCAGCCGGCCGCCGCCACCATCGCCTGCCCCGACGAGCACGCCGCCCAGCTCGTCCAACGGGCCTGCCACACCGGCTACTTCCGCCCCTACACCAGCACCGACGTGACCGGCTGCGAGCTCGGCGGCGCCATGAAGAACGTCATCGCCCTCGGGGTCGGCATCGCCTCCGGCATGGGCCTGCGCGACAACGCCGCCGCCATGCTCATCACCCGCGGCCTGGCCGAGACCACCCGACTCGGCCGCGCCCTGGGCGCCGAGGCGCTCACCTTCTCCGGCCTGGCCGGCCTCGGGGATCTGGTGGCCACCTGCTCCTCCCCGCTCTCCCGCAACCGCACCTTCGGCACCCACCTCGGCCCGGGGCCTGAGCGTCGCGGAGGCGACGGCCGCCACCCGGCAGACCACCGAGGGCGTCAAGTCCGCCGAAGCGATCCTCGCCCTGGCCTGCGCCCACGGCCTCGAGATGCCCATCACGGAAGTCATCGCCGACCTGCTGCACGAGAAGGTGACCCTCAACGAAGCCACCGCCGCCCTGATGCAGCGGCCCGCCAAGCCCGAGGTCACCACACCCGCGCGCACCGCCAGCGGCACTGGCTGACATTCAGGCTCGGGCCGACTGTCGGGGACGCAGGTGACGACGACCGTTTCGGCCTGCTATCCGAGAGTGCCCAGGTAGGGGCGTCCCTTCAGGTATGCCTGCATGTTCGCCAGGATGTCGGCGATACGGCGCGGCCCCCAGGAGCGGACGTCGGCGTTCACGGGGGGCCGCGGTGGTGACGAAGTTCAGGATCTGGACATCCCGCAGGAGGAGGTAGGACTCCAGGAGGCGGGAGAAGTCGGTGGGCAGGGGGCGCACCTGGGTGTAGCCGTCCAGGTAGCCGCGGGCGAATCCCTCGTAGCCGCCGGGTTCGGTGTGGGCGATGCGGTGGACGGAGGACAGGACGGTGGCGATGTCGAGGAGGTAATGGCCGGTGCCGCAGTCGTCGAAGTCGATGATGCCGACGCCGCCGTCGGGCAGGGCGATCATGTTTTCGCGGTGTAGGTCGCCGTGGATCCGGCCCCGGTCGTTCGGGCCGCCTTCGGCGAGGGCCGGGGTGATCAGGTCGGTGATCTTGCGCAGTGCGGCGGTGCCGGCAGCGCCGAGCTGGTCGCGGGAGCCCGGGCCGGTGAGGGCGTGGCCGTGGTGGAGGATCGTCTGCGCGTCCCAGACCGGCCGGTCGAAGTCGGGCAGGTGCACGGTGGCCGCGTGCTCGTGCAGGCAGGCGGTGGCGGCGCCCATCTTCTGTGCGACGCCCGGCTGCCGGTAGGGGGGCTCTGCCGTGCCGGGGAGCCAGTGCAGCAGGGAGAGGGTGGCCGGCTCGTCGTGGTCGGGGACCTCGACAGGGACGACGTAGTGGCCGCTGGTGGTGGTGACGGGATCGGGAACGGCGACGGTGTGTGTGGAGGCCAGGCTTTCCAGCCATCGCATCTCGCTGCGCTGCTGGTGGGCGGGACGTCCGTCGCGGATGGACAGGCGGGCGACGAAGGAGTTGTCGCGGTCCGGCGGGGTGATCCGCCAGACCGCGTTGTCCTCGTACTGCTGGACCTCCACTGCCGCGGCGGCGCCGTCGAGTCCGTAGTGCTCGGTCAGCGCGGCCCTCGTCAGTCGCTCGAGCAGGTCGAGCTGTGCGGCATGGGAGAGGTCGTGGGAAAACGTGGGCACAGGTTTCCTTGGTGATCGGCTGGGGGTGCAGGCTGTGATGGGGTGTCCCGGTTCCATGGATCCAGGCCGCGGATGGCGGCGGTGCAGAGTTCGGCGAGGCACTGCCGGCGACTGGTGGCCCGGGCGGCTGCTGCGGGGCGCCGTAGGCGTACTGGCCCTTCTCGCCCTTGATGCGGCGGCCGCGGCGGAGCTTGGCCACGGCCATGCCGTGGCACCAACTGGGCTCGATCTTGATGATGATCGTTGAAAACGGCTCTGGCCGCAGTTCCGTGACGGCCTACGTCCTCATGACGAGTGCTGATGCTTATGCAGGGCTGCACTAGCCCGGAAGCGGAGCCGTCCGCAGCGGTCCTTGTCTTCGTCGGTTGCGTCGTCTGCGCAACAGCAGTGGTGTGCCAGCCACCGTAAGTCCTCCGGGTCGAGCCATAGAGCGATACGGCCTTGTGCGGCCTCGGCTTGCGGATCCGTGGGTTGTGGCGACTTCATGGGTCCTGACTGTATGCCCTGCTCTCGGAGCCTCATGGCTGGGTGAGGACGCGGGTCCGCAGGAGTTCGAATGAGGCCCGGCCGTACATGGCTCGCTTGAGGGTTTTCACCCGGTTCACGTGTCCTTCGACGACGCCGGAGCCCCAGGGGAGGGTGAGTCCGGCGGTGACGGCGTCGAGGTCCTGGCGGAGGAAGCCGGCGAATCCCTTCAAGGGCTTCGGTGCGTCTTGCTCTGCCTGGCGGATCCACTCCAGCAGTAGGTATCCGCGCTGGTGGCGGACCATGTCGGCGAACGCCCGGGCGAGGTCGCAGGCACGGGTGATGTCTGGGCAGGCGAGCCGGATTTGAAGGAGTCGCTCGTCCTGGCTCTCGGTGAGCGTCTCCCGGGCTCGCATGATCCACGAGGTGATCTTGCGAGGGCTGGGTATGTCGGCCCGGACAGGTTCGGCGGTGCCGGCGCGGAGGGCGGCGAGGTGTTTGCGGACGACCTGGCGGCTGCCGCGGTAGCCGCGGGCCTTGATCTCCAGGAACAGTTGGGTGCCGCTGACCTGGCCTTGGGCTTCGGTGAAGCGGGCGTTGAGGTGTGCCTTGAACGGCTCCAGGACGCCGTTGGGGCGGCGCTCGCGGGCGGAGGCCAGTAGCTCGTCGAGGTCGGTGTCGCGGAAGCGGCGCACGGTCTTGCGGTCGAGGTTGAGGCGGCGGGCGATGGCGCTGATGGTCCAGCGTTTCTCCAGCAGGCGGTGGATGTCCTCGTGGCGGTGGCGGGTGCGTTCGATGATCTGGGTGCGGGGCAGTTCCGCGGGCGGTAACAGCATCGGGGGCGGCTCCGGCACCTCGGTCACCGTCTCCTTCTCGGCACGTTTGCGCAGGCAGTCGCGGTGCTGGTGACAGGTCTTCTCCACGGCAGCGGACAAGTTCTGCAACAGGTGCCATCGGTCGGCCACTTCCAGGGCGTGAGGGGCGGCTTCCTTGACTGCCTTGGTGTAAGCGGTGGCCCGGTCCCGGCAGATGATCTCGGCGCCGGGATGCGCGGTGAGCCAGGCCGCGAACGTCTCCGAGGTGCGGTCGGGCAGCACGTCCACGACCCGGCCGGCCTCGACGTCAACCAGCACGGTGCCGTAGGTGCAGCCCTTGCGGAAGGCGAACTCGTCCACCCCCAGCACCCGCGGCGCACGGTCCGGCACCGTGGGCGCCGTCAACAGCCTGAGCAGCCGGGTCCGGCCCGCGACCAGCCGCAGGCGGCGGCACAACCGGGCGGCCGGACGTCCGCCGAGCTCGATCGCGATCGACCGCAGCCAGCCTGTCAGCCCGGTGCTGGAGCGACGGTGCCGCTCGGACAGGCCCGGCACCTGCTCGACGAACGTCTTGCGGGAACAACTCTGCCGGTCACAGAAGTACCGGCGGACCCGCAACCGGACTATCACCCGTCGAGAGCCCAACGGCCTTTCATCCAGGACGCGTTGGTACGAGCTGTGTCTACGCCTCGCTTGTTCCCGGCAGTCCGGGCACCGGCCCGGGCGAGCGGTGGACACCGCATCCACCACCAGCACATCGGTGGAGTCGCTGACGCGCTCCACTCGCACATCGATCCCGGGAAACAGCACAGCCTCGACCGTCTTGCTTGCCACGCCAGGAAACACTCTGCCGAAACGATCCCTCGTTCCCCTCGCTGACCTGGGGATTCACGGAACTGCGGCCAGAGCCTTGAAAACGGCCACTGCCGCTCGTCGCTTCAGTCGCTCCACCCTTCAAAGGAGTGGGGAGGTTCCGTGAGCGTGGGGCCGAGCCCGTTATGGCTCTTCGCTGGGTGAGCGCGCCAGTTGTGGGCCCGGCACCAGCTGAGTACCGTCGATTCGCCTCGGCGCGCGACGGGTGAGCGCGCGCCGCTGCCGCTGGATGCCTGAGGCCCGCGCCAAGTAGCCAGAGAACCCTCCCCGCGTGCGAATCCTCTTTCCTGTCTCCCCGGGGGGCGTCGCCGAGCTCATCAGTCTGCTCGCGCGCGGTGACGCCCGATGGTTGCGGCGGTCAGGCCGTGTTGGAGCGTGTCGAGGTGATCACGACGGATGTGTAGGGCATGGTGGCGTGGCCGCCGAGCCTGTCGATCGCGGTCCCGGCACTGTCCAGGACCTCCGCCATTTTGTCTGCGGGGAGTTGGGTGAGGCCGCCGAAGGTGGGGAGCTGGTCGAGCCACTCCTCTCGGGGGTAGGTGCGCTCCCAGGCGAAGCGCCACTGTTCCGGCTCGCTGAAGCTGCCGGTCTGCCGGATCCCGTCGGCGATTTTCGCGAACAGTGGCTGGTATGCGTCCACGGCCGATCCTCTCAGCAGGACGGGATTGAACGGCGAATCGGGGGCGATCCGTTGGAGAGCTTCGGCGAGGGCGTCGATCACCTCGGCCGGGAGCTGGAGGACGTGGTGGAAGGGAGCGAGCCGGCCGCCGGGCCGGAGCACCTGGGCCGCCTTGGCCGCGCCGGCGACGGGGTCCACCCAGTGCCAGGCGGTGCCGGCGATGACCGCGTCGAACTGCCGCCCGGCCGGCTGCCAGTCCTCGAACCTGGCGACCTCGACCTCGACACGGCTGCGTCGCGCGAAGGCGGCCATCCGCTCGTCGGGCTCGACACCGAGCACCGTGCAGCCGGCCGCCTGGAACTGCCGGGCCTCGATACCGGTCCCGGCTCCGACGTCGAGGACGTGCCGACCCGGGCTTGCCGCGACGATCCTGTCCACCAGGGCCTGGGGATACGGCGGTCGGGCGCGGTCGTAGCGCTCGGCATCCACGCCGAACGACTCGGCTGTCTGCCGGTGGCGGTGGGGCTCGGGCCCGGACTTGTCCGGCTGTCCCTGCGATAAAGTGGGCATGCGCCCACACTAATGGGCGGTTGCCCACTTGTTAAGGCGGGGCGGCGCGGAAAGGGAGACGATGCCGTCAGGGGTGCACATCCACAACGTGCGCGGCCAGTTGTTCGAGGCCGCCGAGCGCGTCCTGCTCCGGGACGGGCCCGGCGCGTTGACCAGCCGGGCGGTCACGGAGGAGGCGAACTGTGCCAAGGGCGTGCTGCACCGGCACTTCACCGACTTCGACGCTTTCCTAGCGGAACTGGTCCTCGACCGAGCCCGCGGCATCGAGGACCGAACCACGACTCTGCGTGCCGCCGCCGGCACCGGTAGCGTGGTGGACAACCTCGCCGACGCGCTGCAGGACCTGTTCGGGCCGGTCACGGTGGCAATCGTCGCGCTCATCACCTTCCGCGACGGCCTCCGCGCCCGGCTGCGCGAGGCCGGTCTGACCGGCATTCCACTGGCTGCGCAAGGCGCCGCCATGATCGCCGCCTATCTCACTGCCGAGCGGGAGTCGGGGCGCCTGACCGGTGACGCCGACATCGACACACTCGCGCCCACCCTCGTCGGGGCCGGGCACCTGCTGTTCGCCGACCGGACAAGCCCCCCGCCGCAGACCACCGCCGTCCGCAAGATGGTGACCACCGTCATCACCGGCGCCCTGCGACCACCCCAGTCGTGACCTGAGCGCCCAGGTCGCACATCGCCCCGCCCCCGCCTCTGCCCCCGCAGAGAGGGCTGCCCGCAAGCCAAGGGCCCAGACGTCTGGGGAGATCCAGTGAGCAAGTATGGGTTCGCCCCGAGCAAGGGGTGGTCGGTTTTCAAGGAGCGCCATCAATATGGCACCCGCTCGCTGGTGCCTGAGATCTGGATGACGTCGCCAGTGGTGCGCCGGTCAGTCCTCGCTGCCGTCCTGGAGCCGGTGGAGTTCGGCGAACAGGCCGCCGGGCCGGGCCAGCAGCTCGCGGTAGCTGCCGGACTCGACGATGCGGCCGTCGGCCATCACGACGATGCGGTCGGCAACGCGTGCGTTGGCGAGCCGGTGCGTGATCACCAGTGCGGTGCGCCCTGCCGCCAGCTCGCGGAACCGGTCGAAGACCCGGCGCTCGGCGCGGGCGTCGAGTGCGGCAGTCGGTTCGTCCAGGATGTGCACGGCGGCGTCCGCGTGGAAGGAGCGGGCGAGCGCGATGCGCTGCCACTGGCCTCCGGACAGGTCGTGCCCGCCCCACCAGGAGCGTGCGAGGGAGGTGTCCAAGCCTGCGGGAAGTCCGTCGAGGACGTGGTCGGCTCCGCCGGCGCGGGCGGCCTCCAGCACTGCGGCGTCGCCGCGCCGGCTGGGTGTGCCGAGGGTGATGTTCTCGCGGGCGGTCAGCGGCCAGCGGGTGTACTCCTGCGGCGTCATCGCCACCCGCCGCCACACGTCGGCGGGCGAGGCCTCGGCCAGGTTCACCCCGTCCCAGGTCACCTCGCCGGCATCCGGCAGATAGAGGCCGGTCAGCAGGTGCACGAGGGTTGTCTTGCCCGAGCCGTTCTCCCCGACGACGGCGACGATCTCGCCGCGCTTGAGGTCCAGGTCGACCTGGTCGACCGCCGGCCGGTCGCTGCCCGGGTAGGCGAAGGTGACGCCCGGCCCGTCGTCCGGCAGCGGGCGGGCACCGCGGTGGGTTCGGTGCCGGTCCGCCTCGTCGAGGAACGCTGCCCAGTCGTCCAGGTAGAGGCCGGTGCGGAAGACCCGTGCTGCGGCCCGGGTGAGCGTGGTGAGTGCTGCTGTCGCGGTGCGCAGCGCGAACAGCGCCGTGCCCGCGGCCGTCTCGGTGCCGGCGGCGGCCTGCTCGCGCAGCTGCTCCAGAGGCTGAGGCTTCACCTCTGGCGGCAGCTGCGATGAACAGAAGCGGGCGGGCGTCTCCCCACCCCGGCCGGTGGGCGGCCACCAGTACCTCCGGCGTTGTCGGTGGCGGGAGATACCGTCAGTCAGTTGGGCGCCCGGCATGTGGCAGGGCGCCGACCGGAGGCGGATCTCGTCTCCAGTACGGCTGGAGGTTGCATGGCCCTGGACAGACGCCGAGTGCAGACCGCAGTGATCGGCCACGCCGGTTCCGAGCTCCCTGTGGTCCTTCCGATGGAAGCGATAGAGCTCGACGACTTCCGGGCCCACCACGCCGGCCAGACCTACTGGTGCGGCGTCTGGCTGGGTGGGTGCGGGCACCAGCTCTTCACCAAGCTGTACACCGATCGCGCCTGCCACTTCGCTCACGGGCCGGATCCCGAGCACACCTCCACCTGTGCCCGGAAGGTGGCTGGGGTCTCCAGCGCGGACCACCTGTACATCAGGCAGGGGCTGCTGGCCTGGATGGCGGAGCAGGACGTCACCGCCACGGCCACCATCCCGCGCGAGGCGGACGGTTCGATCGGCCGGGAAGTGCTCTTCGCCCCCGCTGGTCACACCGGCCTGCGGGTCCTGCTCTCCGAGTCCGCCGGCTCACCCGCACCGGGGGGAGAGGACTCCGCCCAGCTGATGCTCGGCCGCGAGATGGCGTCCGACCCAGACGTGCTGCCGCGGCAGGGATACGTCAACCGCATCCAGCTCATCCCGGACGGGACCCGCCGCCGGATCCAGGTCGGAACCGAACGCCATGGCGGCACCACCGAGTGGTTCGACCTGCACGAGGTGGAGTTCACCGACGCGGGACTGCCCCCCCGGCGGTCGAAGAAGTCCGCGTGCTGCGGACCACGCGGCGGCCCATCGGCGTGCAGGTGCCCAAGGCCACGCCGCAGCGGCCCCGGCCGACCGTACGGGCGACCATCGACGAGACACACGACTTTCCCTCGCCGGACCGTGCGGACGTCATGGCGGCCCTCGCGCAGGCGGTCGGTGACGGGCGCAGCCGCACGGAGATCCGCCGCTGGCTGAACCGGGCGGAAGAGGTGGCCCGCGGCGGGGCAACCGCCGAAGAGAACGACCTGATCAGGGCGGCAGTAGACGCGCTGCTGAGGCTGGAACGGGCGGTCGGCCTGCCCAAACCACGCGAACCGGCCTTTCAGGAGCGCAAGGCCCTGCAGAGGGTCCAGCGACTGCTGGGCAACCTCGCGGAGGGGAAACGCCTCGGGTTTCCGATCATCACACCTCCCCAGCGCCGCCAGCTCGCCCAGGCTGCGGAACAGGCTTCCGCCTGGCTCACCGACGCCCAGCGCTCCCAGGCCCAGGTGGGTGCTTCCCCCGGGATCCGGTTGGCTTCGTGCTGCCGGAATCGGGCGGGCTGGTGGAGACTGCGGATCCGGGCCGGCCGTACGCGCTGCTGGACGCGGACGGGGCCGTGGTGAAACCGGTTGACGCGTTCTTCCTCTCCGTCGGCACCTGCGCCCGCGCCTGCGGCACCGCCTGCATCCACGAGCACGCGTGTGTGCGCGCTGCTCGCTGCCGCGGCCGGACCCGGCACAGTGCTCTGGCTCGGCGATCCCCTGGCGGCTGCCAGCTGATCACAACATCACACAGGGCCTGACACCGCCCGTTGTTCGTCCGTGAGATCGCCCCGCGTCATGAACCGTGATCATTCACCGCTCAAGATCCACTTTCGCTCACACAGCCTAGCCGAAGGCGGCTACGAAGCGGTCCCGCAGCCCGTCGAGGCGTTCGACGGGCTCGTTGGCGAAGACCAGCCGCAGGTGGTGGCCGCCGTGTGGGCCCCAGCCGGTCATGGGGGTTGCTGCCACCTTCGCGTGCCGGAAGAGCCGTTCGGACGCCTCGGCCGGAGTGAGGCCCAGCGCGGTGGTGTCGATGAGCAACGACCAGCCGCCGTGCGGCCGTATGCACGGATAGTCGGCCAGCTCCGACAGGATCAGGTCGCAGCGTCGCCGCCAGGTACGGGTGGCCGCGGCCACGTCGGCGTCCGCATCCGGGGCGTCGAGAGCAGCAGCCACCGCCTGCTGGGCGATGCCGACGGGAGTCACCACATTGGCCATGCCGACCAAAGCGACGTCGGCCATGATGCGCGGCGGACCGACGACCCAGCCGACCCGCCAGCCGATGAGCCGCAGCTCCTTGGATGCGGAGCCCACCGTGATGGTGTGCTGGGCCAGTTGGGGATGGGTAGCGGGGTGCTCCGGGGCCTGTCCGTCGAAACGGATGCGCTCCATGGCCGCGTCGTGGATCACCCAGCAGCCGTGCTCGGCCACCGCCGGGGCCAAAGCGTCCCAGTGTGCGTATCCGAGCAGATCACCGGTGGGCATCGCGGGGGACATCGCCAGGACTGCCGCCGTCTCCGGCCCTACCGCGGCGGCCAGTTCGGCCGGGTCGGTGCGCCAGCCGGTGGGCGTCGGGCGGCATGGCACGTGTCTCGGGACGCCGCCGGCGAGGCGGACTCTGTTGACGAGGCCGGCATAGACCGGGTCACCGATCACCACCTCCTGCCCCGGCTCGACGGTGGCCAGCAGTGCGTTGAGGACGCCGTTGAGGCCCCCGGCGACGATCGCGCAGCCTGCCGCCGGGTCGTAGTCGCGGCCGGCGATCCGGCCGACATGGGCGGCGGCAGCCTCACGTAGGCCGCGCCGGCCGTGGAAGGGCAGATAGCTGTTCGCGGCGTCGTCATCGATCGCCCGCCGCGTCACGTCTAGGGCGATCCGAGGCGGCCGCAGGTCGGTGTCGAGATTCTCGAGCCGCAGCATGTCGGGGTCGTGGGCTGCGTCGGCGGCATCTCCCACGATGTCGACTCCGATTCCGGGGATGTGCTGCAGGCGCGACACGGTCACGGGGCCTCCCTTTCGTTCCATAAACAGAACGTTCTGTATATGGAATACTAGGTATGCGGCCCGAGACGGTCAATGACCTCGTGGAGAGCGGGAAACATGGAGCTGGCTCAGCAGGTGGGTAGCCGGCTGCGTGAGCTACGCGTGGAACGCAACCTCTCGCTGTCCGCGCTGGCGCGCCGGTCCGGTGTCGGCAAGGGCACGCTCTCCGAGCTGGAAGCCGGGCGCCGCAACGCCACACTGGAGACCCTCTACGCGCTCACGACCGCGTTGGGTACCCCCCTCACTGCCGTACTCGGGCCCGACCCGGCGCGAGCGCCGCTGTCAGGCCGCGCCGTGGACGCGGTTCTCGTCGAACGGTACGAGGATCCAGCCGCCATCACCGAGATCTACCGCATACGCATCCGGACCGGCGCCGTCCAGGAATCGGATGCCCACCCCCCAGGCACCGAGGAGCACCTCATCGTCCTGTCCGGCACCGCCCGCGTCGGCGCGGCCTCGGCCCCGGTCGAGGCAGGTCCGGGCGAACACGCTCACTGGCCTGCCGACGTCCCGCATGTGTATGCCGCGGTGTCCGGCGACGTCGAAGCCATCCTCACCGTGCGCTACCTGGCCTGAGGCAAACGTCCTGCGCCGCTCATCGCAATGGCGCGGCGGGCCGAGCCTTCGGAAGCCGGGCAAGGCCCTGCCCTGATCAGAGTCGCCTCGCATCCCCTTCAGTGCAGCATCCACAGCTCACTGAGCGGTGTGCATCGTGAAGTTGCAGGTCGCGGATCTGGTGTGCGGAGGTTCGGGATGCTTGTGCTGGTCGCGGTGGGATGACTTCGGCGAAGATCGTCGGTCACCGGGCATACTCGGCGGCATGACCGTTCACAGAACCCGCGGAGCCCAGGCCATACCTGCCGCCCCGGAGACGGCGGCCTGCGCCGCCGCCCTCGAAGTCGCCACTGCTTACTGCTCCCCCGCGCTGTTGAACCACTCGGTGCGTTCTTATGTGTGGGCCTCTGCGTATGCCGCGCAGCGCGGCATCGAGCACGACGCCGAGCTGCTGTACGTGGCCGCGCTGCTCCACGACATCGGCCTCGTGGCGGCGTTCGACAGCCACACGGTCGACTTCGACGTGGCAGGCGGGCATGTGGCCTGGGTGTTCGCGGCGGGCGCCGGGTGGCAGGCGGAGCGCCGACAGCGGCTGTCGGAGGTCATCGTCCGGCACATGTGGGACGCGGTGGACGTGCGGGAGGACCCCGAGGGCCATCTGCTGGAGAGGGCCACCGGCGTGGATATCTCGGGGCGGAACCTGGAGGATTTCACCGCCGGATTCCAGGCGGAGGTGCTGGCCCGGTATCCGCGCGCGGGACTTCGGGACGAGTTCCTGGCCTCTTTCCACGACCAGGCCGCCCGCAAGCCGCAGAGCTCGCCGGCCGCGTCGGTCCGGGGTGGCCTTGCCGAACGTGTCCGGGCGAACCCGCTGGACCGCCCGGTCGGCTGATCCGCCGGGCGCGATCCGGCAGGCGGGGAGGGCTGAGATCATAGGTCCGCTGACCGTGAGCGTCGTGGGCTCAGCCCCCCGTGAATGAATGACTGTGACCAGCTCCGTAGCCGCGGAACCTAGTCGAGCGGACGGAGGAAGCGGCGTTCGTACCGCCGGATGCACTTGGTCCGGCGGGCCAGATCGACGGCTTCCTGACACTCAGGATCACGCGCACTGGCTTGCCGGTACTGCTCGTATGCCGCAAGGCTCGGGAACGAGAAGAGTGCGTACGCGATGTCGCTGTCGCCCTCGCTGGGCAGGAAGTAGCCGTGATGCGTGCCCCCGAACCGGTTGACGAGAGACACCCACCGACGGCCGTACTCCTCGAAGTCCTCGATTCGATCGGGATCGATCTCGTATCTCAAATGAACGCTGATCATGCAACGACATGATGCCGGAGCTACAGCTCCCAGCAGAGAGCAGGGCGCGACGCGGAACACCTGCGATCCGCGCAACGTGAAGTTCGCAGGTCAGGGGTCTGGCGTGAGGGACGGGCGGAATGCACGTGCCGGTCGTCGGCGGGTGTCCACGGTGAAGATCGTCTGACATGCCGACGGAGCCGTTGTCGGGTGCTGCGCCAAGGACCGTGCCGCTCTTACGACCTCACCGGGTCGGCACGGCGGAATGTCGCGGGGAGGGCGTGGGCATGCAGGCGCTGGAGCGGATCACGGATCGCTGGGGTGAACCGGACGCGGGCGCCGAGGAGTTGACCAAGCGGGTGCAGGAGGTCCAGGCCGAGCGGGAGGAACTGGTGATCGCCGAGCGGGTACTGAACCGGCTGGCCGAGCAGGACGCGACGAGGCGGAGGACACCGCGGCCGTCACCCCCACTCCTTCCCAGGTGACGGGGCCGGCGGTCCTGACGACAAGGGTCGACTGCTGCGGGTCTCGGCAGCCCGGCCCGGACGCACCTCGGAGATCACCGCTTACCGCCCCGACCGGCTCACGCAGCGGCTGCGGACGGCCGGCCATGGGGCCATCGACGACCTGGGATTCGTCGGCCTCGACGACAGCAGTCCCCACGCCGACCCGGCGGTGATCACCGGTCACAAGGCTGCCGGGAAACGGCCCCTGACGCGGGGCCAGAAGCCGTATGACAAGGCGCTGTCGGCCGTGAGGGCGCCGGTCGAGCACGGCTTCGCCCACCTGGAGAACCGGCGCATCTCAACAAGGTCCGCACCGACCCGACGTGGGCGAACACCCTGGTCAGGGACCTGCTGACCCTCACGAACCGCGAAGTGTCCCGGTGACCGACGATCTTCGCCGAAGTCATCCCACCGCGACCAGCACGAACATCCCGAACCCCACGCGCACCAGGTCCGTGACCTGCAACATCACCATGCACACCGCTCATTGGTGTGAACCAGGCTATGACTCGGCGGCCCGGGCTGCACCTGACGTCTCTCGGGCAGCCGCATGGCCTCCCGCGGGGAGGAGTCGGGAGGCGCGGCGGGCCCTGCCGCCCGGGGGAAGACCGGCCGCGGGGAACATCGGTACAGCGGTTGACGCCAAGCCGGCGATCTTGGTCAGGCCGGGGTTCCGAGAGCGGTGACGCGGTTCGCGTACTCGCGGCGGGCCTTGCGCTGTGCCGGGATCGCCGCGACGTTGTCGAGCGGCTGGCAGCGGTCGAGGAGTTGGCGGTGTACCGCCGGGACGGTGCTGACGCGCAGGGTGTAGCCCTGGCCTGGTCTTACGGTCACGACCTGGTCGAGCACGGCGGGCTCGGCGGGCTCGGCGGGCTCGGCGGGCTCCAGGTTGGCGTGGCTGTCGAACGCGCGGCGCAATGTCCGTGACTACGAGGCCCGCCCCGAACACTCCGAGGCGATGCTCACCCTCGCGGCCGTTACGCTGACGACCCGCCGCCTCCCCCGGCAGCCCCTCCACCCGACCCGCGACCCAAGTTCAGGCGCAGGCAGGATCAGCTCTGCTGGTGCAGGGCTTCGATGTAGGCGTTGAGCGCTGGTGAGGTTTGGGACTGTTGGCGGATCACGGCGTAGAGCCGTCGGGTCAGGCTGGTACCGGCGATGTCGCGAATGGCCAGGCGCGGGTCTGCGGCTGGCAGGGTCAGGTCGGGCAGCAGGGTCACTGCGCCTGCCGTTCGGGGTGCTCAGCTACATCGAGCCGGTGCTGTTGGTGCTGGTTTCCCTGACGTTCCTGGGCGAGCCGTGGCAGTCGGCCGACACCTTCGTCTATATCCCGATCTGCGCCGGGCTCGTTCTTCTCGCGTTTGAATCGGCAGCACTCGCGCTTGAATCGGCAGCAAAAGAACCCGCCGCGCCGAAGCAGCCCGCCCCTCAGGTCGACAGCGCACGCCCGTGACCCAGCGGCTGCGGGCCGAGACCGAGGGTGCCGCGTAACCGCTCGTTCGGGTGACGGCCGGTTGGTCCTGGCCCGTGAACCCGGTGGAAGACTGCGGGCCGTGTCTGGGTTCGCGAGAGATCCGAGTACTACGGCGACCGGCTGGTGTACGAGCCGCTGGAGCGGAAGTGGGCCGGGACCACGCCCGGCACTGCGGCTGCGGTCGGGACTGGCTCGAAGCCCACGCGGTCCCGGCCGGGTTCACGGTGTTCCCCCGGGGCCAGACCGGCTGCTGCGGGCTCGTCGGGCCCGGCCTGACCGAGGGCGTGGACGAGGAGAGGCTGACGGCCGACGCGCTGTGGGAGGCGGTGACCGGCAAGCCCGCCACCCAGACCTGGTACGAGTCCGTGCACGTCACCGTTACGGTGCTTGAGCGGGAAGAGCCGGGCGATGTCCTCGTCCCGGATCTCGTGGCCCTCGGCCTTCAGCTGGGCGACGGCGGCGTCGATGTAGCGGGTCGTCCAGAGCACGATGGCGTTGAGGACCAGCACGCGTGTCACCAACCTCCCGGGACAACACAGCTAGGCCGTTGTTCGGATCACCTGATCGTTGGTCCGGGTGTGCCGTTGGCTGATGCGCTGTGGGCCCGGGACATGACGATGTGACGGACGTGGACATCAACGTGTTCGCGCGGGTCGGCCGCAGAAGCTGAGCCCGTATACGTCCGTCGAGTCCGTCCGTCAGATGACCTCCTTCTCCTCGGTGACCATCACGGCTACCGAGTCCATGTCGATGAAGCGTGCTTCGTCGGGGTTGACCAGCGTCCGGTAGTTCTCGGAGGAGAAGAAGGCGTCGTGGTCCTCCCAGTCCTCGAACCAGATCTCCGTCAGGCCGTCGTAGGCCCGGGGCGGGTAGTTCTCGGCGGGAACCGGGTGGGACACGGTGTATTTGCGCACGTAGCGCTCCGCCTCCGGGATCGAGGTGAAGAGCGGCGCGTGCCGGTCCCGGTGGTGCTCGACGAAACGCTCGTACGACATTCCCTCGACGCGGTTGATCATGAAAATGAGCTTCAGCATGGAGTTAACCTAAAAGCTCACATCAATGTCAGGGGCAAGTGAGTCATGAGCATGTGAGGAGTTCGACATGCGGATCGGTGAACTGTCCGCCCGGAC
>NZ_JBIAPF010000031.1:0-13627 GCF_042888135.1 Streptomyces sp. NPDC003247
TTGGGCCCCCGGGGTGGGGGGTATTCTTTTCGGCGACTGGTCCCCGGGGTGGTTATTTCATTTATTTTTCGTTTTTGGGAAACCCCGGCGCCCGGGCGGGGGGCCCCCGCGCCCGGGACTCCGTTGATCGGGCGAGGGGATCAGCTGGTGACGCCGCCGTCGACGACGAGGTCGTGACCGACGACGAAACTCGACTCATCGGATGCCAGCCACAGCACCGCGGCCACGATCTCGTCCGTCGTCGCGACGCGGGCGATCGGAACCGTCGTGGCCAGCCGGGCCGCGCGATCGGCGTCGTTCTCCCCGGGACGCAGCGACATGCCGGTGTCCGTGGCGCCGGGGCTTACCGCGTTGATGCGCACGTTGTCCCTGATGTGGTCCAGGGCGGCGACCCGGGTGAGGGTACTCACGGCGGCCTTGGACGCGGCGTAGGCGGCCATGCCGGGGCGGCGCCCGTGGTACCCGATGTTGGATGCGGTGTTGACGATCACTCCGCCGCCGTTGGCCCGCATGTGTGCGATCTCCTGCTGCATGCCGATCAGCACGCCATTCAGGTTGACGTCGAGCACCTTCTGCCACACGGCCAGGTCCAGGTCGCCGACCGGGGTGGGCTTGCCGAAGATGCCGGCGTTGTTGTGGGCGACGTGCAGGCCGCCGTGCCGCTCGACCGTGGTGCGCACGAGGCGCTCCACGTCCTCGGGCCGGGTGACGTCGGCGACGACCGCGCTGGCCGCGCCGCCGTCCTCGTCGACGAGACGCACGGTCTCCTCGATGGATTCCGGCCGGGCTCCGGCGGCGACCACGGTGGCGCCCTCGCGCGCGAAGGCCCTGGCGCTGGCCCGGCCGATGCCGGATCCGGCCCCGGTGACGATGACGACCTTGTCCTTGAAACGGGCGGTCATGGGGGGTGCTCCTCGGTACATGTCGTAAGAGATGGATGCGGGGTTGCCCGAGCGGCGGAGGGACCGGGGTCCGTCAGCCGCCCTCCCGGGACGGGCGAGGGCGCAGCAGGACGAGCGCGCACACCGCGGCGACGGCGAAGGCCACCGCCGCGAGGGTGAAGGCGAAACCGTAGCCGGAGGTCAGGGCGGACGGCATACTCGTCCCGGTACGCACCAGATCCGTGGTACGTCCGGTGGCCAGGGTCACCAGGACGGCGAGACCGATGGCCGGCCCGGCCTCCAGAGCCGTGTTGACCACGGCGCCGGCGAGACCCGCCTGATCTCGCGGGACGTCGGTGGTCGCGCTGACGGTGGATCCGGCGAAGACCAGCGCCACCCCGGCTGGAAAGAGCACCAGCCCGGCCAGGACGGCGCCCACGTACGGTGTGTCCGTGCCGATCAGGCCCAGCGCCGCCAGCCCCAGTCCGGCGAGCAGCAGTCCCGAGACCAGCACCACGCGCGCCCCGAAGCGCTGCACCAGCCTGCCCACGCACAGGCCGCTGACGACCAGGGTCAGACCGAAGGGCAGGAAGGCCGCAGACGTTTCCAGCGCGGAATAGCTTCGGATCTCCTGGAAGTACAGCGCGAGCATGAAGAAGATCGTGGTGATCCCGGCGGCGCCCAGGAAGACCGCCGGCAGCGCCATCGCCCGTCGGGGGGAGGCGGGGAACGTCAGCGGCAGGAGCGGCTGCGGCACCCGTGCCTCGGCGATGACGAACCCCAGCAGCAGCACACCACCGGCGGTCAGGGTGGAGAGCGCCACCGGGGAGGTCCAGCCGCGCTCCGGCGCCTCCACCAGGCCGTAGCTGAGCAGAGCGATCCCGGTGGTGACCAGGGCGGCGCCAAGGACGTCCAGCCGACCGCCCCTGCCGGCCGGGCCCTTGGGGATGAGACGCGGGGCGCCGGCGAGGGTCACGGCCGCCACCGCGACGGGCACGGCGAACGCCCAGCGCCAGGAGTTCACGGAGGCGACCACCCCGGACAGCAGCATCCCGGCGGTCCCGCCGGAGGCCGCGAGCCCGCCCCAAACCGCCATGGCCCGGGCGTGCCGCGCGGGTTCGGGGTGGACGACACTCACCAGCGCCATCGCGGCGGGTACGGCCGGTGCGGCACCGGCCCCCTGGGCGAAGCGCGCCACCAACAGCGCCCACAGCCCCGGGGACACCCCCGCCAGCACCGAACTCACACCGAACACGCCGGTGCCGAGGAGGAACACCCGCCGGTTTCCGTACAGGTCGGACAGCCGGCCGCCCAGCAGCAGCCCGCTGAACGACATGCCGTAGGAGGCCGAGAGCAGGGCGAGTCCTGCCCGGTCGAGTCCGAACTCCCGTTGGATGTCGGGGAGCACGACGTTGAGCTCGCTCATGGCGAGGATGAGCACGACTCGTCACCCGGATCGGTGACGTCGCGGGCGTCTTCATGTATTCGGTGGCTGGACAGGACTGTGCTGGACGAAGCGGACTACGGCCGACACGCGCGGGCGGCGGCGGAAGTCCTCCTCGATCAGGTTTTGCCAAGAAAGACGGCCTGGGAATGTGGGGTGATGCACCTGGATCAAACACCCTCTGCGGGCCGCCGGCCTGCGGTGGGAGTCTCGGCGAATCGCTTCTTGTATGCCTTGACGAAATGGCTGCTGTCGGCGAAGTGCCAGCGGGCGGCGATTTCGGACACGGTGAGGCGTGTCGAGAGTAGCTCTGCCCTGGCGCGTTCGAGTCGGCGTTCGCGCACATGGCCCATGACCGACGACGTGCCCCCTTGACCGAACGCGCGGTAGAGGGTGCGGACGGACACGTTCAGGGCCGCCGCGATCCCCTTGGGGTCGAGGTCGGGGTCGGCGAGCAGCCGGGCCTCTATGTGGTCCATCGCCGCCCTGAGGAGCGCGGGTGCGAACTCCGCATCGTCGATGACCTGGTCGTTCATCAGTCCTCTGAAGAGCTCCAGGGTCGCGTTGCGGGCGGCCCCGGCTGCGGCAGCACCGAGTCCGTCCGCCAGCTCCGCCCAGAGACGGAGGTGGGCGAGCAGAAGGGCCGCGGCGGGTGACGCCTGTTCCGCGGTGACCGCCCGCGTGTTCTCCGGGAAGCGGATCTCGCTCGCGGGGAGGACCAGGGTGATCGCCCGGGTGCCGCGGGCGACCTCGAAGTCCCAGAGATCCTCGTTCCTTCGCACGCACAGCATTCCGGCCGCCGCCGTGGCTCGCTGACCCTTCGTGGCGAAGCGCCACTCACCGCTGAGCGTCACACTTGTCACGATCCGGTCCTCAAGGTGCCCACCCGGACCTCCGGTGCCCCCTGCGACCGCGTCGCTGTACTGGTCCTCCAAGAAGAGGTCGAGCAGGTTCTGCTTCCAGATGCGGGCGCGGTACGTCCCTTCGCTGTGCCGCGGCAGCCGCATAGGCGGAGCCGGCACAGACTCGCCCCCCTGACGCCGCCACTCCCTGAGCAGCACGCGGTTTCGATTCTCGTTCGCGTACGGCACGGTGACGTCGACCAGGGGGTGGAAGTGTTCCCGATCCGCCAAGGAGACACGCTGACTTCGGTGCTCATCCGGACCAAGGTACTCCTGCCCCTGGCCACCGCCCGGGCCAGGATCACCGTGCGGCCATGGGAGGCAAGGAAGTACAACGCACGAGGCCGACTGGTACAAGGCGCCGGCGTCCGGGCCCGGTCATCATGATCGGGCGCCTCCTCCTCGCTTCCCGGCACGAGCGGGTTCTCCCCTCCCGGATGAGCGGGTTTCTGCCGGACCTGGGGGCCCCGGTAACGGCTGCCTGGGCGCTGATCCGCCTGTCCAGGTCTGTTTGACTCACCAACTGGAGTACTCGGTGTCCGAATCCGTGGTGACTCTCTTCGAGAGTCTGGTTGGCGCTGAGCCGCCGCACGACGTACCCGTTCTGTTCGACACGGCGTGCGTGATGGGCGGGAGCATCGCGGGGCTCCTCGCGGCACGGGTGCTCTCCGACCGCGCGCGCGAGGTCGTCATCGTCGAGCCCGACGACACATCGGCGGAGGCCGAGTCGCGCTCCGGGGTGCCCCAGGACCGGCAGGTGCACACACTGCTGCCGGCCGGTCGGCTGTGGATCGAGCGGTGGCTTCCCGGTGTTTCGCAGGAGGCGCAGGACCGGGGCGCGTCGCTCGTCGGACCCGACAAGCAGTTTGTCGGCTACGACGACATCCGGCAGGCGCCGGACGGCGTGGACCACCAGTTCCTCGCGGTCGGGCGTCCTCTGCTGGAGAGTCTCGTCCGGGCCCGGGTCACCGCCCTGCCCAACGTCTCGGTCCTGCGGGCGCAGGCGACCGGGTTGCGATACGGCGACGGTGCCGTCGCCGGCGTGCGCTTCGCCGGGCCTGGGAATGGAGATCAGGGAGAGCGGGCGGAGGGGGACCTCGCGGCGGACTTCGTCGTGGACGCGATGGGACGCTCCAGCAGGCTGTCGAACTGGCTCAGGCAGGACGGTTACGATCAGCCCCGGCTCGAACGGCTGGAATCCCCGGTCAACTACGCGACCGCACTGTTCGAGCGCCCGGTGAAGCTCCCAGAGCTGGAAGTGGCGACCGTACTGCAACTGTTCACGCCGCAGTACCCGTCGGGCGGAGTGTCCGTCGCGGCGGCGACCGCGATCGAAGAGCAGCAGTGGCTCGTCATGCTGATGGGCTACGGTGACAACCGGCCCGGCAGGACGATCGACGAGTTCCGCGCGCACTGTGCCGCGCTGCCCGCGATCTTCAGCGACATCACCAGTGGCGGCGTCACCCGTGACGTGGTGACGTACCGCCAAGCGGACGACAGACGTCGTCACTTCACCGAAGCAGGCCGCCTGCCGGCGCGTCTGGTCAGCATGGGGGACGCTGTGGCCTCCTTCAACCCGGTCTACGGCCAGGGCATGAGTTCCGCCGCTCTGCACGCCTCCTGCTTGGCCTCCTACCTCGACAGCGGTACCGACCTCGACAAAGCGGCCACGGAGTTCTTCCGTCTGCAGCAGGTGGTCGTTGACGCGGCCTGGGCCGTGTCCGCGGGAGGTGACGCCGCCCGCATCGACGCCGAGAACGGTACCGAGGTGCCGGAGGAAGTGCGGCAGCAGCGCCGGATCATGGAGCAGATCGCCGGCGCCGCCCTCGTCGATGCGGATGTGTCGCGGGCCTTCAACAACGTCTCCTACATGCTGCGTCACCCCGGCACACTGTTCGATCCAGAGCTCCTGGAAACGGCGGCGACCACCACCGGGGGAGCCGCCGCGAAATGACGGACACCACGATCGACCGGTGCGTCGGCCTGTCGGACCGGGCGGTGCACGACGACTCGGCGTTCGAAGAACCGCTGACGCTGTTCGCCCCCGCGGGCCAAGTGGGCAGCTGCGTCCCGCATGGCGGGCAGCCAGCTCATGACAGTGGCTGGGGTGGAGCACGCGCAGCTCGACGGCAACGGCCTCATCGCCGACCTGCGCGATGAGTTCACCCGTCTTCCCGGCCAAGACGTAGTTTCAGTTGGTGAGTGGGCGGCGGTAGCTGATCAGTCTGGTGGCTATGGCGGTGAAGGTGAGGTAGTGCTCGGGCTTGCGCTCGTAGCGTCGGCGCAGGCGGCGACAGCCGGAGAGCCAGACTCCTCAAGGACTCACCAAAGATTGACCTTGAAGAACCAATTGATGATCCGAACGCCCCCATCACCCGTGCCTCGACGGGATGACCCTGTGCGTAGCGGCAGCGGCTGCGGCTGCGGGCTCTGTCAGTGCTCGCTGTCGCCATGGGTGGAGTTCGCGCAGTTCGTCGGAATGTCCATGACCAGCAGGGTCCGGCAGCGACGGCAGGCGCGGCGGGCATGACAAGAGAGAGGTGCAAACACATGGGTGGCAAGGGCGTCATCGACGAGACCGGCACGGGACGGGTCGGCCCGGGAGAGCCGTCGGTTCCCGCGCCGGACAGGGGCGAGGGGGGTGTCTCGGGGGAGCGGCTGGTGCTGTTCACCGACGCGGTGACCGCGATCTCCATCACTCTTCTGATCCTTCCGCTGGTGGACCTCGTCCCCGAGGCCGCGTCCGCCCACGAGGGCGCCAGCGAGGTGATCACTGGTCATCTCGACCAGATTTGGAGCTTCCTGCTCAGCTTCGCGGTCATTGCGAACATCTGGCAGGAGCACCACCGGACCTTCTCGACGGTCAGTACGGCCACCCGCTCCCTGACGGTGTGGAACATGGGGTGGCTGCTCTCGGTCGTCGTGCTCCCACTCCCGACGGAGATGATCGGCGCCTTCGGCCGCGACCGGTTCGTGGCGGCGTTCTACTACGCGGTGCTCCTGGTCGGCATGGTGTGCCGGCTCGCCATGTTGAAGGTCCTGAAGAGCAACCCGGGGATGGTCGAGGGCAATGGCGAAGAGACCCGCCGGAGGATCGCGCACCTGTACACCGACAGTTACAGCAACGTCATCGCCGTGGTCGTCGCGTTCGCCCTCGCCCTCGCCGTGCCGGTGCTGCAGTACTACAGCCTTCTGCTACTGATCCTGCCGGGGCGGGTGCGCTTCACGGGCCGGCGCCGCGCGCGCTGACCACGGGAACGGCCAGTGCCCGGGTATCCGCCTGAGCCTTGGCGGCATCTGCCCCGCGGCTCGGGGATGCGGCGGTCATGGGGCACACGGTGGGGCCGGGCAGGACACCACCTGCCCGGCC
Organism: Streptomyces sp. NPDC003247; assembly: GCF_042888135.1. Classification (NCBI taxonomy): domain Bacteria; kingdom Bacillati; phylum Actinomycetota; class Actinomycetes; order Kitasatosporales; family Streptomycetaceae; genus Streptomyces; species Streptomyces sp. NPDC003247. Next base: position 6,598 of record NZ_JBIAPF010000031.1, read on the forward strand.
CCACTGCTCCTCGCGCCTCGGTCTTGATCAGGCCGGCATGCTTCGGCGGCTCACATGGCTGAGGCGGACAGCTGCTCTCCGCATCCTGAGTCACGACCCGACCGCCGAGGCCACCGCCGTACGCGGCACGGCTTCCTCCACCGCACCCACAGCGCGGCGGCGTACGCAGCCGCTCCAACTCCGGGACCTGCTTGTTCTGCGGCACCACCAGCAGCTGAGCCAGGACCGGCGCGAGAGCGGTTCGGCCCGGTGCGCGGCCCGCGTCACCGCCTCGTACAGCCGCCGCGCGGCCGCCGTACGCGCTTCCGACACCTGCCGGGCCGGCACCGAGACGCCCGGCAGCAGCACCCGTTTCTTCCGCGGTGCGCGTCCGTACGGCGCAGCGCGATCAGATCACGGTCGTCATCTTCGAGGAAGAAGAACCGCTCCAACTCCGGACGCGTGGGCACCTCGGTGAACGTCCCGTACACCTCGGCCTGCTCATCATCGGCCTGCTCATCAGTCAGGAACTCCGCCGGCACGGCCGGACCGTAGCCGGCCCCGACGCCCACCCGACCGGCTTGCCCCGAACCTCAACAGGGTCTACGGCTGGTGTGCAAGCCGTATTGACCACGAGCATTGTCGACGGATGGCGAGCGGGCGAGGAGTGGCTGTTCAACGTTGACGGGCGTGGGCAAGCCGGAATGTGGTTCAGCCGCTGGCGGCCAGGGCCCGCAGTCGGTCCAACGTCTCGCGAATGATGTCTTGGTGTCCGCACCTGCAGCTTTGATCACCGGCGGAACCAGCGGCATCGGCAAAGCGACCGCTGAACTGCTCCACACCCGCGGCTACCGCGTCACCCTGTTCGACATCAATGTCAAGGGCAACTTCTTCACCCTGCAAAAGGCACTCCCGCTCATCAGCGAAGGCGCCTCCATCGTGTTCACCGTGGGCGCCGGCGAAGGGATGGGGGCCGCCATGACAGCAGCCATGGGCGCCCTGCTGCCTCTCGTGCGGTCCCTCGCGCTCGAACTCGCCCCCCGCCGCATCCGCGTCAACGCCATCAGCCCAGGAGTGATCAACACCTCCGCCTACAGCAAGATGGGCATCTCCCAGGAAACGATCGACTCCTGAGGCCAGGACATCCCGCTCGGACGCGTCGGCGCTGCCGCCGACATCGCCGAGGCCGTGGCCTTCCTCGCCTCGGACGCCGCCAGCTACATCACCGGCGACAACCTCACCGTCTCCGGCGGCATCGGCATTCACACCCGCCCCTGACGCGCAACTCCTCCAACGCCACCACCGTGCGGACCCGCCAACCCCGCCAGGGTGCGGGCCTTTTCCATGCTGCGGTCGCTCTGCCCATGCCTTGCCCGGTGGCGAGGCACGCGCAGGCCGACCGGACTTCACCACGACACCCACCGCACCCGCCGCCGCGCCCTCGACGGCTGGGTGCGGTTTGCGTTTGGAGGAGATCACTCGTGCTCATCCCCCGCCCGCGACGCCGTGGTCTGCCGGGAGACCACGGCGCCATAGACCTCAGTCAGCTGGGCCTGGACCTCGCCGGTGGTCGACCTTGAGGAATCTGCCCCGTGAGTGCCACCAGAATCGACGTAGTAACGATAAAAATCGACACCGTGTAGAATTATTGCTGGAGGGAGCGGTCCGGCTCCTCGCAAGACCTTGCTGGAGAAACAGTGCAGAAGCAGAACTGGCTCATCACCGGCGTCAGCACGGGCCTGGGGCGCGCTTTCGCGCAAGCCGCCCTGGCCGCCGGGCACACGGTGGTCGGCACCGTCCGCTCCGAGAAGGACCTGCGGGCCTTCGAAGAACTCAGGCCCGGGCACGCTCACGGCCGCATCCTGGACGTGACGGACGGTGACGCCGTCTACGGCGCGGTCGCGGAGGTGGAGCGGAGCGTCGGCCCCTTGGACGTCGTCGTCGCCAACGCCGGCTACGGCCTGGAGGGAACCTTCGAGGAAACCCCACTGGCCGACGTGCGGCGGCAGTTCGAGGTAAACGTGTTCGGGGCCGTGGCCACCCTGCAGGCGGCGCTGCCCCACATGCGCGCGCGCCGCCGCGGACACCTGATGGCCGTCACTTCCATGGGCGGGCTCATGGCCGTGCCCGGCATGTCCGCATACTGCGGCAGCAAGTTCGCCCTGGAAGGCATCCTGGAGGCGCTGGGCAAGGAGGTCGCGCAGTTCGGAATCCATGTGACGGCGATCGAGCCCGGCTCCTTCCGCACCGACTGGGCCGGACGGTCCATGACACGCGCCGCGCGGACCATCGACGACTACGACGAACTGTTCACCCCCATCCGCGAAGCGCGGCAGAAGGCCAGCGGGAACCAGCTGGGCAATCCGGCCAAGGCCGGGGAAGCGGTCGTACACATCACGTCGGTCGAGCAGCCGCCGGCCCACCTCGTCCTGGGCTCGGACGCGCTGCGACTGGTCACCGCCGCGCGCACGGCGGTGGACGAGGACATCCGCGCGTGGGAGGCGCTCTCGCGTACGACCGACTTCGCCGAGGGCGCTCAGCTCTGATGTCCGGCCAGCCTTCCGCGCGTGGCCGTCGCACCACCGAGCGCAAGGGGGATGTCCGGGAGCGGGCCATCCTCGACACCTGCGAGGCCTTGCTGGCGCACAAGGGATACGACGCCATGACCGTCGGCGATGTAGCCCAGGGCGCCGGTATCACACGTGGTGCCCTGTACTTCTACTTCGGCTCCAAGCAAGAAGTGGTCACGGCACTCGTCGCCCGGACCGTCGAGCACCTGTGGGAACGGTCCCGGGCCACCGCGCAGACGGACGAGCCACGCGAGGCCATCGCAGCGGCCATGCGGCGCACGGTCGAGCTGTGGAACGAGCACGGCCTGGTCATGCGCACGGCGATCGACCTGTCGTTGACCGTGCCGGAGATCGGCGAGCTGTGGAACCACACAGCCGACCTGTTCATCACGGCCATCACCGCCGTCCTGGAACGAGCCGGCATCCAGGCCGGCACCCAACCAGACCAAGCCTCAGCGATGGCACGTGCCCTGTGCTGGATGATCGAGCGGACCTTCTACCACGCCTCGCAAGAGTCCCGCGAGAAGCTTCAGGAGGCATCGGCGACATGCGAACACATCTGGCTGATCAGCGCCGGCCTGGTCACCTGAGGTAGCTCGCCTGCGGCACGCCGTACAGCCAGGTAAGGCTGGCCGCGCCGGCATCGCGACCTGGCTGGGAAAAACTTGCCCCCCTTGCGTAATGGCCACTGGTGGGTGGAGAGGGAAGACTCCACCGCGTGCCGTACGAGCGGGTGCGGCACTAGGACGTGTTGCGAAAGTGCTGGTCACAGCCACTCGTTGATGGCTGCGACCAGCACGGTCGCCTCGTAACGGACGGCGAGTTTCTCGTATCGGGTCGCCACGGCCCGGTGGCGCCTGAGCCGGTTGATCCCGCACTCCACTGCGTGGCGTTCCTTGTCATCGATCTTGTCGAACTTCGGCGCCCGGCCGCCGCGGGAGCCGAGCTTCTTGCGGTTGCGGACCTGGTCGGCCTTCTCCGGGATGGTGCATCTGATGCCGCGTCTGCGCAGGTAGGCGCGGTTCGCGCGGGAGCCGTACGCCTTGTCGGCGCGGACCTTGTCCGGCCGGGTCCGCGGCCGGCCTCCAGCAGGGCCTCGAAGACGCCTGCGTCACGCCACTGCCGGAAGCGGTTGTGAACGGTCGGCCAGGCACCGAACTCCTGCGGCATCTCCCGCCACTGGCCGCCGGTCTTGAACCGCCAAATCACGCCTTCGAACTGCTGCCGCAGCCGATCGGGGTAGGGGCCGTACCCGCCGATCGGCAGGTACGGCTCGATGAACTCCCATTCGACGTCCTTCAGTTGCACTCGAGTCAGGCAAGAAGATCTACCGGTTCGGGCCCGCCGCGAGGGCGAATCCCGCAGATTGATCACGATCCGATCTGCGCCCTGGAGCTGCCCGAATACTGCGACGACTACGTGATGTCCTTGTCGCCTGGAGTGGCTGATCCGGCACGGCCGGATTCAGGACCAAGCGATCTCGCCGTGGCGGGAGACGAGGCGTCCGGTGCCGGCACTGGACGCCTCGGTGGCGAGGGCGACGATCGCGTCCGTGCCCTCGGTGACGGTTTGGGGGCCGCTGTGGCCGTTGAGGTCGGTCGCGGTGTAGCCGGGGTCGGCGGCGTTGACGCGGATGCCTTTGAGTCCCTTGGCGTACTGCGTGGTCAACATCGTCAGTGCCGCCTTCGAGGAGGTGTACAGCGGCGCAACGACGTGCGACTCGGGCCGGCTGGGATCGTGGGTGAGGGCGAGGGAGCCCATACCGCTGCTGACGTTGACGATCACAGGGTCGTCCGAGCGGCGCAGCAACGGCAAGAACGCAGTCGTGGTGCGGACGACCCCGATGACGTTGACGTCGAGGACGGCGCGGGCGTCGGCGGCGGTGATGTCGCTGGGATCGCCGACGGGGCCGTGCACACCAGCATTGTTGATCAGAACGTCGATCCTGCCCTCGTGTTCGGCGACGTCCGCGGCCGCGGCGGCCACGGACGCGTCGTCGGTCACGTCGATGGGGACGTAGCGTGCGCCGAGCGCGGCGGCAGCCTCCTCGCCCTGCTCGCGGTTGCGGGCTCCGACGAGCACAGTGTGGCCACACTCGATCAGGCGGCGGGCGGTCTCGCGGCCGAGACCCTTGTTGGCTCCGGTGATGAAGGTGATGGTCATGCGTTCGATACTGATCCCGACGAAGGAGGCGGACCAGGGACGCTTCGACGGTAGGAAGACAAGTACCACCCTCGCGTGCCCATGCACGTCCGGGGATGCAGGAGGATGGAGGTCATGTCGACGACACCCGGTACCGGACTGGGCGTGATGATCCGCACGTGGCGGGACCGGCTGCCTCCGTCGGCCGCCGGGCTGCCGGTGGCCCGCGGGCGCCGGGCGGCCGGGCTGCGGCGCGAGGAATTGGCTGACCTGGCCGGAGTATCGGTCGACTACATCGTGCGCCTGGAACAGGGGCGGGCCACGACACCCTCGGCGTCGGTGGTGGCGTCCCTGGCGCGCGCCCTGCAGCTGTCCACCGCCGAGCGGGACCACCTGTACCGGCTGGCCCAGCTCGTACCGCCGGTGGACGGCGCGATCTCTGACCATCTCCCGCCCGGTGTCCAGCGGGTGCTCGCCCGCCTCGGGGACGTGGCAGTCGCCGTATTCGCGGCGGACTGGCAACTGGTGTGGTGGAATCGTGGGTGGGCCGCGCTGCTGGGTGACCCCTCCGCCTCGCCGCCGCGGCTGCGCAACTTCGCCCGCGACAGGTTTCCGGTGCACGCCGGCCCCGCCCACCTCGCGCTGTGGCCGGTGACCGAGGCGGACCGCGACGCCACCGACGCCGCCGTCGTCTCCGACCTGCGACGCGCCACCGGCCGCTTCCCCCAGGACAGCCGCTTGGCCGCGCTGATCCGCGATCTGAACGCGGGCAACAGGAGGTTCGCCGAGCTATGGGCGACCGGAGAGGTGGCCGCGCACCGCGAGGACCACAAGACCATCGACCACCCGTCGGTGGGCACGGTCACGGTGGACTGCGACGTCCTGACTGACGGTGACTCCCAGCTCAAGATCGTCATCATGACCGCCGTGCCCGGCAGTGAGGACGAGACCAAGCTCCGGCTCACCGCCATCGCCGGCCCACCGGCCACGACGCACAACTGATCCGACCTAAGCGTCGATCGACCGGTTGCATGTGCGCGGCGAGCACCGAACCACGATGCTGACCTCTACCAGGAGAGGAACACCGTCGAGGCCCTGATCGACAAACTCAGGGCCTGGCGAGGCATCACCATCCGATAGGGCCCAGGCGTTGCTGCCGTCGGCGTCGGTGGTATGTCCGTTCGATCCAGGTGACGATCGCGATCCGCAGCTCCTGGCGGGTGGCCCAGGCACGGCGGTCGAGGACGTTGTTCTGCAGCAGTGCGAAGAAGCTCTCCATCGCGGCGTTGTCGCCGACGGCCCCGACCCGCCCCATCGAACCGACCAGACCGTGCCGGATGAGCCCGGACCTCGCCGCGCGCCTGGAGCGCGAGGTGAAGAAGCGGTGGCAGCCGCAGATCCGGGCCAAGGCCCGCGAGAAGGCGGCGATGACCGGCGGGATCGTCATCGACACCCGGGCCCGCATGGGCTACACCGCGCCGATCGGGTCGACCGACCAGGACCGCATCCGGCACCTGACCGTCGCGCTGCCGCCCCGCTACGCCGCCCGCCTCTCCGATGCCCACGAGGGCGGCGCCACCGAGCAGCGGCTCAAGGAGATCGCCGCTGAGGCGCTCAAGGAGGTGTACTTCCAGGACAACGGCAGCCGTGCCGAGCATCTGGAAGAGGTGCGTTTCACGAACATCGAGCACTTGGAGTTCGACCTGTAGCAGCCGTACCCCGAACAGCCCGCGAGCCCCGGACCGATGTGGTCCGGGGCTCGCTCGCGTATCCGCGGGGGTCGGATGTTCAGGCACGCGATGCCCTGTCCAACGACGCTGCGGCGCCTCAGTCACCTGCACCGGAGCAATGCAGGCGAAGCCGTCCGGCGGCTGCTCCCGCCCGCCTACGATGCGTTCGTGCGGAACACCAGGGCGTTCAAGGAAGCCGTTGCCCAGACGCTTGCGGGGCTGGCCCGCCGGGGGGTGACCCTCGCGCCGGCGACCGTGGAGGACACGATCGAGAAGCAGGTCACCACCGTGTCCGAGCGGCTCGGGATCCAGGTGCGTTCCGCCTGGCGGTACTTCGATGCCTCCGTCACGGCCGACCGTCTCGCGCAGAGCCTGTCGTCCTACGAGGAGAGCAGCAGCGATAAGGGGGCCGGGCGGGCCCCGATGCCGCCGCTCGACAACCCGGAGCTCGCCCTGGTCCTCGCCGGGGTGCCGGACTCCCTGGCGCAGACCGGCGGCGACCTGTACGAGGTCGTCATCAACGTCGCCGTCAACGCCTGGATGGCCGGCCACATCCACGGCGAGGACGGCTGCACCGGCTGCGACGGCAGCCGCGGCCCGGCCGGACAC
>NZ_JBIAPF010000032.1:0-11058 GCF_042888135.1 Streptomyces sp. NPDC003247
TGGCGTGACGGTGGCCGGCAGGTGCGGCGGCTGAAGGTCAGTCATGCCTTTCACTCCCCGCACATGGACGGTGTGCTGGAGGAGTTCGAGCAGGTAGTCAAGGGCCTGAAGCTCCGGGCGCCGCGCATCCCGTTGGTGTCGACGGTGACAGGGAAGGTGCTGTCGGAGCGGGAGGCGTGCTCGCCGCGGTACTGGGTGCGGCAGTTGCGGGACACCGTGCGGTTTTACGACGCGACCCGGCAGCTGATCGAGGAGGGTGTCACCGACTTCGTCGAGATCGGCCCGGACGCCGTCCTCACCGGCATGATCCAGGGCTACGCGGACGGCGCCGCGACCTCGATACCGCTGATGCGCGCCGGGCGGGCGGAGACCGACACCTTCGTCACCGCCCTGGCCCGGGCCCATGCCCGCGGCGTCCACGTCGACCTGACGCCCCTCTTCCCCGGCGCGACACGCGTCGACCTGCCCACGTACGTCTTCCGGCGCGGTCACTACTGGCTGACGCCCGCGCCCCGCACGGACGCGCACAGCCTCGGACTCGACACGGTGGGGCACCCGTTGCTCACGGCCGTGGTCACGCCGGCCGACCGCGACGAGGCCGTCGTCACCGGCAGGATCACGCCGGGCGTCCACGGCTGGATCGCGGACCACGTCGTCGACGGCACCGTGCTCCTCCCGGCGACCGCCTTCCTGGAGATCGCCGCCGCCGCGGGCGCGCGGTTCGACGTCCCCCAGGTCGAACGGCTCACGCTGGAGGCACCCCTCGGCCTCGCCCCGGACCGGGGCACCCGGCTCCAGGTCCTGGTGGGCCCACCCGACCGGGAGGGCAGCCGCGCGTTCTCGGTCCACGCACGGCCGGACACCGACGGAGACGAGAACGAGACGCCCGGGACCTGGACCCGGCACGCGGGCGGTGTCCTCACCACCGCCCGTCCCGAGCCGTCCCCGGACGCCTTCCGGGAACTGCGCGACTGGCCGCCCGCCCGGGCCACCGAGATCGTGCCGACCGGTTCGTACGACACGCTGGCCGGCACCGGATACGAGTACGGGCCGACCTTCCGTGGGCTGCGCGCCCTGTGGCGGCGCGGCGGCGAACTCTTCGCCGAGGTCGTCCTCCCGGAGCGACTCCTCGACGAGGCCGACCGGTTCACCCTGCATCCGGCGCTGCTGGACGCCGCGCTGCACCCGCTCGTCCTCGACACCGCCGCCGACGACCGGGCCGAGGGCCTGATCCGGCTGCCGTTCGACTGGACCGGCGCGGTCCTCCACCGCCCCGGCGGTGCCGTGCTGCGCGTCCGGCTCACCCCCGTCGACGGCGACAGGACCGCGCTCACCCTCGCCGACCGGCACGGCACGCCCGTCGCGGAGATCGCCTCGCTGACGCTGCGGCCGGTCCTCAAGGAGCACTTCACCCGCTCGCTGGGCACCCGCGAGGAGGGCCTGTACGAGGTGGAGTGGCCCGTCGTCGAGGCGACGGACCCAGAGGGCGGATCAGCGAAACGGGAGGAGGGACCGGCGGACTGGGCGGAGCTCACCGACGACGTCACGGATGACGTCACCGGCGCCGAGAACCCCGTATCAGGCGCCGAGACCGCCGTTCTGCGGATTCCGCGCCCTGCCGAGCCCTTCACCCCCGAGGCGGCCCACGCCACGGCGGAACGGGTCCTGGGCCTCGTCCAGCGGTGGCTGGAGCGGCCCGGCACCGGGCGGCTCGCCGTCGTGACGCGCGGCGCGGTCGCCGCCGCCGACCCGGACGTGGCCGACCTGGCCGGAGCGCCGCTCTGGGGGCTGATCCGCTCGGTGCAGAGCGAGTTCCCCGGCCGGATCACCCTGGTGGACCTCGACCCGGCCGCCGCCGAGGACGAGGGCGACCGCCCGCTGCGCGCCGCCCTCGCCCTCGACGAGCCCCAGGTCGCCGTCCGTGACGGGCGGTTCAGGGTGCCCAGGCTGGCCCGCCGGACGGGTGCGCCGGCGGTGGGCCGCGACCTGCCGAAGCCGGATCCGCGCGGCACTGCGCTGGTCACGGGCGGCACCGGCGGTCTGGGCGCGCTGTTCGCCCGGCACCTGGTCGTCGGACACGGCGTGCGGCGGCTGCTGCTGGTGAGCCGGCGCGGCCCCGACGCCCCCGGGGCGGAAGAACTGCGCCGGGACCTGACCGGGCTGGGCGCCGAGGTCGACATCGCCGCCTGTGACGTGGCCGACCGGGAGGCGCTGGCGGCGGTACTGGCCGGCATCCCGGACGACCGTCCGCTGACCGCGGTCGTGCACACGGCCGGCGCCCTCGACGACAGGCCCGCCGAGGCACTCACCCCCGACAGCCTGCACACCGTCCTGCGGCCGAAGGTCGACGCCGCGAGCCATCTGCACGAGCTGACCCGGGACCGGGACCTCGCGCTGTTCGTCCTGTTCTCCTCGATCTCCGGCGTCATCGGCACGACGGGCCAGGCCAACTACGCCGCGGCGAACAGCTTCCTGGACGCGCTGGCCGCCCACCGCAGGGCCGCCGGCCTGCCCGCCGTCTCCCTGGCCTGGGGGCTGTGGGACGCCGCGCACGGCATGGCGGGCACCCTCGGCGAGGCCGCCCTGGAGCGCTGGGCCCGCAACGGCTTCACCCCGCTCGGCCCGGACCAGGGCCTCGCCCTGTTCGACGCCTCGCTCACCGCCGAACACGCCCTGGTGGTCCCGGCCGCGATGCGCCTGGACCGGGTGCGCACGACCCTCGGGCCGACGTCGGCGGTGCTGCGCGGGGCCACGACCCGGGCCGGACAGCGGAACGCGGCCGACGGCACCGGCACCGCGCGGCGCCCCGACGACTGGGCGTCGAAGGTGGCGGGCCTCACCCCCGAGCGCCGGGAGTGGGAACTGACCGAGCTGCTGCGCGCCCGGGTCGGCGCCGTCCTCGGCTACGCCGACCCCGGGAGCATCGACGCGGCCCAGCCCTTCCAGGAACTGGGCTTCGACTCGCTGAGCGCGGTGGAGCTGCGCAACCAGCTGAACGCCGCGTGCGGGCTGCGCCTGCCCAGCACGCTGATCTTCGACTATCCCACCGTCGGCACACTCGCCGCCTACCTGTCCGCCCAACTCGCCACCGTCACCGGCACCGTCACCGGCACGGGGTCGGCCGCGGCGGGGGACCGGACCGCCGAGACCGAGACCGTCCTCGCCGACCTCGACGCCCTGGAAGAGCGCATCCGGGCGGTCGTCGCCGCGGAGGGCGGCGCGCGGGGGCGGATCGCCGCACGGCTCGTGGAACTGCTCGACGCGTCCGGCGGCACCCTCGCCACCGACGGCGACCTGGCCTCCGCCACGGACGAGGAACTCTTCGCCCTCGTGGACAACGCCGACTGACGGCCCCGACACCTCACCTGTTCGTACGACCTTGGAGCGGTTGGATTCTGATGGCTGACGAGAAGGAACTGCGGGAGTACCTGAAGCGGGCGATCGCGGACGCGCGGGACGCGCGCCGGCGGCTGCGCGAGGTGGAGGACAGGGCGCGGGAGCCGATCGCGATCGTGGGCATGGCGTGCCGCTTCCCGGGTGGGGTGACGACTCCCGGGGAGCTCTGGGACCTGGTGGACGGCGGCGTGGACGCGATCTCGGCCTTCCCCGCGGACCGGGGCTGGGAGGAGGACCTGTACGACCCCGACCCCGACCGGGTGGGCAGGTCGTACATCCGCGAAGGCGGCTTCGTGCGGGACGTGGCGGGTTTTGAGCCGGAGTTCTTCGGGATGTCGCCGCGGGAGGCGTTGGCGGCGGATCCGCAGCAGCGGCTGTTGCTGGAGACGGCGTGGGAGGCGATGGAGACCGCGGGCGTGGTGCCGGCCTCGCTGCGCGGCAGCCGCACCGGCGTCTTCACCGGCCACATGTACCAGGACTACGGCAGGCGCCCCGACCTCCCCAAGGAGGGCTTCGAAGGCAACCTGGCCAGCAACAGCATGGGCAGCGTGGCATCCGGCCGCCTGGCTTACACGTTCGGTTTCGAGGGTCCGGCGGTGGCGGTGGACACAGCGTGTTCGTCGTCGTTGGTGGGGATCCATCTGGCGGCGACGGCGTTGCGTCAGGGGGAGTGTGATCTGGCGTTGGCGGGTGGGGTGACGGTGATGGCGACGCCGATCTCGTTCGTGGAGTTCTCGCGGCAGCGGGCGTTGTCGCCGGGGGGTCGGTGCAAGTCGTTCGCGGCGGGTGCGGACGGGACGGTGTGGGGTGAGGGTGCGGGTCTGGTGCTGTTGGAGCGGTTGTCGGACGCGCGGCGGCACGGGCGTCGGGTGCTGGCGGTGGTGCGGGGTTCGGCGGTGAATCAGGACGGTGCGTCGAACGGTCTGACGGCGCCGAACGGTCCGTCGCAGGAGCGGGTGATCCGGCAGGCGCTGGCGAGTGCGGGGCTGTCGTTCGGGGACGTGGACGTGGTGGAGGCGCATGGGACGGGGACGCGGCTCGGTGACCCGATCGAGGCGCAGGCGCTCCTCGCCACCTACGGACAGCGCCGTGACGGACGGCCGCTCTACCTCGGGTCGCTGAAGTCGAACATCGGGCACAGTCAGGCGGCCGCGGGCGTCGGCGGTGTCATCAAGATGGTCCAGGCGATGCGGCACGGTGTCCTGCCCCGGACGCTGCACGTGGACGCCCCGACACCCCAGGTCGACTGGGACTCCGGCGCGGTGGAACTCCTCACCGAGCCCAAGCCCTGGCCGGCGACTCCCGAGCGGCCTCGCCGCGCGGGCGTCTCCTCCTTCGGGATCGGCGGCACCAACGCTCACGTGATCATCGAAGAGCCGCCCGCGGAGGAGCCGGGGGAGCCGGTGGCGCCGGAGGAGCAGGGGCTGGAGACGTCGGCCGCCGCTGTGCCGGGTGGCCTGCCGGTGGTGCCGTGGGTGCTGTCCGGACGCTCGGCCGAGGGGCTGCGGGGGCAGGCGGCCCGGCTGCTGGCGGCCGTGGAGACCGACCCCGGCCTCGACGTCCGCGACGTGGCCCGGTCGCTGGCGTCCGGCCGGGCGGTCCTGGACGTCGCCGGCATCGTGGTCGGCTCGGACCGCGCCGACCTCGTACGAGGTCTGAAGACGCTGGCGTCGGGCGGCACGGACGGCTCGGTGCGGGTGCAGGAGCGGTCGCGTGCGGGACGGCTGGCCTTCGTGTTCACGGGGCAGGGGGCGCAGCGGTGGGGGATGGGGCGTGAGTTGTACGGGTCGGTGCCGGAGTTCGCGGCGGTGTTCGACGAGGTGTGTGGGCAGGTGGATGCGGGGTTGGAGCGGCCGTTGAGGGAGGTGGTGTTCGGGGAGGCGGAGGCGGAGGGGGTTTTGGATCGTACGGAGTTCACGCAGCCGGCGTTGTTCGCGTTGGAGGTGGCGTTGTTCCGGTTGTTGGAGGGGTTCGGTGTGGTGCCGGACTTTGTGGCGGGGCATTCGGTGGGTGAGGTGGCGGCGGCGCATGTGGCGGGTGTGTTGTCGTTGGGGGACGCGGCGCGGTTGGTGGTGGCGCGGGGCCGGTTGATGGGGTCGGCGCGGTCGGGTGGTGCGATGTTGGCGGTGCGGGCCGCGCCGGAGGCCGTGGCGGATGATCTGGCGGAGTTCGAGGGCCGGGTGTCCTTGGCGGCGGTCAACGGTCCGGACGCCGTGGTCGTCTCCGGAGACGCGGAAGTCGTGGGAGATCTGGAAAAGCGGTGGCGTGACGGTGGCCGGCAGATACGGCGGCTGAAGGTCAGTCACGCTTTCCACTCCCCGCACATGGACGGTGTGCTGGAGGAGTTCGAGCAGGTAGTCAAGGGCTTGAAGCTCCGGGCTCCGCACATCCCGTTGGTGTCGACGGTGACGGGGAAGGTGCTGTCGGAGCGGGAGGCGTGCTCGCCGCGGTACTGGGTGCGGCAACTGCGCGAGGCCGTACGGTTCCACGACGCCGTGCGCTGCCTGGACGAGCAGGGCGCGGCGGACTTCGTCGAGATCGGTCCGGACGCCGTGCTGAGTGCTCTGGTGTCGGCCGGTGTCGGGCGTGAACCCGGTCTGGTGGTGCCGGTGTTGCGGAAGGACCGGTCGGAGCTGGAGTCGTTGGCGGTGTTGCTGGGCCGGTTGCATGCGCGGGGGCGGGGGGTGGACTGGGCGCGGGTGCTGCCGGGTGCGGGGCGGGTGGATCTGCCGACGTATGCCTTTCAGCGCAGGCGGTACTGGCTGGAGGAGCGGGCTGGTGGCCGGGATGCGGCCGGTCTGGGGCTGACCGGTGCCGCTCATCCCCTCCTCGGTGCGGCGGTGCCGGTGGCCGGGAGTGAGGAGGTGCTGCTGACCGGGCGGATCTCCCGCCGGACCCACCCCTGGCTCACCGACCACACCGTCTTCGGCACCGTGCTCGTACCGGGCACCGGTCTGCTCGAACTCGCCGCCCGGGCCGGCCGGGAGACCGGCTGCGACCGGGTGGACGAGCTGACCCTCGCCGCGCCCCTGGTGCTGCCGGAGACGGGCGGGCTCCAGATCCAGGTCCGGGTCGGCGCACCCGACGGCGACGGCCGGCGCACCCTCGCCGTCCACTCCCGCCCCGACACCCCCGACACCGACCAGGCGTGGGAGCTGCACGCCGAGGGGTTCCTCGCCGTGGACGGCACCCTGCCCGCCGCGTCGCTCGCCGCCGGACTCATGGTGTGGCCGCCCGCCGAGGCCGCCGAGATCCCACTGGACGGGGTGTACGAGCGGCTGACCGACCAGGGCTACGCGTACGGCCCCGCCTTCCGGGGACTGCGCCGCGCCTGGCGGGGCGACGGCGAGGTGTACGCCGAGATCGCGCTGCCGGAGGCCGGCCGCGCCGAGGCCGCGCAGTACGGCCTGCACCCGGCCCTGCTGGACGCCGCCCTGCACGCGCTGCTGCCCGGGGTGGCCGGCGAGGGCGGTCGGGCACAGCTGCCGTTCGCCTGGTCCGGCGTCCGCGTGTACGGCCCGGGGGCCGTGTCGCTGCGGGTGCGGCTGCCGGTGCCGGACCCGGACGCCGCCTCCTCGGAGATCTCCGTCGTCGCGGTCGACGAGGCCGGTGCCCTGATCGCCTCGGTCGAGTCCCTGTCGCTGCGGCCGGTGTCGAGGGAGGCACTGTCGCAGGCGAGCGCCACGGTCCGGGACGGCCAGTTCCGCGTGGCGTGGGAACCGGCGCAGACCGGGGCCGGTGACCGGACCGGTGACCCGGCCGGTGACCGGCCCGGTGACTGGGCCGTGGTGGGGGACGCCGGGGCGTTCCCCGACGGGGTCCTGCCGGGCGCGGACCACGCGTACGCCGACCTGGCCGCGCTCGCCGCGGCGGTGGAACCGGACGGCGCACCCGTCCCGTCCGTGGTGATCGCACCCGCGGTGGCGACGGCGGAGCCCGCCGACGTGGCCGGGGCGGCGCGGGCCGCGCTGCACGGCGTACTGGAGACGGTGCGGGCCTGGTCGGCGGCCGAGCGGTTCGCCGAATCGCGGCTCGTCGTGCTGACCCGCGGCGCGGTCGCCGCCGGCGCGGAGGACGTCACCGACCTGGTCCACGCCGGCGTGTGGGGACTGCTGCGGTCGGCCCAGTCGGAGAACCCCGGTCGGATCGTCCTCGTGGACCTCGGGCAGGACGACACGGCCGGGCACGATGCCGGCGCCCTGCTGCGGGCGGCCGTGGCCACGGGCGAGCCGCAGATCGCCGTACGCGGCGGGACACTGCTGACGCCGCGCCTGGCCCGCACCCGGCGTGAGGAGGGCGCGGAGCGGGAGACCACGGACGGCACCGGCCCGCGCTGGGACCGCGGCACCGTCCTGCTCACCGGTGCCACCGGCACCCTCGGCGGCCTGCTGGCCCGGCACCTCGTCGTCCGGCACGGCGCCCGGGACCTGCTGCTGCTCAGCCGCCGGGGCGCCGACGCGCCGGGCGCCGCCGAACTGGGCCGGGAGCTGGAGGAGCTGGGCGCCCGGGTCGTGACGGCCGCCTGCGACGTGGCGGACCGGGAGGCGCTGGCGGCGGTGCTGGCCGCCATCCCGCAGGACCGTCCTCTGACCGCCGTCGTCCACACGGCGGGCGTCCTGGAGGACGGCGTGCTGTCCGCGATGACCGCCGGGCAGCTCGACCGGGTGCTGCGGCCGAAGGTCGACGCCGCGTGGAACCTGCACCGGCTCACCCGCGACCTCGGCCTCACCGCCTTCGTCCTCTACTCGTCGGCCGCCGGACTGTTCGGCACACCCGGCCAGGCCAACTACGCCGCGGGCAACACCTTCCTGGACGCGCTGGCCGCCCACCGCAGGGCCGCCGGCCTGCCCGCCGTCTCCCTGGCCTGGGGACTGTGGGAGGAGACCAGCGCGATCAGCGGCGACCTGGGCGACGTCGACCTCAAGCGGCTCGCGCGGACCGGTCTGCGGGCGCTGTCCTCCGACGACGCCATGGTGCTGTTCGACGCCGCGCACACCACCGGCGAGCCGGTCCTCGCCCTGACCCGGCTGGACACGGCGGGCCTGCGCGCCCGCGGCGCCGAGCCGCACACCATGCTGCGGGGCCTGGTGCGTCCTCCGGCGCAGCGGCCGCAGGACACGACGGGCGGCACCTCGCTCGCGGAGCGGCTCGCGAACCTGTCCGCCGCGGAACGCGAGCGGGTGCTGGTGGACCTGGTGCGCGGACTGGTGGCCGGTGTGCTCGGCCACGCCGACCCCGGCGGCATCGAGGTGGGCCGGGCCTTCCAGGAGCTGGGCTTCGACTCGCTGAGCGCGGTGGAGCTGCGCAACCAGCTGAACGCCGCGTGCGGGCTGCGGCTGCCGACCACCCTGGTCTTCGACCATCCGTCGGTGGGCGCGCTGGCGCGGTATCTCGACGGGCAGCTGGCCACGGAGGAGACCGCTCCGGCCGAGGCCGTGCTGACCGGCCTGGCCGGACTGGAGGCGGGCATCCGTGCCGCCGCCGACGACGAGGCGGCACGGCAGCGGATCGCCGAGCGGCTCCAGGAACTCCTGGAGCTGTCCGGCGGCGCGGGCCGCCACGACGATCTCGACTCCGCGAGCGACGAGGAGCTCTTCGCCCTCGTCGACGGGAGCGAGTGAGCCCGCGCCCGCGGCGGACCCGATCCAGCACACCCCGGGCACGGCACCACGACGCCCGGGGTGTCACCCGCGCCGCGCGGCACCCGCGCACGCGCCCCCACCCGGCGTCCCCCCCACCCGGCGTCCCCCTGGCCCGACTTCCCCTCACCTGTTCGTACGACCTTGGAGCGGTTGGATTCTGATGGCTGACGAGAAGGAACTGCGGGAGTACCTGAAGCGGGCGATCGCGGACGCGCGGGACGCGCGCCGGCGGCTGCGCGAGGTGGAGGACAGGGCGCGGGAGCCGATCGCGATCGTGGGCATGGCGTGCCGCTTCCCGGGTGGGGTGACGGGACCGGGGGAGCTGTGGCAACTGGTGGACGGAGGGGTGGACGCGATCTCCGCGTTCCCCGCGGACCGGGGCTGGAACGAGGACCTGTACGACCCCGACCCCGACCGGATGGGCACGTCGTACGTCCGCGAGGGCGGGTTCCTCCAGGACGTGGCGGGTTTTGAGCCGGAGTTCTTCGGGATGTCGCCGCGGGAGGCGTTGGCGGCGGATCCGCAGCAGCGGTTGCTGCTGGAGACGGCGTGGGAGGCGATGGAGACCGCGGGCGTGGTGCCGGCCTCGCTGCGCGGCAGCCGCACCGGCGTCTTCGCCGGACTGATGTACCAGGGGTTCGCCGCGAACATCCTGGACGAGGTCCCGGCCGACATCCAGGGGTACGTCGCGGGAGGCGCCTCCGCCAGCATCGCCGTCGGCCGCCTGGCTTACACGTTCGGTTTCGAGGGTCCGGCGGTGGCGGTGGACACAGCGTGTTCGTCGTCGTTGGTGGGGATTCATCTGGCGGCGACGGCGTTGCGTCAGGGGGAATGTGATCTGGCGTTGGCGGGTGGGGTGACGGTGATGGCGACGCCGATCTCGTTCGTGGAGTTCTCGCGGCAGCGGGCGTTGTCGCCGGGGGGTCGGTGCAAGTCGTTCGCGGCGGGTGCGGACGGGACGGTGTGGGGTGAGGGTGCGGGTCTGGTGCTGTTGGAGCGGTTGTCGGACGCGCGGCGGCACGGGCGTCGGGTGCTGGCGGTGGTGCGGGGTTCGGCGGTGAATCAGGACGGTGCGTCGAACGGTCTGACGGCGCCGAACGGTCCGTCGCAGGAGCGGGTGATCCGGCAGGCGCTGGCGAGCGCGGGGCTGTCGTTCGGGGACGTGGACGTGGTGGAGGCGCACGGGACGGGGACGCGGCTCGGTGACCCGATCGAGGCGCAGGCACTCCTGGCCACCTACGGACAGGGACGGGAAGGGCGTGCTCCGCTGTATCTGGGGTCGCTGAAGTCGAACATCGGGCACAGTCAGGCGGCCGCGGGCGTCGGCGGTGTCATCAAGATGATCCAGGCGATGCGGCGGGGCGTGCTGCCGAAGACGCTGCACGTGGACGCTCCGACACCCCAGGTCGACTGGGACTCCGGCGCGGTGGAACTGCTGACCGAGGCCAGGCCCTGGCCCGAGACCGGGGCACCGCGCCGATCCGCCGTGTCCTCCTTCGGCCTGGGCGGGACGAACGCCCATGTCGTGCTGGAACAGGCCCCTGCCGAGGAGCCGGAGAACGCCGCGGGGTCCCCGGCACCGGAGACGGGCGGTCCGGCGGTGGTGCCGTGGGTGGTGTCGGGGCGTTCGGCGGACGCCCTGCGTGTCCAGGCCCGGCGCCTGCACGACTTCGTCACCCGGCGCCCCCAGATGCGTCCGGCCGACGTCGGCTTCTCGCTGGCCACGACGCGGACGGGGTTCGAGCACCGTGCCGTGGTCGCGGGACGGGACCGGGCGGACCTGCTGGAGCAGTTGGCCGCCGTGGCGGCCGGCTCCGCCGACCCCGGGACGGTGACCGCCCAGGCATCCGACCCGACCGCGGGCCTCGCTTTCCTGTTCACGGGTCAGGGGGCGCAGCGGTGGGGGATGGGGCGTGAGTTGTACGGGTCGGTGCCGGAGTTCGCGGCGGTGTTCGACGAGGTGTGTGGGCAGGTGGATGCGGGGTTGGAGCGGCCGTTGAGGGAGGTGGTGTTCGGGGAG
>NZ_JBIAPF010000033.1:0-5291 GCF_042888135.1 Streptomyces sp. NPDC003247
GGGGGGGGGGGGCGGGGGGGGGGGGCGGGGGGGCCCCCCGCCCCCGCCCCCCCGCGGCGGGGGGGGGGGGGGCGGGGGGGGCGGGGCCCCCGGGGCCCCCCCCCCCCCCCCCCCCCCCCCGCCTCCGGGCTCAGTGCCGCCCGTACTCCTCGGCCCAGGCCTCCACCGCGTCCGCGGCCCGGTCGAAGGCCTCGACCCGTCCGAAGAAGTCGGCGCCGTGCGTGGTCAGCAGCGGCAGGGCACCGTCCGTCGCGCGGTCCCGCCGCAGCAGCGTCAGGGCCTGGCCCTGCACGGTCCGCGGCAGACCCAGCCAGCGCACCGGCTGCTGCACGGTCCGTACGGCCGCCACCCGTCCCCAGGACACCGTCCGGGTGCGGAGGAAGCCCACGTGCCGCAGCCCGCGCGCACTCACCCATACGCCCATCCGCAGCAGCCGCAGCGCGGCGGCGATCACCAGCAGCGAGACGCCGAAGATCACGCCGGCCTCGGACACCGAGCTGGTCAGCGCGATCACGACCGCCGCGAACAGCACGTAGGAGGCGAGCAGCAGACACAGCGCGGCCGCGCCGACACGGCAGGGCCCGGGACGATAGGGGCGCCGCCAGTGGTCACGGTCGTCGAAGGGCAACGCGACGTCGTCCACCGTTTCGAAGGCGCGGTCGGCCGCCAGGAAGGACAGGGGCACGGCTGGTCCTCACTCGATCCATGCGTGGGCTGTGCCCGGAGAGGCTATCCGCCCCCCGCCCGTCCCCACCACCTTCGGGGGCCCGTGGGGGTACTCCACACACCCTTCGGACGACGGCGGAGGGGTCAGCGCCCCTCCGACGCCTGTGACTGCTGCGTCAGGGCGGACTGGTCCTGGGACAGCGCCGGCATCCCGATGACCAGGGATCCCACCAGCGCGGCCACGATGGTGAGCCCCAGCAGCCAGCGCCCGGCTATCTGCCCGACGGAGGACCGCTCCCGGGGCGGCGGGGCGACATTGCTGCGGAACGTGTCGGCTTCGGCGAGGAAGGCGAAGGGTACGGACTCGCGCCGACGGAACATGATGGGTCAATCCTCCTCGGGACGTCGCGTGGACGTCGTCACTGGTACGCGTCACGGGTACGCATCACTGATACAGACGACCGGGTGCCCGAAAACGTGCCCCATTTCACGAGACGTCCCGGACGAATCCGAGGCACGCCCGTGAGGATCCGCCCCCGGCGCCCCCGTAGAGTTGACGCCGCGTTCAAGCCGACCCGGAAGGACCCCCGCACTGTGACCGACAGGCCCGCCGACGAATCCAAGATCTTCACCCGCAGCGACGTCACCGTCGAGCTGGTCAAGCACACCGCGTCCGACGCCGACGTGCTGTTCGCCGCCCGCGTCTCGACCGTCGGCGAGCAGTCCCTGGACGAGCTGAACAAGGACCCCGAGCGTTCGAAGGGCCTGATCAACTACCTGATGCGGGACCGCCACGGCAGCCCCTTCGAGCACAACTCGATGACCTTCTTCATCAGCGCCCCGATCTTCGTCTTCCGCGAGTTCATGCGGCACCGCGTCGGCTGGTCGTACAACGAGGAGAGCGGCCGCTACCGGGAGCTCCAGCCCGTCTTCTACGTCCCCGACGCCTCCCGCAAGCTCGTCCAGGAGGGCCGCCCGGGCAAGTACGTCTTCGTCGAGGGCACCGAGGCCCAGCAGGAGCTGGTCGAGCGCACCATGGAGGACTCGTACCGCGAGGCGTACCTGGCCTACCAGGAGATGCTCGCCGCCGGTGTCGCCCGCGAGGTCGCCCGCGCGGTCCTCCCCGTCGGCCTGTTCTCCTCGATGTACGCCACCTGCAACGCCCGCTCCCTGATGCACTTCCTCGGCCTGCGCACCCAGCACGAGCTGGCCAAGGTCCCGTCCTTCCCGCAGAGGGAGATCGAGATGGTCGGCGAGAAGATGGAGGCCGAGTGGGCCAGGCTCATGCCCCTCACCTACGCGGCCTTCAACGCCAACGGCCGTGTGGCCCCGTGATCGAAGACGTATGTACGGATCATCCGTGCGAAGTGTCCGTATTGCGGCATTTGCGGAAGTTCATCTAGCCTGATCAAACGGACCCGGCACTGCTTGAACCCCCGAGCAGGCAGTGCCGGGCTCCATCTTTGTCACGACTTGTCGCCCGCCCCGAGGGCAGACCCCGCCCTGAGCAACGAGTAGCGTGTTACCCATGGCTCCGACCTCCACTCCGCAGACCCCCTTCGGGCGGGTCCTCACCGCCATGGTCACGCCCTTCGCGGCGGACGGCGCACTCGACCTCGACGGCGCACAGCGGCTCGCCACCCACCTGGTGGACGCAGGCAACGACGGCCTGATCGTCAACGGCACCACCGGCGAGTCCCCGACCACCAGCGACGCGGAGAAATCGGACCTGGTACGAGCCGTCCTGGAGGCCGTCGGCGACCGGGCCCACGTCGTGGCCGGCGTCGGCACCAACGACACGCGCCACAGCATCGAGCTGGCGCACGAGGCGCAGAAGGCGGGCGCCCACGGCCTCCTGGCCGTCACCCCGTACTACAACAAGCCCCCTCAGGAGGGCCTGTACCGCCACTTCACGGCCATCGCCGACGCCACCGAGCTGCCGGTCATGCTCTACGACATCCCCGGCCGCAGCGGCGTCCCGATCAACACCGAGACGCTCGTCCGCCTCGCGGAGCACCCGCGGATCGTGGCCAACAAGGACGCCAAGGGCGACCTCGGCCGCGCGAGCTGGGCGATCGCCCGCTCCCGCCTCGCCTGGTACTCCGGCGACGACATGCTGAACCTGCCGCTGCTCTCCGTGGGCGCGGTCGGCTTCGTCTCGGTCGTGGGCCACGTCGTCACCCCCGACCTGCGCGCCCTCGTGGACGCGTTCGTCGCCGGTGAGGTCCAGAAGGCCACCGAGATCCACCAGAAGCTGCTCCCGGTGTACACGGGCATGTTCCGCACCCAGGGCGTCATGACCACGAAGGCCGCCCTCACCCTCCAGGGCCTGCCCGCGGGCCCGCTGCGCGCCCCCATGGTCGAGTGCTCCGCCGAAGAGATCGAACAGCTCAAGATCGATCTTGCCGCGGGCGGGGTACAGCTCTGACACCAGACTTCACAACTGAATACGACCGAACACGGCAGGCCCACCGGCGCCTGCACCTTCCACACGACAACTGCTTCTGCACGAACGTCACGCGCGCCACGTGCCCGACCGGTACGTGGCGCGTGTGGTTGAGGAGAGTCTTTTGAGTCATCCGCACCCCGAACTGAGCCCGCCTCCGCCGCTCCCCGAGGGCGGCCTGCGGGTCACCCCACTGGGCGGTCTCGGAGAGATCGGCCGCAACATGACGGTCTTCGAGTACGGCGGCCGCCTGCTGATCGTCGACTGCGGAGTGCTCTTCCCCGAGGAGGAGCAGCCCGGAATCGACCTGATCCTGCCGGACTTCTCGTCCATCCGGAACCGCCTCGACGACATCGAGGGCATCGTCCTCACCCATGGCCACGAGGACCACATCGGCGGCGTCCCCTACCTCCTCCGGGAGAAGCCGGACATCCCGCTGATCGGCTCCAAGCTGACCCTCGCCCTCATCGAGGCCAAGCTCCAGGAGCACCGCATCCGCCCGTACACCCTCGAGGTGGCGGAGGGGAACCGCGAGCGCATCGGCCCGTTCGACTGCGAGTTCATCGCGGTCAACCACTCCATCCCGGACGCCCTCGCGGTCGCCATCCGCACACCGGCCGGCATGGCGGTCCACACGGGCGACTTCAAGATGGACCAGCTCCCGCTGGACAACCGCCTCACGGACCTCCACGCCTTCGCACGTCTGAGCGAAGAGGGGATCGACCTCCTCCTCGCCGACTCGACGAACGCCGAGGTCCCGGGGTTCGTCCCGCCCGAGCGGGACATCTCCAACGTCCTGCGCACGGTCTTCGCCAACGCCCGCAAGCGGATCATCGTGGCCAGCTTCGCCAGCCACGTCCACCGCATCCAGCAGATCCTGGACGCGGCCCACGAGTACGGCCGCCGGGTCGCCTTCGTCGGCCGCTCGATGGTCCGCAACATGGGCATCGCCCGCGATCTCGGGTACCTCAGGGTCCCGCCGGGCCTGGTGGTGGACGTCCGCACCCTCGACGACCTCCCCGACCATGAGGTGGTCCTGGTCTGTACGGGCTCCCAGGGCGAACCGATGGCCGCGCTGTCCCGCATGGCCAACCGCGACCACCAGATCCGCATCGTCGAAGGCGACACGGTGATCCTGGCGTCGTCGCTCATCCCCGGCAACGAGAACGCGGTCTACCGCGTGATCAACGGCCTGACCCGCTGGGGCGCGAACGTCGTCCACAAGGGCAACGCCAAGGTGCACGTCTCCGGCCACGCGTCCGCGGGCGAGCTCCTGTACTTCTACAACATCTGCCGCCCCAAGAACCTGATGCCGGTCCACGGCGAATGGCGCCATCTGAGGGCCAACGCCGAGCTGGGCGCCTTGACCGGCGTCCCGCACGACCGGATCGTCATCGCCGAGGACGGCATCGCCGTCGACCTCATCGAGGGCAAGGCCAAGATCTCCGGCAAGGTCCAGGCCGGTTACGTGTACGTCGACGGGCTCTCGGTCGGCGACGTGGGCGAGCCGGCCCTGAAGGACCGCAAGATCCTGGGCGACGAGGGCATCATCTCGGTCTTCGTCGTGGTGGACGCCTCCACCGGCAAGATCACGGGCGGTCCGCACGTCCAGGCCCGCGGTTCGGGCATCGAGGACTCGGCCTTCTCGGCCGTCCTCCCGAAGATCACCGAGGTCCTGGAGCGCTCGGCCCAGGACGGCGTGGTCGAGCCCCACCAGCTGCAGCAACTCATCCGCCGCACGCTGGGCAAGTGGGTCTCCGACACCTACCGCCGCAGGCCGATGATCCTCCCGGTCGTCGTGGAGGTCTGACCCGCGGACGACCCGTCATCCGCGTGGACTCGGAGCGGGGCCCCTCGATTTGCATCGGGGCGCCCCGCTCCAGTACGTTTACGGCTCCGCCTGAACGGGAACCCGGCAGCTTCAAGCACGCAGGGACCACCCCGGGAGGGGCCGGGAAATCCGACTCAGAACTTCTGATAAAGTCGGAACCGCCGGAAAGGAAACCGCGAAACAAAAGCGGGAACCTGGAAAGCACCGAGGAAATCGGATCGAGAAAAGATCTGATAGAGTCGGAAACGCAAGACCGAAGGGAAAAAGCCCGGAGGAAAGCCTGAGAGAGTCTCTCGGGTGAGTACAAAGGAAGCGTCCGTTCCTTGAGAACTCAACAGCGTGCCAAAA
>NZ_JBIAPF010000034.1:0-5018 GCF_042888135.1 Streptomyces sp. NPDC003247
ACAACGCACGCACCACCGCCAGCCCGATCCCCCGACCCGCGGCCGTCACCACCACCGACTTCCCCGCATACTCCAGATCCACGACCCATACCTCCCGTGTAGTGCGACGCAATTCGCCGAATTGAAGACAGAGATTAATCGGGTGTGCACATCTGTCGTCAATCGACGGCTCACACCGCCCGAACTCGCGCCGCGGTGTAGGCCCTGACGTGGGTTTTCCTGTTTCTTGTGCGGCGGGAATCGGGCGGTAACGGACCGCTCTCCGGCTGACCGGAGGCTGCGATTACCGGGTCGTGACCCGCGTCTGTTTAGTCTTTACGCGAATGTGATCCGCTGAATTCGAGGCGTTGTCCTCGTTGGGGGATATTAGCGATGCAGGCACAGTCGGGCAGCGAATTCCGGGGCGAGAGAACAGCGGTCGTCGGCCTGTCCTGCCGGCTTCCGGGCGCGGCCGCCCCCGGGGCTTTCTGGCGCCTTCTGCGCACGGGCGGGACCGCGGTCCGGGAGGGGCGGGGCGGGCACCTGGAGGGTGTCGACCTGTTCGACGCCGAGTTCTTCGGCATGTCCCCGAGCGAGGCCGCCGCCGTCGATCCGCGGCAGCGGCTGGTGCTGGAACTCGTCTGGGAGGCCCTGGAGGACGCGGCCGTCCGGCCGGACGCGCTGCGCGGCAGCCGGACGGGCGTCTTCGTCGGCGCCTCCCGGGACGACTACGCCGCTCTCGTCGCCCGCGGCGGCGGCGAGGCCGACGGCGCCCGCCTCGACCGGGGCATGCTCGCCAACCGTGTCTCCCGCACCCTGGGCCTCACCGGTCCGAGCCTCACCGTGGACACCGCCCAGTCCTCCTCGCTGGTCGCCCTGCACCTGGCCTGCGAGAGCCTGCACAGCGGTGAGTCCACCGCGGCCGTCGTCGCCGGAGTGCACCTCGATCTCCTCGCCGGGCAGGTGCCCGGCGCCCGGACCGACGGCTCCACGGGCGGCGTGGGCGCCGAGGGTGCCGCCGCCGTCGTCGTCCTCAAACCGCTCGACCGGGCCCTCGCGGACGGTGACCGGATCCACGGCGTGATCGGCGGCAGCGCGGTCCGTCACGACGGCGCCGTCGACGGGTCCGCCGTGCCGTCCACCCGGGCGCAGGAGGAGGTTCTGCGCGTCGCCTGCGAGCGGGCCGGCGTCCCGGTGGAGGCGCTCCAGTACCTGGAACTGCACGGGACGGGCGCACCCAGCGACGACCCGGTCGAGGCCGCGGCGCTCGGCGCCGTGATCGGCGGCGACGGCGCCCGTGTCGGCGGCGGTCGTGATGGTGACGGCCGTGACGGCGGCGGCTGTGACGGGGTCGGCCCTGACGGGGGCGGCTGGCCGGCCGTGGGTTCGGTGCGGACGGACCTGGGGCGCCTGGAGAGCGCGGCGGGCGTCGTCGGCGTCCTCAAGGTGCTGCTGAGCATGCGCCACCGCGCCCTCCCGCCGACCCCTGGACGACCTGGCCCCGCCGACGGGCGGGTCGCGCCGGAGACCCGGGTGGCGCTGGGGTACCCGGAGACCTCGGAGACCCCAGTGGCCTCGGAGACTGCGGAGGCCCCGGAGACCCCGGAGGCCGCGAAGACCGCGAAGACCGCGAAGATCACGGGGTCCCCGGCGACCCCGCAGTCCCCGGTGCCGGACCGGCTCGAGTCCTGGCCCTTCCCCGACCGCCCCCTGGTGGCCGGGGTGAGCTCGCTCGGCGCGGGCGGGACCAACTGCCACGTCGTCGTCGAGGAGGCCCCGCCCACCCCCGAGACCGCGGGGAACGCGGGTGCCGCGGGTGCCGCGGGTGCCGCGGGTGCCGCGGGTGACGCGGACGAGGGTCTCCCGACGGTCGCCTGGGTGGTGTCGGCCCGCACGCCCGACGCGCTCCGCGGGCAGGCGGCGGCCCTGCTCGCGCATGCGGAGAGCCGGCCCGACCTGTCGCCGCGGGACATCGGCTGGTCGCTGGTGACCGGGCGCACCGAGTTCGCCCACCGCGCGGTCGCGCTCGGCGGCGAGCGTGCCGAACTGCTCGCCGCGCTCCGGGAGGTGGCCGAGGGCCACGCCCTGGTGGGGCCCGTCCTGCGGCCGGACGACCGCCGCGTGGTCTTCGTCGTGCCCGGCGACGGCGACGGTACCGGCGAGCGGTGGACGGAGACGGCGACCCGCCTCCACGGCGCCTCACCGGTTTTCGCCGCGCACGTGGCGGAATGCGCGCGCGTCCTGGCCGAGTTCGTCGACTGGGACCTGGACGCCGTGGTGCGCGGCGCCGAGAAGGTGCCCGAGGACGGCCTGTCGCGGGCGGCGGCGCCGCTGGCGTTCGCCCTGACGGTGGCGCTGGCCGAGACCTGGCGCTCCTTCGGCGTGACGCCCGACGCGGTGGTGGGTCTGGCCGGCGGCGGACCGGCGGCCGCCTGCGTCGCCGGACTCCTCTCCCTCCGGGACGCCGCCCACGCGGTGGTGTCCGGAACGTGGGAACCCGCCGGAGTGGAGCCGCGGCCGGATGCCCTGCCGTGCCATCTGGCGGGCGACGAGGGCCTCCCGGGCGCGCTGCACTCCGTGCTGGCCGACGGCGACGCCGTCTTCGTGGAGGTCTCGGGCCATCCCGTGCTGGCGGCGGAGCTGCTGCGCACGGCCGAGGAACTCGACCGGTCCTGCGCCGTCGTGGGGTCGCTGCGCCGGGGCGACGACCGGCGCCGGTTCATGACGTCACTGGCCGAGGCGTACGTCCAGGGACTCCCGGTCGACTGGCGGCGGCTGTTCGACGGCAGCGGCGCGCGCCGTGTGGACCTGCCGACGTACGCGTTCCGCCGCCGCAGCCACTGGCTGCCGGAACCGCCCCGCCGCACGGAACCGGGCCCCGCCGAGCAGCCCCTCCCGGTCGGCACCCCCGTTCCGGCGGGCCCGCGCCGGCCCCGCCGGAACAGCAGGGAGCTGGCGCGGCTGGTCCTCACCCACGCGGCGGCCGCGCTGGAGGACGAGCGGCTCGGCCCCGCCGACCTGGGCCGGGCCTTCAAGGACCTCGGCCTGGAGTCGCAGGCCGCGCTCGAGGTGCGCAACCGCCTCGCCGAGGCCACCGGTCTGCGCCTGCCCGCCTCGCTGCTGTACGACCACCCCACCCCCGAGGCGGTGGCACACTACATCGAGGCCGCTCAGGCCGAGGCGGCCGGGCAGCCCGAAGAAGAACCGGCACCCACGACCGCGGCGGCCGACGACGCCGCGCGCCACGAACCGGCCACGGGGCACGAACCGGCCACGGGGCACGAACCGGCCGCCGGCCACGAACCGATCGCCATCGTCGGCATGGCGTGCCGGTACCCGGGAGGCGTCTCCTCGCCCGACGACCTGTGGCGGGTCGTCGCCGAGGGCCGCGACGTCATCTCCGCCTTCCCCGCGGACCGGGGCTGGAGCGACGGCCTGTACGACCCGGACCCCGAGCGGCCGGGACGCACCTATGTGCGCCACGGCGGATTCCTGCGGGGCGTCGGCGAGTTCGACGCTGCCTTCTTCGGCATCTCCCCGCGGGACGCGCTGGCCATGGACCCGCAGCAGCGACTGCTGCTGGAGACCGCCTGGGAGGCCGTGGAACGCGCCGGGCTCGACCCGAGGTCCCTGCGGGGCAGCCGCACCGGCGTCTTCGTCGGCGCGATGGCCCCCGACTACGGCCCCCGTATGCACGAGGCCTCCCGGGACGTCGAGGGACATGTGCTCACCGGCAGCACGGCCAGCGTCATGTCCGGCCGCGTGGCCTACCAGCTCGGCCTGAACGGGCCGGCCGTCACCCTCGACACGGCCTGCTCGTCGTCCCTCGTCGCGCTGCACACCGCGGTGCGCTCCCTGCGTTCCGGGGAGTCCACGCTCGCCCTGGTCGGCGGCGTGACGGTGATGGCCACGCCCGGCATGTTCCTGGAGTTCTCCCGGCAGCGCGGGCTGGCCCCCGACGGCCGGTGCAAGCCCTTCGCGGCCGCCGCGGACGGCACCGCCTGGGCCGAGGGCGCGGGCATGCTCGTGGTGGAGCGGCTCTCCGACGCCCGCCGCCACGGACACCGGGTGCTCGCCGTCGTCCGCGGTACGGCCGTCAACCAGGACGGTGCCTCCAACGGGCTCACCGCCCCCAACGGCACCGCCCAGCGACGCGTCATCCGCGAGGCCCTGGCCGACGCCCGGCTCGCTCCGGCCGACGTGGACGTCGTCGAGGCCCACGGCACCGGCACCCGCCTCGGCGACCCCATCGAGGCCGAGGCGATCATCGCGACGTACGGCAGCGACCGCGAGGGCCGCCGTCCGCTGTACCTGGGGTCCCTGAAGTCCAACATCGGGCACAGCCAGGCCGCCGCGGGCGTCGGCGGCGTGATCAAAATGGTCCAGGCGATGCGGCACGGCGTGCTGCCCAGGACGCTCGGCGTCGACGCGCCCACCCCGCACGTCGACTGGAGCGCCGGCACGGTGGAGCTCCTCACGGACGAACGGCCCTGGCCGCACGCCGGGGACCGCCCCGGCCGCGCCGCCGTCTCCTCCTTCGGCATCAGCGGCACCAACGCACACGTCGTGCTGGAGGAGGCGCCCGCGACCGAGGCCCCGGCCGCCGAGCCCGTGCCGGATGGTCCGGCGGTGCTGCCGTGGGTGGTGTCGGGGCGTTCGGCGGACGCCGTACGGGCCCAGGCCCGCCGCCTGCACGACTTCGTCGTGGAACACCCGCGGGTGCGTCCGGCCGACGTCGGTCTCTCGCTGGCCACGACGCGAACGGCGTTCGAACACCGGGCCGTGGCCGTCGCCGGGGACAGGGACGGGCTGCTGGAGCAGCTCGCCGCCCTGGCCTCCGGTTCCGCGGGCCCCGAGCTGATCACCGGCCACGCACCCGGCGGCCCCGCGGGCCTCGCCTTCGTGTTCACGGGGCAGGGGGCGCAGCGGTGGGGGATGGGGCGGGAGTTGTACGGGTCGGTGCCGGAGTTCGCGGCGGTGTTCGACGAGGTGTGTGGGCAGGTGGATGCGGGGTTGGAGCGGCCGTTGAGGGAGGTGGT
>NZ_JBIAPF010000035.1:0-1850 GCF_042888135.1 Streptomyces sp. NPDC003247
AACACAGTGGACGCGAGCAACTGAGGACAAGCCCTCGGCCTATTAGTACCGGTCACCTCCACACGTTACCGTGCTTCCAGATCCGGCCTATCAACCCAGTCGTCTACTGGGAGCCTTACCCCATCAAGTGGGTGGGAATACTCATCTCGAAGCAGGCTTCCCGCTTAGATGCTTTCAGCGGTTATCCCTCCCGAACGTAGCCAACCAGCCATGCCCTTGGCAGAACAACTGGCACACCAGAGGTTCGTCCGTCCCGGTCCTCTCGTACTAGGGACAGCCCTTCTCAATATTCCTACGCGCGCAGCGGATAGGGACCGAACTGTCTCACGACGTTCTAAACCCAGCTCGCGTACCGCTTTAATGGGCGAACAGCCCAACCCTTGGGACCGACTCCAGCCCCAGGATGCGACGAGCCGACATCGAGGTGCCAAACCATCCCGTCGATATGGACTCTTGGGGAAGATCAGCCTGTTATCCCCGGGGTACCTTTTATCCGTTGAGCGACGGCGCTTCCACAAGCCACCGCCGGATCACTAGTCCCGACTTTCGTCCCTGCTCGACCCGTCGGTCTCACAGTCAAGCTCCCTTGTGCACTTACACTCAACACCTGATTACCAACCAGGCTGAGGGAACCTTTGGGCGCCTCCGTTACCCTTTAGGAGGCAACCGCCCCAGTTAAACTACCCATCAGACACTGTCCCTGATCCGGATCACGGACCCAGGTTAGACATCCAGCACGACCAGACTGGTATTTCAACGACGACTCCACAAGAACTGGCGTCCCTGCTTCACAGTCTCCCAGCTATCCTACACAAGCCGAACCGAACACCAATATCAAACTGTAGTAAAGGTCCCGGGGTCTTTCCGTCCTGCTGCGCGAAACGAGCATCTTTACTCGTAGTGCAATTTCACCGGGCCTATGGTTGAGACAGTCGAGAAGTCGTTACGCCATTCGTGCAGGTCGGAACTTACCCGACAAGGAATTTCGCTACCTTAGGATGGTTATAGTTACCACCGCCGTTTACTGGCGCTTAAGTTCTCAGCTTCGCCCACCCGAAAGTGAGCTAACCGGTCCCCTTAACGTTCCAGCACCGGGCAGGCGTCAGTCCGTATACATCGCCTTACGGCTTCGCACGGACCTGTGTTTTTAGTAAACAGTCGCTTCTCGCTGGTCTCTGCGGCCACCCCCAGCTCAAGGCGCAAAGCCCATCACCGGATGTGGCCCCCCTTCTCCCGAAGTTACGGGGGCATTTTGCCGAGTTCCTTAACCATAGTTCACCCGAACGCCTCGGTATTCTCTACCTGACCACCTGAGTCGGTTTAGGGTACGGGCCGCCATGAAACTCGCTAGAGGCTTTTCTCGACAGCATAGGATCATCCACTTCACCACAATCGGCTCGGCATCAGGTCTCAGCCTTGTGTGCGACGGATTTACCTATCGCACGGCCTACACCCTTACCCCGGGACAACCACCGCCCGGGATGGACTACCTTCCTGCGTCACCCCATCACTCACCTACTACCAACTTGGGCCGGCGGCTCCACCACTTTCCATTCCCCGAAGGGTCCGGAACGGCTTCACGGCCTTAGCATCACTGGATTCGATGTTTGACGCTTCACAGCGGGTACCGGAATATCAACCGGTTATCCATCGACTACGCCTGTCGGCCTCGCCTTAGGTCCCGACTTACCCTGGGCAGATCAGCTTGACCCAGGAACCCTTAGTCAATCGGCGCACACGTTTCTCACGTGTGAATCGCTACTCATGCCTGCATTCTCACTCGTCAACCGTCCACAACTACCTTCCGGTGCTGCTTCACCCGGCAGACGACGCTCCCCTACCCATCACAG
>NZ_JBIAPF010000035.1:1946-3327 GCF_042888135.1 Streptomyces sp. NPDC003247
CTGCAATGACACGACTTCGGCGGTACGCTTGAGCCCCGCTACATTGTCGGCGCGGAATCACTAGACCAGTGAGCTATTACGCACTCTTTCAAGGGTGGCTGCTTCTAAGCCAACCTCCTGGTTGTCTGTGCGACTCCACATCCTTTCCCACTTAGCGTACGCTTAGGGGCCTTAGTCGATGCTCTGGGCTGTTTCCCTCTCGACCATGGAGCTTATCCCCCACAGTCTCACTGCCGCGCTCTCACTTACCGGCATTCGGAGTTTGGCTAAGGTCAGTAACCCGGTAGGGCCCATCGCCTATCCAGTGCTCTACCTCCGGCAAGAAACACACGACGCTGCACCTAAATGCATTTCGGGGAGAACCAGCTATCACGGAGTTTGATTGGCCTTTCACCCCTAACCACAGGTCATCCCCCAGGTTTTCAACCCTGGTGGGTTCGGTCCTCCACGAAGTCTTACCTCCGCTTCAACCTGCCCATGGCTAGATCACTCCGCTTCGGGTCTTGAGCGTGCTACTAAAACGCCCTGTTCGGACTCGCTTTCGCTACGGCTACCCCACCCGGGTTAACCTCGCAACACACCGCAAACTCGCAGGCTCATTCTTCAAAAGGCACGCAGTCACGAGACACCAGCAAGCTGATGTCCGACGCTCCCACGGCTTGTAGGCACACGGTTTCAGGTACTATTTCACTCCCCTCCCGGGGTACTTTTCACCATTCCCTCACGGTACTATCCGCTATCGGTCACCAGGGAATATTTAGGCTTAGCGGGTGGTCCCGCCAGATTCACACGGGATTTCTCGGGCCCCGTGCTACTTGGGTGTCTCTCAAACGAGCCGCTGACGTTTCGACTACGGGGGTCTTACCCTCTACGCCGGACCTTTCGCATGTCCTTCGCCTACATCAACGGTTTCTGACTCGTCCCACGGCCGGCAGACCGTGGAAGAGAGATCCCACAACCCCGCTCACGCAACCCCTGCCGGGTCTCACACGTAAACGGTTTGGCCTCATCCGGTTTCGCTCGCCACTACTCCCGGAATCACGGTTGTTTTCTCTTCCTGCGGGTACTGAGATGTTTCACTTCCCCGCGTTCCCTCCACACTGCCTATGTGTTCAGCAGCGGGTGACAGCCCATGACGACTGCCGGGTTTCCCCATTCGGAAACCCCCGGATCAAAGCCTGGTTGACGACTCCCCGGGGACTATCGTGGCCTCCCACGTCCTTCATCGGTTCCTGGTGCCAAGGCATCCACCGTGCGCCCTTAAAAACTTGGCCACAGATGCTCGCGTCCACTGTGCAGTTCTCAAACAACGACCAGCCACCCGTCACACACCAGAGAACCTGATGCTTCACCGGGGCCGGCATCCGAAGACAGACCTACG
>NZ_JBIAPF010000036.1:0-1747 GCF_042888135.1 Streptomyces sp. NPDC003247
GATGTAACGCCTGCTACATTCTTGATCGTGACGAATGAGGAGCAGGCTTTCCGGTGGCTGATCCTGGTGATCAAGCTGCCCGCCGACCCGTCCCGGCACCGTGTGGCGGTGTGGCGGGAACTGCGCAAGATCGGCGCCCTTTCTCTGGGGCAGGGCATCTGGGCGGTGCCGGAGGTACCGGTCTTCGCCGACGGGGTCCGGCGTGCCCTCGACCTCACCGACAGTGCCGGCGGCCAGGGCGTGACGCTCCAGGCGTCCGGCCGCTCCGGCCAGGACGCGGCCCGCTTCCGGGAGATGTTCACCGCCGCCCGCTCCGCGGACTGGGCGGAGTTCCTCGCCGACTGCGCCAAGTTCGAGGAGGAGATCGCCAAGGAGATCCGGATCGCCAAGTTCACCCTGGCCGAGCTGGAGGAAGAGGAGCAGAGCCTGGAGCGGCTGCGCCGCTGGCACCGCGATCTGACCGCCCGGGACGTCTTCGGCGCCCCCGAGGCAGCCGAGGCCGGCCGCCGGCTCAAGCAGTGCGCCGCCGTCTGCGAGGACTACTCCGAGCGCGTCTTCAACGCGCTGCACACCACCGACGAGGAGCCGTCGTGACCGCTCAGCCCATAGCCCCGGTCGCCCCGAGACGGGCCATGTGGCCCCTGTACGCGGCCGGGTTCACGACCGCCTTCGGCGCCCACGGCATCGCCGCCAACCTCGGCGGCTTCTCCGAGGACGCCGTCACCTCCCTGCTCGTCCTGGGCGGCCTGCTCGCCCTCTACGACGGCGCCGAGGTCTTCCTCAAGCCCGTCTTCGGCTCGCTCGCCGACCGCATCGGCGGCAAGCCGGTCCTCCTCGGCGGCCTCGTCGCCTTCGCCGGTGCCTCCGCGCTGTACGCGATCGCCGACAGCCCCGGATGGCTGTGGGCCGCCCGCCTCGGCCAGGGCGCCGCCGCCTCCGCCTTCTCCCCCTCGGCCTCCGCGATGGTCGCCCGCCTCAACCCGGCCGCCAAGCGCGGGCGCGCCTTCGGCTCTTACGGCTTCTACAAGTCCATCGGCTACACCCTCGGCCCGCTCCTCGGCGGGCTCCTGGTCTGGGCCGGCGGCCTGCGCCTGCTGTTCACGGTCATGGCCCTGTGCGCGGCCGCCGTCGCCCTGTGGGCCGCCCTCGCCGTGCCCGCCGTGCCACCGCTGCCCCGCAAGCGGCAGACCGTCGCCGACCTCGCCCGCCGCCTGGCCGACCGCTCCTTCCTCGCACCCACCGCAGCCCTCGCCGCCGCCACCGCCGCGCTCTCCGTCGGCGTGGGCTTCCTGCCCGTCTCCGGCGCCGCGGCCGGACTCGGCACCATCGCCACCGGCGCCGCCGTCTCCGTCCTCGCCGCCACAGCCGCCGTCGTCCAGCCCAAGGCCGGCCGCGCCCTCGACGCCGGACGCCTGACCACCCGCACCGGACTGCTCAGCGGACTGCTCATCACCGCCGCCGGCCTCGCGGCCGCCATGCTGCCCGGCCTGGCCGGCGTCCTGCTCGCCGCCGCTCTCATCGGAACCGGCACCGGGCTGATCACCCCGCTCGGCTTCGCCGCCCTGGCCGCCTCCACCCCCGTAGAACGCATGGGCCAGACCATGGGATCAGCCGAACTCGGCCGCGAACTCGGCGACGCCGGCGGCCCCCTGCTCGTCGCCGGCGTGGCCACCGTCTCGACGCTCACCACCGGCTACGCGGCCCTCGCCGTGCTGCTGGCAGTCGGCCCGCTGCTCACCCTGGCACT
>NZ_JBIAPF010000037.1:0-1641 GCF_042888135.1 Streptomyces sp. NPDC003247
GCGTGCGGATCTTCCGCGTCGACAACCCCCACACCAAACCCGTCGTCTTCTGGGAACGGGTCATCGCCGGCATCAACCGCACCGACCCCGACGTCATCTTCCTCGCCGAGGCCTTCACCCGCCCGGCGATGATGCACACCCTCGCCCAGATCGGCTTCCAGCAGTCCTACACCTACTTCACCTGGCGCAACACCAAGGACGAACTGACGCAGTACCTCACCGAACTGACGGGGGAGGCCGCCTCCTTCATGCGGCCCAACCTCTTCGTCAACACCCCCGACATCCTCCACGCCCACCTCCAGCACGGCGGCCGCCCCGCCTTCGAGGCCCGCGCCGTGCTCGCCGCCACCCTCTCCCCCACCTGGGGCATCTACAGCGGCTACGAACTCTGCGAGAACACCCCCCTGCGCGAGGGCGGCGAGGAGTACCTCGACTCCGAGAAGTACCAGCTCAAACCCCGCGACTGGGCCGCCGCCGAACGCGAGGGCCGCACCATCGCCCCCCTCATCACCCGCCTCAACGGCATCCGGCGGACGAACCCGGCCCTGCGCCAACTGCGCGACCTGCACTTCCACCACGCCGACAAGGACGCGGTGATCGCCTACTCGAAGCGGAGCGGTTCGAACACGGTTCTGGTGGTCGTCAACCTCGACCCCCACCACACCCAGGAGGCGACGGTCTCGTTGGACATGCCGCAACTCGGCCTGGAATGGCACGAGTCGGCGCCGGTGCGCGATCTGCTCACCGGCGAGACCTACTACTGGGGCAGGGCCAACTACGTGCGTCTCGGACCGGGCGGCGCCCATGTGCTGACCGTCGGCCCGGAGTCCGGGGACAGTCCCCCGGACGAGCACGGCACCGTCCTGCGACCGTCCAACCCGCAGATCGGAGGGTCACCCACACGATGATCGTCAACGAGCCCGTTCCGGACACCTTCGAGGACACCCCCGCGAAGGACCGCGACCCCGAGTGGTTCAAACGCGCGGTCTTCTACGAAGTCCTCGTCCGCTCCTTCCAGGACAGCAACGGCGACGGCGTCGGCGACCTGAAGGGCCTCACCGCCAAACTCGACTACCTGCAATGGCTGGGCGTCGACTGCCTCTGGCTCCCCCCGTTCTTCAAATCGCCTTTGAGGGACGGCGGCTACGACGTCTCGGACTACACCGCCGTCCTCCCCGAATTCGGCGACCTCGCCGACTTCGTGGAATTCGTCGACGCCGCCCACCAACGCGGCATGCGCGTCATCATCGACTTCGTCATGAACCACACCAGCGACCAGCACCCGTGGTTCCAGGAGTCCCGCAAAGACCCCGACGGCCCCTACGGCGACTACTACATGTGGGCCGACGACGACAAGCAGTACGCCGACGCCCGCATCATCTTCGTCGACACCGAGGTCTCCAACTGGACCTACGACCCCGTCCGCAAGCAGTACTTCTTCCACCGCTTCTTCTCCCACCAGCCGGACCTCAACTACGAGAACCCGGCCGTCCAGGAGGAGATGATCTCCGCGCTGAGGTTCTGGCTGGACCTGGGCATCGACGGCTTCCGCCTCGACGCCGTGCCCTACCTGTACGCCGAGGAGGGCACCAACTGCGAGAACCTCCCGGCGACCCACGAGTTCCTCAAACGGGTGCGGAA